>JBCBKL010000016.1:0-102442 GCA_038521825.1 Pseudomonadota bacterium | reverse complement strand
GCAATTCGCGAAAGCCTGCCTGATTCTGCTTATTCAGCTATCGTGCCGAACGGGCGCGGCCCGAGTCAATCGCTACATACAACAGACAGCGACAGGCCGCCCCTTATCCACAAGATATTGAGGCCTGTAGGGTCAGATCGGTTCGCAATTAAGTTCCTGATAGTCTGGCGGATCAGCCGGGGAGGTCAGGATATGAACGGGGTAGCAGGCATAGCTGCCACCCGGTGCGAGCGCCGGCGCAGGCGGGCGTTTCCCGCACTTGAGAATACCGAGCGCCTGAGCCTGATCCCCTCGCATCTCGCGAACGGGGCAGCCGCTGACCAGCTCCATCGCTGCCTGCGCTCGCGCCGCGATTCGCCCGAAACGTGGTGCATATTCAGCGTTGGTTCGGATCGCCTCTGCCAGTTTGCCATTCACACGCACATCGAAGGTCGAGCCATCGATGGTGACCTCGGTCGCGGGCAGACCCCGAAAATAAGGGCCCGCAGTATTGCACGACGCGAGAAAGAGGCAGATCAAGGCAAGGAAACGCATGATTTCTGTGTGCAGTCACAAGGTTAATCGTTTCTTAATGAAAGTTGCATGTACCTGTGGTCGGTCATATGACTTGACCAATTAAGCCGAGAGAACCATGCCATTCCGCCCCGTCCAGCCGGAAAAACTATCGAGTGCCGTTGTCAGACAGATCGAGCAGTTGATTCTGCGGGGTATCCTCAGGCCCGGCGAACGGCTGCCGTCGGAACGGGAGATGGCGGATCAACTTGAGGTGTCGCGCCCGTCCTTGCGCGATGCGATCAGTCAATTGCAAGACATTGGACTGCTATCGGCACGCCCGGGATCAGGTGTTTTTGTCGCCGATGTACTGGGGTCGGCCTTTGCACCTGCGCTGACCGACCTCTTCGCTCGCCACGACGAAGCCGTATTCGACTATTTGTCATTCCGCCGGGACCTCGAGGGCCTGGCTGCCGAACGTGCGGCCCGGTTGGCCACCGACACCGATCTGCAAGTTGTGCAGAGCGTTTTTGACAAGATGGAAGCCGCCCATCCAAAGCGGAATACCGATGACGAAGCCCGGTACGACGCGCAGTTCCACTTGGCCATCATCGAGGCCAGTCACAACGTCATCATGCTGCACATGATGCGGTCGATGTATCAGCTTTTGCGCGATGGCGTCTTTTACAACCGCCAGGTCATGTTCAAGCAACGTACGACGCGCGCTGCCCTTCTGGATCAGCACCGCGCCATCAACACAGCGCTGCAGGCACGGGATCCGGCGGGCGCGCGTGCAGCCATTGAGGCCCATCTCGACTTTGTTGAGCGGGCCCTGCGTGACCATCAGCGGGCAGAGCGGAATGAGGAGATCGCACAACAACGGCTCGACCAAGAGGCCCGCGGCTGAGTGCCATGCGGGCAGCCCGCTTCGGTAATTGAACCCGTCAGCCCGTCCTCCCTGTTACAAATGCCAGGGCCTCGGGCGTTTTTGGATTGGTAAATATTTGTTCCGTCGCGCCGCACTCTTTCAGGCGGCCGAGATGGAAATAGGCAACCCTGTCGGCGATGCGCCGGGCCTCCATCATCGAATGGGTTATGATGACAATGCAGTGGTCTGCTTTCAGCTCGAGCAACAGGTTTTCGACCTTGGCCGTCGCAATCGGGTCGATTGAGCCAGTGGGTTCATCCATCAGCAAAACCTCAGGATTGGTGGCAAGGGCGCGCGCGATACAAAGCCGCTGTTGTTGGCCGCCCGACAGATCGGTGCCGATCTTCTGGTGGAGTTCATCCTTGATCTCGTCCCATAACATCGCGCGGCGCAGGCATTGCTCAACATGGTCCCGCAACTCGGCCCTGCCGCGGGTAAGACCATGCAGCTTGGCGCCGTAAGCCACATTGTCCCAGATCGTCGTGGGAAAGGGGTTGGGCTTCTGTGCAACCCAGCCAAAGCGGCGACGATGGACGGGCGGATCGATGTCCGGGCCATGGATGTCCTCGCCCGACATCAGGATCTCGCCCTCGATCAGCACGCCGCGCGTTTCGTCATGCATCCGGTTCAGGCATTTGAGCGCCGTCGTCTTCCCACAACCCGACGGCCCGATGAAGGCCAGGATTTCGTTCGGATAAAGATCGAAATCGACATCGATCAGGGCGGGTTTGGCGCCATATTGCAGGGAGAGTTTTCGGACCGTGATCAGGGGCGCAGTGTTTCTGCACAATGGATCCGGGAGCGGTGTCACTGTCGGTCGGGTCATGTCGAGCATCGTTGCCTCCGCGCTTGAGATGCCCGAATGTCCCATCCGGCGACGGGTCCGAATTTGACCTGTCGCAAGACGCCGGAGATTTCAAAAAAACTTCACATTCAGTTGCCGCGTCTCGGTAGCCTCCGACGCGCGACGCCAAATCTCTTACTCAAGAGATTTGGTAAGAGCATTCAGAAATGCTCTTGACCCTGACCAACCCCACCGAAAATGTAAAAGACCCCGGCGTCATGGCCGGGGTCTGCAATCCCACATTGCGCTCCAGCTTAGTGAAGCTTTGCGTCCACCTCGGCAATCGCGGCATCGATCAGCTTGTTGCCTTCCGCCGCTGTCATCTGTTTGGCGATCATCTCGCGCGCGGCGGCCACAGCGACCATCGCGGCCTGGTCCCGCACCTCTTTCACAGCTGAGGCTTCGGCCGAAGCAATCTGTTCTGTCGCTGCCGCCAATCGACGCGCAATCGACGCTTCGAGATCGGCCTTGGCCAGTTCGGCAGCTTCCTCGGCATCGGTCTTGGCATGCGCCACGATCCGGTCTGCCTGCTCCTGAACCTCTTTCTGCTTCCGCTCGTAGGAGGCCAGAAGGGTTTGGGCTTCTTCGCGCAATGCCCGGGCTTCTTCGAGCTCGCTCTCGATACCCGCGGCGCGGTCGTTGAGCATCCTGCCCAACATGCCCGGCACTTTGAAATAAATCAGGATCCCGATGAAGATCAGGAACGAGATCGACACGACAAAGTCCGTGTTGCTGAGCTTCCAGAACTCTGCCGAAAACGGGTTCTTGGATGCCGCAAAGGCAGGCAGGGCGGCAAGGCTCACGCCCGCGCCGAGCAAGGATGTTGTGATCAACCGCATCAGCTTATCCTTTCAGCTGCGCGGCAACCGCCGCCTTGACCGCTGCTTCGTCGACCGATCCACCCATGAGCGACACGATCTCCTGGGCCGTATCCTGCGCCACGTCCTTCACCGCCGCCACGGCCCCTTCGCGGATTTCCGCAATGGCCTTTTCGCTTTCGGCAGCACGGGCCGCGATTTCGGCATCGGCTTTTGCGATGGCCTTGTCCAGATCTGCCTGAATGGCCGCCTTGGTTTCGTTCGCGATTCCCTGCGCCTCGGCGCGGGCATCGGCGAGCGCTTTATCGTAGGCGGCCTCGGCCTCTTGCGCCTTGGCCTTCAGGTCTTCGGCCGCGGCGATGTCATTGGTTATCGTTCCCTGGCGTTCGGCAAGGATCGCCGCGATACGCGGCAGGGCGACGCGGGACAGCACGAAATAGATCGCGACCAGAGCCACGAGCAACCAGAAGATCTGGTTCCCGAAGGTCGTGATATCGAGCTGTGGCATGCCAGGCGCGCTGGCAGCGGCGTCAGCGGTGGATGTATCGGTTGCCATCGTTCGTCACTCTCGCGTCATGTGGCCCCCCAAGGGCCGTTGCACCGGACAGAGTGTACACCCTGCCCGGCCGTAAGGATACGGGAGCGCGTGATTAGACGGCGAACATCAGCAGCAGAGCGACGAGGAACGAGAAGATCCCCAGGGCTTCTGCAAAGGCGATGCCGATGAAGAGTGTCGCGGTCTGGCCTGCGGCTGCCGACGGATTGCGCAACGCGCCCGCCAGGAAGTTGCCGGCAACGTGGCCAACACCGATCGCCGCTGCGCCCGAGCCGATGGCCGCGAGGCCGGCGCCGATGAATTGACCCATGTTTGCGATATCGCCTTCCATGTCTTTTCTCCTTACGATGGAATGGTTGGATTTCGGGTGATCACTGACCTTAGTGGTGCGGATGCAGCGCGTCCTTGAGATAGACGCAAGTCAGGATCGTGAAGACATAGGCCTGGATAAATGACACCAGCACCTCAAGCCCGTAGACAGCGACCACGCCAAGGATCGCGATCGGCGCGATGGCCGTGACCTGGGCAAAGCCTGCGAAGACTTTGAGAACTGCGTGCCCGGCCATCATGTTGCCGGCAAGACGGATGGAATGGCTGACCGGCCGCACGAAATACGAGATCAGTTCGATCAGTGCCAGAACGGGCCGCAAAGGCAGCGGCGCGCTCGACACCCAGAAAAGGCCCAGAAAACTTGCGCCGTTCTTGACGAAGCCAAGAATGGTCACGGCAATGAAGACGCCAAAACCAAGGATCGCTGTTACCGCGATATGGGACGTCGTTGTGAAGGACATCGGAATAAGGCCAAGGAAGTTGGCGCAGACGATGAACATGAAAAGCGTCATGATGTAGGGGAAGTACTTGATCCCGTCTTTGCCCGTGACGTCCTCGACCATTTTGTAGACAAAACCGTAGGCAAGCTCGGCTATGGATTGTCCGTTCGAAGGAACCATGGCCCGTTTGGACGTCGTCAGGACCAGCAGTGCCGCGACGGCTGCTACGGCGAGGGCAAGCCAAAATGTCGCATTGGTAATCGTGTACCAGTAAACAGGGTCGCCAACCTCGCCAAAAAGCGGTTTGACGACGAACTGATCCATGGGGTGAAATTCGAGACCGCCGCCTTCGCTATGTGCTGTGTCCGCCATCGTCGCCCTCTTCCTCTTGCGCGGCCTGGGCCGCCTGTTTCTCCTGCACCTCTTTCGCGCTGCGCATCATCGTCTTGATGCCGGCCGCGAGGCCGAGGAAAATAAACACAATCATCAGCCAGGGCGTCGTTCCGAACAAAAGGTCCAGCCCGTATCCCATGCCAAAGCCGATCCCCAGACCGGCGACCAACTCGATCACCATGCGCCAGGCGAGCTGTGCCTGACTGTAGTGTTCGTCCGCCCGTGGCTTCGGCTGTTGCGCGCTTTTGGCGGCGTCAATCCGGTCTTGCAGGCGGTCCAGTCGCTGCTTGTCATCCGGTTCGACCAAGCCGATCCCCCGTGCTGTTGGCTGTTGTGGTGCTATTGCGGTGCTTGACCGGTGTCAACGCCCGTCACTGGCTTACCAAATACAGCCTAAGCCATTGTTTTATTGAGTATTTACGGAACCAGGAAAATGTCTTTGCATTCTGTCGCACCCGGTCGTCAACCAAAATCACGGCCATACGTATATTCAACCAATCGGTTGATCGATTTCCCAGAAGCGTGGCACGCGGAATTCTTGCGTGATATCCAAAAGCCATTCCCGCACCAACCTTTGCGCTCTGCGCCGCAAGGCACCGTGCTGTGCGATCAGGTGAAATGTTCCCTCGCGGAGGCATACATCGGACACGCGCCGTAGGGTCCCCGCGCGACACGATCCGGCCACGCAATCCGCCGCGCTCAGGTACACGCCGTGTCCGCTTTCCGCTGCGACGATGGCAAGGCTCGCCTGAAGTCGCCATGTCGGCAAAGCGATATCGTCAGTTGCGATACCTGCCGCCCGAGCCCACCTGAGCCACACATCGGCCGGCCTATCCTGCAGACGACGTGCGCCTATTATCTCGGAAGCGGAGGGCCTGGTTTGTTCGAATAGTCCGGGCGCCGCGTAGACGAACATCGGTGCGTCGCTGATCAGATCGGTCGCGCGATCGATCGTGCCATCGCGGAGAAAGCGGATGGCAAAATCGGCCTCGTATCGATCAAGGTCGGCGAATGTATCGGATGCCTCGATCCGTAGATCGATCTCGGGATAGCGATCAGCAAAATCCACCAGCCTGGGCGCGATGACCCGTTGAGCAAAGAGAGTTTCCGCACTGACAATCACACGCCCTGCCGGTGCCTCGCCAACCGCTTCAGTCGCCTCCGAAATTTCGTCGAGCGCCGGGGTGACCCGCTCGAGAAAGGCCCGCCCCTCGGGTGTCAGAGTGACGCCCGGATGCGCCACTCGAAAGAGTTGCGCGCCAAGCTGATGTTCAAGGCTGCGCACATGCCGCGACACGGCGGAGTGGCTGACCCCGAGTTCCTCGGCGGCACGGCTGAAGCTTTCGTGCCGTCCCGCCGCCTCGAATGCGCGGAGGGCGTTGAGTGGTGGCAAAGCGCGTGACATGAGCCTTTGTGACTTTTTCGCACATATTCCGTCAACAAGTCATGCTTGTTCAGCAGAGGCCATTCGCTGAATACTGGTGGCAATCCAAGCAGGAACAGATCCAATATGCAGTTGCTTGCTCGAAACTCGCTTTGGCGGACGCTGTATCTATGTGCAAAAAAGATACATCTTGCTCGCAAAGATCGGCGTAAACCGCCAGTTGAGACACCCATACCTCTGTCGGAGCACTTTGCCCGGGACATTGGACTAAGCCCACATGAGCGGGAGCGGATGACCTTCCGATGGCCGTCGCAGGAAACGCGTCATCCCTATCTCTAAGAACTTTTCAGGCGACCCGTCGCTTTGTATGACAGCAGGATGTCAGACCAGCTCGATCAGGTTTTTTCGGCCATCGCAGACCCGACCCGCCGCGCGATCCTCACCATGTTGCTTGAGGACGACATGGCGGTGACCGACGTGGCTGAACCATTCGAAATGTCCCTTGCAGCGATTTCCAAGCATCTCGGCATCCTGACCCGCGCCGGACTGATCGCGCAGGAAAAGCGCGGGCGCGTCAAATGGTGCAAGCTGGAGCCCGATGCGATGCGGGTGGCCTCGGTCTGGATGCAGGGTTTCGGTCAGTTCGAACCCGTCAACCTCGATGCTTTTGAAGCCTTTCTCGCCAAAGAAGATTTGATCGATTAGCCGAGCAAGCCACCGGTGATCATGAAAAGTGCAAGAAGCAGTATAAGAAAAACAAATTCAGATGACATAAGACCCATGTGTACCCCCATACCCTATGGTCGCCTGGGTCGTATCATCCGCCATTGGGTCGCGAACGGGGAGAGTCCTTGCCGCTTTCCCCTAAACTCGTTCGAGGTTCTGGGCTGCGGAAAGCGCGTCAAAGCCTTGCAGCTTGATCGTCAGTGCCGGCCGCTCGAACGATCCGTCCTCCAGTATCCAGACAGGTTCTGCCAGCAGCTTTGCATCCATCATTCCCAGCTCGGGTACGAACCAACCCATCGAGTGTGATACAGCCACGCGCACCCCGGGTTTTGGGTTGAGGCTCGGCTGGATGTCGCGCGTACCCATCTTGAGGTGGTGGGCAATATCCCAGTGCTGAACGCCGCTATTCTGCCGGGTGGCGACCCAGCAGTGCATATCAGTGGTTGAGGTTCGCTTCTCGGCCGGGATGAAATATCCCGTGACGTATCCCGCTTCGATGCCAGCCGCCCGGGCGGCTGCCACCAGATATGCGTTGATGTCGACGCAGGAGCCGGTCGTCATCGCGCAGAGCTGGGGCATGGCATCCCGATCTTCATAAAACCTCTTGTCGACATGCCCATAGGTGAACAGACCTGTCACGTAGGCCACAAGATCCTCTGCGTTCGAAAAGCGGCGGGCGTCTGCAGCAAGGTCGTCAGCAGCGCGGGTGTATCGGCTGTCGCGGTGTTCGAACATCGCGTCCGGATACGAAACCGCGGTGGCTTCGTAAGCGTATGTCAGGCGGATCGTCTCGGCTTTCGGCGTCAGTTGCATGACAGTCTGACCTGAGGCGGCGCAGGACAGGTCTTCGCGCGCTGCGCCTTCGACCTTTACCCCGAGGCTGCGTGCCGCCGGCGTGGACAATCCGGCGGGAGCGATTACGACGCCCGATCCACGATTAGGGAATAGGATCACGATCTCAATTGTCATGGCCTGCGCCTAACCCGCTTGTGTAACAGTTTCGCGTTCTTCGTCCCGCAACAGCATCAGCAGGGCTGCGATGGTCAGCGCCACGCCGGCCAATACCAACACCGGCGGTACCTCGTTACCTAAACCGACCTCCCACAGAATAACCCAGCTGGGCGTAAGATAGGTGTAAGCCATGACCTTTGCGCTAGGCAGGCGCAGGGTTGCGAACTGCAGCAAGACGAAGGTCGCCGCGCTGGCGAAAATCGACACGTATATGATCGTGATCCAGACGATGCGCGGCAGGTTGACCCAATCGGTGCCCCGGATGTCGGACCATCCGTAAAGCGACAGCAGCAGCCCGCCTGCCACAAGCATACCCAGGGTGAAGACAACAGGCCGTTCGCCCCGGTTCAGCTTGCGCACCATGGGTGTGTAGATTGCGTGGCTGACGCAGCCAAAGAAATAGATCACCTCTCCCTGCCCAACCCGAAACGCCACGAGGGCCGAAAGGTCGGCCCGGAAGATAACCCAGAGCGCGCCGATCGCACCGATGCTCAGTGCCAATGCCATCCGCGGGGTTGTGATCTGCCTGAGCAACACCCAACCGAATAAACCCGCCAGAACTGGAGTAAGGGTAAAGACCGCTGCGGCGCTGACCGGGGGCGCGGTTTTAAGGCCCTCGAACATCAGGACGAAATAGGTCGCGAAAAGACCGCCTAGCACAAGGTATCGCCAGGGCGCTTGAAGAGCGCTTTTGGAGATGCCACCGGTGGCGAGCGTTGCGACGCAGATAACGCAGGCTGCGACCCAGAACCGCGCGGCGTTCAAAGCCGCCGGCGCAATTTCGTTTGCCGCCATGGCCCCAAGCGAGAACGACCCCGCCACAAGGGCCGAAAACAGCAGCATCGCCGCGTGACCCTGGGCGGCAGGGCTCATACCTGCCAGTCCTTGGCCCGATCTTTCAGAAACGTCAGAAAGGTCTGCACTTTGGTTGTGCGATGCAGATCGACATGCGTCACCAGCCAGAGCGGTGCCGCCCAATCATCCCTTGCCTCGAGCACCTCAACAAGGTCCGGGTTCTGGCGAGCCTCGAGGATCGGCATGAAGCCGATACCCGCACCCGACAAGATCGCGCTTTCTATGGTCCGCACATCAGTGGCCCGGAACGCGACATTGTCACGAGGCACATGCCCTTTCAGCCACCGGTTGAATGGCGCCTTGTTGTCCTCGTTATCCGGTCCGACAAAGCGATGGTTCTGACAATCCTCGACGGTGGTCGGGAGACCATTGCTGTCAACATATCGGCGGGAGGCAAAGAGCCCCATGCTTTGCCTGACGAAGGGTTGAACCACGTTGTCCGGCTGGTCCGGTGCATTTCCTGCGCGGATCGCAACATGCGCCTCACCGTATTCAAGGCGAAACAGACGCTCGCCGGTCAGGTACCTGATTGTAACCTCTGGATGACTCTGCTGAAACTCGGCCAGTGCGGGCGCCATGCGCGGTGCGAGACTGACAAGTGAGGTCACGACCAATTCGCCGGAGACATCGTTGCCGCGTCCTTTGATCCTGCCGATAAGCTGGCTGAACTGATCGTCGGTGGCCTGCGCTACGCGAAAAAGGTCATCGCCCGCCTCGGTGGGGGTGTAGCCACGCGCGTGGCGCTGGAAAAGCTTGATCCCAAGGCTGCCTTCTAGCGCATCAATGTGGCGAATGACGGTCGCGTGGTGGACGCCCAAAATCTCGGCCGCTCCGCTTACGGTGCCCATGCGGGCGACCTGATAAGCCGTCTTAATCTCATCCCAGTTATCCATTTGCCCACCTGTGCATCAGATCACAATATATGTTCTTAATCGACAATTGCGTTCATTTATGCAAGATCCATCTTTCGGGTCACAGAACGCAATCCGAACTCAAAGGACCCGAACATGACTATTCTTCATATCGACAGCTCCGCCCGCATCGACGGCTCGATCACCCGCGACCTCAGCACCGACATCGTGGCCAAAATGGGCGGCGATGTCATCCGCCGCGATCTGACCGACGCCGTGCCGCAAATCACGGAAGACTGGATTGGTGCGAATTTCACACCCGCTGATAATCGTGACGAGATGCAACGCGATCAGCTCGCCCTGTCTGACGCGCTGGTTGATGAATTGAAACAGGCCGACACAATCGTGATCGGTGTGCCAATCTACAACTTCGGTATTCCGGCCAGCCTGAAGGCATGGATTGATCTGGTCGCACGCGTTGGCGTCACATTCAGCTATACTGAGGACGGTCCGGTGGGATTGTTGCAAGGCAAACGCGCGATCATCGCGGTCGCCTCAGGCGGAACGCCAGTGGGCAGTGACATCGACTTTGCCAGCGGATACTTGCGACATGTCCTGGGCTTCATGGGGATCACAGATATTGAAGTGATCGCGGCCGACCGCGTCATGGCCCAAAGCGAAACCGCAATCGCAGAGGCGAAGACCCAGATCGAAAAGCTGGCTGCCTGAAGTTTTGACAGTATATCGGGGCAAGGCCTAGGCTTTGCCCCATGACCATCGTGCGAAACCTGCCGTCACAACTGATCCTCAGCCACGCGCCTTGGATCACCGGTGGCTTTCTGATCGTCTGCATCATCGCCTTTGCCGCAACTGGGCTGGCCCTGATTTTTGACGGGCAGGTCCACGGTCTAGTGGCAATAGGCGTCGGCGCCGGCATCCCGCTATTGATGTTCGCGATCATCATCAAGCGTGACCAGGCGATCTTTGATGCCTACGCCGGAACGGTCACGCTGCAACGGCAGACCCTGTTCGGGTACTCAAGGAGAGTTCATCCACTGGCCGACCTCTCCGAAGCCGAGTTGCAGCGGCTGGACGATACCAGCCGCCCGGTCCTGATTTTTGACCGGGGCAAGGCCGCAGGTCGCCACCCCCTGGTCGAAGCCTTCGTTTCCGGGAATGGCCCGGCACACGCTGTTCAGACCATCAACGCATGGCTGGCCGACCTGCGCGGGATCCGAAAGTCGGTCTGACCTATTCTGGCACAGTTTCACCCGAGCCGCCGAACTCCGCAGGGAAATCCTTCATCTTGGGAAGCCCATCCTTCATGGGCAGCACGGTCTCTGCGTAGTTCACATGCAAACCGGGCTGAAAGTCGACGGACGGTAATATGGCAGCATAGACATCAGTCAGATTAAGCCCCGGATGACCGGCCATCAGATGGCCACCGCATTTGGCGCACCATTTACGGTCGCTGTTGGGGGTCTTGTTGTAGGTCGCGACGTGCTCCTGACCTTTGGTGATGCGCACGTTCTCAGGTGGCCATAGCGTGAAGCCGTTGACCGGCCCGGCTGACCAGTGGCGGCAACTGTCGCAATGGCAATACCCCATCCCGGCAGGCTCTCCCGTCGCCTCTACCTCGACCGCGCCGCAAAAGCAGGTTCCTTTATGAATATCGGACATGTGATCCCTCCCTGATCAATCTCCATGGAGCTTAGCGATTTTTTGCGATCCCTGCGACTGGCGCTGCCGCCGCTTGACTCATGGCAGACAAACGCCTATCGGCTCGCTCAACACCGGAAAGCTTTTGCCTTCCGGTCCCCGCTTTTTGGGGATCGCCCTCCGTCAGCGCGTTGCGCCCACGGGGGCGTTTGTGGTTTGAACCGCCTCTTCTTACCTTAGGGGCAAACGTCAACGGTCAAAGGAGCCGGCCCATGTTTGAAAGTCTGTCCGAACGCCTGTCCGGCGTATTTGATCGCCTGACGAAACAGGGCGCACTGTCCGAAGAGGACGTGAAAACAGCCCTGCGCGAAGTCCGCGTTGCCCTGCTTGAAGCGGACGTTTCGCTGCCGGTGGCCCGCGATTTTATCAAGCGGGTGCAAGAAGAGGCGACAGGACAGGCGGTCACCAAATCCATTACGCCGGGCCAGCAGGTGGTCAAGATAGTCCACGATGCGCTGGTCGAGACCCTTAAAGGAGAAGGCGAACCCGGCGCGCTCAAGATCGACAATCCCCCAGCACCGATCCTCATGGTCGGTCTGCAGGGTTCCGGTAAGACCACGACGACCGCAAAGCTGGCCAAGCGCCTGACCGAGAAAGACGGCAAACGTGTGCTCATGGCCTCGCTCGACGTCAACCGGCCTGCCGCGATGGAACAGCTGGCCATTCTTGGTGCGCAGATCGGCGTCGACACCCTGCCCATCGTCAAGGGCGAGGATCCGGTCGCCATCGCAAAGCGGGCCAAGACGCAGGCCGCCCTCGGCGGGTATGACGTCTATATGCTGGACACTGCCGGGCGGCTGCACATCGACCAGGAATTGATCGCGCAGGCCGCCGCAGTGCGCGATGTCGCCAACCCACGTGAAACCCTGCTGGTGGTTGACGGCCTGACGGGTCAGGACGCCGTGAACGTCGCAACCGAATTCGACGACAAGATTGGCGTCACGGGCGTCGTCCTCACCCGGATGGATGGTGACGGGCGCGGCGGTGCAGCACTTTCGATGAAGGCCGTCACCGGCAAGCCCATCAAGTTTGTGGGTCTCGGCGAAAAGATGGACGCGATAGAGACATTCGAACCTGATCGGATCGCGGGCCGCATCCTCGGCATGGGCGATATCGTCAGCCTTGTCGAAAAGGCGCAGGAAACCATCGAGGCCGAACAGGCCGAAAAGATGATGCGCCGCATGGCCAAGGGTCAGTTCAATATGAATGACCTGAAGATGCAGCTTGAACAGATGATCAAGATGGGCGGCATGGAAGGCATGATGGGCATGATGCCCGGTATGGGGAAGCTGTCCAAGCAGGTGGCGGATGCCGGGTTCGACGACAAGATCCTCAAGCAGCAGATCGCCATGATCCAGTCGATGACAAAAAAGGAACGAGCCGCACCTCAGGTCCTGCAGGCTAGCCGCAAGAAACGCATCGCCGCCGGGTCGGGCATGGAGGTCAGCGACCTAAACAAGCTGCTCAAGATGCACCGCCAGATGTCGGATATGATGAAGAAGCTCGGCAAGGGCAAAGGCGGAATGATGAAGCAGGCCATGAAGGCAATGATGGGCAAGGGGATGCCCGACATGACCGGAATGGATTCAAAGCAGCTTGAAGCGGCGGCTAAACAAATGGGCGGCAAGATGCCCGGTGGCCTGCCCGGTTTGGGCGGCGGCATGAGCCTGCCGCCAGGTCTCTCCGGTTTCGGGAAGAAGAAATGATCTCCTGCACCGTCCGATACGAGATCGACCCCAATCAGCTCGCCGCGTTCGAGGTCTACGCGAAGGCGTGGATCTACCTGGTGACAAAGCTAGGCGGCACGCATCACGGCTATCATCTGCCCCATGAAGGGCCGAGCGATATCGCCTATTGCCACTTCTCCTTCCCGAGCCTCGCCGATTACGAATCCTATCGCACGAAGATGTGGGAGGATGCGGAGTGCCGGCGCGCCTACGCCCATGCCGAGCGCACAAAATGCATCCGCCGCTACGACCGCTCCTTCACCCGTCCCGTTCTTGAGGGCGCGACCGTGGAGGAGCTGGGCCTGTGATTGCTTCCCCGACCCTCACCACCAAGCGGTTAACGCTGCGCCAACCCGTGCCTTCGGACCTGCCTGCTTACACAGATTATTGCGCCAGCAAGCGGTCGCATTTCGTACGCGGGCCGTTCACCGCGCCACAAGCCTTTGAAAAATTTTCATCTATGATCGGGCATTGGGCGATCCGTGGTTTTGGGCGCTATGTCATCACCAGGGATTGTGAACCCATCGGGCATGCGGGGCCTTTGGCCATCGACCACAGCGACCCGCCGGAATTAACCTGGACTTTGTGGGACGGCGCGGCCGAAGGGCACGGCTATGCGACCGAAGCCGCGCTGGCGGTGAAACACCATCTGCTGAGCGAGCTGGGCTGGCCAGAGTTGATCATCCGCATCATGCCAGACAATCACGGCGCGTGCCGCATTGCCGAACGTATCGGGGCCGAACTGACGTCGGACGAGCCGCCGGAATGGTACGCGGGTTCGATCACCTACCGTCTGCACGCGGGGGTGACGGCATGACGACTGCGCCCGTCATATCCGGCGACCGCGTCCGCCTGCGCCCGCATGTGATGAGCGACATGGAGACGTTCTGGACCTTCTTCCAGTCGCAACGCGCCGAACACATCGACAAGCCAGAGAACCGCACGCATGCCTGGTATGGCTTTGCTTCCGAGGTCGGATCGTGGGCGCTGAATGGCACAGGCAGCTGGGCGATCGATGTTGAGGGTACCTTGGCGGGGCAAGTGTCCGTCACTCAACCGCCGCACTTCCCCGAACTTGAGCTCGGCTGGATCCTTTTTGACGGCTTTGAAGGGCGCGGCATCGCTTATGAAGGCGCGAGCCTGGCCCTAGATTACACTTGGGCGGCGATCCGGCCCACCTCACTCGTCAGCTATATCGACCATCGCAATGCTCGCTCGATCACGCTTGCAAAACGGCTGGGCGCGGTTCTCGACCCTGACGCAGCGAAATACGACGATGTCGACGTGGTTTTCCGCCATAGGAGGCCGCAATGATCGCATTGCACGGCGTCCCAACACTGAACACAGAGCGTCTACGCCTGCGCGGGTTCCAACCTGCCGACTGGCCCCGGTTCTCGCAGTACTTTTGTTCAGATCGGGCCATATTCACTGGTGGGCCGATGACGCCCAAGACCGCGTGGCGGCACTTTGCGACCAATATCGGTCATTGGGCCATCCACGGGTTTGGCATGTTTGTCGTCACCCGCCAGGATGACAACGCACCCCTCGGTATGGTCGGGCATTGGTATCCCCACGGTTGGGCGGAACGTGAAGTCGGCTGGGTGCTTTTCGACAAGGAGAGCGAAGGCAAAGGTATTGCGCGCGAAGCGGCGGAGGCCTGCGTAACCCATGCCTACCAATCGTTGGGGTGGGATACTGTCGTTAGCTACATCGCCCCGGAAAATGCGGCCTCGATTAAACTGGCTGAGCGGCTGGGCGCAACACTCGACGAGGCCGCACCAAAGCCTGACACGAGCTCAACTTGCCTTGTCTATCGACATCCGAGGCACACATGACCGTAGCCTTTACCGCACCCAATCTCGAAACCGAGCGGCTGATCCTTCGCCCGCCCTGCCTCGACGATTTCGATGCTTTGGCGAGGTTTTACGCCTCGCCCCGCGCGGAATTCGTCGGTGGGCCGCAATCGCGCGAACTGAGCTGGCGGAGCCTCGCTATGGAAGCCGGGCACTGGGTTTTGCGCGGTTTCGGGCGATGGACCGTGGTCGAAAAGGCTACCCAGAAACCTGTCGGGATTGTTGGCCTTTGGCATCCCGAAGGTTTTCCGGAGAACGAATTGGGCTGGGATCTGTTCGACGGTGCGACCGGCAAAGGTTATGCTACCGAAGCGGCCAAAGCCGCGCGGAGCCACGCCTATGATACCTTGGGCTGGTCGACACTGATCAGTCTGATCGCTGATCAGAACGTCAATTCGATGCGCGTAGCCAAGCGTTTAGGCGCGCGCTACGACAGCGACTTTACCCACGAACGATTTGGGCCGATGCAGGTCTGGCGCCACCCCGAACCGGGGGCGCTGAAATGAGGTTTGCCTGTGAAGCCCCGCCCTCAGGCAAGGCTGCGCTTTTCGCCCTCTCGCTGCAGGAGCATTTGCCAACGCTTGCCACAGATCGCCTGATCTTGCGTGCACCCCGCGTCACCGATTTCGAAGCTTTCGCCGAGATTGCTTGCTCTGAGCGCGGCGAACATATCGGCGGGCCGATGTCCCGCGAGGATGCGTGGCTCGATTTCGCGCAAGCAACGGCGACGTGGATTCTGCACGGCCATGGTGTGTGGACCATCGGGCATGCATCCGAAGTGGCAGGCTTTGTCCTGCTGGGGTTCGAGCCGGGCGATCGTGAACCGGAACTCGGATTTTTGCTCTGCACCGGAGCTGAGGGCAAGGGCATCGCCTTCGAGGCTGCTCAAGCGGCACGCCAATATGCGTTTACCGAGCTCGGCTGGGACACGCTGGTCAGCTACATCGCACCCGAAAACGTTCGTTCAATCGCGCTGGTCCGACGGCTCGGTGCCCGCTTTGATGGCGTGATCGATGAGGCGGGTGAGGTTGCGCATGTGTATCGGCATAACCGGGAGGTGGCGCGATGAGCCACCGCGACATACCCGTGATCGAAACCACACGTCTGGTTCTTCGAGGGCCAGAGCCTGAAGACTATCCAAACTTTAAGGCGACCTTCACCTCCTACCGGTCGCGTTTCATGGGCGGGCCGCTCAACGCCTATGAAACGTGGATGCTTTATGCGGCCGAGATCGGGCACTGGGAAATCCGCGGCTTTGGCATGTGGATGATCCACGACAAGGCATCGGACGAAACCTATGGCATGGCCGGCGGATGGCATCCGGCAAACTGGCCCGAGCGCGAGATTGCCTGGATCATCTGGCCGGACAAGGCCGGCAAGGGCTTTGCGCTCGAGGCGACTCACGCCGTGCGCCATCATTTTTATGAGGTCGACGGCTGGGCGGGAGCGGTCAGCTACCTCGATCCGATGAACCTCGACTCGGTCCGGCTTGCCGAACGGCTGGGCGCCCAAAAGGACAAGGCGGCACAGACGATCGACGGATCAGATGCCGTTTATCGCCACCCCTCACCCGATGCCCTACGCGGAACCCAGCTCGCCCATGGGATCGAAATGGAAATCGGCCATTACGCCGATCCGATGTTCAAACCGAAAGGATGGGCGCTTGACTGACACAACGACCCGCGCCGCTGCACTGCTGAAAGAGCATCGCGAAAGCATCGACCGCCTTGATGCGATCCTCATCTATACCCTGGGTGAGCGTTTCAAGCACACGCAGGCCGTGGGGAAACTCAAGGCCCAACACGACCTTCCCCCGTCCGATCCGGCGCGCGAAGCAGCGCAGATCGGACGACTCGAAGACCTGGCGCGCCGGGCCAACCTGGACCCGGAATTCGCCAAGAAGTTCCTAAACTTCATCATCGCTGAAGTCATTCAGCACCACAAAAAGCACCAAGAATAACAGGCACCTGCCTGTCGCCATCCAAGGAGAAAACAACATGGCAATGAAAATCAGACTGGCCCGTGGCGGCTCGAAAAAGCGGCCCTTCTACCGCATCGTGGCTGCCGACAGCCGTATGCCGCGTGACGGTCGCTTTATCGAAAAGCTGGGCACCTATAACCCGCTGCTGCCCAAGGACAGCGAAGAGCGCGTCAAGATGAACATGGAGCGCGTTCAGTACTGGCTGGATCAGGGCGCCCAGCCCACTGACCGGATCAGCCGGATGCTGGAAGCCGCTGGCGTGATCGTTAAGAAAGAGCGCAGCAACCCGCAAAAGGGTGAGCCCGGCCAAAAAGCCAAGGACCGTGCTGAAGAAAAGGCGGCCAAGGCAGCAGAAGCTGATGCCCCAGCCGAGGAAGCACCAGCAGAAGAGGCCACCGCCGAAGAGGCACCGGCCGAAGCTGAAGCGACCGAATAAGTTCCTAGAACTGTGGCACCTTTTCGCTCCGCGCAGCTGCCTGCGCCACAAGACCCACCCGTTTGTTACGGGTGGGTTCTGTTTTTGCGCGATGGATCCAGCGTAAAACGTTCCTTCGATAGCTGGGCGCAGCCCCGTCAAACCACGCGCGCGCCTCTCGGTCACCCAGGGCTCCTGCCAAATCGTCAGGTACCTTAAGCGCATCGACGACTGCGTCGGCATCCCATAGCGGCGATCCCCGCGCTGCATCGATTGCCGCCTGACCGGCACTGTGCATCCGCCCTTCTTCTATCAGGCGCGCGGCCCTGTCCTTGTAGCTCTGCGCCCAAATCTGCTGTTTTCGCTTGGATATCAGCTGCATCGTCCGGTCATCATCGAGCTTCATGCGGCGTCCGTCGATCCATCCGAACATCACGAGCACATCAAGCACCTGCTCTCGCGACACATACTTGCCCGGATACGCGGCTTTCCAGGTGACCAACCACACGCTTTCATCGTCGCCGTGATGCCGTTCAAGCCATACTTCAAGCTCGGAAAGGGCGGCAATCTCGACGCGCGGGATGTCTTTTTGGTCTTTCATGAAGTGGCCAGATAGCGCGCGCCTGCTCGGCGCAAGGTCTGGACAAAAACCAACAGCCCGCGCAAAAGCAAAACGATGTTCAGGCTTATCCGCACCATCCTGTTGGTCCTCTTGGCCTTTGTCGCCGGGATGCTCTTCGAGCGGCAAAGCATGGCCGAGAGTTGCCGGGACTCCGGTGGGCGCGTCGCTGATGGGCTGTGCTGGAGTGGATGATGTCTGAGCTGATATGCGTTGGAAGCATTGGCGGTGCATTTGGAGTTCGAGGCGAGGTCCGTATCAAATCGTTCTGTGCAAACCCTGAGGATATCGAGAACTATAGCCCGCTGATGTCCGAAGATGGCGCAGAGACCTTTAACCTTGCGATCGTCCGGCCCATCAAGAATGGCTTTGCCGTCCGGATTGCCGAGGTGGCGACGAAGGAAGACGCCGACGCCCTGAAAGGCGTCGGCCTTTATGCGCATCGAGATCAGCTCCCTTCCCTGCCCGACGATGAATACTACCACGCCGACCTGATTGGCCTTGAGGTTTTCGACACCGGTGGCGCGTCCCTTGGTAAGGTGAAATCGGTTCAGAACCACGGGGCGAGTGACCTCCTTGAACTGCACCTGCCGGGCGCAAGTCAGACCGTTTTGCTGCCCTTTACGCTGGCCGTCGTTCCAACCGTCGATCTGGATGCGGGCCGCATCATCGCCGATCCGCCAGAGGGGCTGTTGTGACTCAAACCCGCTCCCATGGCCGCAAAGCCATTCAGGTTTCGGCCCGGCCCCGGTCGCTCATGGACGAAAACCCCGATTACGTGGATGTTTTTCAGGCACGGATTGTCACCCTTTTCCCCGAAGCCTTTCCGGGCGTACTGGGCCTGTCTCTGACCGGAAAGGCGCTTAAAGACGGGCTCTGGCAGCTTCACACCCATGATCTGCGCCAATTCGGGGTCGGAAAACATCGCAATGTCGATGATACGCCCGCGGGTGGTGGAGCCGGTATGGTACTGCGGCCCGACGTCGTCGGCGCGGCTTTGGACGAGGCGCAAAGCAACGCGCGGGGAAACTGGCCCATCCTTTACATGTCCCCGCGGGGCAAACCGTTTGATCAGCGCATGGCCGAGACATTCGCCCGCTGTGATGGCCTAACAATCCTATGTGGCCGTTTCGAAGGCGTCGATGAGCGGGTAATCGAACGCTATAGCATTACCGAGGTGTCGCTCGGCGATTTTGTGATGACCGGCGGGGAAATCGCAGCACAGGCCATTCTTGACACAACCGTACGGCTGCTGCCCGGGGTGCTAGGCAACGCCACCAGCACCGAAGACGAAAGCTTTGCCAACGGGTTGCTGGAACATCCGCAATATACCCGTCCAGCGGAGTGGCAAGGCATGAACATACCGGACGTGTTGATGTCAGGAAACCACGGCGAGATTGCCAAGTGGCGGCGCGCGATGGCGGAAAGGCTGACCCAAGAGCGCCGCCCGGACTTGTGGAATAAGCAAGAGAACAGCGATTGAGCCCACCCCACAACTATAGAGGTTCGATATCGCCGACGCTCCGATCGGCGTGAAACTTGGCCTCCCAAGCCGCAAACGCACCGGCTGCAATTGCATCACGCATCCCCTGCATGATCTGCTGATAATAATGCAGGTTGTGCCATGTCAGCAGCATCGAACTGATGATCTCCTGGCTGCGAAAAACATGGTGCAGATAGGCGCGGGAATAGCTCCGGCAGGCCGGGCATGTGCAGGATTCATCGATTGGGCGGGGGTCGTCCTGATGCCGCGCGTTTTTAATATTGAGTTGGCCCATCCGAGTGAAGACCTGGCCTGTCCGCCCCGATCGCGATGGCAGAACGCAATCCATCATGTCGATGCCGCGCTTTACAGCACCAACGATGTCGTCGGGCTTGCCAACGCCCATCAGGTATCGTGGCTTGTCCTCCGGCAGCATGTCGGGCGCATAGGTCAAAACACCAAACATCGCCTCCTGCCCTTCGCCGACAGCCAGCCCGCCAACCGCATAGCCGTCAAATTCGATGGCGCGCAATGCCTCGGCGCTCTCTGCTCGCAGGTCTTGGGTCACCCCGCCCTGCTGGATGCCGAACAGGGCATGGCCCGGCCTGTCGCCAAAGGCGTCGCGCGACCGCTGCGCCCATCTCATCGACAACCGCATGCTCTGGGCCACCGCATCTTCGGTCGCTGGCAGTGCAGGGCATTCGTCAAAGCACATCACGATATCCGACCCAAGCAGACGCTGGATCTCCATCGAGCGTTCGGGTGTCAGCGCGTGTTTCGATCCGTCTATGTGGGATTTGAAGGTCACACCCTCTTCGGTCAGCTTTCGCAGGCTCGCCAGACTCATCACCTGGAAACCGCCACTGTCAGTGAGGATCGGGCGTTGCCAGTTCATGAACTCATGCAGACCGCCGAGACGATCAATTCGCTCCGCCCTGGGGCGCAACATCAAATGATAGGTGTTGCCCAACAGGATATCAGCGCCCGTTTCGCGAACGCTTTCCGGCAACATCGCCTTGACCGTCGCGGCCGTGCCAACGGGCATGAAAGCAGGCGTGCGGATGTCGCCGCGGGTGGTGTTAATGACACCTCTCCGCGCCTTACCATCGGTCGCCTCCAACGTGAACGAAAACCCTGTCATCAAACGATCTTTCCGGTTTGCAAACTCAAGGTAGCGTGCTTACCCCTCTTGCGATTCACTTGCAACTGGCGCGCTCTGCGACCATATCAACGACCAACAAGCAAACATGAGGGACGACCAACGCATGGAACAACAGATTGTTAATCTGCTGCAAACCAACCTTGTTTACCTATTGCTGGCCGGCCTGCTCGTCCTGCTGGTCTTTCGCTCAGTCAAGATCGTTCCGCAGTCCGAGAAATACGTCATCGAACGGTTTGGGCGCCTGCACTCGGTTCTCGGCCCCGGCATCAATATGATCGTTCCCTTTCTTGACATCGTCGCTCACCGCATCTCGATCCTTGAGCGGCAATTGCCGACCGCGTCTCAGGACGCAATCACCAAGGACAATGTCCTGGTCCAGGTCGAGACATCGGTTTTCTATCGCATCACCGAGCCCGAAAAGACTGTGTATCGCATCAGGGATGTGGATGGCGCGATCGCAACGACAGTGGCGGGGATTGTCCGCGCCGAGATTGGTAAGATGGATCTGGACGAGGTGCAGTCGAACCGGGCGCATTTGATCGATACGATCAAGGCCTCTGTCGAGGATGCTGTCGACGCCTGGGGTATCGAAGTCACACGGGCCGAGATACTGGACGTCAACCTCGATCAGGCGACGCGCGATGCCATGTTGCAGCAGCTGAACGCCGAACGGGCAAGACGGGCGCAGGTGACCGAGGCCGAAGGGCAGCGCCGCGCGGTGGAACTGGCAGCGGATGCCGAGCTTTATGCTGCCGAACAAGCCGCCAAGGCGCGGCGTATCCAGGCCGATGCGGAAGCCTATGCGACTGAAGTGGTTGCGCGGGCCATCGCCGACAACGGCATCGAGGCTGCGCAGTACCAAGTCGCCTTGAAGCAAGTTGAGGCGCTGAACGCTTTGGGCGCGGGGGAAGGCCGCCAAACCATCGTGCTGCCCGCCAACGCCCTTGACGCATTTGCAGATGCCTTCAAACTGTTTGGCGGCAAGGGAGCAAGTTGATGATAGCCGGAATACTTTCATTGTGGTGGGTCTGGGTCGCCGCGGCGCTGGTGTTGGGTATTGTCGAGATCCTGCTACCCGGGTTCATCTTCCTGGGCTTCGCCATCGGCGCATTGGCAATGGCCGCGATTGTTGCGTTCACGCTCCTGCCTCTGACCCCGGCGCTGACCGTCGCGCTGTTTGCTGGTCTTTCCTTGATCGCATGGATCGCCCTGCGCCAGACATTCCAGGCGCCACGCGGGTCCGTGAAACGCTTTACGGATGACATCAACGACCATTGAGCACCTGAGGCCAAGCCCCGCGCCAATCATTCAAAAAATCCAAATTGCGCATGAGTACTACCTATGGTAACATATTATCGTTTTATTAAGGAGGTTTATAATGCGCGCTTTGGTACTGACCCTCATGGTTTGGGTCACAACGTCCGGTTCGTTTCCATGGGACCAGAACCCGCCAGTGGTTGCGGCGGGGCCTTGTAATCCTGCTGTGAGCACATGCCTCTAGGGGCGCTGCGACTGTTTTAAGCCATGAATGGTCTGATCTACGCTGGCGTGGTGCTGGCCGGGGCGGTGACGCTTTTGATAGAGGCGTATCGCAACTATAACTCCTCGCTGACCTCCATCCCGTTCAAAGAACATCCGATCCTTCAGAATGTTGAGGTCGCAAAACTCTGCACGCCGCGTGAAAAGAACATCGGGTTCATGTTCTACTCGTTGCTTTACCTCGTGTCCTACGTGGTCATTCTCAGCTCGACCGAGGTTTACGAGTTGGTAAGTCAGGCAGCACAGGCCAATTCCGAGGTTGGGCCAACAGATGCCCTGATCGGGGAAGGCAACGACCCGTTCGGCCTTGCGGGCACGCAATACGGCAAGCCGATTTTCATCTCGGCCGCGATCATCTCGATCTTTTCGCTGGGCGCCCTGAGGCCCGTCGAGAGCACCATGCGATCACTCGCGCACCGCCTCGCTGGTGTGCCTCGGGGGGTCTATAACGTCATCGAAGACCTGCACGCGATCCCGTTTCACGAATTTCCCGTTGAATGCCCAAAACCCCTCACTGACATGTTCGACAAGAATGCGCGGAAAGTGTTCGAGGGCAGCTATGATGAAAGCCAAATCAAGACGATCGAGACCTCCTTGCGCACGGTCGACTATCTGGCCCCCGCCATCACGGGCAAACTGCGGATCCAGTATTTCCCATTCACACAGCTCGACAAGATGAGCGAGCTGTCCACGATCCTCGAAGGCAAGGTTGAGGAATTGAAGGACATTCTGAAAAAGCCGCTGGAGGAAGAGGAAACAGACCGGCAAAAGGTTTTTCACCTGGCGAATTCTGTTGCCAACGATACCATCGCGCTGTTTGCGGTACATTTCCTGCGCAACAACCGCGCCATCAAGCATGTGCGCGAGGATACAGCCATTTCGCGGATCTATGACAGCATCCAGCGCAGCTATCAGGTTGAGTTGAATTCCTTCGCCATGGGGATGCTGCTGTCGATCTGCGCCGCAGTCATTGCAGCCTTCGGTGCCTATTACCTCTGGGTCGTTACGGTGGCCCCCATAACGCCTGAGGCTCTGCAAGCCAGCGTCGTCCAGCGGCTCGAAACACAGGAACAACGGCCCGAAATGATTGCGGTCTGCCGGATGACGCCCGCGAATGTCGGCCGGTTCGATGCACCCAGCCCGGGCATAACCGATGCCGGGCTCACTCCACTGGAGGGACCTGAAGCCAAGGCCTGTGAGGCTGCCTGGAACGGCAACCTCAAGACACGTCTGTCGGAACGTCGCCAGCTTATCCTTGCCGAGTCATTTTGGGCGGTCTTTGGGGTCTTCCTTGCCTGTGCCTTTGCGGCGATCTCGGCCGTTTTCGGACGCGATGTGCGCAAGGAAGACAATTCGTGGCCCGAGTGGAAAATCCGCCGCATCCCGTTCCTGCGACTCTTTTCCATGGCAATCGTGCCCGCCCTGCTTGCCGTTCTTGGTGTGGCCATAGGGTCATTCATCAAGTTCTGGGTCGACTCGAGTTTTAACGTCACCGAGAACCAGATCGCTTTCTTCTTCCAATCGAAATGGGCGTTTTTCGCCATGCATGCGGGTCTGGGCTTTATCGTTGCGATAGCGGTCCTGTTTCTGACCGACCAGCATGACAACATGCATGATGCGACGACGTTCTTTCTTGGGTTTGTCTTCGCCCTGATTGCACTTGGCTGGTACTACCTCACCATCATCGCCGGCTACCCGGCAGAATTCATGCGGGGCAGGCCTGAGGGGCTGCCATTTGGGTTTGAGACCCGAGAGACGATCATTTTCGGGGCCCACACGTTCTTCTTCCTGATCTTCTTCAGCATCTTCCTTGAGATCACCGAAGACCGCCCCGGCGACAAACGGTCCTCAGCCGGTCTGAAGCCGCCGCTGATCTTCCGCCCGAAAAAGGCAAAGGCTGCATGATGCGACTTTTGGCCATTCTTCTTCTCGTTTGCAGCGCGGGCGCCGTGACAGCGCAAGGGACCACGCGCGTGGATCCGGACCGCGAGGTCAGTGTCGAACTGCGCATCGGCGTCCGGGGTTCGGCGCGTCCGTTTTCATACTACACCAGTGTCTTGTCGCCCAACATCTCGACCAAGTCCGGGCCGCTGCGGGCCAAGGGCTATGATGGGTATATGGTCTATATCTGCGACGAGGTTCTTAAGCAGATGCTGATCGACGACGGGCGGTCACCGCCGCTGCATGCCAACCAGATCAAGACGGTCAACATCGATACAACGATGGCAGCGAGAAGGGCGCTTGCCCAGAAGGAAACAACCGATACCGTTGTGCTCGACCGTTTCGACCTGCTGGGTGAAGAGGTTGATATCCTCTGCGACCCGGCAAGCATCACGCGCGATCGCGTCCGGCAATTTGCTGTCTCGCCGCCGCTCTTCATGACAGGTGTCGGGTATCTTTCGCTCAGGCATTCCGTCCCGCCCTCCTCCAACACGCTTTGCCGCCCAGACAAGGCGCTGATGGGATTTGTCGGAACGACCAACGCACTGACCGGAGGCGTTCAGAGCATCCTCGATGCCGGCGAATGGAAGAAGTACCGCGATCAGATCATAACCGCCCTGCGCAATCCGACCGCAGCGCGCGAGAATTGTCCGCCGCCGGATGCCTCTAACAAGCCTCACGGCATCCTGTGGTCGGCCAATACCCACGACGAAGTGGCCGAGAAATTCTGCGACGGGGCCATCGACTTTTATGTCGGAGATATCGAAATCATTGCCACCCATGCGCGTGAGAACACGGGATGCCAATGGTCCAGTGGAGCCCGCAGCTTTACCAATGACCGCTACGCGATTTTCGCCGATATCGATTATGGCCAACAAGAGAAGGCGCTGTTGATCGGCCGCTTTTTCGAAGTTCTCAATCGAGAGATCGCGACCTCCGACAGCCTGCTTGACCGCGCCTATATCGCGACCTTCGGGGCCGCACCCCGCAGCCAGAAACTCGATCTGTTCTTCTGGAGCATGCGCGGAGAGCCCTGACAAGTCGGGCGCGGTTCCGCTTGCAAAGATCAAAAACCCGGCCTATACGGCCCGAGTTCGGTGGGGAATCTCGGCCGGACGGTTTGGCGCGTGGATTGTCCTTCCGATCCTACAAGGCGCATCAAACATTAAAAGGAACGACGACCTGATCTCTGGCGGGCGCAACTGCGGACCCGGTGAAGACGCAGAGCTCTGAGGCGGGAAATCACGTTGTGGGCATACCCACGCCAGATAGGAGTAGGTCTGATGGACCTGATTGCACAGCTTGAGGCGGAACAGATCGCCTCGCTCGGGAAGGCCGTTCCCGATTTCAAGGCCGGCGACACCATCCGCGTCGGATATAAAGTGACCGAAGGCTCGCGGACGCGGGTGCAGAACTACGAAGGTGTCTGCATCAGCCGCAAGAACGGCGATGGCATTGCCGGTTCGTTTACTGTCCGCAAGATCAGCTTTGGCGAAGGCGTCGAGCGGGTTTTCCCGCTGTATTCGACCAACATCGACAGCATCACCGTTGTCCGCCGTGGCCGCGTACGCCGCGCGAAACTATACTATCTCCGCTCACGCCGTGGTAAGTCTGCCAGGATCGCGGAAGTCACGAATTACAAACCCAAGTCCGAAGGAGCGCAAGCATGAGAGCCGATACGCATCCCGACTACCACATCATCGACGTCAAAATGACCGACGGCACCGTCGTTCAGATGAAATCGACTTGGGGCAACGAAGGCGATACGCTGGCCTTGGATATCGACCCCTCTTCGCACCCGGCGTGGACGGGTGGCGGCACGCGCCTGATGGATACCGGCGGCCGCGTTTCCAAGTTCAAGAACAAATACGCCGGTCTGGGCTTCTAAGCAGCGCAAATCCAAATGTTTGGGCCGTCCCGTTGGGGCGGCCTTTTTTGTTTGGACCAGTCGGTTCCGATGGATTCAGTGGCGGCCCGACCGCGAGTTGAGCCAACTGGACAAATTCAACCAGCCCAATAATATCGTCTTTAATCAAATTCGCGCCAATCTTTCGCCTTCTAAGGACGCTAGAGTTACCGGCAGCGTTGTTTGTTTGAGGGGTCAGGCAGAATGCCCGGTCCGAGGATAGTTGGCAGGCGGCTTCCGTGCCAGGACGGGCGGAACCTCCGAATGGACAAGGGGCAAGCGCCGGCCACCCTGAAAAAGGACGTGCGCTGAAACCCCCAAAGGAGCAGTCGATGGCACGCGAAATCATCGGATTTTGCCGCTTTTCTTTTTTTGGGCGCAGTGACACCAAGATTAGCTTTGACGACAAGGAGGTCGCATTCGAAGCGCTGTATAACCCTGCCCGCATGGAGGCGCGGTTTGCACTTTTCGAACGCCTTTTTCTGCCCAGCATGGCGGCGCAAACCGATCCAGATTATCGCCTGATCGTTCTCAGTTCCATGGTGATGCCAGAACCCTATCGGGAACGTCTCACCGCCCTCTGCAAGACGGTTCCGCAGATTGAGCTCGTGCTATCGGAGCAAGAGAACCTTGCGGCTGAGATGCACCGGTATACCCTCGACCCAAAACTTGCGGGAAGAGGGCTGCTTCAATTCAGGATCGATGACGACGATGCCCTGTCACAGAACTTCATCGCCCGCCTGCGCAAGTGGGATTCGGTGCTGCAGGATCGTATGGTGCTAACCCTCCCGCGCGGCCTTATGCTTTATGACGACCAGACCGACGTCCGATGTAATCCGATGTACCGCAATCTGACGGGGGCGGGATTTGCATTTGCCACTGATGGACCAGCACAAAAGAACGTGTTTGGCTTTGCCCATATCGCGGCAGGGCGTCGGTTTGCCTACGTGTCGGACCCGAGCCTGCATTCGTTCATCCAGACGTTCACCGCTAGTTCCGATACCGCATTCCGCGCCCAACGAAAGATCCGGAAATTTCTCGAGGCGTCCGGGGTCCGGTGGGACGGCGATCACAGCAAGGAAACACAGCTTGCGCTCGAACGGGACTTCCCAAATTTCGACCTGCTCACGCTTGGAGAGATCCATAAGGACGCACAACGCGCGATGCTGACCGGTGGTGAAGCCGACGGTGCCTCCATGCGAGCATAGAAACCAGTCTTTCACAAAAATGGGATAGCGTCGGAATGGCCTTTCGGGACTTTACTGCCCCCGCACTGGAATTTCGAAGCAGCTAACTGCATACGCACTTATCGTGTTTTGAAAACCTCAATTAACCAAATGACTGTACGTCGGCTGCACAACACAGCTTGATCCTGTTGGATTTTTCGGCGATTCGGGTCTGAGAAGCCTTAATAACGCTAGGGGGCCGGGCTGACGTACCATGGTCCAAGCAGCGTTAAATGGCAGAATGCATCCGTCAGGGATGCGCACAAATAACACGGGCTGAGGCAACGTCCAATGGCACATATCATTGTGGTCGGTAACGAAAAGGGCGGTGCAGGCAAATCGACAGTGTCGATGCATGTCGCGACCTCGCTCGCGCGGCTTGGTCACAAGGTCAGCGCGCTCGACCTCGACCTGAGGCAACGAACATTCGGACGATACGTAGAAAACCGACGCGAATTCCTAAAACAGTCGGGGCTCACCTTGCCCACGCCAGATGTGCATGATCTGCCCGAAATCGATGCCGCGAAACTGCGGCCGGGCGAAAACATCTATGATCATCGACTCTCCGCTGCCGTTGCGTCGCTTGAACCGGACAGCGACTTTATCCTGATCGACTGCCCCGGTTCGCACACGCGACTGAGCCAGGTCGCGCATTCCCTGGCCGACACGCTGATCACTCCACTCAACGACAGTTTCATCGATTTCGATCTGCTGGCCCGCACCGATCCAACCGGCACCGAGATCATGGGGCCTTCGGTCTATTCCGAAATGGTGTGGAGCGCCCGGCAATTGCGGGCGCAGGCCGGTCTGCAACCCATCGACTGGATTGTCGTGCGCAACCGCCTTGGTGCGCAGCGGATGGTGAACAAGGAAAAGATGGAGGGCGCGCTCAAGAACCTCGCCAAGCGCATCGGCTTCCGCATCGCACCCGGATTTTCGGAGCGCGTCATCTTCCGAGAGCTTTTCCCGCGCGGCCTGACCCTGTTGGACCTTAAGGATATCGGGGTCAAACAGCTCAACATCTCGAACGTCGCTGCCCGGCAAGAACTGCGCGACCTCGTGAAAGCACTGAATCTGCCGGATGTCGAAGTCGACTTCTGACCCCGTCCGGCGGTCTTAGGCCGATCACGTGATTTTGGCTTTTCGTCACATCTTCGCAAGGGACTCGGTTCTCACGCGCTCGTGTCCCTGCGCGAGCGGCACTCCCTGCTAGGCCAGACGTATCCGCAGGCGGCCCTGCGGGTTTGTCCATTCAAAACGGGAGTTTTTCCATGCGATTTGTGTCCAAGGTTTCGGCGCGTTTCAGCGCTGTGATCGTCGCCTGCGGCCTATCGACCGCAGCAGCTGCGACCACGCTCAATATCACGGTGACCAATAATCAGCCGGCTGGCGGGTTTTCGATCACGCCGCTATATCTGGGTTTTCATAACGATCAGTTCGACGCGTTCAATGCCGGTGAAGCCGCGTCGCCCGGGGTCGAAGAGATTGCCGAAACCGGCATGGCCGGTGTGGTTGCAGGCGAACGCCTTGCGGCTGATCCGAACTCACAAGGGCTCGTAATCGCCTCGCCTACCGGCGCACCGCCCATCCAGCCCGGCGAGTCGGAAAGCGCCCAGATCACCCTCAATCCGACAGACGCGCTGTTTCTGACGTTCCTTTCGATGGTGCTGCCGTCGAACGACACCTTCATCGGCAGTGACGACCCGATCCAGCTGTTCGACTCGTCTGGCAACTTTCTGGGGGACCAGATCATCGAAGTGACGCGCGAGCAGACTTACGATGCCGGAACCGAGGTGAACGGTCTAACAGGCGCAGCATTTCTTGCCAACGAAGACATCAGCCTGGGCGATGCGGAAAACGGGATCATCACCCCGGTTCAGGACCTGACTGAGTTTGCTGGCCAGGAGCTGGTTACGGGCGACATCCTCGGCGATGCGACCCTGCTCGATTTCTTCTCGGACACGTCGAATCCCAGCTTCGTGACCATTTCGATCAGCGAGGTCAATCCGATCCCGCTCCCGGCATCCGCGCCGCTGTTATTGGCCGCTCTTGGCCTCATGGGCTGGCGCCGTTTCAAAGCCTGACGCAATCGGATCCGGCGGTTTCCGCCGGGTCCAATCATACCGCCGCCAGATGCTTCAGCGCCTTGCGCAGAACGGCAACTTCGTCTGGTGACAACCCTTCGGTCAGCATCACATCATAGTCGCGGGCGATGCGCCTGAGATCCTCATAGGCCGCCCGGCCGCCCGCGGTCAGTTCCAAATGTTCGACGCGGCGATCCTGTTCGTCCCGTGTGCGGGTCAGAAACCTGCGCTCGGCGAGCCGTTGAACGGCACGGCTGATCTTGGTTTTGTGGATCTTGGCTCGCGCGCCAATGTCCGACGCGGTCATCCGCCCATATATGCCAAGATGAAACAGGACCCGCCATTCGGTCCGCAGCATCCCGTAGCGATCCTTATAGAGACGCTGGAAATCCAGGCTCGACGTCTCAGCCGCCTGAGCGAGCAGGTAGGGAAGAAAGGTCTGCAGGTCGAAATCAGGATCTTTTGTCATTGTCCGGTGTCTTGTTAGTTACAAAATCAACTATTAGGTCAAGGCGTATCAATCAAGGGAGGTTTCCGATGAACCGCGTCACGTCTCCGCACGGGTTGGTGCAGGCGCCGTCGAACGGCGGCACCATCGAGGGTTACATGCCTGGCTTTGGCAACGATTTCGAAACCGAAGCCTTGCCCGGCGCGCTGCCTCAAGGGCAGAACTCCCCACAAAAATGCAACTACGGGCTTTATGGTGAGCAGCTGTCTGGCACAGCCTTCACAGCACCAAACCACCAGAACGAACGCACGTGGTGCTATCGGATCCGCCCATCGGTCAAACATACGCACAGGTTCGAGCGTATCGATCTGCCATATTGGAAATCGGCACCGCATGTGGATCCGGATGCAACCAGTCTTGGGCAGTATCGGTGGGATCCTGTGCCTCACTCAGACGACGATCTGACCTGGCTGACCGGCATGCGCACCATGACGACCGCAGGGGACGTAAACATCCAGATCGGGATGGCCAGCCATATCTATCTGGTCACGGCGTCAATGCGCGACGCCTATTTTTACTCAGCCGACAGCGAACTGTTGATCGTGCCGCAGGAAGGGCGGTTGCGGTTCTGCACGGAACTTGGGGTCATTGATCTTGAGCCAAAAGAAATCGCGATCATCCCGCGCGGTCTTGTCTACCGGGTCGAGCTTCTCGAAGGCCCAGCTCGCGGGTTCGTCTGCGAGAACTATGGCCAGAAATTCGCCCTGCCCGGCCGTGGCCCGATTGGTGCCAACTGCATGGCCAACCGCCGCGATTTCCTGTCACCCGTCGCTGCGTTCGAAGACCGTGAGACGCCGAGCACGATGACCGTGAAATGGTGTGGTCAATTCCATCGGACCAAAATCGGCCATTCGCCCCTTGATGTCGTTGCATGGCATGGGAACTATGCCCCCGTGAAGTACGATCTGCGCACCTATTGCCCCGTCGGCGCCATCCTCTTCGATCACCCGGACCCCTCAATCTTTACCGTCCTGACGGCCCCGAGCGGCGTGGAGGGAACCGCCAATATCGACTTTGTCCTCTTCCGCGAACGCTGGATGGTGGCCGAAAACACCTTCCGCCCGCCCTGGTATCACAAAAACATCATGTCCGAGCTGATGGGCAACATCTATGGCCAGTATGACGCCAAGCCAAAGGGCTTTGTCCCGGGCGGCATGTCACTGCACAACATGATGCTGCCGCACGGGCCAGACAAGAACGCGTTCGAGGGGGCATCAAACGCTGATCTCAAGGCCGAAAAGCTCGACAACACGATGTCCTTCATGTTCGAAACCCGTTTTCCCCAACATCTAACAGCGTTTGCGGCGAATGAGGCGCCACTGCAGGACGATTACATCGATTGCTGGTCCGACATTGAAAAAAAATTTGACGGTAGGCCGGGATTGAAATGAACGGCGCGGTACGATGACATTCTGCCAAGTGACCCTGCTGGGAACAAAGGGCGGCCCGGCGATCCGACCAGGCAGCCCGATGCCAACCGCGACGCTCATCCAGATGGATGGGAAGACGATCCTCGTCGATGCCGGGCTGGGCGCGGCGCGGGCAGTCTGCGATGCTGGTGTGGCGCTGGTCGATATCGACGCGATCGTCATCACTCACCTGCATTCCGATCATTATCTTGAGCTTGGGCCCCTGCTCCACACGGCATGGACGGCGGGACTGACTGCGCCGATCCCGGTTTTCGGGCCAAGCGGCTTGCAGGATTATTGGCGCAACTTCCTCCAATCGATGGCATTCGATATCGACTTGCGTCAGCGGGACGAAGGGCGTCCACCGCTTGCCAAGCTGGTCCAGATCAAACCGCTATCAGAGACAGTCCAGTTGGGCTCGATCACAATGCGGACGATGCAGAACGTTCATCCACCCATCGATGAGACCTATGCGCTGCGCTTTGAAGGCAGCCGCGCGGTCACCCTGTCAGGCGATACAGCCCCCATGCCGGAAATGGTCAACTTTGCTCAAGGGTCCGATCTGTTGATCCATGAGGCGATGCTGACTGCGGGCATCGATATGATCTGTGAACGGGTTGGCAACGGAGATGACCGCCTGCGTATCCATCTGGAACGATCGCACGCCCCGGCACACGACGTCGGGCAGATTGCCACGGATGCGGCTGTCGGGCACCTCGCACTCAATCATCTTGTGCCCTGCGACCTGCCTGAGTTCACCGAAAACGACTGGGAGCGCGAAGTCAGACGCACCTGGGCCGGTCCACTGGACATCGGACGCGATGGCCTCACCATCCCGCTGGATGAACGGAGGGAACCATGACAACCGCCTTTGCCGACTTGCTGTTCTGGATCGTCATCCTCGCGGTCCTCTTCTTCGGCTTTCGGTACCTGCAGCGCAAAAATCGGAAAGACAAAGACTGACATGCCCCTGATGCGAAGCTGGGTGGCCAGCGCCAACGATCCCGATTGCGACTTTCCCCTGAACAACTTGCCCTATGGTGTGGTCGATACTGATGATCCCCGCACTGACTACTGCGCGACGGCCATCGGGGATCAGGTTCTCAACCTTGCCGTTCTGGAGTCGGAGGGTTTGCTCGTCCCTCGCCTGCGCGATGCACCTGACATTCAGCATCCTGGGATGATGACGACGTTCTGGAACACCTTCATGATGATGATGGATTGGGATGATTACCGCGCCCGGCTGACGGACTTGCTGGCTGAAAACGGCAATCCAGCCCTTAAGGACAATCCAGAGCTCCGCGCCCGGGCTCTTCAGCCCATCAAGGATGTGACGCTGGGCTGGCCCTTCCGGCTCGCCGAATACACCGATTTCTACGCTGGCCGGCACCACGCGACAAATGTCGGCACCATGTTCCGGGGGCCAGAAAACGCCCTGCCGCCCAACTGGTTGCACATCCCCATCGGGTATAACGGTCGGGCGTCTTCTGTCGTTCTGTCCGGAGCGGATATCCGTCGCCCGTGGGGTCAGTTGAAAGGTCCCAACGACGACGTGCCACGTTTGGCACCCAGCGCCCGTTTTGATCTGGAACTCGAAATGGGGGCCATCGTCGGCACCTTTTCCGAAGGTCCTGTCACTGTAGACGAGGCGGACTCGATGATCTTCGGCTACGTCCTGCTCAACGACTGGTCGGCCCGCGACATCCAGGCATGGGAATACCAACCCCTCGGGCCTTTTCAGGCAAAGGCGACTGCGACCAGCATCAGCCCTTGGATCGTGACCAAGGCAGCGCTCGAGCCATTCCGGGTTGAGACACCTCAGCGGGAAAAACCGCTCTTGCCTCATCTACAGGACACCGGGCCGATGCTCTATGACATCGATTTGTCGGTTACGCTTGCGCCGGAGGGCAAGCCAGCGACCACGATTGCACGGACAAACTATGGAGAAATGTACTATTCCTCCGCCCAACAACTCGCCCATCACAGCACATCAGGTTGTCCAATGAGTGTGGGCGACCTCCTCGGATCAGGCACTATATCGGGGCCGGAAAAACACCAGCGCGGCAGCCTGCTAGAACTGAGCTGGGGCGGCAAGGAGCCGATCAGGCTCGATACCGGCGAAACCCGCAGCTTTCTGGAAGACGGAGACACCCTGACACTTCGGGGCCACGCACAGGGCGACGGCTACCGCATCGGATTTGGCGAATGCAGCGGCACCATCCTGCCCGCGCTCGACGACCCCTATGAACAATGACTTGCTTTCATTGTTCCAAAAATACTCCCGCCGGAGGCTCCCGAGAGTGACCTCTGGCATGAACGACAGGAATGACAGACCATGACCAAAGCATTCGCCAGCCAGGGCGACATGGCGGAAAAACAGATCAGCTTCATCGAGGTGGGCGAGGGGCTTTGGGCCTTCACGGCCGAGGGCGATCCGAATTCCGGTGTGATCATCGGCGACGAAAGCGTCATGATCGTCGAAGCGCAGGCGACACCGCGCCTCGCCAACAAGGTGATCGAAAAGGTCCGCGAAGTGACCGACAAGCCGATCACGCATCTCGCCCTCACGCATTACCATGCCGTCCGGGTTCTGGGGGCGAGCGCCTACGAGGCCGATCAGATCATCATGTCCGATATGGCCTGCGGTATGGTTGCCGAGCGTGGGCAGGAAGACTGGGACAGCGAATTCCAACGCTTTCCGCGCTTGTTCGAAGGACATGAGAGCATCCCCGGCCTCACCTGGCCAACCACCGCGTTCAACGACCGGATGACCGTTTATCTCGGCAAGCGCCGCGTCGAACTCATGCATCTGGGCCGGGCCCACACGGCCGGCGACGTGGTGATCCATGTTCCCGACCAAAACGTCATGTTCACCGGCGACATCGTCGAATACCACTCCGCCTGCTATTGCGGAGACGGCTATTTCAATGACTGGAGCGGGACGCTCGACGCCATCAAGGCCTTCGAGGTTGACGCCATTGCGCCGGGCCGGGGCGACGCATTGGTAGGTCAGGACATGGTGAATACCGCCATTGAAAACACACGCGACTTCGTCGCTAGCACCTACAAACCCGCGGCGCGCGTCGCGGCGCGCGGGGGCACGCTGAAAGAGGCATGGGATGCTGTGCGCGCCGCGTGTGACCCGAAATTCAGCGACTACGCGATCTACGAACACTGCCTGCCCTTCAACGTCAGCCGTGCCTACGACGAGGCACGCGGCATCACCCATCCCCGCATCTGGACCGACAAGCGCGATATCGAGATGTGGGAACAGTTGCAGGGTTGAGGTTATGGCGAGCAAATACGGGCCGACCCGAAAGGAATTGCTCTTTCGCCTCTGGTTCTCGGTTGCTGGGCTTGTCCTGCTGGCCGCAGCGATACTGTTTCGTGGCCTGCCTCAAGGACCAGCGGCATTCGAAACCATCGGAATCGCCAGCCTGTTTTTTGGCGGTACGCTGATCTGGACCCTCAGAAAGCTGATCAAAAAGGACTAGTCCGATGGCCTATGATTACGCGCCCTTTCCCTATGTTGCGCCGCCCGGTCTGACTAAGGCTGAGCCGCGCTGGCCCGTGGCGATCGTCGGTGCAGGGCCGATCGGTCTTGCACTCGCGATCGACCTCGCGCTCAAGGGTGTCCGCTCTGTTGTCCTTGACGACAACAACGTGGTCTCGGTTGGATCGCGCGCAATCTGCTGGGCCAAGCGAACGCTGGAGATCTTTGACAGGCTGGGCGTGGGCGAACGAATGCTCGAGAAGGGCGTCACATGGCAGGTCGGGCGGCTCTTCCATGGCGCGGACGAGGTTTATAACTTCGATCTTCTGCCCGAACCCGGGCATAAATACCCGGCTTTCATCAATCTGCAGCAATACTACGTCGAACAATACCTCATTGAGCGCGCGCAGGACTTTCCCGATCTGATTGATCTGAGATTTCTCAACAGGGTCATCAGGCACAGCAATCACGCGGATCATGTGGAGATTGAGATCGAAACGCCCGATGGCGCCTATTCGATCGAGGTTGGCTACCTTGTCGCTGCGGATGGCGCCAAAAGTCCAACCCGACAGCGCATGAAGTTACCCTTTGAGGGCCAGACGTTCGAAGAGCACTTTCTGATCGTCGATGTCGAGATGGAGCAATCGCCGTTCGAGACTGACACGCCCGAGCGTTGGTTCTGGTTTGCCCCACCCTTTCACAATGGCCAATCCGCACTGCTTCACCGTCAGCCCGACAATATTTACCGGATCGACCTGCAGCTTGGTCCCGATACCGATCCGATTGAGGAAGCGACCGAGGAAAAGGTTATCCCCCGGATCAAGGCCATCGTCGGGGAAAAGCCATTCCGCCTCGACTGGATGAGCGTCTACAAGTTTCGTTGCGCCAAGCTGGAGCGGTTCGTCCACGACCGCGTGATATTTGTCGGTGACAGCGCGCATGTGGTGAGCCCCTTCGGTGCCCGTGGGGGAAACGGCGGCATCCAGGATGTAGACAACCTGGGCTGGAAGCTGGCTGCGGTATTGAACGGAGCCGATCCAAGCCTTCTCGAAAGCTATGACGAGGAGCGGCAGCATGGCTCAGAGGAGAACATCCTGAACTCCAGCCGAGCAACGAACTTTATGACGCCAAAATCCGAAATCGAAGCATTGTTCCGAAACGAGGTTCTCAACCTCGCCTCTGAACAGCCCTTCGCACGAAAATTGATAAACTCTGGCCGTCTGTCTGTGCCGTGCTCGCTCACGGAACTGCCACTTCAGACCGGAGGCGATCCGCTGGTTGGGTTGCCGCTGGTCGACGCGCCGCTTTCCGGTGACAATGGCGAAACCTGGCTTATTGACGAGGCTCAGGGCCGCTTTGTCCTACTGGGAATTGGCGATGCGATACTGCCTGAGATTGACGGAGTGGATCGTCTGGGAATCGCGCAATTGGCAGATTACCCCTGCTTTGACGACCCGCGTGGTCTAATGGCCTGCCGATACGGATCAGACCGGGCAATCCTCGTCCGGCCAGATGGGCACATCTGCGCAGTCTTCGACACTCCCGATACGTCTGATGTGCAGCGCGCCTTGGACACGGCGCGTGGAGTGGCGCAGTGAAACTAGATGACCGTTTGGGCGCTGCTGGCGATGCCGTATATGCGGCATTGATGGAAACGCATGATGGTTTGAGCACCGAACAGAGCCACGCGTTGAATGCCCGTCTCGTTCTTATGCTGGCCAATGAGATCGGTGATCCGGCCCGGATTTTGCAGATCTTCGAAGAGGCCCGGCGATTCAGCAGGCCCGATGGTTAGGTCCGAGCGGCCCAAACCTCGACCTCGACAACAAATTCGGGCCGGGTGAATCCCGATACGATCAAGAGGGTCGATGTCGGCAGCACATCCGAGCCAGCGAGGAATGCGTCTCTGGCCTTCATGTAACCGGCCATATGCTCTCTGCCGGTCACATAGGCCGTCAGATGGAAGACATCAGTCGGTGAACAATTGGCTTCAGCCAGTATTGCGCGGATGTTCTCAAAGCAGATGGTCGCCTGCGCCTCCGCCCCGTCTGGCACAGTGCCGTCCGTCGCCAGACCCAACTGACCCGAAGTGCGCACGATCTCAGCGTCCCGGGGGAGGGCAATGCCATGCGCGTAGCGTGCGAATGGCGGTGCGATGCCTTTGGGTGTCAGTTCCTGCACGATGTAGGTCTCCTTGATCTGATGGGATACTCCCAGCGGGTTGCGGCGATGAAAAGGGCAAACTCGACGACTAACGCGCGATACCAAGGCCCTGACACAACACCAAAGCACTCGGAGAACGGGAAGGACGGCGGTTTTGGACAGTGAGGGGACGGCTCCGTACAACAAACGGCAAAAAAGACCCCGATATTTGTATACACGCCTTCGTGCAGTTGGGGTTGACGTCCAAGTCTGGTTACGCAGACTAGCAAACGTCGCCCAAACACGGGCTGGCGGGAAAGTGCAGATCAACTGCACCAATGCGGTGAGGCGCTCACCCTCGCCAAAAATAAATGGGAAACGGTGTCAAAACGGCATCGCCAACAGAGAGGAAAATCATGCAATTCTTGACCCGGACGGGAAAACCCCTTCCAAAGTCGATTGTTGACTCGGCCCAGTCCGCCGGGACGGACCCGGTAAACCGACGCGAATTCCTGGCACTCGCCAGCGCGTTCGGCGCCACGTCGGCCACTGCGTACGCGATGCTCGGCCTGTCTGCACCCGCAGCGCAGGCGGCTGCCCACCAGACGGGCGGCACTGTCCGCATCCAGATGGAGGTCCGCGCACTCAAGGACCCCCGAACATATGACTGGTCGCAGATCGCGAACTTTTCGAACGGCTGGCTTGACTATCTCGTCGGCTACGAAAATGACGGGACATTCACCCCGCACCTTCTGGAAAGCTGGGAAATCAACGACGACGCCACGCAATACACCCTTAACGTCCGCAAGGGCGTCAAGTGGAATAACGGCGACGACCTGACCGCCGAGCATATCGCCTACAACATCAACAGCTGGTGTGAAAAGGACGTCGAAGGCAACTCGATGGCCGGTCGGATGGGCACGCTCATTGATCCGGACACGAACAAGGCTATCGATGGTTCGATCGAGATTGTGGACAGCCACACGATCAAGCTGAACCTGCCGCGGCCCGATATTTCGATCATTCCGGGCATGGCGGACTATCCTGCTGCAATCCTGCACCCGGACACGCCGCGCGGCGATATCCTGTCCAGCCCTATCGGCACCGGCCCTTACATGCCGGAAACGCTTGAGGTTGGGGTCAAGGCAACGCTGGTGCGTAACGAAGGCCACACGTGGTGGGGCTCCGAAGTGTTGGGCGGGCCCTACGTGGACCGCATCGAGTATATCGACTACGGCACCGATCCATCCGCTTTCGTCGCGGCGGCCGAGGCCGAAGAGATCGATATGACCTACTCGATCGAAGGCGAGTTCATCGACATCTTCGACACGCTCGACGGCTGGCAGCGTAACGAGATCGTGACGGCGGCGACCATCGTCATCCGTCCGAACCAACTGGCGGAAGTCGACGGCAAGAAGCCCTACGAGGACGCGCGCGTGCGCCGGGCGCTCTCGATGGCGGTCGACAACTCGATTCTGCTGGAGCTTGGCTATGCCGGGCGCGGTATCCCGGCCGAAAACCACCATGTCGGCCCGATGCATCCGGAATACGCTGAACTGCCCAAGCAGGACGTTGACCCTGCCGGTGCGATGGCCCTGCTGGAAGAAGCCGGTATGGCCGATTTCGAGCACGAGCTGACCTCGATCGACGATGCATGGCGCAAGGACACGACCGACGCGGTTGCGGCCCAGCTGCGTGACGCAGGCATCAAGGTCAAGCGGACGATCCTTCCCGGATCGACGTTCTGGAACGACTGGACAAAGTATCCGTTCAGCTCGACCAACTGGAACCACCGCCCGCTTGGCGTTCAGATCTGGGCGCTGGCCTATAAATCGGGTGAAGCCTGGAACGAGTTCGGCTATGCCAACTCGGACTTCGACACAGTGCTCGAAAAAGCGCTGGCCACAGCGGATGCCGATGCCCGGCGTGAGTTGATGGCCGAGGGTGAGAAGATCCTTCAGGACGATGGCGTGACGATCCAGCCCTACTGGCGATCGCTTTATAACCACACGAAGGAAGGCCTTGTCGGGGGCGAGCACCATATCTCGTTCGTCATTCGGCCATGGCAAATCGCCTGGACCTAATGCACTGACATTGCAACAGAAGGGCCGCCATCGCGCGGCCCTTTTTCATTGGAGAGCCCGATATGGAAGTCATGATGGACGTGGTGCACATCGTCATCACAGCACTCCTCGCTGGATGGCTCACGATTGGTGTGCGTGACAACATCCTGCATCCCGAAATCAATGAACAATATACGGCCGAGGTCCTCTCGATGGCCCGGCTCAAGCGCGACTATCCGGATGAGTTTGCCCGGATGTCGCAGCGTGCCCTAACCAACCGCGTCACCCAGCGACTTCTTTTTCGCCTCATCGTCATCGCTGAAGTGCTGGTCGCAGGCGCGCTTTGGATCGGCGTGGTTGGCCTACTCATGGGGCTCGCGGAAACGGACTCGCCAGAAGCAGGGCGGACTATCGCTCTGGGCGCAGCGCTTGGGTTCACCGCACTTTGGGGTACGTTCCTGATCGTAGGGAATTACTTCTGCTATTGGTTCTGCCACGTCGAAGCACAGGCCACTCATTTCTTCATGCTTCTTTGGGGGTTGGCCACCCTGATCTTGCTGCTGTTACCGTAGGATCGGTTCGCCCTTGTCCGCCAACTCGAGCAATAACCGACAGGCCAGCCCATCGGATAAATCCGCCAGAACCGCAGGCGCCCCGATACGGCCGAGATAGGCAAGCGCGCCCCCACGGCCCTTGGGAAAGGCCGTCGCGCTGATCGTCAGCCGGTTGATCTCGGCCGCGCTGCCTTGACCATCCTCAACCAGGCTGAGTGCTGCGTTAATCAGCTCCGCGTTTGACCGCCTTATGACCTGTTCGTCCGCAAGGTCCTGACGTTCAAAATTGGCAAACCATGCCTCTTCGCGGATCAGATCCTCAATAAGGGGATCGACCACGGCACCCCCGCCTCCAGGATAGCGATAAAAACCCCAGCCAAGCGAGCGACCCAGGCGACCCTCCGCAACCATGCGCTTAAGCACGGGTGATGAAACGTCGCCCCGGCGCCATAACACCTGCTCAAGCCCGACTTCATCTTGCGCCGCACACGGCCCGTTGGCGTAACCCCATTGCTCCAGCGCCTCATCCAGTTCCCACGGGGCGACATGGCGATAGATCAGATGCTCGACTGCCAACCAGAAACGATCTTGCAGCAGTGCCGCGGTCTCATCGGACGTCAAACGCTGCTGCTTTCCAGAAACCGGTTCTTTGCGATGACAGTCAGCAGATCGTTGACGCTCGATTGTTCGGGCCGGTTCGAGGTGTCCACCTTGGCAGAGGCGCGCTCGTAATAGGGCTCGCGAGTTGTGAGCAGCGTTTTCAGCTGCTCCATCGCCGCCGGAAAACCTTCCATCGGTCGCAAGTCGCCTTGCGCGCGAACACGGGCCATGTGTTCCCCCGGGCTGGTGCGGATCCAGATGGTATGAAAACGCTCCAGCAGCATATTGAAGGTCGAATTTTCCGATACGATTCCGCCGGAGACGGCGAGGATCATACGCTCATGCCGGTCGATCACCGACCGGAGGCACTTGGCCTCCAGATCGCGATAGCCGTCAAACCCGTAAAGCGCCACGACTTCGCCAATTGGCATCGCGGCAGTTGCCTCGATCTCACAATTGAGCTCCACGAACGGAATTCTAAGCATCGTCGCCGCTTTCTTGCCTAGCGTCGATTTACCCGCCCCGCGCAGCCCAATCAGTGCAATCCGCTGCGCTTTTAGCGTTGCGGGGTTCTGAGGGGCCAAAAGCGCGCGCACGCGACCCTGCACCGAGGCCGGCGCCTGCGCATAGAGTGACGCCACCCGAGCGACATCGCCGGGCAGCGGATCCGCCTCCGCGATTAAGTCCTCGACACGACATTCAAGCGCATTGGCAACCCGGTTCAAAAGCATGATTGAGATGTTGCCCTCGCCGGCTTCAAGCTGCGCGAGGTAGCGGGGCGACACCCCCGACATCTCGGACAAAGCGCGCCGCGGCAACCCCTTTGCCGCGCGAGCCGAACGTACCCGTACGGCCAACCGTTCGATCAGACCGTTGGGAACACTTATTTCTGCCTGATCAGAAGACATCCGCTCACCGTGTAAGATATTGCAATACTAGACCGCACTCACGGTGCTTCAATGCATCACAGTGCAGGAAGATCGGTCAGCCAGGGATTGATCGCGGGTTGTGCGGCGCGGCAACGCGCTGCCTAATATGTTTCGACGTGATACCGGCCCGCTTCGCGCATGCGGTCTTTCAATGAGGACCAGTTATAACCGGCTTGGGTTGCAATATCGGCAAAGGCGGCCTCTACCCCCACCTCCATGCCTTTGAGACCACAGATATAGATATGACATAGCGGATCGGAGACCAGCGCTGCGAGCCTGTCCCCTTCAGCACGCATTCTGTCCTGAACGTACTCCTTGGGCGTTCCGCCGACCCTGGAGAATACGAGGTGCCTCTTCAGAACATCCTCGGGCACCTTCTTCAAAGGCCCGAAATAGGGAAGGCTCGCGGGAGTACGCGCGCCAAAGAACATGGTCATGTCCCCTTGGCCAAGGCCAGTGCGCTGCCGTTGCATCGTAAACGCTCGCATCGGAGCGGCGCCCGTGCCGGTGCAGATCATCAACAAGCGGGCGTCGGGATCATTGGGTAACAGAAACGTCGCCCCGAAAGGCCCGGTGACATCGACCGTCTCTCCGACCTCCAGATCGCAGAGGTAGTTCGATGCAATACCGTTGTTCTCGCGTTTCACCGTCAAAGAAATGTTGTGATAGCCGGGTCGCTCGCCATCACGCGGGCTCGAAACCGAATACAAACGGGGAAGATGGGCGTTGCCGTTGGCATCCGTTCCTGGCGGGATTACCCCCAGTGATTGCCCCTCGAGCACCGGAAAGGGAACGTCGCCCGTGTCGAGGATGATATGACGCACATCGTGGTCGGGGTCATCGGTCAAACGAAAGTTACCGCGCAGGGTCAGAGTGGCCGGTTTGCCGAGGTTATGCAGATTGATGGCGGGTTTTGATGCACTTACCGGCGCCTTTGCCTGCCCGCCCGCACCCCTGTGAGCCTCCCGCAAAAGCGCCGCAACAGCGTCGTCCAAAGCCTCGTCGGAAGGTGGCTGCGCCAACTCTTCCTGCTCCGGCAATTCGAGCCACTCGTATTGCTCTTCAAGCGAATAGGGTGTTTCGACCACCCGCCAGTTGTCGATCGATCCGGTCGGGCAAACGGGAATGCAGTCACCGCATCCATCACACTTGTCGGGATCCACGACGACATTGTTGTCATCATGCTCGATCGCCTCGATCGGGCACGTCATCTCGCAGGTGTAGCACCGGATGCATATCTCCGGATCGATGACGTGCTGCTTGATCAATGCGCTCATTCAGGCCGCCTTTTTCGGGACGATGGCCTCGGGAAGGCTCAGAACCTCGATCAGCGCTCGGCAAACCCCGTCGCATCGCTCGCAGCCGATGCAACTATTCCGAACCTCGTAAAGCTGTTCAGCAAGCAATTCCGTCTTGGGTGCGTGACGTACGCGTTGCGATATCTGCATGTGTCCTATCAACCTCGGGCTCTGCCGGACGGTGGCATCATGCCATGTGCAGTTTCACATATTCAAAATCGCCCGGCTTGTTATCGATGCCCACTTTAGGCGGAGCGATCCAGCTTGCGTATTGACCTGGCTCATAGCAGGGCACCATCAGCGATTGAATGAAGTCACCGTCGGCCTTGGTCGGCAACCAATCCTTGACCCTCGCATCCCAGTCTTCTTTCGCCATAATGTTGCCGTCGGGATCGACCTGCACAGCGGCAAAAACGCCGATCTGACGGTGAAAGCCCTCATGTGGCAGCTTCATCTCGAATTCGATTCCCTGTTTGGCTATCAGCTTGTTCCAACGGCCAACACCACCTGCAGCATCGCGGACATAGTCATCGCGCAGGCGCATATTGATGGCTGTCAGCGCCGGGACCTCTTCCGCCACGATGGCCCCGTCCTTGATAGTCCTAACGATATAGCGATCGCCCGTCAGCCGGTGATCATCATCGATCCGCAACTCCATGTACCGCCCCTTGATCCCCGCGTTGAATGCATTGGCGGCATTGGTCGACACTTCCTGCCCGAACAGATCGAGCGAGAGCGAATAGTGCAGGTTCAGCTTCTTCTGAATGGTCGGCAGGTCGATAACGCCCAGATCCCGGATCTTATCAATGTCATAGGGGTCGGTGATGCCGGCCTTGTTCATCGCTTCGCAGGTCGCCTGGATCGTACGGCCCACACCCGTCTCGCCCACGAACATATGATGCGCTTCCTCGGTCAGCATAAAGCGGCAGGTGCGAGATAGCGGGTCGAAACCCGATTGCGCCAGCGACTCGAGCTGCATCTTCCCGTCCCGGTCGGTGAAATAGGTGAACATGAAGAACGAAAGCCAGTCAGGCGTCTCTTCGTTGAAGGCGCCCAGCATGCGGGGTGCTTCCTCGGATCCCGAGGACCGGCGCAGCAGATCATCGGCCTCTTCACGGCCGTCGCGTCCGAAGTATTTGAACAGAAGATAAACCATGGCCCATAGGTGACGCCCCTCTTCCACGTTCACCTGAAAGAGGTTGCGCATGTCATAGAGCGACGGGGCGGTCAGGCCGAGAAAGCGCTGCTGTTCAACCGAACCAGGCTCGGTATCGCCCTGGATGACGATCATCCGCTTGAGCATGTTGCGATATTCGCCGGGCACTTCTTGCCAAGCCGTTTCACCAGCATGCTCGCCGCAGGGTATCTTACGCTCGTCGACTTGCGGCGCCAGCAGCACCCCCCACCGATACTCCGGCATCTTGACGTAGTCGAACTTGGCCCACCCCTTTGGATCCACCGAAACCGCAGTGCGCAGGTACACCAACGAGTCCTGGAAGTTTTGTGGAATCAGATCGTTCCACCAGTTGATGTAGCCAGGGTGCCAGCGTTCCAGCGCCTTCAGCACCTTCCTGTCGGAACTCAGGCCCACATTGTTGGGGATTTGCGTGTCGTAGCTCACGTTGATGAGGTCGAGCATGTGTCATTCCTCCCAAAAAAGCAGAAGAGGCGCTGGTTGCCCGCCTCGTCCGGTTGAGAATTATAATACATGTTCTCTGCTCCGTCGGCAGATCCAGAATTCTATTTGATCAATTACTTGCACTTTTTTGCAATTTTTGAGCGCTTTCACGCGTCCCAGCCTCCCAACCGAGGAGCCTGTCCACATCCAGCTCAAGAATTCTGTTGCCCCCGTGCTTATCAAGAAGCCCATGGACCATTTCGCAGAGTCGAAGCGCCGCTTTCGGGCGATTCATCAACAATTTGAGGCGCGCGTTGGCTAGCTGTATCACGGCCTGACACACCTCTCGTTCAGGGCCGTCAGGCAGCGCCATCCAGACCGCCTCAAGTACCTCGTGACACTCCCAAAAGTAACCCGCTTGGAAGTAATGCAGGCCCGCCTCCCATGCCCGCGATTCCGTCGGTGCACTTGCGATCACGTCAGCCTTCAACGCATCAAACCAGTCTTCTGGATGCCGCTCTGACTTCCCGGGAACATAAACATGAGGTGGCAGGGGGATGGGATCAGGCAAGATGCACGGTGGCTTTTTCGATACGGGCAAGACGCGCACAGAAATCCGAAATCGCTCTCAACGTCTCAGGCTGCTTTTCCAGGTGAGGTGCGTGGCCGCAATCGTCCAAAACTAACGCCTCAAGCGGCGCATAGATACGGCTCTCGATCTCTTCGATCTGTGCAAGCGTTCCGTATTCGTCATTCCGCCCCTGAATGGCAAGGACCGGAACGCGCCAGTGATCAATGCAATCGGCGACATTCCAACCCTTGAAGTCGGGGGCGAGCCAAGTGTCATTCCATCCATAAAAGGCGCTGTCCGGAAAGTCGTGATGGCGGGCGAGGCGGTCACGCATATCTCCGTTTTGATAGGCCTCGCGCGCCGTTTCAATGGCCTTTAATCCCTCGGCTTCCGCAAAGAAATGGGGTGCCATCAGGATCAAGCCACGCACCCGGCGATCCGACACGCTGCCCGCGTAAATGGCTGCAATGGTCGCCCCGTCCGAATGACCAAGCAGCACGAAGTCATTTCCATCGAGATGGTCAAAAATAGCGGTGATGACGGCGCTTTCGCGACTCATGTGGTCAAGTGGGCGCGGCAAGCTGACATTTGAGGAACGGCCATACCCAGCCCTCGAATACGCGAAGACGCGCCAACCCGTCGCAGAGGCCAGTTTACCAGGAAAATCACGCCACAATCCGACAGATCCAAGCCCCTCATGCAGCAGAACGAGGCAGGGGCCGTCGGGCGGTCCCCATTCGGCAATCTCCAACCTGTCGCCGTTGACCTCAAGATCGCCCATCAGGCAGGATCACGAAGTTTGAAGCGCTGGATCTTTCCGGTGGCCGTCTTGGGCAAATCATCGACGCACTCGATCCAGCGCGGATACTTCCAAAGCCCGACCTGATCCTTAACGTGGGCCTTCAACGTCTCTTCAAAGCCATCCGGCTTTTCGCCTTTCAAAATGACAAAGGCCTTAGGTTTTTCCAGTCCTTCATCGTCCCGCGCCGCAACGACCGCGGCCTCGAGCACTGCCGGATGAGATGCGATGGCCTGCTCGACTTCGAAAGGTGATACCCAGATGCCGGAGACCTTGAACATGTCGTCAGTCCGCCCGCAATAAACGTATCGGCCATCCGCGCGACGTTCATATTTGTCGCCCGTTCGTGTCCATACGCCCTCGAAGGTCTGGCGCGATTTCTCACGCCTGTTCCAATAAGACAGAGGCGCCGACGCACCATTCACCAGCATCTCGCCGACCTCATCAACACCGACATCATTGTCGGCCTCATCGACCAGTCTGACGTCGTATCCGGGCACCGGCATGCCGGACGTGCCATAGACCACATCGCCCGGCGCATTCGATAGAAAGATGTGCAGCATCTCGGTCGATCCGACGCCATCAAGGATCTCGCAGTTGATCAGCGCTTGCCATCGGCGGCCCACATGCTCGGGCAACGCCTCACCTGCCGATATGCAGCGCCTCAAGGCGGCAGAAGGTCGCCCGCTCGCCTCGATCTGTGCAATCAGTGCCGCATAAAGCGTTGGAACTCCGCAGAAAATCGTTGGTTTCTCAGACTCGAGCACATCCAAAACAACGTCCGGGGTCGGACGTCCGCTGAACAACACTGTCGTTGCCCCAACAGACATCGGAAAACTCATCGCGTTGCCAAGACCATATGCGAAAAAGAACTTAGCAGCCGAGAAAACACTATCCGTCTCTGCAACTTGCAGAACCTGCGCGCCATAGGTCTCTGCGGTGGCCTTAAGGCTCGAATGGACGTGACAGACGCCCTTTGGCTGCCCGGTCGATCCCGACGAATAAAGCCAGAAAGCGACCTCATCCGGATGGGCATCAAATGCGAGCAGATGCTGGGCACCGTCCACGAACTCCTCATAAGACACGGTACCACTTTTTGGGCCGCCGATCACGATGATATGGCGCAGATATGGGTTTCCTTCGAGTACGGATTTGACGCCGTCATAAAGGGCTTCGGATACGAACAGCGCGACCGCGCGGCTGTCACGCAGGATCGCGTCGTAGACTGCTTCCGAGAGCAAAGTGTTGATAGGGACGGGGATGACGCCTTGCTTGATAGCGCCCCAAAAAATCTCCGGGAACTCGATCTGATCAAGGACGATCATTGCGATGCGCTGCTCTGGTTGGATCGCTGCACGGTGTAACGCGCCGGCTACACGGCTCGATGCGTCCGCCAAAGCGCCGTATGTTATGCTCCGCCCGGTGCCGTATTCCCGAAACGCGACTTTGTCCGCGCGCCCCTCGTCAAGGTGCCGATCCACGAAATACGTGGCCGCGTTGTGCGCCGCGGTTGTCATGATCCTCCTCCCCGATGGATCTCTTATGCGTTATCCTGCATCATCGGCTAATCCTGACAAGTATCTTCTGGCCCCGGCGCATTTTACTGCACCAGACCCAGAAGCCGCGCGGCGTTGCCCTTCAGGATATCAGGCCGCACCTCGTCCCGTATGTTGATCCCCTCGAAATCGCCGAGCCATCGCTCAGGTGAGATCATCGGCCAGTCGGACCCGAACAGAACCTTCTTTTTCAGGATCGAATTGCAATACCGGACCAGGATCTCGGGAAAGTACTTGGGGGACCAACCACTCAGATCGATATGGACGTTTGGCTTATGCTGCGCGACGGCCAGCGCTTCCTCCTGCCAGGGGAATGACGGGTGGGCGAGGATGATCTTCAGCTCCGGAAAGTCGACAGCGACATCATCCATGAACATCGGGTTGGAATACTTCAAGCGCATCCCGTTGCCCCCCGACATACCCGAACCGACACCAGTCTGGCCCGTATGGAAAAGCGCGATACCGCCTTCTTCGGTGATAGCTTCGTAGAGCGGATAAGCGATGCGATCGTTCGGATAGAACCCCTGCATCGTCGGGTGAAACTTGAACCCCTTAATCCCGAAGTCGCGGACCAGGCGCCGCGCCTCGCGGACACCCATCTTGCCTTTCCAAGGATCAATGCTGGCAAACGGGATCAGGATATCGCTATTTTCCGCAGCGATTTCAGCTACTTCCTCATTTTCATAGCGGCGATACCCCGTCTCGCGTTCGGCATCGACGGGAAAGATGACCGCGGCAATGTTTTGTTCGCGGTAGTGCGCAGCAGTCTCAGGAATGGTCGGCGGGTGGGTCCATGGAGCCTTGAAATACTTCGCCATGGTCGACTGCAAATCGTCATAGCCGTCATCTGGATGACAGCCACAGGGCTCTTCAGCGTGGGTGTGGATGTCGATGGCGCGTACTTTTTCGAGGTCGATCATATCACGATGCTCGCTGGATCATTGTCGTCATAAAGGCGTTCAACCAATTCGGCCCTGCGCTGCAAGACCTTGGCGAAGTTGAGGTTGCCCTTGACCGTCATCTCGCCCTCCCCCATCGAAGGCGGCTTCGCCATCACCAGCGCGCGCACGACGCGGTTAGCCGACCCCGTCGCAGCCTCGGCCTTCGCTTCGAGACGGTTCCGTATGTCGCTTTTGACCGGTCCGCCGCAGACCAAACCATCATCTATAAAATCACCCGCCGCACGGTTGGGAACGATCAAAACACCGATCTCATCGCGATCTGCCCCGACCACAATCAGATCGGCGGCCAATGGGGCAAGAACTGCCATGATCTCGAGCCGCAGAGTCGCCGCATGAACCCAGGTGCCTGATGTCAGCTTGAAATCCTCGCTTGTCCGCCCGTCAAACATCAACCCCTTAGTAAGGTCGTCGGGGTCCACGAAACGCATGGCATCACCGGTGATGAAAAAACCTTCGTCATCGAAGGCGTTGTTCGTCTTTTCCGGATTTGCCCAGTATCCCGGTGTGACGTTGTCACCTTTGACCCGAACCTCGAACCGGCCGTCGCCGTCGCGCTTCAGTTTCACCGTCACCCCCGGCAACGGCACACCAACAATCCCCGCCCCTTTCGCCGGTACATGTTGCTGCGTCGCGGCCGGGGCGGTTTCGGTCAGGCCCCAAGATGAGGTGATGAGCGGCATCCGCTCTGGTGCAAGGTCCTCCAGTGCCGTCCAGATATCCTGTGGCAAGGACGAACCCGCGTAAAAGATCATGTCGAGATCGCGAAAATACATCTCGCGCAGCGCGGCATCGGCCTGCAGCGCCTCGACAAGCTGACCAAACCCAAGCGGCACGTTGAAAGAGATCGTCCCTGACACCAACCCGAGATTTTCGAGCGTCCGGGGAAACAAGGCGGGCAGCGGCTTGCCATCATCGATGTAAAGCGACCCGCCATTCGCCAGCACAAGGTTGAAATTGTGCGAGCCCCCAAAGACATGGTTCCATGGCAACCAATCGACCAGAACCGGGGGACGCGCCCGCAGAAACGGCAGGCCATCGGCGATCTGGGTCTGGTTGGTCGTCATCATCCTTTGTGTGGTGATCACGCCCTTGGGATCCGAGGTGGAACCCGATGTCATTAGGATTTTTGCAACGGTATCGGGGCCAACAGCCGCATGTGCGCCAAACACACTGCCGCTGCCGCGCAGAAGCGTATCGAAGGGTTCCGCCTTGCTCGCGCCGGGATTGGCAGCGATTGCAGGCGCATTGACCATGTCCAAGGCTTTGCCATAGGCGTCACCGTCGGCGGCATACACGAGCCCCGGCTTGACCAGATCGATCACATGCCGCAGCCGACCGTGCGCTTCCGGGATCAGCGAATATTGCTCCGCGACAGGGACCGTGATGAAGCCGACGTAATGCGCGGCAAGGGACAAAAGGGCATGATCGATGGAGTTACCCGACAAGATCAGGATTGGCCCCTTGGGCTGGCGGTCAAGCAAAGCGGCAGCGATGGCCTGAACCTGCTGCAATACCTCCGCATAGCTGAGCCTGCGCCACCCTTCCCCCGACCGTTCGGCCAGGAAAACCCGGTCTGGCGCATCGGCCGACCACTTGTGCAGCCAATCCCCTGTGCTGCGCGCGACCGGACCAAGAGCATAACCCGAGAGGAGCAGAATGCTCCCATCCGCCCGGTCTTCGCGAACGACGTTATGGGGCAAAAGGCCAAGGTGATCGGTCATCCTAGACCCTTCCCCCGTGCCTCCAAGTGGCTGAGCGCCTTTCGCAACGCAGCTTTTTCGACATCGCGGAGACCCTGTAGCATGCGGGCATCGTGGCGGCGGACCGCTGTGCTGGCCTCGTCAAACACCTTTCGACCGGCCAGCGTGCACTGCAGGGCATATGCGCGTCGGTCGTCTGCCACCACGCCTCGCGTAACCCATTCCCGCTCCTCAAGCTCATCCACGATGACGACAAGATTTGCGCGTTTGAGTGACAGTGCCTCGGCCAGGCGCGACGGCCGGACGCCCGAGTTTTCGACGATGAGGGCGAGCGCGGAATAGGTGATCATGCGCAGGCCGAACGGCTCCAGCGTCCGAACGAGATCGGCCTGCAAGGCATTAAACGCCCGCTTCATGTTGTAGCCGACAAACCCGCGCAGACGAGTATCGTATACCGGATCGGACTTGGGATCATCGGCGGGTTTGGTCATCGGAACTGCGGAGCCCTCTTTTCCAGAAAGGCGGCCAGACCCTCCGCCGCGTCGGGAGAGGTCTGGGCCAGCGCCGCGCAAAGGCTCTCCATGAACAGGCCCTGATCGGGGCCCATCTCCACGATCCGACGAACCCCATGGAGCATCATGTAGTTCGACATCGGGGCGTTAGATGCGATCTGCTCAGCGATCTGCAGCGCACGTTCCATGGCCTCACCAGGGCGGACGAGATAATGGGCCAGACCCAGCGAAAGGCCCTCTTCGGCAAAGTATTTGCGACCGGTGAGCATCATTTCGACCATCCGATCATGACCAAGAATGCGACCCACCCGCACGGTGGCCCCGCCCCCCACGAATATGCCACGGCGGCCTTCTGGCAGTTGGAAAACGCAAGAGGGTTCGGCAATCCGCACATGGGTTGATGTGGCCAGTTCAAGCCCGCCCCCGATCACCGCCCCTTGCATGGCCGAAACAACCGGCAGTCCGGAGTTCTGAATGCGGTCCATGACGGCGTGCCAGCCTCGGGAATGATGCAGGCAACCCTCGGCATCTCTGGCCACATGCTCGCTTAGATCCAGGCCGGCACAAAAGTGCCCGCCGGACCCCGTGATCACCACGACACGAGCCTCTGCGGGCGGTCGCTGAAAGAAATCGTCAAAAGCCGCAAGCAGATCGTCGTTCATCGCATTGCGCTTGTCAGGTCGGTTCATCGTCAGGATCGCAACGCGATCTCGGACTTCGATATTCAGCGTTTCACTCATTGATGACAATTCATAACAGTTATGTCCAATAATTATCTTGGCGAGCGAAAAGCTTGCCTGTCAACTCATTTTAGTCCGCACCTTGAGGCTAAGCAGGGATCAGGAAAAGTGTGATTGCCGGAAACAGGACGAGAAGGATGACGCGCACGATGTCAGAGCCCACAAAGAACAGGACCGATTTGTAGGTCTGCATCATCGGCGTTTCCCGATCCATCGCGTTGATGATGAAAAGGTTCATACCAACCGGCGGCGTAATCAGCCCAACCTCCACGACGATCAGTACGAGGATACCGAACCAGATCGCCACCTGCTCGGGCGTCATGCCGAAATCCATCACCGAGATCACCGGAAAGAAGATCGGAACGGTCAGCAGGATCATCGAGAGGCTATCCATTACGCAGCCAAAGATCAGATAGAAGACCAGCACGATCGAGAGAACAAACCAAGGGCTGAACCCCTGCTCAAGGACGAAGCTGGACAGGTATTGCGGGACGCCGGACAGCGCGAGAAAGCTGTTGTAGAACGCCGCGCCAAGGATGATGAAAAAGATCATCGCGGTGGTTCGAGCGGTTCCAAAAAGGCTTTCGCGGAACATCGCCCAGGTCAGGTTACCTGCGAACAGCGCCGCTAGGCCGGTACCGGCCGCACCAATCGCGGCCCCTTCTGTCGGCGTGAACCAGCCCAGGTAGATCCCCCCGACAACAAGCCCGAAGATGACGAGAACCGGCCATGTCTCGGCCAAGGCGATCCATCGCTCCGACCACGGTTGCCGTTCGCGCGTGCCCGCTGAATCTGGATAAAGCCGGACATAGATGGAAATGACCACGACATAGCCGATGGCAGCGAGAATGCCGGGTATGAACGCGGCCAGAAACAGCTTGGCAATGTTCTGTTCGGTGATGATGGCATAGATCACGAGGATGACCGAGGGCGGGATGAGGATGCCGAGCGTACCGCCAGCAGCGAGCGTCGCCGTCGAAAACCCGCCGGAATAGCCGTAGCGCTTGAGCTCGGGCAGGGCCACGCGGCTCATCGTGGCGGCCGTGGCAAGCGACGATCCGCAGATCGCGCCAAAACCTGCGCACGCCCCGACCGCTGCCATGGCGACGCCGCCCCTGCGGTGACCGATGAAGCTTTCGGCCGCCTTGAACAGCGCTGTCGACATGCCCGATAGGGTCGCGAACTGCCCCATCAGCAGGAACATCGGAATGATAGTCAGCGAATAACTCGAGAATGTGGTGTAGGTCTCGGATTTGAGCTTGGCCATCAGCGGGTTGGGGTTGCCGTTCATCGCGAAGTACCATCCCCCCAGCCCGCAGAGCAGCATGGCAAGACCGATGGGCGCCCGCAGAAAGATCAGGCCCAGTAGGATAGGAAAAGACCAGAAACCCAGCTCAAGGCGGCTGAGGTCTGAAAGGGGCAAGAGATCAAGCAGATCGCTGAACATGCACTAACTCGTTGGTAACACCGCGCGGCCAGTCGCGCTTTCGATAACCCGGCCGAACGCGCAGTAAACTGCGGTCAGACAGGCGATGATCGCCGCCGCGACACTGGCCGCGTAGGCCCACCAGACCGGGAATTGCAGGAACAGTGTCGTCTCACCATTGTTCAGATAGCGCAACATGCCCTGATAGAGCTGTGCCGTGATCAGTATGATGACTGCGGCAAGTACCAATTCCCAAAACGCGCGGATCCCTCGCACGACCCGCGATGGCAGGGCTGAGGTGAAGACATCTACGGTCGCATGGGCACCGTACAGCTGGCAGATGGGCAGGAAGGCAAAGATGGCAAATGCCACGCCAGCTTCGGTAAGCTCATAGGTGCCGTTAATTTCATCGATACCCGTGTCAATGACCCACTGCGCAAATACGCCCAGCCAGGTTTTAGCCCAGTCCGCGTGCATCGTCTTTGATATCGTCCGCCCGACGATCGAAAGGGTGGTGAGGATGATGAGGGCCACAAGAATGAGACCACCGATTGCCGCAGAACCGCGGGCAAGCAATTGAACCGCCTTGTGAACCATAAAAGCCCCTGTTGGAACGGGCCGCGTCGGATGACGCAGCCCGTAGCCCATGTCTACTGAGTATACTTGTCGATCAGCGTCCGCGCCTCGTCAATAAGCGCCTGCCCGTCGATTCCCTTGGAGTTCATGTCCGCGACCCACTCCGCGTAGATAGGCTGCGCGGCAGCTTTCCAAGCCTCCAGGTCATCGCCACTGACCATGACGATATTGTTGCCACGATCGACCGCCAGTTTCTTGGCAGGACCATCAGCGTCCGCCTGGGTGCCGCCAGCAAAGACAGAGAACTCCAAGCCCGAATTGTCGTCGATGACTTTCTTAAGATCGTCCGGCAGGCTTTCATAGCGGTCCTTGTTCATCGCCAGAACAAAGGTCAGCGAGTAGAGAGCGTTGCCCTCGAACTCGGTGTGGTTGCCCACCAGCTCCGGAACCTTCAAGGCCGCCGTGACTTCCCACGGGATGGTCGTGCCGTCGATCACGCCTTTCGACAGACCTTCGGGGACGGCCGGGACAGGCATACCCACTGGTGTTGCGCCGACCTTTTCAAGCAGCTGGTTCACAAGGCGCGACCCACCGCGGATCTTGAGCCCCTCCATATCGGCGGGCGTCGTAACCTGCTTGTTAGCATGGATCAGGCCGGGGCCGTGCACCCATGTCCCCAGAATGTGGACATCCTTGAATTCTCCATCTTTCATGTGGTTTTCGAACATTTCCCAATAGGCACGGCTGGCAGCGCGGGCGTTCGTCATCATGAAGGGGAGCTCAAAGACCTCGGTCGACGGGAAACGGCCGGGGGTATAGCCGACAACCGTCCATACGATATCAGCGATGCCGTCGATGGCCTGGTCCATCAGCTCGGGTGGACGGCCGCCCAGCTGCATAGAGGGGTACCGGTCGACCTTGATGCGGCCTCCGCTCGCCTCTTCGACGTTATTGGCCCAGACATCCAGAACCAGCTTGGGCACGTTGGCCTGCGCCGGCAGGAATTGGTGGAGTGTCAGCGTGACCTCCTGTGCCTGCACGGCTGTTGCGCCAAGACCAAACGCCATGGCGGCGGCCCCTACGAGGTTAAGAAACCCCTTCCTTGTCAATGTCATGTGTTCCTCCCTTCGGATCGCGGGCCAACGAGGACCCAAGTCGCTCTTCCGATAAAATTGGTATTGCCCTAGGGCGAGGCTGTCACGTGCTTTTGTAACAATATTCCGGCCATTACCAGAGCCGGCGGTCGATGACCTATCGTCATGGTCCGAAAGAGAAAACCGGCGTTTTGGGTCGCAACTGCTGGCCGAACTTCCTTTTGCCAAGCACGCCGACGGCGGGCTTGGCCGTCCCGACTATGCCAAAGTCCACATGCCATAAAGGGTTGGCGACAGGCTCACGTTGCAAAGGTGGATGATTTCTACCACCTGGATCAAGTCGCCGAAATCCAATAGCGTTTCGCGACCTCTCGGACGGTCATCGCATCGCCTAACACCACCCCGTCGGCCGTCTAAGCCGCCGAACTGTTTTCTAGGAGAGATACGCATGCCGAACCCTCTGTTTTGCGATCTGTTCGGACGGCATGTCGGAAATCTTTCACCGTTCCTCATCCTGCAGAATGAGGAAACGATCAGCTATGACGCATTCTTACGGCTTTCGGGTCAGATGGCGAATGCCTTAACGGCTGGCCTGCCCTCTAAAAAGTGGTCCTCGCTGAAGTAGGCTTTCGAGCCAGATCGAGGACGAAGAAATGCCCCAGAAGAAGCACATGCCCAAAGAGATTTTCGCGAAGCTCGGGCAAGTCGACGTATTGGTGTCGCAAGGCCAGTCAGTCGCCGAGGCGGTGCGCGCGATCGGCGTGACCCAGTTCACCGACTACATTTAGTGGAAGGAGTATGGCGGCCTGAAAACCAACCGGGTGAAGGCTGCAACGCCACCAAAGGTTAAACCTGGTAGCGCGAAGAATGGCTACAAGAAGACGGGTCGCCGTCGACCTGGTCGCCCTTCAAAGATGGAAGCATACAACGAACGAAGGCGGGCCGAGAGAGCCGCACAAAGCTGATCAACTATGACTGGGTAGCAATCATCTTGGCAAGTTTCTCGATTTCGAGGTTGGTTCTGTAATTCCCCTCGGCCAGCTTCACTATGGCTCCTTCAATCTCGCTGTCAGAGATCGATGCATTTTGGGCCGCCTCAGCAAGTCTGCCAAATTCATCCGGGCCGACGTTAAAGACACTCCGGCGACCAATGTGGTCAGTACAGCGAGTGAAGCCAGTTTTCTGGAGCACAGAAGCGACCCGCTCAAGGTCACTCATGCAAGGACTATCAAACGTCAGGACTTCACCTCTCTCAACGTGCATTTCAGGCTGGTACCAGATTTCATAAGTACAGCGCGCAAGAGCAAGCAACATGCCTGGTCTTGAGTATTCAGGTGTTGGAAGCCAAGGCGGGTAATCCATGGTCGCGTCCTATGATTGAGAACGTTGCGTATCAACTCCAGGACGATCTCAGCATAATGCCCGCAAGGCTTTTCAGCCCTGCGATATTTGAGGTCTCCGGGCTGCTAAGCCTTGCTCTTGTCGCGCCCTGTGGTGAAATTTCCGCTTTGAAAAAGATGTGACATTTCTGCCTGGTTGCAACATAACTTATCGCACAAAATTTGCATTATGTTAAAATACACGGGCACCATTGCGAGATCCGGTCAGCGTCAGGATACTTTCAGCCAATCGCTGTGCTTCTTTCATGTCGTGTGTGACCAGAAGGGTCGCCGGTCGCTGCTGGGCGATGAGACTTTCGGTCAGGGCGAGCATCGCTTGTGACGTATCGGCGTCGAGCGACGCAAATGGTTCGTCCAAAATCAGCAGGTCCGGTTCTCCGGCAAAGGCACGCGCTAATGACAAGCGTCGTTGTTGACCCAACGAAAGTTGTCCGGGGAACAACCCCGCTTTGTCACTCAGGCCAACGCGATCCAAGGCAGTCTCCGCGGCGGCCCGCGTCAGATTTGGGTGGATCAAGATCAGATTGTCCAACGCCGATCGCCACGGCAGCAGTGTAGGTTCTTGAAAGACAAAAGCGATAGACTTTGGAACTGTAACACGTCCCTCAAAATCAGGGTCGATCCCTGATACAATCCGCAACAGTGTCGATTTCCCGATCCCTGACGGCCCGACAATTGCGACCGTTTCGCCAGCGGCGACATCAAAGCGGATCGGGCCAAGGATCTGCGTACCTGCAAAGGATTTGGATGTGATATCAACCTGGATCATGCAAGGCGCCAGCGTGATGTCCGCCGTTCCCATGGCTGCAGCAGCACCCACTCCACCAGAAGCATCACGATGATGAAGGAAAAGGCATAGACGAGCACCATCGCCACGTCGAATAACTGAAAGTACAGGTGGATTTGAAACCCGATCCCGGACGACCGGCCCAGGAATTCAACCACCAGAACGATTTTCCAGATTACCGCAACACCAGACCGGGCGGCCGCCGCGATGAATGGTGCGAGCTGAGGCAAAACGACATGACGAAAGCGCGTCCATTTGGACATCCGGTATACCTGCGCCATCGCATCAAGTTGCGGATCCATGGCTCGTGCTCCTTCGCGCAGGACGGTGGCCACGTTTGGCACCTTATTCAGTGTCACGGCGATTATCGCCGCCGCTTCGGTGAGCCCGATCCATAGATAGCACAGCACGATCAGCACAAGTGCCGGAAGGTTCAGGAATATCACCAGCCAGGGGTCAAGCCACTGGTTCACACGGGCAGACCGCCCCATGCTAAGCCCGATCAGCATGCCCAATGTCATGGCTAGGGCAAACGCCCAAAAAACCCGGACAAGAGTCGCGCCCAGATGCTTGAAGAGTTCGCCCGACGAAATCTCTTGCGCGTAAAGCGGTAAAAGGTCCCAGGGTGTGGGCAGAACTTGCGCATCACCGGTCAGTTGAGCCGCCACTACCCAGAGCAGCAGCAGCCCAAAGATCGACAGAAAAGGCGTTAGCCTGTCAGACATCTACTCAATATCGGCGAACAGACCTGCTGGCATTTGCGTGGCCTTTCCAACCAGTTCGGCACCACCCAGTTCTGCCATCAACGAAAGCATCTTGTCCGCAGCGCCGGCGTTTACTGGACCGCGCGCGGGAATACCCTTGATCCAATCTGCTTTAAGCTGTTCAAACTGTGCTTCTGTCTTGGCATTCATAAGCGGGCGAATGGCCTCCCATGCTGCATCGTCGGTTGCCAGCTTGTCCTTGGCCGCGCGAGACGCATCGAAAAACGCCTGAGCAATGCCTGGGTTCTCGGCCAGAAAGCTCTCCTTCATAAAGTAGCCAAGAAGCGGTGTGTTCGTGTCCAACCCAAGTGCCTGGGCCGCCGTTTCGACCGAGATCAGCTCTTTCATGCCGGACGCCTTCATCTTGGCCAGGAAGTGCCAAAAGTTGATCGCGCCGTTCAGATCGCCGCCAAGTGCGGTTTTGAAGATGAGCGGGGGAGCGCCATACACTTGCTCGGTTTCGGCCTTGAGGTCGAACCCATATTCCTGCTGGGCATAGGCGCGCAGGATAAGCCAGGATTTGTCCAGTGGACCCCCTGCAATACCGACCTTGCCTCCGGCCAGATCAGCGAGGGTTTCTGCGTCACTGTCTTTGGGTACAACCACGCCTCCGACGGCCTTGGAGTACGGGATAAAGACATAGTCCTTTCCTGCCGCCCTTTGCCGCGCGACCCAGATCCAGTCGGCAACTGCGATGTCGGCCTCGCCACCTTCGACGGCAATGCGCGTGGCACCGTTGTCCGCGTAGGGCTGAACATCCAACGTAAAGCCATTCGCTTCGTCCAACCCGTTCTCGGTGATCGTTGCCAGTTCCCAATTCACGGTCCCGATCTTGAGAACAGCGGCTTTGATCGTTGGCAAATCCTGTGCCAGCGCGGCGGATCCCCAAACTGCGGCCACTACGGCCAGTGCAAAAAGACGCATGTCTTTGCTCCCTTTGAAACGCAAAGATGCTCCATCACAAAGAAGGAGCCTACATCGCCCTATATGATCCGCGTCTATTCGGCACGGCGACCCACCTCGTTCAGGTCTTTGTCCAACTCGATGTCGAACTGGTTGCCGCCCTTGCAGATCACATCGTCCAGTTCATAGCCATCGTCCTCGACCTCGATGTCATCGGGGTCCATCTGGCAGTCGATAGAGGCCAGATACGCTTCAATCTTTTCAACGGTTTCCGCACTGATCTTGTCTTCGGCAAAGGCCGGGGTCGCAACGAGGGCAGCAATCGCAATGATACGTTTCATGGGCGAACTTCCTTATTGGATTGAGATTTTGACTTGTTGCGTTTCACCGCTGGAGCCCGGGATCCTGATCACATGGGTGCCCGGCTTTATCGCGATAAACGACAGCTCCGCTACGCCCTCTTTGTCGAACTCAATTGAATCGATGGCCATTGGGCGGATCTCGATTTTGTTGATGACGATCTCGTTCATCCAGATCGCGCGAAAAAAATCTGGCCCCTCAACGGCCAGTTCCGCCGACCCATCAGCCGTGATCTGGAGCTTGTAGTAAGCCCCCGATTGCAGCATGACCTGCCCGGTTTCGTGCAACGGTTGACCCGATGCGAGCGTTAGATCGATTGTGTCGCCCCGGTTGCACTTTGCCAAAAGTCCGGCAAAGCCCAGATCATCGCAAAGAGGTGCAGCAGCCACCGGTGCAGCAAAGCAGGCCAACATGGCGGCTGCGATCAGTTTCTTCATCATCTCTCTCCCTTTAGGCCATCCTGCCCTTTTTTAATCAGTCAATTGTCACGACACCCCAAGGCTGGTCGCCCACCTGGACTGACCGAATGGCCTTTTCCCGGGCCACATCGATCACCGTGATATCGTTGGAATTGCCGTTGGTGGTCAGCAGGTATTTGCCGTCCGGCGTGAAATCGAGCTGCCAGACACGCTGCCCGACAAGGATATAATCAAGCACCTCGAGGCTTTGCGCGTCAACAACAGCGACCCGGTTGGCCGGGCCCAGGGCCACGAACAACCTTGTGCCATCTGCGGTGACCTTGGCGCCGACGGGTTGCAACCATTCGGGTTGCACATTGGGTACTTCAAAGCTGATTTTGCCAACCACTGTCGGGGCACCATCCTCGGCAATGTCCATGACCGATACGGTGCCGCCAATCTCGGATGTGACAAACAGGCGTTTGCCGTCGGCCGTGTACTGCGCATAGCGCGGGCGCTGATCGACCAGCACGTTGTGCTTGATCTTGTAATCCTCGGTCGAGATGAAGTGCGCCATGTTGGTGGTTTCGGACGTATTCACTACCCATTTGGCGTCCGGGCTCATGCCCATCCCTTCGGGTTCGACACCCACGGGCACCTCGGCAATCACCGTGCGCGTTTCCGTGTTGGTCACAGTCACCAGATTATCGTCCTCGTTCGCGATGTACAGCCGCTCGCCGGACGGTTCGATAATGAACAGTTCGGGGTCGGGACCGGACGGCAGGCTGGGCAATTCTTCGTACGTCGCGGTGTCGAACACACGAACGATATTGTCGTCCGACGCACAAACATACAGCTTTGTTCCATCCGGCGATACGGTGATTCCACGGGGCCGGTTTCCGCCAAAGAACTCGGTTTCAACCTCCCACGTTTCGGTGTCCAGAACGGTGATCGTGTTACCACGCTCGTTCGAGATAAACGCTTTGCCGGCATAGGCCGGCAAAGCCATGGCGAGTAGCGCTGAGGAGAGAAGTAGGGGTTTCATGCGCGGCTCCATAATCAGTTGAACGCGGTACAGTTAGACTCAGGCCGGTCGAGACCCAGCGTGTCCTGCACAGCATTTTGGTGAAGAAACCCGTCCTGGGGGCTGACCGTGACGGTGATGTGGTTGTTGAACAGAAGGACCTGCTGGCGCATCTGCCCGTTCCAATCGCGAAAATTGACCTGATGACCCTTGAACCCGGCTAGCTCGAACTGGTCGGACAACAAGTATGCCTTGACGCCATCCGGATCGGCCGTATTGGCCCGGGTCACGGCCTCTCCGACGGCGCGCAAAGCGATCCAGACGTTGTAATCGACGTCCTTCATGTACCGAGTCGCGATCTTTTCAAACCGGTTCTGCAGTTGCGTCGCGCCGTAGGCTTCGTGCCCGCCGTGCATCTGCGCAGGCTTCAGCCCGGCCGACCCCATAACAGGGCGTGGGTCCCACAGGTGGTAAGGAAGGTAGGCAGCGAAATAATCCGTTTCATCCGCCGCGATCACAATGTCATGCGGCTTGAGATCCTGCATGAACAGCGGCAACTGCTTTTGCACCAAGACATGACCGGAATCCGTGCGGCGCGAGCCGCCAGTGTCCTCGAATGTCCGCTCTTCCACGATCTTGGCGCCGAATTTCCGTGCGGCACGACGGTAAGCATCCGCCAATGCAACATCGGCAGGGTTAGATCCCAAAATCAGCACCCAATCGCGCCATTTCTTCCAAATCGCGAATTGGGCAACGGCATCCGCCTGCTGGGCATAGCTGGTGGCCGTGTGCAGCAGGTTGGCGCGGCACTCGCCGTCCCGCAAGGCCATGTCGGACGCTTGGGCATTGAACACCAATGCACCGGCATTGGCCGCCTTGTCAGCAAGACGCAGGACATCTTCGGCGCGCGCGGCGATCACAATCAGCTTGGCCCCCGAAGCCAGAATTTCGTCCAGGGCCGCATCCGCCGTTTCAGGCGTCGCGGCGATGTGGGATGTTTCATAGGTGTGACCCAGAAATGCGCCGGTCGTCGCGTTGTCATCGTCCGCCAAGAGGGCTCCGGCAAACCCCAGATCATCCGGGATCAGGTCAAAGCGAGAGATTGGAAGTTGCGCCTGGTAATCGACACGCAAAACCGCCGCGCGCACATCTATCGCAGCCGCGGCAACAGCCGACAGATACAGTGCGAACGCCGCAAGCAATGGCACAAAAACATCGCGCATGGTTCCTCCCAAAAACGCGGACTCCCCCCGCGCTGTAGTCCGCACGCCTTTGAAACCGATACCTTTGGCGCGCTTGTTTTGGGAACAGTACCAAGCCCACCATGTCTTACGATTCTTATTTCTTAAGAATGGCCATATGAGACTGATTTTACTTCTCTTTCTCGCATTAACCACTTTCGCCTCTGCAGGTGGTTCTGTTGCGTTTTTCGGAATGCATATGACCGACAGCTCATCACAAAAAACGGCGGCAAGCACGCTGACGCCTTCGCAGATTGATCCTGCGGAGCTTGAACGCCTGAAACTTGTCGAAGCCATGGCCGCAGAATGGTTTGTCGCCGAGGGGTTTGACCTGCTCGATCTTGCTCCGGTCGCGGATGATCTGGACCGCGTGTCCAATCCCGCAAACTGCTATGGCTGCGATGTGCGTATGGCAAAGAAGCTGGGCGCAGATTTCATCCTGCTGGGTGAGCTGAACAAGATTTCGGACGCGCTTTTGTCGATCAATTTGCAATTGCGGGACGGCGAGACAGGGCGACTGGTGAAAGCTGGGGCAACCAGCATCCGGGGCAATACCGACGATACGTGGAAACGCGGGATGCGGTACATCCTCAAGAACAGGATCTTCAGGGAGGAAACCAAATGAAGAGAAGAAGCCTTTTGGCAGCGATGACCGTGGCCTTGCTGCCCGGTTTGGCGCTGGCGCACGGGCCTACACGGCAGAAGGTGACTGTTACGGCCGAAGTCGCGGCTGAACCGGCTGAGGTTTGGGCCGGGATTGGAAATTTTCAGGACATGTCATGGCATCCGGCTGTTCATTCATCGACCGGGGAATATGGGAACCAGATTGACGCAACCCGCATCCTGACACTGGCGGAAGAGAACGGGCCCACCATCGCGGAAATCCTATACAAGTTCAGCGACGAGAAGATGAGCTATTCCTACCGTATTACCGAAGTGGCGGTCGAAGTGCTTCCGGTGACCAACTATTCCTCGCATCTGACGGTCAAACCACGGGACGGCGGCGGCAGCCTGATAGAATGGCGCGGTGCGTTTTATCGGGGTTATCCAAACAATGATCCCCCCGAACATCTAAGTGACGCAGCCGCTGTTGCAGCCGTGACCGGCGTTTACCAGGCGGGTCTTGACGCCCTAGTGGAAAAGTTCGGTGCGCCGGGTTCTTGAGGCGGGCCTTCTGTGTCTGGCGACAGCTGCGGCAGGTGACACCGCCTACATCACGTGCCAATCCGACGACACGCTTGGCATTATCGATCTGACCGGGCAAAGCGAAGTTGGGCAGTGGTCGGTGAAGGGCAAGCCTGCTGGTGTCGCCGTGACCCAAGGGATGGTTTACACCGTTTCACCTGACAGCAAGGAAATCCGCCGGTTCGATATCCTGTCGGGCGAGGTATTGGCCCAAACCAGGCTGGATGGCGGGCCCGTTGGTGTGGCCCTGGATACGGGCCGCAACAGGTTATTTGTCTCTGACTGGTACAACGCGCGGCTGTTCGTGCTGGACGCGACCACTTTGGCGCCTTTGCAAGAGCTGCCGACGGGCACCGCCCCGGCCGGACTGGCGTTGTCAGACGATGGGCGCTATCTGGCGTCTGCGGATAAAGAGGCGAACCAGGTCTCGATCTTTGACGCCGAGACTTTGACGACCCGGCACCAACCGACGGTGGGCCTCCGCCCTTACGGTTTGCGCTTTGACCCGGGCGGGCGGCTCTTTGTCGGCAATGTCGGCAGCAATGACGTGACGGTTATTGACCCGGCTTCGGGCGAAATGCTTGCCACCATTCCGGTTGGCGAACGGCCCTATGGGGTGGCTTTTGCCGGTGGCCGCGCCTTTGTCACCAATCAGTACGAAAACACGGTCAGTGTAATTGATCTGACCACCCTGACCCACGAGACCAAGATTGACGTGGGCGAATACCCCGAAGGTATCGATACGACACCGGATGGCTCTCGCATCGTACTGGCCAACTGGTTTGACAACACGGTCAGTGTGATAGACCCAAAGTCCCTTTCTGTGCTATTCGAAGCAGATACATGCGACGGCCCGCGCGCCTTCGGCACATTTCTTCTGGGAGGAAAGGAATGATGAAACGCACCGCCTTTGCCATCGCCATGAGTTGCCTCGCTCTGCCTGTCTTTGCAGCCGGGGACGAGACCTGGGATGGCATCAAAGAGGAATTGTATGGAAACCGCCCGTTGCATGACGGATCGCGGTTTATCTCGATCGACGCCCCTTACCGAACACCCGATGATGCCCGCGCACAGCTGGCCGCACATATCGTGGCACCTCCGGGGCTTCAGATTGGCAAAGTCACGGTCGTGCTGGACGAAAACCCGATGCCGGTCTCGGCGGTCTTTGCGTTGGACCGCCCGTTGCCCAGTTTCTTTTTCGATGTGACGATGCGGGTGAACGGGCCAACACCGATGCATGTGATCGCAGAAACCAGCGATGGCCAACTCTTTGTAGCAGAAACCTTTGTCAAAACGTCGGGTCTTGGGGCTTGTTCTGCCCCGCCCGGCTCCGATCCTGATGCTGCATTGGCGTCGTTGGGCGAAATGAATATCGAAGTGACGGGAACTTTGCCGCCAGCCGGTTCGGCCACGACCCTGCTGAACCGGATGAACCGGATGGATGTCGACATCGACCATCCCTCACATTCGGGCATGCAAATGGATCAAATTTCGCTGCTCTTCATCCCGATGCGCTACGTCGAAACGGTCGAGATTGATCTGGACGGCGCGGCCTACGTGGATATGACCGGGTCGATCTCGTTGTCGGAAAACCCGCGCGTCGGCCTGTCCGTGCCACGCCGCTCACAATCCGTGGACGTGACCATGACCGACACGAACGGCACGGTCACGCACGCGCACAAGAAACTCGCCGGGTTCTGAGAGGATTCGCGCCCGATTTCACCGGAACCAGCGATTGTTCTTTTGGCAGTCGCTTGGCGCCGGGAGCGCCCCCTTCCGTTTTCGTTCTCCAAGGTCTCTTGGCCAAAAACTTGCCAATTCTGTACGCTGTTTTTTCAAACGCTGAACACAGTAGCCGGTCCCGTCGGTGCTGGGATGACAGATTACCCCGCCTGCGGTCGCGGCTCCAAAGGCGTTACCCGTTCCAGGGGATAGTCCCACAGCTGCCAGCCGTCCGTCCCTTCGGGCAACCAATAGACGCGGGTATAGCCCCATTCGATTGCGCGTTTGGCGGCGTTCCAGCTCATCCAGCAATCCTCTAGACAGAACAAGACAACCGGTGCGTCTTTCTGGCCGGCTGTTGCCTCATCCAATCCACGTCGAAAATAGTCGGCCGTGACATCGGCGATCAAGCCGTAGCCGACATTGGGCAACCAAAGGGCACCCGGGATTGAATTACGGGGCTTGTCGCGCCAGATGGTTCCCGCGGGCAAGTTGGCAGGTTTGGGGGCTTGCGGTAGAACGTCAATAAAACCGGCCCCGTCTTGCCAAAGCGTGTATGCCTCTTGCGGTCCGACGACAGTTCCCCCGGCAATCGTCGACGGCACCGGACCGCGATACTTGTCCATGCGGTAGTCTTCGGGTTCAGGCACCGTTTGCGCCCAGGCCGCCTGCCCTATCAAGACGCAAGCGACAAAAACGCGGATCACTTCGAGATCTCCAAAACCTCTGTACCCAGATCGCTGACCAATGGGACGCCAGCCTCGACCAAAAGCGCATTGATCTCGTCCTGATGGCGCCGAATGAGTGAATTCAGCTTGCGCTGCCAGACTTTTTCGCCCTGCCGGACGCCCATTGTGATGCGAAAGAACAGCCGCGGCGGTAAAGTCTCTTTTACGAGCGGTGTTACCACCATGCCTGGATACTTTGCCTTAACCAGCGGCCCCCCCAGCGGTCCCCAGATGATCGCCGCGTCCGTCTCGCCAGACTTGAGGTCGTCGAGCATGTTGATCACGGGGCTTTCATGGCGGCGGTCGACAACGAGATTGTAGGGCTTGGCCTTGGCCAACAACCCGTTGCGCGCCATATGCGCTGCGGGCGGCGTGCCCGCAATGATGCCGATGCGACGCCCCTGGAGGGCTGGATCGGCAAGTGTGTCTACCCCCGAAAGGTCGCTGTCCGCTGGTGTGATCAGGGTGTAGACGGAAGTGAAGTAGTGGTTGGTGTTCAGAACCAACTCGTGCCCCTGCGCATACCCCATGACAATGTCACATCGCTTGGCGCGCAAGGTTTGGCGGATGAATCCAGTAGCTTGCGGATACCAGACATATTCGACCGGCAGGTCAAGCTTGGCCGCCACCAACGCAGCCAGCTTATTTTCGTACCCGGTCTCGTCCTGCGATGACATCGGAAAGTTTGCAGGGTCTGCACAGACTCGCAACGCGTTCTGAGACACAAGGTCCGATGTTTGCGCATCGACAGACCCCGCCAGGGAGATAAGTGCGGCCAAACTGACCGCGGCAACTTTTGTCAGGTCAGCCCATACAGGCATCTTCGTCCTCAACAAATGTTGTCGATTTTTTGACCTTTTTGCCCGGACGTCCACGTGGGATCGCCTCTACACCGCGGGCCAGAAGATAGGTATAGATATCATCCAGATAGCACATCACATTTGGGTTGTCGCCAAAGTGTGGCATGACCGAGTTGCCGACTTTGCGGCCATTCACGACTACATCATAGAAGTCATAATAGCCCATGTTTACGGCGGAGTTCTTGATTTTCGGGGCGTAGGTTGACCCTTCTCCATCCGGGCCGTGACAGACGTGGCACTCGGCGTGATAGCGGCGGAAACCAGAAAACGAAGGCCAGTCCAGTGTGCCATCTTCGGCCACGTTAAAGGTCGGCGTGTCGTCTTCGGTGAAATGGCGCCCATCCTCTTCGTACGTTGCGGCAATGACGGCAGTGACTGCCTCTGCTGCGGGATCAACCGGCTGGTCACTCCAGTTTTGCGCCGAAGCGGCAAATGGAACCGCAATGAAAGCGGCGATTGTCGGGATACGGGCTGCGATGCGCATGGTCCGATAGAACCTCTTCCTGATGGGTTTGTTTCTTGGTTTGGTTGGAAAAGGGCCAGCGCGCCATGCGCTGGCCCCCTTCAAGTCGTGTGTCTTAGTTCGGCAGGGCGAACACGGTCAGTTGACCACCCAGCGCGGTGTAGTCGCTCAGAGCAGCGTAGCCGCCCACAGCACCCAGACCGTCATTCGGGTTGGTCAGGCCGGCCGCCAGACCGATCCCGGCCCAGCCACCGACACCCGACAGGATGCCGACGTACTGCTTGCCATCACTTTCGTAGGTCATCACGTTGCCGATGATGCCCGAAGGCGTCTTGAACTTGTAAAGCTCTTCACCGGTGGCCGTGTCGACAGCCTTCAGGTAGCCTTCGAGCGTTCCGTAGAACGTGATGCCGCCCTTGGTTGTCAGCGAACCGGACCAGACCGAGAACTGCTCGGGGTTGGACCATACGATCTCACCCTTCACGTTGTCCCAGGCAATGAAGTTGCCCATGCCGCCATGGCTGTCCGGGGCAGGATACATCGCCAGTGTCGCACCCACATAGGGCTGACCTGCCGTGTAGCTGACGCGGAAGGGTTCATAGTCCATGCAGACGTGGTTTGTCGGGACAAGGAACAGGCCCAGATCCGGATCATACGACGCCGGCTGCTGGTCTTTGGTGCCCAGAGCCGCCGGGCAGATGCCGGTCGAGTTCACGTCTTCGCCGTTCTGCTCGGTCGAGTACTGGGCCACAACCGCCGGACGACCGTAGGTGTCCGAGTTGGGGTCCATGTCGACACCTGTGGTCCAGTTGACTGCCGGATCGAACTTGTCGGCCACGAGCAGCTCACCTGAGACACGGTCCATCGTGTAGGCAAGGCCATTCCGGTCGAAATGGGTCAGAAGCTTGCGCATCTGGCCATCAACTTCCTGTTCCGAAAGGATCATTTCGTTGATGCCGTCATAGTCCCATTCGTCATGCGGCGTCATCTGGTAGAACCACTTGGCCACACCTGTGTCGATGTCGCGGGCCATGATGGTCATGGACCAGCGGTTGTCACCCGGACGCTGTGCAGGGTTCCATGTGGAGGGGTTCCCTGTACCGTAGTACATCAGGTTCTCTTCCAGATCCGCCGAGTACCAGCCCCAAGTGGTGCCGCCACCGATCTTCCACTGATCACCTTCCCAGGTATTCATACCTGAATCGGCGCCAACGGGTTGGCCGAGGTGCGTGGTGTTATCCGGGTCGACCAGGATATCGCTGTCTGGGCCCATAGAATAGGCGCGCCACGCCAGGCTGCCGTCTGCGATATTGTACGCCGTGACCGAACCACGAACACCGAATTCACCGCCTGAGATACCGACAATGACCTTGTCCTTGACCGGCAGAACCGTCGCAGTGTTGGTTTCGCCGATGGCCGGATCGCCGTTTTGCACTTCCCAAACGACGGAACCGTCATTGGCATCCAGAGCGACCACTTTCGTGTCGGCCTGGTGCAGGAAGATCTTGCCGTCCGCGTATGCCACACCGCGATTCACGGTGTCACAGCACATCACCGGAATAACGTCGGGGTCTTGCTTGGGCTCATACTTCCAGATGATCTTGCCCTCGTTCTTGAGATCGAGCGCATAGACGATGTTCGGGAACGGCGTGTGCACATACATCACGTCATTCACCACGAGGGGCGAACCCTCGTGACCGCGCAGAACACCTGTCGAGAACGTCCACGCCACCTGAAGATCACCAACAGTGTCTTTGTTGATCTGGTCAAGTTTCGAATAACGTTGGTTTTTGTAATCACCCGTTTGGATGGCCCACTGACTGGAGTCCTCCATCTGGGTCACGAGATCGTCGTTTGCTAGCGCCATGCCTGCGCAAACGGTCAACCCCGCCGATAACAGCAGAAACCTTTTCATGCTATTCCTCCCTAGGTCACGGCCGCGTTGGGCCGCTTGGTTTTGCCGAAACCAGGATAGGTTCGGCCTCGTCACCCATTGCTTGGCTCTCCTCTTCCAAGCGACAGGCACATTCCGGTTCTTTAGGAGCCTTCTCCCGCAAAAGTAGCAATATAAGCGATGACGTCCAAACGCTCTGCCTCCTTGCGCAGCCCCGCAAACGACATTTTTGTGCCCTTGGAATATTGTTTCGGCTTCTCCAAAAACGCCGCCATCTCCTCTGGGGTCCAGACCTTGCCTTCTTCGTTCAACGCAAGCAGCGCTTTGGAGTACTCGAAGTCCGCACTGGCGATCGCCCGGTCCACAACGCCGTTCAGAACTGGGCCCACCTTGTTCTCTGCGCCTTCCCCAACCTGGTGGCAGGCCTTGCACTTGCGGAAGACTTTCTCGCCTTTCTCCGCATCGCCCGTGATGTGCCCGTCTGCCAAAGCGATTGCGGGAGCCGCAATCACCGCCAGCGTGAGTAGACTTGTTTTCAACATTCCTGTCTCATCTCCCAAAATGGATCAGTTATTTAACTGATTTGCGTGCCAGGCCACGTGGTCACCGGCAAACGTCTGAACGAAGTAGTACGAATGGTCGTACCCTTCTTGCATCCGGATCTGACCGGGCTGTCGGCGTTTGGTCATGGCAGTTGCCAGCGCTTCGGTCTTGAGCAGATCGAGAAACTGATCGTTGGCCCCCTGATCGATCAGCACGTCGCGTTTCCAACCAATGTCCTGCATCAGAATGGCGGAATCATGCTCGGCCCAAGCACTCTCGTCGTTGCCCAGGTAGGCGCTGAGTTGCTTGGTGCCCCAATCGGACCGAGTGGGGTTTGCAATCGGCGCAAAGGCGGACAGCGAATCGAACTGATCGGCATTGCGGACCGCGATGGTGATGGCGCCATGTCCGCCCATGGAATGGCCCGTTATGCCGTGACGATCCAAAACAGGCAGGTTTTCCAACACGGTCGATCTGAGTTCATTCAGGATGTAGTCGTACATCCTGAAATGCGGACGCCACGGATCGCATGTCGCATTCACGTAGAACCCGGCACCCTGCCCCAGATCATAGGCCTCATCATCGGCGACGGCGGCACCACGTGGTGACGTGTCCGGAAAGATGACGGCCAGACCATACTTAGCCGCATGTTCCTGGAACCCGCCTTTGGTCATGGCGTTTTCATGGGTACAAGTCAGGCCCGACAAGTACCACAAAACAGGCACCGGCTCGTGCTGCGCTTGCGGCGGAACATATGCGGCAAAGGTCATCTCACAGCCGGTCGTGTTGGACGCATGTTTGTAAACGGTTTGCGTCCCACCGAAGCTGCGGTTTTCAGAGATGACATCCAACGGCATTGATCAATACTCCACCACGGCCCGGATCGACTTGCCTTCGTGCATGAGGTCAAAGCCATGATTAATCTCATCCAGGCTCAACTTGTGCGTGATCATCGGATCGATCTCGATCTTGCCGTCCATGTACCAATCGACCAGCTTGGGAACCTCGGTGCGGCCACGCGCACCACCAAAGGCCGTCCCACGCCAGACGCGCCCGGTTACCAACTGGAATGGGCGGGTCGAAATTTCGGCCCCCGCCGGGGCCACACCGATGATGACGCTTTCTCCCCAGCCCTTGTGCGCGCATTCCAAAGCCTGACGCATCACGTTCACATTGCCCGTCGCATCAAAGGTATAGTCGGCACCGCCCTTGGTCAGATCGACCAGATGCGCCACGATATCGCCATCCACCTTGGACGGGTTCACGAAGTCGGTCATGCCGAACTGTGCGGCCATGGTCGCCTTGTCGTCGTTCAGGTCGACACCCACGATCTGGTCACAGCCCGCCATACGCAGACCCTGAATCACGTTCAGGCCGATGCCACCCAGACCAAACACCACGCAGCGCGATCCGATCTCGACCTTGGCGGTGTTGATCACGGCACCGATGCCGGTCGTGACGCCGCATCCGATATAGCAGACCTTGTCAAAGGGGGCATCCTTGCGGATCTTGGCCAGCGCAATCTCGGGCACCACTGTATGATTGGCGAAGGTCGAGCAGCCCATGTAGTGGTGGATCGGCGTGCCATCGAGCATCGAAAAGCGGGTCGAACCATCCGGCAAAAGCCCCTGTCCCTGCGTTTCGCGGATTGCCTGGCACAGGTTTGTCTTTGGGTGCAGACAGTAATCACACTCGCGGCATTCAGGCGTGTAGAGCGGGATCACGTGATCCCCAACCTCAAGGCTCGTGACACCCTCACCGGCTTCGATAACGACGCCCGCACCCTCATGGCCAAGAATGGCAGGAAAGATGCCTTCAGGATCTGCACCAGACCGCGTGAACTCATCCGTGTGACACAGGCCGGTTGCCTTGATCTCCACCAAGACCTCACCGGCACGGGGCCCATCCAGTTCCACTTCCATAACTTCCAAAGGCTTGCCTGCTTCCAAGGCAACAGCCGCTCGAGTCCGCATGGATTCAAGTCCTCCCGAGAACGCGCGAGTCGCGTCCTTTCGAGGCCAGTATGTGTGCAGCGGTATGCCGCTAACAATTAAGACAATGGTATATTAGGTGACGTAGACTCGTGCGCCCGCCTCGGACATAGTTCGGCCCAATGAGAGGGTTTTGCGATGTCCAAGTGGAAGAAACTGGCGTTTGCGTGTGTTCTAGGCCTACCAGCGGAGGCTGTTCAGGCGGCTGACTTTTCTGATCCGACATGGCCTTGCATCCAGCGCAAGGTGGAAACCTTGTCCCTAGGCCTGGTGTGGCCAACCGCCATCGACAGCACAGCGTTTGAAGGGCAGGTCAGGCTGCAGGCCGACGTGATCGAATTGGCGGACACGCTGGCTTTGCGTCGGGTTGATCTGAACGATCTGCGCGCCCCTGTCGAAGCCTTTGCCGCAAAGTACGAGGGCGACAGCGCAATTTTAGGGCTTGTGTTTGAACGGGTCTTTAATGGTCTGTCCAAACGTAGAACCCGGATCATTGGCGGCATCGGAGACTTTTCGCTAAGCCAGATTGCATTGGCCGAACAAATCGACGCCAAGCGGCTTGAGATGAGCGAGTTGCTGGACAAGTCTGATCCTGACTATGATCGCATCGACCTGCTGGAAGAGCAGATCGACTGGGATCAGGTGATCCACTCAGACCGACAGCGCTCCATCCAGTATCTGTGCGAAACACCTCAGTTGATCGAAAAGCGCCTGTTCGCCATCGCACAACTGCTGCAACAAGTTTCAAACGATTAAAAAGACCTATTCCCACTCAAGTTCGGTGTAGGCTACGGTCGCGTTACGCGGATTGAACGCTTCGAACAGTTCCCATTTTGCAGCCTCGCTGGCTGCAATCGTTTCCACCGCATCGCCGAGTCGTTGACCCTCATGAACGGCTTGACGCGCATCTTTCTCGAGGGTCTGCAAATACGCCTGCTGTGCCGCAGCTCCTTCGGGCCAGCTTAGCAGCGGCCCGCCATGGCCCGGCACTACCTTGGTAATGCTGAGCCGCGCCATCTCGGCAAGAACCGCTTGCCAGCCTCGCAGCTTTCCATCCAAAGCTGGCGTGTGGCGATGAAAGACAAGATCACCAGCGAACATGATGCTTGTCTCCAGATCAGTTACGGTGATGTCGACGCGGGTGTGCGCCGCCGGCCACGCCTGTAGCCGCAACAAGCGTCCGCCCAGGTCAATGTCGATTGCATCTTCGACGGTGATGTCAATTGGGCGCAACTCAGTCCCGATCATCGCCTCGGCCCCGATCAAACGGTTGAGGCTTTCGGTATAGTTTGCCTGCCGATCTGCAAGGGCGCGACCCAGACCACCATGCCCGACAACCTTGGCCCCCGCATCCGCAAAGACGGAAACCCCAAAGACATGGTCAGGGTGCATATGCGTCAGGATGACATGGCTGACAGGTTTATCCGTTCGTGCCCGAATGGCACGCCACAGCCCCTCACCCAACCAGCGCGCCGCACCTGTGTCGATGACAGCAACACTGTCTTCGCCAACAATGAACCCCATGTTCGCTACGTCGCCGCGGTTGTCCTGATCCGGCTCAGCAATCCTGCCCATGTGAACAAAGATACCGGGTGCAACCTGGTCAACCGACAGAGGCGGTGCCACCGTGACACACTGCGGCGCGCCTTGTTCCCCTGACCATGACACCTGCGGCGGTGCCGACCGCAAGGACGCGGTACATGCCGCTTGGGTCATCGCCTCGTAGCCCGGCAACAGTTGATCGCGGCAAGGTCCATCGGCGAGGTCCAGACACAAGGCTATGACAGCTTCGAACATCTTCGCTCCTCTCATCCCCACTCTGACACACGGAAGTGTGACCACCACCGCGCCATAGGTCTGCATATCTTTTATCGCGGTTTTGTGGCATACGCAGCCGATGGCAATGAGGGAGGAGAACCGCATGTTTGCCAAAATCACACTGGCCGCTGCGCTTGTTTCCGCGCTTGTATTGCCAGCTTTTGCAGATGATCCGGTCCAGAACCCGCTGGTCCCGGGCGAAACATGGGACTATCTGAGCGACGATGTAGTGGGCGATGGTCCGATCACGCTGTCAGATAACATCCTGTCGCTTGACGCGCCGTATCGGGCCCATGATGCGGCCACGGTTCCGGTCCTTCTCAAGCAGCGGGATGACAGCACCACCATCAAATCGGCAACTGTCGTCGTCGATGAAAACCCGGCCCCGGTGGCAGGGACATTCACATTCTCGGACGCGATGGCCCCACTGGATTTCGAGCTACGGGTCCGGGTCGACCAGTACTCGAATGTCCGCGTGATCGCGGACACGTCTGATGGGCTTTACATGACCGGCCGCTTTGTCAAAGCGTCGGGTGGATGTTCCGCACCTGCCTCAGGCGACGCGGCACTCGCGCTTGCCTCGATGGGGCAGATGAAACTGCGCAGCTTCGAACCAGAGATCAAGATGTCGGGCCAGCGGCGCGAAGCGCAGATCATGATCCGCCACCCGAACTATTCAGGGCTTCAGCGGGATCAGATCACGCAACTTTTCATCCCCGCCCACTTCCTGGATACAATCGAGGTGTGGCAAGATGACGAATTGCTGTTCACCATGGAAGGTGGGATCTCGATTTCAGAAAACCCGGTGTTCCGGTTCTTTTATCGCGACAATGGCGCACTGAACCTGACCATCAAAGCCACCGATACCGAAGGTAACACGTTCCAAGAGATTCTGCCGAAAGACGCGGCCACCTGACGCTATCTAACGAAAGGCGCGATCCAAGTTCTTGGCTGCCTTCAGATTGGCAGTCTCCGCGCCTTTCAGATCCTTAAGGCGCGTCGATGTCACATCGGCGTTGTGGAAATCGGCTCCGGTCACATCTGCCCCGGTCAGGTCGGCACCGCCCAGCGTGGCCATCCGCAGATCGGTATCCCGGAACACGGCCCCGCGCAATTTGGCAAACTCAAGGTCCGCCCGCGACATGCGCGCGCCCGTGAAATCCGTTCCTTCGCCACGGGCCGAGGTCAGAACACCGCGCATCAGCCCCATGGACTGGTTTCGCATATCAGCCGAGAAATCCGCATCGCGGAAGATCGTGCCATCCAAAGTGGCCTTGGTGAAATCCGCCGCCGTCCGAGCGCCCGTCAGGTCGGCACCGCTCAGATCAGCGCGGCTCAACTGCGTCTGGAACAATTCCGCGCCGCGCAGGCTTGCACCCGTCAGGTTCGCGCCCACCATCCAGGCCTGACTGAGGATCGCATCATCCAGCTGCGCCCCGCTCAGATCAGCCCCATTCAAAGAGGCCGCGCGCAGAACCGCTCCGGTGAAGTCGAGACCGGACAGATCCAGCCCGTTCATCCAAACCCGCGTGAAATCCGCGGACCCCTCGGCCAGTGCCGCCTCTACATCCGCGCGCGTGACCTGTGCCTCTGTCATTTTGGGCAAGGTCATGTCGACGCCCCGCAATGCGGTTTGGGCAGTTGCGATTGCGGGGAACAGCCAGAAGCTGAGCAAAACACCAAATAACCGCAACATGAAAGGCCCTCCCCAGGTCTTAGAAACAGACCACCTCGGCCTCTGCTTGCGCACGGCGCAAATCAGCAACCAAAGCCTCTGCGGCGGCAGCGGAATTGAATACTGCCATCCGTTCCCCCCCGACGCGGCGCATGGACAGAACGGTTTCAGCCTGCACATACCGGTCAAAGGGCAACAACGACGCAATCTCGTCAATCGAACAGGCACAGCGACCCAGCATCTCGCGGCTTTGCCCGTTGGTCTGCATGCAGGCAAAGACATAATCAGCACGCGCTTCGGTCGGATAGTCATTGAACCGCTGCGACACGGTTTGAGCGCCCGCAATCGCAGGCAACAGGCTCAGCAGCGCCGCAAAGCGTATCATTGGCCCGCCTCTAGACGGTCAAAGGACATGACGGACCGATACGCCTCCGCCTCTGCCACGAGGCTCACGTACCAACCGGGTACCGCGTCAGACATGGTCACGGTCAGTACCAGATCGCCAAAGCCACGCATCCGGGCGCGGTTCGGATCACCGGCAAATGGCTCTAGCCGGATCGTCTTGGTCTCGACGGTCTCGCCGCCAACCTCCGCTTCGCCCAGCTCAACCTCGGACGGTTGCACCAGCGCTTCCTTGACACGATTGCGGATATAAAACGGGCTGCCGCCAGCACTGGACGACATGTCACGAATAACGGATTCGTAGAAATACATGATCATCGGATTGCCAACGGTGGCTGGAAACTGGCCCAACGCGCGTTGTTTGTCATCCTGCCGAAATTCGATGCGCGCCATGTCACCCTCGTCGAACATCACTGCTATGTCGCCCGTGTTCTTTGCGTCCGCATCGGGGGCAAGACGGTTTGCGAGGGTCCTGCGATACACCAGTTCGGAATTGCGATCGACTGCGTCAAGCGTGCCATTTCGGAACAGCAAGTCATAGGTTTCCTGACCGTCCACCGTCTCGGCCAAAACCGCTACAGCCCAAATCCACAGGCCCAAAATGGTCGATGCGAAGACTTTGATCATGCACTTTCCTCCCCCGACGCAGGATAGGGGCGCAGCCCTCTCAGTCACCTGCTACTTTTGTCTGCATATCAGACGTGACGCTCAGTCCGACCCCTGTTTCCAAGGCATTGTGAGAGCGCACTTTTCCATCGATCATCGCACGCAGCCGACCCAGTTTCGCAGGCTTGTGCATCACGGAAATATCATTGGCTTCGGCCTCTTGCCGCACGCGCTTGGTCTGGTTTGCGGTGATCAGAATGGCCGGAACCTGCGTGCCGGTCATGTCTCGCATCTGCGCAATGGCGTCGATCCCCGTTTCGTCCCCGTGCAATTGATAATCGGCAAGAATGATGTCTGGGGGCATCCCCATATCCTCGACATAATGCAAGGCCTCGCTGGTCAGACTGGCGGGCAGAACGCTTGCGCCCCACTGTTCCAACCAACGCGTCATACCGTCCAGAACAAGGCCGTCGTTTTCCAGAACCAGCACGATGTGCGCAAGGCGCTGGTCTTGCGACGCGGCAATTGGTGTCCGCGCCTCGGGACGAGATAGGCGTGGAGCAACCTCGTCCATCTCGATGCTGAAAACGGACCCGACATTTGGTTTGGAGCGCACGTTCAGACCATGCCCCAAAAGGCGACAGGCGCGGTCGACCACCGACAGGCCAAGACCCATGCCGGATCCAACCGTCGCATTTTCCGCCCGCGCGAATTCTTCGAAGATGCGCACCTGGTCCTTGCGGGGAATACCCACACCGTTGTCCCAGACCTCGACCACGACCTTTCCTTGCCGCCGACGGCATCCGAACAGTACGCGCCCGCCCGGATCCGTGTATTGCAAAGCGTTAACGACAAGGTTCTGGATCGACCGCAGCAAGTAAACAGGGTCCGAATGGACGAACGCCGAACTCGGCACCACATCCAACCGGACCCGACGTTGATCGGCAAATGGCGTCTGGTCGGTGTGGATACCCTGCAGGATCGGGCCAAGACACACATCCGATGGTGTCACCGCATCCGGGTCCGGGCTTTCCAGACGCGAGATATCGAGCAGCGAATGCAGCAACTGCTCGGCAGACCCAAAGGCGCTCTCAAGCCGCTCAACCATCGCCGCGGTTTCGGTTTCACGGGTCGTTTCACTCAAGGTCGAGATCAGCAGTTTCGCCGCATTGATCGGCTGCAGCAGGTCGTGGCTTGCCGCCGCCAGAAAGCGGGTCTTGGACGACACCGCCGCTTCGGCCCGTTCCTTGGCCAATCGCAACTCTTCTTCGACACGGGCTTTTTCGTCGTATTCGCGAACCAGCTTGGCGTTGGCTTGGGTCAATTCGGCCGTGCGTTCCATGACGCGCTCTTCGAGAACCTGCGTGTTGCGCGCCGACAAGGTCACGTCCATCAGTTCAACAACAAAACCGCCATCCGGCAGGCAGCTGGCCTGAATGTCCAGAACCTTTCCGTCCTTGTCTTGCAACCGCCTTTGCAACCAGCCTTCCAGTTGCAGTTCCCGGCGCCATCGTTCGGTCGTCATCCCCTTGGATGCACCTTCCAGCCGATGCGCCATAACAAACTGCAGGATGTCCGTCAGCTGGGTCCCCGGATCGACCAATTCTCTGGACACACCCAGAATTTCGGGAAACCGGCCATTGTGCATCATCACTTCGCCGGACTCGGAAAACGTACAAATGCCAGGGTTCATGCTCTGAAACACGGCCTGGAGATAATCGGCCTGACGGTCGATCAGGATCTCTTTCTCGTCCCGATTGCGCCGCACGAGGCTGGTGATCTCTGTCATCAGGAGAATGAGGTTGTCATCGGCGCTGTTCTGCGCGCCAATCTGGAACCAGCGGTCCTCGCGCAGCTCGATCACTGCAGACGACACGCCGGCCTTGTCCGAGGTTTGATCCAGCCGCGACAAGGGTTGTTCAGACGACACCAAATGTTTGCTACTTGAGGCCAAAGTCAGAAACTGACCCAGGGGCAAACCCGGGCGCACGGCGTCCTGGATGTCTGGCAACAACGTTCGGAACAGGTCATTGCACAGTTCAAGATTGCCGTCGGAAAACAAGGCAAACCCACCATCCATGGACGACAACGCCTCGGCCAGAATGCGCCGTGTCCGCTCTCGTTCATATCGGGCGCTTTCCAGTTCGGTGGCAGCGCGTTGCAAGTCGCGCGTTTGCGCGGCAACGGTTTCCTGCAATTCGAGGGCGGATTGAAACGCCCTAAAGGCAGAAGGGCCCAGATCGCGTTGCCTGTTGGATCGTCTGATCAGCGCATTAATGATCTTTTGCTGTTTGGCGATCTGAACTTCAGGCGGATCATTCGGATCAAGCATTAGAACAACGCGCGCCCGTCAGGCGCAAAGAAAGCGATACCCACAAATGTCTGGTTCATATGCAACCCGAATTGTTGCTCGCCGAATGTGTTGAAACCCAACACACGCCGCCTGGAAAGGATCTCGGACACCGGTCGCTGCAACTGCTTTTGCTCGATCTCGAGCTTGCGAAGAACGCAATCGAATCCAAGGATGAAATCCGGCGGAACGTCCGCCTTGTCCTGCAGGTCCAATCCATTCTCAAGAGTTTCAAGGATTTCCTGTCCTTCGCCCAACGTCATGATCAGACCGTCGTCGATCGCAGCCAGAAAGGACAGCGCATTGCAATCCGTTGCATCGCTGATGGCGCGGACATAATGCTTTTCGTTCAGCTCCAACAGAAGCGGGTTCTCGGCAAAGACCTGCGGCGAAAGATCTTTGACATCGCAGCCGACCAAACGGGCATATTCCAATGCCGCGGGCGATCCGTTGATTTCGTAGACCAGCCGCTTGTCTGGATCGGCCCCCGTAATCACCAGCGGACTGCCTTTGGGCAAGAAATGGTCAAACCCCAGTCCCTGAAAACGCAGGTTGGTCTCGATCAGCAAAAGGACGGCCGCATTTTTGTAGGCCCGCCCCTTTTGCAGCACGAATGTCTCTTCGAACTTCAGCCCGTCTCCGGCCGACCCTCCAAAAATGGGGAAATCGTCCAGTACTGTCTCAAGGGTCGAAATCAGCACGTCTTCTTGCGTCGACACCCCATCGGAAAAGATCAGGCCCAATCGGTTCCACCCGGCCGTGTGACGAAAACGGGCAGTGCCGCGCTGTGCCTTCAGGGCGACCTCTGTTTCGTCAAAGGGGCTCACCGGATCAAAGAGAATAGAGGCGCAGCGAAAATTGTTCTTGGGAAAAGCGAGCAGCATCAGGGCATTGGTTTCATAGCCGTTCGGCGTGATCTGGCCAGCCGTCGTGCACCCAAAAATTGGCACGCCGTCGCTGTACACGTTCAAAGCCTCAACAGTGAGATGAACATCCAGCCCAGCCGGAATAAAAGCGAGGATGAAGCACGACTTGGATGTGTCGATCGCAGCCATGGCCTCGCGCACGGCTGCAACTGCGCCCGACGAGACGGCCTGCCCTACGCAGACGTATTTCGGCCCGATAACATGATCATCCCGCATCCGGGTCACCTAGTGGTTCAGAAAAGCCCGGGCTTCCGGCTCAGCTCCACCGTGTCGCATCATCGCGGATTCCGCCACCACGACCGCTTCGGTCCGGTTATGTACGCCAAGCCTGCGCAACAAGGCCGTGATATGCGCTTTGACTGTCGCTTCGGCCAACGACAGCTCATAGGCAATTTGCTTGTTCGGTTTGCCCGCGCAAATCAGTTTGAGAACGCGTATTTGTTGCGCCGTCAGGGCCGACAGTTCCGGGTTTGCTTGATAGGCACAAGCGTCCTTATCGACATTTTGGAACTGTTGCGGCACATACCGCCGCCCGGCGACGATCTCTTGGATCGCGTATTTCAACGTTTTGATCACGGCATCCTTGGGCAAGAACCCTCGGGCCCCAGACTGGAGCAAGGATTGAACCAGTTCTGCAGACGCCAGAGACGAGATCACCAGAACGCGTGCATCTGGTGAACGCTCTATGAACTCGCGAAAGCCTGAAATGCCTTTCACGTCAGGCAGCTTCAGGTCGAACATGACCAGTTCCGGCGCGTAGCCGTCATCCAGAACGTCCAGTGCTTCCTTCAGGGTTTCTGCCATGCGGATTGCGCAATCGTTGAAACTGACACGCAGAGCCGAGGCGACGGCATCTCCGTACAGCGGATGGTCATCCACTATCAGCACACGACTTACCTGCCCCCGCGCAAGAGCCAAATTCGTGTCCAACATCTTGATCCTCCCTGACAGAAAGGCTCTCCGATAACTCTCTTCGTTTCAACGAAAATCTCTGCCAAGCATCCGGCATCGCCTTTGCGGCCCGAACCTAAGGCGTCTTGGCCTTAAGAAAAGAACGCACAAAAGCCCTCGTATCGAAGCCGTCCGCGCCGGGACTGAACGCCGCCATATCCAGCTCGCGAAGCAACTCCACCCGACGCGCGGTGGCACCATCTCGGCCAATCATCGCCGACGACGCACGCCGCGTCTGACGCAAATCACCTATCTGGCCTGCTATTCGCAGACGCCAGACGAATCGATCAAACAGACGCGGCACCCCGCTGAACGCCCGCCCCCAAAGCCCAACGGCACACCCGCCAATGAACACGCCGGCCGCCAGCGCCGCGGCCAATGGGCCTGGCAGATTGGCAGGTTCAGGCACTTGGACCTGCGGCGGATCCTCAGGCACAACCGAACCATAAGCCACCCGCTGCGCGGAAATCGTGACCTCGCGCGCATCGCGGTTGCGCGTGTCGAAATAAGAAAACGTCAGGGGCTCGACAATCGTCGACGTGTCGTTTGACGGCCGGATTGTCCAACGCCAGAACGCATAGGTGACAGGGCCCTCTGGCGTCAGTTCGACCAAACGCTTTTCCGGATGTGGAAAGATCATGGCAGAGGGTGAGGTCAGCTCTGGCATGGGCGGGATCATCTCGGGTGTGACGCCCAGCGCCTCCAAGCGGACCACGCGCAACACCCCTTCCCCCGGCTTCAACTGATCGGGGGCGTTCGACCATTGGTCAGACACTTGCAAGGACCGTGTCGGAAACCACCAGCCATTGTGTGCCGGGGCCGGAGCAACCTCAATGGTGACGGGGGCGGATGCGATCTCGTGTTCGAACCAGTCGTCGCCCTCGTCCGTCAGGGTCAGCTGATGACGAAACGCGCCGATTGTTAACGACCCGGCCCTGTCCGGGTACACCGCCATGCGGCGTTCAAATACCTTGACCTTCTTGCCATCCAGCCGCTCTTCGCGCCACATGTCTGGCCCAAGCTGTGCCCAACTGAACCCGTCAAGCCCGGGCTGTACGAGGCTTTCGAGGGTGATGTGGCGACGATAGATACCCCTGATCGTGATCAAGACCATCTCGCGTTCGAAAGGGACGGCACCTGCGTCTTCCACCGTGACGTTTAGGGTCAATTCATGCGGCAACACTGCGCGGGATTGCGCGACCGCCAACGATGGCATGATAAAGAAAAAGGCAACAAGCCACCTCATCTTGGATCCTCCGCAGGTGGCGGCGACACCCCCACTTTGACCCGGCGCTTGTGTTCCTGCGCGATGCGCGCTTTCAGGAATTCGCCCGGAACATCGCCGAGCTGGGACAACCACCGCTCATCGGCCACCATGAACTTGTCGTCAAAGATGCGACGCACCCCAAGCCTGCCCCGGCTGTCAAGCTCGGCAAGGCCAAGCATCGTGTTGTTGTTCGTCACCTCATCGCCAGACCCGGCCGCACGCGCGTTTCCTTTGGCCACATGGCTGTCCATCTGCGGGCCGTCTTTACGGTCGGGAAACAGACCAAGCGCTTCGGGATCGATGCCCAGCCCGGCATAATACGCCGCCACAACATCAAAATTCGCCGCCGCATCCGGATCACCCTGTGTGAGTGCCACATCATAGGCCTCAAGTGCCGCGGCATAGTCGCCAATATGCGCGTGCGCGTTCCCGAGGTTGTATTCAGACTTTGCGCGTTGGAATGCCTCGGCCGCCTCAACGAACCGTCCGGCCCGATAAAAGGCTACACCACGCCAAACATCCTCTTCGAACATGTGCGCCGCGAGCCCTGGAAGATTCACCGCCAGCAGCACACGGCCAAAGGGGGCCGCGCCGCCCCCAAAGCCAGCAATTGACAAGGTCACGGCCACAATCAATGCCAGAATCCTCATGCCCCTTCCCTTCTGAACAGCAGCAGCAAAGGCACCAGCGTCAGGATCAGAACATACCGCCCATAGTCGTGCCAAAACAGCAGGGGATAGTCCTGTCGCTCCAGTCGCGCGCGTGCGTCGTCGCTCAACCAAGCGCCCAGCGCCTCCGTGTCAGACAGCACAAAGGCGTGCCCTTTCCCGGCCTTGGCATGGCTTTGCAGACTGGGCAACGCATCGAAGCCGACAAAGGACACCCGCGCGCCCTGCTCCGCGATCTGGGCCGTCTGCCTCAGGGTTTCGGGCCCCAGTCCAGCACCATCGCTGAACACAACCACGTCTCCCGCAATGACCTGTGCGGTCCGCAGCAGATCGGCAGCCAAGTCCAAAGCACGTCCCGGGCGCGAGCCTTTGTCCGGCACTGTGTCCGGTTCGATCAGGGAAAAGGTCTGCCCAAGCTGCAAATGGTCGTGGGTCATTTCCGTGGCCACATAAGCATCGCCGCCAAAGACGATCAACCCACCCGGCCGCGTCCCAAGTGCGGCAAGTCCAAAACGGCCCATGGTCAGCAACTGCGGCCAGCGTGGATCCTCATGAACACTGGCCGAGGCGTCCACCAGAAACAGCACTCCATCTAGGTTGCGATAGCTTAGCGTATCGCGCCGTTCGATCGCAGGACCCGAAAGCGCAAGCGCCAGCAGTCCGATTATGCTCAACCCCGCCAAAAGCGGGCCCCGGTTGGGGGCCCGTTCGATACGTCCAAGAGCGGCCATGGCTTGTAACAAAGCCGGATTGGTCACCCGTTCCCAATCTCCTAAACCGCCGCGGCGCGACCACAGCAACCAACCCGCGGACACCACAAGTGGCAAGGCCAACAGCCAGAACGGCCGAAGGAGGGTGATATCCCAATTCACTCCGGGTCCCTCCACACCAGTATCAATGCCAACAGCCCCGCAAGCCCCGCAGGCCAAGGCCAGTAGTCGCGGTAAATCTCGGCTGCGAGACCATCACTGTCCGTCGCCTCCAGACGGTCCAGCGCATCTGCAACCTCTTGCAGGTCGTCCGTGGTTTTGACCCGAAAACTTTCGCCACCTGACACACGAGAAATCGCGCGCAGCGTGGCCGCATCAACAACGCCGCGTTCGCCTTCGTCCGCCGTGGTAAGGTCCTTGGGGCCCAGGGCGATCGTATGCACGCGCACGCCCATCCGCGACGCCAGTTCTGCGACACCCAAAGGCTTGGTCGCGCCTGCATTGTTGACCCCGTCGGACAGCAGGATGACCACCTTGGTCGCCGCATCGCTGTCCTGCATCCGCTTGAGCGCAAGCCCCAGGCCATCCGAAATGTTTGTGGCCCGCCCGGATATCCCGATCACCGCCGTCTCAAATCGGCGGGCGACTGCCTTGACATCAAAGGTAAACGGGGCGGCGTAATACGCCTCCGATCCGAAAACGATCAGGGCCATCCGGTCCCCGCCCCTCCTCCGGGCAAAATCGGCGCCGACTTTTGTGACCGCGTCGAACCGGGTGATAGGTTTGCCATCCAGGTGGAAATCGTCCCGCACCATGGACCCCGAGAGGTCCAGAACAAACGCCAGGTCGCGGCCCGACACTTTGAGCGCAGGCACAGGTTCCAGCTCGCGCGGACCAGTTAGCGCCAGAATGACCAAGGCCCAGATGCCCCATAGAAGAGTTTGTTTCAGTCCCAGTCGAGCCTGTGACCACACGCCCTGCCCCGCTGCCATCATGCTCTTTCCGACGCGCTCTGGAACCGCCAAGGCACGTCCGCTCATCGCCTGGGGCCCAAGAACCCGCACCGCCAAAATGGGCAACGGCAAAAGCAACAGGAACCACGGATCAGTAAGCTCAAACAAGACGTGCAATCTCCGCCTCAAGTTGGGCCATATCAAGCTGTCCGGGTGCATAAAGCGCGCCCGAGAGGGCCTTGTATCGTTCGGGCGCATACTGTTTGAGAATGTGCAGCAGCGCGACGCGGCGGTCCGCTTCGGACAAGGCAAACGCGTCATGCACGCGCCGCTCCAGCGTCACGCCTGACGCGTTGCACCGGGGACGAAAGAACAGCCGCAGGATCGCGATGCACAGCATCGCTGCCAGTGCCGCCAACCCGATACTGACCATGACGTCGGCCAGCGCCCCACCCGCAGCGGTGTCCGGCAACCGGATATCCCGGAGGCTGGCAAGCATCGTGTCCTTCGAAAAGCTCTGTTCCATCACACCGCCATCGCCGAAATGCGCCGTGCCATCTGTTCGATCTGCTCGCCCGCATCCAGAACAAGAGCGTCGCGGCCTGCAATCTCTTGCCATCGGCGCGGCGCCTCTTGCCCGCCAATGCGCAGCCTGGCAAAGCGTCCGTCCACCAAACGTACAGGGTAGCGCCCCTTGGGCAGGCTCTGACCGTCCGTGACCAGCAGCAGACGCGGGGTACGGCGGCTGGCCAGCGCATCCAGCCGGTCGGCAAACCCTGCGCCCAATACATCAAAGCCAGAGGCGATCAGCAATTCGGCCCCCGCCGGCACCAACCGGTCCGCATGAACAAGGGCCTGTTCCAGAGTCGGGTCCTCGTCCCTTGTCTGCGCAAGGGCCTGATCATGCGCCTCGACCATCCCGCCGATCACATCCAGCATGCCGCGCACCCGTCCGCGCGCGGGCATGACCACAGGTTGGTTTGATGTCACAGCCAGCAATCCGACACGACCACCCGCTTCGACGATCTGCCAGCCCAGCATGACCAAAGCCTCTGCCGCTGCGACGGACCGAAAGGCGCGCTGGAGCCCCCAAAGCATGGAGGGCCGGAAATCCGCGACCAGCAGACTTACCTTGTCCCGTTCTTCCCGAAACTGACGCACATGCAAGCGTCCGGTACGTGCCGTCGCGCCCAGATCAAGGGATCGGACATCATCGCCCGCCACGTAATCGCGCACATCCGCCAACTCGAGCCCCTGCCCTTTTCGCCGCGTGGCATACCCGCCGGGCAAGGCGGCCAGAGTCTGGCTTTGCGTCCCGGCAAGAGCGAGGCCGCGCAGGGCTATCAATGTGTCGCTGCCTAGGCCGACGCCCGGTGCTGCGAGCGCCGGGGTCACAGCGGTTGGATCTTTCGAAGAATGTCCGCCACCACGTCGCGGGCCTTGCGCCCATCCGCCACGGCCCGCCAATTCAGAACCATACGATGGGCCAACGCATCCGGGGCCATAGCCGCGACGTCTTCGGGTATCGCAAAGTCGCGCCCCTGCAGATGCGCCCGTGCCCGCGCCGAGGCCGCCAAAGCAAGCGACCCACGCGGCGACACAGCGTGTTCAATGTCGACGGCCAAATCCCCTGCCCGTGTCGCAGTGACCAGCCGCACGATGTAATCCCTTAGTTCGGGTGACAGGTGCACATGTTCGACCTTCTTCCGTTCCGTGGACAGCGCGGCAGCGGTCACGGGCTCGACCGTTTCGACGCCATCCGCCACTTCGCCTTCGACGAGGTCGAGAATGCGCCGCTCGGTCTCGAGGTCGGGCAGATTCAACACGACATAAAGCAGGAAACGATCCAACTGCGCTTCGGGTAGCGGAAATGTTCCGTCATGTTCGATTGGGTTCTGGGTGGCAACCACAAGGAACGGGTTCGGCAAGGCGTGGGTTTCATTGCCAACCGTCACTTGCCGCTCGGCCATCGCCTCGAGCAGCGCCGACTGAACCTTTGGCGGCGCGCGATTGATTTCGTCCACCAGTACGAGATTGTGAAAGACTGGCCCGGGCACAAACTCGAAAACACCGTCCTGCGGTTTGAAGACCGGGGTGCCGGTCAGGTCAGATGGCATAAGATCCGGCGTACATTGCACCCGGGCAAAGCTGCCTTCGATTGCGTCAGAAAGACGTTTGACAGCCCGCGTCTTGGCAAGGCCCGGCGCCCCTTCCAACAAAAGATGCCCGCCGGTCAGCAGCGCTACCAGCAGACGCTCGACCAGAAGCTCGTGACCTATTAGCCCCCTCTTCAAATGTTCCCGTAGAGCGCCGAGTGCCTCCGCCGATCCGTTAGGGCGCGCGTCCATCTTTCCTCCTCCGATCCCTAAGCCTAACGCGCGTCGCCAGCCGTGCAAACACCGCCGTTGGTCTTAGGGTCCGGGCGCGTCGCACTCGGCGTCCAAGACCGATCCGAAGCGCGGATCGGTCCACGTTGCTGTCGCCAAATCGACCAGAGTTTCAAATTCGTCTTCGATATAGGCAATGAAGTCTGGGTGTACCGTCTCAGCGACCGGTGCACGCGCGACGGCATGCAACATAAACAAATCGAAACGGCACAGTCCCCGGGGATTCGAATGCAAAAGTGCGCGCATGAAGTCGTGCGACGCCCACGACATCCGGGACAGGTTGGTTGGTCGCTCTTGCAGCTTGGACGTGAATGCTGCTTCGCGTTCGAAGAGCAGAACGTCCATGCCAAAAGTAAAGGTTTGGAAGAGTTCTTCGATCAGGATTGATTTGTAAAACGCGCGCTCGACCTGGTCGGGGGTGCGGAATGCAGGTTGCTTGACCATGATGTGGGTGCCCTGACCGTGACGCCCAAAAAACGTCTGCGCCATGGCCGGGGAGGTTGCCGCATAGCCGCGGCCCCTTGGAAGGCCAAGCGCGTAGACGTCGTTCATCCAGTTCAAATCGGCTGACAAGGCAACATTTGGCGGCAAACCGGAATACAACCGAAGCACCACGGTGCGCCCGGCCCCACATCCACGCGCATCGGCGCCTGCGAAGCGCATCGGAACGCGCTTACCAAAGGTATGGTTCAGCAGGTCCAGAAAGGTAGTCAACGTATCAGCCGTTAGCGGATGAGGCTCTTCTCCGACGATGCAAATCGCCGCGCCTGATAGGTTCCGCCCATGGATCTCGACCGGAATGGCCATGTTGCGACCGACCATCGTGGTGCGCAGCTCATAGCTCCAGCCCTGGCGTGCCAGGTTCAGATAGGCCCCCCGATCTGCCATAGCGTTTGAGGCTATAACGGCGCAAATGATGGCCGCTAGGCCAACGCGTACTCGGTTAATCAGGCTCATACTCGAGCACTTTAGCGCTCAGGTTGGCTTTTGCCAGTGTACGAAGCTCTCGATGTCCGCTTGTGCTGCGGCGTTTGATCGGCCCCCGCCCGTTTTTCCAAGAAATCCGCCACTGGCTTTTGAAACTGATTCTTTCTTGGCCAGAAATTCTATAACTTCAGCGATGCACCTTTGCGGTCCCTGGTGGCATCCGCGTCAATGGTACCGCCAGCGTCGCCAGTATCCGCACCACCTGACGTTGGCACAGTTTGCCAATTCCGTTGGACATCAATCGAATGGCGTTCCCGCACCAGCCGGCATCTAAACCCGTCGGTCTATGGGATTGCGCGTGCTGTACAGGGTTTGCGATCACCCGTTTCCAATGCATCGACTTTGTCGCAAGCCGCTTTGCTTGTGAAACCAACAGGCAACGGGCAAGCTGAATCGGCGCAAAGTAGGGAGGCGAGATGTCGTTAGGGTTGAGGGTTCGAAAACTGGGTTTCGAATATGGGCCGAAGCGCGCCTTGGACGATGTGTCGTTCGAGGTAGAGCCCGGTTCGTTTTGCGCGTTGCTCGGGCCGAACGGCGCGGGCAAGTCTACCTTGATTTCGCTTCTGACCCGGTTGCTGGTCAACCCATCAGGCGAGATTACGATAGCGGGACATGACTTGCGGCAAAGCCCCCGCAGCGCACTGGCCGACCTCGGGGTGGTATTTCAGCAACCAACGATCGACTTGAATCTGACGGTCCGCCAGAACCTGGCCTATTTCGCCGCATTGCACGGGCTTGCCCGCACTGAAACGCCAAGTCGTATCGATGCCGCTTTGGACCAATTGGGTATGCTTGAACGCGCAGACGAAAAAGCGCGCGCGCTGAATGGGGGGCATCGCAGACGAATGGAACTGGCACGGGCCCTGCTACACCAACCAAAAGTGCTTTTGCTGGACGAACCGACTGTTGGGTTGGATGCCGCCGCGCGCAGCGGGATCACCGAACATGTGCACAACTTGGCCAATGACGGTTTATGCGTGCTTTGGACAACGCACTTGACGGATGAAGTGCGCGACACGGACCGGCTTTTGGTTCTGCATCAGGGTCGGATTCTGGCCGACGGCACGGCGGGCACCATCCGCGGCAATCAAAACCTGAGCGATTGGTTCCTGTCCCGAACAGAGGTTGCGGCATGAGCGGCATCTGGGGCGTGGCCCGCGCGATTATCGGGCGTGAATTCCTGCGGTTCATCCATCAACGCGAACGGTTCATCGCTGCGCTGGTGCGCCCTTTGGTCTGGCTTTTGATCTTTGCTGCAGGGTTCCGCGCGGCATTGGGGCTGTCGATCATCGCGCCCTATCAGACATACATCACGTATGAGACCTACATCGTCCCCGGACTGTGCGCGATGGTACTGTTGTTCAACGGGATGCAATCATCACTCAGCCTGGTCTACGACCGCGAAATGGGATCGATGCGATTGTTGCTGACCAGTCCCTTCCCACGCTGGTGGCTGTTGCTCTGCCGGATCTTTGGATCGACGGTCATTTCGATCTTGCAGGTCTATACCTTCCTTGCGATCGCCGCGCTGTTTGGGATCACTATGCCACCGTGGGGATACGTCGTCGTATTGCCGGGCCTGGCCCTGGCCGGAGTGATGCTGGGCGCGCTCGGGCTGGTGCTGTCGAGCTTTATCAAGCAGCTTGAAAACTTTGCCGGAGTGATGAACTTTGTCATCTTCCCGATGTTCTTCCTGTCCTCGGCGCTGTACCCACTTTGGAAAATGGCAGAAAGCTCACCGCTGTTGCGCGACATATGTGCGCTGAACCCATTCACCTATGCGGTCGAGTTGATCCGCTTTCTGCTTTACCTGCAGATGAACTGGACCGCACTGCTGTGGGTCGTGACCAGTACGCTGATCTTTGGCGGCATCGCCGTCTGGGGTTACGATCCCGCGCGCGGCCTGATGAAGCGCAAGACATGACGCCGCTACGCGTCCATCTCTGCAAACGACACTTGTTGGCACGTCCAACTCTGGATGGTGAAGTTGGGATGCGCGTCCACCCACTTGGCCAATTCAGGCTGCGCCCCCATCAGGCACATCTGCGGTGTGATATCCGTGAATACCAGACTGCGCTCGCGGCAGTCTTCTGGTGAGGCAGCAAGGCATGCGACAAATAACAGCTCGATCATTTTTTGTCCTCGTCAATATAGACTTTCGTCCCGCGCTAGCTTCCGCATATGAGCCGAGAAAACTTGAAGTGAAGTTAATTCAGCCATCACTCGACTCTCGGTTGCTTCTTCGCGCCCCCTTTTTAGGCATATGCTGAAATCTGGGCAGATATTGGGCAACTCTTTGCAGTCAAAACTCGGCTTCGGAGCCGCGCTGCTGGGGATAGGCACTTGTGCGACAGTGATGATCTTGTGGTTTGGCATGCAGGCCGTGTCCGACCGGCTCGAGGCAGCGTTGCAAGCAGAAGAGCGCGTGGCGCGCTATTCGGTCTTGTCCCGGCAAACGGCAAGCTTCCTGGTCGTGGCCACTGAAGCCATCCAAACCGGACTGTCACGCGACGATCGGATGACTCGCGTCGCGCCGATTGTCAGTCAGATGGACAGCACCTTTGACAGTCTGCACGACGATGTCCGCAATGCAGTCGAAAGCGCTGCGACCCTGGGGGTCGACACGCAGTCCCGTTACGCCACGCAATCCCTGGGCCTGGCACGGATGGAAGCGCTGCTGGCGTCAGCCTTGACCGGTCTGAACGCAGATAGCCGGGATCAAAATCACCTGCGGGCGCATATCGACACGTTTTCCTCTGCCTTTGATCCATTGCTCAGCCAGGCCGTCAACACGGAAATCCGGTTTCGATCCGAAGCGCTGGCCGGGATCAACGCGCTGCGCCTTCGCCTGACCAGGATCGCACTGGTCATTGCGGGTCTGACAGTCGTTGCCGTCGTCCTGTTCTATTTTCGGCTGATCCGCCCGCAATTCCGACGGCTGACCCAGTTGCGACTTGCGGCCTTGCAGATCGGTCAAGCGGACTTTGCCGTCGCCCTGCCCAATTCAGGCCGCGACGAAATCGGCCAGCTTTACAGCGAAACCAATCGCATGGCGCAGGCTTTGCAGGCCCGGCAGGACGATATCGAGGCTGAGTGGAAAAGGCTCAATGAAACCATCGAAGAACGGACGGAAGCGTTGCGCTCTGCCAACACAACTCTTGCGGAAATTGATAAAAACCGACGCCGCTTATTTGCTGATGTCAGCCATGAGTTGCGCACGCCGTTGACGGTCATTTTGATGGAAGCACAGATCGGTCTAAAGGAGACCGACAACCCGGCATTCGCCACGATCGAGTCGCGTGCGGCTCGGCTCAACCGGCGCATTGACGACCTGTTACGGGTGGCCCGGTCCGATAACGGACAGATGGTGTTGGACACCCGGGATGTCGGGTTGGCTGAAATACTGGACGCCGTAGATGCTGAAATCAGGGCCGAAGCAGACAGTGCCGGCATGACACTCAGCATGAGTTCGGACATCGACACCGATCTGTCTTGCGACCCGAATTGGATTCGACAGGTGTTGGCAAGCCTTGCCCGAAACGCCTTTCGCCATGCCCGCAGCGGTGGACAGCTTGCGATCAACGCAACAAGCAGCCAGGGCAAGGTCACCCTTACCGTCACGGACAATGGACCGGGTATTGCCGCCGAAGATCAGGAACGGGTCTTTCAACGCTTTGGGCAAGGTGGGAGTGATAAGGCACAGGGCTTCGGGGTCGGACTTGCCTTGGCGCGATGGGTCATCGAAAGCCATGGCGGGCAAATCACTTTGACAAGTCCCGTGCCGCGCCCAGTCGCATTGGGCGATGGACCCGGCACGCAGATAGACGTCACTCTGCCTGTGAGCCAATCGCGGCACTAAGACCGAAGAAGGGACTGCAGCAATCGTCAATAGCTGGCATAAAACGCTCATGACCCGCGTGTTGATCATTGAAGACGATCCCGAGATTGCCTCTGCACTCGCCCGAGGGTTGGCCTTGCACGGCTATGAAACCGGCTCGGAAAACCGCTCCGAGGGCGGGTTGGTCCAGCTACAGGACGGGGGGTTCGACGCCGCGATTGTGGATGTGATGCTTGGGTCGGACAGCGGCGTGGAACTGGTGCGTTCCGCCCGGGAAGCCGGGGTCGAAATGCCGATCATCATGCTGTCTGCCCTATCAGATGTTCAGCATCGCGCCGCGGGGCTTGAGGCGGGGGCCAATGACTACGTTGTCAAACCGTTCAGCCTTGATGAACTGGTTGCACGCCTGCGCGTCCAGGAGCAAAGGGTCGAAGCGTCGCGCCCCTCTCCAGCCGTGCTGACAGGCAAGGACCGCGTATTGTACAATGGACATGACAGCGTAGTTCTGACCGAACGCGAACACGATCTATTGACCCTTTTGATCACCCATGCCGGCACCCCTCTTTCGCGTGGCGCCATCTTTGACGCTCTGTGGCAGGCCGAAGGGTCCAGCAGCGAAAATGTGGTTGACGTTTACATCGGCTACCTGCGCAAGAAGCTGGCAGACACCAATTTTCTATTCGAAATCAGAACGATAAGGAATAAGGGATTTTGCCTTCAAGGTCTGCCACCGCTGATCCGTGACGCCAAGACCGAGACCAAAGTCTAGGGGCTTCTTATCAAATAAGAGTCGCCTCGCTTATGTGTTGCTGCGACATTCTTTGTATCGCGCATTAATCGCGCGTTTAACAAGGAGAAGAACCATGGCATGGACAAAGCCTATGCTCCGCGAGATCGAGTGCGGCATGGAAATCAACATGTACGGACCGGACGCGGACGAAGAACGCGAAGTTCTGTTTTGAAATAGTACGCGCGGGGTGCGTTATGTCGTTCCGCGCGTATATCCTTGGTGCCGCCGCCGGAGGCGGATTACCACAGTGGAATTGCGGTTGCGACAACTGCAAATTGGCCCGTCAGGGTAAGATCCCGTCACAAACTCAGTCTTCCTTGGCTGTTACTGGCGACGGCGCGCATTGGGCCATCCTGAATGCATCACCCGACATTCGGGTGCAGATGGAACGCGCGCCAAACCTACACCCGACCGACCTGCGTGAATTGCCCCTGATCTCTGTTCTCGTCACCAATGGCGATATCGATCACGTTGCCGGGCTGCTAACATTGCGCGAAATGCAACCTTTCACTCTGTTTGCCACAGGCGGCATTCACGATGTGCTGAACCAGAACCCGATTTTTGATGCCCTGAACCCTTCGGTCGTCATGCGGTCGTCTATCGCGCTGGACACGTCATTTGAATTGGCCCCCGGATTACAGGCCACCCTGTTTGCGGTGCCCGGAAAGGTGCCGCTCTACCTCGAAGGCGACCAGGTGCAGACAAACATGATCGGTGAACAGACGGTCGGGGTAAAGCTGGAGGGGGGCGGACGCACCGGATATTACATCCCGGGCTGCGCCATGCTGAACGACGACTTGCGTGACCGTCTTTCAGGGGCGGAGCTCTTGTTCTTTGATGGCACGCTGTGGCGCGACGATGAAATGGTACGCGCCGGGTTGGGCCAAAAGACTGGCAAACGCATGGGACATATGTCCATGAGCGGAGCAGACGGATCGATCGCTGCATTTGCGGATATGGGTATCGCGCGCCGCATATTCGTACACATGAACAACACAAATCCGGTGCTGCGCCCGAACTCGGCAGAAGCGGCAGAGGCCGAGGCTGCAGGCTGGACAATTGGACGCGATGGAATGGAGATCATCCTATGACCCAAAGCCGCGACGACTTCGAAGCCCGCTTGCGCCAGATCGGGGCCGAGCGCTATCACGACCTGCACCCGTTCCACGACCTGTTGCATGGTGGCGGTTGCACACCCGACCAGGTCCGCGCCTGGGTGATCAACCGTTACTATTACCAACATTCCATCCCGATGAAGGACGCCGCATTCATGTCTCGGGTCACTGACCCCGCTCTGCGCCGCCAGTGGCGCTCGCGCATCGAAGACCATGACGGGACGGATGAGAACGAAGGCGGGATCAAACGCTGGCTACGCCTGGCCGAAGCTGTCGGGCTGGACCCGGGCTATGTCGCATCAACGGATGGGGTGTTGGCAGGCACAAAATTTGCTGTGGATGCCTATGTACGATTTGTGCGCGAAAAGACCTTGCTGGAGGCTGTTTCAGCATCGCTGACCGAACTCTTCGCTCCAAAGATCCACGCCAATCGCATCCAGGGCTTGCTGAAGAACTACGACTTTGCCGATGACAGATCGTTGTCGTACTTCAAGAACCGTTTGAAAGAAGCGCCCAAGGATGTGGCCTTTGGCCTGGCATGGGTGCTGGACAACGCCGACACGGCGGAAAAACAGGACATGGCCGCAAAAGCGCTCGAATTCAAAACTGATGTGCTCTGGTCTCAGCTTGATGCGTTGTGGGGCGCCTATGTCGAACCGGGGCGTATTCCGCCGGGCGCATGGAGACCCGGCACCGGCCTTCTGCTCAAGGCGGCATCGTGATGGAACCTGGCGCGGTCCCTGTCCTGCCCCGCGGTGTCCGCCTGCACTTTGATAAGGTGCGCGACACCTGGGTGCTGCTGGCCCCCGAGCGCGCCGTGACACTGGATATGGTCGGTCACGCGATCCTGTCAGAAGTCGATGGGAGGCGCAGCCTTGGCGAGATCACCCAGTGCCTTGCTGAAAAGTACAACGCGCCCGTCAAACAGATCGCCGACGACAGCTCCGACTTCCTGAGCGCCCTGCGCAACCGCCGCTTTCTGGATGTAGCTGAATGACCGCACCACCTCCCATCGCGATGTTGGCAGAGCTGACGCACCGCTGTCCGCTGTCGTGCCCTTATTGCTCCAATCCCGTGGAGATGGCCCGGCAGGACGCAGAGTTGGACACCGATACCTGGATACGCGCCTTTCACGAGGCCGCGGAATTGGGGGTTCTGCAACTGCACCTTTCGGGCGGCGAACCGGCCTCGCGCCGCGATCTGGTGGCATTGGTCAAAGCAGCCCAAAAGGCCGGGCTATACACCAACCTGATCACATCCGGCATCGGTCTGACCGAACGTAGGTTGGCTGAATTGGATGATGCCGGGCTCGACCACATCCAACTGTCGCTGCAAGGTACAACACCGGAAATGGCGGATGAGATCGGCGGCTATAAGGGCGGCTACAAGCGCAAGATGCAAGTAGCCGAATGGATCGGCGCAATTGGCTTTCCTTTGACGCTGAATGCGGTTCTGCATAGGCGCAACCTGCATCAATTGCCGCGCGCCATCGAAATGGCCATCGAAATGGGTGCGCGGCGCATCGAAGTGGCGACGGTACAGTTTCACGGCTGGGCCCTGAAGAACCGTGACGCGCTGATGCCGACACGCGAGCAAGCCGTGGAGGCCAGCCGCATTGTCGCGAACGCCCGCAAGGAGCTGAAAGGAACACTGGTCATAGACTACGTTCCCGCAGACTATCACGAAGACTTTCCAAAACGTTGCATGGGCGGCTGGGGCACCAGCGGTCTGAACGTCGCGCCAGACGGGCTGGTCCTGCCGTGCCACGCGGCACAATCCATCCCGCATCTGATGTTTGACAGTGTGCGCGACAAGGGGCTGTCAGACATCTGGTACCACGGCTCGGCATTCGAAGCGTATCGGGGCACGGAATGGATGGCCGAACCGTGCATGTCCTGCGAACGAAAAACCGTGGATTTCGGCGGGTGCCGCTGTCAGGCGATGGCGATCACCGGCGATGCCTCTGCCACCGACCCAGTTTGCGTCAAATCCCGGCACCATGGCGCTTTGCAGGCTCAGGCCGATGCACACGCCGCGCAAGACGGCGCGGCGCTTACATATCGGGTTGCACCACCGAAGTAATCCCTTTCACAGGGACCGTTATCGCAACAAAACCGCGTAGCAGCGACCCGCAATGGCAGACGGCCCCGGCACGCCGGAAGCGTCACATCCTTTTGCGCGCGCCATGCATTCATCCACATGGGTTGGCGTCCTGCAGCAGATTGTGTCCACAAGGACGCAGCCAAGCTCTGCGATACCCCCCAATCCAAGGAAGATCGTGGCGCCGCTGTCGACGTGCTTCGTTCACTGGTCGATGAGATCACCCTCGTGCTCGAGAACGGCGAACTTGCTATCACTCTTCGCGGTGACCTGGGTGCGATCCTGCGCTTTGCGGCCGGAAAGCAAAACCCCGGCGCCCTTTCGGAGGCCAAGGCTTTGGATAACCTGCTTTCGCAGAAGTCGTTGGTTGCGGGAGTAGGATTTGAACCTACGACCTTCAGGTTATGAGCCTGACGAGCTACCGGGCTGCTCCATCCCGCGCCATTTGGTTCGGTTGATGTATTGTGAGTCGTTCCGGACTGCAAGGGCAACACCAGGAAATCCTGTCAAAAAACTGTAACAAACAGCCCAAAGAGAAAGGGCGAGCTCCGAAGAACCCGCCCCTTCCCTTCCGTAGCCCTGCAGATCAGTTGTACGGATCTGTTTGTGCGTTGCTGCGGATCGCTGCATCGATAAGGTTTGCGCCGATTTCATCCCGGAAGGCAGTCAGGATCGGAGCGAAGGCGTCGCGCCATGCCTGAACTTCCTGTGGTGCAAGCCGGATAATGATACCCTCGTCGTCGAGGATGTCCTGACGGCGCGCCTGGTTGATTTCAAAGGCAAAGCGGTTCCGTTCATGCGTGACCAGCTTCATCGTGTCGATGAATACTTGGCGATCCGACGCCGGAATATCGTCGAAGAACACCTTGGACGCCATGACGACATAGCCAAGATAGGTGTGGTTCGTCTGGGTCACGGCCGCCTGCTCGAGATAGAAGCCCTTGGACTGGATGTTGGACCAGGTATTCTGCTGGCCCTGCACCTCGCCCGAGGCAAGAGCGTCGTAGACCTTGGAGAAGGCTAGCTTTTTGGCGGTGATACCCATGATGTCCATGGCCATCAACGTAACCGGCGAGCTTGACTGAACGCGGAAGGTCAGACCTTCGGCGTCACCGGGCAGGCGCATCGGAACGGTCGCCGAGAAGTGGCGCATCCCATTACTCCAGAAACCCAGACCGACAAGGCCGTCATCTTCGATCTCACGCAACAATCCAGCTGCGGCCTCGGAGTCCAGGAACTCCAGTGCGTGCAACGGACCGTCAAAGATGAACGGGATGTCAAAGAGCAGGAAGCCCTTGGTGAAATCCCCAAGCTTCGACATGGAGGGCGCAGCAAAATGCACCTCACCGCGGTTCATCGCTTCGAACAGTTCTGGCCCGTCAGAATAGAGATCCGATTGACCGTAGACCTCGATACAGTACCGACCGTTCAGTTCGGTATTGATCGCGTCGGCGTAGGCCAGTGCCGCTTCGCCTTTTGGGTGGCCCTGCAGCGATGTCACAACGCTGAATTTGAGGACCGTTTCCCCGGCGTCGCAACCAGCCGAGGCTGCTGTCGCGGACTGGGCCAGAGCCAGCGCCGCTGCAGCAACGAATTTAGATAGCATCTTCATTTCATTGGCTCCTAGTGGGTGGTTTCTGAAGGATTAGCTGCGGTTTTCCGCAACGATGTCCTGAACCCAGATTTCCACCCGGCGGTTAATCCGGCGACCTGTGTCCGTTTCGTTACAGCCCAGCGGTGAAGCCTCACCAAAGCCAACCGTGCTGGTCTTTACGCGGTTTTGCAGGGCAGGATTTGCTGCGAGAATGCTCTGACGTACCAGTTCGGCACGCTGAACCGAAAGGATCTGGTTCAGATCCGCCTTACCGACCGAGTCGGTGAAGCCAACAAACAGGATTTCCTTGTTCTCGAACTGATCACCGTTCAGCAACTCGGCAAGACGTTCCACGTCGGCCTGAGCACGAGCGTCAAGACGGGCCGAACCGGTTTCGAAACGGTATGTTGTCGACAGGCGCTCCGCCGAAATCAGAAGACGGAACATCGACTGGATCGAATTGATCTGCCGCGGATCGCGATTGTTCACAATTGCGGACGCAACGCGAATACCCTGCGAGTTGATCGTTTCTGCCGAAATCGACTGATCAATGAAACCAGCTTGTGCAACAGCTTGCTGTGCCTCGTCCGTTTGCAGGAAGTCGAGGAATTGCTTGGCGTGGTAGTCAAGATCGGCATTGGCCTGATACATATACATCAGACGTGTCAACGGATATTCTTCCGTCTTAATCGTGAATGCCGTGGCCGGTGTACGCAGACCGCAGACACCTTCGATGTCCAAAGCCGCTGCATCGCCAGCCTGTGCAAAGCTGGTAAAGCCGATCCCGTTCGGGTCGTTCTGAACCGCCTCGGCAATTGCCGCATCGGTCGGCAGAACCGTCACATTGTCCGAGATCCGCAGACCATTGGGACGCATCAGAAGGTTTTCAAACACCTCGCGGGTTCCGCTGTCGGCCTCACGAACATAAAGCGTGATTGGCGCATTGCGGCCACCAAGTTGTGCCCAGTTGTTTACCTGGCCTGAGAAGGCGAATGCCGCGTTAAGCTCGGTGATCGCGCGAACCGGGTTGTTCGGATGGGTCACCAGAAGAAGACCGTCAACCGCAACGATGTGCTGCTGTGCCGCGTCCCTCAGATCGCCTTTTTCTGCCTCAAGAAACTGGCGTTGTTCCCGTGCGCCCGCGGTACGGCTTGCCAGCGCAAACGTCGCATCACCGCTGAGCACCGATTGAAAGCCCGACCGTGTGTTCGAACCAATGACGGAAATCTCTGCCTTGCCGTTGTCGGTCGAGTCGACCGAAAAGCCTTCAGTGCTGTCATTGATCGCCGATGTCGAAAGCGACGCCTTCGTCCACGTGCTAAAGCCATCGATCAGCGTGGGGATCAGAGCATCGGACAACGCCCGTGAGCCAGCGAAGCTGAATGCTGAGTCCTTGCTTATCACCGGGCAGCCTGCGCCGGTGCAAGTCACGCCCTCAGAAAACAGGCTTACAACGCCGATTGCGGTGCTCAGCGTGTAGGTTTCTCCGTCATAGCCGAGCAGCTCACCCGTGATGGTAACGGTGTTGTCGGCGCTATTAAGGGTTACTTGGGATGCCGCCGCTGGCGACATCATGGCCACTGTCGCAATTGCCGTACCCGACAGAAATTGCTTGATAGGTTTCAATTTCATTTCTCTGTCTCCATGAACGGGAAGCGCAGGATCGGAGCGCTCCTTCTCGTTGCACGGGAGGGTATCAAGGGGAAATGTGGCACGATTCGTGCCAATCGGCGGTAATTCTAGGGTTTGTTAACGGATCGTTTCCAAATTAGAGCTGAAATTCTAGTATTACGTGTATACTGGGCCCGACTGAAGCAACATACCTGGCCCCATTATGTCAAAACTATTCCCAAAACCGGGTTTGCCAATCCGGGTCGGGCAGCGCGTCTACAACTTCGAAAGCCATGTTGCGCTGGAACGTCCGGCCATGCCGGTCGGTCGTTTTGACGGTCAGAACGTGGGTGCCAACGGGCAGGGTTTCGGGCAGATCGGCCCGCCATAGGTGGTGGCTGTTATCGGTCAACATCCAATCCTGGAACGGGTTCGCAATGCCTTTCCATTCAAAGCCTTGCCAGGTTGTAAAGCCTGCTGTTTCATCACCACCGTCGATCGATCGTGATGCAAGCGAATGTTGCGTCGCCTGCTTGGCCAGCGCTAGGGGATCGGCAAATTCAGGGCCTTTGTTCTTGGCTTCGCCGGTCCCGGTCTGCGTCCGCTCGGCGAGAATATCTGCGCCGCCGTTGATCGAAACCGTCACGGTGCTGCTCGCTGAGCCATTCCAGACGTTAACGCTGACCCATGTGCCGCCCCTGAGATCATCAGCGGTGAGCATTCGCATATCACCAAGATCGCGCCGAACTACCGGAGGCACCTGATCAAAGCTGCGACCATAGAGCGAACGGTAGGTCAGAAGGCGTTCTGCCCAACCCCGAAAGCGGGGCGTGTTGAACGACGCATGAAACTGCTCAGACTCGTCCATGTTGAACGTGAGATATGTATCCACATAGTCGGCACCGTCGAAATCAAGACGGTAGTAACCGCGCGGACTGCCAAGACGTTGCGTGCCGTGCGGGACACCCTGATCGTTCAGATCCCCAGCCCACCAACTGCCCGACAAACCGCCGGTGACGATCTGATGGAACGGCGCAGGCCCCACATTGGTGTTTTCGGCCCAGCCTTCGAAGTGCTCTCCGGGTTCGATGTTTTCTGTCGTGTGGGTGTGGCCCGACAGCCCAAGAACCTTGCGATCGCCTAGAACGGCAACAAGTTCGTCCAGATTGTCTGTCTGGTGCTTGGCCGCTGTGTTGTCGGTGAATGTCTGGAAGGGGATATGCGCCGCCATCACGATCAGCTTGTCTTCGGGCACATTGGCAAGATCATTGCGCAGCCATTCGAGCTGACGACCCGTGATCACACCGTTGTAAGTGTGGTTCGCGTCGGTTGCGCAGAAGGGATGGGGATCGACCCCATTGCATGGGTAACGCACATTATCGAGGCCCACGAAATGTACGTTCCCGATATCAAAAGAGTAGTATTCCGGGCCCCACTCACGCCGAAACGTGTCAAAGCTGTCCTTGTCTTCCTCGGCATCGAAGTCAATGTCATGGTTGCCGCCGACAAAGTACTGGGGCGTCTGACCAACGGCGATAATCGACTTGAAACGCGGGTAAAGTGAAAGGTCGTCACCCATCACGTCCCCTGCAAAAATCAAACACTCGGTATCGCTCAGGTCGGCGGTTGCCAGCATCTGCCCCGCTGTGTCACGGACATAGCCGATCTCGCGGTTCGAATAGGTTTGGGCATCACCGAAGACCAAGCAGTTGAAGGTCGCATCGGACCCGTCCTCGATCAGCGGGAAATTAACCGCCTCCGGCAACGCGCCTGTGGGTTCGATACCGCCAAACCGGAGATCGGGCGAACCTTCGACCTTGTGAATATAGGCAAACTGCGGAACCATATCGGCGCTGACGGGCGTGGTGTGACCTGCGGGCTTGGTGATCATGAGGTTCATGTCGTCATAGGCTGGCAGCTCGTAAGTGCCGTCGTCGTTCGTCAGAACAACTTCGCGTCCGTTGGAAACCTGAACACCGCCTATTCCCTCTTCGCCTGCGTCAAGCCGAGAGTTGCGATTGGCATCCCTAAAGACTGTGCCCCGGGCGGTATCGGCACCATCACCCGAGCCGCGGATGACCTCCACACTGCCAATGTAAGACGGATCCTTCGCCATGGCCGTTCCGGCCAAGAGCGAAAGGGCGGTTGTCAGGAGCAACTTTTTCATCGAGAAGCCTCACTTTCTTTGAGGTCTCAGATATGTCCTGGGTAGATGTCGCCAACTAAACCGCAGCGTGAATTTTTCGCAACAAGCCGGTGACAGCGATACGTCAACCTCACCTCAGGTTCGGGTCTGGTCGTCGCGCCACGCCCGCTCGACCCATTTTGTAGGCAGAATATATCGCCTTGCCGCTTGAAACTTCTTCTCGGCGCCCAGAGCCCGGCGAATGTGCTGCAGCGGCGGCAGATGCGGCATGTCATCGGAAAACTGACCCAGAGCCGCGTCCTTTGGATTGGGCATCCCGGCAAAAATGACAACCCGGGCATCAGCTGGCAACGTTGGTTGCATGAAGTAATTCAGGGGGAATGTGGGTAGGCACTCAATCCTGAAATGCTTGACCCATTTGCGAGGCCACAACTTCACCCCATTGGGGGCCTTCTTGGTCACAAACACCTGTTCCCACTTATAGGTGTCTGCAACCGCTTGAGGATCAGCCGCAAATTCCTCTTGCAAATCAGCTAGCGCGCCGACCGGCATCCGGTAAATCGAAGTCTGACCAATGCGATGAAAGGGCTTTGCCGCATTCCGCGCCAGGACGACATCATCGGGTTCGCCAAACTCGAAAAACGGATCGAGGGATCCGGTGATCACCACATCCAGATCGAGAAACAAGACCGGCCCTTCCAGATCCGGAAGCGTCCGCGCCCAGAGACGTGATTTTGGCCACTTGCCGCGAGTGTTCTTGGGCATATGCCCCAGCATCGGAGGCAGGTCATGGCATATCACCTCAGGCCGAACACCCTCGGTACTGTCTGTGAAACAAACGAACTTGAACGGAGTCGTTATGTTGCGGGCGACCATCGCATAGAGACGGTTAATGTAGGGCGCGCCAAAAGCCGTACCCCAATTGATGCACATGATTTGCCGGTCCATGGCGCACCGCTATCACGGCCATCGCGCACCAGCAATCAGACGGCGGAGGCCAGCATCCGGATTTATGTTCAAGCGACAGGCTACAAGCCACGGTCGCATATGCGGACCGAAGGGCGATTGCCAATGAAATGCACAAATGGCGGTCGACTCATTGATGCACCGGCTTGGTTTCACGTTTCTTGAAGAAAAATGCGAGGTGGCCTTGCAAGATGGCAAATGAAGCTCAAGTCGAAGTCGTTGGCCTTGCTACTCCAGGAGATTGTTTTGATTACAATACGACGCTGTACGGCGCTGTTGACTCTATCCGCCATGCCAGTTTGGGCGGTTGAGCCTGTGGTGGACTACGAGGTCAGTTACGCAGCGCGCGAGACGCTATCGACCACCGACAATGACATCTTCGGTGCCGAAATTGGGTTCAACTGGTGGCAGGGCAACACAGGTACGAGGGTCGAACTTAGCGTCGGGTCACGGGTGGAAGATGAATTTGACAGCGGGTCGCTCTTGCTTGGGCTTGAAGCTGTGCGTTTCCGGGATCGAGACTTGGGGCGCCTGGGCTGGGGCGGTCGAATCGACTATGCCGAAGAAGCCACGACGACGGGCGAAATCGGTATGGCAACGCAAGGGTTCTATGACCGGTTTTCCCTGCGGGCCGCTGCTGGATTGCAAGGATCGCTTGACGATGTGGAATTCAGCGATGACGGCGGCGTTTTTGGCGTGGCCGAAGCCACTTGGTACCCATCGGACGCTCTTGCGTTACGGATAGCAATCCAGGCGGACGGCTCAGGAGAACTCGCAGGTTTTGGCTTTGAATGGCAAATCGCGCGGTCTGACTTTAGCCTCGTCGCGCAAAGCGCCTTTGGGATCGGTGAATATCGCAGTTCGGACAGCTACGACGATCTGACGGTCGCAATTAGATACACTCCGGGCGCTGGCAGTCCCAAGCGGCGCGACCGAACCACCGGTGACCAATTGCTGAAACGGTTGGTCGACGTGCAATAGTCGGCCTTGGCGACCGGCAGCGGCCGATGGGTCTGGGCGCCCGCTTCCCAGGTACAGTTTTTTGATCGAATACAGCAACCTTTCCAAGCAAACAGGTTTCCGCTGTGCAGGTGCCCCGGTGATCTGCTAAGTCTTGAAAACTCATAATTCATTTAGTTTAGGTCCAATGTCATTCCTTAAGACAACTGCGAAGCGTTTTGCGGCCCGCCATCCGCATTTTGTTAACCACCTCTGGCAGCGATATTATGTAATGCGCTTGTACAGGGGCGAAACCAAAAGGGCGGCTGCCGATAACGCCTCAGGCACTGGTAGATCGAGACAGCAGGTCTTCTCCAGCATTTTTCGCGAGAACACCTGGCAGAACGGAGAGTCAGTCAGCGGTTTCGGTAGCACCCTCTACAACACCACCATCCTGCGGAAAGCCTTGCCAGACTTTATTCGAAGACATTCCGTAAACTCCATCCTCGACGCGCCCTGCGGCGACTTCAATTGGATGCAGCACGTGGACCTACCGCACGACGTTGAATACATCGGATGTGATATCGTCCCCGATCTGATCGACGCGCTGTCGCAGAAGTATCATGGGCCGGGGCGGTCTTTCCGTGTATTGGACATTGTCGACGACGCTATTCCGCCAGCGGATCTCTGGCTTTGTCGGGATACCCTGTTTCACTTGAACCTTCAGGATGCAATGCGTGTAATTTCGTCGGCGGCGAATTCGAAAATACGTTTTTTCGCTTCCACAACATATGACTACGTCGAGACAAACCATGACATCGAAACGGGGCAGTTCCGGTTCATCAATTTGACGAAGCCGCCGTTTAACTTGTCGGAACCAATCGAAGAGATTGATGACTACCTAGCGCCAAGTCAGCCACGTAAACTGGGCATCTGGACACAAGAACAGCTCGCTGATTTCAAGTAAGATCGTGGTTTGGAGAAGCATCGTCAGAGAGATACATCAGAAGGCTCTTTAGGTTTGGCAGTGACCTACTCTCCCACGCCTTAAGACGCAGTACCATCGGCGCTAAGGCACTTAACGGCCGGGTTCGGGATGGGACCGGGTGTTTTGCTCTCGCTATGACCACCAAACCGAAAGAACCTTCTGAATTCATACAACACGTCCAAGTCACGCACACCATGATGTGTATGCTTCTAGAACCAGTCGGCAAGTCTGCCTTTTACTGGATCAAATCAAGCCTATCGGACAATTAGTACCGGTCAACTGAACGCATTGCTGCGCTTACATCTCCGGCCTATCGACGTGGTGGTCTACCACGGTCCTCAGGGATACCTTGTTTTGAGGGGGGCTTCCCGCTTAGATGCCTTCAGCGGTTATCCTGTCCGATCATAGCTACCCTGCACTGCTGCTGGCGCAACAACAGGTCCACCAGTGGATCGTTCACCCCGGTCCTCTCGTACTAGGGGCAACTCCTCTCAAGTATCCTACACCCACGGAAGATAGGGACCGAACTGTCTCACGACGTTCTAAACCCAGCTCACGT
>JBCBKL010000015.1:0-106921 GCA_038521825.1 Pseudomonadota bacterium | reverse complement strand
TCTCGCGATCCTTGCAGGTACCCGGCTCGGATTCATCCGCGTTGACGACCAGGTAGGCCGGGCGGCCATCGCTTTCCTTTGGCATGAAAGACCATTTCAGACCCGTGGGAAAGCCGGCACCGCCGCGGCCCCGCAGACCCGAATCCTTCATTTCTTGAACGATCCAGTCCCGCCCTTTCTTAATGAGATCCGCCGTGCCATCCCAGTGGCCGCGGGCCTGAGCGCCCTTCAACGTCCGGTCATGCATCCCGTAAAGGTTCGTAAAGATCCGGTCCTTGTCTTCAAGCATCCTGCTCAACCCTCATCTTTCTGGCGTGACCGCCAGATGCCAATTGCGATCCAAAACGCCCAGCCGAAACCGGCGAGCGCTGCGAGGTCGAAGAACGCGCGGGTCCGGTTGGACCAGCCCATCTGCGACCCGACGAAGTTGAGAGCGATCCAGGCCAGCGCCACACCTGCAATGACCAGCGCAAGACGCTGACCGGCTTTGGTGGTGCTGTCCTGTCCATCGCTCATCCGGTTCCGGCGCTACTAATAGACGCCGCCCTTTCCGACCTTCTTCGAAAACTCGGTCTCACCGCCCTCGGCGAGGATCTTGGCTTGCGACACCCAGTTGTCGCGGCTCACCCGGCCCTTGAAGCCTTGTAGGTTCTGATCGACCCACGCGACCTCCTCTGCCCCCCAGGAAGCGACCTGATCGAAGTGGTAGAACCCCATCGAATGCAGGAGTGCCTCGAGCTTCGGGCCGACGCCCTTGATCTGTTTGAGGTCATCGGGCTGGCCATCGCGGGCCGCAGTCAGCGTTTCGGGCTTCGAGCCCGGCCCCTCGGCCGCGACCACGGGCTCGGGCGCGGCTGGTGCCGCGGCCGAGGGCGTGGGTTCGGCGCTTGGGGCGGCTGCCGGTTTATCTTTCGCCGCGGTTGCGTTGTCGCCCTCGTACTTCCAGTTTCCCTTGCGCTCGGCCAATTCGGCCTCGCCTTTCAGCTGAGCGGTCGGTTTCAGCTCAACCGGCGCTGGTTTCGCTGCAGCAGCCGCTGCGGGAGCAGCCGCTGCAGGAGCGGAAGCCGGAGCTGCCGCTGGCGTGCGCGCAGCTGTGTCGTTATCGGTAGATGCGGAGCGCTGTTGAACCTCACCGGCCGCAGGAAGAGGTCGGCACAGGATCCAGTTGAGCAAGGCACCCGCCACGACAAGCACCAAAAGGCCGATAAACGCCCCCTGCATGAAACTCCAACCGCCCAGAACCCAAAGCAGGCCTGCCGTCAACACGCCGCCCAAAGCCGCCACCATCCAGCAGCCAAGACCACAGCTGATCAGTCCCTGATTGTTGTCCATGAGTCACCCTCTCCCGTTGTAGACGTCGATTTATGACCCATAGATACCGTCTTTTTTCGCGCGTTGGGAAAATTCTGTATCCTCCCCGCTGGCAAGGGCTTTTGCTTGCTCAACCCAGTTGTCGCGGCTGACCCGGCCCTTAAAGCCCTTGAGGTTCTGATCGACCCACGCGACCTCATCCGCGCTCCACGCCGCCACCTGATCGAAGTGGAAAAATCCGAGCGCGTGCAGCAGCCCTTCGAGCTTGGGGCCGACGCCTTTTATCAGCTTCAGATCGTCCGGACCGCCGTCACGCGCCGCGTCAAGCGAGGCGGGCTTTGTTCCGGGCCCCCGCCCGGCAGTTTCGGGTGTAGCGGCCGGGGCCGGTTTCGCCTTCGATTTCTCGGCCTCGACTTTCTTAGTCGGTGCGGTCGCATCGACCTTCGGCTTGGTTTTTGACGACACTGCCTTTGGTTTGGCAGGCGCATTGGCCGCCTTCCCCTGCCATGGGGTGATCAAGGGCACTTCCGCCCCGTCAATCCGCTTGACCGTGTCACCAAGCTCCGTCGCAAGCGCCACGCTGGCATTGTATTGATGCTTGCCGCTCTCAAAGTCCGCGAGGGTGGTCAGCCCACTGAGCGGTTCGGCAGCATAGCGGCCGTTTTGCGGGCCCGGTGTGGGCACCTTTCCGGCGGCCAACTCATCGATGATCTCACCCATGCGGGCGGCGGTCAGGTCTTCGTAATAATCCTTGCCGATCTGGGCCATGGGTGCGTTCGCGCAGGAACCGAGGCATTCCACCTCTTCCCACGAAAACTTGCCGTCAGCTGAAAGTTCATGGGGTCGAGGCGCGATCTTATCCTTGCAGACGGCGACAAGGTCCTCGGCGCCGCAGATCATGCATGACGTCGTGCCGCAAACCTGAATATGCGCCATAGAACCAACAGGTTGCAACTGGAACATAAAGTAGAACGAAGCGACTTCGAGACCGCGAATAAACGCCATGTCGAGCATGGTGCACACGGTCTCGATCGCCGGACGGGTCAGCCACCCTTCCTGTTCCTGCGCACGCCACAGAAGCGGGATGATGGCGCTGGCCTGACGGCCCTCAGGGTACTTGGTGATCTGCGCCTCGGCCCAGGCCTTGTTGGCAGGGGTGAAGGCGAAGCTATCAGGTTGTTCGGGGTGGAGACGGCGGAGCATTTCAGTGTCCTTTGGATGCCTTGCGGCGCATCGATAGTCGTTACAGGTGGTGAACGACCTTGCTAGGTGTGGTGTTTGTCCAGAGGTGCGGGGTCATATCGCAGGCCGCGTCGTCATCTGGGCAAAGTACGGGCGGTTGATAGCATTCCGTATCCGGCTTCGGGTTTGTCCAGAGCTTTGGAGCATCGCAAGCAGAGCCTTGCGCCTGCCGCGTTGCTGGCTCCTGCGGCGCGTGCATCTTGAGGGCCAGCGCCAGCAGGATGCATAGGGCGAGCGTAAGGAGGCGGGCGTTCACCGGTCAATCTCTCCGAACACCACGTCCATGGTCCCGATGATCGCGGCGACGTCGGCCAACTGATGACCTCTGCTCATGTGATCCATCGCCTGCAGGTGCAGGAAACCCGGCGCGCGCAGCTTGGCGCGGTAGGGTTTGTTTGTGCCGTCGGCCACGAGGTAGACGCCGAATTCACCCTTGGGCGCCTCGACCGCGCAGTACACCTCGCCCTCGGGCACGTGGAACCCTTCGGTGTAAAGCTTGAAGTGGTGGATCAGTGCCTCCATCGACGTCTTCATGTCCGACCGTGATGGCGGGGTGATCTTGCCGCGGGCCAGGATGTCGCCCTGTCCTTCGGGTGCGCGCAGCTTTTCGATAGCCTGCTTGATGATGCTGACCGACTGGCGCATCTCTTCCATGCGCACGAGGTAGCGATCGTAGCAATCGCCGTTCTTGCCCACCGGGATCTGGAAGTCGAATTCGTCGTAGCATTCATAGGGCTGCGCGCGGCGCAGGTCCCACGCAAAGCCCGATCCGCGCACCATCACGCCGGAAAAACCATAGAGCTGGATGTCTTCCTCGGTCACGACACCGATGTCGGCATTGCGCTGTTTGAAGATGCGGTTTTCGGTCAATAGCCCGTCGATATCGGCCATGACGCGCGGGAAATCCTCGGCCCAGGTTTCGATATCGTCCAGCAGTTCGGGCGGCAGGTCCTGATGTACGCCGCCGGGCCGGAAATAGGCCGCGTGCAGGCGCGCGCCGCAAGCCCGTTCGTAAAAGACCATGAGCTTCTCACGCTCTTCAAAGCCCCAGAGCGGCGGCGTGAGCGCGCCCACGTCCATGGCCTGTGTCGTGACGTTCAGCAGGTGGTTCAGTACCCGCCCGATCTCGGAATAAAGGACGCGGATCAGGGACGCACGACGCGGCACCTCGACGCCTGTCAGCTTTTCGATGGCCAGACACCAGGCGTGTTCCTGGTTCATAGGGGCCACGTAATCGAGCCGGTCGAAATAGGGCAGGTTTTGCAGGTAGGTCCGCGATTCCATCAGCTTTTCGGTACCGCGGTGCAGTAGACCGATGTGGGGGTCGCAGCGTTCTACGATTTCGCCGTCAAGCTCGAGCACCAGCCGCAACACCCCATGTGCTGCAGGGTGTTGCGGGCCAAAGTTGATGTTAAAGTTGCGGATTTTCTGTTCGCCAGTCAGGGCGTCTTCGAAACCTTTGGAGCCGTCCATCATTGAGCGATCCTTTCGATCTGTCTCTGATCGAACAGCAAAGCTGTCCGACACACGCCCGACCCGACGCCCAGGGCGGGCGCGTTCCGCATCCCCCCTAGGGCCGGACGCGCCAGGGCTTGATATGCCACGGCGAAGCAGTTCATCACCGCTTCTCCAGCTCTTGCAGCTTCATCGCCATTACCCACAGCAAAACGATAGTTCCGATCGGGATGACGCAAACCGCCGACCAGTATTGGTTGATGCCAAAATGCGGGAGCAGCTTGACCATTGGAATGATCGACGCCGCTGCAACGATGATCCACCAGAAGAATTCCATCACTTGGCCTCTTCTTTCTTTTCATCCCCCGGCAGGATGTATTCCGCGCCCTCCCACGGGCTCATGAAATCGAACTGCCGGTATTCCTGCACGAGGCTGACCGGCTCGTAGACAACGCGCTTTTGCGCCTCGTCGTACCGCACCTCGGTATAGCCCGTGGTCGGGAAATCCTTGCGCAGCGGATAGCCGCGAAACCCGTAATCCGTCAGAATACGCCGCAGGTCGGGATGGCCCGAGAACAGGATACCGAACATGTCGAACACTTCGCGTTCGAACCAGTTGGCCGAGGGGTGGGTACCGGTGATCGACGGCACCATCTCGTCCTCGCGGATCGCGATTTTCAGTCGGACCCGCTGGTTCTGATACATGCTCAGCAGGTGGTAAACGACATCGAAACGCTTGCCCCGCCCCGGATGATCGACGCCAGTGATGTCGACCAGGGTCGAGAACTTGCAGGTCTGATCGGCTTTCAGGAATTCGACGAGCCCCGCAACGTTGGCTGGTGCCACATCCATCGTCAGCTCGTCATGCGCGACAGCCCAGGACAGGATGCAATCCGGGCGCTTGGCCTCAATGTAGGTGCCGAGTTCGTTCAGAGCTTCGGTCATCTTACAATGGTTCCTGTCCGGCGGATTTTCCGCTGCAGCTGCATGATCCCATACAGCAGCGCCTCGGCCGTGGGCGGGCATCCCGGGACATAGATGTCCACTGGCACGATGCGGTCACAGCCGCGCACGACCGAATAGCTGTAGTGATAGTATCCGCCGCCATTCGCGCAGGACCCCATCGAGATTACGTAGCGCGGCTCGGGCATCTGGTCGTAGACCTTACGCAGGGCGGGCGCCATCTTGTTGGTGAGGGTCCCGGCCACGATCATGAGGTCGGACTGACGTGGGGATGCCCGCGGCGCCGTGCCAAACCGTTCGAGATCATAGCGCGGCATCGAAGTGTGCATCATTTCGACCGCGCAACAGGCCAACCCGAATGTCATCCAATGCAGCGAGCCGGTGCGCGCCCAGTTGATGATGTCTTCGGTCGAGGTGAGCAGGAAACCCTTGTCCTGCAATTCCGCGTTCAATTCACGGGCCGCGACCTCTCGGTCAGCGCCCACATCGGTTACTGCCATTCCATCGCCCCCTTCTTCCATTCATAGGCAAAGCCCGCGGTGAGAACGCCAAGGAAGACCATCATCGACCAAAAGCCCGCCATTGAGATGTCCTTGAAGGCCACAGCCCATGGAAAGAGGAAGGCGATTTCGAGATCGAAGATGATGAACAGGATCGAAACGAGGTAAAAGCGGACGTCGAACTTCATCCGCGCGTCATCGAATGCGTTAAAGCCGCACTCATAGGCTGACACCTTTTCTGGGTCCGGGTTCCGCACCGCGACAACGACGGCGGCAAGGATCAGAACAAGGCCGAGCCCGATGGCAACGGCCAGAAAAACGAGAATGGGTAGGTATTCTCTGAGAAGCTCTTCCACGAACGGCTCCTTTCGATCGCGCTGCAGGCGCGAAAACATTGGCTGGGATCGTCCTACGCCGATGAACCTGAAGGGTCAATAAACGCCCGGGGTCCTTGGACGAATTTTGATCGGGTGATTTCGCCGCAGGAGGGCCTGTGCCGATCCGGGCGCCATTCTCCCTGCCCTATAAGATGCAGGCCTTCGCTCAACGCCTTGCATTCTGCTGACAGAAAATCATGGCACTTGGTTGCTGTTTAGGGAGATCATGTCTTCGATGTGTCCCACACCCGCACGGCGAAACTAGAGCTTATCCGCGGCTGAGGGCGGTTGGACGACCGAGGATCTTAAGAAATGCATTTAAACAAGCTAGCCATTTAAGATCCAGCCGGGTTTCCGCTTCTCGAAAAACGCGCTTATCCCCTCCTCGGCCTCGTCGGTCTCCCAGCGATCTTTCAAGGCCGCGATTGTCATGGCTATTGTCTCTTCATCGATCCGGGGACCGAGCGACCGGGCGAGCGCCTTGGCGGCCGAAACCGCCCCCGGCGCTGTCGAGAGGTAGGGCGCGACCTCGGCTTCCACCGCCGCGACCAGATCATCCGCAGGTACCGCCCGTGCCAGAAGCCCGAGTTCCTCCGCCTCACTCGCGTCAAAGAGACGACCCGAGAAAAAGACCCGCCTTGCCCGCCCCTCGCCCATCCGCGCAACGACGTAAGGCCCTATCGTTGCCGGGATGATGCCTAGCCGCACCTCGGTCAGCCCCATCTTGAGCGTGTCCACCCCAACGGCCACGTCACAGACCGACGCCATTCCCACGCCCCCGCCGAACGCATTGCCTTGCAGCGCCCCGATCAGCGGTTTGGGCATTGTGTTTATTGCCTGAAGCATATGGGCCAGCTTGCCCGCCTCGCGCGCCCGCGTTTCGGCCTCCGCCGCCATCTGCTCGCGCATCCAGCCCAGATCACCGCCCGCGCAGAACGTCTTGCCCGCGCCGGTTAGCACCACAACCCGCACCGCATCGTCAGCCCCAAGGCGACCGGCGACATCGGTCAGTTCAGCGATCATTTGCGGGGACAGGGCGTTGTGCTTCTCGGCCCGGTCCAGCGTTAAAGTGGCGACACCACGATCGTCCACCGCGACTGAAATCGTATTGAACTCCATCACGTCTCCATCCCCGGTACGGGGCGCCCTTCGCGCACCCAATCGTCGTAAAGCCAGACCATGCGGTCGCAGAACCATGCCTTGGGCAGCATCACCAGCACAGTCCCGAACCCCGCGCCCGGCGCCCATTGCATCAAAAGGCCGAACACCAAGAGGATCGCGCCGGGCACGCTCATGGCCGAGAGGATGTTGGCGGCCCGTTGGTGATGAAACGGAACCTCCTGCCTGTGCGCGAGGAAGACCCGTTCGCCCAAGACGGCCCGGCTCCACCAGCTATCGAAATGCTGCGGCTCAGGGAACGCCCGGGGGTTGTACCATGTCCACCAGAGCGCAAGACCAAGTGGAGCCAGCGACCACCAGCCGATCCAGACATAGCTCCAGGCGGCAAGCACGATCAAAGGAAGGCAGGTGAACCGGGTCTGCACGGACAAGGGGTTGGCGTGGCGGCGCCAGGTGGCGTCATCCATCGCCATCAGTCGTTCGGCAAAGTCGTAGGCGGTCATTAGCGGATCTCGGCCACCTCTGACGTGCGCATGGCCCGCGCCATCTCTGCCGCCTCGCCGACCACTGCAAGATCGAGGCCAGTGTCGTAGCCTAACCGTTCGAGATGCGCCGCAACCGCTTCGGTTGCCACATTGCCGGCTGCACCGGGGGCATAAGGGCAACCGCCCAAACCGCCGACGGCGGCGTCAAAGACCCGCATGCCAAGCGCCAGCGATGCATCGATGTTGTCGATCGCCCGCCCGTTCGTGTCGTGGTAATGCCCGGCCAGGCGCCCGACAGGCACGACGTCGCGGACCGCCATCAGCATCCGCGCGATGCTGTCGGGCGTGCCCTGACCCAAGGTGTCGCCCAGGCTGATCTCGTAACACCCCATGCCAAAAAGCGTGTCGGCAACCTTCGCGACGGCCTCGGGCGCAACGGGACCGTCATACGGGCACTCTACGACACAGGACACATATCCCCGTACGGGCAGATCGATATGGCGGGCCGCCTCGACCACCGGGCGGAAGCGTTCAATGGATTCGGCAATGGTGGCGTTGATGTTGGCCTTCGAAAACCCTTCGCTGGCAGAACCGAAGATGGCAATCTCGTCCGCCTTGGCCGCAAGTGCATCCTCGTATCCGCGCATGTTCGGCGTGAGCGCCGCATACCGAATACCATCGGCCCGTTTTATGCCTGCCATAACCTCGGCGCTTCCGGCCATCTGGGGTACCCATTTGGGGCTGACGAAACTCGCGCATTCGATCCGTCGAAACCCCGCCGCGCTGAGCTTGTCAACAAGCGCGATCTTGTCGGCGACCGGAATCTCCCCGGCCTCGTTCTGCAGGCCGTCGCGCGGGCCAACTTCAAAGATTTCGACGGCTCCGATCATGCCTGTTCCCCCCACGTCTCAAAGAAGTCTTCCGTAAACAGTCGCATATTTTCTTCTGGAAGGCTTGCCTGGAATGCGGGGCGGTTCGAGATCCGGTCGTACCAGGCCGCAAGGTTCGTCCTATCGTCGAAGCGGGCAAAGAAGGACGCCATATAGACTGCCTGCCCGACCGACACATCCGCGGCAGAAAACCCGCCATCGAGCAGGTATTCACGCCCAGTGAGGCGATGCTCGAGCGCGTCAAAGCATTTGCCGATGCGAGCGGCCTCAAGCTTCATCACGATCGGGCTGCGCATGTGATCTTCGCGCAGGGCAATGTGTTGCTGCGTCAGCGCCGCGGCATGCTGGCTGATTGTCTCGGCAAAATGCATCCACACCAACCATTCGGCGCGTTCGGAATGTCCGGGCGACCGTCCCAGATCGTCGGGGCTGAAGCGGTCGCACAGGTATTCGGCAATAGCACCGGTTTCGATCAGGCTCTTGCCGTCAATCTCCAGCGACGGCACCCGGCCCGACGGCGCGATCGAAAGGTATTTGGGATCGCGCAGGTTCTTTCCGAATGCATGCGTTATTACTTCGAATTCGATGCCCAACTCGTACAGCAGCCAAAGGGTGCGCATTGACCGGGTCTGCGGACAATGATGCAGCCGGATCATGACAACGTCTCTGGTCGCGGGGTTTGCCGCACACAGATCTCCTGAAACGCCGGTCGTTTCGAAACCGTATCGAACCAGTGCGCCAGCCCTTCGCGCTTATCAAGCATCGCGTTGCCCTCTGCGAATTGGTTGAAGGCATCCATCATCGGCGCAAGCACACAATCGGCTTGCGTTATTTCGCGCCCGTTCAGGACAAGACCAGCGGCGGCGATGTCTTCGAGCGCATCCAGAACCGGAGCAGACGCTGCAAGACCGGCGACTACTTCCTTGGCGTCGACAGGCGCGCCAGCCCGTGGTCGAAAGACGCCATGGGCAAAGACCTGGCGCACCATCGGCCAATAGCCGTAGGCGTCCATGATACCAACGACCTGCGCCACTCGAGCCCGCGCCTTTGCCCCTTTCGGCAAAAGCGGCGGCGCGTCAAAGGCGTCTTCGAGGTAACCGAGGATCGCGCGGGTCTCAAAGACGCGAAAGGCATAATGATCGAGAACGGGCACGCGACCGAAAGGATGCAGATCACGCAATGTCTCCTGACCCTCAGGCGAAAATGGATCGACCTCGTCAAATTCATAGCCCAGCCCTTTTTCGTGCAGGGCCAGTCGAACGGCGCGGGTATAGACGCTGGGCGCAAAACCGGAGAGGCGAAGGCCGATCATTCAGCCGCTTCCAGTCGCACGAGGGCCGCACCGGCTTCGACCTGATCGCCTTCTCCGGCCAGCACCTCAGCCACAATGCCATCGCGGATGGCGGTCAGGGTGTGCTCCATCTTCATCGCTTCGAGAACCGCGAGCCGGTCGCCCGCCTGAACAGCCATCCCCGCTCGGGCGAAGATCGCCTTGACCAGGCCCGGCATCGGGGCATCGACGACATTGCCATCACCCGGCGCACTGGCTGCAACATTCAGCAGGTCAATGCGGTCAAAGACGATACCGCCACCGGCAAAAACCGTGACGGTATCACCGTGGACGGCCACTTTGGGCGCCGGTTTGCCTTCGATCGTCCAGCCTTGGGCAGTACGTACGGCTTTGACATCAGTGCCGTTCACATACCATTCCTGTTCGTTCTCGTTCAGAACAGCGACCTGCAGATCGATTGGTTGATCCTGGTGGCCGAGCGGGATCGCACGCCGCAGCGGATGCCACAGCGTGTGCCCGGCCAGATCGCCCGGCTGGTCGAGGCCGGACGCCGCCATGCCTGCAGCCACGATATGGATCGCTTCGGGCACGACCGGGTGCACCAAGTCATCAAGATCGCGCCCGATCAGACCGGTATCGACCTTGCCCGCAGCAAACCCGTCATGGGCGCTGAGCGCGGTGAGAAAGGCAAGGTTCGTGACAGTCCCGCCGACCTCGGTCTGCGCCAGCGCCTGCGACAGGCGACCAAGTGCAATGGCGCGGTTGGGGCCATGGGTGATCAACTTGGCGATCATCGGATCATAGAAGGGGCTGATCGTATCGCCTGCCCTCACGCCGCTGTCCGCGCGGGCACCATCCGGGAATTCCAGATGCGTGAGCGTTCCGGTCGCGGGCAGAAACCCCTTCGGCACATCCTCGGCATAGAGGCGCGCCTCGAAGGAATGGCCGGTGATCCCAAGATCTTCCTGTTGCAGGGGCAGCGGTTCGCCCGCCGCGACCCGCAACTGCCATTCCACCAGGTCCACCCCGGTGATCGCCTCGGTTACCGGGTGTTCGACCTGCAGGCGGGTATTCATCTCCATGAAGTAGAACCCGTCAGGGCGCAGCCCGTCTGAGCCATCGACGATGAACTCGACGGTTCCGGCGCCTTTGTACCCGATGGCCTCGGCCGCGCGGACGGCAGCCGCACCCATGGCAGCACGCATGTCTTCAGTCATGCCCGGGGCCGGCGCCTCCTCGATGACCTTTTGATGGCGCCGTTGCAGAGAACAGTCGCGTTCAAAAAGATGAACGGCCGTTTCACCATCACCAAAGACCTGCACCTCGACATGGCGCGGCTTGGCCACGAATTTCTCGACCAGAACGGCATCATTTCCGAACGCAGTCTTGGCTTCAGAGCGGGCGCTTTGCAGAGCTGTGGCGAAGTCTTCAGGAGCATCGACCAGCCGCATCCCCTTACCGCCGCCGCCAGCCACCGCCTTGATAAGAACTGGGTAACCAATGGCGTCGGCAGCACCCGCCAGATGCTCCGGATCCTGATTGTCTCCGTGATATCCGGGGACGACCGGCACGCCCGCCTCCTCCATCAGCGCCTTGGCTGCGTCCTTGAGACCCATGGCGCGGATCGCCTGCGCAGAGGGGCCGATAAAGGTGACGCCAGCCGCCGCGACCAGCTCCACGAAATCGGGGTTTTCGCTCAGGAAACCATAGCCCGGGTGGAGCCCTTGCGCCCCGGTGTCGAGCGCTGCCTCAACGATCACGTCGCCGCGCAGGTAGCTGTCTGCCGGCGCGCTGCCGCCGATATGTACCGCCTCGTCGGCCATCTCAACATGCATAGCCTCGGCATCCGCGTCCGAATAGACCGCGACGCAGCGCACCCCCATCGACTGGGCCGTGCGGATGATGCGGCAGGCTATCTCGCCCCGGTTGGCGATCAGGATCTTGTCAAACACGGTCTCAATCCCTGAAATCCTCGATGAGCCTGAAACGCTCGCATACAAGCTCCATTTCGGGATCAAATCCGCCGTGACGCCGGAAGTACCGTTCATGTCCGGCCTGCCACCCCTCGAGCGAGTCGTTTTCGCCCTCGGCCAGCGCGAAATCAGCGTCGACATCGCAAAACCGGCGCACCGTGACCTCCAGAGTTTCAATAACCAGTGCCGGACGCCCATCCCATTCAAGCGCGATATCGCGGCGCCCAACAACCGGAAGGGCCTCTCCGCCCGGTCCAAAGTCGCGGAGCGCGCCGCAAGTCGCCGTCTTGCGACCGGCGCGCACAAGTCCGAGCAGCTCTGCGCTCAACTCCGGGCCATCGCCAAACCTGAACGTCTCAGCGTTCGGGTAGCGTTTAAGTGCTTCATCCAAAGTCATCTCTGCCTCAAACGGTTGTTTCCAAAGCAACAAAAAGGTCACCGAAAATCGCCATTCTACATCCGGAACACGCCAAAGCGCGTTTCTTCGATCGTGGCATTCAGAGCAGCGCTCAGGCTCAGATAGAGCACGTCGCGGCTCTTGCGCGGGTCGATGATACCGTCATCCCAGAGCCGAGCCGAAGCGTAAAGCGGGTGCGATTGCTCGTCGAACATGTCGATCGTGGGCTGTTTGAAGGCTGCTTCTTCCTCCGCGCTCCAGCTTTCGCCCGCGCGCTCCATCGCATCGCGCTTGACGGTGGCCAACACACCCGCAGCCTGTGCCCCGCCCATGACGCTGATCCGCGAATTCGGCCATGTCCACATGAAGTGCGGGCTGTAAGCCCTTCCAGCCATACCATAATTCCCAGCTCCAAAGGATCCGCCAACCAGCATCGTGATCTTTGGCACCGCGGTCGTCGCGACCGCCGTCACCATCTTGGCCCCGTGCCGCGCGATCCCCTCGTTCTCGTACTTCCGGCCCACCATGAACCCGGTGATGTTCTGGAGGAACACCAGGGGGATGCGCCGCTGCGAGCAGAGTTCAACGAAATGCGCGCCCTTCTGAGCGCTTTCGCTGAAAAGCACCCCGTTGTTGGCGATCATCCCTACCGGGCAGCCCCGCACATGGGCAAAGCCGCAGACGAGCGTCTCACCAAATCGCGGCTTGAATTCGTCAAACCGGGATCCGTCCACCATGCGGGCAATGACCTCTCGGATATCGTAGGGCGTTCGCAAGTCGGCGGGAACCACGCCCAGGATCTCATCCGGGTCGTAGGCTGGTTCCTCGGGTGAGATCCAATTGACCGTATGAGGCCTGGTGCGGTTCAGGCTGCCGACGGCGCGCCGGGCGAGTGCAAGAGCGTGAGCGTCATCCTCGGCCAGGCAATCGGCTACGCCCGAAAGCCGCGTATGGACATCGCCACCACCCAGATCCTCGGCGCTGACGACCTCGCCCGTTGCGGCCTTGACCAAAGGGGGCCCAGCCAGAAAGATGGTGCCCTGATCCTTCACGATGATGGTCACATCCGACATTGCCGGAACATAGGCCCCGCCCGCCGTGCAGGACCCCATCACGACTGCGATTTGGGGAATACCCTTGGCGGACATCTGAGCCTGATTGTAGAAGATCCGGCCAAAGTGATCCCGGTCGGGAAAGACCTCATCCTGATTGGGCAGGTTCGCGCCTCCGCTGTCGACCAGATAGATGCAGGGTAGATGGTTCTGCTCCGCAATCTCCTGCGCGCGCAGATGCTTTTTGACTGTGATCGGGTAATATGTGCCGCCCTTCACGGTTGCATCGTTGCAGACGACCATAACCTCCTGCCCCATGACGCGGCCAATACCAGCGACAACGCCCGCGCACGGGGCTGCGCCATCGTACATGCCATGGGCGGCGGTGGCCCCGACCTCCAGAAACGGAGAGCCCGGATCGAGCAAGTTCGCCACACGGCGACGTGGCAGCATCTTGCCCCGGCCCTCGTGGCGCGCACGGGATTTTTCGCCACCACCCATTCGGGCGGAGGAGGCCGCGGCTTCGATCTTGGCAAGGGCTGAGAGGTGCGCTTCGCGGTTAGCCCGAAAGCCTTCCGAAGAGGCCAGCGCCTGACTATTCAGCTTCATTGACTAGTCGCTCCGGTGGTTGACACACTGTTTCCAACACTTGAATTGGTCAAATTCGGTGCTTTTGGTAACCCGCTCTCATTGGGCGCAGGATCAAGGCAAATGTTCTTCTTTAGACCGGTATAAGCCAACATAGGCGGCTCGGATGCGTAACCCGAGCGCCGCTTCCTTCGCTTGTCTCCAGACCAAAGAAAAAAGGCGCGCGTCCTGCGCAACCCCCTCCGATGTACATTCGATTCTCGTCTTTCATCCGTTGCGACGACACCCGGTGCAACGCCAGTGTTTTTCAGGCCGCATCCCAAGCGCGTCGCGCCGACAATGTCCGTGAAGACGATTGGCGTATGGTCGAGTTGAACGAACTCTTGTGAGGGTTTGACGACCATCTCGAAGCGCCGCAATGCCTTGACTACCGGATTTGCCGCAAAGGGGGCATCGGCGGTGTATGCTGGTTCCGGTCCGAAACGGTCGAGCATATCAGCCGTGCACGTTACATGGCGTGGCTGCTGACCGATCTTGGATTTCCGATCGAAAAGCCTCGCCACCGCAACTCGGGGACCATTCGGTGGTCGGACAACCATCAGATCGTGGCCTTGACCGGTCGACTCAATCGAAGGTGGGCAGCGGGGGGTCATACCTGAACCTCCATCGCTGCCCGCGCTTTCAACTCCTTGCGGATCACCTTGCCGGTCACCGTCATTGGCAACGCCTGAACAAATTCGATTTCCCTTGGGTATGAATAGCTTGCGAGGCGTTCTTTCACATAACGCTGCAACGCCTGAGCATCCGCCGGTGAACCCTCCTTCGCCACCACGTAGGCTTTCACAATCTCGCCTCGCAGCGCGTCCGGCTTACCGACCACGCCACAGGTAGCGACGTCCGGATGGGTCAGCAGGCAATCCTCGATCTCGGCCGGTCCGATCCTGTAACCGCCGGACGAGATCACATCGTCTTCCCGCCCCACGAACCGGATGAATTCGCCCTCGCGCAGCCCCCGATCGCCCGTCAGCATCCAGTCGCCCCGAAACTTGTCGGCCGTCGCCTCAGGCTTGCGCCAGTATTCCAGCATCATCGACCGAGCGCCTTGGCGCACGGCGATATCACCTTCGCCAGCCGCATTCGTATCAATAACATCAACCTCGAAGCCCGGCACCGGTTTGCCCATGCAGCCCGGGCGCGGCGCGAAATCGGCGGCGCAAGAGGACACGATCATGTTGCATTCCGTCTGCCCGTAGAATTCGTTGATGGTGACGCCAAGCGCATCATGACCCCAAGCCAGCATCTCGGCCCCAAGCGGTTCGCCCCCCGATGCCACACTGCGCAGCCCTTCGATCCGCGTGCCCGAAGCCTTAAGCATCCGCAAGGCCGTAGGCGGGAAAAACACATTGCGAACAGAAGCTTCCGCGATGATCTTTCCAGCCCCTTCCGGGGAGAATTTTACCATCCGCGCCGCCACGACAGGCACGCCGAGCGCAAGCCCCGGCATGAGCACGTCGAACAACCCTCCGATCCAGGCCCAGTCTGCCGGCGTCCAAAGGCAATCGCCTGGCTGGCCGAGATGATTGTGGCTTAGGCGTACACCCGGTAGATGACCGTCCAGCACGCCGTGGCTGTGCAGCGCCCCCTTCGGAGCGCCCGTTGTACCTGACGTATAGATTAAAACCGCCGGGGTCTTTGCGTCCGCCGGATAGTAGCGTACCGGATCCCCATCAATACCCGCCTGGTCGGCCAGCCACGGCTCTGCCAGATCACCCAGCATCGCGGCCCCACCAGCATCGGTCAGCACGATCTGTGCACCGCTGTCCGTCAGGCGCGAGGCCAATGCATCATGCTTAAAGAGCTTGAACAAAGGCACTGAAATCGCGCCGGTTTTCCAGATCGCGAGATGAGCCGCCGCGCACCATGGGCTTTGGGACAAAAGCACCCCCACCCGATCACCGGGCGCGACCGCGTCCATCAGCACCCGTGCAATACCGTCCGTCATCTCGGCCAGGGCGCCATAGGTGATGTCCAGACGGCCCACCGACAGGTCGAGGATCGCCACCTTGTCCGCGGCATGGTCGAGGCACTGCGCGGCCATGTTCACAGCTCGTCCTCCGCTGCCTGCGTCACATCGCCAAAGCGATCCACATGATAGATGATGTCACCGCACTTGATCTGAAACACGCTCGCGCCCTCACCCGCCCATCCAATGCAATCGGTCGCAGCGCCGCCATGCTCTTTCACATGGCGCGCAGCGATCGCGTTGATGATGCCAGTGGTCGCAGTGGTGATATCGGTCGTCCCGAACTCCATCTGCCGCTTGCCAAGCCAGAACCCGGCAACTGCGGCCACAACCACAAGAACGGAAGTCGTGATGAGCACGGAGCGGGGCATCAGCCCATCGCCGCGACCAGTTCGCGACCCACGAGCATGCGCCTGATCTCTGAGGTGCCCGCGCCGATCTCCATCAGCTTGGCGTCGCGGAAGATGCGAGCCACCGGCGCGTCATTGAGGAACCCGGCACCCCCCATGGCCTGCACCGCCTGGTGCGCCTGTTTCATCGCTTCTTCAGACGCATAGAGACAGCAGGCCGCAGCGTCCTGCCGCGTCACCTCGCCCCTGTCACAGGCCTTGGCCACCTCGTAGACATAGGCGCGGGCGGAGTTCATCGCGGTGTACATATCCGCGATCTTTCCCTGCATCAGCTGGAACGACCCGATGGGTTTGCCGAACTGCTTGCGCTCGGCCATGTAGGGCATGATTTCGTCGAGGCAGGCCGCCATGATCCCGAGGCCGATGCCCGCCAGCACGACGCGCTCATAGTCGAGCCCGGACATCAGCACCTGAACACCCTTGCCCTCTTCGCCAAGAACATTCTCGAACGGCACTTCGACATCCTCGAAGATCAACTCGCCCGTATTTGAACCGCGCATGCCCAGCTTGTCGAAATGGGGTGAGGTCGAAAAACCGTTCATCGCCTTCTCGATTAGAAAGGCGGTGATGCCCTTCGATCCAGCCCCGGGATCGGTCTTGGCATAGACCACCAACGTGTCGGCGTCCGGGCCGTTGGTGATCCAGTACTTCGTCCCGTTCAGTCGGTAATGATCGTTCCGCTTTTCGGCGCGCAGCTTCATTGAAACAACATCAGACCCCGCGCCGGCCTCGGACATCGCCAGCGCACCCACGTGCTGACCGCTCACGAGGCCCGGCAGATACTGCCGCTTTTGTTCATCGGAACCATTGAGCTTGATCTGATTGACACACAGATTGGAATGGGCGCCATAGCTGAGCGACACGCTCGCCGAGGCGCGCGCGACCTCCTCCACCGCAACGGTATGGGCCAGATAGCCCATGCCGGACCCGCCGTACTCTTCTTCGACGGTGATCCCGAGCAGACCCAGTTCGCCCATTTCCGGCCAAAGCTCTGGAGGAAACGCATTCGTCTGATCGATATCAGCGGCCATCGGGCGCACGCGGTCCTGCGCCCATCGATGCACCATATCGCGCAGCGCATTCACCTCGTCACCAAAATCAAAGGTCATCGAATGGGCAAACATGCGCCAACACCTCCCGTTATTGAACGCTTGTTCATTAGCTAACGCGATGGCCCCATCCGGTCAAGCCTGCTGGTTCGGAGCCGCCCTTGCTTGAAATTGAGGAAGACAGGAGCGGGGTCAGGGATCAAGCAAAATCGCGGCGGGACCCGCAAAGCGGGATACCGCTATTTTGCTTGAGGCCGGGCAGCGGTCCTGTCAGCCGAATGGAAAGAAAGGACGGTTTCAAACCTGCTGGTTTGGTGAGATCCGAAGCGCCCAACAAATCATGTCGCGCGCGCGGCAGCGCGCTCCTTTTGATAAACGTCAACCGGCCTCGGCCTGGTAGACCGATGAAACTTCAGCCCGGATAATCCGCGCGATCATCGCACAATCCTCAAGCGAGAATGTCAGCGGGACACGCATATCGACAATGCCGGCCAACACGCGATCCGACGCGGGCATCGGTTCGGTGGGCGCATAACGCCATGAATCGTATTTGCTGGTAAAAGCTGACGGTTCGGGCGCGCCGAACCATTTCAATTCAACCCCGCGCCGCGCGCAGCGCACCAGCACCTCGCGCACTTGCTGAGCCACCCAGTCAAGCAGCAGAAACTGAAACGACGATCCGACAATGCGCTCTTCCGTAGGCCGTTCGATGACCGTCAGACCGGGTGTCCCACGAAGCCCGTCTTCCAAGACACCATACCGCTCGTTCCAGCGCGCGACCTGTGTATCCAGGTCGGCAAGTTGAGGCCGCAGGATCGCAGCCCGCAGATTGTCCATCCGGCCCGAGATGTTCGGCATGTCATAGCGGATCTCTTCAAACGCTTCCTTGGGCGGGGCCGCCAGATGTCGTTCGTAAAGCATGTAGGACCCGGAGAGCACAATCGCCTTGGCCGCCAGATGCGGATCATCGGTTACCAGGAACCCGCCCTCGCCCGAATTCAAGTGCTTGTATGTCTGGGTGGAATAGCAACCGATCACGCCATGCCGCCCCGAAGGCACTCCGTTCCACGCGCCGCCCATCGTGTGCGCACAATCCTCTATCACCGCGACACCGGCTGCATCGCAAATCGCCATCAGACGATCCATGTCGCAAACGTGTCCTCGCATATGGCTCAGCAATAGGACCCGGGCCTTGCCGATCTTGGCTTCGAGATCGTCCAGGTCGATGGTCAGGGCCTGGGTAACGCCGACAAAGACCGGAACGGCTCCGACGGCGGCAATTGCGCCCGGTACCGGTGCAAGGGTGAACGCATTGGACAGAACCGGATCGCCAGGTTTAACGCCCAAGGCCCGAAGCGCTGTTGTCATGGCATAGCCGCCGGACGCGACAGCGAGGCAATAGGAAGCGCCGACATAGGCCGCGAATTCCTGCTCCAGCAGCGCGGCTTCGGAAATCTCGCCAGACATATTGTTGTAGCGATGCAAGCGGCCATGCTGCATCACGCGCAGCGCTGCCTCGATCCCCGCCTCCGGGATCGGTTCCTGTTGGGTAAAGCTACCTTCAAATCGCTCGGTCATGGTCAAGTTGTGGAGGGGGCCTCGCGCCGGGTCAAGCACCCGCGCATCCATTCGATGTTCTGAAATCCGGGTTTCCCGGCATCTAGCCCAGCAGTTGACGCGCCAGCCCTGGCAAATCGGCAAAACTGTTGAGCAGCGCCTCCGGCTCCAGCGCCGCCATGTCGTCTCCCGCGGGCCCAAACGTGACAAGCACAGACGGCACGCCAGCGGCCCTTGCGGTGGATCTGTCGGTATCGCTATCGCCTACAAGAATGCAATCGGCTTTGCCGTGGCCCGTGCGACGGCTCGCCTCGAAAAGCGGCGCGGGATCAGGCTTGCGAACTGGTAAGGTGTCGGCACCGACCAGCGCCTGAAATCTATCTAACACACCAAGCCTCTGCATTAGTGTTTCGGCCAACCCCTCGGGCTTGTTCGTGCAGATCCCTACCCCGAACCCGGCATCCCGCAATTCGTCGACGGCTTCGATCGCGCCCGGATAGAGCTCTGTATGGACGTCAATCGCTTCGGCATAGGCCTCAAGCAGCACCGGATAGTAGGTATCAATCAGCCCAAGGTCGCCGTCCATACGCGTCAGCCCAGTGCGCAGCATCATGCGCCCGCCCCGCAATGCGACGCCCGCATCGCCTAGGGGATCCAGCACATCACCCATACCCATCTGCCGAAAACAAACATTTGCCGCCGCGATCAGATCCCCGCTGGTATCCGCGAGCGTTCCGTCCAGATCGAAAATCACTGCTGGCATATTCCACCCCTTCGGCAAGAAACCGCTGCCTCGTATTGCAGACGGAAACCGAAGTGTGATGCCGCGCTGCCTTGCGTGCTCATGCCAAGCGGATAAAACGGGCGCAACGACAAAACAAAGAGAAACGACATGAGCGTTGCATTGGTCATCCTGGCCGCGGGCAGAGGCACACGGATGAACTCGGACCTTCCCAAGGTCCTCCACCCCCTTGCCGGTGTTCCGATGCTGCATCACGCGATGCGCGCCGGTGCGGCCCTTGACCCAGACCGGACGGTTGTCGTCGCGGGCCACGGAGCCGATGCGGTAACGCAGGCCGTCCACGACGTCGATGCCACGGCCAGCGTGGTGGTTCAGGACGAACAACTGGGTACCGGCCACGCCACCAAGCAGGCCAAAAGCACCCTTTCCGGCTTCGATGGCAAGGTGATCGTGCTTTTTGGCGACACCCCATTCCTCAGGCCGGAGACGATCAAGGACCTTGCGGTTGCGTCGTCCGATGTCGCCGTCCTCGGGTTCCGCGCGGCAGATCCCGCCCGCTACGGCCGGTTGATCGTTAACGGCGACACACTTGAGCGGATCGTCGAGTGGAAGGATGCGACTGAAGATGAAAGAGCTGTCAACCTGTGCAATTCCGGGCTGCTTGCCTGCGACGCCGCTTTGCTATTCGAGTTGCTGGAGGCGCTCGACAACAACAACGCTGCCGGCGAATACTACCTGACCGATCTGCCCCGCCTCGCCCGGGAGCGTGGCCACAGCACAGGTATTGTGCTTTGTGACGAGGCCGAGACTTTGGGCATCAACAGCCGCGCGGAATTGGCGGGCGCGGAGGCGGTCTTTCAATCGGGCGCCCGGGGCGCATTGTTGGAAAACGGCGTTACACTACAAGCACCGGAAACGGTTTTCCTGTCGCTCGATACCATCATCGGGCGCGACACCGTGGTCGAGCCAAATGTGGTGTTCGGCCCAGGTGTCACCGTCGAAAGCGGCGCAACCATCCGCGCTTTTTCTCATCTGGAAGGGTGCCATGTTTCGCGCGGGGCAATCGTAGGGCCTTACGCACGACTGCGCCCCGGTGCAGAGCTCGCCGAGGATGTGCGAGTGGGAAACTTTGTCGAAATCAAGAACGCGCAGTTGGCCGAGGGCGCAAAGGTCAACCACCTCAGCTATATCGGCGATGCCTCGATCGGCGCGGCCACCAATGTCGGGGCCGGAACCATCACCTGCAATTACGACGGTGTGATGAAGCATCGGACTGAGGTGGGATCGAATGCCTTTATCGGATCGAACACGATGCTGGTGGCCCCGGTTTCCATAGGCGACCGGGCGATGACGGCGAGCGGTTCCGTCATTACATCGGACGTCGAAGCCGATGCGCTGGCCCTCGCCCGCGCCCGCCAAATCGACAAGCCAGGGATGGCCACAAGGCTTTTCGAGATCCTGAAATCCAAGAAGAAAAAACAGAGCAGAGGGCACTGACATGTGCGGAATCGTTGGGGTACTGGGCAATCACGAGGTCGCACCGATCCTTGTCGAGGCTTTGAAACGGCTCGAGTATCGTGGCTATGACAGTGCTGGCATCGCAACCGTCAACAACGGAAGCCTTGATCGACGCCGGGCGGTTGGTAAGCTCGTTAACCTTTCCGACCTGCTGGTCCACAACCCTCTCGCCGGGAAGGCTGGCATCGGCCACACACGCTGGGCCACCCATGGCGCGCCGTCAGAAAACAACGCCCATCCGCACAAATCCGGCCCCGTCGCCGTCGTCCATAACGGGATCATCGAGAACTTTCGCGAAATCCGGGCCGATCTTGAGACCCATGGCATCAGGCCCGAGACAGACACTGACACAGAAACCGTCGCGCTCCTGACCCAGCACCATATGCAATCTGGTCTGTCGCCGACAGATGCTGCGGCCAAGACAATTGACCGGCTGCACGGCGCCTTCGCGCTGGCCTTCCTCTTTGATGGGGAGGAGAATCTGATCTACGTCGCAAGGAAGGGCTCGCCTCTTGCCATAGGTTATGGCGATGGCGAGATGTTCGTTGGCTCCGACGCGATTGCGCTCGCGCCCCTGACAGACCGCATCACGTATCTTGAGGAAGGCGACCGCGCCATCGTCACCCGTCAAAGCGTTGAAATCCGCGACCAGAACGGCGAGCTGGCAAACCGCCCCGTCCGCCAGATCCAGATCGATGCAACGCGGGTCGATAAGGCCGGTCACAAACACTTCATGGCCAAGGAGATCGCGGAACAGCCGACAGTTCTGAACCAGGCCATTTCGCATTACCTGACAGCGGGGGGCGATATCCAGTTACCCGATCCCGGCATCGACTTCACCGCATTCGATCGCATCACGATGGTTGCTTGCGGCACCGCTTTTTATGCCTGCTTGACGGCGAAATACTGGTTCGAACAGATCGCGCGGATCCCGGTCGAGGTCGATGTTGCATCGGAATACCGCTATCGCGAGCCGCCGGTGCCGGCGCGGACGCTGGCGATTTTCGTATCCCAGTCGGGCGAAACGGCCGACACGCTGGCGGCACTGCGGTATTGCGCGGACAAGGCCGACCGCATTGTATCGGTCGTCAACGTGCCGGAAAGCTCGATCGCCCGCGAAAGCGGCCTTGCTCTGCCAATTCACGCAGGTGTTGAGATCGGCGTAGCCTCGACCAAGGCGTTCGCCTGTCAGTTAACCGTTCTTCTGATCCTGGCACTGAAGGCCGCGCAGGACCGTGGAACGCTCGATCAGCAGGCGCTTGCGGAATATGTCACCGCCCTCCGGTCCGTCCCAACCCTTGTAACCGCCGCCATCGATCAGGGCGAGAGCATGCGGAAGACCGCACGCAAGCTGGCCGAGGCGCGCGATATCCTGTTTCTGGGGCGCGGCGTCATGTACCCTCTGGCGCTGGAAGGAGCGCTAAAGCTCAAGGAAATCAGCTATATCCATGCCGAGGCCTATGCGAGCGGGGAGTTGAAGCACGGCCCAATCGCGCTGATCGACAAGACCGTCCCTGTCGTGGTGATGGCACCCAACGACGCGCTTTTCGACAAGACCGTGTCGAACATGCAGGAGGTCATGGCGCGTAAGGGCCGGGTGGTTCTTGTGTCGGACGCCGAAGGATTGGAAGAGGCTGGAGAGGACGTCTGGGCTCCGATCAGGATGCCCACCTGCGACCCTGTCGTGTCGCCCATCGTCTATGCTGTACCGGCGCAGCTTCTGGCGTATCATACCGCCGTGGCGAAAGGGACGGACGTTGACCAGCCCCGTAACCTCGCCAAATCGGTTACGGTAGAATGATATGGCAAAGCAATTTGATCACCTGACAGACGACCACCAGAGCTTTGTCGAAGCCCAGCACCTCTTTTTTGTCGGCACCGCCGCGCCCGATGGCCGCGTTAACCTCTCACCCAAGGGGATGGACAGCCTGCGGGTGATGGGCCCCAACCGCATTATCTGGCGCAACCTCACGGGCAGCGGGAATGAGACCGCGGGCCACTTGGCCGCCATAAACCGGATGACCCTGATGTGGTGCGGCTTCGAAACGCGGCCCATGATCATGCGCGCCTATGGGACGGCCCAGACGCTGCACTCCCGGGACGCTGCATTTGCGGAGCTGAACGCCATGTTCGAACCATCCAACGGTGCGCGCCAGATCTACGACATGCATGTCGACATGCTGCAGACCTCCTGCGGGTATGCGGTTCCGTTCTACGACTACGCTGGCGAACGGGACGTACTGGCCAAATGGGCCGATCAGAAAGGCAGCGAGGGGATTCAAACCCACTGGGAAAACCGCAACCAAATGACAATTGACGGGGCCCCGACCCATATCCTCGGATCGGAAGGGTGACGCCGCAGGCAGCGCTCGACGCTATTCGGGCTCACGGCGATGCGGACCGGGCAGCCGGAGCGAAGGCGTATCACAAGACCGACCGCACGTTTCTGGGCACACCCAACCCCGTTCTCAACGATCTGACGAAAGAGTGGCGGCGGGCGTTGGATATTCAGACGCGCGTCGCCCTTGCGGACGCGCTTTGGAAAACCGACATCCACGAAGCCCGGATCGCAGCCGCCAAGTTGCTGACGCAGGCGCGGATACGGCTCGATGATGCCACGGCATGGGGGCTGATCAAATCATGGGTGCCCCAGTTCGACAGCTGGGCCATTGCCGATCACGTTTGCATGGCGGGGCAGAAACGTCTGGTCGCTGAGCCCATCCGCATTGACGAGGTTGAGCCCTGGATCCGCTCGGATCATCTTTGGACAAAGCGCGCCGCGCTGGTCATCACCCTACCCTGGACAAAGCAGAACCACCCCAAACCAGCCGATCTGGCGATACGTCAACGGGTTCTTGGGTGGGTGGCTGCTTATGTCGACGACAAGGAATGGTTCATTCAAAAGGCGGTAGCCTGGTGGTTGCGCGACCTTTCGAAACACGACCCCGACCGCGTGCGCGAATTCCTGGCGGCGCATAGCGCGACGATGAAGCCTTTTGCCCGCAAGGAGGCTGCAAAGTATCTCGTCTGACCCATTTCCCCCGTCAGACCAGCCTGTTAATCAATCCTCATGTCCGACCTGCCTGCCCCAGATCAGATTCCCGGCGCTCCGCATCCGCGCGAGGCGGCCCGGATCTTCGGTCAGGATGCTGCTCAGAACACATTACTCGATGCCTTCAACACAGGGCGGCTGCACCATGCGTGGCTGCTCAACGGCCCCCGCGGCGTTGGCAAGGCGACGCTTGCATGGCGCATCGCCCGCTTTCTGCTGGCCACCCCCGATCCCGGCGGAGATGACATGTTCGGTGGCCCGCCACCTGCGACCACACTGGATATCGACACCGAACATCCCGTCGCGCGCCGGGTCGCAGCTGGATCGGAACCGGGCCTCTTTTCCGTCACCCGCAGCCCGAACGACAAGGGCGACCGGATGCGCAGCGATATCGTGGTGGATGATGTGCGAAAGCTTTCAGGCTTCTTTCAGCTTTCGGCCGCTGATGGCGGACGGCGGGTTGTGATTGTGGACAGCGCAGACGAGATGAATGTGAACGCCGCCAACGCGCTCTTGAAGATGCTCGAAGAGCCACCTGCACGTGCCACCCTGCTCCTCGTCTCTCATCAGCCGTCACGCCTGCTGCCCACGATCCGTTCGCGGTGCCGGACGTTGCGGCTCGCGACGCTAACGCCCACCGATATGGATGCCGCGCTTGACCAAGCTGGTCTGGAAACTGCGAGGGACGCCGCCGCACTGTCCGAACTCAGCGGCGGGTCAGTCGGCGAAGCCGTGCGCTTGTCGCTGCTGGGCGGGCTTCAGATCTACGCCGAGATCATCGGGCTGCTGGGAACCCTGCCGCAACTCGATCGGGGCCGCGCCCTGAAGCTCGCCGAAGCTGCGGCCCAACGTGGGGCCGATGGCAAGCTCGACCTCCTGCTGACACTTCTTGATGTAGCGCTGACCCGCCTCGCTCGCACCGGTGCAACCGGCGCGCCACCCACAATCGAGGCAGCTCCGAACGAGGCCGCGATCCTGGCACGCCTTGCCCCCCATCCGCATCAGGCACGCCTCTGGGCCGAAACCGCCCAGACCGCCCTATCGCGGGCCCGGCATGGCAAAGCGGTCAACCTTGACCCCGCCGCACTCGTCCTAGATACGCTGTTCAAGCTCCGCGAGACCGCCGCATGACACCGCCTGAAATCACCGACAGCCATTGCCATCTCGACTTCCCGGATTTCGAGGATCTGGATGGCGTGATCACCCGCGCGGCAGAGGCGGGGGTGACCCGGATGGTCACGATCTGTACCAGGCTGCGCGAAGAACCCAAGGTGCGCGCCATCGCAGAGGCGCATGGGCCGGTTTTCTACGCGGCCGGAACCCATCCGATGAGCGCCGCGGCCGAGCCAATGGTCACCGTCGACGAGCTGATCGCGCTGGCCCGACACCCGAAATTCGTGGGCATCGGAGAAACCGGACTCGATTATCACTACACCGCCGATAGCGCCGAGCAGCAGCAGCAATCGCTTAGGGTGCATATCGCAGCCGCGCGCGCCACGAGGCTGCCACTGATCGTCCACGCGCGGGACGCCGACGAAGACATGGCGCAGACCCTTGGTGAAGAGATGAAGAACGGCGCCTATACATGCGTGATGCATTGCTTTTCCTCCGGCGCAGCACTCGCTCGGTCCGCCCTCGATCTGGGGTTTTACCTGTCGATGTCGGGCATTGCAGCATTTCCCAAAAGCCAGGCTTTGAGGGATATCTTCGCCGAGGCCCCTCTCGACCGGATCCTCGTCGAAACCGATGCCCCCTACCTCGCCCCGCCACCCCACCGGGGCAAACGGAACGAGCCGGCCTATACCGCGCATACGGCGCGCAAGGGAGCCGAGATCTTTGGCGTGGGTTATGCCGAATTTGCTGCCGCCACCCAGGCCAATTTCGACCGGCTCTTTTCAAAAGCCGCCGCCTGGTCCGAGGCTGCATGACAGACACCCTGACCTTCACGATCCTCGGCTGCGGATCCTCCGGCGGCGTACCGCGCCTGGGTGGCAATTGGGGTGCATGCGATCCGGCAAACCCCAAGAACCAAAGGCGGCGGTGTTCCCTGCTGGTCGAGCGCAGCAGCGCAGAGGGTAATACAACTGTTCTCATCGACACCTCTCCCGATCTGCGCAGCCAGCTTCTGGACGCGGGCGTGGGGCGGCTTGATGCCGTGCTCTATACGCATGCCCATGCCGATCACGTGCATGGCATCGACGATTTGCGCATGATCGTCTTCAACATGCGGGCCCGCCTGCCGGTTTACGCGGATGGCGACACGACAAACGCCCTTTTGAACCGCTTTGGATACGCCTTTACCCAGCCACCCAGCTCACCCTATCCGCCGATCCTTGACATCAACGGGATCGAAGGGGATGTGACGATCGACGGCGCGGCCGGGCCAATCACATTCACGCCGTTCGAAGTCAATCACGGCAGCATCGATGCGCTTGGGTTTCGCATCGCAGGGCTCGCCTATTTGCCGGACGTGGCGAAAATACCGGACGAAGCCTGGACGCAGCTGCAGGATCTCGATGTTTGGATCCTGGACGCACTGCGCCGCGACCCGCACCCAACCCACGCGCATCTGGCCCAATCGCTCGAATGGCTTGAGAAAGCGCAGCCAAAGCGTGGGGTCTTGACCAACATGCATATCGATCTCGATTACGAAACCATTCTGGCCGAAACGCCCGCCAACATCGAACCCGCCTTTGACGGGATGAAAATCACATTACCCGCGCCCTGACGCGCGTCTTCATTGTTCCCGAAGTACTCCCGCTGGAGGCATCCACGCTCTCTGGCCGCGCCTGACGAAAGATCGATGCAAACCCTCCTCGACGTCATTCTGCCCGTCTTTCTGGTGATCGGCTTCGGCTATGTCGCCGTCTGGCGGGGGCTCTTCCCCGTCGAAGGGATCGATGGCGTCATGAAGTTCACCCAGAACTTCGCCATTCCCTGCCTGCTTTTTGCTGCCATCGCGCGTCTGGACCTGACAACCGGGTTCGATCCCGCCCTTTTGTTTTCGTTTTACGCCGGCGCGGCAAGCTGTTTCGTTCTGGGGATTATCGGCGCTCGCTACCTTTTCGACCGTGATTGGGAAGACTGCGTTGCCATTGGGTTCTGTTGCCTCTTCTCGAACTCGGTCCTGCTGGGCCTGCCCATCACCGAACGCGCCTATGGATCCGACGCCCTTGTGGCGAACTATGCGATCGTCGCGATCCATTCGCCGTTCTGCTACGGGCTGGGCATTACCGTCATGGAGATCGTCAAGAGCCGGGGACAACCGGCCCGCAATATGGCCGCCAGCGTCCTTAAGGCCATGTTTCAGAACGCGCTCGTCATCGCCATCGGTCTGGGCTTTGTATTCAACATCGGGAATATCCCCATACCCGGTGTCGTCTCGGACGCGCTGGACCTTTTGATCAGCGCCGCGTTGCCTGCCGCCCTCTTTGCGCTTGGCGGTATTCTCTTCCAGTACAGACCCGAAGGCAGCTTGCCCACCATCGCTATGGTATGCGCCATTGCCTTGCTGGTCCACCCGGCCATCACCTGGGGTCTGGGTACAGCGCTGGACCTACCGCAGGACTTCTTACGCTCCGCCGTGCTGACCGCGTCCATGGCGCCGGGGTTCAACGCCTATATCTTTGCCAACATGTACGGACGGGCGAAGCGCGTCGCGGCCTCCTCTGTTCTGCTGGCAACGGCCGTCTCGATCTTCTCGGTTTGGCTCTGGCTCAGCGTTCTCGGCTAGTGTTCAGGGCTGCATTCAGCGCCCCTCCCAGCAGAACCAGCCACGCGCTAATATAGAGCCACATCAGCATCGCGATCACCGCACCGATAGAGCCATAGACCTCGTTGTAGTTGCCGAAATTCGCCAGATAGACGGAAAAGCCTGCCGAAGCGATCGCCCAGCCAACGGCGGCAATTACACCGCCTGCCGTGAGAAACCCGTGCTCGCGCGCAGCAACATTAGGACCAATTCGATAGACCAATGCAAAAGCCGCCAGTAGAACAACCAGCGCAATGGTCCAACGCAGCAGGGCAAGGCCCCAGGCTGTCCATGGCCCCAGATCGACAAAGCTCAGAACGACAGGCGCGATGACCACGCTGCCAAGTGCAACCACGGCCACGACGATAAGACAAAGCGTCAGAAACAGCGCCTGTACCGCGTGCCAGAAGCCGCCCCGGTTCGGCACCTCGTAAATCGCGTTAAGACCGCGGATCAGCGCCGCCACCCCTGCCCGCGCCGTCCAGATGGCGAGACCGAATGACAGGATCGAGGCCCAGCCCAGTGTCAACCCGTCCGCATCGACCAGCTGAAGCAACTGAGCCTCGATCAGAGCATAGACATCCGCGGGCAAAAGCGCCTTGTAGCGCGCCACCTCTTCCAAAGCGCGGGCGGGATCACCGATCAAACCCCAAAGTGCGATGGTGGCAGCGATGCCGGGAAAGATCGACAGGATAGAATAAAAGGCGACGCCGGCAGCGATCAGGCCCAAATCCTTGTTGGCCATCAACCGCCTTACGTGACCAACCGCACGCAACAACACCGGTCCGCGTCGCACCAAACCGTCCTGCATAAGCCTTCCCTTCGCCAAATCCGGGATCCGGATCAGAGCATCGCGCAATTACACCCGGACTGAAAGCGCCAGCGGACCAGGCCAAGAAAGCCAGTTTTGTACGAGACGGTTGGGACCCTGGCTCGATGCGACCATCGTTCGTGCCTACAGAACGAATTCTTGTCTAGCTGCCAGATCCAGCTCAGCCTAGGCCGAGGTCAATTGCGCAATGAGCCATTTTCGAAAGGCATCCGCGTCCACACTCAGCCTTGCCCCCTTGGGCCAGACGAGAAAATAACTCTCGACCCCCTCCACCGCGAACTCTTCCATACACGGAACAAGTCCATTCCGCACCACCAGATCGTCGCTCGCTGGCGGACGCGCGAGGGCCAAACCGCAACCTGCTCCGGCGAGGCTCAATGCGGCCAGCGTAGTGTCGACATTGACCATCCGCGTGGTCCGCGGCAATACGTCCAATCCGAAGACTTGGGCCCAGTTCTTCCGGTGATCCAATACCTCGATGAGCGTATGCCCATGCATGTCTTCGGGACACCGGATTTCTTTGGCCAACGATGGATGTGCGACGGGAACCAATCGCTCACCAAAGAGTGGCACACTTTCCGTTCCGGGCGGTGGCTGGCCAAAGGCGATCCAAAGCGCCGCATCCCGTGGCGGCGTCTCTGGCCGTCCGATCAGCCCATGAAACTGCAACGAAATGTCCGGGTTCGCCGCGATGAATGCCGGAAGCCGTGGCCCAAGCCACCCCAGATGGAGCGTCATCGACACCCCGATCACCAGAGGCGGATTTTTGGGAGCAGAAAGCGCGTCAACAGCCGTCTCTATCCGGCCAAGGGAGTCGCTTACGATGACCAGCAGGCTTCGCCCCTCCTCGGTCAGAGTGACGCCCGCCGCAGCACGCTGAAAAAGACGAAGTCCCAAGTGATCTTCGAGCGCCCGCACCTGCTGGCTGACCGCGGGTGCTGACATGGCAAGACGCTCGGCGGCGCGCGCAAAGCTGCCCGTACGTGCAGCGGCCTCGAAAACACGCAGCCAGTTCAGGGATGGGATCCGTTTGGCCATGCATGAGGATAAGCTCAGCTTATCCTCTTGGACAATAACTCCGTCTTCTCCTTGGCGAAGAAGCCTGTAGCGTCGATTAAAACCGAAGGAACACGCTATGCTTGATGCAACAGGCGATCTTGTCGATCAGTACCGAAAGAACGGGTATGTGTCGGGCCTCCGGATTTTCTCGGCCGCCGCAGTCAGCCATCTGCGCGCCCAAATCGAAGCCTTGGAGGCCGGTCATCGGGCGGGGGCCGGAGGTCACGGGCTGGATCAGTTTTTCCGGGTAAACGGCCATGTTGTCCTTCCGCTGCTAGCCGATCTCGCGCGGACGCCCACCATACTGGACCATGTCGAGGCGGTTCTTGGGCCCAACCTTCTGGCTTGGTCCGTCGAGCTTTTTATCAAGGAGCCAATGAGCACGCAGACAGTCTCGTGGCATCAGGACATCACCTATTGGGGCATGGGCGAGACCGACCACGAGGTGACGGCTTGGGTCGCTTTGTCGGACGTCACCATCGAGGCCGGTTGCATGCGCTTCATTCCAGGCAGCCACAAAGGTCGCTTGGTCGCGCATAACGACACGTTCGATCCCAACAATCTTTTGTCCCGCGGCCAATCCATTCCGGGCATCAACGAAGCGGAAGCGAGGCACGGGCCACTCAAACCGGGAGAAATGTCACTGCATCACGGCCGCTGCTTTCACGCATCGGGGCCCAATCAAAGCGATGGTCGTCGGATCGGTCTGGCGATCCGCTATGTCACGCCCGAGGTGCGTGACCATGCGCCCGGCCGCGATTGGGCTATGCCTGTTCGGGGTGCAACGCCCGCTGGAGGTTGGGATTGCATCGCGGGCGCCCGGGCCCTTTTTCACCCCGCTGATCTTGAGCTTTATGACCAAATTCTCGAGGGTCAGGCGACAACCCTTGCGGCAGGCGCACAAAAAGACGTGGCGCTATACGGGACAGGAGCCGAGACATGAGTGAAACCGTAAGCTTCACGGCCATGAAGGATGGCACCAGGGAAGATTACGAGCTGCTTGAAGAGCTCGAGAAACCATTTCTTGCGATGACCGCCGATCGTGTCTTGGATGAGCTACGCCGCGCGGGTGACGCAACGCTAGAAGGCTACAAGATCACGCGGCTGGAGCACGGCCTTCAATCGGCAACCCGTGCCGTGCGCGCCGGAGCGGATCTGGATTGGGTCATTGGTGCATTGTTGCACGATGTGGGCGACGGGCTTGCCCCGCAGAACCACGATCGCATGTCCGCCGAAATCATCCGTCCCTTTGTCCGCTGGGAGGTGTCATGGACCGTCGAACACCACGGCATCTTCCAGACGCTGTACTACGGCCACCATTACGGCTGGGACCGCAACGCCAGGGACCGTTTCCGCGACCACCCTCTTTTCGACACCTGTGCGGCCTTCTGCGAGCACTGGGATCAATCGAGTTTTGACCCTGATTATCCGATGGAGCCGATTGAGGTTTTCGAACCCATGGTCGCTGAGGTCTTTGCCCGCAAAGCCTACGCGCCTGAGGTTGTCCGCGAGGGTGAAATCACGGGCCTTCCAGCCCTTTGCGGCAACATAAGCGGCGCCGAGTGAGCAAGTAGAGCTGGCAGATATTGGTGATGTCTGCGCGTTGGGGCCATGGGCATTTGTTGGCAATCGCAGACCTGCTATATCTCTTAAAAAGATGCTTCTTTGCCAACAGCGCCGTGATCCCAACCGCGTGGGACTGGGAGCTCTTCTAGGCCTGTTCAAATCTGGCGGTCGCAAGGATTCGCCCAAACTCGTCCAAAATTCTACCCCCGATTGAAATTCGAGACCTTGTTTGACAATGTCAACCTTAGCAGCTGCATTCGACCCAAAACCGAGCAGCTGTCGACAACTTTTGCCTAATACTGAACAAGGAGAAACGTGATGACGCTACAGACACACAACTTCCCCTCAGAGAGGGTCAAAAGCAAGTCGGTGATCGGGAGCTACCGGGCCAATGTGATGAGCGATGTCAGCGCGCGGTTGAATGCCGTCGAAGACGCCAATTCCATTGGTGCAAGCTCGAATTGCGACACCGGTTCTTCCAGCAGTTGCGGCTGCGGAAACTGCGATAGCGGTTCCTGTAGCTGCTGACTTCCCCCCTTTGGTTCTCCCCAGGCCCGGCCCCTCAAATCTGAGGGCCGGGCCGTCAAAGCCGTCTTTGCGAGGCAATAATGTCCTACTTGATCCTCGACGATCAGGTCGAAGTGCAAAAATCGGAGACCGGTCGCGGTTTCTTGTTTCGTCGCGGACCAAAAGCGATCCATCTTGATCATTGCGATGCCGAGGTCTTATCGCTTGTTGAAAAACTGGTGAGCGGTCAGCCCGTTACCACCGACGCTCCAGAAATGCCCCGTGATGCCGCTGCCACCGACGTATTGGAACGCCTTATGTCCGAAGGGTTGGTCGCCACCGCTCTGAAGACAGAGCAGCCGGGCGCTAAAGGCCCGAACGCCGGCGAGACTACAGCAATCAATCTGCGGGCAAACGCCTCTGTTTCAGGATTGTCAGACGGCTTGGCATTGAACGGTTTTCGGTGTGTGAAGCGCGGCCATGAGGACGTCAAGCTGGTTGTCTCTCTGCCCTACGACCGCGATTTTATTCGGGCCGAGAACCGCGCATCCATGAATGCCGCCACGCCGACCTTCTTCGCCTCGATCACGCGCGGTGTGCTCGAATTCGGACCCTACGTGATCCCGTGGCAGAGCGCATGTTTCGAATGCGTCGAGCACCGATTGGAAGCCGCTCAGGACAACACCGACTTCGGCCGGACGACGTGGACCGAAGTCCGGTCATCGAAACAGACGCCCAATCTGGAAGGCGTGTTGCGCGAATTGAGCATTTCGATGCTGGTTTCGCTGGCAGATGCCGCGGACGAAACACATCTGATAAATGGTCAAACACTCTATCACCCCCGAACTGCGTCCTTCACCAACCACCCTGTCCTCAAAGTGCCGGGATGTCCGGCCTGTGGCCGCAAGGCCGACGGTGCCGGGATATGATCCACCTATCGCGTCAAGAGATCGCTGCCAGAATTGTCGACAAGCGATGTGGTATCTTCACCTCCGTAGATCATGTGCCGCCTCTGCCGGGCAGCCCGGCGATCCAGACCTACCGAGGTGCCCTTGCCGCGCCATACGCGCAGTTGGACGAGGGGCTGGTCCGCGAAAAGATGGACAAGGTCATCATCTCGGGATGCAGTGCGGATGATGATGCAGCGCAATGGGCGCTCATCGGCGAGGGTATCGAGCGTTACGCGGCCTACCGCTTTCCAGCCGACCGATCGATCCGCGCTTCTTTCAATGAGCTCGGAGAGCAGGCGCTCGATCCGCGAGACTGGATCAGTTTCGCGGATGCGCCGTATGGCAGGCCCGGGCAGTTCGTGGAGTTCGACGCAGACGCCCCGATCCGCTGGACAGAGGTCCAGCCCTACGACGGGGGCCCGCCGAAACTGGTGGCGTCGGTGTTTGTCTGGCTCCGCCTTGGCGGTACCACGCGGTCGGAGGAATTTATCCAGCGCGCCTCGACTGGGCTAGGTGCGGGTGCCTCCATTGCCCAAGCTCAGCGTTCTGGTCTGCTCGAAATTATCGAGCGGGATGCATTCAGCAGCCGCTGGTTGTTGGGTGCCGCTCCACAGCGGATCGCTCGGCAAGCAGACATCAATGATCTTTTCGGGGATACATCCGCCAAAAGCGGCATTCTGGCCGATCTGTTTGACATCGCCGTTGACGATCTGGCGCATGTGGTTCTGGCGCGGCTTCAGGTCGAGGGAGCGAGTTTTTCTGGCGGCGATTTTGGCCTCGCATTAGGTGCAAGCGCCGATACCGACAGGGCCAATGCAGCCAAAAAAGCGCTGGAAGAAGCGTATCACATCCTGCAGGGCATGCTGCATTGGCGCGCACAGGGCAATGCGACCGTAACATTGGATGAGATTTCGGATTTTCTGGATCACGGCCACTATTACAGCCAGCCCGAACCGGCATCGGAGGTCGGGTGGTTCTTTGCTGATCGATCCCCGGTCGAGCGTTTGGACATCGCCGACACACACGCCGAACCGGCGGACTTCGAAGAGGATGTCGCGCGCCTGGTGTCTGGGCTAGCGCGCCAGAAACGCCCCGCATACTTCGTCGATATCACGCCTCCCGACGTGAAGTCTCTGGGCTTTTGTGTGGTGAGGTCGCTTGTTCCAATGGCACAGCCTCTAACCTGCGGCGCAGACGTTACAGCATACGACAGAAGACGCATTCAACAGGTTGCCGGAAACCTCGACCTGCCCCGTGACACGGCACTGAACTACCAATTGCAGCCCTTCGCATGATGCAAGGTACTGGCATACACACGCGCGACCGCGCTTTGACGGTCGTAGAGGATTTCCACGAAGCGACGAGGCTTTATCCCGCCACGCGCACCGGCTGGGGCCGCCGAGTTGCGCACTTCAACACCAATGAAAAGGCGCGCGCCCGTTTGCTGCGGCCCGAGCACCGTTTTGGCCGTGGATGGCCTGCAGGTGACACGGCACGCTCCGCCGACATGCTGGAGCTGCTTGGTGCCCGCAAGAGTGAGAGGCTGTTCTCGTCCGAACCCGTCCAGTTCGAGACAGTCAAGGACGTTATCCTTGCGGCCACCTCCCCGCCCGTCGACGGCCATGCCAACGAGAACTCGCATGCATCGACACACCGGCCCTATGCATCGGCGGGCGGCATCTACAGCGTCGATCACTATGTCATAGGCCTGCGGGTCAATGGCCCCATACCAGCCCCTTTTGTCGCGTATTGCTGTCCAACGCGGCGGGCCGTCGTACCTGTCCGGAGCGGGCTTGATGCCGCCTTTTGCAACAAAGCTCTTGGCACTGCAGCCGATGACACGCTCGACCCCGCATTTGCCGTCGTTCAAGCGGCCAATCTCGATCGTGCCACCCGGAAGTATCAAGAACGCGGATATCGTTTTGCGCTTCTGGAGGCTGGTCTGGCCGCGCAGAATGTCTGCCTGCTTTCGAATGCAAACGGGTTTAGCGCACTGATCTGGGGCGGGCATCACGACGACGCGCTGGACCGGCTGCTATCGATCCGGGGAACGGAAGCGACGGCTTTGAACACCATTCTCTTGGGAGGACATCACCAGTGACACGGCACGTGACGGACCTTGGTTCGATGGATGAGACCGAAGCTATGGCCGCGCTGCTGCAGCAGGTCGTCGACTACCGGCCGGTTGTCGGCCCGCCCATCCCAGTCTCCGAGAACATGAAGAAGGCTTTCCTGACGTATCCTCGGCACGAATTCATCGATCGGTTTCGCATGATCTACGACGATCCCGCGATGCCCCCTCGATCCAAGGCAGATGCGGATGCCACGGCGCTGATGTATTCCAATCAACCGTTGATGTATGTCGGCGCGGACACCCGCAATTTGCCCGCTTCGAGCTCGGAGCCCGCATTCATTCTGCATCTTCTTTCTGCGCTGGATGTGCGGCCGGGCCACTCTGTTCTTGAGGTTGGATGTGGTACGGGATGGTTGCTTGCGATAGCGGCCCATCTGGCTGGCAGCGGCGCGCGCGTGGTCGGGGTCGAAATCATTCCCGATCTGGCCCAACAGGCCCGCGCGAACCTCGACCGTGTTGGCCTTAATGCTGTGGAAGTGCTGAACGGCGATGCCAACAGCGCGGCGCAATCTTTGGGACGTTTTGACCGCGTCATCTTCACCGCATCGACCTTCTCGTTTCCAGAGTTCCTGTTCGATGTGTGCAAGGATGGCGGGCGTCTGGTTATCCCTCTGCGAAACAAGGGGTTATCGGAAGAGGCGCAGTTTCTGGTCAAAGAGGACCGGGAATTTCGCGCGGATGGCTCGCGATTGTGCAAGTTCGTTCAGATGACCGGGAACACGTCGACTGCAAACGGCATCGTACCGGCCGACCAAACCCTGCTCACTCTGATCGAAAACGGCGGCTCGGAACCTCTCGACATTCCCGATGGTCCTCCGGGCACGCTTTCATTCAGTACATTCCTGTCAAAAACCCGTCCCGCCTTCTATTTGCTTGGACTACGACCGCCCAGCGTTGGATCGAGCCTCGCGGCGGGCACCTTCGGCGATCCCGCAGCACTTGGCATCGCTCTTTTGAACGCCGACTGGACCTCTGGGGCAGTATGGAACACGGGCCGTCTCACATGTTTTGGCGATCCCAGTTATAGAGAGGCATTCTTTGATGCGTTCGAGGAATGGAAGAGCTTTGGCAAACCCGACGGGTCCAAGTTTCACCTGCGCGTCCATCGAATGCAGGATGTTGCTGCAGCCGACCGGCCAAACGGAACCTGGATCGAGAACCGGGGGAGCATCTCGTTGATTTGGAGCTTGCGCCCGTCGGTCCATTGAATTTGGAGGAGGCCAGATGTCGGGTCTGAACAGTTACGTGATCGCAAAACAGCATGCAATCAGGGCCCGCCATATGGCGATCAGCGCTGCCGAGAGCTACACGCCTGTCCAGATCGTGGCCCACGCGGAAGCGGCCGGTCGTAGCGGCGTGCGCAGGATTCGGATCAGGGACTTTCAAACCCTCAGCGACAGCCCGCCGGAATTTGCGGGCCACGACCTTGGCCCGACATCGCCCGAACTTCTGTTGGGGGTTTTGGCAAGCTGCATCGTTCACACCTACATCGTGCAAGCGGCAATCATGAACATGGGACTCGACGGCATCATCGTAGAGGTGACCGCTGACCTCGATCTGCGCGCGGGCCATCCAGATCACCAGGATATCCCGGCGGCGCCCACAAACATCCGGTACACGGCCCATGTTGCCTCTGGCGATGCGGACCTCGAGGAACTCAACGGCAACGTCCGCAAGGCGTGCCCGGTGATGAACCTGCTCGAACAAGAGAACACCATCGCCGGGGAGGTCCGCCCCCTCTAGGAGCCGAACCACCGTTGCCGCAGGTCAAGGAGGATCATACGTATGCGACGCTTTATATCGCTCTTGTTCTGCCTATCGGTCGTCTTCCTCAGCCACGCAGATGCTCAGAATGAAACAGGCCTTGAAAGTGAGACTGAGCTGCCGCTCAGCCCGGAGGACATTCGCATTGTCGACGTCGACCCCGAAAGCACACTGGGAGCCGCGCCGCTGCCTGAGTGGATCGCACCCATTGAAAGCGACGATCCCGCCCTGGCGCCCTTTACCGGCATCTGGCGTGGGCAATGGGAGGGAACCCTCGACACCTATTTCGCCATTGTCGAGGTCAAGGATAACAGGGTGAAGGTGTTCCATTCCTGGGGCTCGAACGTTTTGCTGCCCGATCCCGGCATGCGGTACGTTTGGGGGACAATCCACGGCGACGTGCTGCTGCTGCCGGGCGATATGGCATCGATTTCCCTGCGAGACACCAAAGACGGCACGTTGTTCGGTCTTTACTACAGCCGGGCGGTGCACATGCCTTCGCGGATCGTCCTGACCAAATAGCACAGTCGGTGCCAGCGCAATTGCTGCGCGAAACGGGATAAATCCAGGCTGCACTGCTGAAGGCCCAGACGCCCTACCGGGCATTTGGGCCTTCAAAGCATCAGGTGGCAAGAAACCGCCCAGCGATGGCGCAGCTCGACCCTCATCGCGAAGACGTGATGACGGCTTTGCATGCTAAACGGGGAATGTGGCGGAAGGTTTGCAAGTGCAGCATTGAGTTTCCCAACGACATTGTCGATCAGCCGAAGGAGGTTTCAATGGCCTCTCTGCCCCAGTATGCCCTTATCCTGAGTGCGGCGTTGTCCGCTTTTGCTGCGTCTGCAAAGGCAGGTGAGTGCCCCGAAGAGCATCGCCTGACGGAGCCGCGAACACTGGAGCGCGCTTCAAACCAGGGCGTGACGGTCGCTGAGCGCGAGCAACTCGACATGAATGGCTGGCGCGAGTTGGGAAATTTTCGGCTGCGCACGCGCCATTTCACGATCGCGCCCGGCGGGACGGTGGCCAATCACAATCATGCAGACCGGCCTTCGATCATCTATTTCGTGAGCGGCGAGATCTTTGAACACAACGCGTTATGTGCGGTCCCGATCCTGCACAAGGCCGGAGAGACGACCGGAGAATTCGGGGCGGATGTGCGACATTGGTGGAACAATGAGAGCGCCGAGCCCGTTGTTTTGATCTCGTCCGACGTTGTGCCCTTCCGCCCCTGATACAGAGGACCAATGCGCATCTAGCCGGACTGAGGTGGAGAAGACGATGAATACCTATGGCAAGACGCGGCTGACCAGGAAGCCTGTGGTAACAGAGCAGTCTGTAGGCACTGCCCTTTCCCCCGGCTCTAACACTGCTGATCATGCTTTCGGCGTCTGGTCATTTATAAACGGCGGGAGGTCATCGGTATGAGCGGCAAGGTGTTACGCGGCCCCGGGCGCCGCAACAAAGCCCACAAAGGCGTCAACATTGCGCTGCAAGGCGGGGGCGCCCACGGAGCCTTCACCTGGGGTGTGCTCGACAAACTGTTCGAGGATGACCGCATCTGGATCGAGGCGATTTCCGGCACGTCGGCGGGCGCAATGAATGCAGTCGTAGCAGCGCATGGCATGCACGAGGCTGGCGCAGTAGGTGCACGCGCGGCGCTCGAGCGTTTCTGGAAGGCGGTCAGTGAGGCGGGTGCGGCAAGTCCCTACCGTCGCGGCGCGATGGGGCGTCTTACGGGTGACTGGTCGCTCAAGCACTCACCTGCCTTTGTCTGGCTCGATCTGATGAGCCGCATGGTTTCGCCCTACCAACTCAACCCATTTGACTACAATCCGCTCAGAAAACTCGTCGAGCGCATGGTCGATTTCAAACGGGTCAAAGGCTGTGGCGACATGCAGGTGTTCATCTCCGCCACCAATGTCGAGACCGGCCACGCGCGCGTTTTCCGGACGGACGAGCTGGACCTTGATGTAGTCATGGCTTCGGCATGCCTGCCCTCCATGTTCCAAGCTGTCATGATCGAGGGTGAGCCCTATTGGGACGGCGGCTTCATGGGGAACCCGCCGCTTTATCCGTTCTTTGAAGGATCGGCATCGAACGACATCCTCATCGTGCAGATCAACCCGGTTTTCCGGGCCGGGGTCCCTCGTACCGCGCCCGACATTCAAAACCGTTTGAACGAGATCACCTTCAACGCGTCACTGCTGCACGAACTGCGCGCAATCGACTTCGTCACGCGGCTTCTGGACGAGGGCAAGCTTGATGAGGCGGACTACAAGCGGATGCACATCCACGTGATCCAGTCGCGCAAGCGAATGCGGGAACTCGATGCGACCTCGAAGCTGAACTCCGAATGGAGCTTTTTGCAGCACCTCTTCGAAATCGGGCGGGACACCGCGGCCAAATGGCTGGACGCGCATTTTGATGACCTGGGCAACCGCTCCAGCGTGAATGTGCGATGGATGTTTGAAACGCCCGAAATGCAAACGAGAAAGGCTGCGGAATGATCCAGTCGCATATGCTCGCGGTCGTTTTCGTCCTTCTCTCGGCTGTTTTAGCATTCAGTGAGCCGGTGAAAGCCGCGCCGCGACATGCTGCCTGCGATGCCTGCGAACTACCGCTGCATGTTCTCTACATCGTGCAAAAGAACCACTGAGCAATGTGGTACGTCGTCGAAGGTGCACTACGAGGTGAGGGATCACGCGACGTGGCGCGGCGTTTCGGCATTGTGGCCTTGGTCAGCTTTCTTACCCTCGTAGACCTTTTCGGCAGTCAGGCACTGCTGCCGCAGATCATAGATGCCTACGCGACGGAGCCGGGTCTCGCGGGCATCGCGGTGAACGCCGCGACCTTGGGCATGGCCATCGCGGGCCTCACGGTGGCGTGGTTCGCCGACCGGATCGACCGAAAACGAGGGATTTGGATCTGTCTGGCACTGCTTTCGATCCCGACGACGCTGTTGGCATTTACGGATTCGATCTGGATCTTCCTTGGGCTTCGGGTGCTGCAGGGCATGTTCATGGCCGCGGCCTTCACCCTGACGATGACCTATCTCAGCGAGCAATGCGATATCATGGCAGTGGGCGGTGCCATGGCGGCCTATATCACGGGCAACGTGGCATCGAACCTTTTCGGGCGACTGCTGGCCGTGTCGGCTAGTGATCTTTTCGGCCTCTCCGGGTCTTTTCTGGTCTTCGCAGGGCTCAACCTGATTGGGGCCGCCTTGGCCTTTGCCTTGATCGGCCCGCGCGACACGGAACCTCCCGTGCGAAAAGGCTCCCCGCTCGAGGCATGGCGAACCCACTGGGCCGACCCGGCCCTGCGCGCTGCCTTTGCAATAGGTTTCCTGATCCTCTTCGTCTTTGTCGGTGTTTTCACCTACGTGAACCTGCATCTCGTGGACATGCTTGGTGTGCCGGCAGGCTATCTGGGTCTTGTCTACCTCGTCTTTATCCCCGCCCTGTTCACAACCCCCTCCGCCGGCGGAGTGGCAAAGCGTTTGGGTCCGCGGCGGGCCCTCATAATGGCGCTCGCGATCGGCCTGGTCAGTACCCTGCTGACACTCTTCCCCTCCCTGCCCCTCATCCTCGCCGCTCTTGCCGTGATCGGGGCCGCCATGTTCTTCGCTCAGGCCGCCGCAACGGGCTTTGTCAGCCAACGCGTCACCCGCGATCAGGCAGCCGCCAATGGTCTTTACCTGACCAGCTATTATTCGGGTGGGCTCGTTGGGGCCTTTGTTCTCGGGCAAGTTCAGGCGATCGCTGGTTGGACGGGCGTTGTCATCGGACTGTCGGTTGCCCTTGGGCTATCGCTCTTGGTTGCGCGACATCTTAGCCTTGATGACTGAATTCCGCAGCGCTGATCATGCAGATCCCGGCCTAAGCGTTTCCCTGTCAGAAATAGGCGGTCCCAAGTTCAGGGGCCGCCTTGAAGAGGTAGCGATCATGCCGCCAAAGGTGTTCCGCTTCGCTTCCAGGCAAATGGTTTCACGGGTTCGTCGAGTGGCGTTTCCGCGACATGATTAGTGTAGTTCGACATGACCTTTTGCGCCAAACCCAGGATGATATCGAGGACGGCGCGATGTCCGTACCCGGCATCAAAGAACGCCTGCATCTGTGCATCCGTCACGTTTCCACGTTCCCGCAGCATCTGAAGGGTAAAGCGACGCAGCGCTTCGAGCTTTTCGCTGGGCAGCGGTGTTTCGTCTCGTAGCGCATCAATAATCTCGTCAGAGACTTTCATGCGCTTCGCAATGCCAGTGTGGGCCGGAACACAGTAATGGCATTCATGCTCGACATTGATCGTCTGCCAAACCACGGTCAGTTCGTCCGCGTCAAAGTCTGTTTCGGCAAAGAGCTTGTGCAGCAACTGGTAACCTTCCAGCGCCTGCGGACTTTCGGCCATCACCTTATGTAAGCCGGGTAAACGGCCAAAGGCCTTTTGGCTGTTCTCAAGCAGTGGTTTCGAGGCTTCGGGTGCAGTTTCAAGATCGTGCGAGGGAAAATCAGTCATGGGAGGTCCTGTTTGTTCGTGTACCGCCCCCTAATTGAGCTTTCTTGAGTGATCGCTCAAGTATATATATTTGAGTGACCGTTCAAGAAAGGGTGATCGCTTGCCCCGCAAACCGGCATACGACAAAAACGCATTGATCGACCGCGCGCGCGACTTGTTCTGGAAACAAGGCTGGGCGGGTACATCGCTCAAGGATCTCGAGCGGACGCTGGGTTTGAACCCTGGCAGCTTTTACGCGGCCTTCGGTTCAAAGGATGCGCTGTTTCAACTGGCGCTCGACAAATATGCGGAAGGAGGGACAAAGCGGCTAAAGGATCTTGCGGCAGAGCACGGCGCCCTTGGCGCTTTGCAACGCTATCCTGGCTTAGTGATCGATGAGGCCAGTAAACCTGCCAAGGCTTGTATGCTTGCAAAGACCGTCCTTGAACTGAAGAACCAGAACGAACCGCTGGCAGCCCGGGCCAATGCCCATCTGAGCAGTATGGAAAACCTCTTTGCCGACCTGTTTCGCGATGCTCAGGCGGCAGGCAATGTCTCTGACGCATACGATGCCGATACGCTGGCGCGACGATACCAGTCAGACCTTCTTGGTCTGCGCGTATCGGCGGAAAGGGTCGGCGTTGATGCGAGAGCGATTGCAGACGAAATCGCGGAGCGCATGGCTGAGCTGGCGTATCATACCGACGACTGAGCGCCTCGATGTGCCGCCTAACCTGAGCAGGCTGCATTTCACTCGTTTCTGAACTCCACCACTTGGGCTGCAACAGACGTGACATCCGGTGAGGTGGTCGAAACTTCACCAGGTTGATCACGCACCTTCCATTCAATGTCAGGCAGTACGGGCCGAGCAGACAAAGGTGTCCGAACTTTTGCCTACCGTTCGTTGCTTCTGAGTCCGGAAGTCAATGCGCGATCATGACGTGTCTGACAGCCGTATAATCCTCAAGCGCATACATCGACATGTCCTTACCATATCCCGACTGCTTCAGCCCGCCATGGGGCATTTCGTTGACCAGCATGAAATGCGTGTTCACCCACGTACAGCCGTACTGAAGCGCCGCTGACGCCTCCATGGCCTTTCCGATATCCCCGGTCCAGACGGAAGACGCCAGACCGTAGGGGCTGTCGTTGGCCCAGTCGACGACCGGGTCATCGTCAGTAAAGCGCGTGACCGAGACAACGGGTCCAAACACTTCGCGCTGCACAATCTCGTCCTGCTGCAGCGCACCTGCGATGACCGTTGGATGATAATAGAAACCTGCGCCGCCGACCGGGCTGCCTCCGGTCGTAATCTCGATATGCGATTGATCCGAGGCGCGCTCCACGAAACTCGCCACGCGATCCCGCTGGCGCGGCGAGATGAGCGGAGGGATCTCATTCATCGTGTCATCGGCATTGTTGTAAACGATACTGGCGGCTGCAGCGGTCAGGTCGGAAACGAAATTGTCGTAGATTGAAGCATGCGCATAGACGCGGCAGGCCGCGGTACAATCCTGTCCGGCGTTGTAGTAACCGAATGCTTTCAATCCCTCGACCGTGCGCGATACATCCGCATCGCCAAAGACGATGACGGGCGCTTTGCCGCCCAACTCAAGATGGGTCCGCTTCACCCCCTTGGAGGCGGCCATCAGGACCTTCTTGCCCGTGGCCACATCGCCGGTGATCGAAATCATGTCGACATCCGGGTGATTGACCAGCGTGTTGCCGACCGAACTGCCCTGGCCGGTGATCACATTCACAACGCCTTCGGGCAGGATATCCGCCAGGATCTTGGCAAAAGCCAGCGCGGTCAGCGGCGTTTGTTCGGAAGGTTTCATAACCACGGTGTTGCCGCCAGCAAGCGCCGGTGCCAGCTTCCACGCCATCATCATGATTGGATAGTTCCATGGCGCAATGGAGGCCACGACGCCGATCGGGTCGCGCCGGATCATGGAGGTGTGGCCTTCCATGTAGCTGCCAGCCACCGGGCCATGCATGTTGCGTACAGCACCCGCGAAGTAGCGGAAGCAGTCGGCCACCGCAGGGATTTCCTCGTTGCGCACCTCGTTGATCGGTTTACCGCAATTCAACGCTTCGAGCTTGGCGAGGTTTTCAAGGTCTGCATCGACGGCATCCGCGATCTCAAGCAACAGGCCGGAGCGTTCGCTCGGCGTTGTCTTTGCCCAACGTGGAAACGCCGCCCGGGCGGCGGCGACGGCCCGGTCGATCTGGTTGGCATTGGCCTCTGGCATCCTGACGATTTCCTCGCTCGTGCGGGGGTTCAGCACAATCTCTTCTGCCTCGGTTCCGGGCTCGAAATCCTTGCCAATGAGCATATTCGTTTCCATGAGATCTCTCCCTTATCGTCGCTTGTTCATTTGCCCTGTCCGGCTACCGTTTCGGTTCCGCGGGTGAGGTAATAGGCGCCGAGGATCGGCAGGAACGTGACCAGCACCACGACAAGGGCCACCACATTGGTGACGGGGCGTTGGCGCGGCCGCACAAGTTCTTCAAGCATCCAGATTGGCAAGGTCTGCTGCTGACCGGCCGTGAAGGTCGTGACGATCACCTCGTCAAAGCTCAGAGCAAAAGCCAGCATGCCACCGGCGAGCAAGGCTGTTGCCATGTTGGGCATGATGACAAATCGCAGCGTCTGCCAGTAGGTTGCCCCGAGATCCATCGATGCCTCGATTAGGCTCGCGGACGTGCGGCGGAAACGGGCAACGGCGTTATTGTAAACAACGACAATACAGAACGTCGCATGGCCAAGGACGATCGTCCACGTGCTGAACGGGATGTCCGCGATGTTGAAGGCCGAGCGCAACGAGATGCCCGTTATGATCCCCGGAAGGGCAATCGGCAGAATAACGAGGAGCGAGATCGTCTCTCGTCCAAAGAACTGTGACCGAGCGACGGCCGCGGCGCAGAGCGTACCGAGCACGATTGCGATGGCTGTTGAGACCAGAGCGACCTGCAAGGACAGGCTAAGAGCCGCCCACACATCAGGCCGGTTCCATGTGACCGCGAACCATTTGAGCGTGAGACCCGGTGGCGGCCATTGATAGCTTTTGTCCTCGGTCGTAAAGGCATAGATGAAGATCAGCAGGATGGGCAAGTGAAGGAACAACAGCCCTCCGATTGCCGCCATCCTGAGACCCAGAGACGCCTTAGAGTGCATCGAACGCCCCTGCTCTCTTGGCCAATGTCAGATACATCCCCATGACCACGATCGGCACCACCGCAAAGGCCGCCGCCAGCGGAATGTTTCCTGCCGTACCCTGGAACTGATAGACCGCCTGGCCGATCATGCGGGCCGACGTGCCGACGATCTGGGGGATGATGTAATCGCCCATCGTCAGCGAAAAGGTAAAGATGCTGCCCGCAATGATCCCGGGCAGCGCCAAAGGCAGGATCACGTGGCGGAATGTCTGCCCCGGCCGCGCGCCAAGATCTCCGCTGGCCTCCAGCATCGAAGGCGGTACGCGCTCGAGCGAGGCCTGAATTGGCAGGATCATGAAGGGTAGCCAGACATACAAGAAGACGAGAAACGTGCCCGTCCAACTTACCGACAGCGAATTGCCCCCGATCACGGGTATGGCAAGGTAGGCCTCCAGCACCCAGGCGAGATGCAGTGTCTCGAACAACCAGTTGAGGATGCCTTCTTTCGCAAGGATCAGTTTCCACGAATACACCTTGACCAGATAGCTCGACCAAAGCGGCAGCATCACACCAAGATAGAACACCGCCTTCCAGCGCCCTCTCGCGTAGCGGGCTGCGTAGTAAGCAATCGGAAATGCAACAATAGCGGCGCCGATCGTGACAGCGGACGCCATTGCAATGGTCCGCAGAAGAATGTCGAAATTCGACGCGCGCAGCAGTTCGCCATAGGTTTTCAGCGTGAACTCGTAGTTTATGAGCCCGGAGAACTCGTCGATCGAAAAGAAGCTCTGGGCCAAAAGCGCGAAGAGCGAGCCGAGATAGACGATCCCCAGCCAAAGCAAAGGCGGCGCGACCAAGAGCAGCAACAGAAGGTTTGGACGACGCCACAGCGCGTCCGAAATGGGTGCGCGCGCGACCTCAGCCATTGTCACGCTTCATGATATGCAACGCGTCGGGCGCCCAGTTGAGTGAGACCGTCGCCCCGGTGTCAGGCACTGGAACGCCCTTGGGGATCAGGACCTTGATCGTCAGATCCTCACAAATCAACTCGACCCGCGTTGCGGAGCCAAGAAAAGCCTGCCCGGCCACGATGCCCGAGAGCGGACCGTCGCCAATGCGGATCGCCTCCGGGCGCAGGCACGCAGGAGCACTTTGGCCCACCAGACGTTCCACCAGGTGCGCGGGGAGCACGTTAGAGGATCCGACAAAATCCGCGACGAAGGGCGTTTCTGGCCGGTCATAGACATCTTCCGGGCGTCCAACCTGCTGGATCCGCCCGTTGTTGAAAACCGCCACGCGATCCGCCATCGACAGCGCTTCGCCCTGGTCATGCGTTACAAAGACAAAGGCGATGCCAAGACGGCGTTGGAGGGTCTTGAGTTCACCCTGCATTTGTTCGCGCAGCTTGAGATCCAGTGCGCCGAGGGGTTCATCGAGCAGCAGCACCTTGGGCTTCATGATCAGAGCGCGGGCCAAGGCCACGCGCTGGCGCTGACCACCGGACAGCTCGGAAGGTTTGCGATCACCGAACCCGGCCAGAGCCACAAGAGACAAAGCTTCTTCTGCAGCGGATCGGCGTGCCACTTTTTTATCGCCACGGACCATCAGGCCATAGGCCACGTTGTCCCGGACGTTCAGGTGCGGAAACAGGGCATAATCCTGAAACACCGTATTCACCGGGCGGCGATAAGGCGGCGTCGCTGTCGCGTCCTCGTCAAAGATCGTGATCCTGCCAGCCGTCGGCTGCTCGAAACCGGCGATCAGGCGCAGGCACGTTGTCTTGCCCGAACCGGACGGCCCCAAAAGCGCGAAAAACTCTCCCGTTCCGATGGTCAAATCCACAGCATCCACTGCACGCACCGACCCGAAATGGCGCGACACGCCATCAAACCTGATTGCTGCGGCCATGCCGTGCTTGCCGTCTTGCGCGACGCCTTGGGCACCACGCAATCCGGTTATCGGATCACCGTCCACCAATGACGCCAATATAGTCAGAGACCCAGCGGTAATACGGCACGCACTCGCTCTGGCTTTGGCAGCTGGTGACCGGCGTCGTCCAGAAGCGGACCTTATCAAAGTCGTCAAAGCCGTTCTTTGTGCAACCCTCAGCCGTCTGCATTCCGCGTCCGTCAGTGCAGGCCGCTGGGACAGCCGGGTTCGCGCCGAACCAGACCGACAGGTCCGACATCAGGTTGGATGACAGCGTGTGTTCCATCCACATGTAGGCGCAGTTGGGGTTCTCGCTGTCGACATGCATCATCGTGGTGTCGGCCCAGCCCGTCACGCCTTCTTCCGGAATGACACTTGCGATCGGAGCTTCGTCCCCTTGCAGGAGGTTCACCTGGAACGGCCAGGATCCAGAGGCCGCCATACCTTCGTTCTTGAAATCGTCGATTTGAATGAAGGCGTCGTGCCAGTACCGGCTGACCAGCTTGCGCTGTTCGCGCAGAAGATCAAGCGCAGCAGCATATTGGTCAGGATTCAGCTCGTAAGGTGAGACGATGCCAAGCTCTGGCTTGTGCGTCATCAGGTACATCGCCGCATCCGCGATGTGGATCGGGCCGTCATAAGCCTGCACCCTACCCACATTGGTCTGACCGTCTGGCAAGGTTTGTTCTTCAAATACGACCGACCACGACCTCGGCGGACTGTCCCCAAACACATCTGTCGAATACATCAGCACGTTCGGGCCCCACATGTAGGGCGTGCCATAATTCTTCCCGTCGACATAGTGCCAGGGCGCCTGCTTGAGCCGATCATCAATCGTGTTCCAGCTCGGGATAAGGCTGATGTTGATCGGTTGAACCCGCTTGCCTGCCACCATGCGCAAGCTCGCATCACCCGATGCGGTTACCAGATCAAACCCGCCTTCGTTCATCAGGGCGACCATTTCGTCCGAGGTATTGGCCGTTTTCACATTGACCATGCACCCGGTCGCGTCTTCAAAGCTGGTAACCCAGTCGAAAGCCTCAACCGTCTCGCCGCGCTCGATATACCCGGGCCAGGCCACGATATTCAGCTGACCCTCACCCGCGCCAAGGTCGGTAAGCATTTCTGCCGCAAGAGGCTGTGCGATCATCGCAACGACCACCCCAAAGGAGGCCGTTGCATCTAAAATGCGCTTCATCCCGTAAACTCCCTGTTTGGTATCTTTGGCGAGCATGTCGAAGCGCTGTGACTAAGGCCAATTCAATTTTCCGCAGCATGTTATCGGAAACTCCGATATCTTAACGCAGTCTCGGCGCGTGAAAGCTCTGTGCAACCGACAGGAAGGACTTGGTGGCCGCGGAGACTTTTGCGCCACGCCTCCAGACGAGACCCACTTGTATCACCGGCAGTTTTGTCGAGACATCGCGGCTGTCGATCCGGTCCCCTTCAAGCGACCAAGGGCGATAGACGAGATCCGGCAGGAACGAAACGCCTGCACCGCTGGCCACAAGCGACCTGACCGCCTCGACAGACCGTGTGCGAAAGGCGATGCGCGGCTTAACCGGAAAGCTCGACATCAGCCGCCCCGCCTCTTCCTGCATCTCGTCCACATCGAGCACGATCTGCGCTTCGTGAGCGAGATCTTCGAGCGAAATGGTCTCGAGCGCCGACAGCGGATGGCCAAGCGGCAGCCAGAGTCGATACGGCGAGACCGCAAGCAGTTCGGAATTCAAAGCTGCCGGGTTGCGCAGGCGATCCAAAAGCATCACCGACACGTCCAACTCGCCGCCCACCAACAGGTGTTCGAGGTATTCGGGGCTGTCCTCCAAAGCGCTCACTTCGATCTCGGGCTGCGCTCGGCGAAATCGAGACAGAAGGTCCGACAGCACATAGCCTGAGGTCAACGAGGTCACACCGATATTCAGGCGCCCGGCAGTATTGATGTATTCGCGGGCCAGACTAAGTTCCGCGTTCGAAATCTCGGCCAGGATTGCCTTGGCATGACGCATAAAGATGTGACCATGATGGGTCACCTCCACCCCACGCCTCCGTCGCTCGAACAGCTTGAGACCCAGATGGCCTTCGAGTTCCTTTATCGCTTCTGTCAGGGTGCTTTGCGAGATCGCGAGCTCTATGGCGGCCCGACTGAAAGACCCATGTTCCGCCACCCCTACAAAGTATCTTGCCTGTTTCAGGGTGAACGACATATGGCCTTTGAAACTTTCCCGCTAATACGCCGGCGCAAGATAGGACATACGCAGCAAAGCAGCAAACTGGAGAAGATCCTCTCGAGCGACTTCGTTACCAAGCCTGAGCCGAAGCACGAAACGCAAGCACGGTTTCAGCGCAGGGCCCGTGGTTTGAAGACATCTTGATCGGCTGATAAGGCTACGGGTCATTGTGGACCGCGCATCTCGATGTGATAAATGCGGATTTATACAAGTGTGATTGACATTCGGCACCAAGCCAAGGGGACTGCCCCGGTCGGGACGCCAGCAATAGAGCGGGACAGTGCAGAAGGTCCAAAACCGAGGGAGCGGGATATGTCTTTGAAACTGGAAGAGGTTTGCAGCGGCCTGGGCTTCCCAGAGGGTCCGGTTGCAATGCGGGACGGCTCTTTGCTGTTCGTCGATATCAAGGAGCAGACACTCGCCAGGCTGGGTGCCGATGGCTCACTCAGCGTCGTGGCCGAAATCCCCGGTGGACCAAACGGTGTCGCTATCGGACCCGATGGCGCGGCCTATGTTTGCAACAATGGCGGGGTCTATAGCTTCGTGCCGTTCGGCCCGGACGAAATCACAGTGCCCGCGCCGATCCGACCGCATTACAAAGGCGGTTCTGTGCACCGCATTGATCTTGCGACGGGAAAGGTTACGCAGCTCTTTGACAGCTATGGGGGCCAGCGCCTGATTGCTCCGGATGATATCGTGTTCGACAAGTCTGGCGGCTTCTGGTTCACGGATACCGGTATCCAAGACGAAACCTCCACGCGCTACGGCGGCCTCTATTATGCCAGCATCGACGGAAACACACTGATCAAGGCCGCGACGATCCCGATGCCGAACGGTGTTGGCCTCTCGCCCGATGGCAAGACTGTCTATGTCTCGGACACGGTTTTCGGCAGGCTTTGGGCCATGGAGATTACCGGGCCCGGCACGGTCAAACCCGGGCCGATGCCCGGCATGCCCGGGAATGTCGTGCAAACCCTGCCGGGGTATCAATGGCTCGACAGTCTCAAGGTCGAAGAAAGTGGCCGCGTCCTTGTCGGGACCCTTTTCAACGGTGGGATCACGGTCTTCAGCCCTGATGGCTCGACCGAGCATGTCGCAATACCCGACCTCTTCACCACCAACATGTGCTTTGGTGGCAGCGATATGCGCGACCTGTGGATCACAGCGTCGAGCACGGGCAAGATCTACAAGACCCGTTGGCCACGCCCCGGCCTGAAGTTGGCCTACAGCGCCTGACCCACTGTCGCTGTCTACGCCCCAGTAACCTCTATTTTGGTGCAGCGTCCGGTCCGAAAACGCCCCCGAATATCCGCACTTTGACCCAATCGTTCTTACAGCTTACGCTGTAGGTCGGCGGCGAGACAGTAAGGTGGCAAATCAGCCTTCTCATGATCGAGGACCTAGCGAGCACATCTTCGGCGCAACCCGACCCGGGCGAGCGCCGTCAGGTTTCGGTTCTGTTCGCCGATATCGCCGGCTACACGGCTATTTCGGCTGAACTGGGCGAAGAGAAAACGCTCGACTTTGTCCGCAAAGCCTACGGAATCCTTTCTCAAACCATTGACCGGTATGGCGGCACGACCCGCGATTTCGCGGGCGACGGCATCATGGCCCTGTTCGGCGTACGCGAGGCACTGGAGAATGGCGCACTGCGTGCCTGCCGGGCGGCCCTCGAGATCAACGCGGCCTTCGCGGAAGCTGCAGAAGACTTTGAGGCTCGTTTCGGTGTACGGCCCAGTGTGCGCGTGGGCGTAAGTTCCGGAACTGCGCTCGTTGCAGCCGTGGCCGGCGAAGGAAGCCCGGCAACGGCATTCGGCAGCACGGTCAACCTTGCGTCCCGCATCGAGAGCCTCGCCCCGCCCGGCGGTTGCCTCATTTGCGACGCGACCCGGCGCCTTGTCGAATGGCTGGCCGAGGTGAGCTTTGCCGGCGAATACGCCATCAAGGGGTTCAGCAAACCGCGTAAACTCTGGACACTTCAGGCCATCCGCAAGAACGCGACCCGCTTCGATGCGTCTTTGGCTCAGGGTTTGAGCGGTTATGTCGGGCGCATGACCGAGCTTCGCCGCCTTTCCGCTGCCTTGGCCCGGGCGAATGATGATCTTGCGCTGGTCGATCTGGTCGGTGAGCCCGGCCTTGGCAAGACACGGCTCGTATTCGAATTTCTTCTGCATGTGCCGGAGGATGAAGCGACTGTCGTCGTCGGACAGTGCTCGGCAGATGGTCAGCTGGCCCCGTTTCTGCCGATTCTGGAAATGGTTCGGTCGTCTTTCAACATTCGGGACGCCGACGACCCGTCGGAAATCGCCCGCAAGATCGATAAGGGGTTGGCGCGGTCAGATCTGAACAATGAAGAAAACCTTGCCCTACTTCTCAATCTCTTGGGGCAGAGTTCGCAAAACGCTGCGCTCGACAGTCTTGACGGCGTTCTGATCGGCCTGCGTACCCGGACGTTGCTGCCCAAGCTGCTTCAAAAGACGTGTGAACAGCACAAGATGATCCTCGTGCTAGAGGATGCGCATTGGATCGACAGCGCAACCGAGGGTCTTCTGAGCGCACTGGTTGAGGCGGGCGAACCGTCAAACTTGATGATAATCCTGACCCGCCGGCCCGAATATAAACCGAGATGGCTAAGACAGCCTGCGGTCGAAACGATTCCACTCGCCCCCCTCGCCGCAGAAGATATCGAGCATCTCGCACTCGGCCGTCTGTCCATCAATACGTTACCCGAAGCGTTGTCGCGGCAATTGACCGAACGCGCCGGGGGCAATCCGCTCTTCGGCGAAGAAATCCTGAGTTTCCTTCTCGACGAGGGCGCTTTGCGTATCGATGGGGGTGAAGCCAGTTTCGATGCCGACTTGGGCGAGCACGCCTTGCCAGCCAGTATGCTCGACTTGCTGGCCGCCAGAACAGAACGGCTGGACCCGCAGGATCGGGAACTTTTGCAGGCCGCGTCAGTGATCGGCCGCCGGTTCGACCCGGGCCTACTGTCACAAGTGGTCGGACGCCCAGACGACGTTGGCGCAGGTCTGCAGCGACTGCAGGCGTTGGACATCCTTCTTCGCGAGGCGAACTCGTCGGATTACACCTTTAAACACGTGCTGCTGCGCGACTCCGTCTATCAGAGCTTGGTTACGACCCGTCGCGCAGCGTTGCACCTCGCAACGGCGCACGCCCTGGAAGTCCGCAATTCCAACCAGCTGGAAGAAGTCGCCGAAACCCTGGCCCATCACTTTGGGCATACCGATCGCGCGGATGGGGCGTTCACCTACAACGCAATGGCTGGGGCAAAGAGCCTCGGCACCTATTCGCTGGACGAGGCCAACCGTTACTTTGTTTCGGCGCTTGACCTCTATCGGAACGATCCGAGTTGCGCGACGGACATCCAGTTCGCCGCGCTCATCGCGGATTTCGCTCTCTGCTCAAACATTTCCCTGCGGGTCACCGACTTCATCGAACGCGTTGAAAACGTCCGGCCGATCCTTGAACGCATGGGCGACAGCCGCAACCACGTCCTTTTTCTGCACCATTACGTATCTTGCCTCGTATGCGGCGGAAAGTACCTTGAGGCGTATGGGGTTCAGCAGGACCTGACCGCCATGTCTGAACGTCTAGGTGATCCAAAGAGCAAAGCCTATGCGATGGTCAACGAGCTTTCGGTCTCTATCTACCACGCCCCCATTTCGAATGCGGCCTTCGAGGCCAAGACGAAAGAGATCGAGGGCCTCCTCGACACATTCGAAGATGCCTATATTCAGAACTTCCATCTCGCGACGGTTGGCTGGAACGAGCTAACCCGGGGCCGCGTCACGGGGGCAAACGCCACCGCCGACAAGATGATCGACTTCGGCACCTCTCGGAGCGATCCCCGATCGCTGGGGTACGGGACCGCGATGAAAGCCCTGATCGCCATGGTGACAGACGATCACGCCTTGGCTCTGAAGATGGCCGAAGATGCGCGCGAGGCCTCGAGGGTAGAATTCGAACTGGCCATCGCCGAGGCCGCCCGCGTGAGTTCCCTTGTGCCGTTGGAGATGGCCGGTGCGCTGGAGACGGTCGAGCGGCATATCGACGAATACGGCGCAAGGGGTCTTGGATTGTTTACAGCGGGGCCCGAAACGATGTTGGGCGTCGCCTATGCGATGAAGGGGCAGATTGCCAGGGGGTTAGATCAGATAGAAGGTGCCATAAATCGGCGTGACGCCGAAGGAAGCCGCATCGCAGCCGACTGGGCCCGCCTCTTTCTTTGTGAGATGTATCTCGCCATCCTGATCGGTGAAGGTGGCGCGTCTCCCATTGCTTTGCTGCGGAACATCGGGGCCATTGGGCGGGTGGTGTTTTCAGGTCAAAAGCGGCTTACGTCGATGATCGAACAGGTTCGTCAGAACCCCCAATTTGACGAGAACGGCCACTATATTGCCCGTTGCGACATGATGATGGGTCTTCTCTACAAGGCCAGGAAAAGGAACGCACTGGCCAAGAAACATCTGACCCTCGCCCGGCAAACCGTGGCTTCGGCCGGGCAGTCGCCAATGCTGGCCCGGATCGAAGCGGCCTTGGCAGACTTGGCCGCCTGATCGGGGCTGCTTAGCCTGTCAGCTTGGACAGGTACCGGATCGCAGCCATGCTGGGCAAAAACGTATAGGCCCCCCCGCGGGATGTGATGAAGCGCGGAATACCCCGCAACCGCAAAGGCGGCCCGCCCGGAACCGTCAAGTCAAACCAGCTCGTCTCGGGCGCGTTGGCGCCCAGCAAAGGATCGCTCGCGCCCGTGATCGTCGGATCCTGCAGGCCAAGGTTGATCCAGTCGCACATCACCGCCTCAAACTGCGCGCCGATGTTTGCCCCTATGAAATTGCCCAACAGCCCCCGTTCTGCCGCGTCCGGGTTCGCCGGATCGAAATCCGGACCATAGGACATGCCGCGCCGGATCAGCCGCCGCGAGTAGTTCGCGATACGCTGGACAATCGGACCACCCCGCGGGTTGCCGCGTCGCAAGTGCGAACCGGCCGGACAGCGAGAATGACGCGTATAGTCGAAATTGGTCAGGGAAACAGGTGTCTCCGGGAACTGGGAATCAGGCGACAGTTCGTAAGGCACGCCGTTTCGCCAGCGCCCGCACATCTGTGCCGCGACAACCTCGCGCAAGGCACCGTGCACGTCGAGCCCTTCGCCGATCCGGTGCAGATTATCCTTATCGACCAGCTTGGCGGCAGCGGGATGCGCCATCACCTCAGTCGCCGCGCTGTCGAGATACGCTTCGAAACCCGCAGCGTCCTGCGCCAAGACCCGAAACGCGTTAAATGACCCGTTGAACCCCAGATCATGCGGCGTCGGCACGCGGAATGTCACGCCCTCGTCGCGTGTTGGATGGCCCAAAAGCGCTGTGCCGAGTGGATCAATGGGCTCATCCACCCCTTCCATTTCAGGGTCGACGATATGCTGAAACCGGGGCTGAGAGATCCCGTCGGTGTAACCGAAAAAGACCTTCCCTTCGGGCAGGTTGCGGCCGTCGCGCACACCAATCACGGTGAAGGCGCGTGAGATTTGGCCCTCGACCACGTCGAGAGCACTTTCGTCATCCGAATGGATCGAGGCGATCATGTGCACACGGCCCGGTGTGTCAAAGGGTGCCGGCCAATGCTCCGGCGCGCTTTCGCCGAAATCGCCGATCTTTGTGGCGCGCCGCACCATGCCCTGGACGAACTCGGTCGGGAATGTTTCGAGATGCTGTGATGCGACGCCGAAAGCCCGCAGCCCCTCGAAAGTCAGACCGATATTGAAACACACGGCAGGCTTTGTCTTCCAGGTCGTATCCGGCGTGATTGCGGGTACGTCCGCACTATCTCTAGTAAGAGAGGCTGCCAGAAAGCCGCGGGCCGAGGCACGATCTTTGACCTCGAGGATAAGGTGGCGCACATAGTTGCGGCGATACCCGCGCAGGATGTTGCCCTGCACCGCACCGGGGTCAAAATCGGCCTTCACCAACCCTCTCCAAACTTCGCGCGGACCTGTGCCGCCGAGAGGCCCGGATAAGCGCGATAGCCGCCCCCGAGCGAGATATTGCGATTGGCGTAGAGCTGCAAAACCAGCGCGCGCGGCAGCGAACTTAGCGGATGTGGAGGACTGTCTGGCGAGCGTCCGATTGCCTCGTCCTGCAAGTCGAAAAGGTCAGTTGGAAAATCCGGCGCCTGAAAAAGATCGTGCTCGTGCACCCAGTCGATGAATTTCTCGACGTTATGTTCCGTTGGTATCAGGTCCTCGCCGCCCTCCACCAGCGTCATGACCTCGTCGAAGACGCTGCCAATGGTGACGATGAAATCCCGGATGTAGTTGCTAAAATCACCATCATAAACGGAGATCATGCAGAGATTGTTGTCGAGCAGCAGGAACCGCGCAGAATGGACCGTACCGACATTGTCGAGCCCAGCGAAAATTTCGTCAACGTTCTGGGCGATGGCCAAGGTCGCGCGGGCGCGTCCTGCAGGGGATGGATCTTTCAGGGGCATGATCAGGTTCATCATGCGCTGCAGGTTGTCGCTGGGCTGTGGTGAGGGGCGCGGTCCGCCGGGCAGCTTGGGCCGGGGGTCACGCCAGGCCCAGTAGGGCACCACGACGTAACGCGACAGAAAGTTGAACCAACCGCGCTCGGGTAAGCTGTTCACGTAGCGATCGAACCACCCGCTCTGTTTTGTCATCGGCCTAGCTCCGGGAAAAGGGACATGGCGTGCCGTCCCGCCATTCGGAAGATGTCTTGTACGCTTGCGTACGGATATGCAGCACCGGATCGTCCGACGGCTCGATACCCTCGGTCAGCAAACCAGGGTTGAAGCTCAGCTTTTCACATTGAGCGTCCTGATCATCAGGCACAGCGTCAAGCGTCAGCGTGCCCATCGTGATCCGCGGCCGGTGCGGGGGCCACGGCCGGGTTGGATCATCGAAAGCATCCCCAACCTCCCCAATATTCATCATGAGTGAAAACCGCGCCGGTTCCTTGGACAACCGCTCCTGCAGTTCGGCTTTGAGATAATCGTCAACCGGCGGCTCCAAAGGGTTGGTGTTGAGCACACCGGCGACCGGCTGCCAGGTGAAGCGTACCCAGCGGCGTGTCTTGTCGGGTGCGGTGACGACAAAAGTATGAACGGCGTGGTAGGCCGCGCGAACGTAGCTGACCGGTGCGCCTATGGTCGCGGCCTCCACCACCGCGAGTTGGGCGGAACGGTTCGCATCCGCAAAGCGGATTGCACCGTCGTCGGGACTGATGGTCTCACCCCGGTATGGATCGCGTTTAGGAAGCTTAAGCTGCAGCAGGTTGACGATCTTTCTCCACGGCGTTTCCGCCTCATAAGGGGCGGGTGCGGCTTCTATGGCAAAGTCGAGAAAGGCCTCTGGTGTTGCCGTGAAGAACTCCGGCAGCGTCATAGCAATCAGGTCGGTCGCTGTGCCATCCGAAAGGTGAAATCGGGTGGCCATGCCCCTGACATCCGACCAACCGTCCCTTTGTGTCGCACTGCCCGACCCGTTCGAAAAACGTGCAATGACGGGTGCGCGCTTTGCCCGGAAATGATCTGCAATGCAAAACTGCTGCGCGATGTCAGAGGGTTCGAAATACCCCGTGGCGCTGACACCAAATGTGTGAACCGGGCGCAGCGCCGTATCGCCGTCCGGTCGACGCAGAACCTCGACCAGCTTTTCCGCAAGCTCTGGATCGTCCATTTCAGCCCTTCGGTCCCGTCCACCTGATGCGCAGCGTCCTGGCGCAGCTACCCCGTTGACCATCTTGGCGTCACTCTTTTCAAAAGTGAACCACCTTCAGCGGGCAGCGGCGCCTACCACTTTTTAAGCATCGCAACCGCGCGGCCCCAGGCACGGCTTTCCGTCCCTGCCTGAAACGCGTGATCCATCGTGCCATAGGCTTCGGGCGTAAAGGTCGCGAGGCCAACGGGCTTGGATAGTGACGGGTTCACGCGAACCAGCCTGTCCCGCAGGATCATGCGTGCCATCCAATACTGGTTCTCAGCCGAGGTCGTCAGCAACATTTCCAGCAGTGCGCCCTTGTGCGCATGCGATGTCATGCCGAACCATTTCAGCAGACCCCAGCTTTCAGGGTTCTGGATGATGGCTTCGGTGATGTCCGCCGGTTGCTGGCCGGTGCCGATTGACAGGGCCTCGATATCCTCCAGGCCATGGGTTTGCTTGGCCGCAATCGCGATGTTGATCCCGTTCAAGACCGGATTGTTGGCAAAGGCCCCACCATCGGCAAAATAACCAAAGTCCTTGCCATTCGCCTTGATCCGATGTGGCGGAAAATACGCCGGCGCAGCCGCGCTTGCCATGGCAACATCCAACAGCTTGACCGGCGTCATGTCCAGCCACGGGCCAGCGCCGAGATCCTGATTGGTAACCGTGAAGGGCGCCCACCCAATCTGGTCGCTCCGATGCAGACAAACGGTGTTTATCGCGAGGACAATATCAGGTGAGATCGTGCCGACCGTCCTGTCCGCCACCAGTGACTGGCCGAACTCTGCCAGGCCCTCAGCGCCGTAATGCGCGGCAAAGATACCAAGGCCGCCATCAAGGTTGAAGCGCCTCAAGATTTCATCCAGCGCCTTGTCGATAAGGCCACGTTCATTCTCGCGAAAGATCTTGTGCGCATCATTGCGGTACATTTCGACAAGCTCGTCGATCAGGCTGCTCATGTCCTTTCCCTGAGACCGACCATCTGCAAGAGCGACCGCAAGCAGACCGCCAGTCGACGTGCCCGCGAAACCGTCAGCCTTGTCGAGAAAAGACGTTTGGGCGTGAAGCCGCTGCAGGACCAGGCAGGACAGATACCCCCTGATCCCGCCGCCATCGCAGGATACCAGCTTAAAAGTCATCGATTACGCCCAATGGGTTAACCTCTGGTGAGTGGGCGACCTTGAGGACCGCCATCATATTATGCCCCTCTATACTTAAGATTGAGCCGATATTGAGACGCCAGAACCGACTTGTTCAGAACCGCATGCTTACTGCCACAGCAGGCCAAACGGCGTGACCGACTTCACCAAATGCCCCGACCTGGCAGCGAATAGGAACTTCCGCATTCGCTCGGCGAGACCGCATATCGGTGGGTATTTGACGCCAGACCGCGATCCAACTGCGCAGCTGATGCAATAGGTCTGAATGTGCCAGGCTTAGAATATTTCGCCCTGCCAAAGCGCTCCGGCGCGCTTAGCCTCAGGGTGTTTTCTGAGTATTTGGTGCGGTCGAGAAGACTCGAACTTCCACTCCTGTTAAGGAACAGCGACCTCAACGCTGCGCGTCTACCAATTCCGCCACGACCGCACACTTCGAATTGGTGAGCGCTCACATAACGGCCCTTTCAACGCTTGCCAAGAGCGAAATCCACCGAATTCGCTCGCCAGACTTCACCTTGGAAAAATACGCGAGGGAGTTTGAGGGACAGCGTCCCTCAAGCCTGCGTAGCGAACGCAATGATGGACATACGCCCAGCACGCGCACTCAACCCTGTTCCGACAAGAAGGCCCACGCCAAAAGGCGCGGGCCTCACTCTTGCTAAAACGCGAAGGCTACAGACTATTGCTTGACCGTGAAGGTGGGCAATGCAGATGCGGGCTGAACCTGTGGCGCTGTCGGTACTGCGGACGAATTCACGCCCAGCGTCATCGACGCCTTGCGCAGCAACTCGGTCCGCTCGGGCTGCCCTGGAGCAAAGACTGCATCGGCCCCAGCATCCACGGCCTGCAGGCTGTGGTCATACCAGACACGGGCCATGTCTGCCCGCTTTGCCGTACCAAAGCCTTGCGACAGGTGATGGCCCATCAGCTCGGCATAGACCCCCTGCCCCATGGCATCGAGCAGCAAGGCCGACCCGATGGCGACGTCCATATTGTCGGTCCGATAGCCGACCCCAAGACAGATCTGCGCCGTGCCCTTCAACTGATCCGGGGACATGCCGGTGCTCAGGATGAAATCGCTGACCTCGGCGCGCACCTCTTGCATGGATTTGAGCGACAGCGCCGACACATAGTCCTTCATCGCCGGGCCAAAACCCTCGCATTGGCCTGCGATCTGATCCGGCGTAAAGCCCTGAACCTTCGAAATCGCGCTCTCGCTGCCTGCGATGGCATATGTCCGCGCCAGGCAGAACTGTTCGTTCAGCGCTTGGTTCGGATCAGACATCGCCGCAACTGTCGTGAAGCCGCCGTTGGAATTGGTCAGCAGCGACACCGTGTTGCAATGCGACGCGAGCGACTGTTGGCTTCCACCGCCGAGGAAGGTGGGCAAGGTCGGTGCAGCTGCGGTTGCCGCCGCTACGGTCGTCGTGGCGGAGTCATCTTCGACCGGCGTCACGACCTTGGGTGGCGTCGGTGTGGCCACGACCGTGGTCGTTGTCGTCGTGCCCACGCTGGGCACCGGCGCCTGAGGCGTGACGACGACGGTGGTCTGCGGCTGTGTCACATAGGGGGTCTGGGGCACAACCGGCTGGCCTGACAGTTCCGCCCGGTAGGTCTTGAGCAGGCCGCGCACACCTTCAGGGTTCTGCGCGATCAGCTGGGTTGTTGTATAGCCGCCCGCCTGAGCCCGGTTATACGAGGTGGTCAGCAGGTTCTGCTGGAACGGGTCAAGGTACCCGGTGGCGGGATAACCCATATAGGCCTGATAAGACGAGATCGCTGCGCGCGAACGGCTACCGAGCTGCCCGTCAACTGTACCGGCATTGAACCCGAAATAGTTCAGGGATGCCTGAATCTGCCGCCCTTCCTGGGTTGAGGGCAGGCGTGAGCGGTAGGTCTTGCGATAGGTTGTCGTCCGCTTTTTCCGCTGGGCTTCTTTGGTGGCTGCATGGCCGACCAGCCCACCAATGATGGCACCCGCAACAAAGTCCCCGGCATCGGCTTCAACACGCTCCGCTGGCGACACCGCCAACGAAAGGGCCAATACGGAAACGGCAATTGATTTATGAAACATAACCGTCCTCCAAGAAAATTGATGCCTCACATTAGCATCAGCTGAAGCGCCGCATAGTAAATTCTGATTGCAATGGTGGAATTCCACCGGTTTTTGCCACCTCTTGCACTGATGCTGCCGCGCGCTCATCTTGGGATTGCAAAGCAAAGGGTCGCTCCATGCCTGATTCTGCCCCCGAAATCGTTGATGTGGACATCGTGTCGGACGTCATGTGCCCTTGGTGCATCGTGGGACTTCGGCAATTGGAACAGGCGCTCGGCCTAACAGGAATGGGCGCGCGCGTGCGTTGGCATCCGTTTGAGCTCAACCCCACCATGCCGCCCCAAGGTCAGAACCTGGCCGAGCATATTGCGGAAAAGTATGGTTCGACGGCCGAACAATCCGCAAAGAACCGCCAATATCTCCGGGCATTAGGCGAAAATCTGGGTATCCAGTTCAAATTCACCGAAGACAGCCGAATCGTGAATACATTTCTTGCGCATCAGCTTCTCGATTTCGCATTGTCCCAAGGGCGGCAGCATCCTTTGAAGCTCGCGCTGTTTGAAGCCCATTTCACGGAAGGCAGGGATGTGTCGGATACCGAGACACTGATAGAGGTCGCGGCTTCGGTCGGCCTTGATCCCGAAGCGGCGCGAAATGCTCTCGAAACACAGGCCCTCGCGGATACGGTCCGAGAGAAAGAGTCGTTTTGGACGTCACGCGGCATCTCCGGGGTGCCGTCCATGGTATTCAACAGCAAATACCTCGTGACCGGTGCCCAGGGGGTCGAGAATTATACTCAGATCCTCAGACAAGCCGCATCCGAGGCCGCGTGATCGAGTGGAAGACCACCACGGGCCTGACCGACTACCGGGAGGCCGAAGCCTGGATGGAGGCCCGCGCTACTGCGATCGCCGCGGGTGCGGCCGACGAATGCATCTGGCTGCTTGAACACCCCCCCCTTTACACTGCGGGGACATCGGCAAGACCTGCCGATCTGCTAGACCGCCGCTTTCCGGTGCATGACACACGGCGCGGCGGCCAATACACCTATCACGGCCCAGGACAGCGCGTCGTTTATGTCATGCTCGACGTGGGCAAACGCGGGCATGATGTAAGGCGGTTCGTCCAGCAACTCGAGGCCTGGGTGATCACGACACTCGCCGAGTTCAATGTGCGGGGTGAGGTCCGCGAGGGGCGAGTCGGCGTGTGGGTCGACCGGCCGGAACGCCCTGCCCTCCCCGACGGCAGTCCGCGCGAGGACAAAATCGCTGCGATCGGAATCCGCCTGCGCAAATGGGTCAGTTTTCACGGACTTTCGATCAACGTAGAGCCGGACCTCGAGCATTTTGACGGAATCGTGCCCTGCGGGATCAGCGGCCACGGCGTCACGAGCCTGGTCGATCTGGGCCTTCCGGTTACCATGCAGGACGTTGATGCCGCGCTGATGCAGACGTTTCCACCGGTCTTTGAAACCGAGACCGTCGACTAGGTCATGATAGCGGCCAGATCAGTCCTCGAATTCGGCCCCTGGTGGACGTTCAGGCTGGTCTGCAAGGTCAAAGACAGCGCCGGGCGCTGGACAATCGGCACCATCGCAGCGTGTTGTCGAACGATCCATTTCGATCGTGCCAAGCGCGGTTTTGAGAACGAAGGTATCGGACCGCGCCGCGACAAGCTCGCCTTCAACGCTGACCGAACCATCTGGTGAGCTCAGCGTCACGGTCGACGCCTGAGCCGCAGGCCCGGTAATGATCAAGAAAGCAGCGATCAAGTTGCTGAATTGAATGGTATTCTTCATTGCTTCCCCTGTTACTTCATCGAATTTCGGCGCCGTGTTAAACCGGTTTTCATGGCGAAATATGGCCCATATTGAGGAACGCAAACGGTCGGCCGGAATAGCCGCCATGCGTATATTGCAACGCTTGGTTAACCTATTGGCCCCGCGACAATCTTACTCTCTCTCGGACCGCTTCACGCATTGATGCGGCGACAGCGAACGACTAGAACATTCCGGAATCCGTGCGCGCAACGGGAACCGCGCGCGCGTCGCAACCTAGCAGGAGGCACCCTTTATGGCAGATGCAGCCATTCACGGGCACGAGCACGAAGACACGCGGGGCTTTTTCACCCGTTGGTTCATGTCCACCAACCACAAAGACATCGGCATTCTGTACCTGATTACATCGGCTTTCGTCGGTTTTGTCTCGGTCGCGTTCACCGTTTACATGCGGATGGAACTGATGGATCCGGGCGTTCAGTACATGTGCATGGAAGGTGCGCGGATGACCGCCGCAGCTCCGGGTGAATGTACGCCGAACGGCCACCTGTGGAACGTTTTGATCACGGGCCACGGCATCCTGATGATGTTCTTCGTGGTGATTCCAGCCCTATTCGGGGGTTTCGGCAATTACTTCATGCCCCTGCAAATCGGCGCGCCGGACATGGCGTTCCCACGCATGAACAACCTGTCGTTCTGGCTCTATGTAGCCGGTACGTCGCTGGCGATCTGCTCGGTCGTCTCGCCCGGTGGCAACGGCCAGCTGGGTTCGGGCGTGGGCTGGGTGCTCTATCCGCCGCTTTCGGTAAACGAAGGCGGGATGTCGATGGATCTGGCCATTTTCGCCGTGCACGTCTCGGGGGCGTCGTCGATCCTGGGCGCGATCAACATGATCACGACCTTCCTGAACATGCGGGCTCCCGGCATGACGCTCTTCAAGGTGCCGCTGTTTTCATGGTCGATCTTCGTTACGAGTTGGCTGATCCTGCTGTCGCTGCCGGTTCTGGCGGGCGCAATCACCATGCTGCTGATGGACCGGAACTTCGGGTTCACCTTCTTTGATCCGGCCGGTGGCGGTGACCCGGTGCTTTACCAGCACATCCTGTGGTTCTTCGGTCACCCCGAGGTCTATATCATCATCCTGCCCGGCTTCGGCCTCATCAGTCACATCATCGCGACGTTCAGCCGGAAACCCGTCTTCGGGTACCTGCCGATGGTCTGGGCGCTCATTGCGATTGGCGCTCTCGGCTTTGTCGTGTGGGCGCACCACATGTACACGGTTGGCATGTCGCTGAACCAGCAGGCCTATTTCATGCTTGCAACAATGGTCATCGCGGTGCCCACGGGGGTCAAGATCTTCTCGTGGATCGCAACGATGTGGGGCGGTTCGGTCGAGTTCAAGACGCCCATGCTCTGGGCCTTCGGGTTCCTTTTCCTCTTCACCGTTGGCGGTGTGACGGGGATCGTACTCAGCCAGGCGGCAGTCGACCGGTATTATCACGACACCTATTACGTGGTGGCACACTTCCACTATGTGATGTCGCTCGGTGCAGTGTTCTGCATCTTTGCGGGTATCTACTTCTACCTGCCCAAGATGACGGGCCGCATGTATCCTGAATGGGCGGGCAAGCTGCACTTCTGGACCATGTTCATCGGTGCCAATATCACGTTCTTCCCGCAGCACTTCCTCGGGCGTCAGGGTATGCCACGGCGTTACATCGACTATCCCGAGGCCTATGCGCTGTGGAACGCGGTTTCATCATGGGGAGCGTTCCTGTCGTTCGCGTCGTTCCTCTTCTTCTTCGGCGTGATCTGGTACACGCTGCGCTCAGGCGCCCGCGTGACGGAAAACAACCCGTGGAACGAATACGCGGACACGCTGGAATGGACGCTGCCCTCACCCCCACCCGAGCACACGTTCGAGATCCTGCCCAAGCAGGAAGAGTGGGACAACAAGCACGCGCACTGAGGTGCTTGAGGAATTGCCAAAGGGCCCCGGTGGAAACCGGGGCCCTTTTCCTTTCAAGCGCAAGGGCGAGCAACGCGCGGAACCTCGGATCAGCGGACGGGCGCATTTGATCTGTGCGGGGTCAAACAGAGCCGTCCCGCCACCCGAGCATCAATCCAAAACCGAAGGCCAGTTGGCATCCGCAGCCGCGATCCGCCCCGGAATGTCGCGTTCCCAGCGACGTTGGATCCGTTTCGAGAAGTTCAGATAGAGCTTACCGTCCACGATCTTCCATGCCTCTGGTACGGTCGAGGCCGTATAACCGTTGCTGACGGCCCACGAACAATAGCCCCCGTATTGCGGCGCATAAGCTTCGGGATCTGCGGCAAAGGCAGCGCGGTTGGCCTCGTTCGCGAACCGCCATGTGGCACCGTTCCAGTCATGGGTGATGGCCTCATCACCGGCAACGGGTGTGCCTTCGGAGAAATAGGCAACGACATCTGTGCCGTCCACTGCCACGCCACCCTCGGAATATACCGGTGGGGTAGCCGCCCGGCCCTTGAACGGCAGCAGCACCGCAACCGGAACCGCACCAACAAGCATCAAAACAGAGCGCCTCGAATGGGTCATGATATCAATCCTCCTGAAATATACCGCGCTTTGCAAAACATCGGACATCAAGATGCGTGCCTCCAGCCCTCTCACGGGCATGTGAAGCTCCGCTATCCACCGTGCACCAATCCGACCTGGATGAGACGGGCGTGGACCGGGCATGGACAGACGGCACAGCGACACCCAAAATAGGGCCAACCGGGGTGCGACGGACACACGATGCAACAAAACGCTGATCTGGGGATCAAACCCATCACCAACTGGCTGATCACGCAGGGTATAGAGGGCACTGGTCAGGCCGACACACTTGATGGCTACTGCACCCGCATCCTCGCGGCTGGCATCCCGATCATGCGGGTGCATGTGGCACAGCGGGCCTATCACCCGGAATTCGGCAGCATCAGTTTCGACTGGAACAAGGATGAGGGCATCGGGACAGTCCATCTCGCCCACGTTTCCACGCCGCGTGAACAATGGGTTCGAAGCCCGCTCTACCACCTTCTGTCCGAAGACATCGTCGAACTGCGCGAAACCCTTCGACCTGGCACCCCGCCGCACCGATTTCCCTTTCTCGACGAATTGCGGGACCGGGGCGGGACAGACTATTTCGCGGCCAAGATGCGCTTTGAAAACGTAACCGACACCGCGGCCGTCGATCCCAACAACACGCCCGAGGGGTTGGTCATCTCATGGGTCAGTGACGCGCCGGAGGGGTTTTCAGACGCGCATGTAGAAACCCTGCGCGCATTACTTCCTGCCCTCGGTCTCGCGCTCAAGGCGGCGTCGAACCGGCAAATGGCCAACGATGTCGCCGCCACCTATCTGGGCGCGGACGCGGGACAACGGGTGCTGTCAGGCGAGATCCAGCGCGGTTCGTTCGAAACGATCAGTGCGGTGATCTGGTACTTCGATCTGCGCAGTTTCACCCGGATATCCGAAGAGACCGACGGACCGCAAACGATAGCCATGCTCAACGCCTATTTCGGGCAGGTGGTCGAGATCGTCGAGAACCGGGGCGGCAACGTTCTTAAGTTCATGGGCGACGGGCTGCTCGCCATCTTTCGGGATCGGGGCGGGCGCAAGGCCGTGGACGAGGCCATTGCCGCTGCAAACGAACTGCGGACTGCCCTCACTTGGCTCAACCAGGAACGCCGTGCGGACAATCAGGTTGTAACTGACTACAGCCTCGCCCTGCACGCGGGTGATCTGTCTTATGGCAATATCGGCGGCAAGGCACGGCTTGATTTCACCGTCATTGGCCCAGCCGTGAACCAGACCGCCCGCATCCTTGATTTCTGCTCGCAGCTTGGCCGACCCCTGATCCTGTCCGAAAAGGTTGCGAAAAGCGCCACACGCGAAACCGACCAGATCGTTTCGCTCGGTCGCTACATGCTGCGGGGTGTCTCAAAGCCGCAGGAACTCTTCACGCTCTGGACCCCGGCCGAATAAGACCTAAAGCTTTAACCGACTATGACAGGACTATATCCTCGCCCCATGCCCTATCGATGGACAACCGAACCAGACGCCTCGACGCAGGAATTGCACCTCTGGCCACACGAATCCCTGCCACCCAAGGGGATGGTCGCCTTTATCCTGGCCACATTCACCCTGATCCTCATCCCGGCCATCCCACTTTTGGGAACGGTCGTGCTGTGGGGGCTTTTGCCGTTTCTGATGCTGGCGGTCTGGGGGATGTACTACGCCCTTCAGCGCAATCACCGACAGCTGCAGATCAGCGAAGTGCTGATCCTGAACCAGAACCTTGCCCACCTGGTTCGGACAGAGCCATCCGGCAAGACCAAGGAATGGGATTGCGACCGGTATTGGACGCAAGTGACCAAGTACGACAGCGAGGGCCCTGTCCCTCACTACATCACGCTGAAAGGCAAGGGCCGCGAGGTCGAGATCGGAGCTTTTCTGAGCGAGGAAGAACGCATCGCGCTCTATGATGACCTGCTGAGGGTCATCAAACGGTGATGGGCCGCTCGTTGGCTGATTAAGGTCCCGCTAACCGGTGCAAAGCCGATCTTTGACCATCGGGCCGACCGAGCCAAAGTCCATCTGACCGGTATACTTGGATTTCAGCACGCCCATAACCTTGCCCATATCGCGAATGCTGTCGGCACCCACTTCGGCAATCGCGGCATCAACGGCCTGTTCGGCCTCGTCATCAGACAGCTTCTGAGGCAGAAAATCCTCGATCACTGCGATTTCTGCCTGCTCTCGCTCTGCCAGATCCAGCCGCCCGCCTTCTTCGTAGGCGCGGGCACTCTCTTGGCGCTGCTTGACCATTTTACCAAGGATCGCAAGCACTTCGCCACTGTCCACACCGTCGTCCTGACCTGCGGCGCGGGCGTCGATATCCTTGTCCTTGATGGCAGCGTTAATCAACCGAAGGGTCGATAAGCGCTCGGTTTCCTTGTTCCGCATCGCCTCTTTCAAGGCAGTCGAAATCTTCGCACGCAGTTCCATCTGCTGTCCCATCCCCATGGGTTTCAATAAAGCCGCACCTTACCCAATCGCGCATCGCCGCGCAATGACAGACGGAGGCCTTAAGTCACTGATATCGTTACGTTCCATAAATTATGACAAGGTCTTGACCCGCGTGCCCCATCCCACTAGTTTCCCGCCAATTTGCCCGTCAGTCGCCTGCCGCCGGAGAGCCCCATGACCCCTGTCAAGCCCACAGCCTGCCTTGCCCTCGCCGACGGAACGCTATTCTTCGGGACCGGGTTCGGAGCGATGGGGGAAACCACGGCAGAGCTCTGTTTCAACACCGCCATGACGGGCTATCAGGAGATCATGACCGACCCGTCCTATGCCGGTCAGGTGGTCACGTTTACGTTTCCGCATATCGGCAATGTTGGCGTTAATGCCGACGACGATGAGACGGGCGATCCCGTGGCTGAGGGCATGGTCGTCAAATGGCACCCGACCGACCCGTCGAGCTGGCGCGCGGTCCAGCCGCTGTCGGACTGGCTGGCTTCGCGTGGTCGTATCGCAATCGGTGGCGTCGACACCCGCCGTCTGACCCGCGCCATTCGGCAGGCCGGTGCGCCGCATGTGGCTCTTGCATACGATCCCGAAGGCAATTTCGACATCGAGGCGCTGCTAAAAAAGGCACGCGGGTTCACCGGCTTGGAAGGGCTGGACCTCGCCAAGGAGGTCACCTGCGCCCAATCCTATCGCTGGGACGAGATGAGGTGGGCGTGGCCTGACGGCTATACCCGTCAGACACAGCCCAAACATAAAGTCGTTGCCCTGGATTACGGCGCGAAACGGAACATTCTGCGGTGTCTTGCCTCCGCCGGTTGCGATGTCACGGTTCTGCCCGCCACCGCGACCAGCGAAGAGGTTCTGGCCCACAAGCCCGACGGCGTCTTTCTGTCGAACGGCCCGGGTGATCCGGCCGCTACAGGGGAATATGCGGTTCCGATGATCCGCGACATCCTTGATCAGACTGACTTGCCTGTCTTCGGCATCTGTCTTGGCCACCAAATGCTGGCGCTGGCGCTTGGCGCAAGCACGATCAAGATGAACCACGGCCATCACGGCGCGAACCACCCGGTCAAGGATCTTGAAACCGGCAAGGTCGAGATCACGTCGATGAATCACGGCTTTGCGGTTGATACCCAGACCCTGCCCGACGGCGTGATCGAAACCCATACATCACTCTTTGACGGTTCGAATTGCGGCATCCGGATCGAAGGCCGGCCGGTCTATTCGGTGCAGTACCACCCGGAAGCAAGCCCCGGCCCGCAGGACAGCTACTACCTGTTCGAGCGGTTCGCCCGCGCCATGGACCAGCGAAGCGCCTGAGCGCAACTCGCCATTTCTGGCGATGATTAACCGCCCCTTAACCCTGCTCGGTCAAGGTCAACGCCGCCGTAACCAAGACCGGGCCGTTGTTAAATGGGTGATCCGCGTTTGCGCTTTTCCGGGCCGCGCCGCGGCCCCCCAGCTGAACCGCCAAAACGGCGGCGTATGGGCGACCACCTGGTCGATGCGGGCCGGATATCCGAACAATCTCTGAACCACGCCCTTTCGCTTCAGACCCGTCTTGATGCGCGGCTTGGCGACATCCTGGTCGGTGAGAATTACGTCCAGCCAGACGACATTCTCGATGCCCTGTCCCGCCAGTATCGGGTCGACCGGATCGACCTGCGGTCTGATCCGCCGGAGCCCGAGATGGCGGACGCCCTGCCCGTCTCTGCCTGTCTTGCCAATCTCATCGTGCCGTGGCGCTGGATCGGCAACACGCTGATGATCGCCACGACCCGGCCTGACCTGCTGGAAAGCCATCGCCGCGACCTTGGTCCCCTCGCCCCGGAATTACTGCCCGTGTTGGCGCCGCCAGATCAGATCAAGGCGCAGATCAGCAGGCTCTACGGACAAGACCTTGCCGCGCGCGCCGTCGAATGCGTACCGGAAAACGAAAGTTGCAGGCTGTTCGGCGCGCCCTCCGGGTTCCGGACGGCCCTGTTGATCGTCGGGCTTTGCGGCTTGACCGCTGCCGTTATTCTGGCCCCGTTTGGCACGTTGACAATGCTGATCGCCGCCGCAGTGCTATGCCTTGCCATGACCACCTGCCTGAAACTTGGCGCCCTTATCGCGCATCATGTTCCGCGGCGGGCCACTTCTCCGCCGGCTGCAAAAAAGAGCCAGCGCCTGCCGCGTGTGTCGGTGATGGTTCCACTGTTCAAGGAGCACGAGATTGCCCATGCACTGATCCAACGGCTGAATCGGCTCACCTACCCCAAGACGCTGCTCGACATCGTGCTCGTTCTCGAAGCGAAAGACGATGTCACGCGCCAGACACTCTCGCGGACATCGCTGCCACACTGGATGTCGGTCATCGAGGTGCCCGATGACGGTGCATTGACGACCAAGCCGCGGGCGCTGAACTATGCACTCGATTTCTGCGAAGGCGATATCATCGGCGTTTGGGATGCCGAGGACGCGCCCGAGCCTGACCAGATCGAGACAGTGGTCGAACGGTTTGCACAGGCGCCGGACGACGTCGCCTGCCTGCAGGGGCGGCTCGATTACTACAACGCCCGCACCAACTGGATGTCACGCTGCTTTGCCATCGAATACGCAACTTGGTGGCGGCTTTTCTTGCCCGGCATCGCACGGCTGGGGCTGGTTCTTCCACTTGGCGGCACGACGCTGTTTTTCCGCCGGTCCGTTTTGCAGCAGCTCGGCGCTTGGGACGCGCATAACGTCACCGAAGACGCCGATTTGGGGATCAGGCTCGCCCGGCACGGATACCGGACCGAACTGATTCCGACCGTCACGATGGAAGAAGCCAATTGCCGACCGTGGAGATGGGTACGGCAGCGGTCGAGATGGCTCAAGGGTTTCATGATCACCTATCTCGTCCACATGCGGTTTCCGCTCAGGCTTTGGCGCGATCTCGGCCCGTGGCGGTTTATGGGCATTCAGACGATGTTCCTCGCGACTTTTGCGCAGTTTGCCCTTGCCCCGTTTCTGTGGTCGTTCTGGATCGTCGGTTTCGGCGGAACGCACCCTGTTACCGCAAGCCTTGGCCACACCGTCATCCAGTACCTCATCGTTCTCTTTGTGGGGTCAGAGATCCTGAGCGGTGCGATGGCCCTGATCGCCACGTCCGATGCCAAGCACCGGCATCTGTGGCCATTCATCATCATGATGCCGATCTATTTTACGCTCGGCACGCTAGCAGCCTTCAAGGCCCTATTCGAACTGCTGCATAAACCGTTTTATTGGGACAAGACCCAGCACGGCTATACCGTGGATCAGGCCTCTTCCTGACGGGCATCGGCGTCCTGTTGCAGGCGGGTCATGAAGGCGACCGAGATATGGTCGCGCAACGCCTCTCCGGCCGCCTTTTCATCATGCGCTTCGATCGCTTTGACGATGGTGTCATGTTCGCTTTGGGCGATTTTCGTCCGGCCAGCCGCCGCCAGCGACGTTGTGGCCATCAGGGCCATAGTCCGGTGAACCAGATCAAGCTGCTGCACCAGATAGCGGTTATGCGACGCAAGATGGATCTGTTTGTGAAAACGGCGGTTCGCCCGGGCCAGCGCGGGCGGGTTGTCGATCAGCTTGTTGTCGTCCTCGACCATCTGGCGCAACAGGCTGATCTCTTCCTCAGTCGCGTGGCGGGCAGCAAGCGACGCCGCCAGCCCCTCAAGCTCGCGGCGCACGATGTAAAGCTCCGACATCTGGTTGTGATCGAGGGACGCAACAATCAGACTGCGCCCGTCGCGCGACAAAAGCGACTGTGTCTCAAGCCGTTGCAAGGCCTCCCGGATCGGGGTGCGCGAGACGCCAAACCGCTCGGCCAGTTCCGATTCCACAAGCCGGTCGCCGGGTTTGTAGACACCGACATCGATCGCTTCGAGGATCAGAGAGTAGGCGTCAGTGTTCGGCGGTCGTTCGGAAGGCATGGTCTGGTCCCTAAAGATCATTGGATTCCCATACCTTATGGAGCCAAGGCCCATTTGCGCAACCCTCTGCCCTTGTCGCGGCGCAGCATCGCCCCTATCCCTTGGCGTATGTCTGACCTCGCACCTGCCTTTGCCCATGTCGACACATGGGTCTTTGATCTCGACAACACCCTCTATCCGCCATCGGCCCGGCTCTTTGATCAGATCGAGGTCCGGATGACGCAATACGTGATGGATGCCATTGGCGTGGACAAAACCGAGGCGGATCGCTTGCGCGTTCACTACTGGCGAACCCATGGAACAACGCTAGCAGGGCTGATGCGGGAACACGATATCGATCCGGCACCCTACCTCACGGATGTGCACGACATCTCGCTGCATCCGCTAGAGCCGGCTCCGGACCTGGCCGATCGCATCAGCGCATTGCCCGGACGGCGGATCGTCTACACCAATGGATGTGGACCCTATGCCAAACGAGTGCTGGCCGCGCGCGGTCTCGACGGGCTTTTCGATGCCGTCTATGGCGTCGAACACGCAAATTTCCACCCCAAGCCCGATCATCAGGCCTTTGCAACCGTCTTTGCCACCGACGGGTTGGAGCCGACGCGGGCCGCGATGTTCGAAGATGACTCGCGCAATCTCGCGGCACCTCACGCACTTGGAATGCGCACGATACATGTGGCCGATGCGTCCGAACCGGCCGATCACATCCACCACCACACGACCGACCTGACCCACTTTCTGGGCCGCGTCACCGGGTAGGACAGGATGCCGCTTTGTGCCACCTCTCCCAGCGGCTATGTCTGGAGGGACGGAGGCGCACATGACTCATGAAAGCTATGACATCGTTGTTGCAGGCGGCGGCATTGCGGGGCTGACGGCGGCGGCCGCCTTCGGCCACGCAGGTTTCAGCGTGATCTGCGTCGATCCTCAGCCACCTGTCACCGATGAGACGGACGAAAACGCCGATATCAGAACCACCGCGCTGCTGCAGCCGGCGCGCGACCTGCTGCAACGCGCGGGGCTTTGGGACGCGCTCGCCCCATTCGGGACGCCGCTGCAAGTGATGCGCGTGGCCGATGCGGGTGGTCCGGACGGAGCGGTGCGACGCGGCCGGGCCTTTGACGCCAAGGACGTGTCCGAAGATCCCTTTGGATGGAACTTTCCAAACTGGCTGCTGCGGCGCGAGGTTCTTGCGCAAATCCAAGCGTTGCCAAATGTCACGTTCCAGCCTGGTGTCGCGGCGGAACGCTATCTGGGTCGCACGGCGGAGGCCCGGGTTCGGCTGTCGGACGGGTCGGATATTCGTGCACGACTGGTCATCGCTGCGGACGGACGCAACTCCCCTATGCGGCAAGAGGCCGGGATCGGCGTGCAGACAACCCAGTACGGGCAGAAGGCGCTGGCATTTGCGGTGACGCATCCGATCCCCCACAACAGTTGCTCAACCGAAATCCACCGCACGGGCGGCCCGTTCACGCTTGTACCGTTGCCGGATCATGACGGCCAACCGCGTTCAGCTGTCGTCTGGATGGACGACGCCGAGAAGTGCGAAGCGCGGTTTGCCGCCGACATCGACGATTTCGAGACCGAGGCGAGCGAGCGCAGCGGCTTCATCCAGGGGCCGCTGAAGCTGGCCTCGCATCGATCGATCTGGCCCATCATCAGCCAACGAGCGAACCGGTTGACTGCGACACGGCTGGCGCTTGTGGCCGAAGCCGCGCATGTGGTGCCGCCTATCGGTGCTCAGGGGCTGAACATGAGCCTCGCAGATATCGCGACGCTTCTGAAACTGGCCGAGGAAAGCCGGGAGTCACTGGGCGATGAGACGATGCTCGCCAAATACGAACGTGCCCGCGCCACCGATATCCGCGCTCGCGTGGCCGGCATCGACATGCTGAACCGGATCAGTCAGGCGGAAAGCCCGGCGCTGCGCGATGCACGCGCCTGGGGTATTCAGGCCCTGCACCGCTTCGGCCCGGTTCGCAGAACGTTGATGCGCCTGGGCCTTGGGCTCCAAAAAATCGGCTGAACGACCACGGGGTCAGAGATCAAAAAAAACCCGCTTGCCAGGGAGATAGCAAGCGGGCCTTTCTGCCGTGAGTGGTTTTTTTGGTCTTAGTTCCCGGCAGTTAAACCTTCCGCGCGGCCTGCATCAGGAGGGAGAGGGGTATCTAAAATATCAAACCGCGCGAAGATGAGGGGCCTGGGGCCTGTGAAGGCTGTTGGCTTCTTCCCTCAAAACAGCGTGTTCGAAGGGGCGAACAATGGTAGGCAGTTCGCTTTCTTCTTCGGCCGCTGCAATTGCCGAAATCGCATCCGCGAGATGACACAAAGCGACCTGATGCTTCTGAGCGCTCAGCCCATTTGCTGCGGCATTCAAAAGCGCGATGGTGTTTCTGGTCTGCGGTGTCATATCCGGCTCTTTTTCAAACGATATGGTCTTTGGTGCGATGAAAAAGAGTATGGCTTTTTTCACGTCACATTTCTGTCACGTGATCTCGTGACGAACGCGGCGTCATTTAACTAAAAGTAGAATAAGTTTGGGGGTACACGCACTGATTGTTAACCAGGCGCGTACCCCCTGAGTCGGTATTCGAGGTCTGCAAACGTGTTGCAGACCGAATTCTTAAGCCTCGCGGCGGCGGCCCCCAAACCTCAGCAACGCCAGCCCGGACGCAAAGAGAAACGCCGCAGGCGGGACCGGCACCGTCGGGGGCGATGTTGGATCGACGACAAAGCTCGCGCCGCGGACCGCGTTAAAGCCTTCCAGCGCGAACGACTTGTCGAAGAGCGAGATGGAGGCAAAGTCCTCGGCAAATGGGATCGACTTTTCAAAGAGTGGACCCAGCGTGCCCGAAATCGAAATCGGACCCAGACCGATGCCTACACCGACTTCGAACAGCTTTGCGACCGCCTCGAAACCAAAAGTCAGGCCGGTCTGGTTCGTCAGCGCCGAGATCACGCTGAACACCGGCGTAAAGACGGTCCGTTCGAACACTTTGAAGTCCGGCAGGTTCTCCCACAGCCCCGACCAGCCGCGTGTCAGACCAACCCCAGCAACTTCGACATCCTTGTCGAACAGGAAATCGACGAAAAGATCGCTGGTCACTTCGAAGTCCTGAAAGACATCCATCGTTGGGCCAACCTTAAGATCATAGGCGTTCAGCGAAACACCCAAAGGCCCAACTTCGAGGTTCACGCCGCCAGGCGGGATGACTGGGATCAACGTATCGACATCGGCAAAGACCTTGACGAAATCTGACTGGGTATCGAGGTCGATCTTGTTGCCGGACAGACCGGCGGAACCGGTCGCCTCCGGGAACTGGATCGAAGCCTCGGCCACGTCGACGCTGATGCCAACTGGGATCGACACACCGATCTTGGTCTTCTTGGGCGTGCCGTCCGGGTTTGTCTTTGGCGTCCCGTCGGCCTCGGTTTCCGTAATGGTCACGCTAACCTTGGGCGTCAGAGGCGGCGAAATGCCCACCTCGACCGTCGAGGTCTGATTAAAGAGCGGCGCCTTGATTTCGACCCCGGGCACAAAGCCATCAAGGAATGTGATTCCGCCGGGATCAATCGACACCAGTTCCTGCGTGCTGGGGCCGGTATCGATGATCTTCTTGCTGCCGGATGTGCAGCCCAATCCGATGGCACATGCCTCGCCCGATACGGTGAGGTCCAGATCAACATAGGCACTGGCATAGGCCTCGGCCGTTGGGCTTTGCGTGTCGATCTCTCCGTCTTTCCAGGTACTGGTCGGGTTCAGCGAAAAGCTTTCACCGATGCCCACCTCGCCCCGGTCAGGCACCAGGGCCTGCGCGTTGTAGTCGAACGAAGCGCCAATCGAACCGCCGTCGAGCAGATAACCCACCTCGGCACCGATCTTGCCATTCAGGTTCGCCGAAGCCTTTGCGCCGGTTCGTGTGTCGATCGTTACAGTCTTACGCTTCGGATCCGGCTCATCGCCACAAAAGACGTTGACGGTCTCCTTGCAGCCTTTCCAGATAAACCATAGCGGATTTGTCGGCGCAGAACCGGACGACACCGTACCAACGATCGTACCGACCGACGCGCCCGCATTTACGTTCTGCGTCAGAAGCTTCTTGCCCTCATACCGAACGGCGTTTCCGCTGCCCCAGATGCTTTGGCGTGTGTTGGTTTCGAACTCCATCGTGCTGGTGTCATAGATCGTGGCACCAAATCCGATGGTCGGCGTCAGCACGAAAACTGCCGCCACAAGTCTACTAAAACGCATATGTCCCCCAGTTACAAAATTGTTACTCAAAAGAGTGTTTTTGTTACTTCTACAGCAGGAGAAGGGACCATTCGGAACCGAATTGTCAAAGATTTTCTTGGAATATCATGCGTTTTGCAGTTTAGCGCATGGCGTGCCGGGCCTGCCGAGCGGAGCGCAGCCGCTCGAAATCATCACCTGCATGATAGCTCGACCGGGTTAAGGGCGTGGCTGAAACCATCAGGAAACCCTTGCCATAGGCGGCCTTTTCATAGGCGGCGAACTCTTCGGGGGTGACGAACCGATCCACCGCATGGTGCTTTGGCGTGGGTTGCAGGTACTGCCCGATGGTCAGGAAATCGATATCGGCCGCCCGCATGTCGTCCATAACCTGCAGTACTGCCTGCCGGTCCTCGCCAAGTCCGACCATGATGCCAGACTTGGTGAACATCGTCGGATCCAGTGCCTTGACCCGCTGCAACAGCCGCAACGAATGGAAATAGCGCGCGCCGGGGCGGACTTCGGGGTAAAGCCCCGGTACCGTTTCGAGGTTGTGGTTGAACACATCCGGCCGCGCCTCGACCACCTGCTCCAGAACGGCCGGGTCGCACTTGATGAAATCGGGGGTCAGAATCTCGATCGTCGTATCCGGGCTGCGGTGGCGGATCGCGCGGATCGTCTGGGCAAAGTGTTCCGCCCCACCATCCGCGATGTCATCACGGTCGACGGATGTGATAACAACGTGATTGAGCCTCAGCGTCTCGACCGCATGGGCCACCCGCCCCGGTTCGAACGGGTCAAGATCCTCGGGCGGTTTGCCCGTCGCGATGTTGCAGAAGGTGCAGGCCCGGGTGCAGACCTCGCCCATGATCATCATGGTCGCGTGGCCCTGGCTCCAGCATTCACCGACATTGGGACAGCCGGCCTCTTCGCAGACCGTGACCAGCTTGTTTTCCCGCATGATCCGATGGGTTTCTTTGTACCCGTCGCTGACCGGCGCCTTGACGCGGATCCAATCCGGCTTTTTCGGCTGCGGATTGTCCGGACGCCGCGCCTTTTCAGGGTGCCGATGTTCGGGGATCTTCAGGTCGCGCATGGGGTGGCCGATCTTTGTGTTGACGGTACCTTGAATATAAACACCCGCTTCGGGAACGTCACGCGGCGCATAGCCGCTATGACGAGGTGTTCCTCTGGTCAAAAGAGGCCCGGGTATAAGCGGATCACAATGCGCCGAACCGGGCTCGGTCCTTTGCGTTCCATTTCACCCGCAGATCAAAGCCATCCTCGGTCTGATGCTCTTTCAGCACCAGATCGCGGTCAAAGAGCCAGGCCCGTTGCCTGCCTTCTGCAAAGCTAAGATGCACGTCTTCCTCGCGCCGCTCTCCCTCCAGTGCCGCTGCGATGGCAACCAAAAGATCGTCGAGGCCTTCACCCTCCAGCGCGGAAAGTGTCCAGATATGCGGATCGCGGGCCGCCTTGGCCCGCATGGCTTCGGCGGTATCGGGATCGAGAAGGTCAAGCTTGTTCCAGACCTCGAATTGCGGTCGCCCTTCCTCAACCCCCAAATCGGCAAGGATCGCCCGGACATCCGCCGCCTGCTCTTCGGTCTCGGGGTGGCTTATGTCGCGAACATGAATGACGATATCAGCAGCCAGCACCTCTTCGAGCGTGGCGCGAAAGGCAGCGACCAATTGCGTCGGCAGATCGCTGATAAACCCAACCGTGTCGGACAGGATCACCTCAGGGCCATCGGGCAGTTTCACGCGACGCATCGTTGGATCCAGCGTGGCAAAGAGCATGTCCTTGGCCATGACTTCCGCCCCGGTCAGGCGATTAAACAGGGTCGACTTGCCAGCATTTGTATAGCCCACAAGAGCCACTATGGGATAAGGCACCTTGGCCCGCGCCGCACGATGCAGCGCACGGGTCTTGACCACCTTTTCGAGCTGGCGGCGCAGCCGAACGAGTTGGGTATCGATCGCGCGTCGGTCCGCCTCGATCTGCGTCTCACCCGGACCACCGACAAACCCGAGGCCACCCCGCTGCCGTTCAAGGTGTGTCCAGGCCCGGACAAGGCGGGTACGCTGATAGGAAAGTGCGGCCATCTCGACCTGCAACACACCTTCACGGGTCGCCGCGCGATCGCTGAAGATCTCGAGGATCAGACCAGTCCGATCCAGCACCTTGACGCCCCATGCCTTTTCCAGATTGCGCTGTTGCACGGGTGTGACCGGGCCATCGATCAGGACAAGCTCGACCTCGGCCTCTTTCAGGCGGGTCTTGAGATCATCAATCTTGCCGCCACCGAACAAAAGGCCCGGCTGCGGGCGCGGCAGCGGCACGATCTCTTCGCCCACAACCTCAAGTTCGGGCAGCGCCCAGGCCAAGGCAACAGCTTCGGCCAGCGCATAATCCGCGTCGCGCCGCGTCTCGTCGCTTCGAATGTCCGGGTGCAGGACCCAGGCGCGGGTCGCTGCGGGTGTGGCATCGTTCAAGAGGCCTCTTCACCTTCATAAAGGCTGATGGGCTGGCTCGGCATGATTGTCGAGATGGCGTGTTTATACACCAATTGGCTTTGGCCGTCACGGCGCAGAAGCACGCAAAAATTGTCAAACCAAGTGATAACGCCCTGCAATTTCACACCATTAATCAAAAAAATCGTGACGGGTACTTTAGTCTTACGCACATGATTCAGGAACGCGTCCTGAAGGTTCTGTCTGTCCGAAGCCATGCCGGTTCACCTTTGTTCTTGCTTGGGCTTACGGATCAAGCCCCCCTCGTCGGCGCGAGTATGTCCCGCGGGAATTGAAGATTCCAGCCCAAAAAACAGTCCGTTACGACCCCAAATGGTCGTAGGCGATCAGCCGCGCCACAAATCCGGGGTCAGGAGCGCGATAATCGCCAATGTCTCAAGGCGCCCGATCACCATGGCGCCAATATAGACGCCTTTTGCCGCAGCGGGCATGGCGGCCAGCGCAATGCCGCCTTCACCCGCGACGCTCAGCACCGGGCCGGTGGTCGACAAGCCGGATACGGCCATGATCATCGCAGTATCGAATGGCACCCCGATCAATGACAAAAGCAAAGTGATCCCAGCAATCGAGATGGCGAAAAGCATGAAAAAGATCCAAGCAATAAAGGCCCCGTCCCGCTGCAGCCGCCGCCCCATCTTGCCCGCCCCGCTGACCGAGGAGGGATGCACCAATCGCTCCATCTCGCGCAGACCGTTCTGATAAAGGGCAAACACCCGCAGCAGCTTAACGCCGCCTGCCGTGGTGGCCACCCCGCCCCCGATCAGGGCCAAGGCCATCAGCAGGATACCGGTCGTGCCCAGCCCTGACCAGCTTTGCGCATCCTCCCAGCTGCCCGAAATGAAGCCGGTCGTGGAAAGAAACGATAGAACGGTAAATAACCCGCCCCAAAGCGCACTCAGCGCTTCGGCCAGACTGTCCTCTTCGCCTACGTCAAAAGCCCCAAGCCAATGGCGCAAGAACAAAAACAGGGGCACCGCGACAACGATCAACAGGCCGATGCGCAGTTCCGGATCGCCCCACAGGCCCGCCTCGCCGCCGCCAGCCGTGTCCCTGCTGAAGGTCAGGCGCGACAATGCGAACAGCATGAAGAGGAACATGACCGCCTCGCCGGACACACCCGAGGCGCCGTTCTCTATGCCGCCGACGGGCGAGATACCTGATGTCGCCATGACGGACATCGCGTGGCAGAGCGCCGTGAGCGACACGTCGCCACCGATGATCAACAGCAGCCACAAAAGCATCGTCAGGCTGACGTAAATGGGAAGCAACGCGCCCGTGGCCCGCGCGACCCGCTGGCGCACCTCGGGCGCGCGCATCGTAACGTCCGAGCCGTCGCTGCGCCCCGGCTGCGCGCGGGCCGTCACCTCAAAGCCACCGAGGTTCAGCGGGGCGAGAATGGCTGCCGCGGCGATCCACATCAAAAGCCCCCCGAACCAACCTACCATCGCACGCCAGAGGTGCAGGGGCGCATTCAAACGGGCAGGATTTTCGAACACAGTCGCGCCGGTCGTTGTAATGGCACTGACCATCTCGAAATAGGCATTAAAGTACACAGTCGTACCCAGGCCCTCGTAAAACGGCACCGCAAGAATCGCGGGCAGGGCCACGAATGCACAAAAAAGCGCCATTAGCGGGCCTAATGTCCCATGTCGCGGGGCGCGCCCGGCATGGGCCAGCGCGATCAAACCGAAAATGATCATGCCCAGCATCCCCGAATAGAGAAATGCCTGCGCCGTTCTGTGTTCGCCCAGGATCGATGCATAGGCCGACGGGATCAGCATCGCGGCAGACATGAAGCCGAAAACCAAAAGGAAAAGCGGCAGCGCCAGCAATCCCCCCCGGCGTTCAAGCCGCGTGGCCATCAGAAGAAGTCGATGGAGACCTGCAGCAGCCGCTCCACCTCGGGTACATCGCTGGCCAAGGCGAAAATGGCGATCACGTCGCCTTCGTCGATCCGGGTGCGACCGACCGGGCGGATGACCTCTTCGCCTTTGCGCACGGCACCGACTAGCACGCCTTCAGGAAAATCCACCTCTCCGATCATCTGACCGGCTAGCGGCGACGTCGACAAGACCTCTGCTTCGATTACCTCGGCCTCGGCATCGCCGATCGAATAAACAGCCCGCACCCGGCCATGCCGAATGTGACGCAGAATCGAACTGACCGTCGTTGCACGCGGATTGATGTAAGCGTCGATGCCCAGCGGCCCCATCATAGGTACCAGCGTCGGGTCGTTGATCAGGGCAATTGCGTAAGGACAACCTTCGGACTTTGCCCGCACCGCCGTCAGCATGTTGGTTTTGTCGTCATCGGTCACGGCAAGCATCGCATCGGCACGCGACACACCCGCTTCGGACAACAGCGCGACGTCGAGACCGTCGCCATTCAGAACGATCGTACGCTCCAACGCCTCGGCAGCCAGTTCCGCGCATCGGCGGTTGCGCTCGATCACCTTGGCACGGACACGGTTCGTCTGCCGCTCGAGCTCGCGCGCAACGGCAAGGCCGACGTTACCACCGCCGACAAGCACAATCCGCTCTTGCTTTTTCTGTTTTTTGCCAAATACTTCCATCGTTCTGTTGATGTCGTCGACATGGCTGAAAACATAGCAATCATCACCGACAAATAACTGGTCTTCGGGTTCGGGGGCAAAGAGCGTGCCCTCGCGCCGGATCGCGACGACCACGACCCGAAGGGTCGAAAATAGATCGGTGAGCTGGCGCAGAGGCGTGTTCACGACCGGGCAATCGGCATCCAGGGTGATGCCCAACAGGTGGGCCTGCCCGTCCATGAATTGTTCGGTGTCAAAGGCCGCCGGGGCCGAAAGCCGCTGCAGCGCCGCTGCCGCGACCTCGCGTTCGGGGCTGATCACGACATCGATTGGCATGTGGTCGCGGCGATAAAGATCGGAATAAATCGCCGTAAGATAGGATTGGCTGCGCAGCCGCGCGATCTTGCGGTTCACGCCAAAAACGGAATGGGCCACCTGGCAGGTCACCATGTTGACCTCGTCCGAATAGGTCGCCGCAATAACCATGTCCGCATCGCGCGCGCCGGCCCGCTCAAGAATGTCGGGATAGCTGGCAAAGCCCGCCACCCCCTGCACATCCAGCGTATCCGTGGCACGACGCACCAGATCGGGGTCATTGTCGACCACGGTCACGTCGTTACGCTCACCAGAAAGGTGTCTTGCGATCTGCCAACCAACCTGACCGGCGCCGCATATGATGACCTTCATCGCCTGCCGTTTCCCCAAGCGTCATCGGTTCGGATATGCTGCATGACAGAAGGGCGGATGGCGGTCAATTGAATTGTCAGGCGGGGCGGCCCCGTGCGAAACTGCAGCATGTTTCGCATAAGCGCTTGTTTTCTTCTTCTTATCCTTGGGGGCTGTTTCCCGGTTTCGACCTACTACCGGGAGGGCGTGACCTACGACACGCTTGAGCGCGCCACAACCCAATGCGAGGTGCTGGCGTTGCAGCAGGCCCCGATCGACCGAGAGATCCGGCAGGGGCCCGATCGCTATGTCCCAAGGCGCAAAAGCTGCGACAGTGAGGGCAATTGCTCCGAAAGAGGCGGATATTGGCGGCCCGGGCGGATCTACACGGTCGATGTGAACGAAGATTTGCGCGACCGGATCGAACGGCAATGCATGGCGGACAAGGGCTACCGTCCCGAACGGATACCGATCTGTCCTGCCGGATCAGCGGATTCGGTTTTGGACAGTCCGAGTGCTCGGCTGCCTGTTCTGACGCCACAATCCTGCGCGATCAGGCGAGGGGACGGCCGGTTTCAGGTGGCGATAAAGCGGTAGGGGTGGACGACGACCGCAGCCTCTTAGCGCCCAGGGCAGTGCCGCCGGGCCGCACGGTCTGAAATCATGCTGCCACTTTGCTCAGATCAATCCCACAAACCGCTCGGGCAACACGTATTGAGCCTCGAAATTGGGGCGGTCGAACTGATAGAACCCGGTCTCCCCCCGGGGTCCAAAGCTTCGGTGCATCCGCTTGCGGACCTTCCGGAAATCAAAGTCCTCAACCATCGGAAGCGTTGCAAAAGCCTCGAAAACAGCCTTGTCCTCGCCCCGCGCCTCCGCGAACCAATGCCGCCCGATGGCTGCTTCCTTGACGCCAACACCCACAGCTTCGGTGACGGCGTTGCGGCGGTCCATCACCCCCGCATACACGCCGAAATCACAAAATTTCAGATGCAGCAGATACAGCTCATCCGGCGTGAAGAGTTTTGAGAACTGGGTGAAATGGCCACCACGCGCGATCTTGACCGGGGCACTGACCACGCAGGGTTTCGAATAATGCGGCGCCGGGCGGAGATAGCGGCGGGGCCCGAGAATGCAGTCGGTGATCGGGTCGGGTTCGATATCGACCCGGTGGATCACTTCAAGGCCCACAGGCGTATAGACGCGGCCATCCGGTGCTTGTTCCAGAAAACCGCGCAGATCGCCGGCTTCGGGGTCGACGACGACCAGCTCATCCACGTCACCCACGATCACGTGGCGATAATAGCGCCGCAACCCCCCCACGAGATTGTTCAGAAAGCTCCAGCGCTTGACGTCGAAATTCTTGTGCGGATCGCCCGGGATGCCGACGATGTTGCAGCCTTCGGCCAGTGCCGCCACATCAGCCCCGCGGCCGTGATTGACGACATAGCAGTTTTCGCGTCCCAATGCCGTACCGTAGTGCCGCAGCCACGCCTTGAGGAAAAACGTGTCGTCCCGCACCATCGTTACGGCGGCTGCCAACTGCATCGCTTGCCCCTTTTTGTTTTGCCGCGCACCCTAACCCACGGTACCAGACAAGAGAATCGTTAATTTGCACCTGCCCCCAGACTTCGCCACCACCGGCCTTGCCATCACGGCGGGCCAGAAACCCCCAACCCGCTTTCAGGTCATCGGCGAACGGTCATCCGGCACGAACCTCGTCAAACGGCTCCTCGGGCGCAATACCGCACTGAAACCGACCGAAGATCTGGGCTGGAAGCACGGGTTTTTCTCACCCATGGCGATCCCGGCCGATTTCGCGGTGGTCTGCGTGGTCCGAAATGCAGCCGACTGGGCACTGTCGATGCACGCCAAACCCTGGCACACGCCGCCCGCGATGCAGGCGCTTGAATTCTCCGACTTCATCCGGGCGGAATGGGCCACCATCATCGACCGGCCCCGCTATTTCTCTGGCATCGCGACCGAGGCGGTCGGCCAGCCACTGCAACAGGATCGCGACCCAGAGACTGGCGCGCCCTACCCCAACCTTTTCGCACTACGCAGTGCCAAGCTGCGCAGTCACCTCAGCATCACCGGGCGCCACTGCGCATCTGTCGTGGTGCGGCTGGAAACGGTGCAGGATGACCCCGAAAAGACGTTGGAGCAGATCTGTTCCGGCCTCGGGATCGCGGTGCCAGAGGGGTTCAAGCCGGTCCAAAGACGGCTCGGATCACGGTTCAAGGCAGCCATCGAGACGCGGCCGAAAACGCCCGCCGAGGTGGACGCGGGAGACATCGAATTCCTGCGGTCACAGACAGACACAGCGTTTGAAAAAGCGCTCGGATATTCATGCTGAAAGGAAGTGGCGCGGTTGACGGGGCTCGAACCCGCGACCCCCGGCGTGACAGGCCGGTACTCTAACCAACTGAGCTACAACCGCGCGTTCCGGGTGATCTACGGTATGGGTTCGGGGGCGTCAATGGGCAAATCGACGGGGATTGCAGATTTTGAAGGGAGCGGCATGGTGAAGGGGTGAAGGAGCAGACGCTGTGACGGAAAACGACGATTACAACGAAGCGGTGCGGCGGGTCGCCAACATAGCCCAAACGCTTGTACCGGTCCTTGATCTGACTGATCTTCGAAGCATCCGCCGGCTACCGGACGATATCGCCAGGTTGGTACATCTTGAGCAGATTGATCTGCGCGGAACGTTGATCACCAAAATCGAAGCGATCAAGGGCATGACAAGCATTTGTGTGTTAGATCTTGCCTGCACCAATGTTGTCGATCTTGAAACAGTGAGATCGCTCAAAAATCTTGAGTGGCTCTCGTTGGCCGAAACCGACGTCAATGACATTTTCCAATTGGGTCAGCTTCCCAAACTATCATCGCTGTCAATTCGGAAAACCCAAGTCAGGGATATGCGTCCGCTCCTCAGTCTGCGCGGCTTGTCGTTGGATCCCGATCCGGCGATTTGGTTTCATGGAACGCCAGCGACTGCAAATGACCCCATCTTGGCTGAATTGTCGCTTATCGAGGATGATACAAGGCGAACAATCGATACGCTATCCTACCTCCGGTCTCTGCCGCCCTATCCAGATCCGCTGCCGTCTTCGGCACAAAAGGCTCAAAAGCCAGCTGCAAGAGTTACGCCAACCGGTCTAAGACGGCTTTCTCTCAGCGATGCCCGGCACATCCTGGAGACTGACCACCCGTTGATCCGAGGCCGGTGCCAGCGGGTCGTGTCCGAGATCGATGACGCACTCGCCCTCCAGACCCTGCGCATTCCTAACGACCCCGATGCCCTGGACGCCCACAACCAGGTGACGCAATCGCTCGAACTGGCCAAGGCGCTGGCCGTCGGACTGCACGAGGCAGTACCCGCGGATTTCACCGACCAAACCCTGACCGAAGAAGAGGTCAGCCGCTTCAAACAGGCTTTCGACCTTGCAATCGACAAACTGCAGCAAGCCTCAAAATACATCGACAGCACAAACCATTCGCCAACATATGGCGGCGTCATGCGGATGGGCGTCGCCGCGATGATTGGATCCGTCGCCGCAATCGCCCCGGGCGTAACGCTGGCCATGTCGGTTCCGGCTGTCTACGCGGTGCTCTATGGCAAGGCCGCCGCCATCGAGGTGTTTGGCCAAATCAAAACCCCAACCCAGCCCAGCGAATAGACCTGTATCGCTCCTATGTCGCGATCTCGGCGCGGCTTGGCAGCATCAGGTCGCCGGTCGACCCTTTATGCCGCCTCCGCCCGGCAGAGGCAGCTTGCCCGGATGGGGATGTCGGCCCTTGCCTCCGCCTGATCCAGCAGCAGTTTGACGTGAGGGAGTTCTACCGTTTCGCCCCGCCTTTGCAGGCATTCGTGCAGGCCATGCAGCGCCCAGACATTTCGGGGGTGTTGGCTGGGCCGCGGCAGCTGTCGGTCAAGACCAAGATCCGCCCGATAGACCGTCTCGGCCTCTTCGTATTCGCCCGCTTCCATCAGCAACGCGCCAAGGGCGTGGCGGGTGGGCTGCGGCCATGACCACGGTTCCTCGTACATCAGGCCATCATCCAGCGCGACAGCCTTGCGCAGATGTTCGAGACCCTGGGCATGGTGCCCAGCCTTGAAGGCGATCTCGCCCTTCATCATCTCTTCGGCAACCGCCAGAACGTCGCGCGCCTTGTTGTTGAAAAGCATCCGGCTGTCCGGCACCTTTTCATACGCAGCCGTAAATTCGGCCATGGCGGTTTCCGCTTCGGCATGCCGCCCGAGATTGGCCAGCGCCACCGCCTTTGCGTAATAGATCAGCGCGTTTGTAGTGACATAAAGCTCCTTATCGTCGGGCTGTGGAAGATCGAGGATCTCGGCCCACATCCCAAAGCGGACATAGACGTGCGGGGCCGCTGCCACGAAGGTCTCGAAAACATCGGGATAGGACCGAACCACCTCGTCCGGAACCTCCTCGCGCAGACGCACAACCGCGTCCACAGCCGCAGCCTTCTGACCCAGGAACATGGCTCCGTAAAAAGCGAAATGCAGATTGTGGATGCGGTAGAGGGCATAGAAATTGGCGGGGCCCGCGTAGTTCTTGTACTTGTCGTCCACAACGACGGCAGCGAGATTGCGGTATAGCACGTTCTGATACTCGCCACACAGAACGTCGATATGGGTGCCCATATGGACCAGATGGCCCGCATCGGGCACAAGGTCTTTCAGCCGATCGCCGTGACGGAGCGCTCGTTCGGGATGCGGCGACATCTCCATCAGGTGAATGTACATGTGCAGCAGACCGGGATGATCCCACGCGCCCGGCGTCTGGTCGAACGCACGTTCAAGAACCGCCATCGCCTCGGGTGTGGATGCGTCCGGGTTGGGCACGCCTTTGTGGAAATCCCATAGCTGCCATGGCGTCCGGTTCATCATCGCTTCGGCATAGATGAACGCAATGTCGAGATCGTCCGGGTTGGCCTCGTAAACCGGCTTCATCGCCGCGGCAAACCCGTCGTTAAAGGGCTGATAGTCCTCAATCTCCGGATCGGTCGGATAGCGCGAGGCGAGCGCTTCAATCAACGCGCGCTCGGTTGGGGTTGCCGTGTCAATGGCGAGGCCAGCCTTGAGTGCCGCATGAGCCAGGTCCAGCGCGGGGCGCTTTTCATCCGGCGTAAAGATCTCCCAAGGCTTGTTGTAATTGGGACCGATCGCATAGGCGATGCCCCAATGGGCAAGAGCACAGGCCGGATCGGCCTCAATCGCTTTTTCAAAGCAGATGATCGCTTCTTCGTGATTGTAGGCAAAAAGCCAGACGAGGCCTCTATCGAAACATGTCTGTGCGGCTGTTACGCTACTCGCGGGTCGGCTGTATGAGCCGAGATCGAAATTGTATGACATGAATAGCTCTCCGAATAATTTTGAAAAGCTATCATGATTCTGTGTCGGCTATTATCGACGCTCGGCGTTTCTTCGCCCATCATCGGGGCAAGCGTGTGGCGCTGAACACCGGCCCCGGACGGATCCGGCGCCGGACCATAAAGGCCTCTCAGGCTAGCGCGTCGGCAAACGCGTGGTTCTTGTCGCGGTGTCCCGCTTCGTCGGCCCGAACGACCACAATCACATCCGACAGGCGCGCATCAGCAGGCAAGTTCCAGTACCGGATCGCGATCTCGGGGGCGGACACATTTTCAACAGCACCGCTTTCGACCTGTTCAAGATACTGGGTGTAGCTGAACACTGCCTCTTCCTCGAGATACCCCACGACGCGATGCGCTATCTTCGGGGCAAAGAGATAGAGGAAGAAGTAGAAATTGAAGAACACGGCCTGCCCGATCATGATCAGCGCCCGCTCAAACACCGAGGGCTCCGCGATCTTGATAAAGGTCATCAGGTGCATCCGCTCGTTGTCAGCCTCTTCCAGCAATTCGCGGATCCAACCCTGGTCGTCGCGGATATGGCGCAGAGCCTTGAGATGCTGCAGCATGCCGCCGACCATCCCCGGCACAGCGGCCACCGTCTCCAGCACGACAGCCCGGTGGCCGTACCGCTTGGCAAAGAAGGCGTCGGCAAATACGCGCAGGAACTTCACGAATTTCAACGCCACCCGGTCGCCGAACCCCTCGGGCTTGCGGTGCAGGACATCGCCTTCAGCGACGGCAACCTTGGCAGCGGGAAAGCTCTCGTGTTTCGACATCGAAGGTCTCCTTTCTGCCTATAAGATATGTCTGCGGCAGCGCAGAGGGATGGCGCTGCGACAGTTTGCGCGTGCGATTTTTTGATAGGTCAAACCGCGCAGAAGCAACCCGAAAGCCGCACCTCCTACTTCTGAGGCAGAGGGATGAATTCCTGATCGTCACCAGGCGGCAATTGAAAGCGGCCATGCTGCCAGTCGCCGGCACGCCACGCCTCTTTAGCGGCCTCGATCCGTTCCTTGCTGGAGGCCACGAAATTCCACCAGATATGGCGCGGCCCGCTCAGCGTCGCCCCGCCCAATAACATCAGCCGCGCACCTGAAGGGCCTGCTTTCATTGATAATTTATCGCCCGGCCGAAAAACCATCATCTGACCGGATTCGAAAACATCGCCACCGATTTCAACACAGCCTTCTGTTACGTAAACGCCCCGGTCTTCATGATCATCCGGCAACGGGATGGCGGCACCGGCTTCAAGAACCGCGTCGGCATAGAAAATGTCGGAAAAGGTACTGACCGGCGCCGTTTCGCCCCAGGCAGTGCCAAGGATCAGCCGGACTTCCTTGCCGTCCCCTTCCAGAAAGGGCAGATCGGCCTTGGCCGCGTGTTGAAAGTCGGCGGCGGCATCCTCTGCCTCTTCCGGCAGGGCGACCCATGTCTGGATACCAAAGAGGCTGTGAGGATTGTCACGAACCGTGCCATCGGTCCGTTCCGAATGGGTGATGCCGTGACCCGCAACCATCCAGTTGACAGCGCCCGGTTCGATCCATTGATCGGTGCCAAGGCTGTCGCGGTGATGGATTGTGCCCCGATAAAGATAGGTGACGGTGGCCAGACCGATATGGGGATGCGGGCGGACGTCGATGCCCTGCCCTGTCACAAATTCCGCCGGACCCATCTGATCAAAAAAGATGAATGGACCCACCATCTGGCGGCGCGGCGCGGGCAAGGCGCGGCGGACCTCGAACCCGCCGAGATCGCGGGCACGCGGGATGATCAGGGTTTCGATGGCGTCGACGTCATCACCCGTGGGGCAATGCGGATCAAGGGCGGGGTTCCAGCTCATGGCGCTCTCCTGTCTCTATGACAAGATACCTAGGGGCCCGCGCCATCATGAAAACCACCATTCGCCCACAGGGCGCGTGCGTCGTTAAACGGTAGGGCGGGTCTTCAGCTCATCCGATGTCCGCTCCATCTCGGCGGCCAAAAGGATCAGGCGGGCGACGTGGCGGGCCTCATCCGATTGGGCCATCTCGTAGGCCGCATATTCCAGAAAACGGGCGGCAACGCGCAGCGCCTCGCCGGTGCGTTCATCCGGTTGCAAGTCGTCCAACCGATCCAGTACGGCACGGACATCGGCGTGATCTTCGCGCGGAAGAAGATGAACATTTTGGTTCATGTCGCTTTCCAATCCGATGTAACAGAAGTTTCCAGATGCTTTACGCGCTGGTCAAGCAAGAGTCATGTCACGGAACTGGGGGACAAACCGAGGCGCACCAGGGAAAACAATTCGATTCCGGCCTGTTAGGGGAGCACCAACCCCGAACCGACACCCTGTATCGCGGCGGTGGTCCGGTCGCTGACCTTCAGCTTGTCAAAGATACGGCGGACCATCGTGTCGATTGTGTGGGGCGACACCGAAAGGATACTCGCAATCGCCGAGTTTGACTTTCCACGGGCGATCCACTGCAGGATTTCCCGCTCTCGCGGGCTTAGTTCGCTTGGCTTCGGCCCAAGAGGGACAAGTTCGCAGTACCGTACGTGGGCAGCCTGCGCCACGACCTGGAATTCGTGGATCTTCTTGGTCGAGGGATGCATGTTGCTTTCAGCGAAACCGAGCCCGATATAGCCGTTCCGAAAGCCGGGCCCATAAACCTGAAAGGCCAGCCCGTCGCCAAGTTTTGCATCGGCCATGTCCCTGAGATAACCGAGCTGATCTGGGCTGAGTTTGGCCAGCTTTTCGATATCCGACCACAGAAACGGGCGGATCGTGCTTTGCGCAAGCTCTGTGATCGGGTCCACCAGATACAGCTTGCACTCGATGTAATGACAAACCCAATCCTCCGGGAACCCATCTGCCGTGACAGCGATGTTCGACCGCCCGGACTCGTCGCGTTCGAGGTGATGATAGCTGATCTTGTCGATGCCGTTGCGGTGGTAATATTCGCGAACCAACTGCCAGAGGCCCGCAACGCTGGTTTCTTCCTGAAACATATCAAGAATGTCCTTCATTGCCCGCTCCGTCGAATTCAGCCAAGGATAACAGGATAAAGGAAAGGCGAAAGCGGCGTGTCAACGCAGGGCGCGCTCTGGTTTTGGGTAACAGGCGGGATGGTGGGTGATGAGAGACTCGAACTCCCGACATCTTCGGTGTAAACGAAGCGCTCTACCAACTGAGCTAATCACCCCTTCGCGCGTCTTTAGCCCAAGGTGATCGGCAGCTTCAAGACCTTATGAGAGTTTTGTCTGCTGACCCTCGGCAAGGTGATAAACAACACCTTGTCCGCCATCGAGAGTCCCGAACGCCATGGGATCAAGACCCAGAGCGTGACACCGCAAAACCCGGCTGGTGATGCCGTGGGTCACGATGACAGATGGGCCGGTCAGATCGGCCAGAAACGCGGCTGTCCGACCGGCAAGGGCTTCGATGCCCTCGCCACCCGGTGCGTGGTCATACCAGATCAGGTGCTCGTCCAGCTCAAAAAGATGCGGCACCGCTGCCATGATGTCGGCCCGCGATTTGCCCGTCCAGTCGCCCATGCCGATCTCGGCCAGCCGCTCGTCAGTCACCAGCGCATCGGCAAGACCTTCGCCCGCAATCCGGGCGGTGTGATGGGCCCGTCCCTGCGGGCTGCAATGCCAATCCCACCCGTCAACGCCGAAATCCGCAAGAATATCGCGTTGGCGGCGCGCCTGGTCCGCGCCAAGCGGCGTCAGCGGACTGTCAAGGGCCCCCTGCATCCGGCCGGCGCGGTTCCACTCGGTCTCTCCATGACGCAGGATCAGAAGATCGGGGTAAGTCATCCTCATCCGCTAATCCTGCAATTGTCGGATCACAAGAGGCAAGAGATCGTCGACCACAGCCCGCACGGCGGGGGCATGACGGCCACGGGGATGCAGAGCGCACCACAAAGGGCGGCTGCGGGGCGCGTCAGGTCCGACAGGCAAGTCGCTTGCGAGGCACAAGGGCAACCAGGCCCGGCCCAACCCCAGGCGAACGGCGGTATGGGCGGAATTGATATCAGAGACGCGCAGTGCGAGGGCCGCGTCACCCTCTTCGGTCCACTGAGCCTGCGGCAGATGCGCCATATCGGGGACATACCCGACCCAGTCACCCTGCCCCGCAACGACGAACGGCACATCGCACAGCTTGCGGGCGATGACCTCGCCCTCGGCTTCCGGGCGGCCCAGGCGCAGCGCGATATCCGCCTCGCCGTGTCGCAGGCTGAGATTGGCCTGATCGGCAATCACCGTTATCCGCACATTGGGCGCAGAGGCCCGCCAGGACCCGACGCCGGGCAAAAGGGCAGCATCCACAAGCCACGGCACCGCCGTGATCCGCACGGCCCCGGCCGGTGCGCTTTCTCCCGACAAGACCCGCGACGCGCTGGTCGCTTCGGCCTGCATCGCCTCGATATGAGCCAGAATCGCGCGCCCTTCCTCCGTTAATCCACCCCCGGGTCCGCTCCAGAGCACATGGCCAGAAGCCCGCTCAAGCCGCCGGATCCGCCGTGCGATGGTCGTCTCGTGCTGGCCGGTCACCTCGGCGGCCTTTGCAAAGCTGCCAGCCCGCGCCACCGCGTGAAGGATGCGCATGTCGTCCCAACCGAGATCCTGCATTTTTGCAGCCCATTCATGCCGTTTCGGACATTCCCCTCATATCCGTGCAGGTGCAGTCTGAAGATGACAAGAGCGGAGACGAAAATGCCGTACCTCATCCTGTTCGAAGACGCGCCGGACCACGATCACGTCCGCGCCGAAAAGATGGCCGACCATCTGAAATTTCTGGCCGGGCATGCCGACCAGATTCAGGCCGCCGGGCCGCTCTTTGAAGGCGACAAGGGCGCAGGCGGCGCATGGGTCGTCACCGTTGATGATGCGGCCACTGCCAGGGCGCTGATCGAGGCTGATCCATTCTGGCCTACGGGCCTTCGCAAGGCTGTCCGGATACTGCACTGGCATCACGTCTTTGCCGATGGAGCAGCCCTCACATGACCCGGCCATCAGATTTTAGGCCGCTCAACGTACTCAAGAAAGGAGAATGGTGGGTGATAACAGATTCGAACTGCTGACATCTTCGATGTGAACGAAGCGCTCTACCACTGAGCTAATCACCCCTGCGAAGCCCGCTGATACCGAAACCTACCGACTGGGACAAGGGCCAGTTCCAGATTGTTGGCGCATCGCCCACAGTCCGCAAAAAAAGGGCACCCGACCGGGGCGCCCTTTGCCTCAGTTGGCACGTGCCAATCAGTGCGCGGTTGCAGACGCGGTCGCATCGCCGCCGGACTTGGCGGCTGCTGCTGCAGCGGCCTCCTCGGCGGCCTCGTCCCAGACGATCGCTTCGGGTTTGCCGACAAGGGCAAGCTTCAGCACCTCCGAGACGTGGCTCACCGGAATGATCTCTAGCCCCTGCTTCACGTTGTCGGGGATCTCGGGCAGATCCTTTTCGTTCTCTTCCGGGATCAGCACCGTCTTGACGCCACCACGCAAAGCCGCAAGCAGTTTCTCCTTCAGGCCTCCGATCGCCAGCGCATTGCCGCGCAGGGTCACCTCGCCCGTCATCGCGATATCCTTGCGGACCGGGATCTGGGTCAGGACCGACACGATGGACGTGACCATGGCCAGACCGGCCGAGGGACCGTCCTTGGGGGTCGCTCCTTCGGGTACGTGAACGTGGATATCCCACTTCTCGAATTGCGGCGGCTTGATGCCAAGCTGCGGTGAAATCGACCTGACATAACTGGATGCGGCGTCAATCGATTCCTTCATGACATCGCCCAGCTTACCAGTCGTCTTCATCCGGCCCTTGCCCGGCAGACGCAGCGCCTCGATGCTGAGAAGCTCACCACCGACCGATGTATAGGCCAGCCCGGTCACGACACCGATCTGATCCTCTTTCTCGGCCAGACCAAAGCGGAACTTCGGCACGCCCAGGAAATCGTCGAGGTTGTCGGGCGTGACCACCACGGCCTCGGCTTCTTTCTTGACGATCTTGGTCAGCGATTTACGCGCCGTCTTGGCGATTTCGCGTTCGAGGTTCCGCACCCCCGCCTCGCGGGTATAGCGGCGCACGATCTCGGTCAACGCATCATCCGTTAGCTCGAACTCGGCCTTTTTCAAAGCATGGTTCTTGACCTGTTTCGGTATGAGGTGCTGCTTGGCGATCTCGCGCTTTTCGTCCTCAGTGTAGCCCGCCAGCGGAATGATCTCCATCCGGTCCAGCAGTGGCCCAGGCATGTTGTAGCTGTTCGAGGTTGTCAGGAACATCACGTTCGACAGGTCATATTCCACCTCAAGATAGTGGTCCACGAAGGTCGAGTTCTGTTCGGGATCAAGCACCTCTAGCATCGCCGAAGCCGGATCGCCGCGGAAATCCTGACCCATCTTGTCGATCTCATCCAGCAGGATCAGCGGGTTCGTCGTCTTGGCCTTTTTCAGGGCTTGAATGATCTTACCCGGCATCGAGCCGATGTAGGTCCGGCGGTGGCCGCGGATCTCAGATTCGTCACGCACGCCACCCAGCGAGATGCGGATGAACTCGCGCCCCGTCGCCTTGGCCACGGACTTGCCCAGCGATGTCTTGCCGACGCCCGGAGGACCGACAAGGCACATGATCGGGCCCTTCATCTTTTTCGACCGCTGTTGAACGGCCAGATACTCGACGATGCGTTCCTTGACCTTCTCAAGGCCATAGTGATCGTTGTCGAGGATCTCTTGCGCGCGGCCCAGATCCTTTTTCACGCGGGATTTGACGCCCCACGGGATCGACAACATCCAGTCTAGATAGTTGCGGACGACAGTCGCCTCAGCGCTCATCGGGCTCATGTTCTTGAGCTTCTTGATCTCCGCGTCGGCCTTGTCGCTGGCCTCTTTCGACAGCTTGGTTGCGGCGATCTTTTCCTCAAGCTCGGCGATTTCGTTGCGGCCATCTTCGCCGTCGCCCAGCTCGTGCTGGATCGCCTTCATCTGTTCGTTGAGGTAATATTCGCGCTGCGTCCGCTCCATCTGCGATTTGACGCGGGTCTTGATCTTTTTCTCGACCTGCAGCACCGACATTTCGCCTTGCATCAGGCCGTACACCTTTTCAAGGCGTTCACTGACGCTCAGGGTTTCCAGCAAATCCTGTTTCTGACCCACCTCAATACCCAGATGGCCAGCGACAAGATCGGCCAATTTGGGCGGTTCGGTTGTCTCACCCACGGCCGCCAGGGCCTCTTCGGGGATGTTCTTTTTGACCTTTGCATAGCGCTCGAATTCATCGGCCACGGTGCGCAACAGCGCTTCGGTCGTGGCGATATCGCCGGGCATCTCGGTCAGATAGTCGGCCTTGGCTTCAAAGAAGTCCGGATTGTCGAGATATTCTACGATACGCACCCGCGCCTGCCCCTCGACCAATACCTTGACGGTGCCATCTGGCAGCTTCAGCAACTGAAGGACATTGGCCAGAACACCGGCCTTAAAGATGCCATCAATATCCGGGTCGTCCTCGGACGGGTCGATCTGCGAGGACAGCAAAATCTGTTTGTCATCCGCCATCACCTCTTCGAGGGCCCTAACGGATTTTTCGCGCCCTACGAACAGCGGCACGATCATGTGGGGGAAGACCACGATATCCCGCAGCGGTAGGACGGGATAAGAGGCGTTTAGTGGCTCTTGCATGCTCAGTTCCTTATGTCAGGCAAGACAGCGCGGTCCCGATATCTGGCGACCTTTGGCTGTCTCCTCGGCTCGGACGTGTTACCTGTGCGCCCGGGCCTGCGGTTTCAAGGCACAATGTGACCCCGCTGAGCGGAGGGTGCAATGGGATAGCGCGATTTCCACAGTGTTTTTTGACCAATCAGCGCCATCAAGGGCGCATGGCCCAACCCACGGTCGAGACACCGGGACGAGCGCGCCGCCCTGCGATCCGAAATTGACGGTTTTCGCCGCCTCCGCGCCCAAATCTTAACACACTTTGCAGTCAGTCTGTTTCCAAATCTGAAACAGCCTATCGACAGCAAGAGTAGACCAATGAACGTCCAATCGCCCGTGACCGCTGCAGATCGTGACATCGCCGCATATGCCAAGGTGGTCAAACCCAGCCATCAGGACCTGCTGGCCTTCGCCGCAAAGAAAAGCGGGCGCAGCGTGCTGCAGATCCAGCGCGATTTCCAGAAGATGGCCAAGTCACACAGCCGGATCAACATCGCCGAATTCGTGCGCCATGGGCTCTATGACCCCGATCGCTACAGCGAAGAAGAACGCGCGCTTTTTATCTCCAACGATACGCATTGGCCGATCGCCCACGCCTGCTGTGACGCCAACTGGAACGCCGCCGCCGAGGACAAGGTATTGGCCAGCACGATCCTTTCCGCGGGTGGTGTGCCGGTGCCGGAAAGCGTGGCTGTCATCGACAAAAGCACGCGGGTCTTTCCCGGCCTGACCAAGATCTCGACAGCGGACGACCTGCGCGCCTTCATGGCTGGCTATCCAGATGGCGGCATCTTCGGCAAGATCGTAACGGGCATGGTCAGCTTCGGCGCCTTCCGGGTCGTCGGGGCCGATGACACCCACATCACCTGTGCAGGCAACGAACCCTACTATTACGAAGAGTTCATGGCCGGCTCGGTGGGCGACAATGCCTATCTGTTGCAAAAAGAGCTCCAGAACGCCGGCGAATTCTCGCAATACGCCTCGGCGCTGTGCACGGTGCGGATGGTCAACCTGCTGAAGGATGACGGCGTCTTTTGCCCCATGGCGGTGATCAAAATGCCGCAGGGCGACAACATCGCAGACGCCTATTGGCGCAAGGGCAACCTGGCCTGCGAGATCGACGTGGATACCGGAAAAATCCTCACGGTGTCGCGGCGCAACGGGTTCGAAATCGAATATCTCGATGATCACCCCGAAACGGCGGGGCTGATGGGGCTGCAATTGCCACATTGGGAACGGCTGCGCGAGGTCAACGCCCGCGCCGCACAGATCTTTGCCCCCCTGCGCTATCAATCGACCGACATCGCGATCACGGATAACGGTCCGGTCGTGGTCGAACTCAACTACGGCGGCGGTTTCGATCTGCCGCAAAACGCCAGTAGCCGTGGCATGCTGACACCAGAGGTTCGGGCCTTTTTCGAAGGCTTCGGGCACGATTTCGATGCCAAACCAAAGAAACGGCTGGGTATTTTTGGGCGCTAAGACCCCAAGACCAACGAGCAGTCACAGGCGCGCGGTCATCTTCACGGATGGCCGCGTTTGCTTGTGCCTGGCGGCAAGATTGGCAGCCGCGCTTGACGGCTGTCACCCTGCGCTACCTTGCTCGCATGGCTCTGGTTTCGCTCCTTATGGTCAGTTTGCTTTTCGGCGGCATGACGCTTTTCTCATTCGGCTTCGCCGCGGTGCTCTTTCAGGTCTACGACGCGCCGCTTGCAAGACAGGGGATCCGGGGCGCCTTCCCCTACTATTACCTCTTCGTGATCGCCACCGCCGGGGCCTGCGCCGCTGCGCTGGCCCCCGTCAACCCGGTGCTTGCCACCCTGCTGGGGCTCGTGGCGCTGACAACGCTCTACGCCCGGCAGATCCTTATAGCGCAGATCAACGCCGCAACGGATGCGGGCGACAAGAAACGGTTTGGCATGCTGCACGGCGCATCCGTCATCCTGCAACTGGCGCAAATCGGCGTCACGGGGTATGCTCTGGTTCAATTGAGCTGAGTTATTCGCACCAAAATCCTTTCATGACCGACGACGATCACCTCGACCGGATCAATGCGCTCACCCGAAATGCCCGCAACACATGGTTCGGGCTGCTCGGAGCGCTGGTGTTCGTCGGGATCACGCTCATGAGCGTCGAGCATATCGACTTCTACGGCGTCGACCGTGCCACGCAATTGCCGCTGGTGAATGTCGAGGTGCCCACGCGGTTCTTCTTCGCCGCAGCTCCCCTGCTGGTCGCCGCGATCTACGGCTACTTCCACCTCTACCTGATCCGGCTCTGGGATGCGCTCAGCGTCGCGCCGACGCGGATCCAAGGGAAAAAGCTCGGCGATACCGTCACTCCATGGCTGGTCACCGACGCCGCCCTCCACTTCCGCCGCCGACTGCGGAGCGACGATTGCACGACGCCCCGAACGCTCGAAGGCGGGGCCATGCTGCTCAACTTCCTGCTGGCATGGGGCTTTGGATTGGTCGTTCTCTGGTTCACATGGCAATTGTCAATGCCCGCACGCACGTTCTGGCTGACGGCCATCGCAGCCGCCTCGTTCGCCCTCTCGATAGTGGCCGGCGCATCCAGCCTCGCAATGCTGGCGCAACGCATGCGGCGCGTATCAGATGGATCATCGCCCCGGCTCTGGGCCACGAGCTTCCAGACCATTGGCCTCTTGATCGGCGGGGCGGCAATACTCTGGAACAGCTACGAGCGCACCGAAGGGCCGCCAGGGCGCCTCGCGCCGCTTGCCATGATCGACGAAACAATTGTCGAACGCCCGCCGGGCTGGCTACCGCATTCGGTGGCCCGTCAAGAGTTCCGCGATGTTTGGTGCGCAAGGCAAACAATCCGGGATTGCCAAGCGCTTACGGCCAGCCAAGCATTTGAGTTCCAACGGGACTGGCGGTTGCGCCGGGGCGCCGTCATCTCCGATATGCGGCGACCCGAATGGCACAAGGCCGGCCGCCAAAAACCCGATCTGCGGAACGCCGACCTCAGCCATGCCTTTCTGGCCGGCCTCAACTTGCGGGAGGGGCAAATGCAAGGTGCGATCCTGAGACAGGCTAACGCCGAAGGCGCCGATTTCTACAGCGCCATGATGCAGAATACCGAGTTCAACCTTGCAACGCTAGACCACGCGAATTTCGACGGCGCAAACCTTGAGAACGCGACATTCGGTGGCGCCAGCATGAACGGGGCAATATTTGCCGTCGCCCGCCTGGCAGACGCTAACATGTCCGGCGCGAACCTGGAGCGTGCAATCCTCCGCAACGCATTCCTAACACGAACCAACCTCAGCGGCTCCAGGCTCGAGGGCGCGAACCTTGCACATGCACTGATCGAAAACGCCAACTTCTCGGGGTCTTATATGGGGGCGGTCAACCTGTCTGGCGCCCGGATCGTTGACAGCAATCTCTCATACAGTTTCATCGGCACCGTCGGGCAGGCAAGTATCCTGAATGGCCCGACCGCCCTGTTCGGCGTGCGCAATGACGGTGGCGCGATGCGGTCGATCGATCTCTCCGAGACCCGGTTCGACAACAGAACCGATTTTCGAAACACGTTCTTTGACGCATCGCTCGTCATCCCGGCAGCGATCATCGCGCGGATGGGCGATCTCTGCCAGACAGTTTCCGACCGGGTACTCGATGAAACCGAATTCTTCGGCCGCTGGCGGGGGTGGCTCGAAGTGCGGGGCCCGATAAGCTGGCACTTATACGCTCCACCCGGCTTCGAAAGCGTCAGCCCAATCCCGCCCGATGACCCCAATTGCGACTGGAAAACCGGGCCGATGCCGGGCGCTACCGAATAGGATACCGCAGTCGCACGCCCAGAACACCCACTGCAATTCCGCCCCTTCTTCTCGTCCCAAATACGCAAATCCAAAGGCAAAGCCGCCCATCCCAACGTCAACCAACCCAACCGCCCTATGGACGCCCCATTCGCAGTTTCCTATATAAACACTCAGGAAAAAGGGAACGCGCCCCCATGGATCAACCCAAAGACATGCTCGAAGGCACGCCGCTGATCAAACCGTCGAGCACGGATCACCCGCTTTACGACACGATCGTCGAAGCATGCCGCACCGTCTATGACCCCGAAATCCCGGTCAACATCTACGAGCTGGGGCTGATCTATACCATTGATATCAATCCCGAAAACGAAGTGGGGATCGTTATGACGCTCACCGCTCCCGGCTGCCCCGTCGCCGGTGAGATGCCCGGCTGGGTCGCAGATGCGGTCGAACCCCTGCCCGGCGTCAAACAGGTCGACGTCCAGCTCACGTGGGAACCACCCTGGGGCATGGATATGATGTCGGACGAAGCGCGGCTCGAACTCGGGTTCATGTAAGCGCCCGGCGTCATCCAGACGTCATGAACTCTCGCCATGTTCGAATAATCCAGACTTTTCTAAGGATTATTCCAATGCGATTCTTCCCGCTGGCAGCCGCCCTCTGCACACCAGCAATGCTGATGGCCGACGGCCACAGCACCGCGCCCGCCATTGACTATGGCCCGCGTCCCGCCTTCCTCATCGACAAGCTGCCGGAGGGTGAACTCAAGACCAAGCTCATGAGCTGCCAGGGTCAAACGCCTGAAAAGTCCGATTTTTCCATCGGACACCGCGGCGCGCCCCTGCTCTTTCCCGAACACACCGTTGAATCGAATGTCGCCGCAGCACGGATGGGTGCCGGGATCCTCGAATGCGACGTGACCTTCACGCAAGATCTCGAACTGGTTTGCCGCCATGCCCAGAATGATCTGCACACCACCACGAACATCCTGCTGAGCGACCTCGCCAGTACCTGCACGACGCCCTTCACCCCGGCCAGCGGCGACACCCCCGCCGGTGCCGAGTGCCGCACGTCCGAAATCACGCTCGATCAGTTCAAGACGCTGACCCCCAAGATGGACAGCGCCGACAAAACCGCGACCACGCCAGAGGCGTATCAGGGCGGTGTCGCGGATTGGCGCACGGATCTGTACACCGCCGGGGCGACCATGATGACCCATGCGGAATCGATCGCACTCTTCAAATCGCTCGGGACCAAATTCACACCCGAGCTCAAATCCCCCTCGGTCGACATGCCATTCAACGGCTTCAGCCAGGCCGATTACGCCCAAAAGCTGATCGACGAGTACAAGGCCGCCGGTATCCCCGCCTCGGATGTCTGGGCCCAAAGCTTCAACCTCGAAGATGTGCTGTATTGGATTGAAAACGAACCGGAATTCGGTGCGCAGGCCGTCTATCTGATTGATCACTACGATATTGAAGGCTGGTCACCGATGGATCCGGCCACATGGCCCCAAACGATGCAGAGCTACGCCGATCAGGGTGTCCGCTACATCGCTCCGCCGCTCTGGGTGCTCGTGACGCTGGAAGACGGTGCAATCGTGCCGTCGGCCTGGGCGAACGAGGCCAAGGCTGCGGGTCTGAATATCATCACCTGGACGCTCGAACGGTCCGGTCCGCTGGGCGGCGGCGGCGGCTGGTATTTCCAGTCGATCACCGACGCCACGACCCATGATGGGGTGTATTACGAACTGCTGGACGTTCTGGCGCAGGATGTGGGCGTCGTCGGGGTCTTTTCCGACTGGCCCGCGACGGTGACCTACTACGCCAATTGCATGGGGCTCTAGAGCCGTCTGAGCACCCACATCAGCATGCGGCGCCGACGCCGGCGCCGCTTTTTGTTTTGCGAATACGCTTGCATTTCTGCAAACAGCTCCTGCTCTTTTTGGTAAGCCGTTTTGACGTATGGCAAATATACATGTTCAAAGGGCATGGCGCGTTCTCCTATTCTCTTCAGGAAAATCGCATCCACTCCGGTTGATTGCGAGCCGCCAAAATCGCAGCTATCTTTGCAGATATGCAACCAGGTGATTGGACAGATCTGGGCCTCTTCGCCGCCGTGGCGCGGCAGGGATCCCTAGCCGGGGCGGCGCGCGAAACGGGGATGAGCCAGGCCACCCTGTCCCGACGCATGACCGCCTTTGAGACACGGATCGGGCGGCGGCTCTTTGTACATGGGGCCAGTGGCTATACCCCAACCGCCGAGGGGCGCGACCTGATGCTTATGGCTAAACGGATGGAGGCGACCGCCACACAGATCGGCCAATGGTGCGATACCCGGCATGGCCCGCCGCGAGTGCGCATTTCGTCCGGAACCTGGACATCGGACTACCTGGCCCGAAACCTGATGGCCTACTGGGAACAGGATGCCGGCTGGGCCCCTGAATTTGTCCATTGTAACCGTGATCTTGATATCGAACGGCGCGAAATCGACATTGGCATTCGCAACCGGCGGCCAACGCATCAATGGCTTGCGGGGCGGCGGACGGCGACGGTCGAACATGCCGCCTATGCCCGTGATCCATCGATCGCCGGATGGATTGGGGCCAGTGACGAAACGCGGTTTCTGCCCTCCGAAGACTGGACTGCAAGCCAGCACGGGGCAGAGATCGTTACGGTGGCAAACGAACCGCAGGTGCGGCTTTCCCTGGCCGAAGCCGGTGTCGGGCGCGTTGTGTTGCCGACCTTCATCGGCGATGCCCGGCCCGCCCTAACCCGTGTCTCAGATGTTATTGAGGATCTGACGGCCGAGGAATGGTTGGTCTGCCACCAGGACAGCCGGCACGACCCTGCCATCAGGGCAGCCCTTGATGCCATTGCCCGGTTTCTTGGGCGGTCGGGGCCGCGTGCATCGGCTCCGTCCTGAGGCCCTGGCGCAACGGGCTGATCCGCGGTCGACCGCCGAGCGGGCCCTATGTCTTGCCAAATTTCGGTTTTCTTTTCAAAACTGAGGCTTGAAGGGAAAAGCTGACATGGAAGACTTGGCTGTCCTGACGGGCGACATCGTGAAATCGCGCGAACTGCCACCGGATGGCCTCGACAAGGCGTTCGCTGCCCTGGGCGATGCCGCCCGGCGGATCGAGGCATTCGGGGGTCAGCCAGCGTTGCTGACGCAGGCGCGCGGCGATGGCTGGCAGATGGTTACGGCCCCGCCCTTCGTTCTGCGCGCGAGCCTTACATTGCGGGCTGCCGTACGGGCCCTTGGCAAGGAATTCGATACGCGGATCGGGATCGGGACCGGCCCAGGGCAAATCCGGTCGGACAGCCTGGCCGATGCAAGCGGGCCGGCCTTTGTCGCGTCTGGTCACGCGCTCGACACGATGCGCAAGGGAGGGCGTATGGCGGTCGAGGACGGATCGCAGGGGCTGCGGCTGGCCATAACGCTTGCCAACCGGATCGTCGGGGGCTGGACATCGCGACAGGCCGAAATCGCGCTGGAAAGCCTACGCCTGCCCCGCCCAACGCAGGACCAGCTCGCCTCGCATTTTGATACGACGCAGCAGACAATACAGCAGCATTGGGATGCATCCGGTCTACCGGATTTGCTCGAAGCATGCGAAATGTATGAAGATGGTTGAAACCTGGCTTTGTAATCGGCCTCGGGATGCGGTTTTGGTAACGAAGAACATAATGGTATGATACACCTCGTTTTAAACACAGCCCTTTGTAACTGTTTTTATACATTACAGCCTTTTATGACTGTTTCGAAAAACTACAGCCCTTTGAGACTGTATAGAATGCCAAGCCTTCGCGCATGATAGAAACCTTCGCCGCCCTGCTTTTTGCTCATTGCCTCGCTGATTTCGTGCTCCAGACGGGCTGGATCGTCGAGAACAAGCGCCGTCTCATGGTGTTGCTGCTGCACATCGTCATTGTCTGGAGCACAGCGGCCGCAGCCCTGGGAACCGTCACCGCGCTGCCCCTGCTCTATCTGGCGGTAGCGCATCTGGCGATCGATGCGACCAAGACCTACGGACGGTTGGAAGGTGTCGGTGCCTTCCTGCTGGATCAGGCGGCCCATATCGCAACGCTGATCGTGATCGCAGTGCTTTATCCCGCACTTTGGGCCAGCGGACCATGGGCCGCCCAGCCCAGCCTGCCTGCGCTGATGGTATTGCTGTCGGGCCTGATCCTCGCCGTAACCGCAGGGATGTACGCCATCGGGCTTCTGATGCAGCCCTACGGCTTTCTCTTCCGATCCTCAGGCTTGAAGAACGGAGGACGGCTCATCGGGATCATGGAACGGGGGCTGATCTTTCTCTTTATCCTGCAGGGACAGGCCACCGCGGTCGGGCTCTTGATCGCGGCCAAATCGATCCTGCGTTTCGGAACGGCCAGTAAGGATCAACGCTCGGCCGAATATGTCATCATCGGAACGCTGGCGTCTTTCGGTTGGGCGATCCTGATGGCCTATGCGACGCGAGGGTTGCTTGCGCTTCTGCCGACGCTTGAGATCGGGGCGCTGATCTCCTAAATTCAGGTCAGAGCCAGCGGAGCGCGCAGATGTTTTCAATACCCGGCAAGCAAGCGGTAACCATCACCCCGGCAGCGGCGAACCAGATCGCCCGGCTGATGGAGAAGGACGGCCACCGTGGCCTGCGCATCGGCGTGAAAAAGGGTGGCTGCGCGGGCATGGAATATACGATGGATTACGTGACCGATCAGGATCCCCACGACGAGGTGGTGGAACAGGATGGTGCGCGGGTGCTGATCGCACCCATGGCGCAGATGTTCCTCTTCGGAACCGAGATCGACTATGAGACGTCGCTGCTTGAATCAGGCTTCAAGTTCCGCAATCCGAACGTAGCGGATGCCTGCGGCTGTGGTGAATCGATCTCCTTCAAGGATGTCGAAACGCTCGCAGCAGAGCAAAACGAAGGCTGATGGGCGCAACGCCCAAAATCATTCCTTAATGATTTTGCGCATGGGCCCACGGTCTGGCATCGGGCGCATCGGTCCCACCATGCGTTCGGGCTGATTTTCCTGAGCGTTCCTGATATCCTGATGTCAGTGCTCAGCCCCGCCGTGAGAGGACATTGCCATGGCCGCCACCCCGCCCGTTTGCGACTTCGACTGGCCCGCGCCGGATTTCACCTTGCCGGCCACGGATGGCCGCACCTATGCGCTTGCCGACATCCGGGGACCGAACGGCACCCTCATCATGTTCATCTGCAACCATTGTCCCTACGTTCTGGCCGTTCTCGACAAGATCATGCGGGACGCGACGGACCTGCAGACCCTCGGCATCGGCGTAGCGGCGATTTGCTCGAACGACACAGTCGCCTACCCCGCCGACAGCTTTGAAAATATGAAGAGCATCGCCGCAGCCAAGGCGTTCCCCTTTCCTTATCTCCACGATGCCGATCAAACGGTCGCCCGCGCCTATGACGCAGCGTGTACGCCGGATTTCTTTGGCTTCGACGCCGCTGGCGGCCTGCAATACCGTGGCCGCCTCGACGCCTCCCGCGCCACACCAGGCCCAGATGATCTGCGGCGCGACCTTTTTGAGGCGATGAAGCAGGTGGCCGAAACCGGCAAAGGCCCGCGAGATCAGATCCCGTCGATGGGATGCTCGATCAAGTGGAAGGCCGCATAGAAAGCAGCTCTGGCGCAGCCGCTCAGCGGGTCAGACCAACCGGGTCAGGCCTAAGCGGCGGCCCCGTTTCCATCGGACGGGCCGTGCGCGCGCTCGATCCCGCAGTCAGAACCTGCTGTTTGACGCTGAAGAGCGCACCAATCAGCATCACCGTCGGCACAAGGGAAAAAGCGCCCAAAACGCCTGCTTCAGTTGTGCTTCTCACAAGGTTCACGGCCGTCGCGCAAATGAAGAACGCCGCAACGACCGTCTGTTGCCGATGCGCCTCGTAGACTGTGCGCAGCACCGCCCACCCGATCGCCAGAACCGCGATCGCCACCCCGATCAAACCCTGGTGAACCGCGATCTCATAGTAGGAATTGTGGAATGTGAAGAGCGCGTTCGGCGCCTTGTGAAACTCTTCGAATATCCGCGCCGACAGGCTCAAACCGTCGCGGGGCGTCCAGAAACCGCCCTCGCCCACGCCCAGAAACGGGTTTTGCCGGATCTGTTCTTCGGCGTATTCCCACAAGACAGTGCGGCCCGTCAGGGACCTGTCCTTGCCAAAAGCTTCGAGGACCATGCCGACGGGGTCGAATTCAGCGCCGATCATCAGGAAGCCAAAAACCGAAACGGACGCGCCGCACAGCAAAAGAAAGCCCCCGATGACGACCCGCGAACTCAGCCAACGCCGGCGCAGGACGACCGCGTAAAAAAGCACGATGCCTGTCACCCCCAGCATCAACAGAACCGCCGTCGCGGAATTCGACAGAAAGATCAGGTACATCGCCAGAACCCCGACACAGGCCGCCATGGCCCGAAGCCAGCCGGGGAACCCGCGATCGAGTACGATGCACAGCACACACATCCAGACAACAACCATAGCCTGGCCCATTGAGTTCTTGCTGGGATAAGCACCTCGTGCAGCGACGCCGCCGGCAGAGGCGGCTAGCAGGCTCATGATTGCCCAGTATGAACCCGGAGCGAAGATCGACAGCACGATATGCCGGGGATCGGTGCGCAGGGCGGCACAATAGCAGATCATTATTCCTAAAAAGAGCTGCAGCCCTGATCGGATGATGAGAAAGGTCTCTTCCCCCCAAAAAGCCGTCAGCATCCACCAGGTTGGAAAGGCAAAGAGGATTAGGCTGCGCCAGACGATCGGGAACAGGAACTGGAAATCGCGGATGAACGCCCAGCAGAAGTAGAGCGCCATGGGGTAAAGCAGCAATTCATCATAGCGGAAAGACTTGAAGGTCAGGATGAACCAGAGCGACACGAGGATATAGTCCCGCCGCGTGCGCCAGTCCGAGGGTATGTGGTATCGGTCGGGAACCATGTGGTCGGTTCGGGTCATGCCGAGCCTGCCCCAAGATCGCGGGTCTGATCGCAAAGGCCGTGGGCACCCTGTGTGTTGCTATGGCTCCTGCCGCGCGCCACGCACCATCCACCTTTCGAAAACAGACCTCGATACATCTCAAATACCTTGTGCAAATGATCATGCCGCCACCAGCGGACCAAAGGCGCAAATTCGCCTACCACGGTAACACCGCGGGAAGCGCGCTGACAATGCCCCGGCAGGACGAACGATTGCCGGGTCCATGTTTTGCTGGCGATGTGATAATCTCGGCAACCAGCGCCCAGCTGGCTGTCGCGCCCCTTGATCCATCCGACGCTCTCAAGAGAAGACAGCTCCGATGTCCGTGTTCCAGAGAGAACAAAACTGCACCTTCTATGCATTGGCTCCCCGCGCGTTCAATGCGGATGAGAACGTGCACCATCGCCACCACAACACCACCTGCCCCACACACCGGGCCCAGACGAGCTGCTGCGCAGTTTCTTCGCGGCGATAAGACAGTTGGCGAAACCCGGTGAACAGGTGCCTCGCATTTGGCGTTCTATCAAATGAAAGACCAAGACCAGCCAATCCCCGCAGCGAAAAAAGTCGACAAAAGAGCTGACCTGATTTGCAAGCAGCAACGCTTTTACTGACAGCTACGTCCTTTCTTTTCGGCTGCGATGCTCCAGTCAATGAACAGTTGTTGGTCGGGTCACGCGGCGGTGAAGGTGCTTGTATTTTCGGACTGAAGGACATGACGCCCCAACAGAGTTATGAGCGCGCGCTGCCATGGGTAGGAGAATACGGCGCGCCAACCAATGAAGAACGCGGGCATGGTTTGGCTGACGATGTATTCGAGGCCTGAAGAAGTCCAGAAGACAACCGCATCGTCTATATCACCGCCTACAAACCGTGGGATGTCGTGTATTTTCCAGGCGCGGCAGCAAGGCTGCCTTATTTTAAGCGCCAGCCGGCGCCCACGGCAAAATCTGCCGAAATTGCACAAACAAACATCAGGAGAGCCAAGCGTGCGGCGCGGCTTGATCTTTGGGAAAACGGCAGCGCCTTCCTAGCCCATCAAAACTTCCCCAAATTCATCCCGCAGGTTCCGCTTGAGCACCTTGCCCGTCGCGTTCCGCGGCAGGACGTCCGTAAACACCACCTTATCGGGTACCTGCCACTTGGCGATCTTGCCTTCGAAGATGCTCAGCACCTCATCCTCTGTTGGCGCTTCACCCTCGACCGCGACGACCACCAGCACGGGCCGTTCATCCCACTTTTCGTGCCGGGCTCCGATCACGGCGGCGTCAGCGAGTTTCGGGTGGGCGATTGCGATGTTTTCAAGATCGACGGACGAGATCCACTCGCCCCCCGACTTGATGATGTCCTTCGACCGGTCCTTGATATAGAGATAGCCGTCTGCATCGATCGAGGCGACGTCGCCGGTGTCGAACCAGCCGTCCGTCAGGGTCTCGTCCTCGGTCTTGCCGAGATAGCTGTTCAGGATCCAGTGGCCCCGCACATGCAATTCGCCCTGCGCCTCGCCGTCATGGGGCAGCACGTCGCCGGTCTCGCCAATGATCTTGAGCTCGACACCCCAGGGCGGTCGCCCTTGGTTTTCGCGCAGCTTGTGCTGGTCGGCCTCGGGCAGTTTCTTGTGCTTGGCGAGCAGCTTGTTGCCCGTGCCAAGCGGCGACATTTCAGTCATGCCCCAGGCGTGCACGGTTTCAACGCCGTACTTCTCGCGGAAGGCGGTGATCATCGACGGCGGGCAGGCCGAGCCGCCGACGACGGTGCGTTTGAGAGAGGTCAGCGCACTGCCCAGCTTCTCGGCCTCGTTCAGCAGTCCAAGCCAGATCGTAGGAACGCCGAGGGCGCAGTTGACCTCGTGCTCGTCGATGAGTTTGACCAGCGATGCCCCGTCGAGCCCCGGCCCCGGCAGCACCATCGACGCACCAACCAACGCGCAGGCATAAGGCGTACCCCATGCGTTGACGTGGAACATCGGCACGACGGGCAAGACGACATTGGTGGCCGAGAGATCAAGGCTGTCAGGAATGCAGGCCACCACGGAATGCAGCACGGTCGACCGATGCGAATAGAGCACTCCCTTGGGGTTGCCGGTGGTGCCGGAGGTATAACAGAGGGAAGACGCGGTATTCTCGTCGAGATCAGGCCACGCAAAGTCCGGCACGCCGCCGGTGATGAACGTGTCATAGGATTGGAGACCCTCAAGATCGGCTGCGTCCGCGACGTCAGGTTCATCCATCAGGATGATATGCTCGACCCCCGGGATCTTGTCCCGGATCGCGGCGACAAGGGGGACAAAAGTGCGGTCGATGAACAGGACCTTATCCTCGGCATGGTTGATGATGTAGACCAGCTGCTCGGGGAAGAGGCGTGGATTGATTGTATGGCAGACAAAGCCCGCGCCGGAGACACCGAAATAGATCTCGAGATGGCGGCGGTTGTTCCACGCGATCGTGGCGCAGCGCGCCTGCGGCTCGAGGCCCAGGCTCGTCAGCGCATCGCCCAGACGGCGGGCATTCGCGGCGACCTCGGCCCAGCTGGTGACTTCTTTGCCACCGCTGGTCTTGACGGAAACGATCTCGGAGCCGCCATGATACCGGGCCGCGTGATCAATAAGCGACGAAATCGTCAAAGGAGCAGTCATCATCTGGCCAAGCATCGGTCCCTCCCGTTTGGTCCTTGGAAGGCTCAATTGGCCAAGGCGCCAGCGGCGCCCGCGCGTCCTCCCTTTGGCGGTCAGGTTGCCAAGCCGCGCGGTGGCTTGCAATCCCTTCCGTGACGGACGACCGGAACGGAGAGAGGGGGCTCTGCCCCCGGCCCCTTGGGCCTCCCCCGGCGTATTGATCGACGAGAAGAAGCAGGCCGTCCTTTGATCGGGGCGGCCCTTCATGTTCCGGAAATACTCCGGAGGGAGGCTCCAACAGAGCCCCTTTCGTCGGGTGTGATCGGGCAACGCCCTC
>JBCBKL010000014.1:0-108365 GCA_038521825.1 Pseudomonadota bacterium | reverse complement strand
TCCGGAACATGAAGGACCGACCCGATCAAAGGACGGCCCGCTTCTTCTCGTCGATCAATACGCCGGGGGAGGCCCAAGGGGCCGGGGGCAGAGCCCCCAAAACTTCAGTCATATCGAGGGCGCGCTTGAAGCCCGCATCAACCGCTCATAGGGTGACGCCAACCCACACAGGCGAGGTGTCAGCGGCATGCGCGATCCATCCCCCAAGACCATCTATCTTAAAGACTACAAGCCCTTTGGATACATCGTTCAAGAGGTACATCTGACCTTCGACCTTGCGCCAACAGCTACGCGCATAAGCGCCCGGATCCGCTTCAGCCCCAACCCAGAAACGACCGACCGGAGCTTCTTTCTTCACGGTGAGGACCTCACGCTAATCTCCGCCATGATCGACGGCACCGATGCCAACCCCATGGCCGTGGATGGCGGGATCACCTGCAGGGTGCCGGACGGCCCTTTCACCTGGGAGGCCGAGGTTGAGATCAACCCCGAGGCCAACACGGCACTCGATGGCCTTTATCTTTCAAACGGCATGTATTGCACCCAATGCGAGGCCGAGGGGTTCCGCAAGATCACGTACTATCCCGACCGGCCTGACGTGATGTCGACCTTTACCGTACGGATTAACGGCGATCATCCCGTCTTGCTGTCGAACGGCAACCCGGTCGCCAGCGGTGACGGCTGGGCCGAATGGTACGACCCATGGCCCAAACCATCCTACCTCTTCGCCCTTGTTGCGGGTGATCTGGTTGCGCACCGCGACAACTTCACCACCAAGTCAGGCAAACAGGTCGATCTGGCGCTCTACGTACGGCCCGGAGACCAAGGCAAATGCGCGTTTGGCATGCAGGCCCTCAAGGACAGTATGAAATGGGATGAAGAGGTCTATGGCCGCGAATACGATCTCGATGTTTTCAACATCGTGGCGGTCGACGACTTCAACATGGGGGCGATGGAAAATAAGGGGCTGAACATCTTCAACTCCTCCGCCGTTCTGGCCAGCCCCGAAACCGCAACCGACAGCAATTTCCAGCGGATCGAGGCGATCATCGCGCACGAGTATTTTCACAACTGGACCGGCAACCGGATCACCTGTCGCGACTGGTTCCAGCTGTGCCTCAAAGAGGGGCTTACCGTTTTCCGAGATGCGCAGTTCACCTCTGACATGCGCAGCGCGCCAGTGAAGAGGATCGGCGACGTGATCGATCTGCGCGCAAGCCAGTTCCCCGAAGACCAAGGTCCACTGGCCCACCCCGTCCGGCCTGAGAGCTTTCAGGAGATCAACAATTTCTACACCGCCACGGTCTACGAAAAAGGGGCCGAGGTGATCGGGATGCTCAAAACGCTGGTGGGCGATCAGGCGTATCAAAAGGCGCTCAGCCTCTATTTCGACCGCCACGATGGCGATGCCGCCACGATCGAAGACTGGCTGCAGGTGTTCGAGGATGCGACGGGCCGCGATCTGACGCAGTTCAAGCGCTGGTACACGCAGGCGGGCACCCCCCGTGTGGCGGTGAAGGAAGAGTTCGAGGGCGACAATTATCGCCTCACCCTGACCCAGAACCTGCCGCCCAGCGCCGCCACGCCCGACCCGCAGCCGATGGTGATTCCCGTCGCAGTCGGTCTTCTGAACCCCGACGGGTCAGAGGCGCTGCCGACCGAGGTTCTGGAACTGACCGAGCCTAGCCAGACCTTTGTCTTTGAGGGGTTTTCCGACAAGCCAATCCCGTCGATCCTGCGCGGCTTTTCCGCCCCCGTCGTTCTGGATCACGACGCCGACCACGCCTTTCTGCTGGCCCACGACACCGATACCTTCAACCGGTGGGAGGCCGCCCGAACGCTCGCCAAGGCGTCACTGCTCAGCACGATCAGGTCCGGCACACGGCCCAGCAGCGCCTATCTGGACGGCCTGATGGCCGTGGTTCTCGACAAGGATCTCGACCCGGCCTACCGCGCGCAAATGCTGGATCTCCCGGGTCAGTCGGAACTGGCCGCTGACCTTCATAGCGAAGGTACAACGCCCGATCCGGATGCCATATACGACGCGGTCGAGGTGATGAAACGGGCGCAGGCCCACATGCTCGAACCCCATTTCGCCGATATGTGCTTGACCTGCCAGGTGACCGAGCCCTACCAGCCAAACGCCGAGCAATCGGGGCGCCGGGCGCTTGGCAACGCCGCCCTGTCCCTGCTGTCACGCCTTGACGGAGGGCGCGCGGCCCAGAGCCAGTACAACAACGCCGACAACATGACCCTGCAGCTGGGGGCTCTGTCGGCCCTCCTTCGGGCAGGCAACGGTGCCGACGCGCTGGCCGCGTTCGAGGTGCAGTGGAAAACCGACCGGCTGGTCATGAACAAGTGGTTCGCACTCCAGGTCATGCTGGCCAAGCCGGACGTGGCCGTTGCGACGGCAGACGCCCTGACCGAGCATCCGGACTTCACCATGACGAACCCCAATCGCTTCCGCTCGGTTGTCGGGGTATTGGCTGGCAATCACGCCGGGTTCCACCAGAAAGACGGGTCAGGCTATCGCTTTCTCGCAGACTGGCTGATCAAACTTGACCCGCTGAACCCACAGACCACCGCGCGGATCTGCACGGCCTTCCAGACCTGGAAACGGTACGACAAGGACCGACAGGCGCTGGTCAAGGAACAACTCGATCGCATCGCAGCCACGGATGGCCTGAGCCGTGACGTGACCGAGATGATCACCCGTATCCGCGAAGCCTGAGCGCAAACCCGCTTTCCCAAACAAAGCCAACTCGGCGGCCGATCGGTTGCCGGGCCGCTGGCTATTTGATGCCGGAACCGGCTGATCCAAACGCGCCGATCCGCTATGCCGAAAATTATTCCCCCCCAGAGTGAATAATAACCGACACCCGCGCGTTCATCCAGCATCGAACCATTGAACGGCCGCTCAAACGGAACACGATCAGCCCGGCCCCTTCAATGGCGAACTGAAGACTGGAACCGACCAAGATGACGAAGCAGCAAGACACAAACCAATGCAACGCGACATGCAGGGCTTTGGTGTTTTTTCAGTAACCGAATTGGAGAGTTTGTAATGTCTATCGAAGTAATTGCGCTCGGGGGTGACGGCGGTCGCCGCTTTGAAGAACAGGCCGTCAAATCCATCGGCGTCCGCTCGGGTAAGCGTATTGATGCCCTGCTTTTGAACAACCAGCGCTTTGGCGGCAAAGGTGGCAAGGAACGCCGTGTCCTGGAGCTGCAGGGCGATGAATACATCAACGCGATGTCAATCCGTCATGGTCGCCTGATCGACCAGATTTCCTTGACGACCAGCCGGGGCCGCACCTTTGGTGCCGGTGGGGGCGGCGGCCGTCTGACCCAGCTCAACAACATCCGCGTTCTGGGCCTTGGCGGCAATTCAGGCGATGAGCTGGACAAGCTGCGGATCCGCTACATCAAGGACTACACGGAATCGGCGGTGCTCGAAGAAAGCAAATCGGCCGTGATCAGCGTCATCCCGCAGGGCCAGGCTGTCGAATTCTTCGACTCGCGCCGGGTCTCGCAACTCAACGCCACGCGGCGACTGATGGAAACGGTCTTTTCGGTGCAGACAACGACAGAATCCGGCGCGGTTGGCGAATTTATCTCGAAGGTCAATTCGACCTTCGGTCTGAGCCTTACCAATCAGGTAGAGATCACCCAACAGGTCGAAACCGAAGAATTCAGCAGCGAAAAACTGACCTATGCCCCACCTGCCGGACATGTCGGTGTTGAAATCGTGCAATTCGACGTCTTTCAGGCGAGCGACAGCACAGTCTGGGTCTTCCCGGTTTCGGAGCCCTCCATCGTCTCGGTCAAAGTCGATCAGGGCATTCCGACCGAGGAAAGCGTCTATGACATGACGGGCACCCTTGGTCTCCACGTGCCCGCGATGGCCGACAGACGCGGAAAGCGCAACGGATACGATTACTATTCCACGACGTCGTGACGGGTTAGGAACCGGCCCCCTTCTCCGCACCGGTTCCAGCCCAATGATGTTGGCGTAACGAGTGTTATCCAATGCGCTGAGGCGCGCAGCAATCCCGTGTGCTGCGCGCCTCTTTTTCTTTCCGAAGTAGTGGTTGCATGATCTTGCCGAAGCGTTTTGCTCAGCTCGGGCAAGCTTCGCCAAACCCCTCAACCGGAAACTCGTCATGCAGCGTGGCAATCATGAAATTGAGCATCCCGTTTTCTTCGACAAAGCCCGCAAGCGTTCCCGCCATCCCCGCGATCTGCCGGACAAAGACCGCCTCGCGCTGCGGGTTTTCCTCTCCATGGGCAAAGTCCATCGGTTCACGCAACAGTCGCGCAGCCAATGCGTTGATGCGTTCGGGCGAAACCGGATGGGTGCTGGCCGCCCGCCGGGCCGCCTCCTGCGGATCGTACCACCAGGCCGTCATGTAGTACCAGAAGACGCCCATCGGATTGCCGCCCAGCCGCGCGAAATGCTCAAGGGCAAAGGCATCCGCCTCAACCTCCTGTCGCTGGCTACCGGCCGCGTTGACGTCCGTCCTGTGATCAAGCAGCAGGTGCCCCAGTTCATGGGCAAGGATGAATTGCAGACCCGAACTGTAGATCTTGCCCGACACGTCCCCGGCGAAGGGATCGGAAAAGGCGGTCTGGCGATCGATGTTGAAGGCCCGCAGCGGGGTTGGCATGGTTCGGCCCTGCCTGAGGGTCGCCAGAAGGTAGGACTGGATGTTCTCAGCCCGGCATCCCTTGCTTTCAAACCAGCTATAAAGCACGGCCATGTCATCGAAAAACCGGATCGACGTCAGCGGCATCGAAATCGTCTGGGTCGACGGATCAGCATAGAAATCCAGCGGCGAGCGACCCGCCTCGGGAAAGGCCAGCTTCACCTGCCGGGCACGGGCCTGCTGGGCACGCGGAAGGCGCCCGATGATATCTTCGTAAAAGACGGCCTTGATGTCAGGCACCGCCCGTTCGCGCACCCGGTCCAGATCGGCCTGGGTATAGCGGATCTCGGCTTGCGCAGCGCAGGCGGTGATCAGCAGGATCAAGATGTATCTCAGCATGGTTCCAACATCGCCTCATAGGCTTCGCGGACACTTTGGTCAGGCTGCACGCGCGAAAGGCCCCGGGCCCAAAGCTCGAATTCGCCGAAATCGCCGAATTCCGGCTGCCAGAGCGGTGCGATGAGCGCCAATTTCACACCCGCCAGATCGTTGCGCATGATCGGGTTCTCGGTTTCGTCCTTGGTGGCCAGACAATTCAGGCTGCGAATCTGCTGGATGACCTCCTGCTGGCGGGCCTCGCGTTCTGCCGCCGACATTGGAACGGGGGCCGACCCGATAAAGGCAGGCTCCGCCGCGGCCTCGGCCAGTTCGACATCGTCGCGCAAAACGGACTGATCCGCCCCGACAGTGATGGGATGCGAAAGGCTGACATAGGCATAGCCCACAATCGTCAGCAGCACGAAGACCGGCGTGGAAAACACGAAGGATCCGCTGATGCCGACACCGGCCGCCTTTGTCAGGTCGAATTTCTGAACCGCGCGCCAGAAACCGACCATGACGATGGCCGCCACGAGCAGGACAACACCAGTGAGGGTCAGCCGCTCGGCCATCCGGAAAAGAACTATGGGATCATTTTGTTCAAACATGAAAAGCTTCCATCAAATGCGGAAACCATAGCAAAAACGTCCGTGATGCGGAATGCCGTGAATCCTGACCCCGTCACAGGGCCCCGGTAGGCGGCACAGAAGGAGTCAATGACCGGATGGACCTCTATGATACAACCGTGCCGCCACTGATGCGACTGACCGAGGCCATGCCGCGCATCCTTGGCCGCCTCGATTGTAATGACGCGCCGCTGCGCACCCGACTGGCGTCCGACAGTTTCGATGCGGGCGAACACCTCTCGGTCGCGCTTGGCTTCGTACCCAGAACGGTTCTGCCGCTTATCGGCAAAGCGGTGCCGGAACGGCCGCTCGCGCAAGGCCGGGCCGAACTGCTGGCGCAGACCAAGATCGATCAGACTTTGCTCAGCAACCTGACGCGCGAGGGTTTCAACGGCTCAGAAAACCGGATGATCGACCATGTCGCGGGTCAGACGACGTTGAGGCAAAGCGCCACGGACTACGCCCTGCTCTTCGCCCTACCGAATGCCACGTTTCATCTCGCCATGGGATACGCAACGCTCCGCCTGGCGGGCGTCCCCCTCACCAAGGGCGATTTCGACGGCTTTCACCACTATCCGCCCGACTTCCGGTTCGAAGACTAAATCTCCGCCACCAGACCGGCCGATTCTATCCCCGCGATAGCGGCCTCGGCATCGTTCTCCGAGGTGTCGCCAGTCACACCAACGGCTCCGACAATCGCCCCCTTCTTGTCGCGCACCAAAACCCCGCCCGGAACGGGTACAACCTTGCCCCCGTAAACGCCGTTCACCGCCGCCATGAAATAGGCCTGCCCCTCGGCCCGCGCCATCTGCGCCGTACCCGCCATACCCAGCATGACCGATCCATAGGCCTTGCCCTGCGCGATGCCAAAGCGGCCGGGGGCCGCGCCATCCTCCCGCTCAAAAGCCAGAACGTGGCCGCCGGGATCAAGCACAATAACCGAAAGCGGCTTCAGCTCCATCGACTTGCCCTTTTCGAGCGCCTTTTTGATGATCGTGCGCGCTTTGCGGATCGTAATGGTCATAGCCCACCTCTTCTTCTCGTTGGAAATACGCTCGGGGGAGCGCGAGGGGGCGGAAAGCCCCCTCGCTCCTGTCAGCTGGCAGCCTTGTATTCCAGCCGCCGTTGATGCAGCACCGGCTCGGTATAGCCCGAGGGCTGGACCCGCCCTTTCAGAACCAGATCGCAGGCCGCCTGAAAGGCGATCCCGTCATAACCCGGCGCCATCGGATCATAAGCCCCGTCGCCTGCATTCTGACGATCCACCACGCCGGCCATCTTCTGCATCGTGGAGACCAACTGATCCTCGGTGATGATCCCGTGATGCAGCCAGTTCGCCATGGCCTGCGCGCTGATGCGGCAGGTCGCACGATCCTCCATCAGGCCCACGTCGTTGATATCCGGTACCTTGGAACAGCCCACACCCTGATCAACCCAGCGGACGACATAGCCAAGAATGCCCTGCGCGTTGTTCTCGATCTCGCGGGTAATCTCCTCGTCCGAAAAGTTGCGGCCCGTGGCAACCGGAATGGTCAGCAGATCCTCGATCGTGCCGCGCGCGCCACCCGCCGCCAGCTCATCCTGCCGCGCCAGAACATCAACTTTGTGGTAATGGGTGGCATGCAGCGTCGCCGCTGTCGGCGAAGGCACCCATGCGCAGGTCGCGCCTGAACGGGGATGCCCGATCTTCTGTTCCAGCATGTCGCCCATCCGGTCCGGCATCGCCCACATGCCCTTACCGATCTGCGCCTTGCCCTTCAGCCCGCAGGCGAGCCCGATATCGACGTTGCGATCCTCATAGGCGGCGATCCACGCGGCCCCCTTCATCTCGCCCTTTGGGATCATGGGCCCAGCTTCCATCGACGTGTGGATCTCATCGCCCGTCCGGTCGAGGAAGCCGGTATTGATGAAGGCCACCCGCGCCTTTGCCGCCCGGATACATTCCTTGAGGTTCGCGCTCGTCCGGCGTTCCTCATCCATAATGCCCAGCTTGACGGTGTTCTTCGGCAGCCCGAGCACGGCCTCGACGCGGGTAAATATCTCGTCGGCAAAGGCAACCTCGTCGGGCCCGTGCATCTTGGGCTTCACCACATAGACCGATCCGTGCAGCGAATTGCGCGGGCCTTCGGTCTTTTTGAGATCGTGCATGGCGATCAGCGTCGTGATCATCGCATCCATAAGACCCTCGCCAATCTCGGCGCCGTCCCGATCGAGGATCGCAGGATTGGTCATCAGGTGACCCACATTGCGCACAAGCATCAGCGACCGGCACTTGTAGTCGAAGGTTGATCCGTCAGGCGCGGTATAGGTGAAATCGCCAAAAAGCTTGCGCGCCACCGTCTTACCACCTTTTTCGAACGTGTCCTCCAGATCACCCTTCATCAGCCCCAGCCAGTTGGTATAGGCCAGCACCTTGTCTTCGGCATCGACGCAAGCGACCGAATCCTCGCAATCCATGATCGTCGTCAGCGCCGCCTCGAGATTCACCGCGGCGATATGGGCGGGATCATCTTTGCCGATATCGCTGTTTTCATTGATGAGTATCTCGATGCCGAGACCGTTGTTCTGCAAGAGGATGCTCGTCCACTCGCCATGTACTGCGTGGCCTCGATACTGGGCAGGGTTTTTCAGGCCGGCGGGTTCGATCTGCAGCTCGGACCCGGGGTTGAGCCTGGTCACGTCCTCCCAGCTTGCCCCGTCGAGCGGTACGGCTTCGTCCAGAAACCGCTTGGCCCATGTGATCACCCGTGCGCCACGGACCGGGTCATAGCCACCGGACCTGGGCAGGTCGCCCAAGGCGTCAGTGCCGTAAAGCGCATCGTAAAGATTGCCCCACCGGGCATTCGCCGCATTGAGTGCAAAGCGGGCGTTCGTGATCGGCACCACCAGTTGCGCGCCCGGGGTCAGGGCGATCTCGGGGTCGACATTCTCGGTCTCGATTTCGAAATCCGGACCTTCGGGCACAAGATAGCCGATCTCTTCCAGAAACGTCCGGTACTCGGCCGGATCATGCGGCTGCCCCCGATGGGCCGTATGCCAGGCGTCGATTTTTGCCTGCAGCTCTGTCCGTTTGTCCAGAAGGGCACGGTTCTTGGGCCCCAGATCATGAACGATGGCCGATAAACCTTTCCAGAAATCCGCCGCAGCCAGACCGGTGCCCGGCAGGGCGTGATCCTCGACAAAGCGCGCCATCTGCACATCCACCCGCAAATCGCTGCGTTCGACCCGTTCCGTCATGACTTCGATCCTCCGTCGACCTTTGCATACCGTTTAGGGAAAGTGTTTCCGATCGTAAACACTCTGGTCAATAAATTTGACCAAATCTGTATTTCTGCTGCGGTAATGGCCTGGATGAGACGCGCTGCTAGGGCCGAGGGAACAATTCCGCCGCCCCGCGTCCCTTCGATTGCCGACGGCATCGTTCCGAACAGTACCGTATCGCGTCCCAATCCCGCGCCCATTTCTTGCGCCAGGCAAAGGGCCGCTGACAGGCGGCGCAGATCTTGGTCGGAAGGTGCGGTTTTTTGTGCATCTGTCTAACTGCGCGGCACGCTCTGGCGCTGCTTCGTCGCTGGCAGCTATACTGGCGCGGACCAAGATCAAGGGCGGAGCCATCGTGCGGGATCCATTCGAATATGTCGCCAATGGGCGCAACCGGGCCACGCTGCTTAGCGTGCTCGCGGTCTGGACAGCTATTGCGGCCGCTCTCCTCCTGCTGGATGCCTCTCCGATCCTGATGGGCATCCTGATGCTGTTTACCCTGCCCGCCGTTTATGACCTGATCGTCGACCGGCAGGCGGGCCTGACGCTTGACCAGGATCGAATCGACTGGTTCAGCGGCAAGCAACGCGACGGGCTCGACTGGACCGAGGTTGATCACATGCGGCTCGACACGCGGCTCGATTTCTCGGTGCGCGCCAGCGCGGTTCTGAAATCCGGCCGCAAGGTGCGGCTGCCATTCGAGGCCACGCCGCCCCACAAGGATTTAGAAGCCGCCCTCACCGACCGGGGCATTCGCGTCGAGCGGCACCACTTTTCGCTGGTATGATCCGCTGGCTATCGCTGCTCCTGGTGCTTGCGGCCTGCGCCGCACCTCCGCCGACCACGTCCGACCCGCTGCTTTTCAAACCCGACCGGGTGGCCCGCGCCCAAAGCGTCATCATCGCAGTGCCGGGAGCCCTGACCCCGGTTCTTGTCCTGTCGGGTCTGGAAACGCTCGCCACAGCCGACCGCGCCGTCGTTTATTACCGCCTTCCGGGTTTTGACGGCCGCCCCGCCGACGAGGTCATCGATCTGGACTTTGCTGCCAATCACATCGCCGCTTTTGTAGCCGAGAACGGGTTTCAAGCCGTTTACATCGTCGGCCACTCTACCGGTGCCGCCATCGCGATGGAGGCTGCGGGACGGATCAAGGAGACCGATCCGATGCTGCCGGTGCAGATCGCCGCGATCTCAAGCGCGCTGCCCGCGCCGCAACCAACCCTTGCCGGGCTGCGCGGTGCCGGAGGAACAGCAGCCGCCGCGTTCCGCGCCCGCAGTCTGGATCCCCGCACGGTCTGGCTGGAATATTACCGAACGCTTGCGTATGGCCGCGGCGCGCAGGACCGCGCCGAGGTCGCGGCGGCGGCGGACCAGCTCGTCGCTGCAAACGAAGGGCGGATCGAGATACCCGAGGACGGTCTTGCCCGTCGTCACTGGCGGGCGGTGCGGCGCTGGCCGGGACCAGACCCCGATACGTTGCGCGGTGTGCCCATCACCTTTTTGCATGGCGCGGGCGATCCGGTCTTTCCCCTACGGGCTCTCAGCCGCTTCGCAAAGCGGCTGCCCGATGCGCGGGTCGAGGCGATTCCCGACAGCGGTCATCTGTTGTTGCTCACGCGTCCGACGATCTGGGCCGACATCAACCGTATCCTCGGGTTCTGATCAACGCTCTTCCCGCTCGCGAACCCGCGGGCGGGTCCTGGCGATCGGCTGGCAATAGGGCCGCCCCTGAAGCCACCGCGCCATCTCATCGCGTTTGCTGGCCGAGCGCAGAGGCCCCCAATCCGCAGCCACACCACGCCAGCGCCCATCCTTGACCGCGATCACCCCGTCACGCGGGACGGTTTCGGCCATGATGCGAATCCCACAGCTGAGGTTATCTGGCCCATCGAGCAGCGCCGGACCGCTGCGGGCGCGACAGCCATAGCCCCGGGCGGTGCCGGGTGAGATCTGCAAGAGACCGAACCAGCGCCCGCCGCCGCCAACGGCGCGGGGGTTCCACGTGCTTTCGTGCTTGGCCAGCGCCGACAGGAACCCGACCCAGAACGCCCGGCGTCTTTCGGGGTCAGCCTCTGGATAGGCTGGGCACCAAGCCGCGATATCCGACGGCGTCATTTCGACCAACGGCGCACCGTGTGCTTCAAGCGCGCCGAGGGCGCTGTAGCTGAAAAGCAAACCATCCGCCCGATGGCTCCACCGCGTTTGGGGAACGTCACCGCTGCGAGCCGGTGGAGACTGGGCCGAAGCGCTTGCGGCGGCGAGGAACAAGGTGAGAACAACGCACAGTCGAAACATGCCCCGTTATGGTTGAGAGCGACCCGCGAGTGCAAGTTTCGATGCTTACGCTGGGTCGCCAGAAACAGTTTTCCGCCTACGGAGGGGATTGTTCGCCAGCCGCCACCATAATCCGAAAAATGCGCGAGCGAAGGCTTTTGAATACCCCGGCCCTGTCACGTTTCGGCCCCAATGCTTGGGCATACAGGGAGGGTAACGAGTATATATGGTAGTGATGGCACTTGCAGGACACTTTCGGAGTCACCTGCCCTGGTTGGGGCGTGTTTCAGTTCAACCCGTTGTCGAGGAGGCCCCGGATGATGTCCTGCAAGTCGCTTTAGGTGACCACAGAACGTCACCATCGCCGGCACTTGCCCGCGCGATGACCTTACCCGTGCCGGACCCTGCCGCAGAGCAGACCCTGCGGGATACCCAGTTCGAACTGGGTCAGAACCTGGCTCGCCAGGAACGCTGGAAAACACTGGCGCAGGCTCTTTCAGAGGTGGATCAAAACCGCGAGAAGACCCTGTGCGGCACGCCCTATGCGGCGCTCATAGCCCTCGGTGCCCGGGCCGACATCGTCATGATGGCCCGCGACACCCTGAGCAACGGCGAGGCGCCCGACCCAGAAATCGTCAATGCCGGCGTGCATGAGCTTGAAACGACTCTGAACGAGTATGCGGACGAGCCCTATGTCGCGGCGATCCTCGCGCTGACCCATATCGATGTGGGTGCGGCATGGAAGGAAAACGCGCGCCAGGTCATGCGCCCCCGCAAGGCCGAAGCCCGCTTTGCCGCCCATATCGAGCGCGCGGCCGAGCTTTTGGATCCGATCGATGCGCGTGAAATCGGCTCTCCCCTGATTGCATCGGCGAAATGCGCTCTAAAGGCTGGTGGCGACTTGCCCGCAAGCGAGATCCTGGAGCCTTTCGAGGTCTGGATCGATCTCGACCCGAGGGACATGGAACCCTATCGGCGGCTGGGCCATCTGCTTTTGTCGGGCCGGCAATCCAATCGGACGCTGCTGGAACGCACCGCCCGCCAGCTGGCGGCGCGCACTGCGGATGTCTGGGGTGCGGGCGCCTATGCCTTTGTTCTGATGGATGCGGCCGCAACGGATGTTCTGGTGCTGGGAATGCTCGACGCGACGTTGTTCGTCGATGGCCTGCGCAATGCGCTACGCCTTGGGGCCGATCCCTACATCGCCAACATGCTGGCGGCCTATTGCGGCTGCCGGATGAACCTGGGCCGGTTGCAGAACGAGGCGGCCTTTATGAACCAGCGGGAAATCGCAACATCCATCGATTGGATCGTGCGCGACCACCTGCGTCAGGTCCATCCGCTGGTCTGGGCCGAGGCCAGCGCGCAACTTGATGAAGAAGGCAGCGCGGAACACGTCGTGGCGAACGGATATGCCGAGGCGCTGCGCGTTCTCAGCGATGTATTTCGCCGCGAGCCGTCGCTGAACCCGGTGTAAGCCACCACTCGCATCAGGCCGCGGGGGCAACCCTGCGGCCTGCCGCGGCCAGCAGGGCTTGCGAATAGATTTTGTGCGCCCCGAGAAGGCTGTGGAAAACCGGCCCAAGCGTCGGTTTCCCGCCCCGCCCTTTCACGGGCAAAACCACCGACCCGAAAAACAGACGCGTCCCGGCACCATCGGGCTTGACCGAGAGCCAAGACTTGGTCCGCCCCGCCTTGTCGGCAAGCAGGATTTCGGCGTCGCGCCGCGCTTCGACCCGCCATGCCGCAAACGATTGGGCCTCGCCCGTGGCGAGCGCCCGGACATCGGCATCGGTTGACGGGGATCTCGCCATAACCCGCAGCACCAGCCGTTCGGCCTTGAATAGCGGGCTGGTGTAGAAGGCATCGATCAGCTCGGTGAGGCTGACGTGCCCATCGTGCCGGGTCGTGTAGCAATCGACATAGACAACCTCGATCCGTTCGTGATCGGCGAGAAATGAGCCTTCGGGGGCTGGAATCAGTTCGACCTGGGCCATGACATCAAAAGTGTGCCGCCACCCGCGCGGTCTGCCCAGCGGTCGAACCGTCGCATCACAGCGGTTTGCGCGCCACGATGAAATGGCCCCGCGTGCCCTTGTTGTGATTGGCCCGCTCGACGATTTCCAAACCGGCACGTTCAACCATGTTGGCCACATCGTCCGGGCGCAGGAACGACACGAAGGGTGCTTTGCCAACGAACTGCATCACGCGGATGATCGGCTTCAGCACGACACTTCCCCCCAGGCAGGGTGTTTTCGAGATGAAGAACCCGCCCGGTTTCAGCACATCGTGAAAGCGGCGCAGGGCGTTCGGCGGATTGGGGACGAGGTGGATGAGATTGAACGCCAGGACCGCATCGAAGGTATCGGCGTCGAACGGCTTGAGCGTCTCATCCGCGACCTCGAACCGGACCTTGGCGGCGTCTTTCCCCTTTTCGCGGGCGATCGCGATCATCTCGCTGGCCACATCTGTCGCAACGATCTCGCCCGCTGCATCGGCCAGTTTGAGCGCGGTCGTTCCCGTGCCGCATCCGGCCTCAAGAACCTTATCTGTTGCTTTCAAATAGCTCCGCGTCCGGTCCAGCGTGTGCGCATAGGCGGCCTCGTCCGCAACGGGGCGTTTGGCGTAACCGCGGGCTGCTTTATTCCAGAATACTGCATTGGTGGTCATGATTGTGCTCCTTTGCGGGCGCATATAGATATGCAGAAATCACCGGTAAATTCTCCAAATACGCATCGAATATATACGAAAACGCATGAATTGGCAGAGTGTAACATTCGACTGGAACCAGGTCCGCGCATTCCTTGTGACGGCGGAAGAGGGTTCGCTCAGCGCGGCGTCACGCGCGCTTGGCCTTACGCAACCCACCCTAAGCCGCCAGGTCGCGGCTCTGGAAGAGGCGCTTGAGGTCACGCTGTTCGAACGGGTGGGTCGCGGCCTGACCCTGACCGAGACGGGGCACATGCTGCTAGATCACGTCCGTGAGATGGGTGAGGCGGCAGGCCGCGTTTCGCTTGCCGCCGGCGGTCAGGTGCAAGCCATCGAGGGTCGGGTTTCGATCACGGCAACCGATCTGACCTCATCCTACGTCTTGCCCCCGATCCTGCGGCGTCTCGCCGATATCGCACCCGGCATATCGTTCGATATTGTCGCCTCCAACGAGATCCAGGACCTGCAGCGCCGCGAGGCCGACATCGCCCTGCGCCATGCCCGTCCGACCCAACCCGACCTGATCGCCAAGCGCCTGCGCGACACGATGGCGAACCTTTATGCAACCGATGCATACTTTGAACGGCATGGGCGCCCGAAGACAATCGAGGATCTGGAGCAGGCGATCTATATCGGATATGGCCCGCCGGACGAAATGGTCGCGGGCCTGAAACAGACAGGTCTGAACCTGCGACCCGAGCAATTCCGTTACTGCAGCCGGAACGGGAACGTCGTCTGGGAAATGGTGCGGGCCGGGCTGGGCATAACGATCATGGTTGAAGACATGACCGAGGTCACTGGCTTTGGCGAGGTTGTCACGCCGGCCTTCGATCCGATCCCGGTGCCCTTGTGGCTGACGGTCCACCGCGAATTGCACACCAACCGCCGGATCCGCCTTGTCTTTGACGTTCTGGCACAGGAGCTGGGCGGTACCGGTTCTTAGTTCGTCAGCGGCCAGATCACCGGAATGATCGCCGAGGCGAGCAGTCCAACCGTGAGGTTCAGCGGGATGCCCACGCGCATGAAATCGGTGAACTTGTAGCCGCCGGGCCCATAGACCAGCATATTGGTCTGGTACCCGATCGGTGTCGCAAAGGACGCGCTTGCAGCAACCATGACCGCAACGACCAGCGCGCGCGCATCAAGCCCCAGCGCCTGCGCCAGCCCGATGGCAATTGGCGTCATCACAACGGCGACCGCGTTGTTCGACACCAGTTCGGTCAGCACCGAGGTGAGCAGATAGACCGCCCAGATGATTAGGAATGGCGGCAGTGTCATGAGCCCTGGCGCGATGGCCTCGACGATCAGCGTAACTGCGCCCGAGCTTTCGAGTGCCGCCCCGATCGCCAGCATCGCAAAAATCAACGCCAGCAAACGGCCATCGACAAAGGAAAACGCCTCGTCCGCATCGATGCAGCGCGTGACCAAAACGATAGCGACGGCAAGGATCGCCAGCATGAGGATGGGTGCCAGGCCAAATGCGGCCAGAACCACGATACCAAGGATGACGCCTATGGCGATTGGCGCGTGGCTGCGCCGGTATTCTCGATCTGACGGGGCCGAGACATCGACCATGTCCATATCCGCCGCGAGCCGCTGGATGTCGCCGGGCGCCCCTTCGAGCAAGAGCGTATCGCCCACCTTGATCGTCAGATCATCGAGCTGGCCGATATTCTGGTTTCGCCGGTGCACCGCCAGCGGATAAACACCGTATCGCCGCCGCAGCCGCATCGCGCCCAGCTTGCGCCCCACCATCCGGCAACCCGGCGTGATCAGCACCTCGACCGTCGTTGTCTCGACCGCCGAGACCTGATCGACCCGCCGCAATTCGCGGTTGCGCTGCAGGCTCAAGAGTTCCGTCATCTGCGTACGCAGGATCACCCGGTCACCCATCTCCAACTCGACGCCCTTGAGGTTGCGCCGCAGCGATATGTCACCCCGAATGACGTCGACCAGCCGCACGCCCTCGCGTTTAAAAAGCTGCACCCCGGTCACTTCGCGCCCGATGAGGTTGGAGCCAGGCGGGATCACGGCCTCGGTAAAGAATTTCATCTTGCTGCGGTCCGACAGCAGCCCTGCCATGCTGTCGCGCGCGGGCAGCAGCCGTGGAGCCACGAAACGCAGGTAGACCATGCCGTAGATCACCAGCACAATGGCCAACGGTGTCACTTCGAAGATCGTGAAGGGTTCGAGACCGCGGCTGCGCGCCACACCGTCGACCAGCAGGTTCGTCGATGTCCCGATCAGAGTGAGCGTCCCGCCAAGAACCGCAGCATAGCTAAGCGGGATCAACAGCTTGGACGGGGCCAGCCCCATCGTCTTGGCCAGTTGCGTAAAGACCGGGATCATCACGACCACCACGGGCGTGTTCGATACGATGGCCGATGCAAGAATGACGAACAACATCAAGAGGGCGATGGCAAAGGCCGGGTTGGTCTTGGCCTGCCGGTCGGCCAGACCGGTCAGGCTTTCCAGCGCCCCGGTCCGCACCAGTGCCCCCATGATCAGGAACATCGCCGCGATGGTCCATGGTGCGGGGTTCGACAGCACAGCCAGCGCGTTTTCGTACGGCAGCGCCCCGATCAGCAGCATCAGCGCGACACCGGCTATCGCCACGACCTCAGCCGGGAAGGCTTCGCGCAGGAACAGCACGAACATGACAACGACGACGGTCAGCGTGAGAATCGCCAGCCCCGTCTGGGAAAGCTCGAATAAGCCCATATGTATCTGTTCCGAAACCCGGGTCAGGCGCCAGTTTCGCCGATTGCCTGTTTGCCTTCAAGCCTTTGCGGCGCCGCACGCGGTTGCACCAGATACATACCGATCAGCATGAGGCCAAGCGCGACCCAGACCGTCGAGGGATAGCTTTCTGCAAAGAAGAGCCGCGCCCAGAAGAGCCCGAAAAGCGTCACCAGATAGCTGACCTGCACGGCAAAGACGGCCCCGGCCCGCCCGACCAGCCAGACGTAACCCGCATAGGTCAGGACATGTACGGTGGCGTTGGCCATCTGCGCATAATCAGGTGCGCCGTAGGGCGGCAAGGGGTCGATCCACTGCCCCGATCCAAGGGCCAGCGGCAGGACGATGACCGTGCCCACGGCCGACGCCCCCCAAAGCACCTGCATCGGGTCGAGTCCCGCCGTCCCCCAGTGAGCGACGTAATTCCCTTCAAACGCATAGAAGAGGCCCGAGATCAGGCCGATCATGACCCAGAACGCCGGGATCGCCACACTGATTTCGGCTCCGGGAAGGACGATGAGAAGGATGGCCGTTAGCCCCAGCACCAGCCCCAACAGCCGCCGCCATGCGAAGCGGTCCGTTCCCAAGGCCAGAGCGATCGGAAAAGCCCACATCGGAACCATCGACAGAAGGATCGAAAGGATCCCCGAGGGCAGGTGCACAGCCGCCTGATAGCTGGCCGTATTCGGCAAGACCGATCCGATCAGCGCGATGATCACATAGACCCGCATTGCCGGACGGTGGATGGGCAATGCGATGCCGCGTACGGCTCCGATCAGGCTCATCACCACCAAGCCGAGCACCATCTGCCAAAAGAGCAGGCCGAAATGCTTGTACCCTTCGCTGACCGCGATCTTGGTCAGGGGTTGGGTTATGCCCCACCCGGCCCCCAGCACCAGCAGCACCGCGACATAAATGCTGATGTCACGCCGGGTCATGGGTGGCTGGGCTGCAAAAGCCCGCCATGGCGGATCGGCGTGACGCTGGCTGCCACACCGCCCTCGCCGATCTCAACCAGAACGCCGGACAACGTGACCTCGCCCGTGGCTGGCGTGAACCGTTCGCGCGGCATCCCTGTGATGAACCGGCGTAGCGGTTCATCGCGGTGCATCCCGATGACCGAATTGTAATCGCCGCACATCCCCGCATCGGTCAGATAGGCGCATCCCTTAGGCAAGATCATCGCATCTGCCGTTGGCACGTGGGTGTGGGTCCCGACACACAGGCTCGCCCGTCCGTCGCACCAATGCCCCATCGCCATCTTTTCGGATGTCGCCTCGCAATGGAAGTCAACGACAATGGCATCCACGGCCCCGCCCAGCGGATGGGTCCGGAACACTGTTTCAAGGGCCGAAAACGGATCGTCGAAGGGCCGCTTCATAAAGACCTGGCCAAGCGCCTGCGTCACGAGGACTTTCTTGCCCGCTGCGGAAAAGACCCGGGCGCCCTTGCCAGGTGCGGCTTTGGAGTAGTTGAGGGGTCGGATGATCCTCGGTTCACCCTCGATGAACTGAAGCATGTCCTTTTGATCGAACGCGTGGTCACCAAGCGTCAGACAATCCGCACCGGCATCAAGCAGTTCCTTGGCATGGGCGCCTGACAGGCCCATGCCGCCAGTCGCGTTCTCGCCGTTGACCACGACGAAATCCAGCGCCCAGGCCTCGCGCAAATGCGGCAGGTGCTCGGCGATCGCCCTGCGACCCGCCCGCCCCATAACATCCCCCAGAAAAAGCAATCTCATGATGGAATGCGTAGGACGCGGCATGACCAAGAGCAAGAGGCGACGATTACGTTGGGCACGCGCGCCACATCTGCCCAATTTTTCATCGAACGCCAAGGCATTGGCCACTTGGTTCCATTTCCGATTGCAGCGCTGCCAGAATGCCTTTCAATTTGTAGCAAGGTGCCACAGCGCTGCCGTTTTCAACGAATAGCCGCTGACCCTAAATGAATTTCGTTTGTTCTTTCGTGGCGTGACAGATGGCAGATATTCTCGACGGCTTGCTTATCAGCGAAATACTGGCTGACAACGCCGGGTCGAGTGCGACGGACACCGATGGCGACGGGCAGGCCAACAAAGCCGACGAATTTGTTGAGATCCAGAACTCCACAGGCGCGCCGATTGCGCTGGATGGATTTGAGCTCTGGTCCGAGAAGGTTGGGCTGCTTTATTCCTTTGCTGCCGGTGACACCATTGCCGCGAACGGGACAGCGACCGTTGTTGCGGAATATACGGGGGCAGAGCCGCCCGGGTTTTTCGATGCAGGCGAAGCCAACAACGTCAACTGGTTGCCGGATGGTGAGGGCCAGAAGTTCGATTCGATCTTTCTGGTGAATTCCAACACGGGCGAATACATCGTCCTGTCCTACGGTGACCCGCCCCGCACCCCCACCCTGCCCTCCGGCTTTCCCGGCACGACGCAGATTGGCGCGGGCGAGCAGATCGACAGCAACGCACCCAACGGTACCGCCTTCGCGCGGGATGTGACGGGCGACTTTGTCGAAACGTCACCAACGCCCGACACGCCGGGCGTCGTCTGCTTTCTGAAGGGGACACGTATCGCCACGGCGCGCGGTGAGATCGCCGTTGAGAGCCTTCGCGCCGGTGATCGCGTTGTTACCCGCGATCATGGTGTGCTCCCTCTGATCGGCCTGCGCCGCCAGTCCATCACCCGCGCCCAGTTCGCGGCCCTTGGCATGGCGGCGCCTGTTACGCTGGGGCCGCTGGGCCCCACCCTGTCACCCGCGCACCGGGTTCTTGTGGCAGCAAGCGTTGTCTGCCTTGTCTCCGGCGCGGAGGCGGCATTCGTGACGGCACAGCAGATGTGCGATGCGCGCCTGGCGTCAACAGTGCCCGTTCCTGCCATTGTGGAATATTTTCATGTCCTCCTGCCTGAGCATGCGGCCGTTGCCGCGTCCGGGCATTGGGTTGAAAGCCTGCACAAGCCCGAAGGCCCCAGCGCCGAGGCGTCGGCCGCCGGTATCTGGATCGCAGGCGATGCGGCGGACATCAAGCGAACCCGGCACGGAGAAAGCGCCTATCCCGTTCTTAAGAGCTACGAGGCGCGGGTCGTCCTGTACGCGATGAACGAGGAGCCGCAGATCGTGGCGGCCTGACAGTCTCGAGACGAGGCAGCTAGCGGGCGATTTCCACCACCACCTGATCCGTCACGATCATGTCAAGCTTCTGATCCGTCGGTTCGAGCGGCAGCGCAGCATCTTCCTGTGCGGCATATGCAAAGCCTATGGCCAGAACCGCGCGGCTGGAGCGCAGCTCGTCCAGCGTCCGGTCATAGAACCCGCCGCCATATCCGAGCCGTGCGCCATCACGAGTAAAGGCGACAAGAGGCACGATCAGGATTTCAGGCGTCAGGAAGTCATCGACCTCGGGCACCGGTACGCCAAACGGGCCCGGCCGCAGCGGCCCATCCGGCAGCCAGCGCGAAAACCGCAACGGCAAGCCGTCACCCTGGATGACCGGTACAGCGACGGGACCGTGAGCCGCGGCTTCGGTCATCGCCGGGATGGGATCGATTTCGGACCGGATAGGCAGGTATCCTGCAATGGGCACACCACGATAGCCTGCCAGAACGGACGACAGAACGCCGGCGCCTGCGCCAGTGTCGAGATCATTGGCCGCCCGCCGCCGGGAAAACGCGGCTTTGCGGGCTGCAGCCTTACGAACACTCAGCTCCATCGCGCGCCCTTCAAGGGACGGCGGGCGGGGCGTCTCTGGCCGCAGGGCCAGAGAGCGTCGGCCGATCCGGCCCTCACATCAACACCAATGTCGCGAGACCCAGAAACACAAAGAAACCCACCACGTCCGTAACGGTTGTCACGAAGGTGCCGGATGCGAGGGCCGGATCCACCCCCGCACGATCCAGAACCACGGGCACGACAATCCCGGCCAGGCCAGCCACGACGAGGTTCACGACCATGGCAACAGCGATCACCGCACCAAGGATCGGAGAGCCGAACCAGACGAGGCTGACAATCGCCATCACCACCGCAAAAACCAGACCGTTTATCAGACCCACGGACGCCTCACGCCAGATGACACGCCACACGTTCGATCCCGTCAGGTCCTTGGTGGCGATGGCGCGCACCGCAACCGTCAGCGATTGCGTCCCGGCATTCCCGCCCATCGAGGCGACGATCGGCATCAGAACCGCAAGCGCCACGATCCGCGCCAGTGCCTCTTCGAATTGCGCGATAACCAGCGAGGCCAGCACCGCCGTTGCAAGATTAACCGCGAGCCAGGGCAACCGCTGACGGGTCGTATTGACGACATTGTCGCTGAGCGAGCTTTCCTCGCCAACACCGGCGAGCCGCAGAATGTCCTCTTCGTGCTCTTCGTCCAGCACCGCCATCGCGTCGTCGATCGTGATCTGACCGATCAGGCGCCCCTCTTCGTCGACCACCGGGGCTGAGATCAGATGATACTGGTTGAAGGCATAGGCCACATCGCCTTCATCCTGCGCCGCGGGAATGATCTGGAACGTGTCCTCCGTCAGTTCAGTCAGAGGCACGTCCCGGCGCGATCGCATCAGCTTGCCCAGCGTCACGTTACCGACCGGATGCAGGCGCGGGTCGACCAGAACGATATGGTAGAACTGGTTGGGCAGCGCGCTTTCGTCGGCCGACCGCAAATAGTCGATCGCATTGCCCACCGTCCAATGCTCTGGCGCCATCACCACCTCGCGCTGCATCAGGCGGCCAGCGGAGTATTCCGGATAGCTGAGTGCCTGTTCGACCGCCACCCGATCCGCATCTTCCAGCGCGTCAAGGATCGCTTCCTGTTGCGGCGCATCCAGATCTTCGACAAGGTCGACGACGTCATCGCTGTCGAGATCGCGCACCGCTTCGGCCAGAATGTGCGGCTGCAGAACCGCGATCACCTCTTCGCGCACGGACTCGTCAAGCTCGGACAGGATGTCGCCGTCGAATTCCCTGTCATAAAGGCGCACGAGCCGCGACCGGTCAAAGCTGTTGATCTGTTCCAGAAGGTCGGCGATGTCGGCCGCGTGCAGCGGCTCCATCAGGCTTAATAGCTGTTCGCGATCCTCGATATCGACCGCATAAAGGATCGCTGCGACATCCTTGCGCCCAAGGCTGTAATCGTCCGCCGGGGTCTCACTCACATCGCTTTCGTCCGACATCGCTGACCCCCTCGTTCTCGTTCCGCGTGGACCATAATCGGCGCCCTGACCAAGAACAATGGGCCGCACCGCTTTTCGCTTTCACCGCCCGGCGGGGGATGATCAAAAGGGGCATGGCTGATCTGATCCTTGGCGATGTCCTACTCTTTGACGGCGATCCGTTTGCCGTGCCGTGGCACGAAGCCGTCCGCGTCGAAGCCGGCGGCGTCCTGGTCGAGGACCGCAAGATCATAGCCATTGGCGAACCAGATGAACTAAAGCGGCCAGAAGTCACTGTTCACGATTTCACCGGCCATCTGATCTGCCCCGGCTTTGTCGACGCCCATGCGCATTATCCGCAGACCGCGATTATCGCGAGTTGGGGAAAGCGCCTGATCGACTGGTTGAACACCTATACTTTTCCCGAAGAGATGCGTCTGGCCGATCCCACCTATGCCAGCGCCGTCGCCGCCCGCTATCTTGATCTGCTGCTGGCCAACGGCACCACCTCCGTAGCGAGCTATTGCACGATCCATCCTCACAGCGCCGATGCCTTCTTTGATGCTGCCGAGGCGCGGGGGATGGCCGTGGTTGCGGGCAAGACCTGCATGGATCGCAACGCCCCCGAGAGCCTGCGTGACACGGCCCAATCCGCCTATGATGACAGCAAGGCGCTCATCGATCGCTGGCACGGCAAGGGTCGTGCGCGCTATGCTATCACGCCCCGCTTTTCACCCACCTCAACGCCCGAGCAACTGGCGGCCCTTGGCGCGCTCTGGTCGGAGCGTCAGACCTGTGTGATGCAGACCCATCTGAGCGAGCAAGTGGACGAGATCGCGTGGGCCAGAGAGCTGTATCAGGACGCGCGCGATTATCTCGACACTTATGAAATGCACGGGCTGCTGGGCGAACGCGGCCTCTACGGCCATGCCATTCATCTGGAGCCGCGCGAACGCGATCGGCTGGCAGAGGTCGGTGCGGGCCTCGTGCATTGCCCGACCTCGAACACGTTCATCGGCTCGGGCCTCTTCGACATGACCCTCGCCTCCTCGATGCCGGTTGGGCTGGCCACTGACACCGGCGGCGGATCGTCCTTTTCAATGCTGCGGACAATGGCAGCGGCTTATGAGATCGCGCAATTGCGGGGCAGCGCGCTGCATCCCGCCCAGCTTCTGTGGCTGGCGACAGCCGGGTCGGCGCGGGTGGTGCACCGTGGCGAAGAAATCGGGCACATCGCGCCGGGGATGGCAGCGGACCTGACAATCCTCGATCTGGGTTCGACCCCAGCAATCGTCCAACGCAACGCGATGGCCAACGACATTTGGGAGGCGGTTTTTCCCACGATCATGATGGGTGACGACCGGGCCGTTGCGGCGGTCTGGGTGGATGGCCGAAAGGTCGGCCACTAGGTCGCCGCCAGCGCCTTGGCCATGCGGTTCTGTTTGTTGATCACGCCGCGCAGATCGATCGTCGTGATGTGCCCATCCCGCACGATCTGACGCCCCTCGACAAAGAGATCACGTACGATCTTTGGCCCGGCGAGCAGCAGGGCAGCCGGATCCCAGGAACCCGCGCTTTCAATGCCGGAGACGTCCCAGATTGCGAGATCGGCGCGCTTTCCCGGTGCGATCTGGCCCACGTCGTCATGGCCCAGCACCTGCGCCCCGCCTCGTGTGGCAATCCACAACGCTTCGCGCGGGCTCATGGCAACGGCGCCTTGCGCAACCCGCTGCAGCAGCATCGCCTGCCGCGCTTCGGCCACGAGACTGCCAGCGTCGTTGGAGGCCGAACCGTCGACACCCAGACCCACCGGCACGCCGGCGTCGCGCATGGCCCGAACCGGCGCGATGCCAGACCCGAGCCGACAATTCGAACACGGGCAATGGGCCGCGCCGGTCCCGGTTCGGGCAAAGAGGTCAATCTCGGCCGCGTCCAGCTTTACGCAGTGCGCATGCCAAACATCCGGGCCGACCCAGCCCAACTCTTCGGCGTACTGCCCGGGGCGACAGCCAAAGTTTTCCATACTAAAGCGTATGTCTTCATCGTTTTCGGCCAGATGGGTGTGCAGCATCACCCCCTTGTCCCGTGCTAGCAGCGCAGCATCGCGCATCAGCTCCCGGCTGACGGAAAACGGCGAACAGGGTGCCACACCCACGCGGCACATCGATCCGGAGGACGGGTCGTGGAAGGCGTCGATCACGCGGATGCAATCGGTCAAGATCGCGTCTTCGTCCTCGACCAGTGCGTCGGGCGGCAGGCCGCCCGCGCTTTCTCCGATGCTCATCGCGCCCCGGGTTGGATGGAACCGCAAGCCGAGCTCGGCAGCGGCATGGATCGTATCATCAAGCCGCGCGCCGTTCGGATATAGATAGAGGTGATCGGATGACAGCGTGCAGCCCGAAAGCGCCAGTTCAGCCAGCCCGATCTGCGCCGAAACGTAAAAATGGTCCGGCGTGAACCGCGCCCAGATCGGGTAGAGCGCCCGCAGCCAACCGAAGAGGAGCGCGTTTTGCCCGGCGGGAACCGCCCGGGTCAGCGTTTGGTAGAGATGGTGGTGGGTGTTAATAAGGCCCGGCGTCACGATGCAGCCCTGTGCCTCGATGATCTCGCCATCGGCCTGCAGATCCTTTCCGACCGCAGCAATCACGCCATCGTGGATCAGGATATCGACGGACGCCAATTCATCGCGGCCATCATTCATCGTGACAATTGTGTCGGCTGCCCGAATCAGCGTCGTCGTCATGCGAAGGGGCGAAGCAGATCTAGCGCTTCTGCATGCAGCGCGGGGTTGGCGGCGGCCAGAGCCCGACCGCCCTCATGCACGGGGCCGCCCGTCCAGTCGGTAACCACGCCACCCGCAGCCTCGATGAGGGCGATAGGGGCCTGGATGTCATAAGCGGCAAGACCAGCTTCGATGACAAGATCAACCTGCCCTGCGGCCACGAGGGCATAGGCATAGCAATCCATCCCGTAGCGAACGAGGCGCGTCCGGGCTGCGACGGCCTCGAAACCGGCTCGCTCCTGCGCAGTGCCAACTTCGGGGAAAGTGGTAAAGAGGATCGCCTCGTTTAGCCCTTGCGTCAGGCGAGCCTTGAGCGTGGTCTGACCGTATGGACCCGAAAGATGCGCAACTCCGGCCCCGCCGATGAACCGTTCGCGGATGTATGGCTGATCGATTACGCCAAGGATCGGACCCGTCTCGTCAGATACCGCGATCAGGACCCCCCATGTGGGTGTGCCCGCGATAAAGGCGCGGGTGCCGTCGATCGGATCCAGAACCCATGTCAGACCGCTGGTGCCGGCCTCGTGCCCGAATTCTTCGCCGAGAATTGCATCGTGAGGCCGTTCGGCCGCAAGGATCGACCGCATGGCCCGTTCGGCCGCACGATCCGCTTCGGTCACGGGATCGAAACCTTGGGCGTGCTTGTTGTCTACGGTCAGGCCGCTTGCACGAAAATAGGGCAATATTGCCGTGCGCGCGGCATCTGCCAGCGCTTCCGCCACGCGGATCAGGTCATCATGCTTATCGGTCATGTACCGGCCCTGCCAGATGCGGGCCGGGTGATCAAGTCAGGCCGGTTCAGGCCACGTCGCTCAGAACGCGGGCCAGTTCGAAAAGGCGGCGACGCTGATTTTCCGGGATCGAGTAATAGGACCGCACCAGATCCATTGCCTCTTTGTCGCTTAGCAGGTCGGCCGGCATCAGTTTGTCGATGCTGTCAATTCCGCTTTCATGCTTGCTTTTGAGACCTTCGAAGAAAAAAGAAATTGGAACGCCCATTGCTTCGGCAATGTCCCAAAGGCGCGATGCGCTAACACGATTTGCGCCCGTTTCGTATTTTTGAATTTGCTGAAATTTGATCCCGACTAGCTCAGCCAGCTTTTGCTGGGTCATGCCAATCAACCAGCGGCGCTGGCGTATGCGCTTTCCAACATGAACATCTACAACATGAGGCATAAACAGTCCTTACATTCCTGACACTTCCAACGACCGCTCACGACTAATCTGCAATGGTCCTGGTCCGGAGTGGCTTTTGATCGGAAGACACCATTCTTATCTCCTATGGTGTCATTCGATACAAAATCCACGGACGATAATCAACGAAGCTAACACATCAAATGCTTGAAACGGTATCGTTAGGTTACAATCTGGGATTTAACCAAGTGTTAACGTTGTCCTGATCGCGGTAACACTTGAAAGCGACATCGGGCTGTAAATAGCAACCATAGATTGCAAAAACCGCTTGCTATCAAGGATTTGAAAGCTGTGGTCTCTAACTCCAAAAGCCCCCCGACCAGCGCTCATAACGGCAAAAGTCGCCAATAATCTGGTGCATCACAGGCCCAAGCTGTATTTCTGCGCCATCTTGCGGATTCTGCTGCACGCGCTGCGAAGGGCGGAAATTCGCCTATGCAATCCGCAGGTTAACTCCTTCGCTGACGGCAAAAGCGCGACGCAAGAGGTCAGCAAGGGAATCGTGAATCTCACCAGTCAGGCCCTTGGCGCTGTAAAAATTGATCCGCTGCGGAGGCAAATCCGGCAGCGCGCCCCCATGGTCTATCAGCATGATTTGCGGCGGCTCGGTACCCTCGATCATGGCGCAAATCGCCATATCCGCGCTGACCGTCGCCTCGATCGCCCGGTCGCTTTCGGTGTCCACGACCAGTTCCCAAGGCACTTGGGCCGCATCAAGCCGGTCGATCGCCAGCGGTCGGAAACTGCAGTGGCCACTGAATGCGATACGCAGCGGCCGCTGACGCCATGCCGTCCCGCCCGGTGCGCCCATCCACCGCAGGGGCATTTCGCATAGCTGCTCGGCATCCGCACCGACCGTGGCCTCGGTCGTCAGGATCATCTCGCAGTCACCGCGGGCGAACTGGTCTTTAAGATCGCTGGTGTAGGACGAGATCAGCCGAACTTTGACCCTTGGATAGGCCGAGTGGAACTGTTTGAGCACGCGGGGAATGGCCGGGTAGATAATGTCGTGCGGCACGCCGAGCGTGATTTCCCCTTCATAGGCCTTGTCAGTCAGGCGGGTCACCACCTCATCATTCAAAGCAACCATGCGGCGCGCATAGACCAAAAGCTGTTCGCCTTGCGCCGTGAGCGAAATACCACGGCCCGACCGGTCAAAGAGATCGACACCCAAGAGGATTTCGAGGCGTTTCAACTGCATCGAGACCGCGGACTGCGTCAGATGTAGGAAACCCGCGGCACGGGTCACACCGCCATTTTCAGCGACCGCGACAAAGGATCGAAGGGTGGTGACATCGAGATTTCGCATGCATCACATTCCTTGATTGATATGACCACAAACATTCGTTTCAAGAATGTGCCACGTTCATCCATATACATCAAGCATGTTGATGCAAATCCGATAAACCATTTGGCAAACGTTAGGAAAACACATGGCACATACAGACCTGTCGAGCGCTGGTTTCCGGCGCCGCGCTATCCGCCCCTCCCTGCTGTCGATGATAGCCCTGTGGCGGTCACGCCGCGCATTGGAACGTCTGGACGCGACCGCCCTGCGCGATATCGGCCTTGAGCGCGAAGCGGCTGAAAAGGAGGCAAAACGCCCCATTTGGGACGTTCCGGCCAACTGGCGCGTGTAAGGAAACAGTCTTTCCAACAGAAACCATCGGATTTGCGGCGATTTGACCCCGGTCGGCCCTTGAAAAGCCTTGAAACGTTTGATGCTGGGGCCGATATTCCGATGGAGCGTACAGGGATCTTCCTGTGCGAGGGACAATTCAGTTGGAGGTCTTAATGGCTGACGTGAAGACGATCCGGCAAACTGCTGCCGGAGCGCGCGCCGCCCAAATCGATGCGGGGCTGCGCGCCCACATGAACAAAGTCTACGGCACGATGTCCGTGGGCATGCTGATCACGGCGCTTGCCGCTTGGGCGATTGCCGGTCTTGCTGTAACAAGCGAGCCCACAGCGTATGCGCTGCGTGAAGGTCAGTATCTGACAGGGCTTGGCACCGCGCTTTATGCATCCCCTCTTCGGTGGGTCGTGATGTTCGCGCCGCTGGCCTTCCTCTTCTTTGGCTGGGGCGCATTGATGAGCCGCGGATCAGCCGCCGCCGTCCAGCTGGGCTTCTTCATCTTCGCGGCCGTAATGGGCGTGTCGATCAGCTCGATCTTCCTGGTGTTCACGGCGTTCTCGATCACGCAGACCTTCCTGGTGACGGCGATCGCATTCGCTGGTTTGAGCCTCTGGGGTTACACCACCAAGAAAGACCTGAGCGGGATGGGGACCTTCCTGATCATGGGCGTGATCGGCCTGCTGGTCGCGATGATCATCAACCTGTTCCTGCAATCTGGTCCAATGATGCTGGCCATTTCTGCCATCGGCATCCTGATCTTTGCCGGTCTGACCGCATTCTACACGCAGGACATCAAGAACACCTACGTGGCCCATGCCGCGCATGGCGATCAGGAATGGCTGGACAAGGCGGCCTTTGACGGCGCGCTGAGCCTCTACATCAGCTTCCTGAACATGTTCCAGTTCCTGCTCATGTTCCTCGGACAGCAGGAATAGACGGCGCAACAGCCTCTAGAAAGCAAACCGGGCCGGTCTTTCGACCGGCCCTTTTCGTACCAACCTTCCACTGCGATCCGCGTCCTTTGGAGGGATTTTGCAGACCGTTACACCAACCAACGCCCAGTGAGCGTGGCATTCTGGGCGAGTAGCGCGGGCGCGGTTAACAATCGATTAAGGCCGCTGGTTTTCCGTTGCGTCAAAGTGATTTTGTCATTCGGATTGAAGGGAAAGAGATCCCACCGGCAAGTTCGACATCTATGGGCCCTATCGTTTTGAACCCGACTGATTGATAGAACCGTTCCGCCGTGCGCGTCGCCCAGCACTCCATCCGCATGACGCCTGACGCACGTGCAACGTCGAACGAATGTTGCATGATCGACCGTCCGATTCCCCGCCGCAGATGCCGGTCATCAGTCACGACGTGGCGGATGTGCCCGAGCCGCCGATCCTTGCGGTCGCGGGTCCAGCCGCCCGCACCGATCACCGCGCCGTCTTCGTCCGCAACGTAATAGGTGCCGCAGACCAGCAATTCTGGCCGTGCCCGGCTGATGATCGGCAGTGCCGTCACAAGAACCGAAGGGGGATAATCTGCCTTGAGCAACTTGGGATAGGTCCGGGCCAGAAGGACATCGACAGCCGCCATATCGGCCTTAGTCGAGGGTCGAACAATTACGGTCATCGCGCCACCTCATTCAGATATTGGTCCACAGCCCGGAACGAGCGGAGATGATGGACAGAAAGGTGAGGGTGTGTATCGATCAAGGTCTGCAACCGGGCGCGGTGGCTCTGCCGGGTCCGCCAGATATAAATGTAAAACGCAAAGGTTTCGCCATGCAGACCCTCGATACAACCAGGCGCCATGTCGGGCCGCCCCCTGCCCCAGTGCCGCACCAGCCGCTTGGTCACCCGCCAGATCCGCAGGCCCGCAGGCAGATCGAGCCAGATCAGCGTGTCAGCCCGGGAGGCCCGGTGCTCAAACGTCGTTGAAAACCCGCCCTCGAAGATCCAGTGGTCCGAATTTTCGATCTCGGTCGCCATGATCCTTCGGGCCTCTCGCGGGCGTTGCTGCCACCCGGGCATCCAGTGAATGTGGTCCATATGGTGCACGGCCAGCCCCGTCCGTTCGCCCAAGGCCCGCGCAAGTGTGCTTTTGCCCGAACCGGGCCCGCCAACAATCATGACCCTTCGCATGATCCCGTTCCCAAAATGCAAAAAACCGCGCCGGGATTGGCGCGGTTCGGGAAATTCGCAGTGAGGTTTGATCTTACTTGATCTTGCCTTCCTTGTATTCCACGTGCTTGCGCGCGACCGGATCGTATTTCCGCACCACCATCTTTTCGGTCATGGTGCGGGCGTTCTTCTTGGTCACGTAGAAGTGGCCGGTGCCTGCGGTCGAGTTCAGGCGGATTTTGATTGTGGTTGGCTTCGCCATATCGCGTCTCCTCGGAGCGCCGAGCCGGCGCTGGAATTCTTTGGAAGCTGCCTTTTATCGCCCTACCCGCCCGAGTCAACCGCTTTAACCCAAATGCGCCGCCCCGAATGGCGGGGCGGCACTTCGTCGTTTCAAAGCGCGATGACTTACTTTTGCAGATAGATCGCGCGGATCTCGTTATAACCCGACACCGGACCGCCAATGTAAACCTGAACGTCGTTGTCGGAGGTCGCGGCCGCCAGAGCTGTTGCCAGCATCTGGTCTTTCTGTGCCGCGCTCAGGATGTGCCACTTGTTGACGAAGGGCCCGTTGGGGCATGTCAGCGCGACATAGTGATTACCCCAGCCTGCACCGGTACGCACGACGGAACAGACGTTCCAGCCCGTCACCGCCGCGATTGAGCTGTCAGAGCCATCGGCCCCCTGTAGGGCCTGGGCGAGACCCGCATCGGTTTCCTGCGCCATACCGGGCAGAGCGAAGGCTGAAACGATAGCAGCCAGAGTGAAAGATTTCACGAAATAGGACATAGGAACTCCTGTAAATGAATTGGTAATCAAATATTTGGTTTCAGTTTTTCAGCAGGATCTTGATCCATGGGATCGAAGCCGACTGAGAGGATGGCGGCGTAATTGCCGCCGTTGCTGCGCCGGCATCCACAATACCGGCACCGCAATTCGTGGTCGAACACTGCCGCGTCGTGACAGTTGGAAACGGCTTGGCCGTATTCTGCAGCACCGTCGACACGGTCGCGGGTGAGATGTTCGGATCGAGGTCATAAAGCAGTGCAGCCACGCCAGCGACATGCGGTGCGGCCATGCTGGTGCCTTGATAAAAAACGTAGTTGTCATTGGCAGGACCCTGCAGCCCGCTGTTGAGCGTCGAAAGGACCCCACGGCTAGCCTGTTGGAAGGTTTCCCCACCGGGCGCTGCGATTTCGACGGCCGAGCCGAAGTTCGAATAGTAAGCCCGTCCGCCATCGTCCTTGGTCGCCGCGACAGTGATTACACCCAGGCAACTCGCTGGACGGTAGTTCGACGCATCCGCGTTCGAGTTCCCGGCCGCAACCACGACCGTGACGCCTGCCGCAACGGCATCGTCAATGGCATCCTGGTACGATGGGCCGCAAGCGCCACCGCCGCCGAGGCTCATGTTGATGACATCAGCGGGATGAGCATTGGCTGGCGTGCCGGGCACAGAAAGGCCAGCGGACCAGCGGATCGCATCCACGATGTCCGACAGGCTGCCGCCACATTTGCCCAGCACGCGAACCGGAACGATGCGCGCGCCGCGCGCCACGCCAGCCACGCCGGTCGCATTGTTGGTGACCGCCGCAATTGTGCCGGCGACGTGCGTTCCGTGCCAGCTTGAATTGCGGGGCCGGTTGGGACACCAGGTTTCGGCATTCGTCACCCAATCGCCCGGATCCTCGGGGTTCGAGTCCCGCCCGTTGCCGTCATTTGCCACCGTCACGTTGGTGATGAAGTCATAGCCGGGCAGCAGGTTCGCAGCGAGGTCGGGATGCGGCCGATGGCCCGTATCGAGAACCGCGACGACTGCGCCGGATCCGTCGGCGTTGTTCCAGCCCTGCGGCAGGCTGATCCCGGTAGCCGTGTTTTCATAATGCCATTGCTGACCAAAAAGCGGGTCGTTCACCGCCTGCTCGATCGTCATGATGGCATCGGGTTCGGCATAGGCAACGTCGGGATCCGCATTCAGATCGGCGACGGCCTGTTCGAGTGTCTGCGCGACAATACCCGCCGTCAGCCCTTCGACTTCAGCCAGTTCAACAAGCTGCGCGCCGTCCGAGAGTGTGCGGACATGCGTCAGCGACACCCCAATCTGCTCGGACAGTGTTTCGGCCGACTGGATCGCTGATGTCAGGTTCTGTACCCGCCCTTCGGCGTTCTCGACGAATTTGACGATGATCCGCGTGGGTGCCTGAACCGGCCCGTCCGCCACAGGGGGCGGCGTATCGGTCGGCTGTTCTGGCGTTGGTTCAAGTGCCAGGGCCGGTGCGGCCAGCAAGAATGAAGCGGCAATAATACCGGTACCGGCCCGTCGGCCGGACGAGAGACAAAGAGGCATAATACCCTCCGATAACTAAATTGTGCACGAGAGTGCGGAAAATGGATTCTTTCAATGGTCGAAAGTGTGACGTTGAATTTGCCGTCGCTCAAGTACGGAATCCCTCACCCCAACCGGCATCCCAATCCGTCTGAATAGCATCTATTTCCGCTGTCAAAGCGACCAGCGGGGCGATGCCAAAAAAAATTGCGCGGACGGCCTGTAAGCCGGATTCTGTCCCGGGGTTGCCCCCATGGATGACCATTCCTCTTGACCCGCAGTTGCCTGCGCGCCTCTAGCTGCCAACCCGGATCTGCTGGGGCAGAAGCAGCCCCGCCGCAAGCGGCGCGCGATCCCTATTTGGCATTGCTCCCGGTGGGGCTTGCCGTGCCGGTTCGGTTGCCCGTCCCGCGGTGAGCTCTTACCTCACCGTTTCACCCTTACTGCATGGGATGCAGCGGTTTGATTTCTGTGGCGCTTTCCGTCGGGTTGCCCCGCCCGGGCGTTACCCGGCACCGTTGCTTCTGGGAGTCCGGACTTTCCTCGACATTGCTGCCGCGGTCACCCGGCCATCCGCGCAAGGCGTCACATAAGTGTTCTGGCCGGTGCGCGTCAATGCAGGTGATCCATTTGAGCATTTTGGGAACAATGATGGGACCGGGTCAGGTCCAGAGCCCCGCGTGCCCGATTGGCGAGTAGTCTTCGGGCGCGATTGGCCCCGTTGCAAAGGAACGGTAGCGCAGCCTGACGGCGGCCAGCAGGGTTTCATCATCGACATCTACCGTATAGCCCGCGTCGCGGGCCAGTGGCGCGAAAGTCGCAAGTGATGGATCCGATGGACCAAAATCATAGCCACGCCGCCCGGCCAGACCGGCGGCCTCGAGCCGTACCCAGTCGAACCACGGACCCGGGTCGAATTTCCGCCCCGGCGCCATGTCGGAATGTCCAATGACACCATGAGGCGGGATCGACCAGCGTTCCATGATCTGTGGCAGAAGCGTTTCGAGCGCCTGCATCTGCGCCTCGGCAAAGGGTCCGGTCCCGTTGTTGTCGAGCTCGATCCCGACAGAGCGCGAATTGATGTCGGTCTGACCGTGCCATTCACCCGCCCCTGCGTGCCATGACCGCTGATCCTCGGCGACCAGCTGCAGAACCGTTCCGTCGCGGTCGATCAGGTAATGGGCCGACACCTCGGCCTGCGGATCGCAGAGGCGATCAAGCGCAGCCGTGCAACTGGTCATGCCGGTGTAGTGCAGCACGATCAAGGACGGCTTGAGCCCGCCCCGCCGCGGTCCGAAATTGGGGGACAGGTGCTGGATGATCTCCAATCAGCCGCCCGAAGCTCTGCGGAATGGCCGGGGATCCCAGTCGCAGGCAAATCCGTCGCCATCGGGGTCGACTCCCAACCGGTCGCGGTCAGGTCCGCCGCGTTGAAGAAAGGCAAGCTGCGCCTGATCGGCCGACGCATATTCACCGCAGGCCCGCTGATACCGGCTTTGGCCGCTGAGAACGCTGCGCCGATAAAGACGCGTGCCAGGTGCGTGCCGGGTTTCGAGCGCATAGGCCACGATATTAGGCTCGCCTGATCCGCTGCGGCTGGGCAACGCCGTCGGCGCGACCACCTGATACTGCTCGCGGTTCGCGGCGATCCGGGCCGCGTCGCTTTCAATGGATTGCCTGGAAGACACCGCGTCGAAATCCTGTTCATCCGAGATACCGGGATTGTTCAGCAGCACCGGCGGCGCATTGGATGGGCTGGCATTGACCACCGCCCGCCCCGAATTGGCACTCGCCGCAGTGGCATCGGCCTGCTGCTGGATCTGCGCGAGTTCCGCGCTTTGCGAGGATTGGCTTTGCGTTGTTTGTGTCTGCGCTGTTCGGGTCAGCGGCTGAGCTGTGACCGGCGATGGTGCGGCTGCCTGCGCCCGGGCGGTCGGGATCGCCGGTGTTTCCGAGGCTTGGGGCCCACCTTCGGGCGGCAGGAAGGTTTCGCTCACCAGCGGTTCGACTGGAACCGCCTCACTGCTGGCTAGCGCGGCCTCGCGCCGTCTCTGCGCCTCAATCGAATTGTCAAAACCCACGCCGCGCCCTGGATCAACGCGGTAACCGCTGTCGGGCACGGTTGGTGCACAAGCACTGAGCCCCGCCAGCATCCCGATCCAGAGAAAACCCCGCATCCGCATCATGTTCTGCCTTGCCCCGTTTTATCGTTCGTCGGGATTTACCACCATTTCGTCGGCTTGGCCACAAAACCGGCCGATGCCTCAAGGCTGTAGGCGATGTTGAGCAGATCGCCCTCCTCCCACGGGCGGCCGATCAGCTGCAGACCAAGCGGCAGGCCCTGTTTGTCGAGCCCTGCGGGAACGGCGATGCCCGGCAGGCCCGCCATGTTGACGGTTACGGTGAAGACATCATTGAGGTACATCTGAACCGGGTCCCAATCTTCGCCCAGCCCAAAAGCTGCGGATGGCGTTGCAGGGGTCAGGATCGCATCGATGCCTTGCGCAAATACATCTTCGAAGTCTTTCTTGATCAGGGTCCGCACCCGCCGCGCGCGATTGTAATAGGCGTCGTAAAAGCCTGCGCTCAAAACATAGGTCCCGATCATGACGCGCCGTTTGACCTCGTCTCCGAACCCTTCGGCTCTGGTCTTTTCGTACATCTCGGTCACGCCATCGCCCTGATCAAGCCGGGCCCGGTGGCCATAGCGGACCCCGTCATAGCGGGCGAGGTTCGACGAGGCCTCGGCGGGGGCAACGACGTAATAGGCCGGCAGCGCATATTTCGTGTGTGGCAGTGAGATATCGACAATCTCGGCCCCGGCGTCCTGCAGCATGGCGCGACCATCGGCCCAGAGGGTTTCGATCTCGTCGGGCATGCCGTCCATCCGGTATTCCTTTGGAATACCGATCTTTTTGCCCTTGATGTCGCCCGTCAGCATCGCTTCGAAATTCGGCACCGGCAAGTCGGCGCTGGTCGAATCCTTGGGGTCGTGACCACACATCGCTTCGAGCATGATTGCGGCGTCGCGGACCGATTTGGTCATCGGCCCAGCCTGATCGAGGGACGAGGCGAAGGCGACGATGCCCCAGCGAGAGCAGCGCCCATAGGTCGGTTTGATGCCAGTGATGCCGACGAAGGCAGCCGGCTGGCGGATCGAGCCGCCGGTATCCGTACCCGTCGCGGCAAGGCACAGGTCCGCCGCCACCGCGCTGGCCGAACCGCCCGACGATCCACCGGGGGTCAAAGCTGCGTCGTCATTGCCCCGCCGCCAGGGGTTGACCGCATTACCGTAACACGAGGTCTCGTTGCTGCTGCCCATGGCAAACTCGTCCATGTTGAGCTTACCCAGCATGACCGCGCCCGTATCGAACAAACGGGTGGTGATGGTGCTTTCATATTCGGGCCTGAACCCTTCGAGAATGCGGCTACCCGCCTGGCTGGGCACACCCTTGGTGCAGAACAGATCCTTGATCCCGATGGGCAGGCCACACATGGCCGGTGCATCGGCCCCCATCCGCGCATCAGCCGCCTTGGCCTGGCCCATGGCAATCTCGGGCGTATGATGCACGAAGGCGTTCAGCGTCCCCGCGCCCTCGACCGCCGTCAGGCAAGCCTCGGTCAGGGCAACCGACGTCGTATCCCCCGCCCGCAGCGCATCCCGCGCCTCGGCCAGACCCAGTTTATTCAGCTCGCTCATTCCACCACCTTTGGTACGGCAAAGAACCCTTCGCGTGCATCGGGGGCGTTCGACAGGATCTTGGCCTGCTGATCCCCTTCAGTGACTTCATCCACCCGCCGTTTCAAACGCTGCGGGGTGACCGATGTCATTGGCTCGACCCCTTCGATATCGACCTCGTTCAGCTGTTCGATAAAGCCGAGGATCGTGTTGAATTCATCGGCCAGCGCGGGTAGCGCCTCCTCCTCAACCTTGATCCGGGCGAGCTTGGCCACGCGGGCTGCGGTGCTGTGGTCAATCGACATTTGGCATCCTGTCTGTGGGTCAAACCGGGCTTTACCCTCCCTCTTGCCAGCCTTCAAGACGTGGCGCTTGTCCGGGTCTGTCTTATGGGCCAGTTTGTGGGCATGAAACTGAAATTGCACCACGTCAATCTGGCGACCGACGATGTGAACCGAATGGACGCATTCTACTGCACGGTTCTTGGCCTCGACACCGCCAGCGACGGACTGCCGACGCTCGAGAAAAAGCAGGGCTATGCCGGTGACGTGTCATTCGTGACCGACGGGGCGGTTCAGATGCACCTGGCGCAAAAGGATGTTCTGGCCGGATTTCGCGCGGGGCAAATGGTCAACCCGGTCAGCCGTGGCCATATCGCCTATCGCACCGATGACCTTGCAGCCTTCAAGGCGCATCTAGAGGCCCATGATGTCCCTTATGCTGACTGGGGCAATCAGGCCGTGGCTGGCTGGAACCAGATATTCTTTTACGACCCCGACGGCAACGTCATCGAGGTCCACGAGGTCTCGGACGACACGTAACGGCGATACACTTCGATCATCCAGCCCAGCATCACCCCGTTCAGTATGTGCCAGATGAAATGCGTGCCCAACGGGACTCGCGGGCACAGCGTTTCGTCAACACTCCGGGCCAGCAGAGACACGATCAGGATTACGGCCCCGATCACGAAGCCACGTGCGAGATCCTGCGCGCGATGCCGAAGCAGGAATGCATAGATTGCGATCAACGTCGGCACTGGCATATACCCCGCCGATACGCCCAAGACCGGAACCTGCGCCCATAAGGGCACCGTTGCAGCGGCGTAAGGAATAAAAAGCGCGGTGACCCCGACCGCGGGCCAGAGCGACAGGCCCCACACATCGCGATTGATGGCAAAGATATAGACCAGGATGAACAGCCCGATGGGAATCACATCCGCCAACGCGGCCCAGACCTGCGCATGGGTATGAAAGAGGTAACTGCCGACCCCGATCGCAAAGAGGATGGCGCCGAGCGCGCGCGCCATGGGCACGCCCTCCGACCTGCGCCACATCACCAATGCGGCCACGATAAAGGCCAGATTGGTCAGCGCGTTGACCGGCTCAGCCCAATAACCCGGATCCATCCGCTCGCAATATCCGTCAATGCGGGTCAGTAATCGTTCCATTCTTCTCGTCCAAAATACGCCCGCCGGAGGCTCGCCAAACCGTCAACAGATGCTACGGTCTGATCAGGAGATAGGGAGTCTGACATGAATATCATCTGGCTGGGCCACGGATCGTTCCGCATCGAAATCGAAGACCAGGTCTTGCTCATCGATCCGTGGCTCAACGGCAACCCGATGCTGCCCGAGGACAAGAAGGACGAGGCCGTGACCGGCGCGACCCAGATCCTGGTGACCCATGGGCATTTCGACCACACGCAGGACGTCGCAGAGCTCTCGAAAGAAATCGGCGTACCTGTATCCGGCATCTACGAACTCAGCGCTTATCTCGTTAGCCAGGGCGCCATTGAGGGCAACGCCATGAACAAGGGCGGGACGGTCCAGTTCGGCGACGTCGCTGTCAGCCTTGTTCCCGCGTCGCATTCATCATCAATCGTTGTGGATGGCCGCGCCGCCTACATGGGCCAGGAATGCGGCTTTGTGATCCGAGGCGAGGGCCATTGCCTCTATGTCTCTGGCGACACGGACATCATGGCCGACATGGACTGGATGGGCGATTACTACAAACCCGATATCGGGATCCTGAGCGCGGGTGGCTACTTCACGATGGACATGAAAGGTGCGGCTTACGCGGCCAAACGCTATTTTGATTTCAAGACTGTTATTCCCTGTCATTACAAGACCTTCCCGTTGTTGGAACAGTCGGCCGACGACCTCAAGGCGGGCTTGCCGGGCGTTGATGTGATCGAACCCGAGGTCCTTGTTCCCATAAAGATCAGCTAACGGGCCTCCAGCCGCAGGAGGTCTCGGCCATTGTCGAAAATTGTCGGCAAGGCGCCGGATTGTGCAAACCTTCGTTAAAGGTTGACGCTTAGCCTCGAACGGGTCGGCCAACCGGGCATTCGTGCCCCCGCTGGCCCATCAAGTATGAAGACGAGCCAGCCCAACCCATGACAAACCAACGCAAACCATCGTCTCAGGTTACGCCAGCCTACGAGGATTCGGGCCTTTTCAAGAGCACGCTGACCTGCGTGATAGTCGATCTGATCCCGCAGGTTCGCCGCAGTTCCAGACAGGATTTCGTTGTCAGGGGACTTGTTAACGGCTCAATTGAAATCGAGGTGTTTTTTGCGGGTCGCCGCAGCAAGGAAATTGGACCGCTACAGGCAAAATTGAAAGCCATGTGGGCACAGGCCCTGCGAAATGCATCCGCGGCCAATTTGCCCCTGCCCGAGGTAGATGCGGTGCGTTGCCCCGTTCGCATCGAGGGTTCTTGGCGACCGCGATTTCAACGGGACCCGACCGGTATGGAAGTCAGGAGCTACCAGCTGATCGCCGCTCGCTGGTCGATGATAGGGCGGAACGGGAAATCGATCGCCTTCGGTTCGCGCCCAGACCCGTCCGTGGAGTGGATGCTGCGGTCAGGCGGGCTACAGAAGAAGAACCGCCGCCGCAAAGACGACTAAACGGGCGCGTCAGCCCGCGCTCTCGATCCGCCGTCGGGCAAAGAAATCCTTAAGCAGCGCCTCGGCCTCAATCGCACCAATACCGTCATAGATCTCGGGCACATGATGGGCCTGCGGATGCTCAAATACGCGGGCACCGTGCATGACCCCGCCCGATTTGGGATCAACCGCCCCGAAATAGACACGGGCAATTCGCGCCGCAGCGATCGCTCCGGCGCACATCGCACAGGGCTCAAGCGTCACATAGAGATCATGATCTGGCAGCCGCTCAGACATTTGGGTCGCGCATGCCGCACGGATCGCCAACATCTCAGCATGGGCTGACGGGTCGTGATCCTGTCGCGTCCGGTTCCCGGCCCGGGCGATGACCTGACCGCTCGGCGATACGATGACCGCTCCTACTGGCACCTCGCCCCTTGCGCCAGCCGCGCGCGCCTCTTCCAACGCCTGATCCATGTACGAACGGAACGTCATCCCCTTCCCCTGCCTGCTTTCACCCGCCGGTGCAATCCGGTATGGCGCGATACATGAGTTCTGAGACCCCAAAAGGCGACCGCATTGCCAAGGTGCTGGCCCGCGCCGGCGTTGCAAGCCGACGCGGCGCGGAAGAAATCATCGCGGCCGGGCGCGTCACGGTGAATGACCGCAAGATCGACAGCCCGGCCCTGAACGTGCAGCCCACCGACAAGATCACCGTCGACGGCCAGCCTCTGGCCGAGCCGGAGCCTGAACGGCTGTGGCTCTATCACAAACCGGCGGGTCTGGTTACGACAACGAAAGATGAACGGGACCGCCCGACGATCTATGACGCCCTGCCCCCAGAAATGCCGCGGGTGATGAGCATTGGCCGGCTCGACCTCAATTCCGAGGGGCTGCTGCTTTTGACCAATGACGGCGGCGTCAAGCGCAAGCTCGAACTGCCAAGCACCGGATGGCTGCGCCGATATCGCGTGCGGGTCAAGGGCACGCCGACCGAGGCCATGCTGGCCCCGTTGATCGAGGGCATCACCGTCGACGGCGAGCGGTTCCAGCCGATGCAGATCAGTATCGACCGGCAGCAGGGTGCCAATGCTTGGCTGACCGTCGGGCTGCGCGAAGGTAAGAACCGGGAGATCCGTCGGGCAATGGAGACCGTAGGTTTGACCGTCAACCGTCTGATCCGCGTCAGTTATGGCCCGTTCCAGCTTGGCAATCTGAAATCAGGCACGGTCGAAGAGGTGCGCCGCCGCATCGTCAGAGATCAGCTCGGACTGGACGGCGAGACGAACAAGCCCAAACCCACCCGCACCCGGCGATCCCGCCGCTAGGCGAGATCCGGCAATGATCCGGTCCGGAGCGATTTGAGGCTCACGATCATCCGGTCAAAGCTTGCCCTTGCCTTTGCTGACATGTTCCGTGCGCGCAAGAACGCGTGAACCAGCCCTTCTTCATTGACCCAAAGCGCCTCCCCGCCCGCCGCCTTGATGCGCGTGCAATAGACCTCGCCATCGCTCGCCAACGGGTCGCAGGCAGCCGTGATGACGACGGTGGGTGGCAGGCCGGAAAAGTCCGCATCCTGCAGGGGCGCATAATAGGGATCGCCACTCAGATCGCGCCCAGCCGACCGGAGGTTGCCGTAGAACTCCATGTCCCTGGTCGACAGACCCGGCGCGTTGGCGTGGTCGATGTAGCTGGGCCATGAAAAGTCGCCGCCAAGACCCGGATATATCAACAGAACCCCTGACGGGCTCGCACCCTCATTGCGGGCCTTGTGCGCAACCGCAGCCGCGAGATTTCCGCCTGCACTGTCGCCGCACAAGACCAGTGGAGAGTTGTTATCCTCAGAAATCTCGTCAAAAACGGCCCATGCGTCGTTGAAGTCATTGGGATAGGGGTGTTCCGGCGAAAGCCGGTAGTCGACCGCGACAAACTCCAGACCCGTAGCTGTGGATAACTCTGCGCATATACTGTCGTGGCTGTCCAAGCCACCAACGACGAAGCCGCCGCCGTGAAAGAAAACGACCTTTCCCGCAACGGTTTCTGGCGGTGTGTAAACACGGCAGCGAACGCCCGAGAAAGACTTATCCACAACTGTGAGTCCTTCGGGTCGCCCCAAGTCAAAGTCGGCGCACATTGCGTCGTAAACCTGCCGCTGCTCGGCGACGCTGAGGTTCACAGCATCTGGCGGATAGTGCCGTTCTGTGCGGGCCAGAAAGGCCCACAACTCTTGGTCAAGAAGCTGACAGTAGTCCGGCAAGCCCTTACTCTGCCGCAACCTTTGCCGCATCAACCGCATCCCACGGCCGGACGAAATCACCCAGCACGCCTTGCACGGCATCGGGTGTTGATCCATTCAGATCGACCTGAGCAACGAGCCCCCGCTTTTTGTCATCGATAACGCCGGTGACGCGGGCCGCCTGACCGGCCGCTTCGAGCGCGTCGTTGTAGACACGGGTGATCGCCATTTTCCGAAGGTCGGGTTTGAAGATCTTGCCCACGGCGGTTTTCGGCAGTTCCGGCATGATCGTCATGTGCTTGGGGTGGGCTGCGCGTTCATGGACGTGCTTGGTCGCGTAGGCCAGCAATTCCTCTTCGGCGACCGAGGCCCCCTCAACCAGTTCGACAAAGGCGCAGGGCAGTTCGCCTGAATGCTTGTCCGGCTGGCCGATCGCGCCGGCAAAGGCCACCGCTTCGTGCCCAAGCAGCGCCTCTTCGATTTCCGCCGGGTCGATGTTGTGACCACCGCGGATGATAAGGTCCTTGGCTCGCCCGGTGATCCAGAGATACCCGTCCGCATCAAAACGTCCCAAATCGCCGGTGCGCAGATATTTGTCGTGATAGAAGAGATCAGCGTTCTTTTCGGCTTCGGTGTATGTTTTGCCGACATAGACGCCGGGATTCGAGATGCAGATTTCGCCGATCTCGTCCACATCTGCCTCAATGGGGCCACTGTTGGTGGCCTTGTAGATCTTGACCTCGGTATACGGGAAGGTGAAGCCGATCGATCCGATCCGTTTCTCACCCTCAACGGGGTTGCAAGACACCAGGCAGGTCGCCTCGGTCAGGCCGTAGCCTTCGACCAGTTTGACATCAGTCGCCTTTTCAAAGCGCCGGAACAATTCCTGCGGCAGTGGGGCAGAGCCTGAAAAGGCGTTCTTGAGCGTGCTGACATCGGCATCAATGGGCCGCTGCATCTTGGCCGAGATGGCAGTCGGCACGGTAATGATGAAGGTGACCTTCCAGCGCTCGACCAGCTTCCAGAAATTGTCGAAGACGCCCTCGCCGCGATAGCCCTGCGGCGTTGGAAAGATCACGTGCGCGCCGGACGCAATGGCCCCCATCAGGATCGGGTGGCAGGCAAAAACGTGGAACAGCGGCAGCGGGCAGAGGATGTTGTCCTCTTCGGTATAGAGCAGCCGGTGCGCCACCCATCCGTTGTAAACCATGCCGGAATAGCGGTGCTGTGCCACTTTGGGCATCCCTGTCGTACCGCCGGTGTGGAAGTAGCAGGCGATGCGATCTTCCTGCACATCTTCGAATTGTAGGGTCTTGGGCTGCTTTTTTACCAGCTTGTCGAAATCATAGTAATCCGCGTGCTCCGCCTGAACAGCTTTCGGACGGATCAGCGGGATAACCAGCGACTTGATCCCGGTCACATGGCGCAGCAGGTCAATTTCAAGAACCGTTTTGACGTTCGGTGCGTGCTCGACGGCTTCGGCGACCTTCTGGGCAACATCCGTTTTCGGGAAGGATTTGAGCGTGACGACGACCTTCGCATTGGTTTCGCGCAGAATGGCGCCGATCTGTTCGGGTTCCAGCAGGGGGTTGATCGGGTTGACGATGCCAGCAACGGCGCCGCCAAGCAGTGTAAGAACCGTTTCGGTCGCGTTCGGAAGGACATAGGCAACCACGTCGTTCGGGCCGATCCCGAGGCTGCGGAACAGATTCGCCGTTTGCGTAACCTTTTCGTGCAGGGCGCGCCATGTCAGCGTTTCGGCCTTGTCCTTGGGGCCCGAAAAGATCTGGTAGCTGATGGCGTTATGGTTCGGGAACTTATGCGCCGTGGACGAAAGCATGGAATAGAGGGTTTTTGCGACATCGCGCTCCTCCCATGGCATTTCGTTTTCGATTGCTTTCAGGTCTTCGATCCCGGTGAATGTCATGGCTTCCTCCCTGCCGTGCCGTCTGGAGCGGCGCGCTCAATCTTATGCGTAACATGCGGCTGCATGCCGCAATCTTCAAGCATTGCAAGGGGGGCGACCGGTCGACGCAACGTCAGCTGCGCTGCGACGTAGCGGTACTATTCCGCTGCCATACCATCAGTGAATTGCAGCCGCGCCAGCCGGGCATAAAGCCCGCCCTCACCCACCAGCGCATCATGAGAGCCGCTGGCGACAACCTGCCCCTGATCCAGAACGATGATCCTATCGGCTTTCTTCACTGTTGCCAGCCGGTGAGCGACGATCAATGTGGTGCGCCCGGCGCTTAGTTCATCCACAGCGCGCTGCACGGCCTGCTCGCTTTCGGCATCAAGCGCGCTGGTCGCTTCATCCAGGAGCAGGACAGGCGCATCGCGCAGGATGGCCCGCGCGATAGCGATCCGCTGCTTTTGCCCGCCTGACAGCATCACCCCCCGTTCGCCAAGCGGGCTGTCATAGCCCTTGGGCAAGCCTGAGATAAAGTCATGCGCCGCAGCGGCCCGGGCTGCCGCCTCCACCTCGGCCTGGGTCGCATCGGGCCGTCCAAAACGGATGTTTTCGGCGGCCGAGGCCGCAAAGATCACTGGATCCTGCGGCACCAGCGCGATGTGCTTGCGAAACGCCTCGCGCTCGAGCTGTGCAATGTCATGACCATCGATCAGAATGCGGCCCGTCCGAGGATCATAGAACCGTTGCAGCAACTGAATGACGGTTGTCTTGCCCGCCCCGGATGGCCCCACAAAGGCAACCGTTTCGCCCGGTTCGATTAGCAAGTTAACGTTGTCCAAAGCCTGCTGGCCTGGACGGGACGGATAGGAAAAGCTGACACCCTCAAAGGCGATCCGTCCCTCGACCTGCGCCGGAAGGGCCTGCGGATTGGCGACATCCTGAACGCTGTCCTCTGCCTGAAGCAGTTCGACCAGCCGCTCCGTGGCGCCCGCGGCGCGTTGCAACTCGCCCCAGATTTCGGACAGCGCTGCGACGGCCCCGGCCACCATTATAGCGTAGATCACGAACTGGATCAGCGTACCCGCCGACATGGCTCCGGCCCGAACGTCATTGGCCCCGATCCAGAGAACCCCGACGATCCCGGCAAAGACCAGAAAGATGACGATAACAGTCATCGCAGCCCGCGTCGTAATCCGGCGCTTGGCGGATTCAAAGCTCGACTCAGTCACGTCCGAGAACATGCCGCGGCTGGCCGCCTCATGTGTGAACGCCTGTACGGTCTGGACAGAGCTCAACTGCTCGGATGCACTGCCAGACGACGCCGCGATCCAATCCTGATTTTCCCGGCTAAGGACGCGCAGCCGCCGCCCGAGCGTCAGGATCGGCACGACAACCGCCGGTACGATGAGCAGCACCAGGCCAGTTAGCTTGGCCGAGGTAAGAAGCATCAGGGCAAGCCCACCCGCAAAGATAAGCAGGTTGCGCAGGGCAATCGAAACCGAAGAGCCGACAACGCTCAGAATCAGCGTGGTGTCGGTCGTGATCCGGCTCAGCACCTCACCCGTCATGATGTTCTCATAAAACGCCGGGCTCATACCGATGACGCGGTCAAACACTGCCTTGCGGATATCAGCGACCACCCGTTCACCGAGCCGCGTAACAAGCGCGTATCGCAGCCCCGTGCCAATCGCCAACAGGCCCGCGATGCCGAGCGCCGCGAGGAAATACTGGTCGAGGATGGCCCCATCTTCAGTGCCGAAATTGTCGATAACGCGTCGCACCGCCAGCGGCAGGGTCAGCGACACGATTGCGGTCAGGATCAGCGCGGCTAGCGCCCCTGTGATGAGCAGGCCGTATGGGCGCATGAAGGGCAAGAGCGCCCGCAGCGCCCCGATCCGTTTGGATTTTGCCCGTTCCTCTTTACCAGCCCCCGGCTGTGGGGCGGCTGTTTGATTGGCCATGCCAACTCCCTGACTCTGTTCACAGTGTCTTGGCCACGGTGGCGACCGAGGTCAATAGTGATGGGAAAATTGGATGGAGCGGGCGGCGGGAATCGAACCCGCGTCATTAGCTTGGAAGGCTAAGGTCTTACCACTACACAACGCCCGCTCGGCAGTCGTGGTGGTATGTCATGACACCGGGACCGTCAAGTAGATGAAAACCAATCTGGCAGCTTTTCGACGCGTTTTCGCGGTCGAGGCAGAATGGCGGCCATTTCTCGCTTTGAATTTATTTCTGGGATTTTGATATTACATATCAATGTTATGCGCTCAGTTATTTATGTAAAGCCTTCACTTGACGAGGCGGCAAATGGCTGGGCAGCGCGTGGGACTTGATGCGTAACGCCACCGGGAACGATTGTCCGGAGGCCTTTGAAAACCTAGGCCTTGCGCACCTCTTCAATCCCGCGCCGCCCAAGCAGTTTCAGAACGGTGTTTCGTCCCGCTCGCAACACAGGATAAAGCAGGCGGGAGCGGGCTTCGGATTTGAAAACCCACGCATTCAGGCGATTGAAGGGCCCGGACGGCGTTGTAAGCAGGGCAAGCCGATGGATACAGGCATCGCCGTGAAATAGTTCGCCTGACAATTTGAGCACCATGCCCTCGTCCACGTCGAGACCGGCTGCGCGCACTTCCTCAAGCTCCGGACCACCGTGACGTGCATCGAGCAGGCGAATGGGGCCAATCGAGTCTTTCAGGCGGACCATTCCGACATAGCTTGAGCAGAAGGGGCACTCCCCGTCATAGAGTATCCAATTGTCGCTTTGTGTCGCAGTGCCCATAAAATCTCCAATCCAAAATTCCTTAAGATACCCTTTACTTAGGGTGGCGGATATCGCGTGTCGAGGGGCTGATCACGCAGGATTTGAAGCGTGACCCGATTGACGGGGATTGCTTTCATCTCGAAGATTGTTAACAATTTGAGCGGGGTACCTTGGGTACATATAGTACTTTTTTTGAGAGATTTATTGCTATGCTTGATACGACTGGCCAGTCCGGGCTTGATATTTCCAACGTGACACTGACGGGTTCTTTCACGGTTGAGACGTGGATCTGGTTCCGTCCCGGCGAACAAATAACAAACAAAGACGGTCTGCTGCGCACTGAGAATGGCGGTGCGCATATCAACTTTTACAATGGGCAGCTGCGGTTCGCGTCGTACATGACAGGCGAACCCCGTGGCGACGTTGTTGTTGGCGCGACGCAGCTCGGGACGGGTTCGTGGCATCACGTCGCCGTCACCCGTGACGAGAACGACATCCTGCGCGCCTATGTCGACGGGGTTCTCGACGGCACCGCGACCGAGGCCTGGACCGCCGACCTTGTCGTCGACCAGATCACCCAGACCAAGCGCGGCACCACCGATGGCGCCTTTGACGAGTTCCGGATCTGGGACCGCGAGCTCGACGCGGCCGAGCTGACCGCCGCCAAGGACGTCACCATCGACCCGGCAAGCCCCGACCTGGTCCGCTACTGGCGCTTCGACGATCCCAACCAGATCATCGACGAGACCGGCAACCAGACACCGCTCGCCCCACCAACAGGCGCAAGCCTGCTGCCGTCAACGTCGCCGGTGGGCGGCGGCGGCAACATTGCCCCCCTTGCCCTCGACGACAGCGCCTCGACCGATCCGGGGCAGGCCGTCACGATCGACGTGCTGGCCAATGACAGCGATTCCGATGGTGCGCTCGATCCCAACACTGTCACGGTGGTCAGCGCGCCGACCAACGGCACCTTCAACGTCAATGCCGACGGCAGCATCACCTATACGCCCAATGCCGGTTTCCAGGGCAGCGAGACCTTCACCTATACGGTGGCGGACAACCTCGGTGCATCCTCGGCCGAAGCCGATGTCACCGTCAGCGTGGGCGCCTCGCCCGCCGGCATGCTGGACACGACCGCCCAGTCGGGCATCGACATCGATAACGTGACCCTCACCGGCGCGTTCACGGTTGAGACGTGGATCTGGTTCCGTCCCGGCGAACAAATAACAAACAAAGACGGTCTGCTGCGCACTGAGAATGGCGGTGCGCATATCAACTTTTACAATGGGCAGCTGCGGTTCGCGTCGTACATGACAGGCGAACCCCGTGGCGACGTTGTTGTTGGCGCGACGCAGCTCGGGACGGGTTCGTGGCATCACGTCGCCGTCACCCGTGACGAGAACGACATCCTGCGCGCCTATGTCGACGGGGTTCTCGACGGCACCGCGACCGAGGCCTGGACCGCCGACCTTGTCGTCGACCAGATCACCCAGACCAAGCGCGGCACCACCGATGGCGCCTTTGACGAGTTCCGGATCTGGGACCGCGAGCTCGACGCGGCCGAGCTGACCGCCGCCAAGGACGTCACCATCGACCCGGCAAGCCCCGACCTGGTCCGCTACTGGCGCTTCGACGATCCCAACCAGATCATCGACGAGACCGGCAACCAGACACCGCTCGCCCCACCAACAGGCGCAAGCCTGCTGCCGTCAACGTCGCCGGTGCTTGACGGCGGAAACGCGGCCCCGATCGCACGTGATGACATAGCGAACAATTCCGCGGTGAACGCTCCGGTCACGATAGACGTACTGGCCAACGACTATGACCTCGATGGCACGCTTGACCCGACATCCATCGTGATCGTGACGCAGGCCACGTCCGGCAATGCGGTCGCCAACACGGATGGTACGATCACCTACACACCCAACAACGGTTTCGAGGGTCTCGATACCTTGGAATACACCGTGCAGGATGACGGCGGTGGCGTATCCTTCCCGGCTGAGGTGTCCTTCTCGGTCGGTCAGGGTGCACTGAACGAACCTGATGCGATCGACGACAGCTTTATCACAATCGAGGGTGCCATCGACGTGCCAATGGCCGTGCTGCTGAATGACACGGACCCAACGAACGATCCGCTGAGTGTGGCGACCTTTACTGCACCGACGAACGGCACCCTTCGCATCGAGGACGGGACGCTGCTCTATACCCCCAATGCGGGCTTCAGCGGGACCGACAGCTTTACCTACACCGCGACAGATGGTCTGTGGATCAGCAGCGAACCCGCAACGGTCGATATCTCGATCACGGCGGCCGTGGAACAACCGCAAACCATTCTGGACCCTCGCATTGCGCCGGAGCTTCCGGCGTCTGGTCTGGCCATGGTGGTTGAGAAAGTGGCGAAACTGCCGCTCAACAGTTCGAACAACCAACCCAACATGAACACCCTGGCCACCCAGGGGGATCGGATCTTCGTCGGTACCGAAGGTGACATTGCAAACGAAAGCCGTATCTTCGAGCTGGTCGATGACGGTCAGGGCGGTCAGGAGTTCGTATTGTTCATGGATGTCGGCCAGGCGGTGTTTGATGCCACCGGACGGGATCTGAGCAACGACAATGCGAAACACGGCGGCCTGCGCAGCGTCGCCTTCCACCCTGATTTCGAGGATCCGACTTCAGACGGCTACGGCAAGATGTATACGTCGGTGGTCGAGCAACGCCCGACCGATCCGACTGGCTTTAACTATCTGAGTTCGCCACCGGATCCGGTTGATGCCGACAGTGTTCTGGTCGAATGGACCTATGATTTCACGACGGAATCGATCGATCTGGACAGCTACCGTGAAGTCTTCCGAGTCGGCATGTTCATCTTCGACCACGCCATCCGCCAGATCGGGTTTGACCCCTATGCCGAACCGGGCGACGAGGACTACGGATTGCTCTACATCGGTCACGGCGACGGCAGCTTCCAATCTGCGCAGCAAGGGGGCGGTCAGAACAACGACGCCCTTGGGAAAATCCTGCGGGTCGATCCGCTGCAGGATGGATCCGAGCCCTTCAGCGTACCGGCAAGCAACCCGTTCGTTGGCGATCCCAATATGCTCGACGAAGTCTATGCGCTTGGTTTCCGCAATCCTGCCCATCTCAGCTTTGCGCAGGATTCCAGCGGCGAGAGCCACCTGATCGTGACCACAATCGGCCGCGACAACTTTGACGAGGTCAATATTGTCACCCCGGGTGGCAACTACGGTTGGTCAGAGCGCGAAGGGCCGCTGGTGCACAAAGACGCTGGTGGCGGCATCGTCAACGGTGTCGAAGCGCTGCCTGCGGATGATGCGCAGTACGGCTATACCTATCCCACAGCCTTCATCGGCCATGAAGGTCCTGACGGGGCGGGCTTTGTCGGTCGCGCATTGACAGGTGGGTATGTGATCCAGAACGGTTCGTCCGAATTCGATGACCAGTTCATCTTTGCCGAGTTCGCGACGACGGGCCGCGTCTATCATGCGGATTTCTCTGACATGCTCGACGTGACCACGACGCTTGATCCGAATGATCCCACCCGGGATGATCCATCGGATTTGAGCTGGGTCACTCCGTCCGAGGTCACAATCCTCTATGATCACGACAACGATCCAACCACGACACCGATTGCGAAGGAATCGCTGAAGGATATTTTTGACGATAATCCGGACTTCGATATCAAACTTTCCAAGGGCCTGACCCGCGCCGACGTCCGCTTCGGCCAGGGACCTGATGGCGAGCTGTACATCATGAACAAGCATGATGGCTGGCTGTATTTGGCGAGCAACACTACGGTCGACGAATTCATTTTCTAGCATCCCGTCGGTTGGCAAGTTGCTCTTTTTTGTTGGAGGCATGTTATGACCGCTCGATTGATTGATTTCGACAAAGGCCGCGTCGATCTGCAGAGTTACCTTGCTGCAAAACCGCTTGACGGTCTGGGTCTTCTGACGCTCCTCACGTCGCTCTATTTCCTGATGATGTGGGGTTTTGCCCTGGATGATCGGTTCGCTTGGCCATCGAGCGAACCGGTTCTTTACGTCCTGTTGGGCTTGTGCTGCCTGGGCATCGTGGCGCCACGGTTCTGGCCGATCATGCTGCTGAACAGTCTGGTCTACGCGGTCTCGTATTTCGAGCGTTCGCCGGTGGCGTCCAACAATCAGACCACCGCGTTCTTTGTCGCGGTGGTCATCCTGATCGGAGCGGTCGTTGCCGGACTTTCGTACCTGCGCGACCGTGACGGCGATTGGCGCGAGCAGTTGTTCAAAGTCATCGCTGGCCCCGGGCGCTGGTTGCTCGCGGTTCTTTATTTCTGGGGTATCTATCACAAGATCAACGCTGATTTCCTGCATCCCGAGGTCAGCTGCGCAGTCGTTCTGTATGTCACCCTGGCCGGGGACTTTGGCCTGCAGGACTGGATGTTGGGCCGGTATGCGGCGATCTACTCCACCTTCATCATCGAAGCGACGGCGATGATCCTGCTGTTCTCGCCCCGCTACAAGCTGATTGGCATCGCGATTGGCGTGCCCTTCCACATAATAATCGGCTGGACCGGCTACGCATTCTACAAGGACTTCTCGACCGTCGTGCTGGTCATGTATGCCATGTTCCTTCCGGCAACCACGCTGAGTTCCGCCTCGCGGGCGGCGGCAGATTGGTTCGGTTCGCGAGAACGGGCAAACAATATCGGACGGCTTATCCTCGTGCTCGGCCTCTTTGCGGGGGTCTTTGCAGCGCTTGCGCATTCCGATTGGCGGCCCGGGGCACCGACCCATGAGGGGTTCGTCTGGTTTTTCTCTTTCTATGCGTTGACATTCTATGTCTTTGCGCTGGCATTCACGCCTTGGCGGGAAAAGAACGATCCGATGTGGGATTTTGCCATTCGTCCGCGCTGGCTGGCCATCCTGCCGATTGCATTCTTCCTGAACGGAGCCAGCCCCTATTTCGGCCTGAAAACCGAGTCGTCGATCGCAATGTTCTCGAACCTTCACACCGAGGACAATCAAACCAATCACCTGCTCACGGGCCAGCTGCCATTCGCGGCGAATTACCAGAACGAAACGATCAAGATCCTGGGATCGAATGATGAGGCGTTCAACGAACGCTGGGTCGGCAAGGATCGGACTTGGGTCAAGTATCAGTTCGACGCCATGATCTCGTCTCGACCGGATCTCGTGGTTGACGTACTCTACAATGGCCAACCGGCCCAGACCGGTCCGAATTGGAACAACACGTACCTCGAAACGCCACGCTGGCTTCGCAAGTATCTGGTGTTCAAGCCCATCGACTACGACCGTCCAAAAGTCTGCACGCACTAGGCGCGGAATCGAAGTTTGAAACACACCGAAACATATTCGCTGGTAGCGGTCGGCTCTGGTTTTGCGACGTCGTTCTTTTTGGATCGATACCTTCGCCACACGGGGCCGGACGCGCGGGTTCTTGTTCTTGAGCGCGGTCCGGTCATGGACCGGGAAGCGCAAATTGCGGCCCTGCCCAGGCGTCCGCTTTACGACACCAACCTGATCGACCTTGCAGGCGCGGTCAGAAAGCAATGGCGGTTTTCGGTCGGGTTCGGCGGAGGCTCGAACTGCTGGTGGGGTTGCACACCGCGGTTTCTTCCATCTGATTTCCAGATGCAAAGCCTCTATGGCGTCGCCGATGATTGGCCGATCAGATACGAAGATCTGGCCCCCTACTATACGCAGGCCGAAGAGGTGATGGCGATCTCCGGTCCGGCCAATCCGCCCTACCCTATGGACGCGCCATATCCCGACGAGGCCCATGCTTTTTCGGCCGTGGATCGCCGCCTTGCCGATGCATATGGTGATCTATATGTGGCTCAGGCCACAGCCCGATCCCGCAGCGGTACGGCCTCTCGTTCGTCATGCTGTGCCAACGCGCTCTGCTCTCTCTGTCCGGTCGACGCCAAGTTCACGATCTCGAACGGCTTCGACCACGTTTACGCAGATAGTCGGGTGACAGTTCTAACCGATGCGATGGCCGTCGAGATCATTACCGAAGCGAGCACGGCAACGGGTGTGCGATACCGAACCGGCAGCACGGAACATGAGGTAAACGGCGACATCGTCGCACTGGGCGCCAACGCGATATTCAATGCACACCTGCTTTTGCGGTCCGGCTACGACGACCCAGCGCTCGGGCATTACTTGCATGAGCAGGCAGCGGTTGAAGCCACGGTCAATCTTGACGGGCTCAAGAACTTTGACGGCAGCACGGTAATCACTGGTCAGGGTTACATGTTCTATGATGGGCCGCACCGAGACCGCCGCTCAGCCGCGCTTTTGGAAGGTTGGAACCGGGCCCGTCCCCGGCTCGACAACGGACGCTGGTCCGAAGTGGCGCGCTTCAAGCTGATTTTCGAAGACCTGCCGCTTTATGAAAACCGCGTTGAGATATCGCCGTCCGATCCGGACCGGCCCGTTGCCATAACCGAGCGTCGGAGCGAGCAGCTCGAAACCGGGCTGGCGGAAGCGGAGGCACTTTATCAGGAACTCTTCTCCCATCTCCCTGCCGAGGATTACCGGCTCCACCACACATCGGACGAGGCACACATACTTGGAACCGCACGGATGGGTCTCGACCCGGAAACGTCCGTGGTCGACCCCGAACTTATTCACCACCGTGTTCGCAACCTGTTTGTTTTGGGGGGATCGAGTTTCGTGACCGGCTCTCCATCAAATCCGACCCTAACCCTGGCGGCCCTGTCCCTGCGCAGCGCCGACCGGGTTTTCGGCGGTGTGGAGGGCTAGAGACATGCGGCTGACCAGACGATCAACTTTGCTTGGCGGTGCCTCCTTGGCAGTTGCCGGGGCCTTGTTTGGCACGTTTCTGACCAACCCCGACGCTTTCATCAAAGCGGCGTTGCGTGACCACTTCGCGCCGCTTCGGCTGTCAGAGGATGATCTGGACCGGTTCGTTGCAGATTTCCGGGCAAGTAGGCCGCAATGGAACGCGCTCAAGCATCGCGTCTTTGGACGACTGGGTGGATTCGGCCTGATGCTGGTCGATCAGGTCGACGGCCCGGAACGACTGCGGCGCGAAGCCCTTACCGCATTCATCCTTGGTTCCGATGCGATGCTGCGCAGTGACCCGAACGAGCCGATTTCATACATCAACTTCCCAGAACCCTACGAAGTTGGCTGCATTCCGGGCTATCCGCTGGCATAGCGGCTCGGCCCCATGGGCCGAAAATAGGCCCGCGTCTTTCCATCATCGGGCGAGCTTGAACAGATCATCGATAGCCAGATGCTGCTCCAGATGGTCGGCGAGTCCATCCAACACCCGCTCGACCGTTCCGTCATATTCGACTGATTGCGACACGCCAAACCCAGCGAGCCATGCCTTTCGGAACCCGTCATCCCGGAACATGCCGTGCAGGTAGCTGCCCACGACCAGGCCACCCTGGCCAATTGCGCCATCGTCCGTCGCACCAACGCGCGCGAAGGGCCGGACACAATCGGGCCCTTCCGTCCGGCCGATATGAATCTCATAGCCCCTGAACTCCGCGCCGCTCGGCACATGCACCGCTTGGACCTCGGTCAATCGCTTGTCACTGGTCATCACGGTTTCCACATCCAACAGCCCGAGCCCGTGATCCTCACCCGCCGACCCCTCGATGCCCTCCGGATCAGCCACGCGGGTTCCGAGCATCTGATATCCGCCGCAGATGCCCAACACATGCCCGCCCCGACGCACATGGGCGCTCAAGTCGATGTCCCAGCCCTGCTGCCGGAGGAAAGCCAGATCACCCCGTGTGGACTTGCTGCCGGGGATGATGACCACGTCGGCGCCCCCGGGGATCGGTTGGCCTGCAGGCAACATTGTCAGGCGCACACCCGGTTCTTGCGCGAGAGGGTCGAGATCATCGAAATTGGCGATACGCGAGAGACGCAAACACACGACATGGAGCCCCTTAGTCCGGGTGCGCGAGGGGATGTCCAGCGCATCCTCTGCTGGCAGTCGCCATGCTTCATCGAACCAAGGGATAACGCCAAAGCCGCGCCAACCGGTTTGCATTTCGATTTCCCGATAGCCTTCATTAAAAAGCTGAGGATCGCCTCTGAACTTGTTGATTATAAATCCATTTATGAGATTATTATCTTCCCTGTCTATCACCGCCTGGGTTCCAACGATCTGAGCAATAACGCCTCCCCGGTCGATGTCCCCGCAGAGGATGACGGGCAGGTCCGCGGCCTGTGCAAAGCCCATATTGGCGATGTCCCCGGCCCGCAGATTGATCTCGGCCGGACTGCCCGCCCCTTCGACGATAACGAGGTCGTGGGCGGCCTTGAGCCGGTTGAAGCTCTCAAGAACCGCGTCCAGCAGTTGGGGCTTCAGCTTGGCATAGTCGGCAGCTCTGACGGTGGTCAGCCGTTTGCCCTGAACGACGACTTGCGATCCGACCTCGCTTTCGGGTTTCAGCAGAACCGGGTTCATGTCGGTATGGGGCGCCAATCCGCACGCCATCGCCTGCAAGGCCTGCGCCCGACCAATCTCGCCGCCATCAGAGGTTACGGCCGCGTTGTTGGACATGTTCTGTGGCTTGAACGGCGCGACCGAAAGCCCCCGGCGCTGCGCCGCCCGACAAAGCCCCGCGACCAGCATCGACTTGCCCACGTTGGAGCCGGTGCCCTGGATCATAAGTGCCTGTGAAATGGTGTCGTCCTTGACCTAGCTAGCAGGGCTGAAGAACGTGCTACTATGTCGGCTAGCCGTTTTTCAAGGTATGGTCCAGACGGCGGTCAGGTATGCGGACTTTGCTGCCGTTCATTGTTTTTGAAACAATGACCGCTTTGTGAGACCACCCGCACTTCAATCTCGCGGTTGCAATGCGAGCGCAATACACTGATCTATCAATGGAGTATCAAAACCTGACCAAAACTGACGTCAGTTAACTAACTCATTTGTGAACAGGTCAATCGTCCAAATGTCAGGTTCGAATTTTCTCGCTAGAAGCCGGGTAATCCTATGTAATATTCGGCCTGTTCCTATTTCGAAGGTTTTGGCTATTGTTTGCGATCAAGAGAATACTAAGCATAGCGGCAGCTTCATTGCTTGCAGGGCAAGTAACTGCGGACCCTTATGCTGCGGCCCCACCATACGATCCGTCTGCTGACTGGTGCGTGGAAGGCCTGCCCTACTCTAGCGGTAAGGAAATCTATTCGCCGGATGGCGCTATCACACAGGTCGGCCCGTACTTTTTCCATGTGTGCCAAGGCGGGGCCAGAGGTTCAACTCCTGACAGAAGGGCAATGCGGTTTTTCTATAACCCCGAGCGTGTCGACGGTCTGTCGAGTGTGAAGGTAATGACCGGCTTGATGATCAACAGCCTGGGAACATGGGACGATCTGCAACAACGGTTTCTCGACACGCATCGCCTTGTCGGGGAGCAACAGATTGGTTCTGCAACCTACGGTGTCTACCGGTATGTTCGCTTCAGTGACGGGGGGCTTGGACGTCGTAAATATCTTTATATTGGCGATACAGCGGACCGGGAAAGCGCGATGCCGACCCATATGATCGACTGTACGGAGCCGGTGATAGCCCCTTACATGCTGGAGGGGCGCTGCTTCTTGTTGGTTGGGTACGGCAAAATATTTGCCGATCTTCTTTTCCTAGGCCTTGCACCGGAAAGCCCAAAGATACCTTTGGCTCGGTTTCCAGATTTTGCCCTTGATGTAAAACGAATGCTGGAAGCCGCCGATGTTACAAAGGAACATAAGAGTTCGCGATCCGAACTCCCTCTTTTGAAGTGATTGGTGGGCCCTTTCTGGACTGAACCAAGACCCTTGGTAGTAACCAAATTGATTCTGGCGCTTTTCTGACCAAGTCACGAAAGCCGACCTTGGTGCGTCGCGCAGCATCGGTAGATTCAGGGCTGAAGCGGTCCTCGCTCTCAGAACTCCACCCCTTTCTGCGCCTTCACGCCCTCTTTGAACGGGTGTTTGACGAGGCTCATCTCCGTCACCAGATCTGCTGCCTCGATCAGTTCGGGCTTGGCGCTGCGGCCTGTCAGACAGACATGGGTCATCGGCGGCTTTTGGGTCAGCAGAAAGTCGACCACCTCGTCGATGTCGAGATAATCGTAGCGCAGCGCGATGTTGATCTCGTCCAACAGGACGAACTGGATCTCAGGGTCGAGGATCTGCTCCCGCGCGATCCGCCAGCCGTTCTGGGCCGCTGCGATGTCGCGTTCCCGGTCCTGCGTTTCCCAGGTAAATCCTTCTCCAGAAACAAAAAACCGGCACTCATCCGGGAAGCGGTCGCGCAGAAACGTCTTTTCGCCGGTGTCCCAGTTGCCCTTGATGAACTGCACTATGGCGCAGGGCATCCCATGCGAAATGCAGCGCATGATCATGCCGAAACCCGACGAGGACTTTCCCTTGCCCGGCCCTGTATGAACCATGATGAGGCCCTTCTCCTCGGTCTTGGTCTCCATCATCTTGTCGCGGGCCGCCTTGATCTTCTTCATCTTGGCGTTGTGGCGTTCGTTGACGTCGTCCATTGGGTCCTCCGGGGATTACGGGCCTGTTGGTGACATCATTTCAGGAGAGGTGCCAGAGTTCTTGGACCGATCATGTCACCTGATCCAGAAATGCGCCAAGGTTGGCGCGCGTCTCGTCACCAAAATGAAACGCCTGCCAGCCCCGCCCAAGCGCAGCATCCACGTTGCGCTTTGTGTCATCAATCAGCACATGGGCAGATGCCGGCGCGCTACTTCACGCTTCGATGTGACCGAAGAATTCCGGGTCCGGTTTTGCGTGGCCGATGCGTCCCGAGGCAAAGACCTGCTCGACCAGGCTGCCAAAGCTCATCTGGTCTTCGATGTAGGCCGCCCGCCGCCTCTCGTTGTTGGTGCCAATGACATGCCGTGCATTTGACCGGTTCAGGTGCTGCAAATTTCGGCGTCAGGACGGGCGTCCTTGGCAAACCAGTAGGATAGGAAAGCATCGCCGTCGATGTGATGGCCTTCTATGTCCAGCCAAGCGATCAATTCGTCACGCAGATCCACTCGCCCGCGCATGATCTGACCCGCGCGGTCGGGGTGAAACATGTGCCCTGCAAGCGCCCTTACGTCGACGCCCCAATCATCCTGCAACGTGTCAACCCAAACAAAGCGTCCATCCACGATGTTCGCGTTCAGCACGCCTTCAAAGTCCCAGACGATGATCTTTTGCAACACGGCCACCTCCTATTGGACCGAGACTAGCAACGGCGACGCAACAGCACCATCGCGTTCGCGCTTGACTCTGTATCTGGGCGGGCGCACTACGGTCAGACTGGTGCCCGGGCGTGTCCCGGGTGAAAAGGGAATGCCGAGGACCCGACAGGTCCAAACGCAGCCGCCCCCGCGACCGTGACCGGAAAGGGTGCTCCACGCCACTGGCAAAAGGCCGGGAAGGCAGGGCAGCCGCAGAGGCCAAAAGCCCCGAGATCCGCAAGCCGGGAGACCTGCCAGCCAACGAAGGACGAAACCGGACGGGGTGTGCCGGGTGTCGGGAAGCCACGGCCATCTGCCGCCCGCCATCTGCCATGCTGTCCCCGACAGGGAAATGACATGGCCGATCTGCCACCTGTGGAACTCTTGGTCTGCGTGAAATGCCGCCGCGCGCTCGACGTGCCCGAAGGCGGCACGCGCCCCGGCGAAGCACTCCATGCGGAACTGGCGAACCGCACCATGCCGGAAGGTGTGACACTCAAAGCCGTTGAGTGCCTCTCCAACTGCTCTTCGGGTTGTTCAGTCGCCGTGCGCGGAGGCGCGCAGCGCTGGACCTATGTCTACGGTAATCTGATGGAAGACCGCGACGCAGACATGGTCGTGGAAGGCGTCTCCAAATACGCTGCCACGCCCGACGGCCTCGTCCCGTGGCGCGAGCGCCCGGAACATTTCCGCAAAAACTGCATCGCCCGCATTCCCCCGCAGGAGTTCTGATATGACCGACCTAAACAAAGTCCCAGTAACCGTCATCACCGGCTTTCTCGGCTCGGGCAAGACAACCCTGATCTCGCACCTGATGCAGAACCCGGGCGGCAAGCGGCTGGCCGTCGTCGTCAACGAATTCGGCGATGTCGGCGTTGATGGCGAGATTCTCAAGGGGTGTGCCATCCCGGATTGTCCGGCGGAGAACATCATGGAACTGGCCAATGGCTGCATCTGCTGCAAGGTGGCGGATGACTTCATCCCAACCATCGAGGCGCTGATGGCGCTGGAGCCCAGGCCCGAACACATTTTGATCGAAACCTCCGGCCTTGCCCTGCCCAAGCCGCTGCTGAAGGCCTTCGACTGGCCGGATATCCGTTCGAAGATCACTGTGGATGGCGTCATCGCGCTGGCGGATGCCGAGGCCGTCGCAGCGGGTCGTTTCGCGCCAGACGTGGCGGCGGTAGATGCGCAGCGGCTGGCCGATGAAGGACTGGATCACGAAACGCCGCTGTCGGAGTTGTTCGACGACCAGATCTCATGCGCCGATCTGATCCTGCTCACGAAGCCCGATCTCGCCGGTCCGGTCGGTATCGAGCAGGCCAAGACCATCATTGCCGATGTCGCGCCGCGCCCCCTGCCCGTTGTCGAAGTGGCCGAGGGCATTGTCGATCCGCGCGTCGTCTTGGGCCTTGAGGCCGCGGCCGAACACGACCTGGAGGCCCGCCCCTCGCATCACGACGGTCCGCATGATCACGATCATGAGGATTTTGACAGCATCGTCATGGATGTCCCCGAATTCGCCGATCCCGAGGATCTGGTGGCGCGGATCCGGATGCTGGCCCATCAACAGAACGTTCTGCGGGTCAAGGGATATGCCAATGTCGTGGGCAAACCGATGCGTCTGCTTGTACAGGCCGTCGGTGCGCGCGTGCGGCATCAATACGACCGACCGTGGCGCCCTGACGAAGACCGCGCAGGCCGTCTCGTAGTGATCGCCGAGCATGATGATATCGACGCGGCGGCAATCCGCGCTGTTCTTGCCCCCGAACGGGCCGCTGCCGAGTAACCCAGTATGCACGTCGTCTTTCGTGAGAGCCACGGGCTTGAGGAAACCGAGACGCCAACCGATCTCGGTCAATCCCCCGCGGACCTCACGATGCTCAGCTTTTCCGACTCCGATCTCGGGGCGTTTGCCGCGGGCTGGCATCGCGGCGGTGGTCCAGATGGGAGGATGCCCACCTTGCGGCTGGCCAACATCGCCGCGCTCAAGCATCCGCTCTCCGTCGACACCTATGTCGAGCAAACGCTCTGCGGAACGAAAGGTATCCTGATCCGGCTTATCGGCGGCGTGCCCTACTGGTCGTACGGACTGCAGCAGATCGAGGCACTCGCACGCGAGAAAAACATCGCTTTGGCGGTTTTGCCAGCCGATGGCCGGACGGATCCGCGCCTTGACGAAATCTCGACCCTGCCGGCTTCGACATTGCGGCGTCTTCAGCATCTTTGCGATGCAGGCGGCGCGGTTGGGGCCCAGGCGGCACTGGCTCAGATGGCCTTGGCCTCCGGGTTTTATGCGGGCCCGGTCAGGTCTAACACCGCACTGTCAACTGTGGGTGGCTGGACGCCCGAAGATGGGGTGGCTTGTCCGGTCCTTGCGCGGGGCGCTGAAGAAACCCCGCTTATCCTCGTCGTATTTTATCGGTCATATCTTGTCGCGGCCGACCTGAAGCCGGTGGAGGCACTTTTCGATGCGCTGCGGGCCAAGGGATTTGCCGTCATGGGGCTGTTCGCCCCGTCGCTCAAGGCGCCTGAAGTTGCTGGCTGGCTGAAACGGCAGGTTGCCCATCTGCGCCCCGTATCAATCGTCAATGCCACGTCGTTTTCGGGTCGCGGGGCCGAAGGATCATCGCCGCTTGATGCTGCAGACGTTCCGGTCTTTCAGGTGGCGCTCGCCACGTCGGGGGAAAAGGCATGGGCCGAGGCGGAGCGCGGACTTTCGCCCGCCGATCTGGCGATGCATGTCGTGCTGCCCGAGGTGGATGGCCGCCTTTTTGCCGGTGTGGCGTCATTCAAGGAACCCGAAGCAAAAGATCCGCATCTCGAATTCGCTCGCCACGTCCATACACCGCAGGATGACCGGATCGCGGCTGTGGCTGAGCGGGTCGCAGCGTGGCATCGTCTTTCAGTGGCCCCGGCACAGGACCGCAAACTGGCCCTTGTTCTGTCGACCTATCCGGGGCGAAACTGGAATGCGGCCCATGCCGTCGGCCTTGACGCCATTGCGTCGGCAGCGGCCATGCTTGAGGATTTGATTGCGTCCGGACACACGGCCGAGTCCAGTCTATCGGCCTTCGATCTGAACCATGCGCAAATCGCGTGGCCTTTGGCGAACTATAAAGAAGCACTGGCTGACTTACCTGCATCACTCCGCACCGACCTGCACCAGGCTTGGGGTCGTCCTGAGGATGATCCGGACGCGACAGACAACACCATCGCCCTGCCGATCCTGAACCGGGGCAATGTCATCGTCGCCATGCAGCCTGAGCGCGGCTCTCCGACGCAAAGGGATACCGAATACCACGACCTCTCTCGCGTGCCGCGCCACAGCTACGTCGCCTTTTATCTGTGGATGCAGCACCATGTCGACGGGCTGATCCATATCGGCGCGCATGGAACGCTTGAATGGCTACCGGGCAAGGCGGTCGCGTTGTCGAAACACTGCTGGCCCGACGCCCTGACCGGCGACCTGCCCGTGATCTATCCATTCATCGTCAACGATCCGGGCGAAGCGGCGCAGGCCAAACGGCGGATCGGGGCAATCACACTGGGGCATGTACCTCCACCGCTTGTTCAATCCGGCGCGCCCCTTCGGCTGGCGCGGCTCGAAGCATTGCTAGACGAGTTTTCTAATGCGGGCGGCCTTGATCCGAAACGGCGCGATCGTCTGCAGGATGACATCCGCGCCGAAGCACAAGCGCTTGGGGTCGAGGATGATCTTGGCCTGAACGCTGCCGCCTGCAGCTTCGAGGCGATCACACGCATCGATCAGTTTGTATGTGACGTCAAAGACAGCCAGTTCGGCGATGGCCTGCATATCTGGGGCCGGGATAGGTCAGACTGTGATGCGTTCGACATTTCGACCTCGGCCGCAGCCGAGCGCAATGCCTTGATCGACGCTCTGAACGGCAAACGGATCGACGCAGGGCCGTCGGGCTCTCCGTTCCGCGGCCGACAGGACGTTCTGCCAACCGGGCGCAACCTCTACACGACCGATCCCCGCAGTGTGCCGACCCGCGCCGCCTACGCGCAGGGCGTCACGCTGGGCGAAGAGTTGATGCGCCGCCATTTGCAGGACGAAGGCGATTGGCCGCGCGGCCTGATTGTCGATCTCTGGGGGTCGGCAACCATGCGGACTGCGGGCGAGGATTTCGCCATGGCGTTGCATCTCATGGGCATTCGGCCGGTATGGGATGCCGGATCCGAGCGGGTTTCGGGCATCGAGGTTTTGCCAATCACTGAACTCGAACGCCCCCGCATCGACGTAACCCTACGGGTGTCCGGGCTGTTCCGCGATGTCTTTCCAACTCTGTCGGCACTCTTTGCGCAGGCCGTTCGGACCCTCGCCGCGCGGGACGAGGCAACCGATTGGAACCCCTATGTGGGCGACGCGGCCAATCGTGTGTTCGGACCTCAACCGGGGCGTTATGGCGTTGGCATGGGTCCAAACCTGACGGCCTATGATGAGGCGTCCCGCCGCGCAGCCGGTGAGGCGTGGCTGGCGGCCGCAAGCTGGGCGTTGACCGGCGACGAGGCGCGGCAAGACCCGGACGGCATCCGACACCGCGTGGCGCAGGCGGATACGTTCGTCCACACACAGGACCTGCCGGAAACCGACATTCTGCTGGCCGAGGATTACGCGGCACACGAGGCTGGATTTGCTGCAGCACAGGCAGCGGCCGGGGGCAACGGGCGTATCTATCATCTTGATGCGACCAATCCGGACCGGCCCCGGGCACGTGCCCTGACCGAAGAAGTCGCGCGTGTGGTTCAGGCCCGCGCAGCGAACCCCGCCTGGATTGCAGGTATGAAACGGCACGGTTTTCGCGGTGCGGCGGAGATCGCGGCGACCCTCGAAAACATGGCTGCCTTTGCGCATCTCGCCGCAGCGGTCCCGGCGCATCTCTTTGATCTTTATTACGACGCCACCCTTGGCGAACCCACGACACGTGCCTTTCTGGCCGATGCCAACCCCGAGGCGCTGGACGCCATGCAAGACCGCTTTGCCGCGTTGCGTGACGCCGGGCTCTGGGTGACCCGGCGCAATTCCATTCAGGCCGCATTAGGGGCCGCCGAATGAGCGCGCCGCAGGTTCATGGATGGTGCCCAAGCGCGTATCGCCCCATGATGTCGGGCGACGGGCTTGTCGTGCGCGTTCGGCCTTGGATGGGCGAGATAAATGCAGCGCAGATTGCAGCCCTTTGTAATGCGGCCAAGAGCTTCGGCAATGGTTCAATCGACCTGACCAGCCGGGCAAACCTGCAGATACGTGGAGTATCGGAGGGCGACTACCCGCTTCTGATGGATCGGCTCATCGAGATCGGTGTGGTGCATGCCAACCCGCTGATCGAAGACCGCCGCACCGTGATCGTGACCCATGATTGGATTGACGGTGACCTGACCCACAGGCTGATGACCAGCTTGATGGATGCGCTACCTCGCCTGCCGGAATTACCGGCCAAGACGGGTTTTGCCCTCGACACCGGGCGCTGTTCTCACCTGCAATCCTGCTCAGCAGACTTCCGGATCGAACTCACTAACGACGGCAGGATTCTGTTGCGCGCAGACGGCGCGGCAAAGGGCCGGATCGTCGCCGAAGATGACGTGATAGAAGTCCTTATCGAAATGGTCGATTGGTTTGTGGAAACGGGCGGACGGGACGCCGGGCGCATGGTCCGCCATCTCGGGCGCACACTACTTCCGGGTATCTGGCTCGACGCGAAGCCAAGGCAGCCGCATCACACACTCGAACCCGGTAGGAACAGCAAGGGTCAGATTCTGGGCGCGCCGTTTGGCTCACTTGATTCAGGCGCCCTGGCCCGTTTGGTTTCGGAGACGGGTGCAACCGCCATGCGTCCTATGGTGAACCGGCTTGTTCTGCTGATGGACGCTAACGATGTGGAAGCGCCGGATTTCATCACGAATCCTGACGATCCGTTGCTTCGGGTCGATACCTGCACCGGAACGCCGGGATGTCCGCAGGCGCTTGGACCAACACGTGATGTTGCGAAACGGCTGTCGGCACATATGCCCGCGGGCAAGACGCTTCATGTTTCGGGATGCCAGAAGGGCTGTGCCCGACCCGGAGCATCCGACGTGACGGTCGTGGCGGCGAATGGCGGCTTCGATCTTGTCACTGACGGAGCGGCGTGGGATGAGCCCCGGCAGCGCGGGCTGAGCGTCGATGCGCTCGTAAAGGAAATCAGCGACTGACAATGCCATACCAATACGAAAAAGACGGGGCAGCCATCTATCTGGAAAGCTTCGCGACAATCCGGCGCGAGGCCCATCTCGACCCCTTCAACACAGACGAAGAACAGGTGGTTGTCCGCATGATCCACGCGGCAGGCATGGTCGGACTGGAACAGCACGTGCAAATCTCAGACGGCGCTATAGCGGCGGCTCGGACGGCTTTGGAGGCCGGCGCACCGATCCTTTGCGACGCCTACATGGTCAGCGAAGGGGTGACCCGGAAACGCCTGCCTGCGGAGAATGCCGTGGTCTGCACGTTGCGCGATCCGAAGGTGCCAGAACTGGCGAAGGATCTTGGCACCACGCGGTCCGCTGCGGCACTTGAGCTCTGGCGGCCTATGCTGGACGGTTCGGTCGTTGCCATCGGGAACGCGCCGACGGCTCTTTTCCACCTTCTGGAAATGCTGGAAGATGATGATTGCCCCCGCCCTTCCGCCATCATCGGCTGTCCGGTGGGCTTTGTCGGGGCCCGTGAAAGCAAGGAAGCTTTATGGGAGGCCCAACCTGCCCCCAGTATCATCGTCGAGGGCCGTCTGGGCGGTAGCGCGATCACCGTGGCTGCCATCAACGCCATCGCGAGCCGCACCGAATGACCGGGATACTTTACGGCGTCGGCCTTGGCCCCGGCGATCCGGACCTGATGAGCGTTCGCGCGGATCGACTGGTTCGAAACGCCGGCAACATCGCGTTTTTCCGTAAGGCCGGTCGTCCTGGCCGTGCGCGGACGATCGTCAAGGACATGTTGGGCGCCGATGCGACCGAATTCCCGATGGAGTACCCGGTCACGACCGAGATCCCACTGAACGACCCGCGCTATAATGCAATCCTGTCCGACTTCTACGCAGATTGTACCGCGCACCTGAAGGCCCTTGTCGAGACCGGCGAGGACGTGGTCGTGCTGTGCGAGGGCGACCCCTTCTTTTACGGCTCGTTCATGCACCTCTATACGCGATTGAAGGAAGTGATCCCTATCGAAGTGATCCCAGCGATCACTGGCATGTCCGCAGCCTGGACCGCGAGCGGTACCCCGATCACCTGGGGTGACGACGTTCTGACAACTGTAATGGGCACGCTTGATGAACACGCCCTGACCCATGCGATGGCGCAGGCCGACGCGCTGGTGGTGATGAAGATCGGGCGCAACCTGCCAAAGGTGCGCCGCGCGCTTGAGGCAACGGGCAAGGCGGCTCGGGCTGTACTCGTCGAATTCGCAAGCATGGACGGCCAGCGCGTTCGCCCGTTGTCGGAGGTCGGCTGCGAGCCAATGCCCTATTTTTCGATCATCATCGTCCACGGTCAGGGACGGCGACCATGACCGGCTGGGTGACGATCGTCGGCCTTGGTCCCGGGTCCGAAGACATGATCACGCCCGAGGTCAGCGCAGCCATTGAAGCCGCCACGGATATTATCGGCTACATCCCCTATGTCCGCCGTATCGGCCCGCGTCCCGGATTGACGCTTCATGAAAGCGACAATCGGGTGGAATTGGATCGCGCGGCACGTGCACTGACGCTCGCGAAGCAGGGCCATCGCGTCGTGGTCGTCAGTTCCGGCGATCCGGGCGTGTTCGCGATGGCCGCCGCCGTGTTCGAAGCGTTTGAAAACGGTGCCGCTGATTGGGGCGAGGTCGACATTCGCGTGCTGCCGGGGATTACAGCCATGCTGGCAGCCGCCGCCCGCGCGGGCGCACCGCTGGGTCACGATTTTTGTGCAATCAATCTCAGCGATAACCTCAAACCCGCGTCGATGATCGAACGCCGTCTGCGGCTCGCTGCGGAAGCCGATTTTGCAATGGCGTTTTACAACCCAAGCTCCAAGGCCCGGCCCGAAGGGTTCGGTCGCGCCCTGACGGTGTTGCGTGAAGTCTGCGAGCCCGAGCGCGTGATGATATTTGCCCGCGCAGTATCGACCCCGGATGAGGAGTTGCGTGTCGTCCGACTGGCCGATGCGAGCCAGGACATCGCCGATATGCGAACCGTCGTTCTGGTGGGGTCATCCCAGACCAGGGTGATCGAAAGCGGGACGCGAACCTACGTGTACACGCCGCGTTCGGCGCCCGCATGAGCCAGCCAGCCCATCACTTCTTGAGGTGTTGCGGCCTCGTTCCGCGGAGGTATCGCCGGGCGATCGATCATGATGACCGGCAGGCCCAGCCGCCGCGCCGCCTCGATCTTGGCGTAGGCACCCGCGCCGCCGGCATTCTTGGAGACGACAATATCGATCTCATATCGCTGCATAAGGGCCGCATCCGCGTCCGCACTAAAGGGGCCACGAGCAATAATCGCCTCGATCTCAGGCAAGGGCAGCGGATCCCTCGGCGGATCGACCAGCCGAAGCAGATAGAAGTGTTGGGGGTTCGGGGCAAATTCCGCCAGATGCATGCGACCGATTGCCAGCATCACCCGCTCGCGCGGCCCGCCGAGCGCGGCAACCGCCCCGGCAATGTCCGGAACCCACTGCCATTGATCACCGTTTTTTTCGACCCAAGCGGGGCGAGTAAAAGCGACCAATGGAATGTCAGTCTGAGCGCAGGCCACAATCGCATTCCGGCTCATCTGCGCGGCAAAAGGGTGCGTCGCGTCGATCACATGGGTGATCCGATGGGTCCCAAGATACTCAACCAGCCCCTTAACCCCGCCAAAACCACCCACGCGCTGCGGCAGGGGTTGGCGCACCGGTCTCTCAACACGTCCGGCGAAGGAAACCGTGCCAGCGATCCCGGCCTCCGCCACCATACGCGCGAGGGCCGTGGCTTCGGTTGTTCCGCCCAGTATGAGGAGGTTCGGCGTCATGCATGAGGATCCTTGGATCACCATTGTGGGTTTGGGTGAAGATGGACCGGGCGGCCTGGCGGATGCAAGCCGAATGGCGATCGAGCAGGCAGAGGTCATCATCGGGCCACCGCGCCATTTGGGGCTTTTGCCAGAAACGGTCGCGGCGCAGGTTCCTTGGCCTGTTCCCTTCTCGGACGGTATCGAGTTGCTGCGCGCATACGAGGGGCGCAAAGTTGTCGTTCTGGCATCGGGAAATCCATTCTGGTTCGGGGCAGGCAGCATCATCGCAAAAGAATTCGACGAAGGCGCATGGACGGCCCTGCCCGCGCCCTCAACCTTTGCCCACGTCGCCGCCCGGTTGGGTTGGGCGCTTGAGACAACGCTGCGCATGGGCCTGCACGCAGCGCCCCTGACCCGCCTGCGCGCCCATCTCGCACCAGGGCAGCGGATGATTGTGCTGCTTCGTGATGGCGCGGCGGTGACGGAGCTGATGACTTACCTTAAGAAAACCGGCTTTGGTGAAAGCCATGTCACCGTTTTTGAAGCGCTCAATGGACCCCGAGAGCGAATTACCGAACTGACCGGGGAACTTCTTGAAACGGGGTTTAAAGCGCCCGTATGCGCCGCAATTGAGGTTCAGGGTCCCGGTCTTGGCATACCGCACGTTTCCGGCCTGCCCGACGACGTGTTCGAAACGGATGGTGTCATGACCAAGCGACCAATGCGGGCCCTTACGCTGTCAGCTCTGGCGCCCAAACCGGGTGAATGGCTGTGGGATATCGGCGCGGGTTCAGGTTCTATTGCGATCGAATGGCTTTTGGCGCACCCGAGCTGTCGCGCAACAGCTATCGAGACACGCACCGACAGGATCGCCCTGATCCGCCAGAATGCCGAAACGCTGGGCGTCGACAGGCTGCAGGTTGTCGAAGGCACCGCGCCCGATGCTTTGGAGGCGCTACCGGAACCCGATGCCGTGTTCATCGGCGGCGGGCTAAGCATGGATCTTGTCGCTGCCCTCAGATCACGATTGAAAGGCGGGACACGGATCGTCGCCAATGGCGTCACGCTGGAAACCGAGGCAATCCTCAGTCGCCTGCATGCTGAAATCGGAGGCAGCCTGATGCGCATCGACATCGCACACGCCGCTCCAATGGGTGCGAAAACCGGTTGGAAGACCACCTACCCCGTCGTGCAATGGAGCGCTGTCCTATGATCGTCGCTGGATTTGGTTTTCGAACGTCTGTAACGCGTAGCAGCCTGGCTGATGCCTATGCCAAGGCGCGGGGCCGGGCGCATGGGTCGGCGAGCGTCTTCGCAACAGCCGCGGACAAGGCCACAACGCCGGCCTTTCAACGCCTTGCCAGCGACGAGCAGGCCACTGTCACACCCGTCGCTGCAGGCGATTTGATCGCTCAACCGACGATTACCCAATCGGAACCAGCCAAAACCGCACGGGGCACGGGATCGGTCGCCGAGGCGGCGGCGCTGGCCGCGGCCGGGCCGCAGGCGCGGCTTTTGGCACCCCGCGCCGTCTCGGATGACGGCAAGGCGACCTGCGCACTGGCAGAAGGATCCAAGCCATGACCGTTCATTTCATCGGCGCCGGACCCGGCGCACCGGACCTCCTGACCCTGCGGGGCCGCGATCTGATCGCAGCCTGCCCCATCTGCCTTTATGCCGGTTCGCTGATCCCCGAGGCCGTACTGAACCACTGCCCAGACGGCGCGCGTGTCATCAATACGGCCCCGATGGACCTGGACGCCATCGTAGCGGAATACATGACGGCTGATGAGAAGGGGCAAGACGTGGCGCGGCTGCATTCTGGCGATTTGTCGGTCTGGTCGGCCATGGGCGAACAGGTGCGACGGCTGCAAGAGCTTGGCATCGACTATACCGTCACACCCGGCGTGCCTTCATTCGCTGCGGCCGCGGCAAGCCTTGGGCAAGAACTCACACTACCTGGCCTATCCCAATCCGTGATCCTGACGAGGACCCAGGGCCGCGCATCGTCCATGCCCGAAGGCGAAAGCCTTGAGAATTTCGCGAGGACCGGCGCGACGCTTGCCCTTCATCTTTCGATCGGCAACCTGCCGAAAGTGATCGCGGAACTAACCCCAACCTATGGATCCGATTGCCCCGTCGTCGTCGTCTTCCGCGCAAGTTGGCCGGACGAACGGATCATCCGGGCCACATTGGCCACCATCGAAACCGAACTGGACCGGAGTGTGACCCGCACTGCCCTAATCCTGGTCGGTCCGGCGCTCAAGGCCGAAGGGTTCGCAGAGAGCCGGCTTTACGCCACCGATTATGACCGCCGCTATCGCCCCCAGACGGCGGATAGCCCGTGGTCGGAATGGCAGCATGGGGACGATTGACATGGCGATGAATGCTCCACCCGGCCTGCTGATCTCGGCTCCCTCCTCGGGGACCGGAAAGACAACCGTGATGCTGGGCCTGCTCCGGGCGCTTGCGGATGACAGCCTAGTCGTGCAGCCATTCAAATCAGGCCCCGACTACATCGACCCGGCTTTCCATGAGGCAGCGGCGGGCCGGTCGTCTTTCAATCTCGACACATGGGCGATGGATGGCACGTTGATCGATGCCATCAGCCGCCAGTCGGCAGGCGCCGATATCTGCGTCGCCGAGGGATCGATGGGACTTTATGATGGTGTGGCAACACGCGGTCAGTCCGGTTTCGGATCGAGCGCTGAAACAGCCCAGCGGATGGGTTGGCCCGTGGTTCTGGTTCTCGACGTTGGGGGTCAGGCCCAATCGGCGGCGGCAAGCGCGCTTGGCTTTCAGGCCTATGCGCCGGACCTGCCTTTTGCGGGTGTCATTCTGAACCGCGTCGCCAGCCCGCGTCACGAACGGTTGATCCGGCTGGGGATGGAAAGGGCGGGCATTCCGGTGCTGGGTGCCCTGCCCCGTCGTGGGGATCTGACGCTGCCGGAACGGCACCTCGGCCTGATCCAGGCGGTCGAGCATCCCGATCTCAATGCCGCAATCACAACGTATGCCGCGTTTTTGCGGGACAATGTCGATCTTGCCGCCCTTCGTGAAGCCGCAACGGCCACGGCGGCGGCGAATGATGCGCCATTGCCCAAACCTCCGGCGCAACGGATCGCACTGGCCCGCGATGCCGCCTTTTCCTTCACATATCCCCACCTACTGAAGGGGTGGCGCGATGCAGGGGCTGAGATCATGCCGTTTTCTCCGCTGGCTGACGAAGGCCCGGACCAAGACGCAGACATTGTGTGGCTGCCCGGCGGCTATCCGGAACTGCACGCGGGGAAGCTTGCCGCGGCTGGTATCTTTCTGGATGGGCTGCGCAAACACGCCGAAACACGGCCCGTCCATGGCGAATGCGGTGGTTACATGACTATGGGTGAAGCTCTTGTCGATCAGGAAGGTGTTCGCCACCAGATGGCGGGGCTTCTTGGGCTTGTGACGTCCTACGAGAAAAGGAGGTTCCATCTGGGATACCGCCGCGCTTTGCTCGATCAGCCAATGCCGGGTTGGGATACCGGAACCGCGCTGCGCGGCCATGAATTCCACTACTCCACGATCCTCGACCAACCCGACCAGCCATTGGCGCAGGTCGCCGATGCCGACGGCAACCCGGTGGCCGAAACCGGATCCCGGCGGGGCCATGCGACGGGCACGTTCTTTCACCTCATTACGGCAGAGGGCGCATGACCGGTTTCGTGAGTTTCGTGGGCTCCGGCCCCGGTGATCCCGAGCTGTTGACGCTCAAGGCCGTCGACAGGCTAAAGCAGGCCGACGTGGTGCTGTTCGATGATTTGTCATCGGGCCCGATCCTGACCTACGCCCGACCCGGCGCAAATTTGGTTGGTGTTGGCAAACGGGCTGGACGCATCTCACCACGCCAGCAGCATGTGAGCCAACTGCTGGTCGATTATGCCAGAGAAGGCGGGCGCATCGTGCGGCTGAAATCGGGCGACAGCGGGCTGTTCGGACGCCTAGAGGAGGAGTTGGTGGCCCTGCGCGACGCTGGGATCGACTACGAAATCGTGCCCGGTGTACCATCGGCTTTTGCCGCTGCAGCCGCTTGCGGCATCCCCCTGACGCGCAGGTTGACGGCGCGCAGGGTGCAGTTTGTCACTGGGCATGACGCGGGTGGCAAGCTGCCCGATGACCTCGACCTTAATGCCCTTGCCGACCCGGATGCCTGCACGGTGGTCTTCATGGGCAAGCGGACCTTTCCGCTGCTGGTGGAGGTACTTGTGTCGCATGGTTTGCCCGCAGCAACGCCAGCGATCCTGGCCGAAGCGGTCGGCACTGCGGAACAGTCGATGACACGGGGCGATATCGGTTCGATCGCCGAGCAGCTTGCCGAGGATGTCGGCACCAAACCCGCCCTCATCCTTTATGGCCCGCTGGCACAGCTTTGAATTCGCATGCTGCCCCCGAGATGTCGCATTTTTTGTTGTGCCGGTTTCGGCACCTGCTATGACAAATGAACTTACGGTGCCACGTCGGTGGCTGAAAAGGGAACCGGGTGAAAGGCCCGGGCTGCCCCCGCAACTGTAAGCGGCGAGCGCCAGGGATAACCACTGACCTGCAATGGGTTGGGAAGGCCGGACGCGCAATGACCCGCAAGTCAGGAGACCTGCCGCAAGTATCAACACGGCCAAGAAATGTGGCCACAACGCTGCCGGAGGGGCAGCAGATCGAGAAAGGACAGTCATGCATATCGAACCTGGAGTTGTGGATGGGGCCAAAATGGCCTTCGCCTATGCAACCGCGGCAGGCGCTGCCGGATACAGCGCAAAGTTGGCGCTGACAGATCTCGGCCGCAGCAACCCCGTCTCGTTCCTCGCGCGGACCGGTATGGCAGCCATTGGAACGCTCTTTTTCTTCGAAGTCCTGCCGCATTTCTCCGTTGGCATCTCAGAAGTCCACTTCATCCTTGGCACGACGCTCTTTTTGCTGATGGGTGCCGCGCCTGCTGCTCTTGGCCTGGCGCTTGGGCTGCTGATCCAGGGCATGGTCTTTGCGCCTTCCGATCTGCCGATGTACTTCGTCAATGTGACGACGCTGCTGGTGCCGCTGCTGGTCATTAACGGGCTGGCTGAACGGCTGCTGCCGCGCGACCGTGCTTATGTCGATCTCAACTATTCCCATGTCCTGAAACTCTCTGGCATCTACCAGGGTGGCGTGGTCGCATGGGTCGCGTTCTGGGCATTCTACGGTCAGGGCGTCACAGCCGAGACGTTCTCTGCAGTGTGGACCTTCGGTGCGGCTTACATGCTCGTCCTGCTGATTGAGCCAATTGCAGATCTGGCCGTTCTGGCAGCAGCCAAGACCTTGCGCGGCACGGACCGGTTCGGCCTACTGACACCGCGTCTACACGCTCCGGCCTGAGGCCCTATTACACTTGCGGCATGGGGTTCTGATCACGCCATGCCGCGTTGCACACAGTGACAAATGATCCGCGATCTATGGCTTGTCGGTATCGGTACCGGTTCCCCGTCACATGTGACGCTTGAGGGGCAGAAGGCCCTACGCGATGCGGCTATCGTGCTGCTACCCCGCAAGGGCCCCGGCAAGGATGATCTTGCCACGATCCGCGAAGACATCCTGACCGAGATCGGAGCAACGGCCCGCGTCATCCCCTTCGACATGCCCGTTCGGGACGAAAGCCTGCCTTACGACGTCCGCGTGGACAGTTGGCACGATGCCATCGCCGATGCTTGGATCAAGGCCCTTTCCGGCATCGAATTCGAGGGGCCGGTTGCATTGTTGGTCTGGGGTGACCCGGGCCTTTACGACAGCACCTTGCGCATCGCTGCGCGGATATCACCCAAACCGGCGCTCCGCGTGGTCCCCGGTGTCACGGCGCTGCAGGCGCTGACGGCAGCCCATGCCATTCCGTTCAACACGATTAACGGCGCCGTTGCCGTGACTACAGGGCGCCGCCTACGCGACGAAGGCTGGCCAGCGGGGGCCGAAACCGTGATCGTCATGCTCGATGGCGCGTGCAGCTTTCAACGCCTCGACCCAATCGGTATCGAGATCTGGTGGGGCGCATTCCTCGGCATGCCGGAGCAGATCCTGCGAAGTGGCCCCTTGGCCGAAACTGGTCCGGAAATCGTTGAGATCCGGGCCGCGGCGCGGGACGCGCATGGATGGATCATGGACACCTATCTAATGCGCCACGGCCCCTTAGATTGACCACGCTCCCGCAAAAAGTGTGCAGCCCCGCCCCACTCAACCCTTAATAAATCGTCAACAATAGGCAGGATATGCTCAGCATCTCGTCAAGAGTGATAAAACTGCCTTGAAATTCATCATCCATCGCGTCTTTCCTTAGCGTAAGTCCGAACCAGCTTTGCTTCTTCCGCACCAGTTCGGACGCTGCGCCGACAGACAGCGGAGGTTATTTATGCTCAAGGAAACGACTGTTCTCGCAACGGGGTTTATGGCGCTGATGGGCAGCGCAGCGTTGGCGGGCGGCCATCTGGAAAAGGTGGTCTTCGGGACAAACTGGCTGGCGCAGGCGGAACATGGCGGCTTCTATCAATCGGTTGCCGACGGCACCTATGAGGCATGTGGGCTGGAGGTCGAGATCATTCCGGGCGGACCGCAGGTGAACAACCGCGCGCTGATGCTGGCGGGCAAGATCGATTTCCACATGGGTGGCGACATGCTGCAGGCGTTTAACGCGGTTAAAGAAGGTATTCCGGTGGTCGCTGTAGCGGCGATATTCCAGAAGCATCCGCAGGTTATCCTTGCCCACCCCGAAGAGGCAGAAAGCTGGGAGGACCTGAAAGATCTGACACTGCTGATCGGCGACAACGGCTATACCAGCTACTACCAATGGATGATCAAGGCCCACGGCTTCACGTCCGAGCAGCGCCAACCCTACACGTTCAACCCGGCCCCGTTCATTGCAGACAAGAAGAAAGGGATGCAGGGCTATCTGAGCTCTGAGCCATACCTGGTGAAAAAAGAGGCGGGGATCGAGCCCAACGTGTTTCTGATCGCCGATGCCGGCTATTCAAGCTACGCCACGACGATCGAGACCATGCAGGCGACGATCGAAAGTGACCCCAAGAAAGTGAAGTGCTTTGTCGATGGGTCGCTCGCTGGCTGGTACAATTATCTCTACGGCGACAGCGCCGAGGCGGACGAACTGATCAAGACCGCCAATCCAGACATGAGCCAGGACAAGATCGAATTTGCCAAGGACATGATGCGCGAGCGCGGTATCGTCGATAGCGGCGACGCGCTGGACATGGGCATTGGCGCGATGAACGATAAGGTCATCGGGGATTTCTACGGCAAGATGGTCGATGCTGGCGTGCTTGAGGACGGGCTTGACTGGAAAGCCTCTTATACGCTCGACTTCACCAATCAGAAGGTCGGGATGGACATCAAGCCCTAAGCCAGAACGCGACGGTGCGCGGGATCAACGCCGCGCATCGTTCCAAAGGGAAGCGGATGAGAGACACCCATCAGGAGATCGGCCAGCGCGCGCCGCTGCTCGCGCTCGACAGGATCGATAAGACGTTCGGGCGCGATGTGACCGCGCTCAAAGGCATGTCGCTCGATATCAATCAAGGTGACTTCGTCTCGCTTCTCGGGCCTTCGGGATGTGGCAAGTCCACGGCTTTGCGTTTGATCTCCGGGCTGCTGCGACCGACATCAGGGCGCATTGTCTGGTCGGGTGGTCAACGGGCAGGGGATCTGGGCGTTGTCTTTCAGGAACCCACTTTGATGCCCTGGGCAACGGTGGTGCAGAATGTCTGGCTGCCATTTCGGCTGCGCGGCAAATCCTATGCAGAGGTTAAAGACGAGGTGCTTGAAGCACTACGCCTGGTTGGGCTTGAAAAATTCCAGAACGCATATCCCCGCGAATTATCGGGCGGCATGAAGATGCGGGTATCGATCGCGCGCGCCATGGTCACACGACCACGCCTGATCCTCATGGACGAACCCTTTGCGGCGCTCGACGAAATCACCCGCTTCAAGCTCAACAACGATCTGCTGGCGCTCAAACAAAAGATCGGCTGCACGGTGATTTTTGTGACCCATTCGGTTTTCGAGTCCGTTTTTCTGTCCGACCGGATCGTCGTGATGGCGGCCCGTCCCGGACGGGTGGTGCGCGAACTGCAGGTCGATGCCCCCTACCCGCGCGACGACGAATTCCGCACCTCAGCCGATTACGCCGCCTACACGCGTCAAGCGACCGATGCGCTGCACGAAGCCATGGGGGAGGCCGCATGAGCATCGCCGAGACAGCGCCCGCTGCAATCGATGCGGATGAACGCACACGCCAGCGAAGGGCCCGGTTCGAGCAGGTCGGCAAATGGACGCTACCCGTGCTGGTTCTGGGGTTGGGTGTCTTGATCTGGGATCGCATCGTCGTCTGGAACGAGATCCCGCATTACATCCTGCCATCGCCATTTCTAGTGCTGGAGACGCTGATCAAGGATTGGGCGATCCTGTTCAATGCGCTGCTGGTAACGCTGCAAATCACCCTGATGGCATTGGCGGTTGCGGTTCTGGGCGGCGTTGGTCTCGCCGTGCTCTTTACCCAGTCGCGCTGGATCGAGATGAGCTTTTATCCCTATGCTGTGATCCTGCAGGTGACCCCGATCGTGGCCATCGCGCCATTGATATTCATCTATGTCGACAGTCGGCTCGCTGGGCTTTTACTGTGCGCGTGGCTGGTGGCCTTCTTTCCGGTGCTTTCGAACACGACGCTTGGGCTAAATTCGGCCGACCACAATCTGCGCGATCTCTTTCGGATATACGGGGCGACCCGCTGGCAAAAGCTGCGGTATTTGCAATTGCCCTCTGCCCTGCCGTATTTCCTTGGCGGCTTGCGGATTGCAGGTGGGCTCAGCCTGATCGGCGCAGTCGTGGCGGAATACGTGGCGGGCACCGGTGGCCTTGAATCAGGTCTAGCCTTCCGGATCCTTGAGGCCGGGTACCGCCTAAACATCCCCCGCATGTTCGCCGCGCTGATCCTGATCGCAGCAACAGGCGTGGTGATCTTTGCGGGATTGAGTTTTCTCAGCCATATGCTGCTGCGCAAATGGCATGAAAGCGCGCTCAAACGGGAGGGTTAATGGGCTTTGACGTTCTGCCCAGTGGCCACATCACCCTGCAAAATCTGAAGATACCGGGCTGCTTTGTCGGTCAGGATGCCGTTTTGGCCGATGTCACCCTGCATATCGAAGACGGCCGGTTCTCGGATCAGGCCGGGCAGGTTGTCGATATGGGGGGGGCGATGGCGCTGCCTGCCTTTGTCGACATGCACACGCATCTCGATAAGGGCCATATCTGGGACCGCGCGCCGAACCCCGACGGGACCTTCACAGGCGCACTGGAAACGGTCGCTGCTGACCGAGCCGCGCATTGGACGGCGGAAGACGTACGGACGCGCATCGAATTCTCCTTGCGCTGCGCCTATGCGCACGGAACACGCGCCATCCGCACCCATCTCGACAGCATCCCGCCGCAGGATGGCATCAGCTGGCCCCTTTGGGCGGAACTACGCGAAGACTGGCGCGGGCGGATCGACATGCAGGCGGTCTGCCTGATCGGGTGCGAGAGGTTCTCGGAGGAGGGAGATTTCGTCCACACGGCCGATCTGGTGGCGGGATATGGCGGCGTTCTCGGAATGGTGACGTATCCGCTGCCCGACTTACCCAACCGCTTGCGCGGGTTCTTCCGTATGGCAGAGAAGCGCGGATTGCATACCGATTTCCACGTCGATGAAACGATGGATGCAAACGTTGAGACCCTGCGCCTAATCGCAGAGACGGTGCTTGAGACTGGCTTTGACGCGCCCGTGGTAGTCGGTCATTGCTGTTCGCTCTCCACGCAGGACGAAGCGCGGGCGCTTGATACGCTCGATCTGGTCGCCAGGGCCGGGATCCATGTTGTCAGCCTGCCGATGTGCAACCTCTATCTGCAGGACCGCCACCCAGGATGTACACCGCGCGGGCGCGGCATCACGCTGGTGCACGAGATGGCAGCACGGGAAATCCCGGTCAGCTTTGCCAGCGATAACACCCGCGACCCTTTCTATGCCTATGGGGACATGGATATGCTTGAGGTGATGCGACAGACTACGCGGATCGGGCACCTCGATCATTCCCGCGCGGACTGGCCGCTGGCCTTTTCCGCGACACCCGCCGCGACCTGCGGCTTCGCTCCGGCGTCGCTTGCCATCGGCGCCCCCGCCGATCTGGTGATCTGCAAGGCGCGAAGCTGGACTGAGCTCTATGCCCGTCCACAATCTGACCGGATTGTGCTGCGGGACGGCTTGGCTATCGACACGACACTTCCCGACTATTCCGAACTTGACGATCTGATGAGGGTGACATGACACCGGACCTTGAAGGCGCCAAAACCGCGCTTGCCCATCTCGACCTCGACGAAAACCCAGCCAGCATCAAAGCCAAGAGCCGCGATTTCTTCTGGTATTCGCCAGTGCTGAAATCACGCTTGGATCATGTCGTTGCCGATTTCGTGGTCAGTCCCCGCTCGGAGGCAGAGATCATTGAAATCCTCAGAACCTGCTACGCCCGCAACGTGCCGGTGACCACACGTGGCGCAGGGACCGGCAATTATGGGCAGGCCATGCCGCTGGCGGGTGGGTGCGTAATGCATCTGCGGCACATGACGGCGGTCAAGGAAATCCACCCCGGCCGCGTCATTGTTGAGCCGGGCTGCATCCTCAAAGATCTGGATGCCGCCTGCAAAGAGCACTCGGGCCAGGAAATCCGGATGTTCAGCAGCACATGGGCGACGGCCTCGATCGGCGGCTTCATCGCGGGCGGGTCGGGCGGTGTCGGATCCTGCACATGGGGCAGCTTGCGCGACCTCGGCAACATCATCCGCCTGCGCGTGGTCACGATGGAAGAAGAACCGCGCGTGCTCGAGTTCAGGGGCGAGGAACTGGCCCGCGTCAGCCATGCCTATGGCACAAACGGGATCATCACCGAGGTCGAGATGCCGCTGGCACCCGCCTATGACTGGACCCAGATGTTCGTGGCATGTGATGACTTTATGGATGCCGCGCGCTTTGCCGAAGAGCTGGCAAACGAGGACGGGATACTCATCAAGCTCGCCACCGTGTTCGAAGCCCCAACCGCGCATGCCTATTTTCAGCGCGTCGCCCCTCATGTCGATGACAAGACGAACCTCATCGCCTTGATGGTGGCCCCCCATTCGATGGACGGGTTTCTCACCTTCCTCGGCCGCCGCCCCAATGCTCGGCTGATCTATCGCAGCGACGGCCACGATTGGGAACGTGGGCCGGGGCCGGTTTTCGAATATGGCTGGAACCACACGACCCTTCGGGCGCTCAAGGTCGATCCGTCAATCACCTATCTTCAGGTCCGCTATGGTTTTCCCGATCATCTAAAGCTGATCAAAAGGATGCGCGACGAATTCTCGCCCGAGGTCCTGCAGCATCTCGAAGTCATGCGGGAAGGTGGCAAGGTGATGTATGCGGGGCTGAGCCTTGTGAAGTTCACAAGCGAGGCGCGCCTGGACGAGATCATTAGCATCCACGAGGAAGCCGGCGCGCTGGTCTTCAACCCGCATCGCTACACGCTGGAAGAAGGCGGGCGGCAAACCGTCGATGACCGGCAGCTTGCCTTTAAGCACGACGCCGATCCCAAGGGATTGCTCAATCCGGGCAAGATGATCGCCTGGGATGATCCAAACTGGGATTTTCAGGCGATGTACCGCTATCCCAAGCTGCAGAAAGCCGGATAGCCATGCGCGCACTCGTCCTTTTTGCCCATCCATGTCCGGAAAGTTTTTCGGCGGCGCTGCATCGCCGCGTCGTGGAAACGCTGACCGCGCGCGGGTGGGAGGTGGACGATTGCGATCTTAATGCCGAAGGGTTCAATCCGATTCTCAGCATCAAGGAACGCCGGGCCTATCACGACATGGGTGCGAACGAGGCACCGGTCGCGCCTTATGTCGAACGGCTACGGGCGGCGCAGGCGCTGGTGCTTGTCTTTCCGGTCTGGAACTTTGGCTATCCCGCCATCCTCAAGGGGTTTCTCGACCGGGTTTTTCTGCCTGGGGTGTCGTTCAATCTCGAGGGTGGCAAGGTGATGCCTGCCCTCACCCACATTAAACGCCTCGCTGCGGTCACGACCTACGGGGGTACGAGAATGCGGGCCGTCATGGCAGGCGATCCGCCGCGCCGATCGGTCACTCGGGCGGTTTGGCATGTGTGTCGTCCCGACAAGATGCGGTATCTTGCGCTCTATGACATGAACCGGGCCGATGAGGCCCGGCGGGGGCGTTTTCTGAAGCAGGTTGAAACTGAGATGGAGGTCTTTTAGATGCGTGCCCTGATCGTTTACTGCCATCCGAAACAGGGAAGCTTTACCGCAGCCGTGCGGGATACAGTCATCGCCAAACTCTCGGCGGCCGGGGCCGAATACAGGGTCACCGACCTCTATGAGAATGGGTTTGCGCCGGTGCTTTGCGCCAATGAGCTGGACTGTTACCTCGACACGTCGTGCAATCAGGAGCCGGTGAAATCGGATGTCGACAATGTACGTTGGTGTGACACCCTGATCTTTATTTATCCGACGTGGTGGTATGGCTTGCCTGCCATGCTGAAAGGGTGGCTGGACCGGGTTCTGTTGCCCGATGTCGCCTTTCTGATGCCTGACGCGATCAACACGAACATCCGGCCGGGCATGACCCATATCAAGCGGCTGGGCGTATTTACCACCTGCGGGGCCAGCTGGATGCTGACGCAGATGATCGGTTCCCCGGGCAAAAGAACCCTGCTGCGCGGTGTCCGTGCAGTCTGCGCGCCGAACTGCAAAACCGTCTTTGCCGCCCACTACCTGATGGACAGTTCAACCCACGCGACCCGCGCCGCCCATCTGGAAAAGGTAAGCCGGAAGATGGATCGTTTTGTCGGGCGGGTACGACCGCAGATGCAGGCGGTGCGAACGTGATCCCAATCCTCGACTGGACGGAATACGAAACCGATCCGGCCAGCTTTTCGGCCAAGGTCGGCGCCGCCTGTCGGGATCACGGGTTCTTTCTTCTTTCCAAGCCCGCGGTGGCACTATCGCTGCGCGAAGCGATGTTTACCCAAGCCAAGGCATTCTTCGCCTTGCCGGATAGCGAAAAGGCAAAAATCGACATCCAGAACACCCCGCATTTTCGAGGATGGGCGCGAGAGGGGCTGGAGTCGCTTGACGAAACCCGCCCGGAGGTCGACCGCAAAGAAAGCTTTAACGCTGGCTATGACCTGCCTTCAGAAGATCCGCGCGTCATCGCAGGCGAGCCCTTTCGCGGCGTGAACCAATGGCCCGATCTCCCAGGATTTCGGGATACAGTTCTTTCTTATTATGACGCCGCGCTCAAACTCGGCATCGCTCTGCATCAGGCATTCGCAACCGATCTCGGCCTACCCGAGGACTATTTCGAGCGCCTGTTTGACGAACCACTGGCGGCTTTGCGCATTCTCTATTACCCCGCGCACGACGGCCGCGGTGATGTGATCGGAGCCGGAGCGCATACCGATTACGGCGCCTGCACCCTTCTCATGACGGACGGAGAGCCGGGTTTGCAGGTCAGGCCACGCGGCGAAGACTGGATTGATGTCCCACACCTCGAAGACGCCTATGTCGTCAACATCGGTGATTGCATGATGCGGTGGACAAACGATACCTATATCTCGACACCGCACAGGGTTTTGCCGCCGAAGCGAGAGCGGTATTCAATCGCCATGTTCATCGAAGCAAACCCTGACACCATCGTCGCCGCGCTGCCGGGCACCGGTACACCGAGATATTCGCCGATCAGGGCGGCTGAATACCTGCAGTCGCGGCTTGATGCCACTTATGCACCGAAAGAGGTGTCATGACAGCGCGGAACTGGGCCGATCTCAAGGCCTACGACTTTCAGGGCATCGACCCGATGGAGACCATCGCGATCCTGCCAACCGCAGCGATCGAGCAGCACGGACCCCACTTGCCCGTTGGTACCGACAGCTTGATCGCCGCCGGGATGCTGGATGGCCTCCGCGCCCGGTGCCCCAGCGATATCGACGCTCGAATTCTGCCAATCCAGACGGTGGGCAAATCGAACGAACATCTATGGGCCGCAGGGACAGTAACGCTGACCGCCCAGACTGCGCTGGCCGCCTGGGTCGAGATCGGTCTTTCAGTAGCGCGGGCCGGAATCCGAAAAATCGTTATCGTCAACTCGCACGGCGGCAATCTGGATCTCGTCTCGATCCTAGCGCGAGAGCTGCGCGTGCAGGCGAACATGCTGGCAATCAAGTGCCAATGGGGATCGTTCGGTCATCCCGACGGCACCTATTCAGAGCGGGAGCAGTCTTTTGGCATCCACGGTGGCGATGTCGAAACCTCGCTGATGCTCGCGTTCAGGCCCGACGCGGTCGATATGTCGAAAGCAGCGGATTTCGTTTCGAGCGCCGAAACCACGCCCATTCCACCCATCGGCCCGGTCAGTTACGGATGGATCGCGAGCGATCTGAACGCAGAAGGGACAGTAGGCGAAGCGCATCTGGCCTCGGCTGATAAGGGGCATGCAACGGCCCTGCACCAGGTTGCGGGCTTTATTGCGCTGCTTGAGAAAATCCGACAGATGCCGACCTTTCCAACGGGCTGACGAGCGGCAAGGCCATTCGGACCGTCAATCCGGGTTCGGGGCGCAACAGTTCTAGACGGCCGCCATGTTGCTTTGCGACGGCCTCAGCAATCGAAAGGCCCAGGCCACTGCCCTGCCCCGGCGTCGCCTGGCCAAAGCGCTCCATCACGATGGGCATGTCGTGTTCGGAAATGCCCCTGCCATCGTCAACCACTTCGATCGCAACCTCATTGGCGTTGAGTACGGTCCGCACCATCACAGTTTTCAAGTTTGGGCCACCATGCAGGATCGCATTGTCGACGAGATTTCGAACTGCCTCCAACAGCAAAACCGCATCCGCAAAAACAACCGCCTTAGGCGCGGAGCCATCGAATGTGATCGAAACCTCCGCTGGCGCGCTTTGGGACACTTCGCCGACAAGCGACTCCAACGCGGGATCTAATGCGAGCGTTTCGCCCCGGTGTGAAACGTCCACGCTGCGGGCCCGCTCAAAAAGCAGAAGGGAATTCGCGAGCCGCCCCGTCTGATCCGCGGCATCCTTAAGCGCAAGCGCCCGCTCCTGCGCGTCCTCACGCGTGCGGGCCGACAACACGGCCTCGGCAAGCGCCACCACACCCGCAATCGGATTGCGCAACTGGTGGGCCGCCCGATGCACAAAGGCGTCACGCGCCTCGATGGCGTCCGAAACCTGCGTGAGCAGACGGTTTAGCGTCGCGACAAGGCTTTGAACCTCGCTGGGAACAGGGCGGCGGATCGGCTCAAGGTCTTCGGGACTGCGGCGTGCGATTGCTTCCTCAAGATCCAGCAGCGGACGCAGGCCATAACCCACACCGAACCAGACGATCAGCGCAACGGACAGCAACAGAACCCCGGTGATGAGGAATGCGCGCTTGGCGAAATCCAGCACGAATTGATCCCTGATGGATACATTCTGCCAAACCGCCAAGGTGTAGGTGCCCGCAAGACCCTCAACATCAAGCGCATCCTGCATCCGAAGAACCCGCACGTCATTGCCCAGATACTGCGCGTAGTAGAATTCAGGCGCTGGTGATGGCTGGCCCCGTTTCGGCGGGACCGGTGGGGTGGCGTAGCCGGTGACAAACACGCCATCGGGGGCGAAGACATGATAAAAAACCGGCCCGCCCGAAGTATCGCGAAGCTGATCGAGCGTTCGAGTAGATAACGCATCACCGCCCGACACGGCAATGTCGCGGGATATCGCAAGCGCGGTCGACAAGAGGCTCCGATCAAAAAGCTCAAGCGCGCGATCTTGGGCATCCCGCAATGTCAGCGCGCTGATCAGGCCCGCGATGGCCAAGAGCGGCAGCAGGATAATCAGCGTGAGGCGCCCGCGCAGCGACAGTCGGGTCATGCCGGACCGGCTTCGGCCAGAACATAGCCCAAGCCCCGCCGCACCTTGATTTCGATACCATGGGGCCTGAGCCGCTTGCGCAGGCGCGATACGTAGACCTCGACCACAGTCTCGTCGACGTCAGCCCCTGTCCCGTACATGTTGTCGAGCAGCACGGATTTGGTCACCGTCCGACCTGCAGCGGTTACCAGACATTCGAGCACCGACAATTCGCGGCGCGGCAGATCGAGCCGGCGGCCATCAACCCGCGCTTCACGCGTGGCTGCGTCGAAAGAAAGGCTGCCAACATCGACCATTTCGGTGATTTGCTGCGGCAACCGTCGGGAAAGGGCCCTGATGCGGGCCTCGAGCTCTGCCATCTGAAAGGGTTTTGCGAGGTAATCGTCGGCACCACTGTCCAAACCGGCAACCCGGTCTTCCAGCTCTGCCATCGCGGTCAGCATGATGACGGGCCGCCCATCGCCCCGTGCACGCATCTTGCGGACAAGGCTCAGACCATCGAGACCGGGAAGGTTGATATCGATAACGGCAAGATCCGCGCCATCACCAGCAAGGAACTCATCGGCCGCGTTTCCGTCATGCAGCAAATCGACGGCATAGCCAATATCGCGCAGCCGATAGGCGATGCCCTTGGCCACGTTCTCGTTATCCTCGACCACGACGATCCGCACGTTTTTCCTCTGCTGAAAGCTTGCTGCAAGGTTTGCAGGTCAACACTCTGACATCAAGTTGGCCTAAGGAACCAGCTGATTCCGCGTATCCGAGCGGATCGCGGAATGCGATATGGGAGGAAGAAATGCAAATACTCAAAACCGCGCGCGACGCGGCACTTGGTGCGGTGGCCGTCGCAGGTATGGCGACAGCGACCTTTGCCGGCGGTCACGGCATCGATCTGGCGGGCAAAACCGTCGAATGGATCATCCCGTTCTCGGAAACGGGCGGCTCGGCCAAGTGGGCGAACTTCTATGCACCGCTGCTGAGCGAGGCGCTGCCCGGGCAGCCCACCGTGGTGGTCAAGTTCATGCCAGGCGCGGGCTCGACAAAAGGCGCCAACTTTTTCCAGCAGCAGAAGTATGATGATGGCACGCTGATCTTTGGCTCATCAGGGTCGACGCAGTTCCCCTACTTGCTGGGCGATCCACGGGTCAAATATGAATACGGCGACTGGAATGTCGTTCTGGCCTCAGGCACCGGCGGCGTCGCCTACCTGCCACCTGATCTGGCAGCCCGGTTCGACGGTGATGCCGATGATCTCAAGGATGTCGAGTTTATCTATGGCAGCCAGGGGGCCACTCGGCTTGATCTCGTGCCGCTCTTGGCCTGGGAAATGCTGGGTCTGAATGTCGAGCCGGTATTTGGCATCAAGGGTCGCGGTGACGGCCGCCTGATGTTCGAACGGGGCGAGGCGAATATCGACTATCAGACATCGTCATCCTACCTCAGTGGCGTGACGCCACTGGTCGAAGCCGGAACAGCAGTACCCATGATGACATGGGGTGCACTGGACGCCGACGGCAACATCGTGCGCGATCCGACATTCCCGGACATGCCGACCTTCAAGGAAGTCTGCGAAGCAACGGCAGGCTGCGAGACTTCGGGCACGCAGTGGGATGCATGGAAAGCGTTCTTCATCGCGGGCTTCCCGGCTCAGAAGATGGTGTTCCTACCCAACGGCGCATCGGCGGATGCGATCGCGACCTACACTGCTGCTTTCGAGGCCGTCAAAGCACGCGCCGACTTCGCTGATATTTCGGCCAAGCGTCTGGGCAAGTATCCCCAGATGACAGGCGGGGAGGCTGCGGGCGCGCTCGTGAGCGCGACGCAGGTGTCGGGCGATGCCAAGGGCTTCGTTACGAATTGGCTTCAGGAGCGCTATGGCGTTTCGCTGAACTAGGGCCTCCACTCGCTGGCCCTGCCCGCAAAGGACAGGGCCAGTGGGGACTTTCATCATGGACTTGCTCGCCACCGCGCTGCCCGCCCTTGCCGAAGCCTTCGGGCTGATACTCGATCCGGTTGTCCTCGCCTACCTCGTCCTGGGCGTAGTGATGGGCTTGGCCGTCGGGGTTTTTCCGGGGCTGGGTGGAATAGCTGGACTGTCGCTGCTATTGCCCTTCATGTTCGGGATGGACCCGGTTCTGGGTCTTGCCCTGATGGTCGGGATGGTGGCGGTCGTTCCGACATCCGACACGTTCGCCTCGGTCCTAATGGGCATACCGGGTTCGTCCGCATCCCAGGCCACCGTTCTTGACGGCTTTCCGATGGCGAAACGTGGGATGGCGGCCAGGGCATTATCGGCGGCCTTTGCCTCGTCCCTTTTTGGCGGGCTGGTTGGAGCGAGCTTTCTCACTCTCTTTATCCTCGTCGCGCGCCCGATCGTGCTGGAGTTCCGCACACCGGAACTGTTGATGATCACGATTTTCGGATTATCGATGGTCGGGATCCTCGCAGGTCGTGTCGCGATCAAGGGGATAGTGGCGGCCGGGCTTGGCATGATGGTCGGCACAATTGGCGAGGGCGACAGCGCCGGCGCCCTGCGCATGGTCCCGGAAAGCTGGGGCTATATGGACAACGGCACCGTTGGCTTCACGCTTTATCAATATCTTGGCGACGGTCTGAAACTGGTGATCGTGGGTCTCGGCATCTTCGCCATCCCGGAAATCGTCGCCCTGCTGCGGCAGGACCGCGCCATAGCCGAAGGATCGACGCTCGGCGGCGGCTGGCTTGACGGGGTGCGCGACTGGTTTGCCAATATCTGGCTCTCGGTGCGGTGTTCGATCATCGGGGTGATCGTTGGCGTCATCCCCGGGCTCGGCGGATCCGTGGTCGACTGGATTGCCTATGGCCACACCGTTCAGTCCACGCCTGACAAATCGAAATTCGGCAAGGGCGAGGTGCGGGGCGTCATCGGACCGGAAAGCTCGAACAATGCCAAGGAAGGCGGCGGCCTTGTCCCCACCCTTCTGTTCGGCATTCCAGGTTCGGGGTCCATGGCGATCTTCATCGGGGCCATCGCGCTACTTGGGTCAGGCAACATCGAGGTCGGACCCTCGATGCTCAAAAACAACCTCAACATCACCTATTCGATCGTGTGGCTGCTGGCCTTGGCCAACGTGGTCGGGACGTTGATCTGCATCGGCGCATCCGGCGCAATCGCAAAGCTCACAACGATCCGTTTTGCGCTGCTCGCACCGTTTCTGTTCATGATTATCTCATTTGCAGCTTTCCAGTCCGGGCAGAACCTGCTGGACCTCGTGGCGCTTTTTGCAATTGGGCTGCTTGGGATCATGATGCGCCGGTTCGACTGGTCGCGGCCCGCCTTCCTGATCGGCTTCGTGCTGTCGGGCCCGGCCGAAAACTACGCCAACCAGGCTGTTCAGATCGCCAGTTCACGGTTTCGCAGAGGGTTCGAGGAAGGGATCGACTATATCTTCAGCCCTATCGTGATCGTTCTCGTGATCATCACCGTGATTTCGGTAGTGGTGGGCCTCAGGCAGGCCAAGAACATCCTGGCCGAGGGCGATGTGGGTTCAGGCTCGAAACGCGCGCCAATGATCTTTCTGCTGCTGGTTACGGCCTATCTGGGCGTGGCCTATATCAACACGGCCATGATCCCCGACTTTTCGGCCGCCGACCGGGTCTTTCCGCGTTTCGTTTCCGGCGTTGCACTGATCGGCTGTGTGATCCTGATCGTGCAGATGATGCTGCGGCCCGAAAGCCACGTGATCTTTGCCGACCGCGAAAACGACGGCGAGCTGATGCAGCATGGCCTTTGGTCAACGCTGGCGTGGTTTGCGGGCCTCTTGATCCTGACATCGCTGCTGGGATTCATTCTGGCGCTTTCCATCTTCCTCGTTGCTTTTCTTCGCCTTCGCGCTGGTGAAGGTTGGCGACGGACAATCATCCTCGCTGCCTGCGGGATCGGGCTGATGTGCGTCATGGCCGGAGCGCTCAACCGTGATTTCCCACCGGGCTTGTTGCAAAGCTACGTAACGCTTCCTTGGCCATTGGGGCGGGGTTGATGCGCCTGCTTTGCCTACCCGGTGACGGGATTGGGCCTGAGATCATGACGGCAACCCAAAAGGTGGTGCAGGCCGCCTGCGGGGAGGCCGTCGGTTTCGAGATGGCCAAAATCGGTTTCGATGCCTTGAAAGCGGCGGGGACTACGATCCCCAAGGCCGTCCTCGAACTGTGCGATGTGGCGGATGGCGTGATACTTGGTCCGGTGTCTCACAATGCCTATCCACCATTGAGCGAAGGCGGGCTGAACCCGTCGGGCGTGATCCGAAAACATCTTGGCCTGTTTGCCAATATCCGCCCGGCCCGCAGCTTTGACGGCGTGCCCAAGCCTATTCAGCAAGACGTCGATCTGGTCGTAATGCGGGAAAACCTTGAGGGTTTTTACGCCGATCGCAACATGCACGCAGGCAGTGGTGAGGTGATGCCCGTGCCCGGCGTCGCCTTGGCCACCCGCAAGATTACTGCCGAAGGGTCAGCCCGGATCGCCCAAGCAACCTTTGATCTTGCGCGTCGAGAGGGTCGAAAGCGGGTCACGGCAGTGCACAAGGCAAACGTCATGCGTCTGTCGGATGGTCTGTTTCTTGACGAGGTGCGCAAGGTGGCAGCCGAATATGCCGATATCGCATATGACGAGGTGCTAGTGGATGCCGCCGCCGCATTGCTGGTAAGGGACCCAAGCCGCTTTGGCGTGATTGTCACGACCAATATGTTCGGCGACATCCTGTCGGATCTTGCCTCGGAACTGGCCGGCGGGCTGGGTCTGGCCGCCTCGCTCAATCTAGGGGCGACCAACGCGGTGGCACAGGCGCAGCACGGATCAGCGCCCGATATCGCCGGACAGGATCGGGCAAATCCTGTGTCGCTGATCCTGTCGTCGGCGATGCTGCTTCGGCATCTCGGGGCCGCAGACGCGGCGGATCGGATCGGCACCGCGGTAACTGAAGCCTTGCGCCAGCCAGAGACCCGCACGGCAGATCTGCAGGGAACTCTTGGCACGCAGGCTTTTGCCACCAATCTTTGTACCCTGATCGCAAGGACTGCACCATGACCCAGACCGGTATCCCATTTCTTTTCATGCGCGGCGGAACATCACGCGGCCCCTATATGCGCAGAGCCGACCTGCCCGAGGACCTGGACACGCTCAGCGAGGTTTTGATCGCCATGGTGGGCGCAGGCCATCCGCTGAATATCGACGGGATTGGCGGCGGAGCAGCGGTCACAACCAAGGCCGCGATGCTGTCGCGATCCGAGGACGAGTGGGCCGACATCGATTACTTCTTTGCCCAAGTCAGCGTCGAAGACCACCTTGTCGACTTCAAACCCACCTGCGGCAACATCCTGTCGGGCGTCGGCCCCGCAGCGATCGAGATGGGTTTGATCGAGCCGAAGGACGAGGTGACCGAGGTCCGGATTCGCGCTGTTAACACCGAAGCCCGGGTTTCGGCCCTGATCCAAACACCAGGTGGTAATGTGGCCTATGACGGTGACGTGGCAATCGATGGCGTGCCGGGTACGGGCGCCCCGATCGCATTGAGTTTCATGGATGTCGTGGGGTCCGCCACGGGTCAGATGCTGCCCACTGGCAACCTGATCGATGTGATCGACGGGATCGCGGTCACTTGTCTTGATGTGACGATGCCGATGGTTATCGCGCGGTCATCGGACCTTGGGCTGACAGGGTCTGAAACACCCGCTGAGCTCAATAGCAACGCAGCCCTTCTTGACCGGATGGAGCGGATCCGGATCGACGCAGCCCGGCGCATGGGGATGGGCGATGTGGCAAAGTCCGTGATCCCTAAAGTCGGCCTGCTGGCGCCGCCGCGTAAGGGTGGCCATGTCTCGACACTGTATTTCATGCCATGGAATTGCCACCCGACCATGGCGGTCACCGGCGGCCAGTGTCTGGCGACTTGCGTTCTGCTGCCAGGCACGGTGGCCGATGGCCTCGCGGTGCGCCCGGATACAACCCCTGCGACCGTCAAGTTGGAGCACCCGTCCGGCGTCTTTGACGTTCTAGTCGATTACGGGCTTGGGGCCGATCAGTTTGCCCTTAGGTCCGCCGGCGTTTATCGAACTGCCCGCAAACTCGCCGCCGGAGAGGTATTTGTTCCGTCTCGGATATGGTCGCCTATTTAACTCGTTGCCAATTTAGTATACAATGGTATACAAACCAAGGAGACACTAGGTATGACCGATCCCTACAAAGATTGCATCATCTGCGCGCATGCTGAACTCACGCAGGCGCTGACCCTTCTTAACACGGAGATAAGGGATTATCCGACGCCGATCTCCGGCTGCGACGCGCAGTTCAACCATTTGCTGGCTGAACGACAGAAAGTCTCGGCGGCTCTGGGTGCGCTAGATAGCCCGGTCTTTGTGCCGACCCCCCGCACCCCCTCCATGATGTCCGGTATCGAAAGCCGGTGAAGGTCCACATTCTTGACGACTGGTTCGACACACTACGTGGCCTGCCCTGTTTCGAAAAGCTTGCCGGGCACGATGTCACCGTCTGGACCGATCACGAACCCGACCCCATCCGCCTCGCCGACCGTGTGGCCGAGGCAGAATGCCTTGTCTTGTTCCGGGAACGGACAGCGATCACCGAGGACCTTGTGAACCGCCTTCCCAAGCTGAAACTGATCAGCCAGCGCAGTGTCTATCCGCATATCGATGTCGCGGCCTGCACCCGGAACGGCGTGATGGTCTGTTCGAACATGCACAGTGACACGCCGTCCTACGCCGCCGCAGAGCTGACACTGGCGCTGATCATGGCGAGCTATCGGCAAATCCCACAGCAGGCGGAGAGCCTGAAGACCGGGCAATGGCAATTTGGCGTCGGGCGGACGCTGCGCGGCAAGACGCTGGGGCTTTATGGATACGGGCGCATTGCCAAGGCCGTCGCGGGCTATGCCGAGGCGCTTGGTGTGCAGGTTCAGTGGTGGGCCTCGGGCGATGGTCGCGAACGGGCACGGGCGGACGGGCAACGCGTTGCGGATGACAGACAAAGTTTCTTTGCAACATCGGACATCATCAGCCTGCATGTCCGCCTCAAACCGGAGACCAGGGGGATCATCACGGCGGAGGATCTCGTCGCTATGGGCCCTCGATCTCTCTTGGTGAATACGTCACGTTCCGGGTTGATCGCGCCCGGCGTGCTCGAGGCGGCGTTAGCGAACAAAAGACCGGGCTTTGCAGCAGTGGATGTGTTCGATACAGAGCCTCTGACCGATAACACGCATCCGCTGCTTACCAACCCCCGCGTGCTCGCGACGCCCCATATCGGTTACGTGACCGAGGACGAATTCGATCTCCAGTTTTCGGACATCTTCGACCAGGTGAACTCCTTTGAAAAAGGCGCGCCGATCGATGTGATCAACCCCGAAGTCGTATCACCTTAACAATCGACTAAAGATCGGGGCACCGATAATCACCACCACGATCCGTAAAAGATGGTGGGCTACCACCAGCGCGGCATCGGCCCCTGCAACGATGGCCAGAACCGTCATCTCGGCCTGACCACCCGGTGCAAAGGCAAGGATCGCGTTGAGCGTTTCCATCCCGCCGAGCTGAACCGCGACATAGGCGAAGGCCGCCGAGATGCCAAAGATGATGAGGACATAGCCCAGACCGGCCAGCACGGTTGACTGCACTTCGCGCCCCGTGACGCCGGCATAGGTCGCCCCGATACCAAGACCGATAAAGAACTGAGCGGCCATGATCGCCTCGGCTGGTGGGCGGTGGTGGATGACATCCATCAGGCTGGCCGCGGTCGCGAGAAACATGGGCCCGAGTATCGTCGCGCCAAAAAGGCCGATGGCAACGGCGCCGCGCCAGCCTGCTATGGCGATCACGACCATCAGGGCCAATTCATGGATCGGGATGGTCGATGCTGCCTGCCCTGGCGGGCGACTCAAATCGGCCCCCATCACCGAAGTCAGCAGGAATGGCAGGGCAGTCACAATGACAAGCACGCGGGTGGCGTGCAAAAGGCTGAGCGCCCGAGGTGAGCCACCAGCCTCTTCACCAAAGATCAGCATGTCCTGCAAACCGCCTGGCATCGCGCCGTAGTAGCTGGTCGCAGGATCAAAACCGCAGACGCGCCGAAAAAAGGGACAACCAACAAGACCACAGGCAAGGATAAGGCCGGGGATCAGCGCAAGCGACCAGACCATCGCCCCAAGCTCGGCCAGAATGGAGGGTGTGATGGTTGCACCGACGGCGACCCCCAGAACGGTGCGCATCAGGATCCCGATCTGTGTTGGCGCCTTCAGATTCAGACCGGCAAGCGCAGCAATCAGACAGGCGAACATTGGCCCCAGAAGCCAAGGCAGCGGCAGCAACAGCAGATGGAAGAGCGCAACGCCCAGCCCCGCGATGCCTAGGGTCCATACATGTTGAAGGCTCATCCGCGCAAGGCCTTGAGCCGGTGCCGCAATGACGTGTTGATATGCGCAACCGCCGCTTGACCCGCCGCTGATTGATCACGCTTTCGCAGGTTGTCGATGATTGCCGCGTGCTGCGTGTGGACCTCCAGGATCCGCTCCGGATCATCGAGCGTTGTTGGCCCAAGCAGCATGAGCGCATTGTTCAGGGCGCGGGACGATTCAAGCAGAAACCGGTTGCGCCCGGCCCGATAGATCGACCGATGCAAAATGGCATTCAGCCGCGCGGCTTCAGCAGGGTTATTCTCAGCCACGAGGATCGCTTCGTTCAGGTCGGCAAATTCTTCAATCTCGGCTTCGGTCGCGTGTTTGGCCGCCAGCTCAGCCGCCGTTCGTTCCAGCACGATCCGCATCTCGTAAAGCTCGACGATTTCCGACTGGGCCAGCTTGCGGATAACGGCACCAAGGCGCGGCCGATGTTCGACAATCCCTTCGGCCTCGAGCCGCCTCAGGGCGTCGCGCACGGGCGTCCGGCTAAGGCCCAGCTTTTGGGCCACATCGGTTTCGCGCACGCGGTCGCCGGGCAAAAATACACCTTTGCGGATCGCTTCGTACAATTTGTCATAGGCAATTTCGCTTTGGGACGTCGTGGATTGGTCGATTGACGACATGGGTGTTGCTCTCATTTTCAATCAATGTATACACGCGGATACAAACGGACACAATCGAATCTTAGTACCCATGAGCCCTCGGAACACAAGCCCGGACATACTGGTGATTGGCGGTGGCAACGCTGCCCTATGCGCGGCCATCACGGCCCGCGAAACCGGCGCGAGCGTTCTGATCCTGGAGGCGGCGCCGAAACCCTATCGCGGTGGCAACAGTCGCCACACCCGCAACTTCCGCTGCATGCATGAGGGACCGCTGGGTGTTCTCACGGGTCGTTATTCCGAGGATGAATTCTTTGACGATCTGATCAAGGTGACCAAGGGCAAAACGGACGAGACGCTGGCCCGGATGACAATTGGCCGATCCGAGGAAAACTATGCCTGGATGGCGTCCCACGGTGTTCACTTTCAACCATCCCTATCGGGTACTTTGTCACTTTCGCGGACAAACGCGTTCTTTTTGGGCGGCGGTAAGGCGTTGGTAAATGCCTATTACCGTCGCGCTGCCGCTCTTGGGATCGAGGTCGCTTATGAAGCCAAGGTCACCCATGTCGAGACGGACGGCAAGCGCGTCTCAAGCGTAGACGCAGAGATCGGCGAGCAGCGGGTGACCTATACCCCCCGCGCCGTTGTCGTCGCCTCGGGTGGGTTTCAGGCCAATCTCGACTGGCTTGCAGATGCATGGGGACCTGCGGCGCGCAATTTTTTAATCCGCGGCACGCCTTACAACCGCGGCGTGGTTCTGAAGGACCTGCTGGACCAAGACATTCAGTCCGTCGGCGACCCGACCCAGTGTCATGCCGTCGCCATCGACGGGCGCGCCCCGAAGTTCGACGGAGGAATCGTGACGCGTCTGGACTGCGTGCCCTTTTCGATTGTCGTGAACAAGAACGGTGATCGCTTCTATGACGAGGGCGAGGATGTCTGGCCAAAGCGCTATGCGATCTGGGGGCGGCTGGTGGCGGCCCAGCCCGATCAGGTGGGGTACGCCATCATCGACGCAAAAAGCATCGACAAGTTCATGCCGTCTGTGTTTCCGCCCGTTCAGGCCGACACGATTGAGGGGTTGAGCCAGCAGCTGGGCTTGGCCGGCGACAGCTTGCGCAAGACAGTCGATGCCTTCAATGCCGCCTGCCGCCCAGGAGAGTTTCATCCAACCGAACTGGACGGACTTGCGACCGAGGGGCTGACACCGCCCAAAACGAATTGGGCACGACCCATCACCGAAGCACCCTTTTATGGCTATGAACTGCGGCCGGGCGTGACCTTCACGTATTTAGGCCTTCGGGTTGACCAAACGGCACAGGTGCAAGGCCCTGAGAAGCCTGTTGAAAATCTTTGGGCCGCTGGCGAGATCATGGCCGGTTCGATCCTTGGCCAAGGGTATCTGGCTGGCTTTGGCATGACCATCGGAACCGTCTTTGGACGCATCGCCGGCCAGGAGGCCTCGGCTTATGCAAGCTGAGTTGATTGACGAGGCCCGCAGGCAAATCGAGATCTGCAATGCTTGTCGTTATTGCGAGGGGTTCTGTTCGGTCTTTCCGTCGATCCATGCGGACCGGGCCTTTTCCGATGGGGACATTACCCATCTGGCCAACCTCTGCCACAACTGCCGAGGCTGCTATTACGCGTGCCAGTACACCGCCCCGCATCAGTTCGACCTCAATCTGCCCGCCGCGCTTGCCGAAGTCAGACAGAAGAGCTGGTCAGACTACGCTTGGCCACAGCCATTTGCGCGCCTTTTCGAGCGCAATGGGGTTGTCGTTGCGACCTGTCTCGCGCTGGCCACCGCGCTGCTGTTCTGGATCGCACAAGCCCTGCGCCCCGTGTCAGGTGAAGGGTTCTACGCTTATCTGTCCCACGGTGTCATGGTGTCGATCTTTGCGCCCGCCTTTCTGTTCCCGCTCATAGCCATGGGGGTTTCGATCCGCCGCTACTGGGCCGATACCGTGGGACGGCCCGTGACCTTTGCGGCGCTGAAACAGGCCACCAAGGACATCGCCGCGATGAAGAACCTAAGCGGCGGGCACGGTGAGGGATGCAATTTCGAGGATGAGGATGGGTATTCTCATGCCCGCCGATTTGCACATCAGCTCACGCTCTGGGGCTTCTTGCTGTGCTTTGCTTCGACCTCGTCGGGGACGGTGCTGCATTACGGATTCGGGCTGGAAGCCCCGTATGCGTTCTTCAGCCTGCCAAAGCTGCTGGGAGTGCCCGGCGGCCTCATGCTTTGCGCTGGAACCGCATGGCTGGCCCGCCTGAAGTTGCAGGCCGATCCGGAATTGGGGGCCAAGGCCGCCTGGGGTGGAGAGATGGCTTTCGTCGCGCTGTTGTTCGCCGTCAGCGCGACCGGCCTGCTGCTTTATTCAGCGACGGGGTCTGCGTTGGTGTCATGGCTGCTGCCCCTGCACCTTGGCACGGTTCTCGCCCTTTTCCTATTGATCCCGTATTCCAAGATGGCCCACGGATTTTATAGAACTGCTGCCCTGATCGGGGATAGCGTACGCCGCTGCTAAATGCGCTGATGGATCAGCCGCGCCATGTCCAAAACGCGCGCCGAATAGCCCCATTCGTTGTCGTACCACCCAAAAAGGCGCACCTGTCCACCATCGAGCTCCATCGTTTCCGGCGTCGCGATAATCAGCGATTCCGGTCGCCCCCGCATGTCGGTCGAAACCACGGGATCATCCGTCAGCCCAATCATCGTTCGGTTCTTGACTGCTTCAGACAAGAATTGGTTCATTGCCGTACCCGGCTGTTCACGCAACTGAAGTGTCAGATCGATGGCGGAGACGCTGATCGCGGGCACCCGGACCGCGGCACCGCTGATCCGACCGTCGAGTTGCGGCAGCACCTGCCCAACGAGCTTGGTGGCGCTGGTCGTTGTCGGGATCATCGAAACCGCACCCGCACGGCTGCGCGGCAGGCTGGCGCGGGGCGCATCGACCATGGGCTGACTGCCTGTATAGCAGTGTATCGTTGTCATATGGCCGCGCTCGATCCCGAGTGTGTCATCGATCAGCCGCAGGATCGGGGCAAGGGCATTGGTCGTGCAGGACGCGTTCGAAATAACACTTTGGGACCCAAGCAGCTCCTCGTTGGCCCCAAGAACCAGCGTCACCTCGGCGGCCGCTGACGGGCCGGAAATCAGCACGGATCCCGCGCCCGCCCGCAAACCCCGTTCGGCAATGTCGCGGGAGTTAGCCCTCCCCGTGCATTCGAGCACGAGATCGATATCGCCAAGATCAACCGTCGACAAATCGTCGGCCTGGGTCATCCGCACCTCGGCATCGCCGGCTACAAGCATGTCACCTTGAAGGGACACCGCCCCCGGAAAAGGTCCGAATACGCTGTCGTACTGGAAGAGATAGGCGCAGGTTCCAAGCGGCGCGATTTCGTTGATCAGCGCAACCTCAATATCCGCGTTGACCGGGTCGCACAGCACCTGACGAAGGATCGTGCGCCCAATCCGGCCAAAGCCGTTGATTGCCACCCGCATTTTCACTGTCTCCCGTTCGTTGAGGTTCAGATGACAGGGCTTTTGGGGCAGCGCAAGCCGCGCCCTGCGCCGTCAGTAATCGCGTTCGAAAAAGATGCCCAAGGCCGTGTCCCCATCGGCCGAAGCACGACCCCGGGCAGTTATGCTGGATGTCACATCGATGTTGATCGAGAAATCCGTCGTCCCCTCCTGCCCGACAGTGACGTCAGTATAGACGTTACCGGTGAGGTACTTGCCCAGCCTCACGGAAGACTCCCCGGTATCGTCCGTTTCAAAATCGAGATCATCAAGCGCGAAGCCGCGGCGCAGACCAGATAACAGACCTGCGCCCTCGCGCCCGGCAAGCGTTCCGATGGCGTTGGCGAGTTGCAGGATCTGGAGCGCCGATAGCTGCTGAATGTCCCGGCCAAAGAGGATTTGAGCCAGCACCTCGTCCTCTGGCACGGAAGGGTTTGCTTCGAACCGAATGCGCGGGCTGCTGCTGCGGCCCTCGACGATAACGCTGGCCGTTCCGTCGGTCGTGTTGGTGGTAGCGACAAAATCGAGTATCGGATCGAAATCCCCTTCGAGCGCGAGCCGACCCTGATTCAGCGTGAAGCGCCGGTTCAGAATGTCGAGCCGTCCGCGGATGAGATCGAATGCGCCGACGGATACGATGTTGTCCGTATCGCCAGTAAGCCGCAGCGAGCCGCCCAGTTCGGCATCGAGACCGCGCCCGCGCACGAATATGCGCGAGGGCGCCCGAACGAGAACATCAATGGGATAGGCGATGCCTTCGCCACCCCCACCATTTTCCGAGCGCAAGAGCCCCGCGCGGCCGCGCGTGATCTCGGCAGCTTGTGGCAGGCCAACATGCGATATCTTGGGGATCGGAGCCAAGGCACCAAACGACGTGCTTGGCACAAGGATCTCAGCCAGATCGATAGTCATGTCGCCCGCGATCAGCGCCCCACCCTGCAAAGGGCCGCGCGCCGTCGTCTCGCCCGAAAGAGTCACTCGATAGAGCTGGGGATCTTCGATAACGATAGCGGAGAGAGTGTTTAGCAGGTCTGCAGGCAGACCGGGCGACAAACCGATGGTACCCGAAAGCTGCGCAGTGCCGCCAAGTGGCGGGTTTCCTGTCAACGCGACGCGCGCCTGTCCGCCCGCCAGATTTGCCTCGCCCGAAATGTTGCCGATGCTGATCCCTTCATTGGGCAGTATCAGTGTCGCACCATTTGTCCTGACCACGCCCGAGACTTGATCGAGCGAAGGGCCGCGAGCGCGCAGGTCGAAACCGATAGGGCCATCAAGACTGCGGGGTCGGATGAACGGGCCGATCAGCCCCAGCGGTGCCTGCCCACTCAACCCCAGGTCGACGGCGGGCGACAGCTGCCCGATCAATGTTGCAGTTGTGCCCCCGGGTCCTGCGAGCGCGGTGTCGGTCCCAAGACGCCCGTCCTCGTCAAATACTTTACCCTGCAGTCGAAGCGGACCGGAAAAGCCTGCCACGAGCGACGCGATGTTCGGCAATTGGAAATCATAGGTCAGGACAGTGCTGGGCAACAGGCGGCCCTGAAACTCGACGGTTGAACTGAACGGACCAGTGCCCGCTGCACGCACGCGCCAGGTGTCACCGTCGCGCGCGAGATTTCCGTCCAGGTTTAATGGGCCGGGCAGTTCCGCGACCACGCGCCCAAGATCAGGGATGCCAAGCGCATAGCTCAGCGTTCCCGCATTCGATGTAAGCCGACCAAGCGCGGCCACGCGGGCCTGCGGGTTCTCGAGGATGGCTCTTTCGATCGTCAGACCACTTCCATCGCGAAGCACCCTGACATCAAGCTCCGTGTCCCCAGTCAGCAATGCATCCGCTTGCGGAATTCCAATGGTCAGGTTCCGGCCAAGACCGTCGACGGACACATCAAAGGCACCGCCCAAATCGGCGCGCCCCACGACATCGACCCGGGCGGAACCGGAAAGATCCTGACCCAGCAGCGATGACAGGGTCGCAATGTCACCGGCGTTCAGGCCCAGATCAAAGGTGGTCTGAAATGCCTCTTCCAAGCCCGCGATCGTCACGTCGCCCGTCAGGTCATAACCGTTTCCACGCAGACTGATCCCCGTCACATCGACCGGCCTGCCTTCGACGTAGTTAATGGCCAATTGGCCGGTCAGATCCGAGCCAACCGCCTGAGACAGAGCCGGGTCGTCGAACAGAAGATCGCGCACGGCGAGGTCTATCGCTGCCATGACCGAGCCGAGAGCCGTTGGATTGGAGTCAATTGTTCCGTTCGCAGTAAGCCGGAGCTGGCCAGCAGTAATATCGTCCCGCCGCGGCTCGGCGAGATCAAAGCGCGCTTGCCACTGGTCACCCTGCGCCGCATCGAAAGCAATTGCAAAATCGCCAAACGCGACGCTTATCTGCGGCCCGTTCAAGGGCAAGATCACGCCGTCGCTGGCTGGATCATCAAGCCTGCCCTCGATATCGATCAGTGTTGGCCACGTATCCGGGCCAAGCTCCACCCGCCCGCCGAGGCTCAACGACTGGGTCCGCAGCACCATCTGCGAAAGCGAAAACCCTCCATCACCCCGCAGCAGGCCACTGGCGACCAGCGCCAGGTCGTCGCCAAAAAACGGGCGGTAGTCGGGTGCGAAGAGAGCCGTCACATCACCGCTGACATCGACGTCAAAGCGTCGGTCGGCGGGATCGGCCCCGGTCCCAGTGGTTACTCGGCCCACGAGGCGTTCGACATTGTCCGTCGCCAATCTTACGTCCGAGGCGAAATCTGAGAGGGGCCCCTGCCCCTCAACGTTCAGCTGAACCGATGGCAGGCCCGGCAGATTTAGTGCCCGTGCCGCAATGCCACCTGCCTCTTCGGTCAACGAGAGGTTTAGGGCGAGTTCTTCGGTCTGATTGACGTAGTCGGCCCCAATTTCGAACTCACCCGCTTGGCCGTCGGTTCGAGACGCCCGAACGTTTGATGCCAGTTCACCGCCTTCAAGGGAGACTGAGGCCGTCAGGCTCATCCGCGCCGCCTCGCCAAGGATCGGCGCACCGACCTCAATTTGCCGCGCGGCCAGCTGATCGATATTGATCGCTACCGGAAGTTCGGGCAACGAAAATCCCCGCGCCTCGACGGATCTTGGTTCCTGTTCTTGCGGCAAGGGCAAGCGTGGCAGGGCAATGCGACCGGCCTCAAGCTGGCTAATCTCAATCCGTCCGCGCAAAAGGGCTGCGCGGTTCCACGACATCGCCGCATCCTCGATCGTCAGCCAGATCCCGTCGTCATCGGCAATCGTCACCCTGTCGATACGGGCCGTCGCGCTAAGTGCACCGCGAAAGCCTTCGATCCGAACCACCCTGCCCGGGCCGCCTAGGGCATCTTCGAGCAGACCAGCGATATATCCGCGATCGCCGTCTTCCTGCGCCAGAAGCGGAGTGCTGATGACAAAGAGGATCAAGAGCGAAAGTCGGATCATCAGAACGCCTGCCCTATGCCGATGTAGAATTCGACGCCGTCATTGTCGCCCGGCCCGCTGACCGGCAAACCGACATCGACGCGAATTGGCCCGATACCGGTATCATAGCGCAGACCCAATCCGGCACCGCTATGCCACTCGCCCGATGTGCCGTCGAGAAAGACTTCCTCGCCAATATAACCCGCATCCCAGAAACCCACGATACTGATCCGATCAGACGTCTTGACCCGCGCCTCACCCGACAGCCCAACAAACGATCGACCGCCCACTTCGCCTCCGCCGGGCAAAGTGACGCCCAGCGACTGGTACGGCTGGCCACGGACCGTGCCACCACCACCGGAATAGAACAGAAAGTCTGCGGGTGCGTCCTCCAGCCCCGGCCCTATGATCGACCCAAGCTGTCCGCGAACGGCCAGAACTAGACGTTCGCTGACCTGTCGGTAGGTCCGCACATCCAACGTCGATCGAAGCCCGTTGTCGGTTCCATCAAGGGCCAAGAACGGCGTCAGTTCCAGCAGGCCGTAGTACCCCCCGGTCGCATCGAGTTCGGAATTACGGTAGTCGAACTCGGCCGATGCAGGCAGAGTAAGGATTAGGTATTCCCGGTCGCCTAGATCATCATCCGTCTGTGCATATTCAAACCCGAAGCCATAGCTGAAACGGCGCCGCAACGATTTCCGGTTAACGATGCCGTTCGTTATGGCAATTCGATCGGAAGAGAAATTAACTTCATCGAGGCTTTCAAGTTCAATGAGGGCAAAGTAGTCGGCGTGCGGCCCGAACGTCGCGGGCCGGTCATAGCGTAGGGAAACGAGGTAGTCCTCGCCGCTTTCGCTGCCGCCAATGCCACGCCATTCGCCTTCGAACCGCAGCCGTTCCGCACCACCAAAGAGATTGCGGTGCAGCCAGTATCCGGTGAGAGTCAGACCCTCGAGTGATGAGAGCTCAGCTCCGAACCCGTAGCTGCGGGGCAATCGGTCGGTAATTTCGAGATCAAAGGGCAAGGCCTCGCCCACCGGCTTTTCAGCCTCCCGGAATGTCACGATCCGGAACGTGCCGGTGCGCTGCAACCGTTCCCGCGCCTGCTCTACCTCGGCCGGATCGAAATCCTTGCCCTTTGGCCATCCGACAATCTGCCGGATCCGTTCCGGCCGGACAGTCGACCGGCTGTTCAGGCCGAGGTCCCCAAAGCGAAGTTTAGGGCCCGGATCGAGGGTGACATCAACACTCAGTTGGCGCTCGGCATAGCGGGCTGTAATTTGCTGATCGACGGGCTGGGCCTTGGCATGACCTGCACTGCGCCACGCCTCGACCGAACCATCGACAGCGCTGCGGATAATCCGCGTTCCCGCAGGCGCGCCGACGCGGAAACCATCGGGCAGCGTCGTCTCAGGCGCGAGGGGGCCGATGCGTGCCTCGCCGAACCGGAACGCCGGACCAGTTTCGACCTTGATCAACGCTTTTCGGTAGACATTCGCGGCATCGAATGCCCGGATTTCGGACGCTTCCCGCCCATCCAGTCGGATAGACACGACGGGGCCGAAATACCCGGCATCGTACAGGACTGCGATTAGTCGCGCATAGTCGGCCTTGGCGGCCGACAAGACCTCTTGCCCGGTCGGCGTTTCGCTCCCTTCCAAAGCCTCGACGAGCGAGGACTGGCGAAGCGCAATGGTGATCCCGTCATCGCCGCGGACCTCGAGCTGCACTTCGAGGGCTAAGGGCCATGAGGGACAAAGCCCAACAGATAAGAGCACCAGCGGCAGCCGAAGCACCGTTAGGACGGCAGGCAAGCGAAACCGGGCCCAATGCATCGTGACGTCATTCCAATATTCACCAAAGGTGCTTGGGACGTTTTAGGACGCCGCGTGGGCGAAAGACCATGCCCTATCGATAGAGCAGCGACTGTCCGTTCGCAAAGAGGTGCAGCTTGGAGGGGTCCGCAGTCATCCTGAGCGTCTTTCCGCGCAAGCCGGAGTGGATCCCGGGCAGCTTGGCAATGACCGGATCCTTGTCGGGGGCTTCGCGCGCAAAGTAGATCTGGGTCACCTCGCCCAGGGCCTCGGTGATATCGACCGTGCCTGCATATGCAAAGTCTTCGCCCTCGGTAATCACCATATCCTCGGGGCGGATGCCGACATTTACTTCCATGCCGATATCACTGTCGCGCGTCGGGATGTTCGCTAGAATCCCGCCCTCACCCGCGGCCAGCTCGACCGTCGTCTGTTCGCCGGTGCCGGTCACGATGCCAGGCATCAGGTTCATGGCAGGTGAGCCGATAAACCGCGCGACAAATTCATTCTCAGGCGTTTGATAGAGTTCCAGCGGCGTGCCGAATTGGGCGATCCCCTTGTTGGCCAAAACGACGATGCGGCTGGCCAGTGTCATCGCTTCAACCTGGTCGTGGGTGACGTAGATCATGGTGGAATCGGGCATAGATTCCTTAAGTTGCGCAATCTCGATCCGGGTCGCGACCCGCAAAGCGGCATCGAGGTTCGAGAGCGGTTCGTCAAACAGATAAACCTTCGGGTCGCGCACGATCGATCGCCCGATCGCCACTCGCTGACGTTGGCCACCGGACAGCGCCTTCGGCAACCGGTCGAGATAGGGGTCAAGCTGAAGTGCCTTGGCCGCGCCGGCAACCGCCTCGTCAATCTCGGCCTTGGTCTTTTTGGCGAGCTTCAGGGCGAACGCCATGTTTTCGCGCACGGTCATGTGCGGATAGAGCGCGTAGGATTGGAATACCATCGCAATCCCGCGCTGCGCGGGAGGGACGTCATTCATCCGCACGCCTTCGATAAAGAGATCACCCGCGGTGATCTTTTCCAGTCCGGCAATCATCCGCAAAAGGGTGGATTTGCCACAGCCCGACGGGCCGACGAAAACGATCAGCTCACCGCGTTCGATTTCCAGATTGATGTTCTTGAGAACCTCAACGGTGCCACCGTAGGCTTTTCCGACATCCTGCAGCAGAAGCTCTGCCATGTTCCCCCCCTTTCGGTTCTTATTGCCTTTGGACCAGGCACGGTTGCCACGGACCCAGATGCACCTTGCCATCTGGCGCAGGGCCGGTTGACCCCAATTCTGCCCCGACGGGCAACCACGTGCCCGCTGGCATATCGATGATCGCGGGCTCGCCGCTAATGTTGAAGGCGCAGAAAAGCTCAGCGCCCTGATGCCGCCGGGCAAAGCTCAGAACCGCGCCGGTTGCCGTGACATCGAGGTGCTCACCCTTGATGAGTTCCGGATGGGTGCGGCGAAAGGCGATGGCCCGGCGGTAGTGATGCAGCAATGCGGCCGGGTCTGCCTCTTGATAGGCGACGGCGCGGTTGAGATGTTCATGGTTCACCGGCAACCACGGTTGGGCGTCCGAAAACCCGCCATTCTGGTTCGACGCCTCCCACACCATGGGGGTGCGGCACCCGTCCCGGCCCTTGAACTCGGGCCAGAATTCGATGCCGTAAGGGTCCTGTAGGTCTTCGAAGTCGATATCGGCCTCTGGCAGACCGAGTTCTTCACCCTGATAGAGGCAGATCGAACCCCGCAGGCACATCATCATCGTTGTATAAAGACGCTGAGCCGCCAGCGGCAGGTTCCAGCGGGTCACATGCCGCACGACGTCATGATTGGAGAACGCCCAGCAGGCCCAGCCATCGGGCGCCTCGCCGTCGAGGCGGCGCATGACTTCGACCACACGCTCGGCCGTCAGTGGGTCACGCGCAAGGAACTCAAAGGCATAACACATGTGGATGTGGTCATCGCCGTTGGTGTATTGCCCGAGAATTTCGAGCCCCTTCTGCGCGTCGCCAACCTCACCCACGGCAGCGGCCGCGGGGTATTCATCAAGCAGGGCACGGAACCGGGCCAGAAAATCAAGGTTCTCGGGCTGGTTCTTGGAATGAAGGTGTTCCTGGTGATTGTAGGGATTTACCGACGGCGCAATGGTCGCATTTCGCTTTTCCGGCGGCAGGGCAGGATTGTCGCGCAGATCCTTGTCGGCAAAGTAGAAGTTGATCGTATCGAGCCGGAATCCATCGACACCGCGATCCAGCCAGAAACGGGTGACATCCAACAAGGCCTGCTGAACCTCATCGTTGTGAAAATTCAGATCCGGCTGGGACGTCAGAAAGTTGTGAAGAAAGTATTGCTCGCGCCGCGCGTCCCACTGCCAGGCCGGCCCGCCAAAGATCGACAGCCAGTTGTTCGGCGGTGTGCCATCAGGCTTTGGATCAGCCCAGACGTACCAGTCCGCTTTGGGGTTTTCACGGTTGGTCCGGCTTTCCACGAACCAGGGATGCTGGTCGCTCGTGTGGCTGAGCACCAGATCGATCATGACCTTCAGCCCCAGCCTGTGCGCAGTATCGATAACGGCGTCGAAATCAGCTAGACTGCCGAACATCGGATCAACATCGCAATAGTCACTGACGTCGTATCCGAAGTCCTTCATAGGTGACGTGAAGAACGGCGAAATCCAGACTGCATCGACACCCAGCGACGCGATGTGCGGCAGCCGCTGAACAATCCCCAACAGATCCCCGATCCCGTCGCCGTTGCTGTCTTGGTAGCTGCGCGGGTAAATCTGATAGATCACCGCGCCGCGCCACCAATCCTTGTCCGTCGTGCCGGGTCTGTGAGGCATCGCTATGGGTTCCATTTTTGTCATCAGGGACAATCCCGTTACTTAACCGAACCAGCCAACAGGCCGCGTACCAGATATCGCTGCATCGTGAAGAAGACGATCAGCGGCACCGCGATCGAGATGAAGGCCGCTGCCGCGAGAATGCCCCAGTCGCCACCGCGGGACCCAAGAAGGTCATCCGCGATCTTCACCGTCATAACCCAGCTTTCCGAATTCGAGGGCAGAAAGACCTTGGCGACCAGCAAATCGTTCCATGTCCACAGGAACTGGAAAATCGCGAAGGACGCGAGCGCCGGAAAGCTGAGCGGAAGGACAATCCGCGTGAACACCTGAAAGTCGGTCGCCCCGTCGACCTTGGCGCTTTCGATGATGTCACGCGGCAGGCCGACCATGTAGTTGCGCAAGAGATAAATGGCCAGCGGCATGCCAAACCCGGTATGGGCCATCCATATCCCCAGAAAGCTCTGACCGATCCCGACCCGATTGTGCAGTTGTAATAGCGGCACAAGGGCCAGTTGAAGCGGGACCACAAGCAAACCGACCACAATCGCGATCAGCAGCCCGCGGCCCGCAAAATCCATCCAAGCGAGCGCATAAGCTGCGAAGGCCGCGATCAGGATGGGAATGATCGTGGCCGGAATGGTTACCGTGAGTGTGTTGATGAACGCGCGATCCATGTTGTCGGACGCGAGTATCGTCCGATAGTTGTCGCGCGAGAATTCGGGCGGCGTCGCGGACGAAAAATAAATGCTTGGATCGCGAGAGATTTCTTCGGGTGACGTATAGCGGAAATCGCCGTTGGCCTCGACCATCAGGCTGCGGCCCTTGGTCAGCTCTGCGGTCTCACCGGCGGCCACGGCCGTGGGATTGCCCCGTGTCCCGCCAAAGCGCACGATCACGCCCCCATTCTCGAACACGTTGCCCTCGATGACATAGAGATCGCCATCACGCGTTACGTCATCCGCCGGCGCGCGATAACGGAAGTTCTGTTCGACCGGGAATGGTGCCAGCCACCAACCCGAGGCCGAGATCTGATCGCGGTCTCGGAACGACGACACCAGGAGCCCGATCGTCGGGACAAGCCAGAGAACGACGAGAAAGATGACCGAAAGGTTGGTGACCCACCGAAGCGCCGGTTTTGTGCCTGCAATCTCTTCCATGGCTATCTCAACTCCTCGCGGGCTTGACGGATGTTCCAGATCATGACCGGCAAGACGATCAGCATGATCACGAAGGCCACGGCAGTTGCACGCCCGTCATCCCGGAACATGTACGACATCATGTAGCTGGGCAGGATATCGGTGCCGAAATTGCCACCTGTCATCGTGTAGACGATATCAAAAACCTTGAGCACGAGGATGGTGATCGTGGTCCAGACCACCATGATCGTGCTTTTGATCTGGGGGACCTTGATACGGAAGAAGACCTGCAACGGATTGGCACCATCCAGGATCGCCGCCTCGACCGTCTCTTCTGGAATGCCCCGCAGCGCCGCGCTCAGAATGACCATGGCAAATCCTGTCTGGATCCAGATCAGGATGACCATGAGAAAGAAGTTGTTCCAGAACGCGACTTGAAGCACATCAAGCGGCTGTGATGCGCCAAGGAATTCACGGATCGCGTTGATGATGCCGATATCGGCATTGTTAGCATAGACGAATTTCCAGATCAGGGATGCGCCTACAAACGAGATCGCCATTGGCATGAAAATCAGGGACTTCGCGATGTTGCCCCAGCTCAGCCTATCGGTCAGTTGAGCGACGAGGAGACCCAGAAAGGTCGACATCGCCGGGACGACCAGAACCCAGAGAAAGTTGTTGAAAAGCGCAGTTTGAAATCCGCTATCGGCGAACATCACCTGATAATTGCCGAAGCCGATAAACTCATCCCCCGCGCGGTTGAAGAGCGAGCGCCAGAACGAACCGACCACCGGGTAGACGAGGTACAGACCCAAGGCGAGGATCGCAGGCAAGAGGAACAGCCAAGGCCGCACCATGTTGGCCCGGTTGATGTTCTTGCCCAGATCCTCGCCCCTGGGAGGAAAGATGAACCTGTCTAGAACAAGGTTCGAAAGGAAGAAGTAACCAACGCAGCCACCCACGCCCAGGATGATCGTGATGATACCTTGCAGCATCGGTGACATGGCTATTCCCCCCTGTAGTCTGGTCCGGGGCGGCCTGCGCCGCCCCCGATCGTGATCTTACTGAATCGATTCCCAGCGGGCCTGGATTTCGGATGCGACAGCCGCAGCATCCTTGCCGGTCGTGTAGTCGACCATGCCTGTCCAGAATGCGCCCGCACCAATCTCACCTGGCATCAGGTCAGAGCCGTCAAAGCGGAAGGTCGTCGCATTCAACAGAATGTCGCCAAGCGCCTTGTTGGTTTCGTTGGCGTAAAGCGATGTGTTGACGCCCGAGTGCGGTGTCAGGAACCCCGAAAGCGCCATCCACGTTTCATGTGCGATAGGCGTCTGCAGATACTCGATCAGAGCATTCGCTCCATCCGACGGGTTGGTGATCGCCCACAATGTGCCCGCGCCCAGAACCGGGCGCCCAAGATCCTTGCCGTCATAGGCCGGGAAATAGAAGAAATCGGCCTCTGCATCTTCCGGGAAGAAGGTCGGAATGAACGATGCCTGACGATGCATGTAGCATTTCGGCGGGATCGAGAAGAGGCCCGCAGGGCTGTCACGGAAGTCGGTGTTGGCTACGGCCGAAGCGCCGCCATCGACATAGGTGTCATTGCGCGCGAAATAGCCGTATTCTTCGATCGCACCGACAACAACCGGATCGTCAAACTTCATCTCGTTCGAGACCCAGGCGTCGTATTGTTCGGGCGTGGCGGTGCGCAACATGAAATCTTCAACCCAGTCTGTCGCCGGCCAGCCCGTTGCAGCACCCGACCCCAAGCCAATGCACCAAGGCGTACCGCCATCGGCGACGATTTGATCAGTCAGGGCCTTCAAGGCTTCCATCGATTCAGGCACGTCATAGCCCATCTCGTCAAAGGCCTCTGGCGAATACCAGACCAGCGATTTGACATCGACTTTGTAGAAAAAACCAAAGAGCGCGTCCGAACCGCTTTGGTCCGCATATGTTCCCAGATCGACCCATGATTGACCTGCCGCGTAATTGTCGACAATCCAGTCGCCGGTGCCGTCAGCCAGAGGTGTCAGGAAGCCCTGCGAAGCCATGTCGGCGGCCAATCCCGGCTGCGGGAAGACCGCAACGTTGGGTGCCGAGCCGGCACGGGTCGATATGACGATGTCCTGTTCGAACGAATCGGACCCGGAATAGTTTACGGTCGCCCCGGTCGCGCTTTCGAAATAGCTGAGCACCGCGGTTGCGTTGTCGTTGTCGAGACCTGTCCAGGGTCCTGTGATCGTGACGGTCTGGCCCGTCAGATCCCATTTTTCTGCGAAAGCGTTGTAGCTATCCCAGTTAAAATCGCCTTCACCAATCGCAAATGGCTGGTGGCCACCGGCCTGCGCAAAGCCAGCAAGAAGTGCCAGTGCGCCCGCACCGGCAAACAGACGTGCCTTCATGATTTCCTCCCAAGCGACCCGCAGGCCGTGTATTTTTGCCCTTTGCCCCAGGGCCCAAGAATCGGTCCCAAAGCGGTTTGGATAGGGAAAAAGTGACGCAATCCCAGCATCCTGTCAACTGAGAGCCAATTCCATCAGACCATAACGTGAAGGCCATCAACCCAAAGTCGCATTGCGATCCGCTTTGACCTTTGGACAATCGTTGGCTAGCGTATGGTCGCACTTCAAAGCGCTTTGGAGATCAAAGAGGCCATGAACCTTCGCGAGCTTGCTCAACTGCTGAACCTTTCACAGACTACGGTCAGCCGCGCGCTCAATGACTATCCTGAAGTCAGCGAAGCGACGCGAAAAAAGGTCAAGGATGCAGCCCGGCGATACGATTATCGACCAAATGCCCGTGCCCAGCAGCTTGCCACCGGCCGCAGTATGGCAATCGGCCACGTGATCCCCAGTTCATCGCAACATGAGATGGTCAACGTCGTCTTTTCAGACTTTGTGGCAGGTGCAAGCGAAGTCTACGCCCAACACGGCTATGACATGGTTGTGTCCATGGTTGCGGACCAGGACGAGGTGCAGACCTATCGCGACATCGCACAACGCCAAAAGGTCGACGGGATCATTGTACATGGACCGATACAGAACGATCCGCGTATCCCTCTCCTGAATGAACTTGGCATTCCGTTTCTGGTACATGGGCGATCCACTGGCGTGGAGTCCGCCTATAGCTGGCTCGACGTCAACAATCGCCGCGCGGTTGAGCGCGCGACGTCCTACCTTCTGGATCTCGGCCACCGGCGCATTGGGCTGGTCAACGGGTTCGAGCATATGGATTTCGCCGCGAGACGGCGCGCCGGTTACCTGTCCGCCTTGGCCGCCAAGGGCGTACCGGCAGATCCGGATCTGATGACCTCGGGCGAAATGACCGAGCCCAACGGATATGAGGCCGCCTGCACCATGCTTGACCTCGATGAGCCCGTGACCGCGTTCGTCTCCTCCTCGATCGTTCCTACCCTTGGAATTCGGCGCGCGCTCGAAGATCGGGGGCTGAAGATCGGCTCAGATGTGTCTGTGGTTTGTTATGACGACGCGATCTCGGCCCTGCCCAACGGCGATCCGGGTGCGCCGACCTACACGGCCACACGCTCATCCGTCCGTGACGCGGGCAGACGATGCGCCGAAATCCTTATCGAGCGTATCGGCAACCCGACGCTACCGCATGTCCAAGAGTTGTGGGAGGCCGACCTTGTTCTGGGCGGATCAACAGGCATCGCCGCGACCCCGGAACCAGTCGACCGATAGGCCCTTAGCACCTGCCCAAAAACCGGGCAGCTTGCCTGCATATGCGCCGTAACGCGCCGGAATGGCTTGGCTGGGTCGACACCACATGCTGTTATCCCGAACAAGTCAAAGAGAGCCAGTCCTATCACTGCATTAGAAAAACCACCGGCCCTTGCGCCGATGCAGCCGCGCGCCATTGGAAAGACGCGCCTGTCGGTCCGTGGTTCTGCGTATGGGACCAGGCTTGGCGATCTGTTTCAGGCCGGCGCTCTCAAGACCGTCTTTCCACGAACACGGGATGCAGGCCGTGTTGACGCGGTGCTGGTCAATTGCGCTGGTGGTGTTACAGGTGGCGATCGGTTTACGACCTCAGCCCGCGCCGGTAAGAATGCCCGGCTTGCGATCACGACGCAGGCGGCCGAACGCGGCTACCGGGCCATGCCGGGCGAAGTTGGTCACATCACGACCAGGCTGAATGCTGACAAGGGTTCGCGGCTGTTCTGGCTGCCACAGGAAACGATCCTCTTTGACGGCTGCGCCATACGTCGCCGACTGGATATTGAGATTGCGCCGGATTCTGACGTGATCATCCTCGAGCCGCTAATCCTGGGCCGCACGGCCATGGGTGAGACGACGGTTAACGCGACTTTTTCGGACCGGATTTCGATCTGGCAAGACCGATCGCTGAAGTTTCTCGATGGCTGGTCGCATTCCGGCAACCTCTCGGCCTATTTCGACCGACCCGCTGTGGGAAACGGCGCCCGTGCTATGGCCAGCCTGATAGTGGCCGGACCGATGGCTGAGCGGGTCTCGGAGCGTGTTAAAGCCCTAATGCCGGAGTCTGGTGGGGCAAGCCTGATCGCGCCCGCTCTGCTGGCCGGTCGCATCCTCGCCCGCAACGGGCTTCAACTGCGATCCGCATTGCTGCCCGTGCTGGACCACCTGACCGACAATACACTGCCGATCTGCTGGAGACTTTAACCCATGCAACTCACCCCTCGCGAAAAGGACAAGCTGCTGGTGGCCATGGCCGCCGAGGTGGCGCGCAAACGACTGGCCCGGGGGGTCAAGTTGAACCATCCCGAGGCCATCGCGCTCATCACCGATGCTGTGGTCGAAGGCGCGCGCGACGGGCGCAGCGTGGCCGACATGATGGAGGCCGGCGCGCAGATCATCACCCGCGAGCAGTGCATGGAAGGTGTACCCGAGATGATCCACGACGTTCAGGTCGAAGCGACGTTCCCGGACGGCACCAAGCTCGTAACTGTCCACAACCCGATCCGCTGAGGTACCAACATGATCCCT
>JBCBKL010000013.1:0-109897 GCA_038521825.1 Pseudomonadota bacterium | reverse complement strand
GCCGTTCTTTGCGAATGACCGTCCGCAGTTTTACTTCCGGACGACGGATGTGACGGGCACGGTGACGCTGGCCGAGGGCACCGAGATGGTGATGCCGGGCGACAATGTGAGCTTTGGGGTTGAGCTGATCGCCCCGATCGCGATGGAGCAGGGCCTGCGCTTTGCGATCCGCGAAGGCGGCCGGACCGTCGGCGCGGGCGTGGTCTCCAAAATCACCGAGTAAGCGCCACAGACGCAACGCGTCACATACCAACAACAAAGGCGGGCAACAATGCCCGTCTTGGACCTGACAAGACGAGACGCGACGAGGGGTATCGGTGGTCGACGCTCCTCCTCTCCGTTAGAGACCCGAGTAAGGGAAACAAGAAATGGCAATTCAAAGCCAAAACATTCGCATTCGTCTGAAGGCGTTTGACTATCGTGTGCTGGACGCCAGCACACAGGAGATCGTCAACACCGCCAAGCGGACGGGTGCATCGGTGCGCGGGCCGATCCCGCTGCCGAACAAGATCGAGAAATTCACCGTTCTGCGTGGTCCCCACGTGAATAAGAAATCCCGTGACCAGTTCGAGATCCGCACGCACAAGCGCCTGCTGGATATCGTTGATCCGACCCCCCAGACCGTGGACGCGCTGATGAAGCTCGACCTTGCCGCTGGTGTGGACGTCGAGATCAAGCTGCAATCGTAAGCCCGGAGGGTATGAGATATGCGCTCTGGAGTGATCGCTAAGAAAGTCGGGATGACGCGCTTGTTCATGGAAGACGGCAAGCAGATCCCTGTCACCGTCCTGCAACTGCAAAACCTGCAGGTTGTGGCGCAACGCACCGCTGACAAAGACGGCTATACTGCCGTTCAACTCGGCGCCGGTGTATCCAAGGTCAAGCGGGTGTCGAAAGCCATGCGCGGCCACTTTGCCGCGGCAAAGGTCGAGCCCAAACGCAAGGTAGCAGAATTCCGCGTCAGTGAAGACAACCTGATCGAAGTCGGCGCCGAGATTTCGGCTGAACATTTTCTCGAAGGTCAGAAAGTCGACGTGTGCGGCACATCCATCGGTAAGGGTTTTGCCGGTGCGATGAAGCGACACAACTTCGGCGGTCTGCGCGCCTCGCACGGTGTTTCGATCTCGCACCGTTCGCACGGTTCGACCGGCCAGTGTCAGGATCCCGGCAAGGTCTTCAAAGGCAAGAAAATGGCCGGTCACATGGGTGCGGCCCGCGTGACGACGCAGAACCTGGAGGTCGTGAAAACGGACGCTGATCGCGGCCTCATCATGATCAAGGGCGCTGTGCCGGGTTCAAAAGGTGGCTGGGTCACCGTCAAGGATGCTGTGAAAAAGAAGCTGCCTGACGGCGTTCCTTTCCCGGCTGCTTTGAAGACGGCTGGTGCGCCAGCGGAAGCCCCTGTTGAAGAAGCCCCCGCCGAGGGAGGTGAGGAATAATGAAACTCGACATCATCACACTCGACGGCAGCAAGGCAGGTAACCTGGAGCTGAGCGAAGACCTTTTTGGTCTTGAACCGCGCGCCGACATCCTGCATCGCGTGGTCCGCTGGCAGCGCAACAACGCGCAGGCCGGTACCCACAAGGTCAAGACCCGGTCGGAAACCAGCTATTCCAAAAAGAAGATCTATCGCCAAAAGGGCACCGGCGGCGCACGCCACGGTGACCGCAATGCGCCGATCTTCCGCAAGGGCGGGATCTACAAGGGCCCGACACCGCGTTCGCACGGTCATGATCTGCCCAAGAAGTTCCGCAAGCTGGGTCTAAAGCACGCGCTGAGCGCCAAGGCCAAAGACGGCTCGCTGGTTATCATCGACGCGGCCACAGCCGAGGGCAAGACCGCCGCGCTGGCCAAGCAGGTCAAGGATCTGGGCTGGAAACGGGCGCTGGTCATCGACGGTGCCGAGGTGAACGAGGGCTTCCTCAAGGCTTCGCGCAACATCGAGGGTCTGGATATCCTGCCGACCATGGGCGCAAACGTTTATGACATCCTCAAGCGTGACACGCTGGTGATCACGAAGGCGGGTGTCGAAGCACTGGAGGCTCGCCTGAAATGAGCGCGAAAGCAGAACACTACGACGTGATCCGCAAGCCGATCATCACCGAAAAGGCGACCATGGCGTCCGAAAATGGGGCCATCGTATTTGAGGTGGCGATGGACAGCAACAAACCGCAGATCAAGGAAGCGGTCGAGGCGCTGTTCAACGTCAAGGTCAAAGCCGTCAACACGACGATCACCAAGGGCAAGGTCAAACGCTTCCGGGGTCAGCTCGGAAAGCGGAAAGACGTCAAGAAAGCCTACGTGACGCTTGAAGAAGGCAACACAATCGACGTGACGACTGGTCTGTAAGCCAGTAACCTTTTCGAACAATGGAACCCCGGCTTGAGATAGAGCCGGGTTTTTTTTGATGTATTTTTTTGCGATGCATGAATTCCTTCTTAATTTTCACTGCATCGAACGATAGCCAGGTTGTATGGAAATAGATCTCGATTAAACTTTCACATACCAATAGTTTCTCATCCACGATTTTTGGAGGACCATTTCTTGTCTATTAAGATTCCCGCGGCGGGCTTTGCATTGACGCTGGCATTTTCCCTTCCAGCACTTTCTGCAACCTTCACGCCAACATTCGATACGCCTAGCTTCCCCGGAACCCAGTTCAATGTTGAATCAGATCCGGCCTACAATGATTTCTATAGAGTAAATTTCGGAATAGAGGTGTTGAATTCATACCTCTACATCGACCCACGCGATACCTTAGATGGCATTGGAATCGCTAACGGTACCACAGCTGATTTGGGGACCTTTGGTATCTCCGGCAGAATTAACTTTCTCGATCAGACAGATTTCGTCGAAGTCGATTATGCTTCTATCTTCGACGGCGGCACATACAGCGCATACACTGCCACCGGGGCATTGCTTGACTCTTTTACGTCGGGCACTGGCACCAACAATGGTTCTTTTCGTCTGGATGGAGGGTTGATTGCTTACATTACCTTCTCCGGGCAGGGAGGCGCGGTCGGGGTGAGCGGGCTAACGTACAACTACGATGGTGTCACTGACGGGGTAAATGATGACATCGAAGGCACGCCAGTGGTCCCACTGCCAGCAAGTGGGATTATGTTGCTTGCCGCCATAGGTGGGATAGCAGCCGCGCGCGGCAGGCGGTAGCGCTGTCCGCAACATTCTGCGTTTGCTAGGTCATCAACGGGCCAAGGTCGGTTGATCGCGTGCTTTGGGTTATTGTTTCCAACACCGCCACGTTTTCGGCCGCCGGTGCTTGACCCGCACGCCGCCGTCCCTTAACGAGCCCATCAGCAAGGCCCCGGATTCGTCCGGGGCTTCGCGTTTGGCCGGTTTGGCCAGTCAATTCGGGCACCTACGGGGGCCTACAACCACATAGGCAGGGTGCGCCCTGTCGTTGAGCAAAACGGAAGACAGCAAACATGGCACTCAAGTCGTACAAGCCGACGACGCCGGGCCAGCGAGGGCTGGTACTGATCGACCGTTCGGAGCTTTGGAAAGGCCGCCCGGTCAAGTCCCTCACAGAGGGTCTTACCAAGAATGGCGGACGGAACAACACCGGACGGATCACGATGCGCCGCCGCGGCGGTGGGGCGAAACGCCTCTATCGGATCGTCGATTTCAAACGGAACAAGTTCGATGTCTCGGCCACGGTCGAGCGGATCGAATTCGACCCCAACCGCACCGCCTTTATCGCCCTCGTGAAATACGAAGATGGTGAGCAGGCCTACATCCTGGCCCCCCAGCGTCTAGCGGTTGGTGACAAGGTTATCGCGGCGTCCAAGGCCGACATCAAACCTGGCAATGCAATGCCGTTCTCGGGCATGCCCATCGGGACAATCGTTCACAACATCGAACTGAAGCCCGGCAAGGGTGGGCAGATCGCGCGCGCTGCGGGCACCTATGCCCAGTTTGTCGGTCGTGACGGTGGCTATGCCCAGATCCGCCTGAGCTCGGGCGAACTGCGGATGGTCCGCCAGGAATGCATGGCGACCGTTGGCGCGGTGTCGAACCCGGACAACTCAAACCAGAACCTCGGCAAAGCCGGCCGTAACCGGCACCTCGGCAAACGCCCAAGCGTTCGCGGTGTCGTCATGAACCCGATCGATCACCCCCATGGCGGTGGTGAAGGCCGGACTTCCGGTGGTCGTCACCCGGTTTCCCCATGGGGTAAGCCGACCAAAGGGGCCCGTACCCGTAACAAGAACAAGGCCAGCCAAAAGCTCATCATCCGCTCACGGCACGCCAAGAAGAAAGGGCGCTAAGACATGTCTCGCTCTGTATGGAAAGGCCCCTTTGTTGACAGCTATGTCCTGAAAAAGGCAGAAGCTGCACGCGAAAGCGGCCGTAATGAAGTGATCAAGATCTGGTCGCGCCGTTCGACGATCCTGCCCCAGTTCGTAGGCCTGACGTTTGGCGTCTACAACGGTCAGAAACACATCCCGGTCAACGTGTCCGAGGACATGATCGGCCAGAAGTTCGGTGAATACTCGCCTACGCGGACCTACTACGGTCATGCGGCTGACAAGAAGGCGAAACGCAAATGAGTAAGGATAAAAACCCTCGCCGCGTGGCCGAAAACGAAGCGATGGCAAAGACCCGGATGCTTCGCACCAGCCCGCAGAAACTGAACCTCGTGGCCGCCATGATCCGTGGCAAGAAGGTCGACAAGGCCCTGACGGACCTGACCTTCTCGAAAAAGCGGATCGCTCAGGACGTCAAGAAATGCCTGCAATCGGCGATTGCGAATGCTGAGAACAACCACGGTTTGGACGTGGACGAACTGATCGTCGCTGAGGCCTGGGTTGGTAAGAATATGACGCTGAAACGGGGTCGCCCCCGCGCCCGTGGCCGGTTTGGCAAGATCATGAAACCGTTCGCCGAGATCACGATCAAGGTGCGTCAAGTCGAGGAGCAAGCCTGATGGGTCAGAAAGTCAATCCGATCGGTATGCGCCTGCAGGTCAACCGCACCTGGGACAGCCGCTGGTACGCCGACACCAAGGATTACGGGAACCTTCTGCTTGAAGACCTGAAGATCCGCGAATTCATCAACACAGAGTGCAAGCAGGCCGGTGTGGCCCGTGTGATCATCGAACGCCCGCACAAAAAGTGCCGCGTGACGATCCACACGGCCCGTCCCGGTGTCATCATCGGCAAGAAAGGCGCGGACATCGAAGTGCTCCGCAAAAAGCTTGCCGCGATGACCGACAGCGAATTGCACCTCAATATCGTAGAGGTACGCAAGCCTGAGCTGGACGCGCAATTGGTGGCCGAGTCCATCGCGCAGCAGCTTGAGCGCCGTGTGTCGTTCCGCCGCGCGATGAAGCGGTCGGTTCAGAACGCGATGCGGATGGGGGCCCTGGGTATCCGGGTCAACGTCGCGGGCCGTCTGGGCGGAGCCGAGATTGCACGGACTGAATGGTACCGCGAAGGCCGCGTGCCGCTGCACACGTTGCGGGCAGACATCGATTACGCGCATGCCGAGGCGTCGACGCCTTACGGCATCATCGGGATCAAGGTCTGGATCTTCAAAGGCGAGATCATGGAACATGATCCGTCGGCCCGTGATCGCAAGGCTCAGGAACTCCAGGACGGCCCTGCGCCGCGGGGTGCCGGTGGCGGCGGTCGCCGTGACCGCGACCGCTAAGGAGAGTAAAGATGCTTCAACCTAAGCGTACAAAATTCCGTAAGCAGTTTAAGGGCTCGATCAAGGGCAAGGCGAAGGGTGGGTCTGACCTGAACTTCGGCACCTATGGTCTCAAGGCCCTTGAGCCCGAGCGCGTCACTGCCCGCCAGATCGAGGCGGCACGGCGTGCGATGACCCGCCACATGAAACGGCAAGGCCGCGTCTGGATCCGCATCTTCCCTGATGTACCCGTCACAGCCAAGCCGATCGAAGTGCGGATGGGTAAGGGTAAAGGTTCCGTCGACCGTTGGGCCTGCAAGGTCAAACCCGGCCGGGTGATGTTCGAAATCGACGGCGTTGGCGACGACATTGCCCGCGAGGCGTTGCGCCTTGCAGCAATGAAGCTGCCGATCAAGACACGGGTCGTCGTTCGCGAAGACTGGTGAGTGGTGGGCAGATTGCCCAGCCTGCATCTCAAATCTACGCAGGGGCGGTGGTAAAACACCGCCCCTCTTTGTTCGTATCTGGCACAGGGTTGTGTCCGGATTGCCGTCGCGAGGAGCTAGACCACCTACGGTGGCGTAAGCTGATAAGTTCCCCATGTGCGTTGAAGGTTTGTCGTACAGGCTGATGTCATGATACGCGCGCTGAAGATACCGATCCTGGCGGCCTTGTTAACTCTGCTGGGTGTTGGATGGGCCTTGGCTCAGCTCTTGTTTGGAAACAGATCGGTCCAGCCACTAGAGACATTTCGCGACTGCGACATTTGCCTGGAAATGATCGTGCTTCCACCGGCTAGCTTTATGATTGGGAGTAAAGCCCTGGGATTCGCGCAATCGGCTTCGTATCTGGAGCGAGGATGGGCGGCTGCGCACCCATCTCAGCGCAACGGACCAGATCAACATCATACCGAGTGAGCATCCCCGTCACCGTGTGGAAATGGATATTCCTTACGCAATCGGTCGCAACGAAGTGACAAGGGCAGAATGGTTGGCCTGTATTGATGATGGGGTTGTGATCTTGTGCCGGATGGCATGGTTCCCAGTATCCCCGGGCGGAAGCACACCGGTCTGAATCATCCTGTCGCAGATGTGTCTTACTTGGATGTTCAGCAATAGGTTGAATGGCCAAACCAGAAAACAAGTACATCTGCATACCGCCTGCCAACGCAAGCGGAGTGGGAACATGCTGCGCGGGCCGGTACGATAATGCGTTTTGCACAAGGTGATGACCTGAATGGAGATCAGGCCAACTTCTCGCGCGGCGGGACCGAAAACATCAGGAAGGTCGAGATGCCGCATCTTCCTGGACGTAGGGTTCCTGTCGAAGTTGATGCGCTCGACGCCGCAAATGGTTGGGGCTTAGGCACATGCCGGGGAATGTTTAAGAGCTCATCCTCTCATGCTTTGCACCAGAGCATCTGTGCTTATCCACCAGCAGTGCGTATCTGAACCACGCTTTGGCACAGCCGTCATGTCAAAGAACGGCCAAGGGGGATCTTACACGTCGGCCATCGACAAGCTTCCAACATCGGCTGATCCCTGCCAGGTTAGAGTGTCGTTCACGCTATGTTTGATAGCGCAGGCTGTTTTGGCGACCGTCATTACGCGGGCTCTTGATTGGGAATCGAAATGGCATCCAAAGCCTTTCTCGTCACGGCATTCCTTGGTCTGGGGTTGCTTAAAGCCTGCGGACCGGCGGCGGCCTCCCAACAACAAGCGCAGCGCGAGCACGAGATCGCGTGCATATCGGGAACGCTGGCTGGTGCTTTGATCGGTGGTGCAATCGGCAGTGGTCGAGGCCAGGACATTCTGACAGCGGCAGGGGCAAGGGCGGGTGCATCGGCTGGCCGTTCGTATTCATGTGGGTAGGGCAATGAACATGACGTTTCGCATCACTCTATTGGCGGCGTTCATGACCGCCCCCGGGCTGGTGTTGAGCCAGTCCGCTGCCTGGAATGACGGGCATCTCGCTTCGCTGGATGCGAATGCGGATGGCGGGGTCTCTCGTGACGAATTCTTTCAGTTCGCGGATTACGCTTTCAAACAGATGGACGCGAACCGCAGCCTGAGCCTGAGCCTGAGCCCTGACGAAATAGATCCGCATCTGGTGGCGGCATCGTTCGCGGAGTTGGACGACGACGGCGACGGCTTGGTCACCTCCGATGAATTCGCCCAGCAAATGGCGGAAGATTTTGCCGCTGCAGACAAGGACGGCGACGGGCTTTTGAATTGAGCTGTTTTTGCGGATGTCCTGACGTTTGCTACCGCGAGTCGTCGTTTGCTTCTATGAAAGCAATGGTCTCTGCGACAAGCTCGGCCAGCATCGTCTCCGTGCTGAAGACGTTGAAGACGTGGTCCATCTCAGCAACCCAGAGTTTCTCGGGGCCTTCATGCGCCTCAATGAAGCGCGCTCCGTTCTCAGGCAGGACCGTGGTGTCCTGTGCGCCGACGGCCACGAACAGCGCTCCATCGAAGCCCTTGATTTCTTCCACAGGGTTAATTGCCTCGATACCGTCGAAAAAGGTACCCTTTAGCTCGATCTTGGCGCCCCAAGGTAATTCTGTCGAGATGACGGTGTCTGGCGCCGCGTCGAGCCCGGTTTGCATCAGGTCAGAACCAAACAGCCCAACGAATGTTGCTTCAGGGTCGCCAACGGCATTCCACAGGCTCACTGTATCGAGCCCATCCACGCGACCGGCGACCGATGCGGCCACCAGCCCGCCAAGGCTCCAACCGACAATATGAATGTCGTCCCCATCTACCGCATCTGTTAACTTCAGATAGTCGACAGCCGCGATGGCATCGGCAATTTGCCCCTCGAACGTTGTGTCGGCAAAGGTGAGGTCGGCGAGGCTTTCGCCCGAACCGCGGAAATCGATGCGAAGGCTGGCAAATCCTGCATCTGCAAGAGCCCTGGCGGTATATGCAAAAACACCGTCTTTGACGTGATCGGTTGCCAACTCATCCCGGGTTCCTGTGAACCCGTGCAACAGCAGTACAACAGGGGCCGGGGGACCGCTGGGTGTCACAAGGGTACCGACGAACGCCTGCTGACCAGTCCTAAGGGTAAGGTCGGTTTCGCTGATCTCGGCCCCTGCAATTGTGGCAGACAACATGGCAGTTGCGGCCCATCTAAAAGCTCTTTGCATGTATAACCTCTGGATTTATTTCGTTATCGTAGTCTAGCCAGCGTGTAGTATCTGCCAACATTCCGTTGCCCGCGATCCAAGGCTGGGTAAGAACGCACCAATCAAAAGGCGTTAGCCCATCTGCTGCGAAGAAGATGATTACGAATAGCAACTGTTATAGCAGATAATCAGAAACCCGCGGTCCGCCACACTATTTTACCGCTGATCCCATTTGTAGTTGAAGCTGACCGAGATCCTCTCGTCCTCGCTCAGGTTCATCGGCACTTCGTGCCGCAGCCAGCTTTCCCACAGCAGCACGTCCCCAACATTCGGTTTGACGTAGACGAATTGCTGCAGGTCTTCGGGTGCGTTCTTGAGGCGTGGCGGAGCGGCCATCATCATGGCGAGCCTCGGGTCCTCCAGCTTCAGCGCCGACGTCCCTTCCGGCATTTTTACATAGGTCGTGCCTGAGATCACGGAGTGCGGGTGGATATGGGCCGTGTGAATGCCGCCCTCGGGCAGGATGTTGATCCAGATGTCTTCGAGAACCAAAGCCTTATCGCCAAGGTCAAAGGCCAGTTCCTTGGCAAAAGCCGCCACGTGGGCATCGAGCGATTTGACGATCTGGGCAAAGATCGGAAAGCGCCATGGCAAATCTGAAAGGGATGCATAAGACGTGTAGCCGGGATAGCCGTTTTCCTCGCACCAATCCTGCCCGGCTTCGTCGTCTTCCGCGATGGCATAGCAGGATGTCTCAAGCTCCGCCGGATCTATCGCGCCGTGGTCGCTGAGATTGGCGTGGTAAAGTCGGGTCGCGAATAGGCATGTGGTCTGTGACATGTGCTGGTCATAGCGAACGGCGGACGATGACAACAGGTACGGCAAGCCAAAAGGTACCAAATTCCCTGTTCATTGACCCGGTGGCTGGAAAGTTTCCCAATTCAACCTATCCCTTCGCAAGACGAGCAATGAACAGAAGCACAGGGCTTTCATAGCCCACAACCCTTTCCCCAAAAACAACGATAGTGGTCATGGGACAGCATTCCACCAAACCCGTACTCATACTGGGAAGCGCCCCGCACGCGATCGAGGCTGCGTATTGGGATCGGTCGCACTTTTCCGCGATTGTTGCCATCAACAATGCGTGGCGTATCCGGCCCGATTGGGATTATCTGATTTATCCCGAGGATTTTCCGGGCGATCGTCGACCCGATACCGTTCGGGATGACCAGACGCTGGTCGAGGCCGCGCAATTTGTACCGGCAATCAATCGCTATGGCGGTTTCATCTACGCAGGTGGAACGATGGCGTTCACCGCCGGTTACTGGGTACTGGCCGCATTGCGGCCGTCCCGGATAGTCTTTTTCGGTTGCGACATGCTTTATCCGGCGCGGGGCAGGACTCATTTTTATGGCCATGGTTCCGCAGATCCGTTGCGCGAGGATCCGACATTGCGGAGCCTCGAGGCAAAATCAGCCCGTCTTATGGCCCACGCCGCGCAACAGGGATGCGCATGTATGCGTATTTCGCCTGGCGAGAGCCGCCTCGTGTTCCCCACGGCTCAGCTTGGGGACGTGGCGTGCACCGTCACACGGTCCGTCCATGTTGATCGCGACAGGGTCCGGGCCGCAGAGACACGGGAAAGGACGCTCGGATATTTTGTCGAGTCCGGTCGGTATTGGGAGCTGGGAAAGCCGTTTGCAGAAACTCAGCTGGATGCAATCGACCGGCTTTGGCTCCAGGCGGTGCGGCAGGCTGCGTGACGTGGGCAGAGGCGCCGATGGATCAGCTTGATGCAATTTGGCGTCTGGAGTAGCCATGCGACGGTCTAGAGTTGTACGACTGGAGTGATGAGTATGCCGGTAAGATCTGTCGCTACTGCGGCGATCCTGATTTTGATTACGATGAGTGCAGCTGCTGCAGACGGCAAGTTCATGTACATCAGCATCCGCGACAACAAACCGAAGGTCAAAGTGACCAATCTGGTCGGTGGCTATAGCGAGGCGGAAATCATGCGGCAGGTCGCCTATCACTGTGCGGGCAAGACAGGCGCCCTGGCGCTGGATGGCAGGCCACGCAAAAAGCGCGGTCGAGTTTTTCAGAAATACACCACCACCTGCGAAGGCGGACCCAACCCCAAAGTTCTTGAAACGTCGATCCTGGCCGTTGAAATCGAGGCGGTTTCCGGCGGTGAGACGATGTTTGAATACACCTATTCCGATAAGGGTCAGATCGCGTATGCGCGGGTCGTTCGCTAGCGCCCAAGGCGGCTGGTCTCGCCTTTTTTCCGTAACACAGTGGCTGCCTCGCCAGCGTGTCGCCTTTTCGTTGGTGAAGCGAACAAGGGGGTTGCCATGGCAAAGTTATGGGTGTAGCCAGCGGCCTTCACCATGACCTCCACCAGAATCACGGTGACCCGAGTCGGGGCCGTCTGGTGATGTTGAAAGGAAAAAGGCGATGAACGCCCAGGAACTGCGTGACAAGACGCCCGATCAGCTTCGGGAAGAGCTTGCCAACCTTAAGAAAGAGGCCTTTAACCTGCGCTTCCAGCAGGCAACGGGACAGCTTGAGAACCCGGCCCGTCTGCGGACCGTTCGCCGGGATGCGGCATGTGTCAAGACAGTGCTGAACGAAAAAGCCCGTGCGGCTGCGGAATAAGGAGAGCGACCTATGCCAAAGCGTATCCTGCAAGGCGTCGTGACTTCGGACGCGAACGCACAAACCATCACCGTGCTGGTTGAACGTCGCTTCACCCATCCGGTTCTGAAGAAAACTATTCGTAAGTCCAAAAAGTATCGGGCTCACGATGAACAGAACGCCTTCAAGGTCGGCGACGCAGTCCGCATCCAGGAATGTGCACCGAAGTCGAAGTCAAAACGCTGGGAGGTGTTGACGGCCTAAGCCTCAACACCATCCGGTTTGATCGAAACCCTGGGGCAGATGTCCCCAAAGGTCGGGAGAAACCAAAATGATCCAGATGCAGACCAACCTGGATGTTGCTGACAACTCCGGCGCACGCCGGGTGCAGTGCATCAAGGTCCTGGGTGGTTCCAAGCGGAAATATGCGTCCGTCGGCGACATCATCGTCGTCTCGGTCAAGGAAGCCATTCCGCGTGGCCGCGTTAAGAAAGGTGACGTCCGCAAGGCCGTCGTCGTGCGCACCGCCAAGGAAGTCCGCCGCGAAGACGGAACCGCAATCCGGTTCGACCGCAACGCGGCTGTTATCCTCAACAACAACATGGAGCCGATCGGCACCCGTATCTTCGGGCCGGTGGTGCGCGAGCTGCGTGCGAAGAACTTCATGAAGATCATTTCGCTCGCCCCGGAGGTGCTGTGATATGGCTGCCAAGCTGAAAAAGGGCGACAAGGTCGTCGTGCTGACAGGCAAGGACAAGGGCAAAGAGGGGACAATCTCTTCGGTTGACCCCAAGGCCGGCAAAGCCGTGGTGGACGGTCTCAACATCGCCATCCGTGCAACCCGTCAAAGCCAGAACTCGCAAGGCGGTCGCATCCCCAAAGCGATGCCGGTCGACCTGTCGAACCTCGCGTTCGTGGACAAGAACGGCAAGCCGACCCGCGTGGGCTTCAAAATGGAAGGCGACAAGAAGGTTCGCTTTGCCAAGACAACAGGGGACGTGATCGATGCTTGATACGGCGAACTACACACCCCGTCTGAAGGCTGACTTTCGTGACCGCATCAAGGCGGCGATGAAAGAAGAGTTCGGCTATAAGAACGACATGCAGATCCCGCGTCTGGACAAGATCGTCTTGAACATTGGCTGCGGCGCCGAAGCTGTCAAAGACAGCAAAAAGGCGAAGTCGGCAGTCGAGGATCTGACCGCGATTGCCGGCCAAAAGGCCGTGACGACCAAGGCAAAGAAATCGATCGCCGGCTTCCGCGTCCGCGAAGACATGCCGCTCGGCGCCAAGGTTACCCTGCGGGGCGACCGCATGTACGAATTCCTTGATCGTCTGGTCACCATCGCGCTGCCGCGCGTTCGTGACTTCCGCGGCATTTCAAGCAAGTCATTCGATGGCCGTGGCAACTATGCCATGGGCATGAAAGAGCACATCGTCTTCCCTGAGATCAACTTCGACAAGGTCGACGAGGTCTGGGGCATGGACATCATCATCGCCACCACGGCGGACAATGATGCCGAGGCCAAGGCGCTGCTGAAACACTTCAACATGCCTTTCAACTCGTAAGCGCGGAGAATAGAGATATGGCAAAGAAATCCATGATCGCGCGCGAAGTGAAGCGCGAAAAGCTCGCTAAGAAATACGCTGCCAAGCGTGCCGAGCTCAAAGAGATTATCAACGATCAATCCAAGCCGATGGAAGAGCGTTTCCGGGCTTCGCTGAAACTGGCGAAACTGCCCCGTAACTCCTCGGCCACTCGGATGCACAACCGCTGCCAGCTGACCGGTCGTCCCCACGCTTACTACCGTAAGCTCAAGGTCAGCCGTATCGCGCTGCGGGAACTGGGCTCAAAAGGCCAGATCCCCGGCATGGTCAAGTCGAGCTGGTAAGGAGGGTTAAGACATGAACGATCCTATCGGCGATATGCTCACCCGGATCCGCAACAGCCAGATGCGCCGGAAGTCCACCGTGCTGACGCCCGCATCGAAGCTGCGTGCGTGGGTTCTCGATGTGCTTGCGGACGAAGGTTACATCCGCGGCTATGAGAAAACGACAGGCAACGACGGTCATCCGGCCATCGAAATCAGCCTGAAATACTACGAGGGCGAACCCGTTATTCGCGAGATCAAGCGGGTGTCGAAACCCGGTCGTCGCGTTTACATGGGCGTCAAGGACATCCCGCAGGTCCGTCAAGGGCTCGGTGTGTCGATTGTCTCGACGCCCAAGGGCGTGATGTCGGATGCAAATGCGCGCGCGGCCAATGTGGGCGGCGAAGTGCTTTGCACCGTATTCTAAGGAGGTTGCAATGTCTCGAATTGGTAAAAGGCCGGTCGAACTGCCCTCCGGCGTGACGGCAACGGTGTCGGGCCAGACGATCGAAGTGAAGGGTCCGAAGGGCACCCGCAGCTTTAGCGCGACCGACGACGTTACCATCGCGGTCGAAGAAAACGCGGTAAAGGTCGAGCCACGTGGCAAGTCCAAACGGGCGCGCCAGCAATGGGGCATGTCCCGCACGATGGTTGCGAACTGCATCCAGGGCGTCACGCAGGGCTTCAAGAAAGAGCTCGAAATCCAAGGTGTTGGTTACCGGGCTCAAATGCAGGGCAATACGCTCAGGCTGAACCTCGGTCTTTCGCATGATGTCGATTTTGTTGCGCCTGACGGTGTGACCGTATCGGCGCCCAAGCAGACTGAGATCGTGGTCGAAGGCATCGACCAGCAGCTTGTTGGCCAGGTCGCCGCGAACATCCGCAAATGGCGTGCGCCGGAACCCTACAAGGGCAAGGGCATCCGCTACAAAGACGAATACATCTTCCGTAAGGAAGGTAAGAAGAAATAAGGACCAGCAAGATGGCAAACAGCAAGAGAACACTGTTCCTGAAGCGCCGCCTGCGCGTCCGGAACAAACTGCGCAAGGTCAATGCTGGCCGCGTGCGTCTGAGCGTTCACCGTTCGAACAAGAACATCAGCGCGCAGCTGATCGACGACGTCAACGGTGTGACGATTGCTTCGGCTTCCAGCCTCGAGAAAGATCTGGGTGTCTTGGGCAAGAACAACATCGAAGCCGCGACCAAGGTGGGCTCAGCCATTGCCGAACGGGCGAAAGCCAAGGGCGTGGACGAGGCGTATTTTGACCGCGGTGGTTTTCTCTTTCACGGGAAGGTCAAGGCGCTTGCCGACGCTGCCCGCGAGGGTGGATTGAAGATCTAAGTGCAGGCGGCCTCATCCGGGCCGTCTCGATGATCGGGGAGCGTCCCGCTCACCGCGATTGACCAAACCGGCGCCCATTGTCGCCACTGGAAAGGAAATGCCGTATGGCAGAACGTGAAAATCGCCGCCCGCGTCGCGACCGCGAAGAGCAGGCGCCAGAATTTGCCGACCGTCTGGTCGCGATCAACCGGGTTTCGAAAACCGTTAAGGGTGGTAAGCGTTTCGGCTTTGCCGCGCTTGTCGTGGTTGGCGACCAGAAGGGGCGCGTCGGATTTGGCAAGGGTAAAGCCAAAGAGGTGCCCGAGGCCATCCGCAAGGCGACAGAGCAAGCCAAACGCAAGATGATCCGCGTGCCGCTTCGCGAGGGCCGCACCCTGCACCACGACATTGAAGGTCGCTGGGGCGCTGGCAAGGTCGTGATGCGCACGGCTCCGGAAGGTACCGGGATCATCGCCGGTGGTCCGATGCGTGCCGTTTTCGAGATGCTCGGCGTCAAGGACGTTGTCTCAAAGTCGATCGGTTCGCAGAATCCATACAACATGATCCGCGCCACCATCGATGGTCTGGGCAAGGAACAATCGCCGCGCAATGTCGCCGCTCGCCGGGGCAAGAAGGTGTCCGACATCCTGCCCAAGCGGGAAGAAGCGGCCCCTGCTTCGGACGCGCCCGCTGAAGCCGCTGAAGCTTAAGGAGACAGGCACATGGCAAAAACCATCGTCGTCAAGCAGGTCGGCTCCCCAATTCGCCGCCCGCAGGATCAGCGCGCAACGCTGATCGGTCTGGGCCTCAACAAGATGCACAAGACCCGCGAACTCGAAGACACGCCTTCGGTCCGCGGGATGATCAACAAGATCCCGCATCTGGTCGAGATCGTCGAAGAAAAGGGCTGAGCAGGCCGACCGCTTGCCAAGCGGACTGGACAGCATCGCCCAAGAAATAAACCCTGGCCTCGATGGCTGGGGCTTTTTTGTTTCAACGCAAAGCGGTCTCTTGCCGGTCTCGTTTGCCGTGTCGACGACCTATGCGTATGGTAGCGCCGACTGTCACGGGGTCACTACAGAATGATAATCAGCCACTCGCGTAATTTCATTTACGTGCACATCCATAAATGTGCCGGTGAAAGTATCGAACGCGCCCTTTGGCCGTATTTGGGTCTTCGCGACATTCTGATCGGTGCCCGCCCGATGAACCTGTCCCGGTTGCTCAATCCACTTCACGAGCGTCGTACCGGGTTGGTGAAACACAGTAAGGCCGCTGATATCCGAGCGGTTCTTGGCCATGAAGCCTATGATGCAGCCTTTCGTTTTGCTACCGTGCGCCATCCCGTAAAGCGCATTTACTCTCTCTATACCTATGCAATCGGCCTGTTCCGGAACTCGCCTGACAGCAGGGCGATCGTCAGCCATCCGGATGTCATTGATCATGAGTGGCCTGTGATCGTCGACGATGTTGCCGCAGTGCTTAGGCGACAGGACTGCTTTGCACCGAAGCGGGGCTTTTACAGCGATCACCCCGCAGCGCCCGATGTATTTCTGCGGCATCCCCTTCGCTATACCCCGGTGCAACTCGCACTGCTCTGTCCAGATTTCCAGAGCTTTGTAACGGATCCGCGCTTTCCGATGATCAAAGGTACCGGCCATATGCGGGACTTTCTATGCGATCCCGATGGCGGTGAACTCTTAGTCGACCGGGTGGTCAAGCTTGAGACGTTATCAAAGGAGTGGCCAGAGATCGCGGAGCAGATCCAGGGTCCCGAGAGTTTGCCACGGTCCAACGGCTCCGCCGACGGGTCCCTGCCGCCGCTCACTGGCATGGCGGCCTCTGTTCTCGAAGATCATTACCGAACCGACATAGACTTCTTCGGCTATGAAAAGAACGCCGTCGCTGTCTGACAAAGCCGGCTCTTGATCCGTCGGCATCGGCTCGCTATACGCAGCCGGTGGTCTTTCGGACCCGATTCAAACTAACAAGAAATGCCGTGGTTGGCCCAATCGCTTCGGGGTCATATCCGGCTTAGGAGAAGCGACATGAAACTGAACGAATTGCGCGACAATCCCGGCGCAACAAAGCGCAAGATGCGCGTCGGTCGCGGCCCCGGCTCTGGCAAGGGCAAAATGGGTGGCCGTGGTATCAAGGGCCAGAAATCCCGCTCGGGCGTTGCGATCAATGGCTACGAAGGCGGGCAGATGCCTCTCTATCAACGCCTTCCAAAGCGCGGCTTCAACAAGCCGAACCGCAAAAGCTTTGCCGTCGTTAACCTTGGCCTTATCCAGAAGTTCATCGATGCCAAGAAACTGGACGCCGGAAACGTCACCGAAGACACGCTTGTTGAAAGTGGGCTGGTCCGTCGCAAGCTCGACGGTATCCGTGTCCTGGCCAAAGGTGAACTGACCGCCAAGGCCACGATTTCAGTGACCGGCGCGTCGAAATCAGCCGTAGAGGCGGTCGAAAAGGCGGGTGGAACGCTCACGACTGCGGCAGCCGCCGCTGAGTAAGTCTTGTGAGCTGGGTCCAAGCGGCCTAAGTAGCTCACAAGTTTTCCAAACGCCGCCCCGCTGGAAAGCAGCCCGGGCGGCGTTCTGATAAGGAAGAAGCCGCATATGGTATCTGCCGTCGAGAACATGGCCGCGAACACGAGCTGGAGCGCTCTGGGCAAGGCCACCGACCTGCGTAACCGCATCCTGTTTACTCTTGGTTTGCTGATCGTTTACCGATTGGGCACGTTCATCCCTGTTCCCGGCATCGATGGCGCAGCCCTGCGGGAGTTCATGGAGCAGGCGGGGCAGGGCATCGGCGGCATGGTGTCTATGTTTACCGGCGGCGCACTTGGTCGGATGGGCATTTTTGCCCTTGGGATTATGCCCTACATCTCGGCCTCGATCATCGTTCAGCTTTTGACTTCGATGGTGCCGAGCCTTGAGCAGCTCAAGAAGGAGGGCGAACAAGGCCGCAAGAAGATCAACCAATATACTCGGTACGGCACCGTGGCACTTGCCACCCTTCAGGCATATGGGCTCGCCGTGAGCCTTGAAAGCGGGGATATGGTCACCGATCCCGGCTGGTTCTTCCGGATTTCGTGCCTCATCACACTAGTGGGCGGCACAATGTTCCTAATGTGGTTGGGCGAACAGATCACTGCGCGCGGCGTCGGCAACGGTATCTCACTGATCATCTTCGTCGGCATTATTGCGGAGGTTCCAGCGGCTCTGGCTCAGTTCTTTGCCAGCGGACGCAGCGGTGCCCTGAGCCCTGCCGTGATTGTCGGCGTGATTTTCATGGTCATCGCTACCATTACATTTGTGGTGTTCATGGAGCGAGCCCTGCGCAAGATCCACATACAATATCCGCGCCGCCAGGTGGGGATGAAGGTTTACGACGGCGGGTCCAGCCACCTGCCGGTCAAGGTAAACCCGGCGGGCGTTATCCCTGCGATTTTCGCCTCATCACTGTTGCTACTGCCGGTGACGATCAGCACCTTTTCCGGCAACTCAACCAGCCCGATCATGTCGTGGTTGCTGGCCAATTTCGGGCCGGGTCAACCGCTTTATCTTGCATTCTTTGCCCTGATGATCGTGTTCTTCGCCTATTTCTACACGTTCAACGTTTCGTTCAAGCCAGACGATGTGGCGGACAATCTCAAGAACCAGAACGGGTTCGTCCCGGGCATCCGGCCAGGCAAAAAGACTGCCGAATACCTCGAATACGTCGTCAATCGCGTCCTGGTGCTGGGTTCGCTTTATCTGACGGCTGTCTGTCTACTGCCCGAGATTCTGCGCGGCGAACTGGCAATCCCGTTCTATTTCGGCGGCACATCGGTGCTGATCGTGGTATCGGTCACGATGGACACGATCCAACAGGTTCAAAGCCATCTTCTTGCCCATCAGTATGAGGGCCTCATTGAAAAGTCGCAACTTGGCCGGAAAGGCGGTAAGCGGCGCACGAAAAGGTCCCCGGTACGGCGATGAATATCATACTTTTGGGCCCGCCCGGCGCGGGTAAGGGAACGCAGGCCAGGCTCCTGACGGAAGAGCGTGGCATGGTTCAACTGAGCACGGGTGATATGCTGCGTGCCGCCAAGGACAGCGGTACAGAGATGGGTAACCGCGTGGCAGAAGTAATGTCGCGCGGCGAGCTGGTGACAGATGAGATCGTGATCGGCTTGATCCGCGAAAGGATCGTCGCCAATCCCGACCAGAGCTACATCTTTGATGGCTTCCCGCGGACACTGATGCAAGCGGTGGCCCTGGGCGATCTTCTGAAAGAGATGGGGCAAGCGCTTGATGTGGTCATCGAGATCCGCGTCAATGACGAGGCGCTCGTGTCGCGGATTGCGGGCCGCGCGACCTGCGCCAGTTGTGGTGAGGTCTATAACGACACGACACGACCCATTCCCGCAGACGGTAAGTGTCTCAACTGTGGGGGCACAGAATTCAAACGCCGCGCGGACGACAACGAAGAAAGCCTGCGCACCCGGTTGCTGGAATACTACAAGCAGACAGCGCCGCTCTTGGGATACTACTTTGCGCACGACCTCTTGAAGCGGGTTGATGGGATGGCGGAGCCTAGCGTCGTAAAGTCCGAGATCGCCGCCATACTCGATACCTGAATGATCTGGCGATCTCGTTTCGGCCACCCGATTCTCGAACGGGGTTAATCGGGGGTTGACGCCCATTCGAAACACTCCTATTGCACGCCATCTCTAGTGAGAATCGTTGGTGGAGCTCCCACCAGATCACCTGATCGGCGCAAGGCCCGTGGGCGTCAAAGCCTTGGGCCTTCTGTTGTGAAAAAAGGGCCTGGGACTACGGGCTCGCAACGAAAGGAAAATGCCTAGTGGCACGTATTGCCGGGGTCAACATCCCCACAGCTAAACGGGTACCTATTGCCCTCACTTACATCACCGGTATCGGACACACCTCGGCCAGAGCGATCTGCGAAGCGGTAGGCATCGATCAAGCCCGCCGGGTAAACGAGTTGTCAGATGCCGAGGTGCTTTCGATCCGCGAACACATCGATGCGAACTATAGCGTTGAAGGTGACCTGCGGCGCGAAGTGCAGATGAACATCAAACGCCTGATGGACCTCGGCTGCTACCGCGGCCTGCGTCACCGCCGGAACCTGCCGGTTCGCGGTCAGCGCACGCACACGAACGCCCGGACCCGCAAAGGCCCAGCGAAACCAATCGCTGGCAAGAAGAAGTAAGGAGGCGCATCCATGGCACGTGATACACGGCGCGGTAAGCGCAAGGTCTCCAAGAACATCGCGGCGGGCGTCGCCCACGTGAATTCTTCGTTCAACAACACCAAGATCCTCATCTCTGACGTTCAGGGCAACGCGATTGCGTGGTCGTCGGCTGGCACCATGGGCTTCAAGGGTTCGCGCAAATCGACACCCTACGCGGCGCAGATGGCGGCAGAGGATGCGGGCAAGAAGGCGCAGGAACACGGCGTCAAGACACTCGAGGTCGAAGTTCAGGGCCCCGGCTCTGGTCGTGAAAGCGCGCTGCGCGCCCTTGCTGCGGTTGGTTTTACGATCACGTCGATCCGCGATGTGACACCCATTGCCCACAATGGCTGTCGTCCGCCCAAGCGCCGCCGCGTCTAAGCGACAGAAATCTATTGCGGGCCGCGCGATTGGCGTGCGGCCCTGATCCGTTTTTTGAAACCTCGGGCGCCTGGCCCTTAGGACATGGAGGACAGGCAGGAATGGAGGGACACATGATCCACAAGAACTGGGCCGAATTGATCAAACCCCAGCAGCTGGAAGTCAAACCCGGCAACGATCCGGCACGGCAGGCAACCGTCGTGGCTGAACCGCTTGAGCGTGGTTTTGGCCTAACACTGGGCAACGCGCTGCGCCGCGTTCTGATGTCGTCACTGCAGGGTGCAGCGATCACATCCGTACAGATCGATAACGTTCTGCATGAGTTTTCCAGCGTGGCCGGTGTTCGTGAGGACGTTACCGACATCATCCTCAACCTCAAGGGCGTCAGCCTGCGGATGGAGGTCGAGGGCCCGAAGCGGGTTTCGATTTCGGCCAAGGGGCCAGGAGTGGTCACAGCAGGTGACATCAGCGAAAGCGCCGGCATCGACGTGCTGAACCGCGACCATGTGATCTGTCATCTCGATGACGGGGCCGATCTCTACATGGAGCTGACGGTCAACACCGGCAAAGGCTATGTCGCGTCCGAAAAGAACAAGCCCGAGGATGCACCAATCGGCCTGATCCCGATCGATGCGATCTATTCGCCGGTCAAAAAAATCAGCTATGACGTCCAGCCCACCCGGGAAGGCCAGGTTCTGGATTATGACAAGCTGACAATGAAGGTCGAGACTGACGGCTCCCTGACCCCGGATGATGCGGTCGCTTTCGCAGCTCGTATCCTGCAGGATCAATTGGGCATCTTCGTCAACTTCGACGAGCCCGAAAGCGCCAGCCGGGCGGATGAGGACGATGGTCTCGAGTTCAACCCGCTTCTCTTGAAGAAAGTGGATGAGTTGGAACTGTCGGTCCGCTCTGCGAATTGCCTGAAGAACGACAACATCGTTTACATTGGCGATCTGATCCAAAAGACCGAAGCCGAGATGCTGCGCACCCCGAACTTTGGTCGCAAGTCGCTGAACGAGATCAAGGAAGTGTTGTCAGGCATGGGTCTGCACCTTGGCATGGATGTCGAGGACTGGCCACCGGACAACATCGAGGATCTCGCGAAGAAATTCGAAGACGCGTTCTAAGCGCGCACTGAAATGCCCGCGCAGGCGGGGACAGCCTGGGCAGCTTGCCCCAAGGAGAGGGCCCCGCGCGCATGGGGCCCCGGACAAAGCATAAATAAATGAAGGAACAGAGATATGCGTCACGCACGAGGATACCGCCGCCTCAACCGAACCCACGAGCACCGCAAGGCGCTTTGGGCGAACATGGCTGGCTCGCTCATCGAACATGAGCAAATCAAGACAACCTTGCCCAAGGCCAAGGAACTGCGCCCGATCGTGGAAAAGTTGATCACGCTTGCCAAGCGCGGTGATCTGCATGCCCGTCGCCAGGCCGCGGCTAAGCTGAAAGAAGACCAATACGTTAACAAACTCTTTGATGTGCTGGGCCCGCGCTACAAGGATCGTCAGGGTGGCTACATTCGCGTCCTCAAGGCAGGCTTCCGTTACGGGGACATGGCGCCCATGGCGATCATCGAATTCGTCGATCGCGACCGCGACGCCAAGGGCGCGGTTGATAAGGCCCGCTTAGCTGCAGAAGAGGCCGCCGAAGAATAGGACCGTCAGATTGACGAACACCGAAACCCCTGCCTTGGCGGGGGTTTTTCTTTTGGATGGGCCTCTGATCTTGCACCGAAACCGCCAGCGGCTCATATCTGGGATATGAAACATCTGACTGCGCTGTTCATGGCTTTGGCCCTGATCCTCCCGGCACATGCCGAAACGCGCGTGCCACAAAGTTCCGCCGAGATATCGCTTGGATTTGCACCGTTGGTGAAAGAAGCCGCGCCGGCTGTCGTCAACATTTATGCCAAGCGGGTGACCCAGACACGACGCAACCCTTTTTCAGACGATCCGTTTTTTCGAAGGTTCTTTGAAGGGTTTGGCGACGGGCAGCCCCGCGTTCAAAACTCGCTGGGCTCGGGTGTAATCCTCAGCCGAGATGGGTTCGTCGTCTCGAATTATCATGTTGTCGGTATGGCCACGGATGTTCGCGTGGTGCTGAACGATCGCCGTGAATTCAGGGCTCGGGTGCTTTTGGGTGACGAGGAGTCTGATCTTGCCATTCTCAAACTTGAAGGAGCGCAAGACCTGCCGCATCTCCAGCTCCGAAACAGCGACACCGTCGAGGTGGGCGAATTGGTTCTGGCCATCGGCAACCCCTTTGGTGTGGGCCAAACCGTGTCGAGCGGGATTGTTTCGGGCCTTGCCCGCTCAGGTGGGACGAATGGCGGAGGACGCGGGTATTTCATCCAGACCGATGCACCGATCAACCCGGGTAATTCCGGCGGGGCACTCATAGACGTCGCGGGGCGTCTTATCGGGATCAATACACGCATATTGACACGTTCGGGCGGCTCGAACGGGATTGGCTTTGCCATCCCGGCAAACCTGGTTCGGGCATTCGTCAGGCAAGCAGAGGCTGGCAATGACGATTTTGTTCGACCATGGGCGGGACTTACCGGACAGGCGGTAGACAATGACATTGCCGAGATGCTGGGGCTGGACCGCCCGGGCGGGATCATCCTGTCGGCCATACATCCGCTCAGCCCCTTTGCCGAAGATTTCGAGGTCGGAGACGTGATCGTTTCTGCAGATGGTGTTCCGGTGAACACCCCGCAAGAAATGATGTATCACATGGCGGTCGCGGGCGAGGGTGGCAAGCTGCGCGTTCGACGCCTGCGCGACGGGCGGACACTCGGCCTGACCGTACGCCTGATCGCCGCGCCTGAGGATCCGCCGCGTGACACGATTGTGCTGGGTAACCGGACCGTGCTTCCTGGTTTGACCGTCTCCCGCATCAACCCGGCTCTGACGGCTGAAATGCGTTTGCCAATGGAGAGCGACGGCGTGGTCATCGAAGATGCGGGTCCCTACGGATCACGGGTTGGTCTGCGGGAAGGCGACATCCTGATCGCGGTGGCAGGACGCCAGATCGACAGACCAAGCGACGTGCGCGCAGCATTGTCCCAAGATGCGCGTCGTTACACCGTGACCGCACTTCGCGGCCAGCGTCGCATCTATTTGCGGTTCTGAACTTGACCGATCTGTTCGAAACCGCACCCCAGCCAGAGCCAGTTGGCCCCCGGCCTTTGGCGGACCGCTTGCGTCCAACCGGTCTCGCCGAGGTAATAGGGCAGGACCAATTGCTTGGCCCCGACGGCCCCCTGCGCGCCATGCTCGAGGCCGGTGCACTTGGGTCGATGGTCCTTTGGGGGCCGCCGGGCGTCGGAAAGACCACGATAGCCAGGCTGCTTGCGGACGAAACCGATCTGCATTTCGTACAAATCAGCGCAATCTTTTCCGGAGTGCCGGACCTCAAGAAGGTGTTCGAAGCCGCCAAGATCCGGCGCCAGAACGGTCAGGGCACGTTGTTGTTCGTGGACGAAATCCACCGCTTTAACAAAGCGCAACAGGATGGATTCCTGCCGCATATGGAGGACGGGACGATTGTGCTGGTCGGGGCCACGACCGAAAACCCGTCATTCGAACTGAATGCCGCGGTTCTGAGCCGGGCGCAGGTGCTGGTGCTAGAAAGGCTTGAACATGATGCGTTGGCCTCGCTCATTTACCGGGCCGAGGATGCGCTTGGTGAACAGCTGCCCGTGACAGCGGCGGCCGGTGAGGCGTTGATCGAGATGGCCGATGGCGATGGCCGGGCGCTGCTCAATCTGGTCGAACAGGTTGCATCTTGGTCGGTCGATAAGCCGCTCGACACGGGTGCCTTGCAGGCCCGTTTGATGCGCCGCGCGGCGCAATACGACAAGTCGGGTGACGCCCATTACAACCTGATTTCGGCTTTGCATAAAGCGGTGCGGGGCTCCGATCCGGATGCTGCGCTTTATTGGTTCGCGCGGATGCTGGAGGGCGGGGAAGACCCCCGGTACCTTGCCCGCCGGATCACGCGGATGGCGGTTGAGGATATTGGTCTGGCTGACCCGCAGGCGCAGGCCGTTTGTCTGCAAAGTTGGCAGACCTACGAGCGGCTTGGCAGCCCTGAAGGCGAACTGGCCCTGGCCCAGGCGCTGATCTATCTCGCCCTGGCACCAAAATCGAATGCGGCCTACGTGGCGTATAAGGGCGCTCGTGGTTCGGCCCGCAGAACCGGATCCGAGCCGCCGCCCAAACACATCCTGAACGCGCCAACTCAGATGATGAAGGATCAGGGATATGGCGCCGGCTATGCCTACGATCACGACGCTGAAGATGGCTTTTCAGGCCAGAGCTACTTTCCCGATGGGATGGCGCGAGAGGCCTTTTACCAACCCGTCGAACGCGGCTTCGAGCGCGAATTGCACAAGCGCCTCGACTACTTCGTCAAACTTCGCGCCAAACGGTCAACTTGACATCGCTGGGTAGGGGCGCGACAGACCGCGCATGATTTCGACCCTGTCACTCGTGGCCATCGGTGGCGCCGTGGGCGCCTCACTCCGGTATCTTGCCGGCGGTCTGATGTTGCGCTGGTTCGGACCCACAGAGTTTCCGCTTGGCATCATCACGGTGAACATCCTCGGGTCCTTTCTGATGGGGTTCTTTATCGTGACCGCCGCGCATAAGGGCCTGGCACATTACAATCCGCTGATTGCAGTCGGTTTGCTGGGTGGCTTCACGACGTTTTCGTCGTTTTCGCTTGAGACGCTGAACCTCTTTGAAAAGGGGGCTTATGCGCTTGCCCTCACTTATGTGGGTGCGTCTGTGGTGCTTTCGCTGTTTGCCATCGCGTGCGGTCTTTGGGCAGCGCGGAGCTTCTTCGCATGAGCGGTGTCCAGGTTCTAACGGTTAAGGCCGATGAAGGCGACCAGCGGCTTGATCGCTGGATCAAGCGCCGCTTTCCGCATGTGTCGCAAGGCCGGATCGAAAAGATGTGCCGCAAGGGCGAGTGCCGGGTCGATGGTGGTCGCGTCAAAGCGTCGACGCGGGTTGAAGAGGGCCAACAAGTTCGGGTCCCGCCTTTGCCTGAACAAGAGCCGTCCGTGCCCGCCCGGCCTCGTGTATCCGAGGCCGATGCGAAGATGATCCAATCCTGCGTGATCTACAAAGATAACCATGTGCTTGCCCTCAACAAACCGCCCGGGCTGCCGGTGCAGGGTGGTTCGGGTCAAAGCCGCCATGTGGACGGTCTTGCAGAGGCGCTGACATTCGGGTTCGACGAAAAGCCGCGCCTCGTGCATCGGCTCGACAAAGACACGTCCGGCGTTCTGATCATGGCGCGGACCCGGGCCATCGCGGCGGCTTTGACCGCCAGCTTCCGCCACCGCGAGGCGCGCAAGATCTATTGGGCGGCCGTTGCGGGCGTGCCTCATCCGAAGAATGGGACCATCAAGTACGGCTTGGTCAAAGCGCCGGGGCGGGGCGCGCAAGGTGAGGGTGAAAAGATGCGGTGCATCCACCCCCGCGATGTCGACAGCGTCGAGGGGGCCAAGCGGGCGATCACCGATTACAGTATCCTGACGGCTGTGGCGAAACGGTGCGCGTGGGTCGCCCTTGTCCCCGTCACCGGACGCACCCATCAACTGCGGGCGCACATGGCAGAGATCGGTCATCCGATCATTGGAGACGGTAAGTACGGCGGGTCCGGACAGGAAAATCTTGGCGATGGCTGGGGTGCGGGTCTTGGTGGCGAACTCAGCCGAAAGCTGCACCTGCATGCGCGCTCGCTGCGTCTTGAGCATCCGGTGACGAAAACGACCCTGACGCTAACCGCCCCGCTGCCCGACCATATGCGGCGCACATGGGAGACGTTCCAGTGGTCCGAAGCCGAAGTGCCGGCCGATCCGTTCGAGGAGGGTTGGGCATGAGCGATCTGCGCCTCGTGATGTTCGATGTGGACGGCACCCTGGTCGACAGTCAGGCCGACATCATCGCGAGCATGCATGCGGCTTTTGAGGCGGCTGATCTTACGGCGCCTGCAAGGTCTGAAATTTTGTCTATCGTTGGCTTGTCGCTGCCCAAGGCCATGGAAGCGCTGGCCTGCGATGCGAATGCTACCAAGCAAGCGCTGATGGTCGAGGCCTACAAGGAAGCCTACACCAAGCAAAGGCAAAGCAAAGGTGCAGCGGTGTCATCGCCTCTTTATCCCGGTGCGCTGGAAGCCCTCGACACGCTGAACCGGCAGGATGAAACACTCATCGGGGTCGCCACCGGAAAGTCCAGACGCGGCCTAGACCACCTGCTCGAGGCTCATGATCTCGCCCGCTTCTTTGTCACACAACAGGTTGCCGACCATCACCCCTCCAAGCCGCATCCATCGATGTTGCTGACGGCGATGGTCGAAACCGGGATCGACCCGCAGAATTGCGTCATGATCGGCGACACCCGTTTTGACCTCGAGATGGCGAGGTCGGCCGGTGTGGCGTTTGTAGGGGTGCCATGGGGCTATCATCCCGCCGAGCAGCTTTCGGGTGCACATGCAATCATTGATCGGTTCGACGAACTGCCCTTGGTTCTCGACGACATTTGGAGGCGCGGTGCATGAGCGAATGGTCCCTCAAGCGGTTCTGGACAGCAACCGAGATCGGAGCCAGTGATACCGGGTTTCTGGTCACGCTGGATGGGAGGCAGGTCAAGACACCCGCAAAGGCTGACCTGGTCCTTCCTACGCGCGCGATGGCCGAGGCGGTGGCGGCGGAATGGGATGCACAAGACGGGCAGGTCAATCCACTGACGATGCCGTTCACCCGCAGCGCAAATGCTGCCATCGACAAGGTGCGGCACCAGCACGAACAGGTTGCCACCCTGATCTCGGATTATGCAGACAGCGACCTGCTTTGCTATCGGGCAAGCCGCCCCGCTTCGCTGGTGGCGCTTCAGGTCGAGCGCTGGGACCCGATGCTGGACTGGGCTGAGGGTGCATTGGCTGCCCGTCTTCAGATCCGCACTGGGCTGATGCATGAGGCGCAGGATCCGGAGGTGTTGGCACGGCTGCGCGACCGCACGCGGGCGATGTCAGAGTTTGAACTGGCCGCCTTCCACGATCTTGTCGGAATGAGCGGGTCCATCATCATCGGATTTGCCGTGGCCTTGGACGAGATCGAGGCCGAACGGGGGTGGGCTTTGTCGCGGCTCGACGAGATTTGGCAAGCCGAGCAATGGGGCCGGGACGAAGAGGCCGAAGAGGTGGCAAGCCAAAAGGGCAAATCCTTTGTCCATGCCAAGGCTTTCTTCGATGTTTCGAGGCAAAGCTGACGTCGGGCCAACTTTGATCATTTGCGGGCAACCCGCCGTTTCACCGTCATTTTCAGTGATCGCATACTTGACGTTTTGCGATGAATCCGCCCACAGTATTGGCCATTGGACGGGGAGAACCCGCCCGTCACCACATCCGGTGTTCCTTCGCCGGAAGTAGCGCCAAAAAATGGCGACAAACAGGAAGAGGTAAGCATGAAAAAATCCGTAATCTTTGGCGCGCTGACTGCCGCCGGCCTGGCCGCTGGTGCCGCAGCAGCCGGCACGTTGGACGACGTGAAGGCACGCGGCAAGCTGAATTGCGGCGTTACGACCGGACTCGTCGGCTTTGCCGCGCCGGATGCGAACGGTGAGTGGAAGGGCTTCGACGTCTCAGTCTGCCGCGCTGTTGCGGCCGCTGTACTCAGCGATCCGATGGCGGTCGAATTCGTTCCGACAACCGGCAAGACCCGCTTCACCGCGCTTGCATCCGGTGAAATCGACATGCTGGCGCGCAACACCACCTGGACCTTCAGCCGTGACGTTGATCTCAAGTTCACCTTCGTCGGTGTGAACTACTACGACGGTCAGGGCTTTATGGTCCCGAAAGAGCTGGGCGTGTCTTCGGCGAAAGAACTCGACGGCGCCACGGTCTGCATCCAGACTGGCACCACGACCGAGCTGAACCTGGCGGATTTCTTCCGCTCCAACAATATCAGCTATGAGCCGGTTCCGATCGAGACAAACGCCGAAGCGCAACAGCAGTATCTGGCTGGCGCATGCGACGTCTACACGACCGACGCATCTGGCCTTGCCGCGACACGTGCGACCTTCGAAAACCCGGGCGATCACGTATTGCTGCCTGAAATCATCTCGAAAGAGCCGCTTGGTCCGCTTGTGCGCCATGGCGACAACGAATGGGGTGACGTCGTGCGCTGGACGCTGAACGCGCTTCTCACAGCCGAAGAGCTGGGCATCACGTCGACCAACATCGAAGAGCTGTCTGGCGGTACCAACAACCCGGAAATCAACCGTATCCTCGGTACAGAGGGTACGCTGGGTGAGATGCTGGGCCTCGACGCCGAATGGGCGAAACGTGCGATCGCGTCCGAAGGCAATTACGGCGAGATTTTCGAAAAGAACATCGGTGAAGCAACGCCGATCGGTCTTGCCCGTGGTCTGAACGCACAATGGACCGATGGCGGCCTGATCTACTCGCCGCCGTTCCGGTAAAAAACCAAGAGGGAGGGGCGCAGACATACCAGTCTGCGCCCTTTTCCTATCGACATAATCTATCCGGTCTCAGGTAGCGGGGATAAACCTCGCCGGAGGAAAGGGCCGGAAGCCAACAGGGGGCGTCATCGCATGACGACACTGACCGACCCACCGACGCAATCGTTCCAGCTTTCGCAGCTTATCAACGACACGCGATACCGGTCCTACACATTTCAATTCATCGCTCTGCTGCTGCTTATCGCCGGGATCGCCTATCTGGGCTCGAACCTCGCGCGGAACCTCGCGGCGGCCGGGCTAAACATTTCTTATGATTTTCTGGGCGAGCCCGCAGGTTACGACATCAACCAACGACTGATTGAATATACCAGTCAGTCCAGTCACATGTCGGCGGCCTGGGTTGGAATATTGAATACACTGCTCGTGGCCTTTCTTGGGTGTGCCACGGCAACGGTACTAGGCGTGATCGCAGGTGTACTGCGATTGTCCAAGAATTGGCTTGTCGCCAAGCTGATGGCTATCTACGTCGAAGCGTTCCGCAATGTGCCGGTTCTCATCTGGATTATCATTATCAACACGATCGTGACGCTGTTGCCTCAGCCACGGGCCTATCGCGGTGAGACACCGGACGCCGAGATGCTCTTTGGGGCAATCGCGTTTACCAACCGAGCCGTTTATATTCCCGCGCCGGTCTGGGGGCCAGGATCCCTCTTTGTGGTTTTGACCTTCATTGCGTCATTGTTTGCGATCTATTTCTTCCGCCGCTGGGCCACGCAGCAGCTCTACAACGAGGGTCGAGAAATCAACAAGCTTTGGCCAACGCTTGGACTTTTCTTTGTACCCGCTGTTCTTGCCTACTTGGTAATGGGCGCGCCAATTGGTGTCGAGTATCCAGAACTGAGAGGGTTCAACTTTCAGGATGGCATTCAGATTCAACGCCCGCTGATCGCGTTGTGGCTCGCGCTCTCGGTCTATACCGGAGCATTCATCGCCGAAAACGTGCGAGCGGGTATCCAGGCCGTCAGCAAAGGTCAGACTGAAGCGGCGGCTTCGTTGGGCATGCGCCCTGGAAGGATCATGAACCTCGTTGTGCTTCCGCAGGCTCTGCGTGTGATCATTCCGCCGCTTATCTCGCAGTACCTGAACATCACGAAGAATTCATCGCTTGCCATTGCTGTTGGCTATGCCGACATTACGGCGACGTTGGGCGGTATCACACTGAACCAGACGGGTCGGGCGATTGAGACGATCTTGCTCTTGATGCTGTTCTATCTGACGATCTCGCTCAGCATCTCGGCGGTCATGAACGTCTACAACGATTCCATAAAGCTGAAGGAGCGCTGATATGACTGACGTGCGTTCTCAAATCGGCTTTGTCCGCGAAACAAGCCTGCCGCCGCTTGCCCCACCGGCTAGCGAGGCCGGTCTGATCAAATGGGTCCGTGAGAACCTGTTTTCGGGTTGGTTCAACTCGGTCCTTACGCTTGTGTCGCTGCTGGCGATCTACGGGTTGCTGGTCGCGGTGATGCCCTGGATCATGAACGGGATCTGGAATTCCAATAGCCTCGCTGAGTGCCGTGAGGCACTCGATGGGAGAGTTGGTGCCTGTTTCGCGGTTCTGACCGAACGTTGGAACCAGCTGATTTTTGGCTTCAAGTATCCGGCGGATCTTTATTGGCGCCCGGCGCTGGCTTTTGTTCTGCTGTTTGCGGCGGCTGCACCGGTGATGTTTTTCGATCTGCCACGCAAGCTTTTGCTGTTCACCGCGCTGTATCCCTTTATCGCCTTCTACCTGATCTGGGGCGGGACGATCTGGTCACCCATCTTTGCACTGCTGGGCTTTGTCGCGGGCTATTTCGCGTTTCAGCGGTTGGTCAAGGAAAGCTTTGCGCTCGGATCGCTCGGGGCTGTTTTAGGCGCGGTGATCGTTTGGTGGGTTGGCGGCTACCTCGCTGATATCCTGTCAGCCGACCAGCCCGCGTTGCAAGAAGTCGCCTCCCGCGACATGGGTGGCTTCATGCTGAACATGATCCTTGGCGTGGTTTGCGTTTCGCTTTCGGTGCCACTGGGCATTCTGCTGGCGCTGGGGCGGCAGTCGGACATGCCCCTGATCAAGGGCATCTGTGTCGTCTTCATCGAGTTCATCCGGGGCGTCCCGCTGATTACGCTGCTCTTTGTTGCAAACGTGGTACTGGCATATTTCCTGCCCCCGGGGACGACTTTTGACCTGATCCTGCGGGTGATCATCATGATCACGATGTTCTCGGCAGCCTATATTGCCGAGGTGATCCGGGGTGGCCTAGCTGCCCTGCCACGCGGACAATACGAGGCGGCCGACAGTCTTGGACTAGATTATCCGCAGGCCATGCGGCTGATCATTCTGCCGCAGGCGCTAAAGATCTCCATCCCCGGTATCGTGAACGTGGCTGTCGGGCTCTTCAAGGACACCACACTGGTTTCGGTCATCTCGATGTTCGATCTTGTGGGCATGATCCGTGGACCGATCCTTGCTTCGACCGAATGGAACGGCGTCTATTGGGAACTGTTCGCCTTCGCCGCCGTCCTGTTCTTCATCGTGTGCTACGGCATCTCACAATACTCACAGTGGCTCGAGCGTCGCCTCGCCACCGATCACCGTTAAGGAGTGTCTCATGACCACCCCACAACAAATGAAGGTCTCTGACGAAGTCGCGGTCACCATCGAAGGTATGAACAAGTGGTACGGTACGTTCCACGTGCTGCGCGATATCAACCTGACCGTCTACGAAGGCGAGCGGATCGTGATCTGCGGCCCGTCCGGTTCGGGTAAGTCGACGCTCATCCGCTGCATCAACGCGCTGGAGGAACATCAGCAGGGCCTGATCGAAGTCGACGGGACCGTGCTGTCGTCCGATCTCAAGAACATTGACAAGATCCGGTCCGAGGTTGGCATGTGTTTTCAGCACTTCAACCTCTTTCCGCATCTGACGATCCTCGAAAACTGCACGCTGGCCCCGATCTGGGTGCGCAAGATCCCCAAAAAAGAAGCCGAAGAGACAGCGATGCATTTCCTGGAAAAGGTCAAGATCCCGGACCAGGCCGACAAGTATCCCGGCCAGCTATCGGGTGGTCAGCAGCAGCGGGTTGCGATCGCTCGGTCACTGTGCATGCGTCCGCGCATCATGCTCTTCGACGAACCGACATCGGCCCTTGATCCGGAAATGATCAAAGAGGTACTCGATACCATGATCGAGCTGGCCGAAGAGGGCATGACCATGCTGTGCGTTACGCACGAGATGGGCTTTGCCCGTCAGGTGGCCAACCGCGTCATCTTCATGGATGAGGGGCAGATCGTGGAACAGAATGAGCCTGAGGCGTTCTTCAACAATCCGCAATCACCGCGCACGCAGTTGTTCCTTAGCCAGATCCTAGGGCACTAAACGCCGGGCAGTTCGCGCGGTATAACGAAATCGACTGGCACACCCTGTTGCCAGTCGACATCAGCCCAATCATTGATATTGAAGCGCAGGACCAGGGTCGCGCCGGTCGGGTAGTCCCAGAAGCGGGGGTGCTCGACCTGGGACTTTACAAGGCCGTGGGCCAGTTCCGCGATGCCCGGGTTATGGCCGATGACGAGCAACGTCTCGCCCTCGCCCGCCGCGCGTATGAGACCGAGCATGTCGGCTTCGGATGCGTGGTATAGATCGCCCGTGAATGTTGATGGCGCCGCTAGCCCCAAACCGCTGCCGGTTTGCCTTGTTCGGGTTGAGGATGAGCTTAGGATCTGATCGGGCACTACGCCTTTTTCTCGCAGCCATCCACCAAGGGCGGTCGCTGATCGCGCTCCTCTATCGTTGAGCGGCCGATCATGATCTCGGAGCGCGGCATTGTCCCAGCTGGATTTTGCATGGCGCATGAGGATCAGGGTCACCATGGTTCAGCCCCTGAACATCTGCATATGGTAGGCCGACTGCGTGGGAACACGACCAAAGTGCTGGCTGACCGGGCAGGCACGGCGGGCCGCACAGCCGTTCATCATACAATCCTGACCGGGGACCGTGCCCAGATATGATTTGCAGGCGGGCACATCATAGCCGCCATCGGCAAACGCATTGACGGGGCAGGCTGTAAGGCACGGCTTGTCCTTGCAACTGATGCATGGGCTGGATGGGGCAGGGGGCAGGTCGATCCGGCCCCGTAGCGCCAGCGCACCGCGAAATGAAACCATCAGGCCGGCTGTGTCATGAACCAGCAGCATGATGGGCGAGGTATGAATGCGCTGCGTGCGGACCGCCCAGCGTTGAAAGGGCTGATAGGGCGGGCCACCGAACGGGTAGAGGGCTAGCGCGCCGATCTCGTCGGCCCAATCGCCAATCACGCGTCGTGACCAGCGGTCAACCGGATCCGGCGCGCCGTCAGCGAATTCGGGGCCGCCAGTCACATGCGCCCAGAAACCGGCGGCCTCGTCCGGACCCAGCAACAGCAAAGTCTGAAAACCCTCTGGTACATCGTCTGAGGGGGTGGGATGGAACCCGCCAAGAATGGTCAGATGCCGCAGCGCAGCCGCACTTTCGAGCAGTTCATAGTTCATTTACGGGCAAACGGCAGTGACATTGCCCAGGTGAATTGGCTGGGCCGGTCGTCTTGCCATTGAAGACCGACCTCCATGTCGTCATGCCCCTGACGTGGCTGTGCGACATAGGTGCCGAACATCCTGTCCCAGATGGACAGCGCAAAGCCGTAATTGCTGTCGTGTTCGTCGCGATGAACAGAATGATGAACGCGGTGCATGTCGGGTGTGACCAGCACTTGCCGCACGATTGCATCCAGCCAAAGCGGCAGGCGCAGGTTGGCATGGTTGAACATGGCTGTGCCGTTCAGGATGATCTCGAACACAATGACGGCGATCGCGGCGGGGCCCAGGAGGTAGACGAGGCCGATCTTGAGCAGCATCGACAAGGCGATCTCGACCGGGTGAAACCGAATGGCGGTTGTCACGTCCATATCCACATCCGCATGGTGAACCCGGTGCAGACGCCAGAGGATGGGCACCTTATGCGTAATCAGGTGCTGGGCCCATATCGCGAGATCGAAGAACAAAACCGCTACCGTGATCTCGAACCAGATCGGCAAGTCCACATGATTGAACAGACCCCAGCCTTGGGCCTCCGCGTCTATGGCGGCTCCGACGGCCAACAGGGGCAGTGCAAATGCCATAAGCCGAAGCATCACAGTATTAACGATCGTGAACCCCCAATTGGTGATCCAGCGTGTCGAACGCGGTTGGCTGCGTTCGCGGCGGGGCGCCAATGCCTCAATGCTCGCCAGTATGGCGAACAAGCCAAGAAAGATTGAGAGGCGGATTAGAGCTTCGTTTTCCATGGCATAGAGATACGCCTTTCCGTCAGTCTGGCAAATGGACGTGTTGACACATTCGCGTCAGCGCGGGCGGATGATGGACCCTGCGCCGTGATCGGTAAAAAGTTCAAGCAGGCAGGCATTGGGCGCCCGCCCGTCAAGGATGACGGCGGCCCGGACACCCCGCGCGATGGCATCTAGGGCGGTTTCGGTCTTGGGGATCATCCCGCCGGCGATCACACCCTCATCAGTCAAAGCGCGGATCTGGTCGGCGGTCAGGTCGGTCATCACGTCACCCGATGCGTTCTTGACGCCCGAGACATCGGTCAGGAGCAAGAGGCGATCGGCCTTGAGCGCGCCTGCGATTGCCCCGGCGGCGGTGTCGCCATTGATATTGTAGGTTTGGCCGTCGGCTCCAGATCCGAGTGGGGCGATGACAGGGATGATTTCCTTTTCGGAGAGCGTGCGCAGAATATGCGGATCAATCTGCGCTGGCGTCCCGACAAAGCCCAGCTCGGGATCTGTCTGTTCGCAGCGGATCAGGTTCGCGTCCTTGCCCGAAAGGCCCACGGCGCGCCCGCCCTGATCGTTGATGGCCTGCACGATCCGCTTGTTAACGAGGCCCGACAGTACCATTTCGACGACGCCAATAGTTTCGGCGTCGGTAACCCTTTTGCCGTCCCGGAACTCCGACTGGATCGAAAGCCGGTCGAGCATCGTGTTGATCATAGGGCCGCCGCCATGGACGATCACGGGGTTCACACCAACCTGTCGCATCAGGACGATGTCGCTCGCGAAGCTGGCCATCGCCTGGTCGCTGCCCATGGCATGGCCACCCAGTTTGATGACGACGGTCGCGTCCTTGTAGCGTTGCAGGTAGGGCAGCGCTTGGCTGAGCGTGCGGGCGGTTGCGATCCAGTCGCGGTTCATGGCTTGGGTCTTTGCTTTTCTCATCGTCCGGGGGGTTATCGGGAAATGCGCGCCAAGGCGCAAGTCATCCCATGGAACCCCACCCTGGCCCTCCCCTTGGGGGAGGGAACGCACAATCGTGCTTGGTCTGCTATTCGATCCCCGCGATGATGGATCGCAAGGTCGCGATGCCCTCACCTTTTTCGCTGGAGGTCAGCACGACTTCGGGGAAAGCCGCGGGATGCTTGGCGAGCCTCTCGCCCACCTGCCGAAGCAGCGTTTCCTTGTCTTTATCTTTGATCTTGTCGGCTTTGGTCAGAACACACTGGAAGGTTACGGCGCTCTGATCCAGCAGCGTCAGGATCTCTTCGTCGACCGGTTTGATGCCGTGCCGTGCATCGACGAGCACGAAAGCGCGTCTAAGGCTTTGCCGTCCCGAAAGGTATTGTTTCAGGAGCGCCTGCCATTTCTTGACGACATCCAGCGGCGCGTTTGCGTAGCCGTAGCCCGGAAGATCGACAAGGTAGTTCCGGTCGCCGCAGGTGAAGAAGTTGATTTCTTGCGTGCGACCCGGGGTGTTCGAAGCCCGTGCGATCCCCTTGCGGCCCGTCAGCGCATTGATGAGCGACGATTTACCTACGTTCGACCGGCCAGCAAAGCACACCTCGATCCGGTCAGCCGGTGGCAATCCGTTCATTGCCACGACCCCTTTCAGAAAGGCCGTCCCTTGCGCAAAGAGTTTCCTGCCTCTTTCGCGCTCGTCATCCGCCGGATCGGGAGCGATGGTGAAGGCAAGGGTCATTGCAATGGATCACCGAGTTGGACCGTGCCCGGGGCCGTCACTGAGAAATAGACGCCGAAGTTCCGCGTATCCCATCCGTTTTCAAGTTCGCCGAGCATGTTGACATCTCGCAAGCCCGTCAGGGGGCTAGCATCGGGCGCGCGGCAGCGTTCGATGGGTTCGACCGGAGACAGGGTGGCGGACCCGAGCGTGATGTCGCCCGCCAGCAGGTCGATTTCCTCCCACGGGGCCAAGCCATCGAGCCAGAGATTGATGCGGAACCTGCGCATGTCGATGTCATGCCCGATTTTCTGGCTGAGCGCCCGCAACGATGCGAGGTTGCCAATAGAAACAGAAGCAAACGGCACGTCTGTCATGCCGGCCACCGGTGACTTCACAAGGCGGGCAGGCCCCGGTCTTGCCTCCGGCCAGAGATCCGCCAACCATTGGCCAAGCACTTGGGGCTCAGTCAATGGATCAAATAAGAGATCGGATCTGTCGGGGTGGGTCAAGAGAAAGCCCGCGCCCGACGTCTTGATCGAGATCGCGGCGAGTCGGGGGCCTGAAGCCACCTGTAGAAAGTTGCGGCGCGGCTGCCAGGCGTCTGTGTCCTCGGCGCTTTCGTTCAAAAGAGCCCAGACGCGATCTCCGACGACACCGTTTTCGGTTGTCAATTCGATGCTGTCGCAGGCCTCGGATCCGATGCCCTTGATCGGATGGCGCCATGTATGTGCCAGCCGTCCGGTCACTTTTTGGTCTCTTCAGCCGGCTTTTTTTTGAAGCTGCGTCTGATGTTGCCAAGAATATCCGGCGTATAGCCCTGACTGCGCATGATCAGGTATTGCTGGATAAAGGTGATCGTGTTGTTGGCGATCCAGTAGACGACGAGGCCGCTGGCGAAGCTGCCGAGCATGAACATGAAAACCCAAGGCATCCAGGCAAAGATCATCTGCTGCGTCGGATCGGTGGGTGCCGGGTTCAGCTTTTGCTGAAGCCACATTGAAATCCCGAGTAGGAGGGGCAGAATGCCGATGAAGATCAGTGCCATGATCGAGCCGGGCTCCGGCCCGTTAAACGGCAGCCAACCGAAGAAATTGAGCAGTGAGGTCGGGTCAGGCGCGCTGAGATCGCGGAAGGGGCCAAACCACGGGGCATGCCGCAGTTCGATGGTGACAAAAATCACCTTGTAGAGCGAGAAGAAGATCGGGATCTGCAGCAGGATCGGTAAACAGCCCGCGGCCGGATTGACCTTTTCGCGCTTGTAGAGCTCCATCATGCCCTGCTGCAGCTTCTGCCGGTCTTCCCCTGCCTGCTCCTTGAGCTTTTCCATTTCTGGCTGCAGCTCTTTCATCTTGGCCATCGACACGTAGGACTTGTAGGCGAGCGGAAAGAGCAGGGCCTTGATGATCAGCGTTAGGCCGATAATGGCCCAGCCCATGTTGCCGATGAGTAGGTTGAGTTCGTGCAGCAGCCAGAAGATCGGCTTGGTCAGGAAAAAGAACCAGCCCCAGTCGATGCTGTCGATGAACCCTTCGATGCCGGTTGACTGGTAATTGCGGATCGCTTCCCATTCCTTGGGGCCTGCAAAAAACTGGGTTTCGACACTGACACTGTCGCCAGCTGCCACGGCGACGGTCGGCTGAACGGCCTCGGCCTGATAGATGTCGCGCCGTTCGTCATATTTGACCACCTGCCGAAAGCCTGTGCCGGGCTGCGGCACCAGTGTGGTCATCCAGTAGTGATCCGTAAAACCAATCCAGCCATTCGCTTCGACCCGTGTTGTTTCGGCGCGCGCGCCAAGACGTTGGTCAAATTCGAAATCGGGCATGTCCGACCAATTGGTTTCGGTCAGTTCCCCATCGGCCATCGCGACCACGCCTTCATGCAGGATGAAGAAATTCTTGAGATCGAGCGGTTCACCGTGACGGGCGATGAGGCCATAGGGGGCAAGGCTGCGGGCTTCTCCTGATTGGTTTTCAACCGACTGCGTGATCGTAAACATGTAGTCATCGTCGATCGACATGGTGCGGGTAAAGAGCAGCCCGTTGCCGTTGTCCCATGTCAGGGTCACGGGTTCGCCCACACCCAGCGTTTCGCCTCCAGCAGCGGCCCATTCGGTTTTTGGACCGGGTACGGCCGATGGATCGACACCGGCACCGGCCGCCCAGCCAAACAGGGCGTAGTGCGCATTCTCCTCGCCGACGGGGGCGAGTAGGGTGACCACATCGGCACTGTCGTCGAGGCTGACGCGGTAGTCTTCCAGCCGCAGGTCATCGATGCGCCCGCCCACCAGCGATATTGTACCCTTCAGGCGTGGCGTATCGATGGCAAGACGAGGCGCGTCGGTGACTTCATCGGCGGCTTGGTTTCGCGGTGTTGCGGTTGGTTGTTGCTCGGCCGCGGGGGGCGTCGCCGCCAGCGTGTCTTCAGATAGGGCCTGTTCCGAGGTCTGATCAAGAACGGCATCCGGTTCCGGTGGCGGAAACAACGCGAACCATACGAGGATCACGAGAAAGCTGAGAGCCGTCGCAAGAATTAGGTTCTTGTTCTGATCGTCCATAGGGGCCGTTGCCTGTCACCGCTGAAAGAATATGTGGGTTCAACAGAGACAGCAGCCAAACGTCAAGCGGATTCGGGCCTATTTCCCAAGGCCAGTCGGTATCATGGTGTTTTGCGCGTTCGCCGCTCCGAGCCTGAGGTCAGTTGCCTTTCAAGCCTTGCGTTTCGGTATAACTGGCGGCTCCTCGACCTTGGCTTCGTGTGCGCTGATCCAGTCGAGTGTTTGATCGAACGGCATCGGGCGACCGATGCTGAAGCCCTGAACATGATCGCAGCCAAGTTGGGAAAGAAGCGCATGTTCTCCCGCGGTTTCGACACCCTCGGCAAGGGTTTCGAGACCAAGGCGTTCGGCCATGCTGAGGATCGCGCTGATCATCCGTTGCTGTTCCGGATCACGGTCCGCTTTCATGACAAAGGATCGGTCGATCTTGATCCGACCAACCTCAAACCGGCGAACCGAGGCGATGGACGCATTGCCCGTACCGAAATCGTCCAGATCGATGCGGCAACCAAGCGCAGTCAACGCTTTGATATTGCGGGTGATCGTATCGTCCGGTGTTTGCGCGACGACGGTTTCGAGGATTTCAACGGCGAGTCTGTCCGGAGCGAGATCGAAGCGATCAAGCTCCCATTGGATTTTTTCGGGCAGGGCCGGGTTGCTAAGCTCGGAGCCACTGAAATTCACGCCGACACGCGGGACATGCATACCGGCGGCGTCCCAGGCTTTCAGTGCGGTGAAAGAGTGGAACACCATCACCTCGGCCAACCGTTCAAGCAAACCGGTTTCCTCGATTGCGGGCAGAAACTCGGCTGGTGAGATCATGCCGCGTTCCGGATGGTTCCAGCGTGCCAGCGCCTCAAAGCCGGTGACCTGCCCGGTGTCGGTCGAGATTTGCGGCTGGAACCACGGCTGGATTTGACCGCTTTCAAGTGCCTCCCGCACCTCGTCCCGCATCCCCGCTCGCGCCGTCGTGATCTTTTGCAGCTCTTCCGAATAGGCGCGGATTGAACATGGGCCGCGCCGCTTCGCCTCAAGCAAGGCCGTGTTGCAAGCCTCGATCCATTCTTGACCTGCTGACCCGGGTGCCCGGCGGAGTAGGCAAAAACCCACGCAAGCAGTCGCGAAAACCGTGGTCCCATCCAGTGCATGGGGTTCCTCGATCGATTTCATGAAGCGCCCAGCAACTTGAATGGCGGCTTCCAGATCGATCCGGGCGGCAGGTCCCAGTACGATCGTAAAACGGTGATCGCCGCTGTGGCAGATCATGTCGGTTTCGCGCAGGCTGGTCGTAAGGCGCGCCTTGGTTTCGGCACTCAGTCGTTCAGCAGCTTCGTGGCCATACCGTTCGACGAATACGTCATAATCGTCCAACTCGATGGCAAAGAGGGCTGAGGTGCTTTGTTTGTCGGTACATTCATGCCGAATGTCGTCGACATGGTTGGTGAATTCGATCTTATCCAGAACGCGCGTCTTGGCTGCCGCATTATCTCGCCCTCGCGGCGCGCGATCGTTGACGAGCCCAGCGAATAGAAGCCATGTCAGCGGCACCAGCGCAGCAGTCATAAGCAGCGCAATCTCACCACCAAGCCAAAAGGCTGCAAGCGTCAATGCCGGGAGAAAAGCCAGGATCTGAGGACCCGACAAAACCTCGGCGGTTTCCTTTAACGCTTGTATTAACCTGTTCCGAAATGCACTCGCCATCGCCGATCCCTCAAGTCCCGTTGCACCCCCTACGTGCACACCGGACCGACGATTATCGGAAGGGTTTAATACTCTCGTTAACGTGTTCGCTTAATGTTCGATGGCTTTTTATCAAATTATTCGGGTTCTCTGGCCAGCGCCTGGAAGTCGAAAAGCTTTGGATCCAAAAGGTGGGATGGTCGCGCATTCATCAACGCCCTAAACATGACCTGCCGACGGCCCGGGCTGTTTGTCTCCCACCCATCCAGGATCTGCTTGACCTGCTGACGTTGAAGGCCGTCCTGGGACCCACACAAATCACAAGGAATAATCGGGTACTTCATTGCTTTCGCAAACTTTTCGCAATCGGCCTCGGCCACGTGAGCAAGTGGACGATAGACGAACAAATCACCTTCTTCGTTCAGCAGTTTCGGCGGCATTGTCGCTAGCCGGCCACCATGAAAAAGGTTCATGAAGAAGGTCTCGAGAATGTCGTCGCGGTGATGTCCAAGCACAACGGCCGAACAGCTCTCTTCGCGTGCGATCCGGTACAGATGACCGCGTCGCAAACGTGAACAAAGCGCGCAAAACGTCCGCCCTTTGGGCACCTTGTCGACGACTATCGAATAGGTGTCCTGATACTCGATCCGGTGCGGCACGCCCATCCGCTCCAGAAACTCGGGCAGGACGGTCGCCGGAAAGCCTGGCTGCCCCTGATCCAGATTGCAGGCCAGCAGATCGACAGGCAGCAGTCCGCGCCATTTCAGCTCATAAAGCACCGCAAGAAGGGTATAGCTGTCTTTCCCACCCGACAGGCAGACTAGCCAGCGTGCGTCTCGCTCTATCATTCCGTATTGCTCGATCGCCTCGCGGACATACCGGACAACGCGCTTGCGAAGCTTCTTGAATTCGGTCGTCTTAGGTGCTCCGGAAAAGAGCGAATGGATTTCGTCGCTGTCGTCGAGCATCGCCTGCCTCGCGCTGGATTTAGCGCGGTCTATAGCATGACGGTTGTGAACCGAAACAGGGGACGGCGCGTATCTGGATTGAAGGGGAGGCGCATGATGGTCCGGGTGCTAGTCTTTGGGATGCTGCTGCTGGTTGCGGCCTGTACAGGAAAGCCGGGAGCGGATGACGCTTTGCTGTCGGATCGAAAGCTGAACCTCGAAGAATTCTTTGATGGTCGCGTCGTGGCGCAGGGGCAGTTCCAGGACGTTTTCGGAACCGTTCGCCGCCGGTTTGACGTGGTCATTGACGGCACTTGGGATGGAGAAACACTGCGCCTGGTCGAGGATTTCGTTTACGAAGACGGCTCGACCGAACAGCGGATCTGGACCCTCACCAAGACCGGGTCCGATAACTGGCAAGGTACAGCGCCCGGTGTCATCGGTATCGCAACCGGAGAGGAACGCGGCGATACATTCAATTGGCGGTATGAGATCGATCTGCCCGTTCCCGATGGGACACTCAGAGTGACGTTCGACGACTGGATGTGGAAACTGAGCGATGATCGCGTCCTGAACCGTGCTTATATGAAGCGCTTCGGGGTCGACATCGGTGAGGTGATCATCACATTCGAAAAGCAATAGGCCGCCTAGCCCTTCAAAGACCGGGCGGCCGTGTCGCTAGAGGATATAAGTTTCGCGGATCTCGTGGTCGAGCCGGGGCGGAAGCCCGACATCGCGCCTCAGATGATCGTTGAGATGATCCGTCGTCGCGTATTGGGGCCTGCGAGCGACAATCGTCCACAGGGTCAGCGCAAAGACACGGCGCGCGCCGTATTTGGCGACCGCAGCCGCTATGACGGCGGGCAACTCATGGGTTGTTTTGGTTTGAACAGTGGTCATGGAAATATCCGGCGCGGACACGCCGGCCTCTAACTGGTCATTTGGTGAGATCGCAAACGCGCAAAACTACGCGGCATGCTTCAGTCAGTATTGGTTTTGCGGATGTTGACCGGCGATCGCGCGGTCAGTGGGGCGTCGGTTTAGCAGTACGTCCGTACGAACTTGCCTTTTGGCCCGAGTGCAGAACACCAGAGAGCAAATAGTCGATTATTCATCGCGCCCTCCTTCCGTTGGTGTTGCGCTGAGTTCAACTAACACGGGCAGGGCCCGGAATCCAACCTCTATTTTGACGAATCCGGTCTTTCGGCAGGAACCGGATCATAGCCGCTTTGACCCCATGGATGGCAGCGCCCTATCCGGCGCAAGGTCAGCCATGCGCCACGAAAGGCACCATGACGTTCCAGCGCCTCCAGCGCATAGGCGCTGCACGTTGGTTGATATCGGCAGTTGTGTCCAACCCAAGGGGAAAAGACCAAGCGGTACGCTCTGACTGGCAACGAAAGCACAAAGGCTGCGGGCCTCATTTCCCCGATTCTCCAAGCGCCTCGCTGAGTTCGATTTGCATCTGTGCAAAATTCCTGTTTGCCGTTTCCACGGGTCGACCGATCAACACATAGTCGTGACCTCGGCGTCCTGCCACCGGCAGGACAAGCCTCGCCAGTTCGCGCAGACGCCTTTTGGCGCGGTTCCGTGCGACGGCGTTGCCGACCTTTTTCGAGCAGGTGAAACCGACACGGATGGGCCCTTCATCTTTGCGGTCGCGGATTTGAAGCATGAAACCGGGGGTTGGAACCTTGCGGCCCCGCGCAGCAGCAAGGAAATCGGAGCGTTTCCGCAGTGTTTCAAACGCAAAAACCGCCGCCGGATTATCCGGGGCGGTTTGAACTTTGGTCAATGGCGCAGCCATATGGCCGCCGAAAACTATGCGCTCAGCGACTTGCGACCGCGTGCACGACGAGCGTTCAGGATCTTGCGACCAGCTTTCGTTGCCATGCGCGCACGAAAGCCGTGGCGGCGTTTGCGAACCAGGTTCGACGGTTGATATGTGCGTTTCATCGCGGTGGCTCCAATTCAGATACCGGCAACACGCGGATTCGTGTCTACGGTGTTGTTCGAAGACCGCTCTCTAAGCCTGTCATCGGGGCAAGTCAAACCCCTGCACCAAAAATCTTTCCACGCTGCAACAAAGGAAACGGGCGAAGCGCGCCAAATATTTCAAAACGCAGCGTCATTTGTTCATCGCATCACGCATTTTGTCACCGGACATCAACCACCTGTGAAGAGACTGTTGCAGCGCACCGATAACGCGCATGTTTGTCCAAGCAGTCAATCGCCCCAAAAGGCCAAGCCGTATGTCTGAGATTTTTGATCCCCGGAAGCCGTCGCTGATCCGCAACGTCCCCTTGCTTATCATTTTGATGGTCGCCGTGATCGGGGCGTTCCTGCTGCGGGATCATCTGAGCTTTGAGACGCTCGCGCAAAACCGCGAGACGCTTCTGGCCTATCGAGATGAAGCCTATGGCTGGGCGGCGTTGGGTTTTGTTGTGGCCTATATTGTTATCGTCGCGTTCTCGTTGCCGGGCGCGACGATCGCCACGCTCACGGGCGGGTTCCTTTTCGGGACGGTGGTTGGAACCGTGCTGAACGTTGGTGCTGCAACCATCGGGGCGACGCTGATCTTTCTGGCTGCGCGGCATGGCTTTGGCGAAACGCTTGCGCAGCGCATCGAGGCGTCAAAAGGTGCGATCAAAAAGATCAAGGACGGGATTGATGAAAACCAGTGGTCGATGCTGTTTGTCATTCGACTGGTTCCCCTTGTGCCGTTCTTCGTTGCCAATCTCGTGCCCGCATTCATGCAGGTGCCCTTGCACCGCTATGTGATTTCCACTTTTCTCGGGATCATTCCGGGTGGGCTGGTCTATACGTCCGTCGGTGCCGGTCTTGGCGAGGTGTTCAAACGCGGTGAAACACCCGACCTTGGGATTATTTTCGAACCGCATGTTCTTGGGCCGATCCTTGGCCTTGCCGCCCTGTCCCTTGTGCCTATTCTGGTGAAACGCATCGGCGGAAAGAAAGCTCTTCAGTAATGGAACGCATCAAAACTGACATTCTCGTCATCGGGGCGGGGTCAGGTGGATTGTCTGTTGCCGCCGGCGTCGTTCAGATGGGTGCCGAAGTGACCCTGCTCGAAGGTCACAAGATGGGCGGCGACTGTCTCAATTTCGGTTGCGTGCCCTCCAAGGCCCTGATTGCGTCCGCCAAGGCGGCGCATGCCCGTGCCAATTCGGGGATCTTCGGCGTCGCAGATCAAAAGCCAGAGGTGGATTATGCGAAAGCGAAGGATCACGTGCATGACGTGATCGCACAGATCGAGCCTGTCGATAGTCAGGAACGGTTTGAGGGGCTAGGTGTTCGCGTTATCCGAGAATTCGGGCGGTTCATCTCTGATCAGGAAGTGCAAGCAGGCGACAAGATCATCGCAGCTCGGCGCATCGTGATCGCGACGGGATCTTCGCCGCGCATCCCACCCATTCCGGGGCTTGAGGACGTTGATTATCTGACTAATGAAACACTCTTTGATCTTCGAGAGCGGCCAGACCACCTGATCATCATCGGCGGCGGTGCGATCGGGATGGAAATGGCGCAGGCCCATGTTCGGCTGGGCAGCAAAGTCACCGTGCTTGAGGCTGAAAAGGCCTTGGGCAATGAGGATCCGGAGGCGGCAGCGATCGTAATCGAAGCGCTGCGCAAAGAGGGGGTCCAGATCATCGAGGGAGCCGCTGCAAGCCATATCAGGGCCTTGGACGGTGTGACCGTGGAAACCGAAGCGGGCGCCAAAATCACGGGCAGTCATCTTTTGCTGGCCGTTGGCCGTTCGTCAAACATCGACCAGCTCGATCTCGACAAGGCCGGGATCGCTACGACGAAATCGGGGATCGCGGTGGATGCCGGCCTGCGCACCAGCAACCGACGCGTCTATGCGATCGGCGACGTGGCGGGTGGCCTGCAATTCACCCATGTCGCAGGCTATCACGCATCGGTTATCGTCCGCAGCATCCTCTTTGGATTGCCGTCAAAGACCAAAACCGCCCACATCCCCTGGGCCACATATACCGATCCCGAACTGGCCCAAATCGGTATGACAGAGGCGCAGGCAAAGAAGGAACATGGCATCAACCTCGAAGTGGTCCGGTTCGATTACGAACATAACGACCGCGCGATAGCGGAGCGCAAGACGCGGGGTTTCATCAAGGTCTTGGTGGTCAAGGGCCGACCCGTCGGCGCGACAATTGTCGGGCATCAAGCCGGCGAACATGCCAATTTCTGGGCGCTTGTGCTCGCAAACCGGCTGAAGATGAGCCAAATTGCCGGAATGGTCTCACCCTATCCAACGATTGGCGAGGTCAGCAAACGGGCGGCGGGGGCCTATTTCAGCCCGCGGCTGTTTGATAGTGATCTGGTTAAACGGGTGGTCCGGTTCGTGCAAAGGGTCATCCCATAACGAGAATTTGGGGCTGATGCTGAATTCGCTTTCCGGCAGATTTTTGATCCTGACCACCATCTTCGTGATGCTGGCCGAAGTTCTGATTTTCGTGCCTTCGATTGCACGGTTCCGTGAGGAGTTTCTGCAGAACCGGCTGGAACGGGCTCAGATCGCATCGCTGGCGCTGCTCGCCGACGAAATGTTGGAAGGCGAGCTTGAGCAGGAACTCCTGAAGAATGCTGACGTTTTCAACGTCGTCCTACGCCGGGACGAGGTGCGGCAGCTCATGCTGTCGACGGACATGCCCGAGCCGATTTCGGCCACTTTTGACTTGCGCGACAGATCCCCGTTTATCCTGATCCGGGACGCGTTATTGCGGCTTTCGACACCGGAAAGCGAGGTGATCCGGGTTATTGGCGCACCGACCCGCGAGGCGGGGATCCTGATCGAGGTCACGATGGAGACGGACGGACTCCGCATGGCGATGATCGACTACGGGGTCCGGATCCTGATCCTTTCCGCGGTGATTTCTGTCATCACGGCGTTCCTTTTGTTTCTTGCTGTGCGCGCGTTTCTGGTGAAACCGATAAAGGGCGTCGTCGGGCACATGCAGCTTTATGCCGAGGCGCCCGAGGACGCGCGTAGGATCATCAAGCCGACCGCCGGCGTGACGGAATTGCGGGAGGCCGAAGAAGCGTTGAAAACTCTGCAGACCGACCTGACACAGGCCCTGCGCCAAAAGGAGCGGCTGGCCCAACTCGGCAGCGCCGTCAGCAAGATCAGCCATGACCTACGCAACATCCTGACCTCGGCGCAACTGTTCACCGATCGGATCGAGGCCAGTGAGGACCCGCTGGTGCGCCGAATGGCGCCCAAGCTCGTTAACTCCATCACGCGGGCCGTTCATCTTTGCGAAAGCACACTTGCTTTTGGCAAGGCCGAGGAACCCAGCCCGACGCTTACGCTGTTCCCCTTGATCGACGTGGTGGCCGATGTCACCGACAGCGAACGGTTGGCGGTTGGAGACTACGACCTCAGCTTTGCCGAAGACGTGCCCGCCTTCATGACCTTGCGCGCTGATCCCGAGCAGTTGTTCCGAGTTCTCGCCAATCTCGTCCGGAACGCGCGTCAGGCGATCATATCATCCGGAAAACCTGGCGAAATTAGCGTTAACGCTACCGAGGATGCAGGCGCGTGGAGCATTGTGGTGCGGGATACGGGGCCGGGTCTGCCCGCCAAAGCGCAGGAGCATCTCTTTACCGCGTTCCAAGGCGGGGCGCGCAAAGGAGGATCGGGCCTTGGCCTGGCGATTTCCGCGGAATTGATCCGGGGGCATGGCGGTTCGCTCGAACTGAGCGAGACTGGACCCAGCGGAACGACCTTCGTGATCAGGCTGCCGAAAGGTGACGGCGCATTATAGAATTTTTGAGGCCTATCACGTCGATTGCGCTGCCTGCCCTCTTGCAAAGCTCTGCTCGGGGGCGTAAGTGCAGGCGCCAGTGGACCGATAGCTCAGCTGGATAGAGTACTTGACTACGAATCAAGGGGTCGGGGGTTCGAATCCTCCTCGGTCCGCCACTAAACCAAATAAAATATATTTTTATCAGTAATTTATTGATGTCTGTCTGTCAGCTATCCCCGATTTTGGCCGGCATATCGTTTTGGATGTACAAAAAATCTGGCTGACTTCAAATCTCCTGAATTGTGGATGCGCGAAATTGGCAGTCTATTCCGGCCCCCATCCAACCCTTTCCAAAGAACTTGACCTGAGCCCCGACTTCCTTCCAGCCTTTTGGAGAAGCCGTCGATTGATTTCTGGCCTCATGCGGCCGACTTCCAAGAAGCTCCCTTTACAAACGTCGGACCCGGGAAGTGGAGGACGGTTGCCTCTATACCTATCCTCAAAAGCGGTTGGGACCATTAGACACCCGCTGCACCATGTGCGGCGTTCTCAAGACATTTGCGTGCGCGCGTGGAGCCTGTTGAGCTCATCCCTATCCGAACGCCGCCGCGCACTCGCTTGACGCTGCCAACCTGCTTATGCGCCGACGGCAAGATGTCTCGACTAGCAGAGGAGAGGCCCTGTTGGTCGGAACCGATCACGAGGCGAGGGCGTTGGTCATTGAGGCGGTACCTGAGTTTCTGTTGGAGCCGTTTTGAACTTTTCCTATGGAGGTCGATCCAGGCAATTGGCGCGCCTCGCACAATCCGCAGCTACGCGTGACTTAAGCCGTCCACACAATTTGGGATTCGGCGGAAGAGCGCGTCTGTTCAAACATCATACGACGGTCTGAAGAACGACCTCTCATAGCTGAGGATACAGCCAGTGTCCTTCGGTATCTTGAAAGCTGCGATGCATTCAGGATCGTCCATGCCCGCCGATCGACAGGCCTCGTATTCTGTCAGGCTGCCGAATGGGAACAGCGCATAGGCTATCTTGTTCGCCCCTTCCAATAGTAGAAAGTACCCCAAACGCGTCCTGCCGAACCTCTCTACGATTGGTATCCAAGCTCGCGCACAGCGCCCGAACGCTTCGACTTGGTTTGGGTCGATCACATATCGGATATGGCAGGAAATCGGGTGTGATCCTGTCATGCCTGTGACCAATCAAACTCATGGGCGACTACGGCACTTACGAACTGCCGTCCAAGGACGTGATTGTGATGGGCAATGATCGTCTCAGCCGAAGGCCAATCGCTCGGCCAGGTGCTGCGTCAGTCTGAGAGCAGCGTCACACTTTAGCCTTCGCTGACTGCCCGACGGCATGTCGTGTCGATGCAGAATTCAGTCTGATTTCCGACGATGACAAGGTCAGGCGCGCCGATCTCATCCAGCGGGTCCTTCAGGTCCATCTCAAGGAAGGCAATCGCGTCTTTATCAGGAAACAATCCGACGAACAAAGCTACCATGACAGTTGCTCGCCTGTGGCGCTGCCGACGCCGTAAAACAGGCCATCCATTGCGCCACTTATGAACCGTGCGACCAGCAAGGCCTCGTAACTTTGCAGCATCGCCACGGCGAGGTTATCCAGAACGAACACAGCCAGACCGCCCAGACGAACGTGCTTGCGATCAAAGCGAGACGTGACAGTGCCTAGTGTTGGCACTCCTAGGGCAATTGTCAGCGCAAAAGCAGTGACGAGATGAGCCACCGTTGGCGTTTGGCGAGTTTCCTAAAGGCTTCGAAGCCTTCGATCACGGCGTCCAAATAGTGGGGCAGACGGATCAGCTTGCGACGCCGGTGCCTGCGGTAAGAGGCTTTCTGCTGCGCGACCATACGGTGGTAGCCGTTCAGCTCGGACAGCCGCGGTCCTCGAAGCGGTTGCGCCTGATCCGCGGTAGATTGTGGAGCAGTGCCGCTACAGTTTGTGCGCGATCTGCGAGACCGTCGTTTTTTGTGTGACACAGCTGCTCATTCTACCGTCACTGGTGCAAATCCTACTCCCTATGCGCCATGCTCCCTCCTGTTTTCCCAGTAGGTTACAGGATTTGGCGCAAGCCAGACCAGAACGTGCCGTCGTCGGCAAGAAGATCGGATAATCATACTGTAGCCATTCGGTTAGGCTCCTAAATGAGAGCAAGTACAAACTCTGTGCCCAAGAAACCGGCTGTCATGAAAACCACCAGCAATGCCCCTACCAGGCGAGGAGGTGCAGGGAGGGGGAGATCGAACCAACGACAGGCCGCGCCGATGAACAGTGCAAGGGCAATCCCTATTACGCTAGACATCTTGTTGAGCTCGCTTCGTCATGCCGTTCGGCCCACCGCACAGTGGTTTGCTGTCTGCCCTTCGATCCGGCGCGTACGCATCAACGAGCACATATCCAGCGGTCATGGCCAGAACTAGCAATGCCCCAATGAGGACAGGCGGTGCCGGCAAGGGAATTCCAGCAAGGCGACAGGCAATACCAATCGCAAGAGCCAACGCGAGACCTAGTACAGTCTTCATAGACTGTCTCCTTTCGTGTTTGGTTGGATGAAGTGGCGCACGTCAGGCTGTCCGGCAGCCTGCAGGGCGAGCACGCGCTCCTGCAACGCCCGATCAGCTTCGCTGACGCGTGCGTGGTGGCGCATATGGTCGGTCAAGGATGGCTCAAACCATGTTTCGACGTAGGTACCTGGTGCCGCGCTGTCTTCCATGAGGCTCCAGTTGTAGCCGCCGCCTCGCCGTCGTTCCCTTACCAACTCGTGCATAAGCGCGATGAAGTGCTCGGCATCAGGCTGTGCGATCGCATAGGTGATCTGGATCATCACAGGCCGCGCTCCGGCGTCGCTGTCCAGTCGATAGTCTGGTTCTGGCCAATGGCCGGAGGGACTCAGATCTGCGCCCGTTCCTTTGTTGAGTTTCGCTCTCCACGTGATTGGGATCAGCACCAGCGCGCCCGCACTTGCGATTAGCAATGCCGTGGGTATGCCAAAGAGACTGGCGACCTGCCCCCAGATCAGGCTGCCCCCCGACATGGCGCCGAAGAAGACCGTCAGAAAGATTGACAAGCCGCGGGCCCTCACCCAGTCCGGCAGGGAGGTCTGCGTGGACACATGCAAGCTTGAGAGCACCGCGATCCACCCCACGCCGCCCATAGCGGATGCCCCGACCGCGGCAATTGGATAGGGTAGCAAGGCGAATGCCGCCAGAACAATTGCCGTGCATATCGTCCCCGCCGCGACGGTAAGATCCGAGCCCAGTTGCCCGCGGAGCCGAGGCAAGATCAGCGCGCCTCCCACCGCGCCAGCACCCACCGCGCCCAAGAGCACACCGTATAGGGTCGCACCGCCGTTCAGGACATCGCGTGCGATCAGCGGAAGCATTGCCCAGTAGGCAGACGCACAAACAAAAAAAGCGGCTGCTCGGATGAGGGTCGCCATCAGCGGCTTGCTATTAGCGGCATAGCGGAGACCGGAGAGCAAGGCGCGACCGACCTTCTCGGCCGGTAGCGTGCGCTTGGCGTCCTGAGGTGGCGTCCACCACCACAATGCGGCCAGTATCACCAGAAAACTTGCAGCATTGATGGCAAATGGGGACCACAAGCCAAGACTAACGATGAGAACGCCAGCCAATGCAGGTCCGATGGCGCGACTGACGTTGATACCCATCGAGTTCAAAGCGATGGCGGGTGGCAGGGCCTCCCGAGGGACTAGTTTTGGGACAATCGCCTGCCATGCGGGTGCCATGAACGCCGCTCCGGTTCCACCCAGGAAGATAAAGACCAGCAGGAGCGCGGGTGTCATCATGTCGAGATAAACGAGCGTGGCCAATGCCGTCACCACCAAGAAGGTCAGCGCGTTCACAGTGATCAGCATTTTGCGGCGATCGACGATGTCTGCAATCGCACCAGCGAGCAGAGCGAACAGAAAGATGGGCAATGTGGCCGCTGCCTGAACCGAAGCCACAACAAGTGGAGAGGGGGACAGTTCGGTCATGAGCCAACCGGCGCCGACCTCATTCATCCAGGTCCCGACGTTGGAGATCACTGTCGCAATCCAAAGCACGCTAAAGGCTGGATACCCGAAGGGCGCCCAAGCCGAGGGTGTGTGGTCCGCACGCTCATGTGTCGCGAGATTCGTCATACATGGCTCCATTTCGGAACGCGCGTTGTGCCAACCATTCGGTCCGGGACTAGCCAAGCCCGACGCGAACAGGGAGATGAGTAGGTGTTCGACACTGGCATCAGACGGCGAAGCACGAGCACCCAAGCGCGCCCCAGAAGGATTTCAGATCGCGCACAGGGATCGGGTTGTTCCAGGCGATGCCATGATTGTGCCCGTGCAGCCCGCAGCCGTTGCTGCACCCATCGTGGCACGCGCGCGCGAGGGCGCCTTCGGGTGCTGGTGCGGTGGCGCGTTGCCCCGGGCTGGGTTGGGCGTTCACGGGGCTCCAATCCGGGGACGCGGTTGGCAGGCGCGGTGACAGGTCACGGAAATCGCCTTCGCCGTATACCACTTTACCGCCGACGACCGTCAAAACCGCATTGATGTCCAAAATCTCCGGTGCGGGTACGCTCATGTAGTCTGCGGAAAGGACAGCAAAATCCGCATACATCTCTGGCGCAAGCCGACCTTTGACATCTTGCTCGCCCGAGAACCACGCAGAGCCCGTGGTCCAGATGCGTAGAGCGTCTTCACGGCTCAGCACGTTGTCCTCTGAATACATCGGCATCTTGCCGAGCGTTTGACCTGTCGTGAGCCAGAACAGCGCGACCCACGGGTCATAGGATGCCACGCGCGTTGCGTCCGTGCCGCCGCCAACGGGCAAATCGGCTTCCAGCATCTTTGCGATGGGCGGTGTCGCGCGCGCGGCTTCGGTACCGTAGCGGGCGACGAAGTATTCGCCCTGAAACGCCATACGGTGTTGCGTGGCAATGCCCCCTCCGAGCGCTTTTATCCGGTCGATATTACGTTCGGAGATGGTTTCCGCATGGTCGATGATAAACCGGGTTTTGAAGGGCGTGTTGCCGTTCACCCGCTCAAAGACGCTAAGAAAGCGGTCAATGGTTTCGTCATAGGTGGCATGTATGCGGAAGGGCCACTCTTTCGTCGCCAGCAGCTCGACGATCTTTTCGAGTTCACCCTCCATCGTAGGTGCTGGGTCCGGCCTGGGTTCCAGAAAGTTCTCAAAATCCGCCGCCGACCACGTCAGGTTTTCCCCCGCCCCGTTCATGCGCAGCATATCCGACCCGGCCCCGGGTTCCGTCATGGCAATCCAGCGCTCATAGTCGCTGAGCTCCTGACCCGGTGTCTGGGCAAACAGGTTGTAGGCAATCCGCACCGTGAGCTGGTCCGCGTCGTGCAGGCGCTGGATCACCTGATAGTCCTCGGGGTAGTTCTGCCCGCCGCCGCCGGCATCAATGACAGATGTGATCCCAAGGCGGTTCATCTCGCGCATGTAGTGGCGCGTGGAATTTATCTGATCGTCTAGCGGCAAGGTGGGCCCCTGCGACAGTGTAGAGTAGAGGATCAACGCCGATGGCTGCGCGATGAGCATTCCGGTGGGCTGGCCGTTTGCATTCTTTTCTATCACGCCGCCCGGTGGGTTCGGAGTTTCGGCCGTGATGCCGAGCACGTTGAGAGCTGCGCGGTTGAGCAGCGCGCGGGCGTAGAGATGCAAAACAAACACAGGAGTGTCCGGGGCGGCGGCATTGATCTCGTCCAGCGTTGGCATACGCCGTTCAGCGAACTGAAACTCCGACCACCCACCGATCACCCGTACCCACTGCGGTGAAGGGGTGCGATCTGCCTGATCGCGTAACATGCGCAACGCATAAGCGAGGCTGGGCACGTTTTCCCAACGCAGCTCCATGTTGTAACTCAGACCACCCCGGATCAGATGGGTATGGCTGTCGTTCAAACCTGGGATCACCCGGCGACCACCCAAGTCAATGACTTTGGTTTGCTTGCTGGCAAGCGGCATGATGTCGGTATCCATGCCTGTGCCGAGTATCTTACCGCTCGCCACCGCAAGTGCCTGGGCCTCGGGCATCGTTGGATCAAGAGTTGTGATGTGGCCGTTCGTTAGGATGAGTTCGGGGGCATCAGACATTTTTTGAGCTCCAAATCGTGGTCGCGGATGACCGAGTTGGCTGCGGTTGCAGAAAGTGGTGTCGAAGGTCTTTGCGGGGGCTAGTGAGAAACAACCACGTAAGGACGGAAGCCCGGCATGGCGGTCTAGAAACGGTGCGCGGTGGGGTCACATTGCGTGCCGAGGGGGGGGCGACACGGGCGGGGGGAGGACCTAGTGACCCCACATCGCGCTAACCCTATTCCGCAGCTTGGGCAGTAGCCGCCGGTATAGGATCAAGCCGTGGGCCACCTGAGATACGCGGTGGCGCCTTGTGTACGTGGGTATAAGCGTAATCAATGCCCATGCCGTAGGCACCGGCGTGCTCGCGAAAGATCTCCATCAGCCCGTCATAAGTGTCCCGCCGAGCCCAGTCGCGTTGCAGCTCCAGCGCGGTCTGCACTGTTGTCATCGGTACGACGCCAGCTTGAACCATCCGGTCCATCGAGTAGTCGTGCGCCTCTTTCGACGTGCCGCCTGATGCGTCACCGACCATGAAAATCTGGTAACCGCCTTCGGCCATTGCAGAGAAGGCAAAAAGATTATTGCAAACTTCCGTCCAAAGGCCCGAGACGATCACGTTCTTCTGCCCTGATTTCGCTAAGGCATCGCGGACTTTCTGGTCATCCCATGAGTTCATGGAGGTGCGCTCAAGCACGGGATGCTCCGGGAAGACCTCCAGAAGCTCCGGGTATGTGTAGCCGGAGAACGCATCCGTTTCCACGGTCGTGATCGTGGTGGGCACGCCGAAAAGCTTGGCGACCTTGGCCAACATTACGGTGTTGTTCTTCAGCGTTTGGCGGTCGATCGAAGACACGCCAAAAGCCATCTGTGGCTGGTGATCAATGAAAATGACCTGACAGTTGTCTGGTGTCAAAATCTCTGGACTTGAGGCCATGGGCAGATTCCTCTCTGTGTCTTGCAGGTGTGTGGCTTTCACCAGTGAACTAAGGCGCGCTGTCTGCTGAGCGCATGACCCAAAGATGGAGCGGCAGTGGGGAAAGTTATTTCAGGATTCTGCAGGATGGTTTCAGGTTCGCGCATTGCGGTCTGAAAGCAGTCACTGCGATAGACGCCCTTGCCTGCGTGCGAGAAAACTGACGTGTGACACAGGCTGCGTAGAACCCGCAAGAAGGGAGCGCGGCTTGATAGCAAGGATAGGTAGGAGGAGAGGTTCTTGTGGATTAGTCCCGCATGGCGCCCGGCGTGGTGCCAAAGACGCGGCGGATCACCACTGACATATGCGCTTGGGAGGAGAATCCGGCCTCAAAGGCGACCTGCGACAGAGGCGTTCTTGTGCCGATGATCAGGTCACGGGCGAACTCCGCCCGGCGGCGCAGGATGAAGTTGTAGGGCGTCTCGCCCAGCATGGATTTGAACACATGCGAGAAGTGCGAGGATGACATGCCCGCGGCTTGCGCCAGATCGCAAATCTTGAGGTCAGCGTCGCGCAGCCGTTCTTCCAGCAAGTCGACAGAGCGGTCGATGCAGGCCCGCTTGCCGCGCCGTGCCCAGCGGTCCATCTCGGAGGCTGTATCGCCATCCAGGGCCCCGATCTGTGCCATGCCGCGCGCGGCGATGCCGAGGGCAAGAGCCTCGACGGTCAATATGTCCGTTGGTTCGTTGGACATACTCGCCATCATCTGGTGTCGGATCGCGCTGCGCCCAAGGTCTGCGGCTACGACATCGTGCCGATAGTCTATGATAGTGTTGCGCCGCAGCTCCGGGATTTCTCCGGCGTCCATCCAACCGTGAAGAACCTCGTCGGAAACCTCAAGGATACAGCCGGGTAGAGGATTCTGGACCCGCATAAGAAACTCGGTTCCTTTCGGGAAGATTCCGATGACCTCTGACGCCACGGTCTTTCTTTGCATCCTGTCTGAGTTCACTCCCATTTCAAGCTCTATCCGCGGTAGGCTGACATCAAACATGTTCGTACCAAGCTGCAGCTTCAGATTGCAGTCTCCGGGAGGCAAGAGCAGCATGCGAAGTTCGCCCAGGTCGGTTTCCTGCGGCACGGAGGGCATGCGCAAGTTCGGCTGGCTGGTTTGCGTGTTGTCGATCACTTGGGTCATGCTTTTTCCTGTCAGTCCCGCATCGCGCCGGGCGTGGATCCAAAGACGCGGCGGATCACGACGGACATATGCGCTTGGGAGGAGAACCCGGCCTCGTAGGCGACCTGTGAAAGCGGTGTTCTGGTGCCAATGATCAGGTCTCGAGCGAACTCTGCCCGGCGGCGCAGGATGAAGGTGTAGGGCGTCTCGCCCAGCATGGATTTGAACACATGCGAGAAGTGCGAGGATGACATGCCCGCCGCCTGCGCCAGATCGCAGATCTTGAGATCGGCGTCCCGAAGTCGTTCTTCCAGCAGGTCGACGGACCGGTCTATGTTGGCCCGCTTGCCGCGCCGCGCCCAGCGGTCCATCTCGGCGCTGGTATCCCCGTCCAACGCGCCGATCTGCGCCATGCCGCGCGCGGCGATGCCGAGGGCGAGAGCTTCGACGGTCAAAGCATCAGTCGGTTCGCTCGAGGAACTCGACCGCATCAGGTGACGAATTGCGCCACGACCGAGATCTGCTGCGACCGGGTCGCGCCGGTATTCGATAACTCTGTTGCGGTGCGCTTCCGGAACCTCTCCGGCGTCCATCCAACCCGTCAGCGTCTGATCAGTGATCTCCAACACGCAGCCGGGAAGTGGGTTCTCCACAAGCACGCGGAAATCTGTTCCACTTGGATAGAATGCAATGGTCTCTGGATCCAAAGACTTCAACGTCATCCTGTCTGTGTTCACAGCGATTTCATGTTCGAGCCGAGGTAGACTGATATCAATCATATTCGTGGCGAGGCTAAGCTGAACATTGCACTCTCCGGGTGGCAACAGAATGACCCTGACATTACCCAGATCGGTTTCGTTGGGTAAGGAGGGTACGCGCAAGTCCGGCTGGCTGGTGTGCGTGTTGTCGATCACTTGGGTCATGTCCGGGCCTCGGATGTCGGGCTGAGAGCTTGGAGTGTGTCCATCAACGTCTGAATCTGCTTTTCGAGCTCATGGTGGTCAAAATCCTGCGCAAGTCCAATCAACTCTTCCAAGCTTTGCAGGAGGTCGCCGACGCCGCGCGGCATCTGTTTTGCTTCGATCAGTGCGTCGGTTGGGCATTCCGACAATGCAGCGAGATCGCGTGCTATGGTGTGCAGATCACCAGCAAGGCTAAGAGATGCGGCTGCGTTTTCGCCTGTTTCGATGCGGATTGACTTGAAATACAGCGCGGCGCTGAGCACGAATGCCGCATTTAGACGGTCTTCGATAGTTGGAGGGTATGGTGTGCTCATCAGTGCGGGCTTTCTCGAATTTCGCAGAAAGTTATGACCCTCCAGTAGCGGGGGTCTTTCATAATCCTACGAAACCGCAACTGGTACTGGTGTGTCTGAACCACTGGGGAGACAGACGGTCGCAGTGGCATTCATCAGTGCCGTTGTGTTGTCTTCTGCCTACGGGCCGGGTTTGCTGTCTTTGAAAGGGTGTTCGCGAGGCTTTGTCAGCGGTCTTGCCGAACACGACCAGGGGTCACCCCCAGTTTTTGTTTGAAGACACTGGTCATATGCGCCTGAGACGAGAACCCACACTCGTACGCAATCTCGACAAGTGGAATATCGGTCTGGCAAATCAGTTCCCGCGCCTTTTCAACCCGCCGCTTTAGCACGTAGGCATAGGGTGCCAGCCCGGTACGTTCCTTGAAGGCGAGCGAAAACGTTCGCATCCTCTGATTATTCACTGCGGCAAGGTCCTGCAAGCCGATCGGATGCGCAAGATGTGCTTCGACGTATTCCAGGACGCGAGATACGGCCTTGTCCGACAGACTGGGCGTAATTGGAGGGCTTTGCGTCCCGCTTTCAAGTTCCGAGAACATGGTGTGCAGCAGCCCCAGGCACAGTGTTTCAGCATAGATCGGTGAACGGCCCGCGCCGCCGGTCAGAAAACGCTTTAAAAGGTCGGCAAAGATTAGAAATTCCGGGTGACGCAGGTCAGGAGCGACCGGGAGTGTGCCAAGGGACAAGTTTGATTCTGCAATCACTTCCTCCACGAACTCTCCTTTGATGGAGAAAGCCAGGAACTCTGGATCGTAGTTCTCTGTATACGCCCTGATGGTGCAAGATTCCGGTGTCAACGTGATTGCGCCCGCTGGAATCGTGCGTCGTACTATTCGGTCGCTGTTGATGCCGATGGAATAGTCTCGAACACCCAGTTGCAGGGAAAACACAAGATCAGGGCATAAGAAATCGACATCGAAGGGTTTCGCTTCATTCAGATCGATGATGATCTGGTCAGTGGCGAACCGCTGACCCAGACAAGGCATCTCCGGGTGATCTTTGAAAATTCGTTCGGGTACGTGCGGGCTCATGACGTGGTTCACCTCGATGCAGAATTGCCGGTGCTGGTGCGAACGCCATTAGTTCAGCAATGGACCCTGAGGTTGTCAATTTTGACTTACACTTTTCTTTTTCACATTTCCGCAATCTGGGCAGAGGCGCGCCCAACGCCCGTCTCGTTCAACGACCTGATATGTTTTTAACCACTTTGAGGACGTCGCCCAGTGCCCCGACTTCGTCAATGGGCTGGCCGTAAGGGAAATCGGTGCCGGGGTCTCGTATCCAAATGGCTTTGAGGCCAGCACGCCTAGCGCCCGCCGCGTCCCAAGGGTTGGCGGTTACGTGAACGATCTGCCCAGGTTCGCGGTCGAAGTGCTGGACAATGGCCTTGTATGCCGATGCCGCGGGTTTGTAGGGACCCAGGCTGTTGGCCGACACGACGGCTTCGAAGTAACCTGCAATTCCCGTGCTCCTAACGGCTGCGCCTATCATCGCAACGTCGCCGTTAGACAGAACCGTCATGCGGCATCCCATCTCGTGGAGTTTGACGAGCGTTGCCAGACTGTCCTGATAGAGTCCCGGTGCACGAAAGGCATCCAGTAGCGCGTCCTCCAGACCCTCGGTCTCCAGTCCGCCAATTTGCTGAGCTGCATTGCACAGAGCGCGGCGCGTGAGGGTCCAGAAGCTCTCCCTGGTCTCCATCAACGCGGCCATCAGCGTGTATTCCATCAGAAGACCGCGCCACCTTTCGATGAGAAAGGCGCCCGTTGGGCTCATCTCGGACTGAAGCGCATGCAGCGGCGCCAGGACATCCAGTAATGTCCCATAAAGATCAAAGGAAACGGCCGGACCGCTTGCGGGGACATGCTCGACCAGACCCATTCCGATCATGTTGTTGTTTGACGCCATGTTTTCTTACCCGGGAGGTGCCAGCAATCTGGGACTAGAATGCTGTTTCTTTTACAGTTGCCCAAAGATGGCCCAAGGATCCGAAAGCTCTTTCAAGTCTTGGCAGAGGATTTCAAGTTCTCGCAGGAAACGGGTCAAAGCTGCCACAAGCTGAAACCCTGGGTGGATTCTGAAATACCTTTGCACCGGTGTTCCTACCGTTCTCGCGCATGACGTCGCTGCGTTTTGGATTGAGGAGAACACCATGACACTGCCCCTGAGCTACACACCGGCGGGCCCGACAAATCAGCTCATCGCTCGGGCTGATGGATCCCCGCCTCGCACGCTGGCTGTCACACAGTCCGAAGGGGAAAAGCCCGAGGCACTACAGCAGGTTCTGACCCACATGTTGGCTAACTTGCCGCGTGTGTTGAGATCGCATTTTCTGGAGCAAATTGCCCTGGCAGACGAAGATCTCGCGGCTCAGCTCTTTCTGGCTCTGGAAGAAAGCCATCTGAGTGCTGGTTGGGTAGCCGACCCAGAAGAGCGCGGCTCGGGTTGGCTTGCCGGATTCTGAAAACAAGTCGCTCTTAGATGAAAGATCGCCGCGCCCCTTTGGCCTAGCATTGGTTCGAACCGCCCTGCATCGGTGTACGTCTTGAAAACGGAGATTGAGTTATGAAAGAGGAACGATTTCTGATTTTTGGCGCGGCGATACTCGCCGCCGCAACGGTTTCGTCCTCTGCACATGCAGAGACCGCACTGACTTCTGCGGGAGCCATGGCGTTTGGTGTGGATGATACGCTCTTTGTTGGTGATACCTACGGTGCCAAGGTTGTCGCGTTCGATATGAAGAACGTGCTTGCTGATCAGTCATCTTATTCCTTGGGTCGTCCGGAGACCTTTGAAGGCCGTACAATCGTCCCTGATCTGCTTGGCGCACTAAGCCAGAACCTCGCTGCGCCCGCGGCGCAACTGACAATCAACGATGTCGCTGTTCACGGACCGACCCAGCAGATTGTGCTCTCAGGGCACCGTGGGTTGGGTCCGGATGCAATGCCCTTCCTTGCGGTCGTGGATCAAGGAGAGCTGCGCATACTAGACCATGAGGCCCTGCCTTCGACACAGCATGAATTGCAGGGGCCCAACAGCGACGACACCCTGGAGTTCGGTCAACAGGTCCAAAGCTATGCGATCACCGACATCGACTACTACGATGGTGAGCTGTTCGTCGCAGGTGTCTCGGGCGAGAACTTCAACTCGACTTTGCGCCGGGTTGCATACCCTTTTGAAGCGGATGCGTCAGCCGAGACGCAAATCGAAATCTGGCATGCAGTCCATGCCCAATGGGAAACCCGCGCCCCGATTATCGCGCAGACAATCACTGAACTGGATGGCGTGCCCACACTGATTGCGGTCTACGCCTGCACACCGCTAGTGCGGATCCCGCTGACCGACCTGACTGATGGTGCGCAAATCCGGGGCGAGATGATCGGTGAACTTGGCTATGGGAACACCCCGGTCGATATCATCGAGTTCACCAACCCGAATGATGGATCGCAGAATGTGCTCATCACTCACACGCATCGGACTGCCAATCAGATCTCATTGCCTCAGATCGCAGAGGCGGAGCCCATGCCGGTGGAGGTAGCCAACAACTTTGGGCCGGCAGGCTTGGTTGGTTTTCCAGTTCCCGCCACTGGCATTCATCATCTTGCGATGGTGAACGAAGGATGGTCGGTGGCGGTACGCCCTGACCCGCAAGATCCGCAGCTGCTGCAACTCCATACGCTGTTCTCGCCCTTCTTCTTCGATCGTGCCGATCACATGGTTGAAATGAACTGGCCCGGGACGCCCGATCCCTTTGGCTATCGGCAGTTCCCGCCGCTGGATCTATGAAGATGCGACCGGTTCATCTCCTTTGGGCGGCGCTGGTCGGGATGACGAGCGTTGCGCTGTCGGCGGAAGAGATCACGTGGTCTCTTTCGTCAGACCGCCGCGTGGTCAATCTGACAAATGCCCCAAACCTTTCATCGGCAGACCTGAAATTGGAGGGCGCTGACGAAGGTGTTGCGCTTGAGATTGTGGCCAGCAACGATGCCGGGTTCGCCCTCAAGAGCGCGTGGCCGCTCATGGCCGGAACGCCATATCAAGTGGTGCTAGAGACGGAAACCGGCCCTCGCTTTCTGGACGTTTCTTTTCCAGTACCACACGCGAAGTTACCGAGCGTCGCCGGCATCTCGCCTGGAAGTGACGTTCTGCCAGAGAACCTTTTGCGCCTGCATATTCATTTCGACGCTCCTATGGCGCGGGGTCAGGTCGCACGCGCGGTCCATCTGGTGGACAAGGACGGTGCCAGGATCCCAGATGCGTTTCTTCATCTTGGCGTGGAGCTTTGGTCTTCGGATCATCGTCGGCTTACCGTTCTGTTTGATCCGGGCCGGATCAAACGCGGTGTAGGCCCGAACCGTGCCCTTGGCGCACCCTTGAAGGCAGGTCGGCGCTTTGGCGTTTCTGTCGCTGCGGACATGATGGACGCCTATGGGCGCACTTTGGGTGATAGGCACATCCATTGGTTCGACGTCGGCCCCGCGGAGCGCCGTGCCGTTGACCCCAACCTTTGGAAAATCGCCGTCGACCGCCAAGGCGTGCATGTTCGTTTCGACCGCGTGATGGATGATCAATCTGTGCGCAATACGATTTCGCTCCGCACCGAGACCGGCCGCAGTGTTTCTGAAGCAACCTTTGATGGGCAAGTCTGGCACTGGTTCTTTGAAGAAGCAGGCGCGGTGGATCACCTCGACTTCATTGTTGGGCCATCAATCGAAGATTCCGCTGGCAATACGCTCTGTGGCGCATTCGACGTGGATGCGGGTACCGGGGCAAACTGCACCGATCGAAGGATCATCTCACTGACCGCCTTGGACTAACGCTGACCGATAGTTTTCAAAGAGGGAACTCCAATGATCACCATCAAGTTGAACGGGCAGGACGTCTTGTCGACAGCACCCGAAGACACACCGCTGCTTTGGGTCATACGAGAAGAACTGGGACTGACCGGGACGAAATTCGGCTGTGGCGCTGCGCAATGCGGAGCCTGTACCGTCCTTATCGACGGGGAGGCGTCGTTTTCCTGTGTAACACCTATCGCCGTTGTAGAAGGGGCGGAGGTGACGACTATTGAAGGGCTGTCCGAGGACGGCTCGCATCCGCTTCAGAAGGCCTGGGTTGCTGAGCAGGTTCCCCAATGTGGCTACTGCCAGTCTGGCCAGATCATGCGCGCTGCAGGGTTTCTGGCGGACAACCCCAATCCCACGCGTGAAGACATTCGATCGGCCATGAACACGAACCTCTGTCGCTGTGGGACCTATAATCGCATCGTTCGCGCCGTTGAACGCGCGGCCCGGGAGGTTTGATCATGAGCGCGCGCAGTCTGGACACGACCCGGCGTGGATTTCTCAAGACGGGCTCTGGCCTTGTCTTTCTGATCGGTGCCGGAGGGATCACTGACATTGCCCTGGCGCAAGAGGTGCAAACCGATCCTGCCAGTCTCGCAGGTTGGGTTTGGATCGAGCCCAACGGTGCAATCCACATCGCATTTCCTGTGACGGAGATGGGGCAGGGGAGTTCGACGGCGCTGCCTCTCATTCTGGCGGAAGAGCTGGACGCGAATTGGGATGACGTTGTAGTTGAGCAAGTCCATCGCGATGATCGTCGATTTGGCAATCCGCTGTTCGGCAACGTCTTGTATACGGCCGGGAGCACCGGCGTTTCGGGTTATTTCGGTGTCATGCGGCAAGCGGGTGCGGATGCGCGAAGGGTCTTGCTACGCACGGCAGCGGCGCGTTGGCAGGTTCCGGTTGACGAATTGCAGACCGAGCCAAGCGTTGTTGTGCATGATGCCACGGGACGTCGCGCGACCTATGGAGATCTGGTCGTGGCCGCTGGCGCACTCGTGCAGGGACAGACGCCAGCCGTCCTTAAGTCACCCGACGCGTTCCGCCTCATTGGAAGAGATATCCCCCGCCTGGATATCCCGGCAAAGTCCTCTGGCACAGAGACTTACGCCATTGACGTCCGTGTTCCCGACATGGCCTATGCAACCGTTCTGCGCGCGCCGGTTGAAGGCGAAACCGTCCAATCGGTCGACGAAGGTGCGGCGCGTGAGACGCCAGGGCTTATCGACATCGTGGCGCTTCCCGATGGTCTCGCCGTTGTCGCAGAGACGCAATGGGCAGCGGCACTAGCGCGCAATGCGCTTGACGTGACCTGGACCGAAACCGCAGAGGCCCGTGGATGGAATGACACTGACACGCTCGCATCCTACCAGACGCAGGCAGAGGACTTAACGTCGGACGCCTCAACTTGGCGAGAGAGTGGGAACGTCAACGCCGCGGTTGAGGGCGCTAAGACAGTTGTTATTGCCACGTATCTCTCTGACTATGCCTATCATGCGCAGATAGAGCCAATGGCCGTCGTGGCAGACGTTAAAGCAGACCGGGCGGAGGTCTGGGCTGGGACGCAAACGCAAAGCTGGACTATGCGCACGATCACCGAAGAGCTTGGGCTCTCCGCTGGACAAGTTACCCTGCACATGATGACCATGGGCGGGGGCTTTGGACGACGCACAGCACTCCAGCAGGAATATGTGCGTGACGCGCTTCTGGCGTCTCGCGCTGTGGGCCGTCCGGTCAAGGTTATCTGGACCCGCGAAGATGACGTCAAGCACGGCTGGTTCCGGCCTGCCGCAGCCCAGCATCTGCGTGCTGGTTTGGCCGCAGATGGCCGTTTGCAGGGTTGGCAGCACCGCGTTGCAACACCGTCGGTCATTGCCTATTTCAACCCGTTGCGTTGGTCGCAGGTTGAACCGAACGACATCATCTCGATGCGTGGATCTGAAAGCCAGTTCTACGACATCCCCGACTTTCTGGCCGAGCATGTCATTACCGAGCGCCAGGCCCGGGTCATCCCATGGCGCGGGATCGGCGCCTCCTACACCAGCTTTGCTGCCGAATGCTTCATGGATGAAGTGGCGGGCGCCGCTGGGCGTGATCCGTTTGACTTCCGATATGACCTCGTGGCCCATAATCCAAGGGGCCGCGCGTTACTGGATCGCGTGCGCGCGATGTCGAATTGGGACAGGCCTCCGGAGGGGCGCGGTCTTGGTCTGTCCTTTGCAGGTTACGGCAACAGCATGGCTGCGGGTGTGGCAGAAATCAGCCTCGATCGACAGTCTGGCAGCATCTCCGTTCACCGGTTCTACGCGGCGGTCGATGCAGGTTTGGTTGTCGCGCCGGACAATTCGGTCAACCAGATCGAAGGGGGCATCATCTTTGGCATCAGCAGTGCCCTGCACGAGCGGATTACAATCACCGGTGGTCAGGTCAATCAGGAGAATTTCTATGACTATGAGGTTCTGCGGGCCGACCAAGCCCCGGAAATTATGGTCGAGCTCGCTCGCAACACGGAACCACCTTCGGGCATAGGTGAGGCGGGAACGCCCATGGTCGCCGCCGCCATCGCCAATGCGTTTCACGCGTTGACAGGCGCGCGCCTGCGCCACATGCCCTTCACACCGGACCGCGTCCGCGCGGCTTTGGCGTAGGGGCTTGGTATGCCTTGGCCGTCCCTATCCGGGCGAAGTGGCCATCGGGAGCGCATTCCGGATGTGTCTGAGGTTTTGCGCCTAAGGCACATCAGGTTTCGACGGGGCGGCTTCCAACTTTATCAGCATCGTCTTGAGAAGGGCGTCGAGGTCACGGATCTCGCTTTCGGACAGGATGCTCAACAGCGATTCCTGCGTCGCCACATGCCGCTCGACCACCTGGTCAATCAGCGCGAAGCCTTTGGGTGTCAGGCGGATCAAGGTGCGTCGGCCATCGGCCGGGTCGGCGCCGCGCTCAACCAATCCCGATTTCTCAAGCTGGTCGATGCGGTTGGTCATCGTGCCCGACGTGATCATCATCGACGTCATGAGATCGCCCGCGGCCAAGGCATGGGGCGGATCAGAGCGGCGCAGGGTCGCGAGCACGTCGAATCCCGCCGCGTTCAGGCCGAATTCCGCAAAGGTCGCCCCCATCTTTACGGAGAAATGGTGCGCGATGCGCCCAAGCCTCCCAACTGGGCCCATGGCCCGCACATCCAGATCAGGACGTGCAATGGCCCACTGGTCAAGAATTCCGTCAACGACATCCATGGCGCGCCCTTAGCACATCACTTGTCTTGACATCAAGATACTCCAAACTATCTCGACATCAAGATAAAGGAAACGTTATGCCTCGCCACCTGTTGATCTTGCTCACCGGAACCGCTCCAGCCATCTGGGGCAGTACCTACCTTGTGACTACAGAGTTCCTGCCGGACGGTTACCCCCTGATGGCCGCAATGCTCCGGGCACTTCCGGCCGGCCTGATACTGCTGATGATCGCCAGAACCATTCCAACGGGTAAATGGATCTGGCGCTCGATCGTGCTTGGTGCACTGAACTTCTCGGTTTTCTGGTGGCTTCTCTTCGTTGCCGCCTACTCCCTGCCCGGTGGTGTCGCCGCAACGCTTGGCGCGGTTCAGCCCCTCATTGTGCTCTATCTGGCCAAATTGATGCTTGATCAGGACGTCCATCCTAGTGCGGTGGCAGCGGGTATCGCCGGTGTTCTCGGCGTCGCACTTCTGGTGCTCACACCCGAAGCGGTCCTTGATCCGATCGGGATTCTGGCGGCCTTCGCGGGGGCTGTTTCAATGGCAGCCGGCACGGTGCTCACGCGGAAATGGCAACCGCCCGTGTCTGCGCTGGCCTTCACATCATGGCAGCTGACGGCCGGGGGCCTGTTGCTCCTGCCCGTGGCGCTAATCTTCGAGCCGGCCTTGCCCAGCTTGACCACACGGCATATGGCGGGCTTCGCCTACCTTGGCCTGATCGGGGGCGCGTTGACCTATATCCTCTGGTTCCGTGGGATTGCAAAGCTTGGGCCATCGGCCGTCGCGCCTTTGGGCCTTCTGAGCCCAGTGGCTGCCGTTCTGTTGGGATGGGTTGTGCTCGACCAATCGCTATCACAGTTGCAGAGCATCGGAATTGCCCTCGTACTTGCGAGCGTGTGGTTCAGTCAGCACGTGCAGCGCCGGGTCCTATCCACCCAAACGCCGCCGGCGGCCAGCATGCCAAAGCATGAGCCCACCTAAAGACACCAGAAACGCGGCAGGTCTAAGTGGCAAGCTGATCTACCAAGATGTCGATCAGCCGCCGCGCGCGGTTGGGCAAACCCCGGCCTGAAGGAAAGACAATGTAGGCCGGTAAGTACCCCAGGCATAAGGGTCCAGCGGAGAAACCAGCGTGCTGCGCTTAAGGGCATCCCTCACGACGAACGTGGGCTCCAGCAATATGCCAATACCCGCGTCGGCAGCGGCCAGCAAAGCCTCGCCTGTCCTTCCCCCCTAAAACTAGACCATTACACTGGCCGCGAGAGGGTGATTGGGCGTGGCAACGGAACGGCATTCAGACGAAGATGTATTGAAGCTGCTGCGTGAGATTGAGCTGAAGCTGTCTGGCGGTAGCGATGTTGCGTCTGCCTGTCGCAGCGTCGGCATAGGTGACGCAACTTACTACAATTGGCGCAGGCGGTTTGGCGGCATGGGACGATCACAGTTGTCCGAGATGAAGAGCCTTGAGAAAGAGAACGCGCGGCTGAAGAAGATCGTCGCGGAGCTTGAACTGGACAAGCTCATTCTCAAGGAAAGTCTGAACCATCTAAAGCCCATGGCCAGACCACAGAGGAGCTCCGTCAGGCCGTCATTCATACGCGTCAGAAGCTCGCAACGTCTGAGCGGCGGACGTGCCGGGTGGTAGGTTTGGCGCGGAGCTCCCTTCAGTATCGACCAGCCCCGAGAGATGACGATGCGCTACGGCTAGCAATTATCCGCCTTGCAAAGCAGTATGGACGATATGGGTACCGCAAGGTCACTGAGCTGCTTCACGTGGAGGGCTGGCGGGTCAATCACAAGAAGGTCGAGCGGCTCCGGTGTGAGGAAGGATTGCAGCTTCCACAGCGACACAAGACGCGACGACGGCTCTATCACAAGGACAGTGCCATCATCCGAATGCGGCCCACGCATCCAAACCACGTCTGGGCAATAGACTCCGTGCACGACAAGCTCAGCAATGGGCGCAGTTACAAGATGCTAACGGTTCTGGACGAGTTCACGAGGCAGGCCCTGGCAGTGAAGGTTCGCACCAAGATGGGCTCTGAAAACGTCCTGGAGGTGTTCTACCGGCTGCTCCTGCGTCACGGCACCCCAGAGTACATAAGGTTAGACAACGGCACGGAGTTTGCTGCCAAAGCACTGCAGGACTGGCTTCGACGTATTGGCATCAAACCAATCCGCATCTATCCCGGTTCACCCTCGGAAAGCGGATAAAAGGAGCGGTTGAACGGAACACTTCGCTAGGAGGTGCTCAAGGCGGAGTGGTTCACACCAACGCAGCAGGCCCAGATCGTCATCAATCACTGGCTCAAACAATACAATGAGACCCGCCAACATCAGGCGCTCAACATGCTCCCACCAGTGCCGGAAACTTTGTTAGAGACAGCCCTGATCAGTGGCCCAGGAACGGGGGGGCGGGGTTGCTGTCAAAGGGCGGACAGGAGTCTTTCTCCGCTGTCACAGACTTAGCACACCAGTTTCTTGATCTCAGCCGTTCACCTGCACAGTCCGGTGCTTCCGCGACTTAACACTTAATGCAAAGTGGTGAAAAAAACATCTTCTGGCGCAAGTGCTTGCGTAGCCTACATTCAAAAATGGCTTGCTTGTTATGCTAAACTCCTCGGATCAATACATGCCATCTGCATCCATAAGGGCCCTGCCATTTGCGCCGAACTAGTAGACCGGAAATCGTTTGCATGTTTCCATAACCTCCTCCCGGACACGTGTTTCGACTGCCTCATTCTGTTCGCCGCCGTTCGCCTTCAATCCGTTCACAAGTTCAACAATCCAGTCGCCAATTTGCTTGAACTCGGATTGGCAGAAGCCACGGGTTGTCCCCGCGGGCGAACCCAGTCGCAGACCGGAAGTGATGGTTGGTTTCTCCGTGTCGAAGGGAATACCGTTTTTGTTGCAGGTGATATTTGCGCGGCCCAAGGCGGCCTCAGCGGTGTTACCCTTTACGCCTTTGGGGCGCAGGTCCACGAGCATCAAATGGGTATCGGTGCCGCCCGTTACGACGCTTAGGCCACCTTCTTGCAGACTTTCCGCGAGAACCTGAGCATTCTGAATGACCTGTTTTTGATACTCCGCGAAAGAAGGATGGAGCGCTTCGCCGAAGGCAACGGCTTTGGCCGCGATGACGTGCATCAACGGCCCGCCCTGAATGCCTGGAAAGATGGCAGAATTGAACTTCTTGGCCAGCGCTTCGTCATTGGTCATGATCATACCGCCCCGTGGCCCACGCAGCGTTTTGTGAGTGGTGGTCGTGGCCGCGTGGACATGAGGGAAGGGCGATGGATAGACGTCTGCAGCAATCAAACCTGCAAAGTGCGCCACATCGGCTAGCAGATAGGCCCCGACCTTGTCTGCAATCGATCGAAATTTTTCAAAGTCGAGCTGGCGTGGAATCGCCGAACCGCCGGCGATGATCAACTTTGGCCGATGCTTAAGCGCCAAAGCTTCAATCTGGTCATAATCAACGTCGAGCGTGTCGGGATTCACACCGTAATGTACTGCGTTGAACCACTTGCCTGACTGGTTCGGCGCAGCGCCATGGGTCAGGTGGCCGCCTGCATCTAATGACATCCCCAGGATCGTATCGCTGGGCTGCAAGAGCGCTTGAAACACGCCTTGGTTTGCCTGACTTCCTGAATTTGGCTGCACATTTGCAAACCCGCATTTGAACAGCTGGCATGCACGTGCGATGGCCAGTTCCTCCGCCTCGTCAACGAACTGGCAGCCACCATAATACCGACGGCCGGGGTAGCCTTCGGCATACTTGTTGGTCATCACCGATCCTTGAGCCTGCAGAACGGCTTTCGAGACGATGTTCTCGCTCGCAATCAGCTCGATTTCGTCGCGCTGGCGTACCAGTTCCCTCGAAATAGCGCCAAAAACGGCGGGATCGGTGTCTTCCAGCTCAGCCGTGAAGAAAACGGTATCGCGGTGTGGTGCGTTCATCAATTTGGCTCCATTTAGGCGACGCGATCACGCGGCGCTTTGCCGTCGAAAAAGTCTTTGAGGTTGTCGAGCACGCGGAAGCCCATGGCTTGCCGTGCCTCACGCGTGGCGCTGCCGAGGTGTGGCAGCATAACGAGGTTGTCGCACTCTGCCAGCATAGGGTTCACCGCCGGTTCGCGTTCAAATACGTCCAGCGCAGCGCCGCCTATGGTTTCGAACATCAGGGCTTGGGCCAATGCCGCTTCATCGACGACTTCACCACGCGCCGTATTGATCAGGAAGGCATCCGGTTTCATCAGGTCCAGACGGCGTGAATTGATCATCTTTGCGTTGCTTGCGCCGCCGGGGCAGTGCAGCGAGACGAAGTCGCATTGCGGCAACAAGTCCTCAATGGTCTGGACTTGAGTGGCGTTGAATTGTGCCAGAACGTCCTCGTGCACGGCGGACCGGTTGTAAACGACGATGCCCATGCCGAAGCCAAAATGCGCGCGACGCGCCACTTCCTGGCCGATACGTCCAAAACCTATGATTCCAAGCGTTTTGCCGGACACCTTGGTGCCCACCAGATGCGTGGGACGCCAGCCGTCCCATTTCCCGGCGCGCAGCTCACGCTCACCATCGCCGGCCCGACGGGCCACCATCAGCATCAGCGTCATCGCCAAGTCAGCGGTGCATTCAGACAATACATCCGGTGTGTTGGTTATCGCGATGCCGTGGCTCTTGGCCATCTCAACGTCGATGTGCGTGTAGCCGACGCCGTAGTTGGCAAGGATCTTCGTCTGCGGGCTTGTGACGTCCAGCGCATCCGACCCGATCTTGTCGGTGACCGTCGGCAGCACAGCATCGTAGCGCCGCATTGCCTCGCGAAACTCTGCCGCCGTCAGCGGGCGGTCGCTTCGGTTCAGCTCAACATCATAGTTGGCGGCAAGTTGCGCCTCGACCGCTTCGGGCCAACGGCGTGTGACAAGGACGCTCGGCTTTGCCATCAGGCGGCCTCCATCACTTTGGCGATCGTTTCGCCGATTACTGCGGGGTTGTCGGCCACGGTCACGCCTGCAGCGGACAGGATTTCCACCTTCTCCAAGGCGCTTTCGCCAAACGCCGAGATAATCGCACCGGCATGACCCATGGTCCGGCCCTTAGGTGCTGTCAGACCGGCAACATACGCCACGACCGGCTTGGTGATGTGGTCGCGGATGTATTCGGCCGCTTCCGCTTCCTGCGGACCGCCAATTTCACCGATCAAAGCAATGACATGTGTATCATCGTCTTGTTCAAACCGCTCAAGGATGTCCTTGAAGGAAGACCCATTGATCGGATCACCGCCAATCCCAACGGAGGTCGAAACACCAATGCCGCGCTCTTTCAACTGACTGGCGGCTTCATAGCCAAGCGTACCGGAGCGGCCGACAATGCCAACGTGACCCTTGAGGTAGATATGACCCGGCATGATGCCCAACAGCGCCTTGCCGGGGCTGATCGTGCCGGCGCAGTTTGGCCCGGTCAGAACCATCCGACGCTCTTTCGGGTAGCGATACATATAGCGCTTCACACGGATCATGTCCTGCGCAGGGATGCCATCGGTGATGCAGACGCAATATTTGATGCCAGCATCGGCGACTTCCATGATGCTGTCCGCTGCGAAGGGCGGCGGCACGAAGACCAATGACGCCTCGGCGCCGGTTGCCGCGACCGCCTCTTCGACGGTGTCAAAGACGGGCAATCCTTCGACTGTCTCTCCGCCTTTGCCCGGTACAACGCCACCAACGACATTCGTGCCGTACTTCACCATGTCTTTTGTGTGGAACCGCGCCATCTTGCCGGTGATCCCCTGCACGATTACCGGTGTATCCTTTTCCAGAAGAATGCTCATGATGCGACCCTTACAGTTACGCCCTGAGCGAGGTCGTTTCTCCACGCACCAACAGCTCTTTCGGCGGCTTCATTCAACGTTCTTGCGCGGATGATAGGTAAACCCGACCTGGCGAGGATTTTTTGCCCCTCTTCAACATTCGTGCCCGCAAGACGGACAATCACGGGGACATCGACCCTCGTCTCTTTCAGGGCATGCACTACTCCTTCGGCCACCCAATCGCAGCGATTTATGCCGGCAAAGATGTTCACAAGGATTGCTTGGACGTTCTTGTCGGACAGAACCAAACGGAATGCCTTGGCCACGCGCTCCGGTGTCGCACCGCCACCAATATCAAGGAAGTTTGCAGGCTCTCCTCCGGCTAGTTTGATCGTGTCCATTGTCGCCATCGCAAGGCCTGCACCATTCACGATACAACCAATGTTGCCGTCTAACCCGACATAGCTGAGCCCACGATCGGCAGCGCGGCTTTCGCGCGGGTCTTCCTGGCTTTTATCGCGCAGCTCTGCGATCTGCGGGTGACGGAACAGTGCATTGTCATCAAAGGTCATTTTCGCATCGAGGGCGATGATCCGGCTGTCCTCGGTAATCACCAGAGGGTTGATCTCTACCATTGTCGCATCAAGCTCTGTGAATGCGCGATAGGCGCCTTGAAGCGTTCGCACCATTTGCTGAATCAACGCCGGTTCGATCCCCAGCTTGAACGCAAGCTGGCGGCACTGGAATTCACGCAGTCCTACGGCAGGCTCCACCACAGCGCGGACGATGCTGTCGGGCTTTTCGGCAGAGATCTCTTCTATCTCCATTCCACCTTCGGCGGATGCAACGATCATCACACGCTGGGTTGTGCGGTCCAAGACAAAGCCAAGGTAAATTTCCCGCGCAATTGGAACAGCCGCCTCGACATAGACGCGGTACACTCCCTTGCCCTCCGGACCCGTCTGGTGCGTGACCAGCTTCATCCCAAACATATCTTCGCAGGCGTCGTTAATCTCGAGGTCGCTTGAGCAGATCTTCACACCGCCGGCCTTGCCACGGCCCCCAGCGTGAACCTGTGCTTTCACAACCCAACGTTCACCTCCCAATTCACGGGCGCGATACGCTGCTTGCTCTGGGCTGTAGGCCAGGGCGCCGTCGGGAATGGCAACTCCAAACCCCGCAAGCACCTCTTTCGCTTGGTATTCATGAATGTCCATGACGTCCTCCCTTATTCGGCGGCGATGGCCGTGCCGTAGTGACCACGCAGAACGTCGTCGATCTTTCCTTGATCAACGTCAGCACCCATTGACCGCATCGCGTTTGCGAAGCGATTGACGATGTCCGTTATTGCTGTTTCGTTCAGTAAGTTCAGAATTCCGATCCGTACCTGAACCGGCTCGGACAGCGTGGGCCAAATGCCGAAGTTCTGAGCGCGGCAATGCTGCACAAGCTCCATCTCGCGCCCAGCAAGCGCACCCGGCAAATTCAAAACGACCAGAGACGGCATGTCTGACGTGACTTCACAGCCCATCGCTTCAACGGCTTGTCGGAGTGCTGTTTCGTGAAACACGTAGTCCGCCGCCCGCTGCGCAACCGTCTGTTGAAGGCAAATGCGCAAGGCTTCATGAAACGCGGATACCGCATAAGCCGAGTGGGTCCGGTGATATGTCCCGCGCTCAACATCCCGACCATCAATGATCCCCCAATGCCGCGCTTCCAAAATAGGATGGTGGCAGAATGTGCGGGCCCCGGTCGCGCGGAGTACTTTGATATAAGTGTCGCTAAAAGAAACCGGAGCATAGGTCAGAGGCAGGCAACAAATACCCTTCTGCGGACATGATGCCCAGCCGTGCACACCCGGATAATCGTCAATTCGGAAGTTGCCAACGCCGAGGCTGGACACCGCATCGACGAGACCCATCGCGCCGTGCTTTTGACATGCATCGCTGAACCCTCGAATGTCGTTCATTCGGCCAGAGCCTGTTTCCCAATGTGCCATCGCGGCCCATTTGGGCTGGTGCTCGGCCAACGCAGTTTCGACAATCTCTCCCGTTACGCTTTTGCCGTGGGGTACGTTCACGATCACGACGTTGTTGGTCTGCGGGTCCAGCGAGTTCTCAGCCAGTTCCTCTGCTGATGCGGCTTTCATCCGAACCGTAAGCCCGTCGATGCCGGAGAAGGTGCCGTTGACAAACATCACGACCTTGTCGCCCGGCATGACAGCGGAAAACATCATATCCAAGCCGCTCCACCCTGTACCGGCGACGCCGAAAGTGTGGACGTTATTGGTGCCCATGACGTCGCGCAACATAATCTTGCATTCGACCATGCCGCGCAAAACGTCTGCGTGCATATGATCCGCCAAGCCCGCGCCAGCATAGCGTGCCAGAACACGTGCATCGGTATTACCCGGACCGGGACCAGCGGCGAGTGTGTTTGGAATAGCGAGCTGCGGAAAACTTAGGGTATCTTGCATAGTTCCTCCAAGCGGCGTCAGCGAAATTTTCTTTCGATTTTGCGATTGAAGGCAAAAGATAAATGCGTCGCGAGAAATGAAAACACACCTTAGTCCTACTTTTGGTAATCTAAATGGCTAGTAAAATACCTACCTATTAGTATAAATATGCAATAGCATACCGGAATAGAAGCTATCCAAATAGCTAGTTTTTTGGAATAATGTGATATGAATCAGGCTGTTAGCAAAGTCAGTGCTCCGATTGACATAATCCTCGCAGATGGCAATCCCTTGGTTTTGTCAGCCTTATCGGAGCTTATCGACCGCGATCCCCGATTCTCTTTGGTTGCGACAGCCGCAACCGCTGAAGGTTTTCTGGGCACAATCATGCGGATCCCGGTCCAAGTCGCGATAGTTGATTGGAACCTCCCCGCGCTTGGTGGCGCAAAGTTAATCGAAATTCTGCGGGATCAGGAAAACGCGCCGCGTATCGTTGTCTATGCTGAAGACACCGGGGACCTGCCTCGCCTCGCCATGACTGCAGGAGCCGCCGCTTTTGCCGCACGGTCCAGCGACGCAGAGACAGTCTTGGAGACCTGTATCGACGTCGCCGCTGGGAAAATGGTGTTCCCGTTCATCGATGTCAGAGACCTGCAGAGCGACCCAATTCAGATGCTTTCCCGAAAGGAGCGCGCGATGCTAGAAGCGCTCTCGAAAGGACTGACCAATCGGGAACTTTCAAAAGAGCTAGGGATCACCGTCAACACCGTAAAATTCCATCTCTCAAACCTCTACGAAAAACTGAGCGTGAAGAACCGCGCGCAAGCCATCGCATTCTTCTACTCATCCCGCCTCGCAATGGAGCAGAATGCCGAAGACGGTATACCCAAATAGACCGAGACTCCTCTTGACATAATGTTTCGTGAGTGACTTCTCTCGCGCAACATTAGGTCTTCAGGAGGGATCTCCCAATGTCGTTCTGCTCTGTTACTCAAGCGCCCGGGCGCCTCAATCGGTCAGAACTGGCGGTGCCGGGAAGCCAGCCGCAAATGTTTGAAAAGGCTGCACAATCAGATGTCGACGTTATCTTCCTCGACTTGGAAGACGCTGTTGCTCCTGATGAAAAAGTGCAAGCGCGAAAGAACATCATCAAAGCTCTGAATGAGGTCGACTGGGGCAACAAGTCGATGTCCGTTCGCATCAACGGACTCGACACTCATTACATGTATCGCGATGTCGTCGACCTGGTTGAGCAGGCTGGTGATCGGCTCGACCTTATCATGATTCCGAAAGTCGGAACCGCCGCTGACGTCTATGCTGTGGACATGATGGTGACCCAAATTGAAGACGCAATCGGCCACAAGAAACGGATCGGTTTCGAACACATCATCGAAACTGCCCTAGGCATGCAAAACGTAAATGAAATCGCTGCCGCGTCAAAACGGAATGAAAGCCTCCATTTCGGGGTGGCAGACTATGCTGCATCTATGCGTGCGCGCACGACTGTCATCGGCGGTGTGAACAAGAACTACGCCGTCCTCACCGACGCGGCGGACGATGGGTCCCGTGAGGTGCATTGGGGCGACATGTGGCACTCTGCCATCGCGAATATGGTCGTCGCAGCACGCGCCAACGGCCTGCGCCCGATCGACGGACCCTTCGGTGATTTCTCTGACCCAGACGGGTATCGAGCCGCTGCATACCGCGCTGCCGTTCTCGGCTGCGAAGGCAAATGGGCCATTCACCCAAGCCAGATCGCACTCGCAAACGAAGTTATGAGCCCATCTGAAGCAGAGATCGACAAAGCCCACCGTATTCTCGTCGCAATGGCCGAAGCCGAAGCCGCCGGCAAAGGTGCCGTCAGCCTGGACGGCCGCTTGATCGACTACGCCTCTATCCGACAGGCGGAAGTCCTTGTAGAGAAGGCGAAGCAGATTTCGGGCGAATAATAATATGGGTCATGCCCTTTGGTGACAGGAAGTTGAGAGCAGTGATTAGCCCCACTGAGGCGGTCCTCCGCTATGCTAGGAAAACGGAGGAAAGAGATGGTCAACAAGCGACCGAAGCCGGAAGAGATTGTCACGAAGTTACGGCAGGTTGAGGTTCTGACAGGGTAAGAGATGCCGCGTCTGGATGCGATCCGTGAGATCGGTCTGACAGCCCTGACGTACTGCCGCTGGAGTGCAAGCAAAAAAAAGAAGAGCATACAGTGGACGGTTTCCCCACCAAACAAGGGCGGTGGGATGGGTGCGGACCAGCTGAAGGAACTGAAGCGCCTTTAGAAAGAGAGCGAGCGGCTTCGCAAGGCCGTGTCTGATCTGACGCTGGACGAGGTGATCCTTGCGGAGGCCGCAAAGGGAAACTTCTAAGCCCGTGATCTTGTCCTCAAAGAGCTAAACGTCTCAGAGCGTCGTACCTGCCGCGTTCTGCGATAGCAACGATCCATGCAGTGCGAGATACCTGTGAGGCGTGCTGACGAAGAGCGACTAGTGGCCGATATCATCCAGGCGATTATGAACACCGGTGGTTTCACTGCGAAGTCGCCCTCTGGGCTGGTTGGGTTCGTTGTAGTTCATGTATGGTCCCTGCATCACCCGCCCGGAAACTAGTTCAACCTATAGCCAGATCGACAGAGTTCTTAAATGGCTGTCCGCTGTAAGTACCCGCGTGCTCGGGGTGTACGCGGCGGCGTTACAGCAAAGATGAACGCGTGGCCTGTCCTCACAACACCACGCAGTCTTGATCCTCTGCGATCGTTACCGGCCCGTTATACACTTTCGCAACCTGATCGAGCGCCTCGGCGTGTTGTTGCTCGCTATCCATGGACGGTCGGAAATGGGTCAAGATAAGGCGCTGGGCGCTGCACCGTTGGGCAAGGGCGCCGATTTGCGATGGTGTCGGGGTCAGGGCAGCCATCTCTCCCTCGGCCGGTTGACTGTCCAGCCGATAGCACCAGTGCAGGAGCAGATCGGCGCGGTCAGCGAGCGTTTCGAGTTCCTGCGATGATCCGCTGTCGCCGGAATAGACGAACTTTTTCCCGCCGCTGGACAGGGCGAAGGCGATGCAGGTCAGGTAGGGCTGCGCATGGGGTACCGAGCAGCTTCGGATTTGCCAGCCGTTGCCCGCGATCATGTCACCCGGCACGAATTCGGCGATCTCGGGCGCGGGCCAGGCCCGGGGCAGCGTGCCGCCGCGGTCCAGCCACACCTGTTGGCTGGGGCCCAATTCGGTGCGCGCGCGAAGATCGTGTGATAGGACACCATCGGGTCCGAAGAACCCGGTTGTGATTTCGGCGATCGGTGCGGGACCGTAGACCTTGATCCTGCGTCCGCCTTCATCCCAGGCGGCGTGGATGAGGCGGGCATAATCCATCATGTGATCGGAATGCAGATGGCTGAACACGATGTGGGTGATGTCTGCCGGTCGCAGACCGACACGGAGGAGGTTATCAAAGACACCGCCGCCGCAATCGAAGAGGATTTTGTCGCCTCCAACCTCGACCAGGTAACCGCTTGAAGCCCGGCGCGCATAGGCCTCGGGCGAACCGGATCCGAGGATGATCAGCCGCATGTCTCTTTTTCGGTTGCAGGCGGGGGCGTTGCACCCGGCGCCCCCAGCTTCATCGCGGCTTCGAAACCGCCATGGCGTTCAATCAGAGCATCTTGATCATTGAATGCCTGCCGGTCGGTTGCCGCTGGATCGCAGATGCGCCTCAGTTCGACATACATGTCGGCCAGCACTGCCTTGTATTTCGGCTGTTTGGCGAGGTCGGTGGTTTCCTCGGGATCATCGCGCAGATCGAACAGCTCGTCCTCGAAGCCGATGTAGTGGATCAGTTTCCAGCGGCCCTTTCGAACCATGAACGCGCCCGAAACCGCGCCGGCGGCGTGATACTCGCTGAAAACAACGCGATCGGGGTCAGGGTTGGCGGCAATATCGCCCAAGGTCCGAACCCCGGCAGCAGCGTCGATGCTGGCCCCGAAGTGATCGGCGATGGTGGCCGATACGTCCAGCAGGCTGACGGGCGTTGTAACCCTGGCCGGTTTGATACCCGGCCCGGCCATGATGAGCGGGATTGCCGCGCTTTCTTCGTAGAGGTTCGATTTACCCCAAAGGCCCCGGGCGCCCAAGTTGTCTCCATGGTCGGAGGTGTAAACGATGGCGGTTTCGTCTGCGTGCCCGCTCTCTTTTAGGGTTGTAAGTATTTGCCCCACATTGTGATCGAGCCACGAACAGAGCCCGTAATACGCTGCCATCGCCGCGCGTCGCTCGTCCGCGTCGGTGAATTTTGCCTCGCTGTCGTTGAAGGCGTTTTGCCTTTCGACCCAGGGGTGCCTTTCGAAACCCTTTGCCGGATGCAGCTTGGGCTCAGGCAAACTGGCCAGCGGATAGAGGTCAAAGAATTCGTGTGGCACGACAAGCGGGAAGTGGGGTGCCACAAGGCCCACAAAGAGACACCAAGGTCGCGTTTCATCCGCGTTGGTGCGGAGCCATTCCGTCGTGCGCTCAACGACGGCGCTGTCGTAATCGGTATAGGTGCTTGTTCCGGGGCCAATATAGTTGCCCAACATGCGGCCCTTTCCAATCACCCGCTCGTCTTCACGGCGCACGCTGGCCCAGACCATGCCCACACCATTGGCGACCATCATCGGGATATGTTCCACGTCGAATCCGGCGGGGTCTTCTTGGGCGCGATAGTGGAGCTTGCCGATGCTTTCGACCCGTACACCGGCCTTTTGCAGGACGTGGCCCCAGCCCGGGATCGATCCGTCATATGGCATGGCGTTGTCCCAGAGCCGTATTTGATGCACATAGCGCCCGGTTGCAAAGCTGGCCCGGGCGGGGACGCAGATGGGGCTTGGGGTGTAGGCGTTTTCAAAGCGCATACCTCGCGCGGCGAGGGTGTCCAGATACGGTGTCTTTACGAAGGGATGTCCGGCACACCCCATGGCGCGGGCCTGATGCTCATCCGACAGGATGATCAGCAGGTTTTTTGCGGCCATCAGAAATCGCGCTCGCTTGCGGCGCTGTCGATTTGTTCCAGAACGTCAAAGAAATCCGTCAAGCGATCCTTATCGATCCCCTCGACCAGTCCGTCCTGACGCTTGCGCATGACGGGGAGCATTTTCTTGAGAATCCGGCGGGACGACTGGGTCAACTGTAGGGATTGCCTCCGATGATCGTTTTCGTCCTGTGTCGCCGACAGCAGGCCCTTGTTGATCATCATCTTGATTTTGCGGCTCAATTGACCTTTGTCCATCTGCACTTCTTGCGCCAGCTTCGTCATCGAAGCGCCGTTGAGATGTCGCAGCAACTGGATGATCCGCCATTCGACCAGCGACAGGCCGCAATGGACTTTGAGCAGATGGTTGGCCTGTGCGTTCAGTTTGTTTTGCGTCCTTGCCAGCCGAAATGTCACGTATGACGTTAGGCTGCGGTTATCTGACTCATAATCATCGGGCATAATCGGACTCTCGCAAAGGGTAATTGACAGGTCAACGAATATGTGCGGAGCTTTGATGAAGGTCTAACTGGGAGGTGACCATGGGACGTTTTCTGAAGGTTGCTGCGCTGACGATTCTTGCAGGATTGTCGGGTGCGGCGTCAACACTTGCCGACGGCCACGGATGGTCGCCCCAAGGGCCGATCAAGATGATCATCGCGTTCGCTGCGGGCGGTGGTGCCGACACATCCGGCCGTCTGATCGCGGATGAGGTGACGGCGGCGACGGGATGGGAAATCATTCCCGAACAGATCACCGGCAAGGGTGGTATCAATGCCTTGGTCGCTCTCAAGGACATGCCCGCTGACGGATCCTCGATCGCGCTGGTGGTGACAGAGAGCCTCGGCTACAACGCGGCGGCTGCGAAGGGTGCTGGCGTCAAGCCGTCGGATTTCACCGGGCTGACGACCACGGCCGGCTTCCAGATGGCGGTCGTGTCGAAATCTGACAAGGGATGGACCGATTTCGGCGATGTGATTGCGGCAGCGAAGGCAGGCGAACAGATCCGTTTCGGTGTTATGAGCCCCAAGCTGGCCGATCTCGCCTATCTGCTGGGCGAGGCGAATGGTGTTGAATTCAACATCATTCAGGTCAAGGGCGGCAAGGCCGTGATGAACGGCGTGACGGCCGGCGACATGGATCTGGGCTTTATGGCCGGGATCCAGGCCAAGGGCGTCGCGGCCGGCGATCTGGTCAACCTGGCCTCGGCCCTGTCCGGCCCTCTCAAGCAGACGCCGGACGTGCCCACTATGGCGGATTACGGCGTTGAGTTCAGCGCGGATGGGTATTTTGTCTTTGTCGCACCGGCCGGATTGCCGGACAACGCCCGCGCCGCTTTGTCAGAGGCTTTGGCCGATGCATCGGGCACCGGCAAGGCAGGCGGCATGATCTCAAAGGCCTTCGGTGGAACGATCAACATCATGGGCGATGAGCTTGATGCGCTGCTGCAGGCCGATTTTGACGGGGCGGGCAATCTGATGGCCGCCGCGGAATAGCGGCATCTAACGGCTTCAAGCCATGTTCCGCCGCCTATCCAGCGACACCTGGCTTGGCCTGTTGGCCTGTTTCCTTGCGCTTTTGCTGATCTTTGTCTGGATCCCTCTGGATACCGAGACGGGGTTGATCGAGCGGGTGCGTCGCCAGGTGACCCTTGGCGACAGCCTCGGTCCCACCGTCGCGGCCGGTATCCTGCTGTTGGGCGGGCTGCTGACGGTCCTGCGGCCGGATGCGGGCGGCCGTCGACTGCATGTCCAGAACTGGCGGTGGATCGCGATGATAATCGCGGTAGTGGGCGGGGCGCTCGTGCTGATGCGGTTCGTTGGCCCGTGGCTGGTAGAGCTTTTCGGCACCACCCCGTACCGCGACCTGCGGGCCACGCCCCCGTGGAGCTATGCCGGGTTCATGCTGGGCGGGACGTACGCGATTGCGACGCTTGTCGCGCTTGCGCGTGGAAGGCTGACCGTCTCGGCGGTCATCCTTGGGCTGGTGACCAGTGTGGCTATCGCCCTGTTCTACGATCTGCCATTTGATGACCTGCAATTGCCGCCCAATGGTGACGTTTGATGGGCGTATGGGAGCACGCGGTGATGGGCATTGAGGCCGTTTTCGCCGGGCCGGAGCTGCTTTCCATCCTGGGTCTGGGCATTTCTACCACGCTGGTCATGATCCTCCTCGGCTTCCTGATGGGTATCACAGTCGGCGCCACGCCGGGGCTGGCCGGTCCGATGGTGATGGCGATCGCCTTGCCTATCCTGATCTCGATCTTCGGGTTCAGCCAGGATGCGTTCCTGCCGGTCATGGGTTTCCTGATCGGGATCATGAAGGGAGCCACCGTGGGAGGAGCGGTGCCCGCCATCCTCTTCAACACCCCAGGCACGCCGGATGCCTACATGACGACGCTCGACGGTCACCCGATGGCGCGGCGCGGGCAGGCGCGAGAAGCGCTTAGGGTCGCGCATTTCTCATCGGCATCAGGTGACACGTTTTCCGACGTGGTGCTCGTTCTTTGCGCGCCGTTCCTCGCTGTGCTGGTCGAACGCTATCTCGATCTGCCGGAAAAGACCGGGCTCTTCATTCTCTCTCTGGCCTTCATCGCAGCCGTTATCGGCAATTCGGTCGGCAAAGGCCTCATTTCGATGGGGTTGGGGCTGCTCGCCGCGATGGTGGCCACGGGCGAAGACTTCTACCCGCGCCTGACCCTTGGTGTTCAGGAACTGTCCGGTGGATTTCCGATTGCCGCCGCGATCCTTGGGGTTCTCATTCTTGGCGAGGTGTTCAAGGCGCTTGAGGATCTGCGGCATGAAAAGCGCGACGGGGCAAAGCCACAAAGGGCGCCAGCCACCGTCGAGGCGCAGCGTCCAATCGGTCTGACCCGCCTCTTTCCGTACATTTTGAGGTCGTCCGTCATTGGCACCGCAATCGGCGCGCTTCCCGGGATCGGTTCAACGCTGGCGGCCACGCTTGGCTACACGTCAGCCAAGGCGCGCCATACCCGCACGAAAGCCCCCACGGACCCTGATTTCGGTGAGGGCGCGCCGGAAGGTGTGGCCGCGACCGAGGCGGCCAATTCGTCCGTCTCCGGCGCCAACCTGATCCCCGTGCTGTCGCTGGGTATCCCCGGCAACACGGCGGCGGTTTTTCTTATCCTTGGCATGGAGAGCATCGGCGGCTTCAATCCCGGTCCGGGCGTCTTTCGAGTGCCGGGCGACGGGATCAACCCGGAGCTGGTCCTGGCATTCGGCCTTTTCACCGCGATGTTTGTGACGAACGGGCTGAATTGGACGATCGGTGGCCTGTTTATGCGCGCGGTCGGGATCATGTCGCGGGTTCCGAAGGACGTGCTGTTGCCGGTTGTGCTGCTGCTGACGCTTACGGCCATCTATGTCCAAGAGACATCTATGGCAGCGATGTGGGTCGCGGTCGCCTTCGGAGTGCTGGGGTACCTCATGCGGCGGGTCGACATGTCGCCGCTGCCCTTCGTGATCGCGTTCATCCTGGGTGGCAAGCTTGAGGAAACGGCGCGACAGGCTTTTTCCGCGACCGGGGGTGACCCCTTGTTTCTCTTCACCAATCCGCTGGCCGCCGTCTTCGTGGCTTTGTCAGCCATCGTCATTCTGCTCAATTTAAGGAGACGAGGCTGATGACCCGACCGAACATCCTTTTAATCTCCGGGGACCAGCATCGCGCCGATTGCGTCGGGTTCGAAGGCCGTAAGATCAAGACGCCGCATCTGGACGCCCTCGCGGTCGAGGGGGCGCATTTTTCGAATTGCATCACGCCGACGGTTGTCTGCCAGCCTGCGCGCGCGTCAATCCTGACTGGCCAGCTCTGCCGGACCCATGGCGTACATGACAACGGTATCGATCTTGACCCCGCCATCGGATCGAAAGGTTTCGCCGGGGCCATGGCTGCATCGGGCTACGAAACCGCATTCTTCGGTAAGGCGCACTTCTCCACCTATCACACGCACCAACCCACGGGCACGCCGGAGTGTTTGCGGTCGTCTGCCGAGTACGGCGACGATTGGTATGGCCCTTACATGGGTTTTGGCCATGTCGAGATGATGCTGGTGGGGCATAACTGGTTCCTGCCGGAAAAGCCGCCACAGGGTCAGCATTACGAGCGCTGGTTCTATGCCGATGGGAAGGGCGATGAGAAAAACGCGCTCTATCGTGAGAACGCGGGCGATACCAAGGACGCCGCTCAGACCTGGCATTCGAAGCTGCCCGTCGCCTGGCACAATTCCACCTGGACCGCAGACCGCACGATCGCATGGTTGAAACACGGGCGTGGGGCCCAGCCCTTTTGCACCTGGGTCAGCTTTCCCGATCCGCATCACCCCTTTGATGCGCCCGAACCGTGGTCACGCCTGCACGATCCGGCCGAGGTTGATCTGCCGTCGGATCGGTCGCAGAACTTCGAGGGGCGACCGTGGTGGCACAAGGCGGTTCTGACGGAGGAACCGGCCGGAGACCGTGCTGGTGCCGAAATCCGAAAGAACTACAGCCGCATTGTGCCACAGACGGATGAGCAATTGCGCGAGATCATCGCCAACACCTACGGCCAGATCGCCCTCATGGACCACAATATCGGTCGCATTCTCATCGCGCTGGACGAGGCCGGATTGCGGGAGAATACGATCGTCATTTACATTTCGGACCATGGCGACTGGCTTGGGGATCATGGACTGATCCTCAAGGGCCCTATGCATTACGAAGGTTTGCTGCGGGTGCCAATGATCTGTCGCGGCCCCGGTATTCCCGCCGGGAAACGCGTTGACGAGCCGGTTTCGACCTTGGATCTTGGGCCTACTTTCTTCGATTATGGAAGTGCTGTGCCGCTGTTGCCGCAACATGGTCAGTCTCTTCGACCGCTGCTGGAAACGGACAGCGCGACCCGAGACTACGCTTTGAACGAGTGGGAGTTGCTGCCGACCCGGGCCGGTGTGGCCCTGAGCCTGAGGACGATCCGCACCAAAAGGTACAAGCTCACCGTCGATCTGCAAAGCGGAGCCGGAGAGTTGTACGATTTGCAAGCCGATCCGAATGAGCTGGCGAACCTGTTCGACGATCTATCGTCCCGCGCGATCCGGGAGGAGCTGATGAGAGGCATAAATAGCCGACCGGATGATGTGATGCCAAATCAACCACAGGTGGGTATGGCCTAGTCTTTCTTCGCTTGGCGGTTCTTCGGGGCAAGGGTCGGCTCCTTTCAAATGCGCTGCCAGGATTGGCCCGGCCTGCGGTTTGCCCGTGTGCCGTCCGAATTTTCGTTGCTGCTCACGATTTCCGACCAGCGCCCGGGAGAACGTGGAAATTGACGTGATTCCATGTACTTAACCCGGAAAGGCCAAGGTTCGTCATGGCTTTGGCAATGAGCGACGGCGCGTCGAGTTGGTTGGTATGAGGCCACAACTTCCGTGCCCAATCGCAAAAAAACCGTACCCGGACCGAATTTTTGTAAGGCTGGCGACAGGTTATCGTGCATAAATTGTTGGGCAGGTGGCAAAGACCGCCTAAGACATTTGGGAGGAAAGAATGACGAAATATGGATTGACCCGTCGGGTCATGATGGCGGCAGGCGTCGCTTGTATCGCTCTGGCCGGATCGGTTCAGGCGGGCGGACATCAGGTCTTGGACAGTGTGCATTTTCTGATCCCCGGCGGCGCGGGCGGTGGTTGGGACGGAACCGCGCGCGGCACTGGCGAAGCTTTGACCAAGGCCGGTATCGTTGGCACGGCCAGCTACGAAAATATGTCAGGCGGCGGAGGCGGCAAGGCCATCGGTTATCTGATCGAAAACGCCGAAAGCCAGCATGGCACGCTGATGGTGAACTCCACCCCGATCGTGATCCGGTCGCTGACGGGCGTGTTCCCGCACAACTTCCGCGATCTGACGCTCGTGTCCGGCACCATCGGGGATTATGCCGCGATGGTCGTGGGCAAGGACAGCCCCATCAATTCCATGGCTGACCTGATGGCTGCCTACGATGCCGATCCAAACGGCACGGCAATTGGCGGCGGTTCGGTTCCGGGTGGGATGGACCACCTTGTCGCCGCGATGGTGATGGAAGCCGCTGGCAAGGATGCGCTTGGCGTCAAATACATCCCCTACGACGCTGGCGGCAAGGCGATGGCGGCATTGCTTTCGGGCGAGATCGCCGCACTGTCTACGGGCTTTTCCGAAGCCGTCGATCTGGCCAACGCGGGCGAGGTCAAGATCATTGGTGTGACGGCGGATGAGCGTGTCGCGGCCTATGGTGACGCGCCGACGATGCAGGAACAGGGTATCGACACGACCTTTGTGAACTGGCGCGGGTTCTTTGCCGCCCCCGGCCTGCCGGACGACAAGCTGGCGGTGTATCAGGACGCCATCGCCAAGATGTACGACACCCCCGAATGGGAAGAAGTGCGGGCCCGTAACGGCTGGGTCAACATTCACAATTCGGGTGATGACTTCAAAACCTTCCTCGAAGGGCAGGAAAAGGTCATCGGCGATCTGATGAAGAAGCTCGGCTTCCTCTAGGCTTCAATCAATGTCAGGGCGCGGGTTGCCCCGCGCTCTGACCCCCCGAGACCGGAGGATGCAGGCATGGCCTTAGATCGTTGGATCGCGCTCATCATCCTGATGATCTGTCTCGCTTATGGATATGCGGCCTTCTTCACCATGGATGCGCAATTGCCGCCTTTCATGCAGCGCAACCCGATCTGGCCGTCGACCTTCCCAAAGGTGCTGGCTGTGGGTGCGGTGCTGACCTCGCTGGTGATCCTGCTGGGGCTCGAGAACAGACCAAAAGATCCGGCACAGGCCGACATCGATTACAGGCGTTTGACCGACTATCACCTCGTCCCGGCTTTGATCCTGTTGGGGCTGATGGTGGTTTACGCGCTGTTGCTGCGTCCCGCTGGTTTCATCCTTGCAACGTCCGGTTTTCTGATCATCGGGGCCATGGTTCTGGGTGAGCGCAAGTTTCACATTCTGATCCCGGTCGCCTTGGTTGCAACCTTTGGGGTCTGGTATCTGGTGCAAGAGGTGCTGGGCATCTTCCTGCGCCCGTGGCCGTTCTTCGTGGGGACCTGAGCGATGATCGAAGGCATTCTCATCGGTCTCGGCACCGCTTTTTCAATTCAGAACCTGCTGATGGTGATCGGCGGCTGCCTGATTGGCACATTCATCGGTATGCTGCCCGGGCTTGGGCCCATGAGTATCATTGCCATCATGATCCCGGTTGCGATTTCTCTGGGTGATCCGTCGGCAGCGCTGATTCTGCTCGCCGGGGTCTATTATGGAGCGATCTTCGGCGGATCGACGTCTTCGATCCTGCTGAATGCGCCCGGCGTCGCGGGCACCGTCGCCACGAGTTTCGACGGCTATCCCATGGCGCGGCAGGGCAAGGCGGGCAAGGCGCTGACCATCGCGGCCATTGCCAGCTTCAGCGGCGGCACGATCGGGGCCATCCTGCTGATGGTTTTTGCGCCCGCCCTTTCGACAGTTGCATTGCTCTTTCACTCCGCCGAATACTTTGCGCTGATGGTCGTGGGCCTTTCCGCGATTGCGGCCTTTGCCGGGTCCGGTCAGGTGGCCAAGGCCATTCTGATGACGCTTCTGGGCCTGATCATGGCAACTGTGGGCGAGGGCGCGCTTTTCAACATGCCACGCTTCACCATGGGGCTGATGGACCTGCAGTCTGGCTTTGGGTTCATCACGTTGGCCATGGCGATGTTTGCATTGCCCGAGGCAATTTTCCTCGTCCTCAACCCTGCCCGGTCTGCCACCGGGCAGGGCGGAGGTGAGATCAAGGACCTGCGCATCACACGCCAAGAGGCCAAGGCGATTGCGCCGGTGATCGGTCGCCAATCGCTGCAGGGTTTCTTTATCGGTGTCCTTCCCGGGGCGGGGGCGACGATTGCGTCGTTCCTAGGCTACGCAGTTGAGCGCAATCTGACCAAGGGCGCAGAGCAGGAAGAGTTCGGCAAGGGCTCGATCAAGGGTCTTGCCGCGCCCGAAACGGCGAACAACGCGGCCTGCACCGGGTCGTTCGTGCCTCTGCTCACGCTGGGCATCCCGGGTTCCGGCACAACGGCGATCCTGCTGGGTGCGCTCATCGCCCTCAACGTCACACCCGGACCGCGGCTGATGATCGACGAGCCGCAGATTTTCTGGGCCGTCATCATTTCGATGTATATCGGCAACCTGGTCCTCCTGATCCTGAACCTGCCGCTGATCCCCTACATCGCCAAGGTGCTGGCTGTCCCGCGGACCTATCTGATCCCGTTCATTTTGTTCTTTACCCTAATGGGGGCCTATATTGGGCAGAACAATGCGACCGAGCTCCTGATCCTCGTTGGTTTCGGTATCTGCGCGACCGTCCTTCGGTTCGCCGACTACCCGCTTGCCCCGCTGCTGATCGGGTTCATTCTGGGCCGGATGCTGGAAGACAATTTCAGCCGATCCATGCAGCTGTACGATGGGATCGGTTTTGTGTTGGAGCGTCCAATGACCCTGAGTCTTTTGGTCATCGCGGCGATCCTCGTTCTGCTGCCAAGCTATCGCGCCCGCCGTGCCCGCGCCCGCATGAAAGGGATAGCCGATGGCGACTGACGGGCCGCTGTCGGGCGTTCGCGTTCTTGATCTGACGAATGTCCTCGCCGGCCCCTATTGCTGCTACCAACTCGCGCTTTTCGGGGCCGAGGTGATCAAGGTCGAACGTGCAGGCAGCGGCGATCTTGCCCGTCAACTCGGCAGTGATCCGGATCGTAACGCATCCGGAATGGGGATCTCGTTTCTGGCCCAGAACGCGGGCAAGCAATCGGTGACGCTGGACCTAAAGTTAGAAACCGACCGTGCCCGATTTATCCGGCTCGTCAAAACTGCCGATGTGCTGGTCGAGAATTTTCGCCCCGGCGTGATGGACCGCCTTGGCCTTGGCTATGATGTCCTGCGCGTGGATCAGCCGGAGCTGATCTATTGTGCCATCTCCGGCTTTGGGCAGGACGGGCCGCTGCGAGATGCTCCGGCCTACGATCAGATCGTGCAGGGCGTCAGCGGCGTCATGTCCATCACCGGGACAGCGGAGGGCGATCCCACGCGGGTGGGCTATCCCTTGGCCGATACATTCGGCGGCATGACGGCCGCGTTTGCCATTTCCGCAGCTCTTAACCGCAGGCCTCGGGGCTGTTTTTTGGACGTATCCATGTTGGATGCGATGCTGTCTTCGATGGGCTGGGTCGTATCCAATCACTTGATCGGCGGCACCGAACCGGTGCGCCACGGCAACGAAAACACGACATCGGCGCCGTCGGGGACATTTCGCACGGCGGACGATCCGATCAACATCGCGGCCAATCAGGACCAGCAATGGGAAACGCTTGCGCGGCTCCTGGGGCTGGCGGATCTGATGGCAGAGCCCGCATATCGAACGCGTGAGGATCGAAAGCGCAATCGGCTTGCTTTGCGGGATGAGCTTGAAACCGTGCTGGCGCAAAGGCCGGCGGCGCACTGGGTCGAAACCCTGAGCGCGGCCGGTGTGCCTTGCGGTCCGGTGTTAAACGTTCCGGCGGCGCTGGATCAGCCTCAGGTGCGGGGCCGCGATTTGATCGCCTCGGTCGAGGTGGCTGGCGAACCGGTCGATGTCTGTGCCTCGCCGGTATTGATTGATGGGCGACGGCCGCATCCCAACAGCGCTCCGCCTGTGCTTGGGCAGGATAGTGATCGGCTGGACGCCCTCTGTGAGCGTGGCGCTGAGGGAGGTACCCAATGAGCGATGTCTCGGATTGGTGGCGCACATCCATCATCGATATGGAGCCGGGCCGCATCGATATTCGCGGGCGGCCCATCCAGGACCTCATCGGCACGCTGTCGTTTCCGCAGATGATCTGGCTGATGCTGCGGGGCGAGATCCCGAACGCTGGGCAGGCCAGCCTGCTCGAAGCGGCTTTGGTTGCAGCGGTCGATCATGGCCCGCAGGCGCCATCGATCGCTGCCGCGCGCATGGCCATGACCTGTGGGGTTGGCCTGCAGGCGGCCGTTGCAAACGGCGTAAACATGTTGGGTGATGTCCATGGTGGCGCAGGGGAGCAGGCGGTTCTGCTTTACGAGAGGTTGATGGGGTCGGAGGACCGCGAGGCTGCTTTGGCCGACTGGGTCAGGGATCATGGGCCGATCGTTCCCGGTTTCGGTCATCGGTTTCACAAGCCTGTCGATCCGCGCGCGCCACGGCTCCTCGCGCTTGTGGATGAGGCAAAGTCCGCCGGTACCGTCGAGGGACGCTTTGCCGAGATTGCGAGGTGGGTCGAAGAACACCTGACACGGCAGAAGGGCCGTACCGTGCCCATGAATATCGACGGGGCGACGGCGGTTATCTTTGCAGAGCTTGGATTTGCCGGCCCGCTGGCGCGTGGCCTTTTCTGCCTGTCTCGTTCCGTTGGGATATTAGCCCATGCGTGGGAACAATCGCAGCAAGGTGGTCGGAACAAGGGGCCGACGCCACCGCATTATCGCTGGACCTATGACGGGTAGTGGGCCGCTGTCGACAGGTTCGCGGATCGACCGGTGAATACGGAGCTTGTCCTGATTGTCGGTTCGGCCGCCTTCCTGTTGGCCGGGACGGTCAAGGGGCTCACGGGTCTTGGGCTTCCCACCGTAGCCATCGCGCTTCTGACGCTTGCATTTGACCCGAGGACCGCGATTTCGCTGGTTCTGTTCCCCATGATCGGATCGAACTTTTGGCAACTTTTGCGCGCGGGCGAGATCGCCCGTACAGGAAGGCGCTATGGGCTCTTTGCCTTCGTACTTTTTCTGGGCGTTGCTGCGACGACCTTTGTCACCCGAGAGACGACGGACCGCGCGTTGCTGGCGGTTCTTGGTGCCGTCATCCTGTTCTTTGTCGCGTTCAGCTGGAAAGGATGGGTTCCCGCAATCGCGGATCGGTTCGACGGGGCGGCGCAGGTGGGGTTTGGCGTGTTTGCAGGTATCATTGGGGGAATGACCGCTGGATGGGCTGCGCCGCTTGCAATGTATCTGACGGCGCGCGGCGTGGATAAGGACGAGTTCGTGCGGGCCTCGGGCTTTCTGATCTTTGTCGGCAGCCTGCCGTTGCTGGCGGCCTACGCGCAGCTTGGGTTCCTGACGGGGCCGCTTAGCCTCGCATCGGCCCTGATGCTGGTACCAACCTTGCTTGGCTTCGCTGCGGGTGAGGCGCTGCGCAATCGGGCGTCACCGGCGCGGTTTCGGAACATCCTATTAATCGTCTTCGTATTCCTGGGTCTCAACCTGATCCGTCGTGCAATCTGGTTCGGCTAAGGGGGAGCGGGCGCGCCCATCTTAGTGATCGACCATCACGCGCTGCGCCATATCATGCAGGATCTGAGGGAGGTCGAGGTCGAGTTCCATCGCCTCGACCTTTCCGTCGATCAGCAGGAATGACAGGCCGTGAACAAAGCTCCATAGCATCATCGCGCGGCGTTCGGCCTCGGGGTCGAAGGGGTCAATCCCCAGAAAGCTCGCTACCTCGTGCTGCACCAGGCCAAACATGGCCTTTCCGCTCGCGATCAGTGACGGATCCCGGTTGTGGCCGCTTGAAAGCGCAAAGGTCAGCCGAAACATGCCCGGCTCCCGCATCGCACATTCGATATAGAGCTGGCCAAGCGCCTCGATCCGCTCAACGCATTTTGGCGGAAGCGGGGCAAGAGCATCCCGCATTTCGGTGGATTGGCGGGCCATGTTGTCAAGTGCTGCCGCCTTCAGCATCTCGTCGCGATCCTTGAAATGCTTGTACGGCGCGGCAGTTGAGACCCCGGCGAGCCTTGCAGCCTCGGCGACAGAAAACTGATCGGGCCCTTTTTCTTCAACGAGTTGCCGGATTGCGGCCAACAGCCCCGCGCGAAGGTCGCCGTGGTGATATGCTCTTTTTTCGGGTGTTGTTGCCTCTTTCATGATCCGACTTGTGCCTTGCGCCGTAAAAATTGTCAAAGTAAGACGTTCTAACATTGAAGTTAGAGTCTCTTACATTATCTAGGGCGTAATTTGTCGTTGCCGAGGCACAAACCACCGGGAGGTCGCAATGCCTGAGGAACCGAAGAAACGATCGTTAGCGCGAAGAGTTGTTGCAGGGATCATATCCCTTGGTTTGAATGGCGCATTCATTGCCATCGCCGTCGTCGCGGTCGGGGCAGGCGCCGCGTTCATGACAGAGCGCGCCGAAGCTACGGCGGAGGCGACGGCCCAGGTTGCGCCGCCAATGCCGGTGTCAGCAGCCCCGATCGTTTTCGAAGACGGCTATACCGTGACGCGCCGGTTCGTCGGTCAGGTCGAAGCCCGCGAAACGGTGAACCTGTCGTTCGAGCTCGCCGGTCGCCTTGACGAGGTTCTCGTCGGCGAAGGCGACCCCGTTGAGATGGGCCAGTTGATCGCGCGGCTGGATACTGACCTCCTGCTGGCTGACCGGGAACGTTTGAACGCTTCGAAGAAAGCGGTCCTTGCCCAGCTCGACTTCGCCGACCAGACTGTCGAGCGTAACGAGGCCCTGCGGGATCGCGGCTTTGCCAGCCAAGAACGCTTAGATGAAGCCATGGCGACCCAGCGGGAGTTGACGGCCCGGGTGGCCGAGATCGACGCCAACCTCGACAGCATCCGCCTACAGTTGGAAAAATCTGAACTGCACGCGCCGATGGCGGGCCGGATTACGCTATCGAACGTGGACGGGGGCGAAACGCTGGCCGCTGGTCAGACCATTCTGGGGCTGGTAGCCGAAGGCGCACCGCTGGTTCGCATTGGTCTGCCGCTGAACGTCGAACTTTCGGCCATTGACGCGACCGAAATTACGGTCGGAGCTCGCACATACAGCGCGGGCGTTTTCAGCGTCCGCCCAGACATTGATCCGGTTACGCGGACCCGAACCGTTCTCTTCGAGATTGAAAGTGATGTTGATCTGGCCCTTGGTCAGACCGCTAGCCTAGCGGCCACCAGCCGTGTCGAGGAACGGGGGGTATGGGTGCCCACCCGCAGTCTAAAGGAAGGCGCGCGAGGCACATGGACCCTCCAGGTCGTCGACCAGGACAACATGGTGCGTCAGGCGACGGTCGAGCTGCTTTACACCAGCGGTGACCGTGTCTTTGCCCGCGGAACGTTTCCCGAAGGCACGAAACTGCTGACCGAAGGGCCGCAGCGCGTGACGGCGGGCCAACTGGTCGAAGTGATCGAAGAGGGGGCCTAAGCCATGGAAACGCTGACCTTCCGTCAACCCAGACTGGTCGCGCTGATCATACTTTTCTTCGTCGCGGCTGGGCTGTCGTCGTTCCTGTCTCTCGGACGGCAAGAAGACCCGACGATCACAAACCTCTTTGCGACCGTCACGACCAGCTTTCCCGGGGCTGACCCGGCGCGAGTTGAGGCGCTGGTGACTGCAGAGATCGAAGAAGAGCTGCGCGAGATCCCCGAGATCGACACGATCGAGAGCGTGTCGCGCTCAGGCGTTTCGGTCATCTCGATCGAACTGCTCGAAACCCTCGCCGATGACCGGATCGAGCAGGTCTGGTCGGAAGCGCGCGACGCGGTAGAGGATGCCCGTGCCGATTTCCCGACGGGTGTCATGGCGCCCGATTTCAATGCGGAGGGCATCAGTGCCTATTCCGCCGTGATCGCAGTGGAAGCAGACCATGACGAGGTGCCCGTTACGTTGCTGCACCGCCATGCCGAGGCTTTGGCTGACCGACTGCGGACCATCCCGTCGACGAAAGCCGTCGATTTGTTCGGCGAGCCCGAAGAAGAGGTGCTGGTTGAAGTTGATCCCAACAGCGCGGCGGCTCTTGGCTTAACGGCGACCGAGATTTCAGGCCGTATCGCTGGTGCTGACGGCAAGGTTCAGGCAGGGCGCCTGCAGGGTGGTGACGAGAATTTCAACATCAACATTTCCGGCGAGGTGAAATCGCTGGACCGTCTGCGCCAGATCGTTCTGCGTGAAAACGCCGAAGGATCGACGGTTCAGTTGGGCGATATCGCAACAATCACCCGCGGCCCGCTCGACCCATCCGAAGAGCTGGCCTTTGCTGACGGAAAGCCAGCCGTGTTGGTGGGCGTGCTGGCACAGGACGGGGTGCAGATCGACAACTGGCTTGGCTTTGTCCGGGATGAGCTAGCCCAGGGCGCCGCGAATGTGCCGCTGGGCATTTCCGAAGTCATGATGTTCGATCAGTCGGGCTATACTGTTCAACGCCTGTCGGATGTCGCAACGAACATGGCAATCGGCGTGGGGCTTGTTGTTGCGGTGCTGTTGGTCACGCTTGGGCTGCGGGCTGCTGCCATCGTCGCCTTCGTGCTGCCCATTGTCTCGCTCGCCACGCTGGCTAGCATGAACATCATGGGTCTGCCCTTGCACCAGATGTCGGTCACGGGGCTGATTGTGGCGCTTGGCCTTCTGGTTGATGCAGCCATCGTCATGACGGACGAAGTGAGGCAGCGCATACAAAAGGGAATGGATCGCATCAACGCCGTGGGCGACTCGGTCAAGCGGCTTTCCACCCCGCTGTTGGCGTCCACCGTGACGACTGCATTGTCGTTCACCCCGATGATCCTGTTGCCCGGTCCTGCTGGCGACTTTGTCGGGTCGATCGCGATAGCGGTGGTCTTGATGCTTTTCTGGTCGCTCTTCATCGCGTTGACGGTTACGCCGGCGCTTGCCGGTTGGATCCTGCCTGCGGCAGGGCGCGGAGGCGGTGTGCGGTGGCCCCTTGTGGGCCGGCTATTCGAAGGATCGATCCGCCTCGCTGTAAAGCACCCAATCAAATCGATTTCCATCGCCCTGATCCTTCCGGTCCTTGGTTTTGCGAGCTTTCCCACGCTGACAGCACAGTTCTTTCCCGGCGTCGAGCGAGACCAGTTCTACCTCGAGGTCGATATGCCGGCAGGTACCGGGATCGCGGACACAGCGACTGTCGCGAAAGAGATCGACGCGATCCTGCGTGAGAGTGATGATATCAAGACCGTATATTGGTCGATTGGTAAGTCCGGACCGGCCTTCTACTACAATATCACCGGCGGTCGGTCGCAGGAGCCTGGCTATGCTCAGGCGATGATCACGACAACCGCCCCTGAGGCATCCGCCCGCCTGGCCCCTGAGTTGCAGGACAGGCTCGATCGGGATTTCCCGCAGGCGCAGATCATTGTGCGAACTCTGGTGCAGGGGCCACCGGTCGCCGCGCCGGTGGAGATCAGGGTTGTTGGGCCCGATATGGCGACGCTGCGCGATCTGGGCGATGAGGCAAGGGCCATCATGGCGAACAATCCGCTGGTTACCCATGCGCGGGCAGGGGTGAACGGCGGCGCGCCGCAGGTTCGTTTCGAGATTGATGAGGTCGAGGCGCGGCTTTTGGGCATGAACCTGACCGATGTCGCATCACAACTGGACTCGGCGCTTGTGGGAGTCACGGGCGGCAGCCTGATCGAAGGGACCGAGCAATTGCCCATCCGGGTCAGGCTTGGCGAAGGTTTGCGTGGCGATCTGGCCGCCATTGCGGATATGCCAATTCTGTTGCCGGGCGCCGGTGAGGTTTCGGCGACCGGTGTCTTCCCCGCGTTGCCCTTGTCCGAGCTGGCGACGCCGGTGATCGAACCGGCCGAAAGTGTCATCACCCGCCGTAACGGCGAAAGGTCGAACACAGTTCAAGCCTTTTTGGTTCCCGATGTCCTACCCGAAGAAGCGCTGCAACAAATCCGCGCGGAGCTGGATGGGTCCGGCTTCGCGATGCCTGCTGGTTATCGGATCGAGCTCGGTGGTGACAGCGATGCGCGCTCTAACACGGTAGGCAACCTGCTGGCGTCGCTGGGTATCATCGTGACGCTGACCATCGCGACGATTGCCCTGACCTTTAATTCGTTCCGGTTGACGGGTGTAGCCCTTGTCGTCTGTGTCCTTTCGGCTGGGCTGTCGATCCTGTCGCTCGCGGTAATGCAATATCCCTTCGGGATTGTAGCCATCATCGGCGTCATCGGATCGATCGGGGTCTCGATCAACGCGGCCATAATCATCCTGACCGGATTGCAGGCCGACAAGGCCGCAGCGGCGGGTGATCATGATGCCATGGCTGGCGTGGTCGTGGGATCGTCGCGCCATATCGTGTCTACGACGGTGACGACATTCGGCGGGTTCTTACCCCTGATCCTCGATGGAGGCGCGTTTTGGCCGCCCTTCGCCGTCTCAATCGCCGGTGGGGTTCTGCTGAGCACGGTGGTCAGTTTCTACTTCACCCCCCCGATGTTTGCACTGGTTCGCCGTCGCATCGAAAAACGCAAGCCGCAGCAGCAGTCTGATGAGCCCTACGTGCTGACCGATCCGGCCAGTCCGGAATTGCGATTGGCCGCGGAGTAGGTCTTGGTCTGTCGAACCGGGGGGCTGTCGGCCCTCCGGGTTTTCCAATGATATTTGCAGTCGATGTAATGCGCCCATTGACAGGGCGGCGCACCTTCGCCTTCTGTTGGGCGATTAGGGGAGGAATTCGATATGCGAACACGTGCTGCCGTCGCGGTAGAGGCCGGAAAACCACTTGAGATCATGGAGGTCGAACTGGATGGGCCGCGCAAGGGCGAGGTGCTTGTCGAGATCAAGGCGACCGGCCTTTGCCACACCGACGAGTTCACACGCAGCGGCGCAGACCCCGAGGGCATCTTCCCCGCCATTCTGGGTCACGAGGGTGCTGGTGTCGTGGTCGAGGTCGGCGAAGGTGTGGCGACGCTGGAGGTCGGCGATCACGTGATCCCACTATACACTCCGGAATGCCGAGAGTGCGAATACTGCCTCAATCCAAAGACGAACCTCTGCCAAAAGGTGCGGGCGACGCAGGGGCAGGGGTTGCTACCCGACGGCACCACCCGCTTTTCGATGTTGGATGGGACGCCGATCCACCACTACATGGGCTGTTCGACCTTCGCCAATCACACTGTGGTGCCCGAGATTGCGCTCGCCAAGATCCGCAAGGACGCACCCTTCGACAAGGTCTGTTACATCGGCTGCGGGGTCACGACGGGCATCGGGGCGGTTATCAACACGGCCAAGGTCGAGATTGGCAGCAGGGCCATCGTTTTTGGTCTTGGTGGGATCGGGCTTAACGTGATCCAGGGATTGCGCATGGCCGGTGCAGATCAGATCGTCGGTGTCGATCTCAATGAGGACAAAGCCAAGATGGCCACTCACTTCGGGATGACGGATTTCGTCAATCCGTCAGAGGTTGGCGGCGATATGGTTGCGCATTTGGTTGAACTTACAGGGGGTGGTGCAGACTATACGTTTGACGCTACCGGCAATGTCGATGTCATGCGCACTGCGCTTGAGGCGGCCCATAAGGGGTGGGGTGAAAGCGTTATCATCGGCGTCGCCCCGGCCGGGGCCGAGATTTCGACACGGCCGTTCCAGCTTGTGACAGGCCGGGTATGGCGCGGAACGGCCTTTGGTGGTGCGTCAGGCCGGACCGATGTACCCAAGATTGTGGACTGGTACATGGACGGCAAGATCGAGATCGACCCTATGATCACCCACAAACTGTCGCTGGACGAGATCAACCACGGCTTTGACCTGATGCATGAGGGCAAGTCTATCCGTGCGGTTGTGGAGTACTGAACCCAAGAAGGGGATGGGCGCAAAACTGCATGGTCAGCTTTCAGCCCCTTGCAGAGAATCTCCGGCACACCGCTGGCCCGCCGGAACGGCCAAGCGCTGGCCCTGAGCCTCTGGTGCGCATCGGGTGGCGGTGCAGCGCGTCAATGTTGAGCTCGAGCCCAATATTCAGAATATTGACAGCGCGGCGAATGACCGCTCCGGCAGGCTTCTCCCACCAGACAAATGTGCTTGGAACCGCTCTAAGCAGAGCAATCCAAACACAGAAGCAAGTCTTCATTCCGTCGCAATCTGCGAAGACGGCAAGCCCATGGCGCGCCATGCCGCGATGCCCCCTTCCAACGATCGGGCATCAAAGCCGCGCGTTCGCAGTTCTGCGGCAACATTCTGGCTGACCCAGAACCCGTACATGCAGTAGACCACGATGGTCTTGTCCCGCGGACAGGAATCTACCCAGTCTGCAACCTTGAAAGAATCGCGCCACTCGGTCTGCAGAATCCGCGAGTTATACCTTACGCGATCATCGCCGTGACGGATATCGAGGACTAGAAGTTTCTGATCATTGGCGTCGATCCGGGTCGCGAGGTCTTGGACGCTCATCTGACCGGGATCGCTTTGACTCGTGCTTGGAGGCCTTGCGTTGAAACGTCCAGCGATCCGACCCCAGTGCAAGTTGTCAAGAGCTGCATTTGCATAGGCAGCACGGTCGCTACCGAAATCACTTGAGAAGGCGTGATCTCCCATATCCAGCGCAAAGATCGGTATGGCATTCATCAACCCCTGACGCTCTGACAATGCGGCACTGATGAGCCGCCCGAGGTTTTCGCTCCAGGTCAATGAGATCCAGCCGGGACCACCGCGCCATAGACGGGCCAATGAAACAACCTCATCGCGCCACTCGGTAACAGTGCCAAAACTAGCGTCCAGCGCAGCTCTCAAACCCTCATCTTCCAGGGCTTCGCCACCATCTTCCCCCAGTCCTTCAAAATGGATCTCGTGGAGGGCGATAGCATTCGCCAGCCGCTGTTCTTCCGCCTTCAACGCCACAAACTCGGAGCCCATGTTTTCCGTCTCGCGCAAGTCGGCCAGTTGGCGTTCGACCCCATTCAGTTTGCGGACCGCTCCGCCGTAAATCTCTTCATAGTGGTGTTCGAGCGTTTCTGGCGAGAAGCCCTCGACCCGATGGGCCTTGAATGGGATGGGGCGCACAAAGTGGCGTGTGGTTTCAGTGATCGGTTTTTGAGATACATGTTTCAAAGCTGCATCCTCCCTTATTTGGGTTAAAGGATGCGATGCTTGGGCTGGCGCCTCACGGGGCGCTCGCAAGCCCCACAAGTCATAGGTGCAACGATCTGTTGTCAGTGTCAACTTCGGGCGTTACTCAACATCGAAAGCGGTCATTGGAGAAGTCGCAGCGAACGACAGCTGCGTCCCGCCAAACACACCAATGCAACTCGCAGGCACCACAAAAAACGGGGCCGCTCGGGCCCCGTCAAAACAACTCTGGTGAACGACCTTATTCTTCTGCCGCGGGCGCTTCGGCATCTTCGCTTGTCTCTTCTTCGCCGCCTTCCTCGTTATCGGAAGAGCGCAGACCCGAAGGTGCCGAGATGTTGGCAACCACGAAGTCACGGTCGATCGTAGGCTTCGCACCCTCAGGCAGCGTGATCGACGAAATGGTGATCGTGTCGCCGACGTTCAAACCGGTCAGATCTACCGTCAGCTTTTCAGGGATGTCACCGGCGGTGACGACCAGTTCCACCTCAGGGCGGACGACGGTCAGAACGCCACCGCGTTTGATGCCGGGCGCTTCGCCTTCGTTCAGGAACTCAACGGGGATGAAGAGGTTGATCTTGGTTGTCCGGCGCAGGCGCATGAAATCGACATGCGTGGGCAGGTCTTTGACCACGTCCCGCTGCACGTCGCGGCAGATCACGCGGACGTCGTCATGCCCGTCAACCTTGAGGTTGAACAGCGTTGACTTGAAGCGGCCCGCCTTGAGCATCTTCAAGAGCCTGTTGAAAGGAATGTTGATCGGCAGCGGATCTTTGTCGCCACCAAAAACAATCCCCGGAACCATCCCGTCGCGGCGGGCCTGACGAGCGGCGCCCTTGCCTGTCCCCGTCCGTTCCAGGGCTTCGAGATCAGGAATCTCACCAGCCATGTGTGTCTCTCCGTTTGTGATGGGGTGCCTCCAAGGCTGTCACCCCGAATAAAGTCCGCCGCTTACACCGGTTTCGGGCCACTGAAAAGAGGAAAAGCGCATCGGTTTTTGTTGCGCCCATTCATGGGCCGTGTCACCGCTTCGTCATGCGGTTATGGGCTGACATCAAGGTTTGTTCCCGTCCTTTGGCGGGGTTCCTATCGATCGGGTTCGCCTGGGCGGCGTTCGCTGCGCAGGTCCCGGTACTGAAGGCACAGATCGGTGCCTCTGACGGCTTTTATGGAACCCTGATCCTCTTTGCGTCCTGTGGTGCGCTCATGGCGATGTGGCTGGCGCCGCTCGCACAGCGGCTGGCGGGCCATAGCGCGATGCTGCTCGGTGCCGCGCTTATGGTTTCAGGATTTTTGACGGCCGGGCTTGCGACCCTCCCGCTTGTCTTTGCGCTTGCCATGTTCGTGGCGGCGGCAGGCTCCGGCATTCTGGATGTTCTGATCAACGCCGAGGTCAGTGCGATCGAGTCCCGTGAGGGCCGGAGCCTGATGAACCTGAACCACGCCCTGTACTCATTTGCTTACGGTGCGGCTGCCTTGCTGGTCGCACCAGCGCGCGAGGCAGACTGGACCCCGCTGGCCATATTCGGAGTGCTGGTCTTGGCCATCGCGCTGCTGTCGATCCTGATGGTTCTTGGCCGTCCGGCGCTCGGCGGGGAGGAGCCGGACGAGACAATGAGCTTTCCGCACCGCATCGTTTGGCTCGGGGGGGCGGTTGTTCTGGTTGCCTTTCTGGCCGAAGCCGCAAGCGAGGGATGGTCCGCACTTCATCTGGAGCGAACGCTTGGCGGGTCACCGGGCGAGGGGGCACTTGGGCCAGCGATCCTGGGGCTCTCTATGGGGATCGGGCGTTTTGGCGGTCACGCTCTCGCCAGCCGGTTTTCTGACATGCCGATGATGGGAGGGGCGTTGATACTTGGCGCCTTTGGACTGTTCCTTGCCGGCGCGGCCGCGACGGTTCCTATCGCGTATCTGGGATTTGCCCTTGGCGGTCTCGGCGTATCCGTTGTGGGGCCGTTGGCCCTGGCGATCGTCGGTCGATCCGTGCCGCCGGCTGCTCGACTTACTGCAATCAGCCGGGCCGCCGTTCTGGGTTACGGAGCGTTCTTCATGGGTCCGCCGCTTATGGGTTTTGTGGCAGAGGCGTTCGGCTTGCGGGCATCCTTCTACGTCATCGGATTCCTGCTCATCGCCGTGGTCTTTGCGGTCCTGCCACTCTTTTCTCGGCAGCTGGCACGGCAAGGCGCCTGAGATATCAGTTCTTTTGCCAGTTTCCTTCGAACCCTTCCGGTATGAGCAGATTGTGCCGACCCAGCTTCTCGATCCGGGTTTCACCGCATAGGGCCATCGTCGTTTCGAGCTCTTTCTGGATAACGTCCAGTGCAGTAGTGACGCCTTTCTGTCCCATGGCTCCGAGACCGTACACAAACGCGCGGCCGATGTAGGTGCCCTTTGCGCCAAGTGCCAATGCCTTCATCACGTCCTGACCCGACCGAATGCCGCCGTCGAGATGCACTTCTACCTGATCACCGACTGCGTCCATGATCGAGGGCAGCATCCGGATTGAGCTGAGCGCCCCGTCCAACTGCCGCCCGCCGTGGTTTGAAACGATGATGGCATCGGCCCCCAGCTTGGCCGCCATTTTGGCATCCTCTGCGTCGAGTATCCCCTTGAGGATTACCTTGCCGCCCCATTGTTCCATCAGCTTGCTGACCTTGTTCCAATCGAGTGATGGGTCGAACTGCTCCGCCGTCCATGCGCCCAGCGAAGAGGCATCGCTGATTCCTTCGACATGGCCGACGATATTGCCGAATTCGCGCCGCTTGGCGCTCAGCATTTCGATCCCCCACGACCACTTGGTCGCGAGATTGGCCAGTGTTTTGGCTGTCAGCTTCGGCGGCGCTGACAACCCGTTCTTGATGTCCTTATGGCGCTGACCGAGGATTTGAAGATCGAGCGTGATTACTAGGGCGGAGCACTCTGCGTCCTTCGCCCGCTGGATCAGGCGGCTGACGTAATCCTCGTCTTTCATCGTGTAGAGCTGGAACCAGAACGGTTTGGAAGTGAAGCCCGCCACGTCTTCGATCGAGTTGATCGACATGGTTGACAGGGTGAAGGGAACGCCAAATTTCTCGGCCGCGCGGGCGGCTTTCATCTCTCCGTCGGCATGTTGCATGCCCGTCAGACCGACCGGCGCGAGTGCGACGGGCATCGTCACGTCTTCGCCAATCATTTGGCTCTCTGTCGAGCGGCCCGACATGTCGACCGCGACGCGCTGGCGCAGGCGGATATCGGCAAAGTCAGCGGAATTGTCTTGGAAAGTTTGCTCGGTCCAGCTGCCTGATTCTGCATAATCGTAGAACATGCGCGGGACCCGGCGCTCGTAGAGCTTCTTGAGATCGTCGATATTGGTGATGACCGGCATGTTTTACCTCCCATTGGTCAGATCGGGTTACCAATCTGAGCAAAACTTGGCAATTACCGGAAAAGGTTCGAAATAGCACTTGTTTGGTGCGATATCGTTCTATATGGATTGGGTGGTCTGATATCGCACCAAATCGAGGATGAAGATGATAGTTTCTCGCCGAAAAGCACTCGCCCTTGTGGGCGGAGGGACAGTTCTGGCCGCGACAGCAGGGGCCGGCACATTTCTAGCCACGCGTACGCCCCATGCCGCCCTTGCGCCGTGGGATAAAGCCGGGACATACGATGATCCCCGGCTAAACGCGCTCAGCTTTGCTCTGCTTGCTCCGAACCCGCACAATCTGCAACCATGGCTAGTCGAGCTGTCAGGTTCAGATGGTATACTTTTGCATCGTGATCCTGATCGCGCCCTGCCCGAGACGGACCCATTCGACCGACAAATCACGATTGGCCTCGGCTGTTTTCTGGAACAGATGATCGTTGCAGCCTCTGCAATGGACCAATCTGTCGATTTGGCGCTCTTTCCGGACGGTACCGATGGCCCAATCGCCGGGGCCCGGTTCACGCGGGGCGCGGTACCTGATCCGCTTGCGGCGCAGATCATGGGCCGCCGATCGTGCAAAGAACCATTCGAGGATCGCATGGTCGAGGGCGCGAAGGCCAACGAGTTGGAGCTCTATGCCGATGTCTATACCGACCGGTCGACGGTCGATACGCTAAAGGCTCTGACGTGGGATGCCTGGCTTGTGGAATCCGAGACCCCGCGCACGATGCTGGAAAGCGTAGATCTGATGCGGTTCGGTAAGGCGGAAATCAACGCAAACCCAGATGGTATCGATCTTGGCGGTCCGTTTCTCGAAAGCCTTATGCTCGCGGGTGTTCTAAACCGAGAAGTGCAGGGTGACCCGACAAGCGCGGGCTTTCAGCAGGGCGTGGCGATCTACGACGAAATGTTGCACGCAACACCGGCTTATGCCGCACTGGTTTCGGACGCCAATACCCGGGTCGATCAGATCGAAGCGGGTCGCCGATGGCTGCGGTTGAACCTGAAGACAACCGAATTGGGTCTGGCCCTGCACCCTGTCAGTCAGTGCCTGCAGGAATATCCCGAAATGCAGCCGCACTATGCCACGGCACATGAAGTTTTGGCGGGGCCCGATCAAACAGTTCAAATGCTGGGTCGGCTGGGCTACGGTCCTCAAACGCCGCGCACGCCGCGCTGGCCACTGGAGGTAAAACGACTGGATGCCTGATGCGGATACGGCTGTCTTTTTCGAGGTCTTCAACGAAATCGGAATCATCGAACAACTCAGCCGCACGCTCCTTGAGGCGCGGATGCCTGATGGGCTCATTGCGCCTCATTTTACCGTTTTGAACCACCTCACCCGGGTGCGCGACGGCCAAACTCCGATTGATATGGCGCGGGCCTTTCAGGTCCCCAAGACGTCGATGACCCACACGCTCAAGGGTTTGGAACAATATGGCCTCGTCGAGACACGGCCCAACCCGGATGATGGTCGATCGAAACAGGTGTGGCTGACGGACAAAGGCAAGGCGCTGCGGGCTGAAATCATCGCGTCTCTTGGTCCCGACTTCCAGTTTCTGGCCGAGCATTTCGACACGGTGAAACTGCAGGGCATCCGCCCAGTGCTTACCGCGCTGCGCATCTTCCTTGATGAGAACCGACATATGGTCGGCAAAAGCACGTCGGTCGACACGACGACCTGACATTGGTCGAATCCGGTTCAATCTGTTAACCTTTGGGAATGGCAACGGAGGTACCATCCTTGACCCATTCCCCTCGCAAAAAAGCCACTGATTTTGATCAGCGCATTCTCGAGATCTTTGATGGATATGTGCACGGTCATGTATCTAAGCGTGAATTCATCGCCCAGGCAGGCAAGTATGCGGCCGCCGGTGTGACGGGTGCGATGCTTCTGGAACAGCTCAAACCCGATTATGCCCTTGCCCAGCAGGTGCCACCCGACGACCCCAGTATCGAAACCATGATTGCGGAGTATGAGAGCCCGGCCGGACATGGCACGATCCGCGGCCTTATGGCCAAACCGGCGGGTGCATCAGGTGCCCTGCCAGCGGTTCTGGTGGTCCACGAAAATCGCGGTCTCAATCCCTATATCCAAGATGTGGTCCGCCGCGCAGCCAAGGCCGGATATCTCGCCCTTGGTCCTGATGGTCTGACTCCGCTGGGCGGCTATCCGGGTACAGACGAAGAGGGGCGCGAAATGCAGCGGTCGCTGGACGGGGCCAAGCTGATGTCCGACTTCTTTGCTGGGTTCGAGTACCTGCGCGATCATGAAGGGTCGACGGGCAAAGTTGGCGCGGTCGGTTTTTGCTATGGCGGCGGCGTGTGCAACGCGCTGGCCGTGGCCTATCCTGATCTCGCCGCCTCTGTCCCATTCTACGGCAGGCAACCAGTGGCAGAAGACGTGCCTTCGATCGCGGCGCCCTTGATGATCCATTATGCTGGCCTCGATGACCGGATCAATGCAGGCTGGCAGGCGTACTCAGATGCGTTACGCGCCAACCAAAAGGAGTTCAGCGTTCACTTCTATCCGGACGTCAATCACGGGTTCCACAACGACACGACACCGCGATACGACGAAGAAGCTGCGGAACTTGCCTGGACCCGGACGCTTAACTTTTTTGAGGCGCACCTAAGCTGACGCGCTGTGCGCCCCATCGGCGAGGGATTTGACAAAGGCCAGAATGTCTTTGGTGCTTTCGCCCGCGCCGATCTTGCTGACGATCGCTGATCCGACGACGGCGCCATCCGCGATATCGGCGATCGCCTGGGCGCGGTCTGGTGTATTGATGCCAAAACCCACAATAACCGGCAGATCGGTTGCCGACTTAATGCGCGCAACCTCGGGGCCCACATCGGTTGCCTGTGCCTCGGCCGAGCCAGTAATACCGGTGATTGAGACATAGTACACGAAACCCGATGTGTTCTGCAGAACAGTCGGCAGACGTTTGTCATCCGTCGTCGGGGTTGCCAGCCGGATGAAATTCAGCCCGGCCTTCTGGGCGGGAATGCAGAGTTCGTCATCTTCCTCCGGCGGCAGATCGACAATGATCAGCCCGTCGATTCCAGCCTCTTTGGCTTCTGTTAGAAAACGGTCGACGCCCCGGCTGTAGATGGGATTGTAGTAGCCCATCAGCACGATGGGTGTAGCGTTGTCATCGGCCCGAAAGGCACGGACCATGTCGAGGGTGGCGTCGACGGTCATGCCGCCTTCGAGCGCTCGCTGCCCGGCAAGCTGAATGGTCGGGCCATCAGCCATCGGGTCGGTAAAGGGCAGGCCCAGTTCGATGATATCGACCCCCGCAGCGGGCATACCCTTCATCACCTCAAGGGACCTTGCGATGTCCGGGTCGCCAGCCATGATATACGCAACAAAGGCCTTGCTGCCCTCTGCCCGCAACCTTTCAAATGCTGTGTCGATCCGTGTCATAACGCCCTCGTCCCATGGTTTGGCCCATCTGCAACAAGGACATGATAGAGATCAAGCGCTTATCCGGCCTGAGGTGTTTCGTCCGTACCGATCATCCACTTGACCCCGAACCGGTCAACCAACGTGCCGAAGCCAGCACTCCAGAACGTTGGCTCCCATGCCATGTTGATCTGACCGCCCTCTACCAATTGGTCAAAGACTGCCTTGGCCTCGTCCGCTTTTGGATAGCTTAACATAACAGAGCAACCCGCCATTGCTGATGTCTCTTCAAAGATGTCGTCCGACATCATGATCTCACCGTCGCCGATGGTCAGGCGGGCATGCATCACCCAATTTTCTTTGTCCTTCGGGACCGGAAAGTCCTCTGGCATCTGGCTTGCAGGCATCACGTCCTGTGCCGTGGCGCCAAGGATACGTTGATAGGCAGCAATCGCGTCGCGGCACTGACCCCTGAAAAACAGATATGGTGTGGGTTTCATCGCTATGATCTCCTCTCGGTCAAAGGCTAACACCCTTGCCCCTGTCTGACGATCTTCCTATGAAGCCGCGGATCAACACGCGAGGGTGTCATGGGCTTCAAAATGGGTATCGTAGGGCTGCCGAATGTCGGAAAGTCGACGCTCTTCAACGCGTTGACCAAGACGGCCGCGGCACAGGCGGCCAACTTCCCCTTTTGCACGATCGAACCCAACGTGGGCGAGGTCGCTGTCCCCGATGACCGGCTCGATAAACTGGCGGATATCGCCAAGTCAAAGCAGGTCATTCCGACCCGTATGACCTTTGTCGACATTGCCGGGCTGGTCAAAGGCGCGTCAAAGGGCGAGGGCCTTGGCAACCAGTTTCTCGCTAACATTCGCGAGGTTGACGCCATAGCCCATGTCCTGCGCTGTTTCGAAGACGGGGACGTGACCCACGTCGAAGGGCGCGTGGATCCGGTCGCTGACGCGGAAACCATCGAAACCGAGCTCATGCTTGCCGATATCGAAAGCCTCGAAAAACGGTTGCAGAACATTGTCCGCAAGGTGCGTGGCGGCGACAAGGAAGCGGTGCAGCAAGAGCGGCTCATGAAAATGGCGTTGGAAACGCTGGAGGATGGCAAGCCGGCCCGGATGGTCGAGGTCGACGACGAAGATCAGAAAGCCTGGAAAATGCTGCAGCTTCTGACCACCAAACCCGTTCTCTATGTTTGCAACGTAGGCGAGGATGAGGCCGCCACCGGCAACACACTTTCTGAAACGGTTGCAGAGATGGCTGCGGGGCAGGGCAACGCCCATGTCGTGATCTCAGCCAGGATCGAAGAGGAAATCAGCCAGCTTGAGCCTGACGAAGCCAAGATGTTTCTTGATGAACTGGGGCTGGCCGAGGCCGGGCTCGACAGGCTTATCCGGGCTGGATATGACCTGTTGCATCTCGAAACATACTTTACCGTAGGGCCGAAAGAAGCCCGCGCCTGGACAATCCGAGAGGGCACGATGGCCCCGCAAGCCGCGGGCGTCATCCACGGCGATTTCGAAAAAGGCTTCATCCGGGCAGAAACCATCGCCTACGACGATTTTGTGGATCTGGGCGGGGAACAGCCAGCCAAGGAAGCAGGCAAGATGCGGGCCGAGGGCAAAGGCTATGTCGTCAAGGACGGCGATGTGCTGCATTTCCTGTTCAATACCTAGTCAGGGCGCAGGGCGCTGCAGCGGACCTTGGGGGTGCTGCTGCAAGGGCTCGCTTGTCCGGCTGTGAACAGCGGCGAGGAGCGAGTTCGGATTGTCGCCGCTGTCGACCCTCGACTATCCAGACGAACCCCTTTTGGTTTGAGTCGTATTGGCCGTCCGTCGTCTGGATCGCGCTTGGCTCACCTTTTGGCCTTGTCCTTCCCGCCCGGTTTCGGCTAGAGCGGTCGATGGAGACGTGGCCGAGTGGTCGAAGGCGCTCCCCTGCTAAGGGAGTAGGCGGGAAACCGTCTCGAGGGTTCGAATCCCTTCGTCTCCGCCACTTGCCCTCGAGAAACGCTTCTCCCGATCCCGCAGCGGCCGGATTTTTCCCTTGTTTTCGAGGGTTATGCGGGTTGCGCTGATAACCGGCCCACGCTCCGAAAGGCGCACACATGTTCTCTCCGGGCTGATATTCTCCGGACCTGTTAACCGCAGCTATTCCGGTTATCAGATGTAAGGCATTGGAGAGACGGCATTTTCTGGAATAACGCAGCTCAGCGATTTCGCAAGTTCATCCGGATGCCGGACGGAACCGAGATCGAACAATTGATCTGCGATGATTGTGTAGCCACTCCAGCTTCCAAATGAAAACGCTGTAACCGTTCGCGCTTTGTGCTGAGTCAGCCTCGTGCTAAGATGTCCAAAAAGTATGAGGCGAGCAGTTGGCCCAGAAGTCACAGATAGAGTGGACGGACGCGACGTGGAACCCGGTCACGGGCTGCACCAAAGTCGGTCCAGGATGTGACAACTGCTATGCGGAGCGTTTCGCGGAGCGTTGGCGCGGCATACCAGATCATCCTTATGAACAGGGTTTCGACCTGAAACTCTGGCCATCAAGACTGCGACAACCAGCGCTTTGGAAAAAGCCGCGCATGATCTTCGTGAACTCCATGAGCGACCTATTCCACAAGGAAATCGATCGCGCATACATCGATCAGGTGTTCGACGCCATGGAACACGCGGATTGGCATGTCTATCAGGTTTTGACCAAGCGCAGCTCGCTCATGCGCAATTATATCCGGAAGCGGTATGACGGCGGTCCGGTCCCACGCCACATCTGGCTGGGCGTGTCGGTAGAGGACTCAGCGCATGCAAGTCGCATTGAGCATTTGCAGCAAATCAACTCCGAAGCCCGCTTCATTTCGTTTGAGCCTTTGCTCGGGGCTATTGGGGATGTCGATCTGCGAGGCATTGCCTGGGCTATCGTGGGTGGCGAAAGCGGCCCGCGTGCACGTGCTATGGACGAGAGCTGGGCACGCCAACTCCGCGAAATCTGTTCGCGTGACGATGTGGCGTTTTTCTTCAAGCAATGGGGCGGTCCACGGCCGAAATCTGGCGGTCGCCTTCTTGATGGTGAGGAATGGAATGGCTTCCCATGGCAGATCGTGCCGAAGCCTATATTGGACCAGATTTCAGCATAAACCATTTTACGCGGAGTACGAGTTTCTTTGAAGAAATCGCATGTTGAAAATACGGTAGGGCCTTGGGCCAGGCAAAAGCTGGATGGGCTTGAAGCCTATCTTCACGCCTACACGATGGCGCTCAAGAAACAGTCATTTGACCTGATCTACATCGATGCTTTCGCCGGTGCCGGGCGTTCCAAAATTCGCAACGCCTGGACTGATGCTGACGAGGAGGACATTCAACTCATTGACGATGAGTTCATGCGCTCAGAGGAGGAGTTCATCGAAGGATCTCCGCGACGCGCCCTCTGCCTGGAAAACCCCTTCTCGCAATACTATTTCTTCGATGCCGACGCTGGGCGGGCCGCGCTGCTCGAGGGGCTGCAATCAGACTTCCCGGAGCGCAAGATCAATGTGCAGGTGGGCGACGCCAACGGCCTGATTCAGAAATTGGTCCCGAGGTTCAGCGGCCGAAACACCAAAGGGGTCGCCTTTCTGGATCCCTATGGTCCGCACTTGGACTGGCAAACGGTCGCGGCGCTCGGTGCCACCAAGAATTTTGAGGTCATCATCAATTTCCCGCTGGGTATGGCAATCAACCGGCTGATCACGCGCTCGGGCGATATCCCCGACAATTGGCGCAACGGATTGAATGGCTGTTTTGGTAGCACGGATTGGGAAAACCTTGTCTACGCCGACCAGACGGACCTGTTTGGGGACACGACGCGCCACAAGGTGGACGATGCGGCGCAGAGGCTTCTCAACTACTATGTTGGTCGTCTGAAGCATCTGTTCGGGCATGCCGCGTCGCCCAGCGTTGTCCGAAACACACGCGGCGTCCCCATCTACTACATGTTGTGGGCTGGGCCTCATCCGCTCGGCTACAAGATAGCCGATTATATCCTGTCAAAGGGCGACCGGATCAGTCCGCCGAAAAAGCGGTCGGGACGCTGAGCGCGGATTCCCTGCCAGTCAGGCTGCTTCCATCATCCCTTTGAAGGTTTTATGCAACAACGCTGGCATCAGGGCCTCAACGTCTTTTGCGGTGCGCGCCCGGATGCTTTGGACTTCCTGGGCTTTGGCGTGGAGCCGGTTGAACCAACGTTGTGTTTCGATCGGCGGTATAGGGACCTCGACGACTTCAAGCTTCTTTAGTCCCAGGGTGCGGTTTCTTCCCGCTCCACCTGGTGATGCCTCGCCAAGTTTTTGCAAGCCCTCCGGTGTGTGGAAGTAGAACAGCACAAATTCAGCTACGACCTCATCGGGGTTTGTCACGCAGGTCAAAAAGCGATGCGAACCAACCCTCCCGTCGTCTTCCGGCTTTGCGATGGCGACGGCACCTTCCCAAGCAAAGACGATGTTGAAAACCAAATCCCTAGACTCGATGGTGAACAACTTCTTGGAGCCGACCTCCATCCCTGCAAGACCCGGTTTGTGAAACGTTCCCCGTCCAAATGAACGAACACCGAGTTCCATATAGGTTTTGTCCGGCTCCACCTCGACCGGGCGGCGGACAAGAGGGGCGACCTCGGTCATGAGCCGAAGCGGCACTCCATCGGTGGCGAGTTGGAAGGCCTTCAGCAGCATGGCATGGGTTTCGCGTTCAGCGGTCTCGATCTCACGCCGACGCTCATCGACCAAGGCCGAAACATCATCGAGCTTTTGCACGATGTCGCGCTGCTCATCGAGCGAAAGCAATGGGATGGACATCTTCAAGAACTTGTCTTCTTTCATGCGAACACGATTGGTCGAACCTTCGCTCGCACGACGGCAGAGATCGACGAATTCCGGGGTGCGCGAATACCATTCAAAAAAGTGCGGCAGCACCTTTGATGAATCGATATCGAAACAAGGAAAGTCGTTGCTGACCAAAGCGCCGTCGAGATTGGCAGGCACGATGCCAAAGGCACCATGCCGTGCGTCAATTCTGGATATCAGAAACTGACCTGCTTTGGCTTTATACTGCCTTGCCGCCGCAATCGCTGAGCCCTGAACCTCGCCGCGCAGCGTCAAACCCTTCCCCCATAGTCGAGCTGTGATCTGTTTGTATCGCTGATCCGGCTGAACAAGCACCCAATCTTCTGATTTGGTCAGGAAATCTTCAATAGTGATTGTCTTCGCCATCAAGAGCGCTCCGCCAATATCAACTTGATTTCGTCCATGATACCGAGGATGCGCTTTTCCTGCTCGATAACCGCGTCAACAATCTCCACCGGGGCGCGGTGGTCGGCAACCTCGCCGGAATGTGGGTTCTTGATATCGAGATTGCAGGACGTCACTCGATCCTGCTCATCGCGCTGGATCAGGTCAGCCGCAGAAACCTTCCAGGCACGCTCGTTTTCTTCGCGATTATTCCACCATTCAAGGCAGTCGCCGAACTCCTCGTAAGCCATTGGCGCGGTCTTTGAGTATTTCTTGCGGCCCTCCGGTAGAGGCAGTTCGTAGTACCAGATGTCCTTGGTCGGTCCGCTGGTGTCGAAGAAGATCAGGTTTGCAGGAATGTCGGTGTAGGGCGCGAACACGCCTTCGCGCAGGCGTACGACGGTGTGCAGATTGAACCTCTCCAGCAAGTCGGCCTTGATCCTGGCCGAGATGCCGTCGCCGAACAGCGTGCCATGCGGGACGACGACAGCCGCCCGACCGCGCCCGGCACGTTTCAAACGTCGCATGATCAGTTGAAGGAACAGAAGCGCAGTTTCCGCTGTGCGGCGATCATCGGGGAAGTTGTTAAGGATGCCCGTCTCTTCCTCGCCGCCAAAAGGCGGGTTGGTCAGTATGACATTGACCCGCTGATCCTCGCCAATTTCCGCCAGACGGAAGCGTAGCGCGTTGCCGGGATCAATACGCGGGGCATGAAGACCATGCAGCAACAGGTTGAGCTGAGACAACAGAAACGGCAGCGATTTGGCTTCGCCACCAAAGAAGCTGTCTTCCTGAAGGGTGCGGCGCTTCTCGACCGTGTCAGCCTGCCGTTCGAGGTGCTGATAGGACTCAGTCAGAAAGCCCCCCGTGCCGCAGGCCGGATCAAGAATGGTCTCACCGAGTTTCGGGTCTGTCACTTCAACCATGAAGCGCACCACCGGCCGGGGCGTGTAGAACTCGCCAGAGTCCCCGGCGGCGTCGCGCATTTCGCGCAGAAGCGTTTCGTATAGGCGGCCGAGCGTGTGGACTTCTTCAGACGAGTCGAAATGGATGCCATCGATCAGGTTGACCACGTCGCGCAACAGGTAGCCGCTCTCCATTCGGTTGGCGAAGCCTTGAAAAACGGTCGCGATCACGTCGCGCCGCTCGCGTCGGCCATTGTCACTGTCTAGCCCCCTATCTCTGGGCCACTAATCGGCATCTTCTCTAAGACAGTTTCTGGGACTGGTGGCCGCATGTTGAGTGCCTGATGCGGGCGGGTGTGGTTGTACTGTCTAAGCCAGTGATTGATGACGATTTGCGCCTGCTCGGTCGTGGTG
>JBCBKL010000012.1:0-116106 GCA_038521825.1 Pseudomonadota bacterium | reverse complement strand
CTTGACGCAACGCCCCTATCCTTTGCATCACCCGAACACAGAGACGTTCGGCATCAGTGATCAACCCGTCGAGGACACCGACCATGAACCGCTTTACCCTCACCCTTGCAGCGGCAGCCAGCGCGCTGACCATCGTCACATCCGCCTTTGCGGGCGAACAATATGTCGACGAAACAGGCTTTGCCGCATCCGGATACGACGTCGTCGCCTATTTCGATCTGCCGCAGAGCCCCCTCGGACAAAAGCAAACCGCACCCGTCGCCGGCCTTTCGGACATCACGGCGGAATATAATGGCGCAACCTTTGCGTTCTCGACCGAAGCCAACCGCGACAAGTTCGTTGCAGACCCTGCCGCTTATGCACCGCAGTATGACGGGCACTGTGCCTACGGTGTGGCCAAGGGCGGCAAGGTCCCGGCCAACCCCTACTTGTGGCGCATAGTTGAGGGGAAACTCTATCTCAATATCACCGAAACCGTGGTCGGCTTCTGGCAAGAAGACATCCCCGGCAACATATCACTCGCGGAAAACAACTGGGTTGGTATCGAAGGTGATGCCGCATCGGACCGGACGATCCCGAAATTTACCAGCGCCGCACCGGTCAACTAAGTGAGCACCGATCCGAAAACCCCCCAGTCGGATCGGCAAAAGACCCCGCTGCGCATGCCGCGGCGGGGTTTTGGACTTTTGGCTGCAGGAGCAGTTATCGGTGGCGGCGTCTTCGCCGGACGCTGGTTCAACGTCGGCGCAACTGTCGGTGACCGCGCCCTCAGCGTCACGCAGGCGCATGAGCAGGCGAAAGCGGACGACATCCTGCTGATCGACATCCGCCGACCGGATGAATGGGGCCGGACGGGCATCGGAGAAGGGGCCATTCCACTCGACATGCGCCGTGACGATTTCGTTCCCGCGCTCACACGGATTGCGGGCGGCGATACCGGGCGTGACATTGCATTGATCTGTGCACGCGGTGTGCGATCGCGGGCCATGTCAAATCGGCTGGCCAAGGCGGGTTTCACCGCTATCGTTGATGTGCCAGAGGGGATGTTGGGTTCGGGCGCAGGCCCGGGCTGGATCGCCGCCGGTTTGCCGGTCGTTGCTTATTCCGAGGGATAAATATGCGAAGACTTCTAACCGCGCTTGCGCTGATCTGGGTGGGGACAGCGGCATTTTCCGGCTGCGGCACCGATCCAGATGCGTGTGAAATCGACGGCGGGAGCTACCACATCAAATTGCCGGATGGGGAGCCACGCGGTACGATCGTGTTTTTGCACGGCTGGGGCGGATCCGGCGCTGGCACAATCAACAACAGACGCTGGGTACCGGCAGCACTGAACCGCGGCTTTGCGGTGATCGCCCCGGACGGCATGCCGCGCCAGGGTCGCAACGGGCGCAGTTGGTCATTCCACCCCGAATGGCCACAGGCGCGCGACGAAATCACCTTTCTTCAGCAGGTCCGCGACGACGCGGCACAACGCTTCGGACTCGATCCAGACGCAATGATGCTGGGCGGATTTTCGATTGGCGGATCCATGACCCATTACCTGGCCTGCGCGGCGCCGGACGCGTTCTTTGCCTACATCCCGGTTGGTGGAGCCTTTTGGCGAACCCACCCGACAGATTGCGGCGGCCCCGTGCGAATGCTGCACACCCATGGCTGGGCCGATACGACCGTCCCGCTCGAGGGGCGTGTCGTCAGGGGCGAGGACGTGCACGACCCGAACGCGTTCATTCAGGGCGACGTCTTTTATGCGATGCGGCTGTGGCGGGCTGAAAACGGGTGCGACCAGTTGCGCGGTGACCGGTTCAATACCGATGGCGCTTTCTGGCGACGGTCATGGGTGCGTTGTGCACCCGGTACAGCGCTCGAACTGGCGCTTTTCCCTGGCGGGCATACGGTGCCCAACGATTGGGCACCGATGATGCTGGATTGGGTCGAGGGGCTCTGAAAGCACCCCCGAAACCCGCCTAAACCTCCTGATCAGGCGACGCGGTCGATGCGGACCTCGGCGCGAACCGTGCCCTTGACCGCCTGCGGCCACACAAGGCGGAACTGGTCGCCGTTCGTACCAATCTCACCTTCCGCGTAACACGAGGCAAAGACCGTCGCGTTGTTCGATGCCTGCAACCGACCGACCGGCATTGCGGACGAAACAAACCGGGCCCGTGACCCAAATGGCAGCGCATTGTCGGTGCCAATGGTCCAGGTCGACGCGGCGGTCGATTGCGTGTGTTCCAGCACAAGCGGATTCGCCGCCGGTTCGGACACGTTGTGATAGGAGTTGCCCTCAAACAGCACGTCGCGGTGACGGGTCTCGTTGAAATCGGCAAAGCTCGTATCGACACGCTCTGCCCTGTCAATATTGCCGTTGATACTGCGGAATTTGTTGCCGGTGATCGCCACACCGTTCAGATAGTGGCCAGCGCCATGGGGCCTGATGACGATATAGCTGAACCATGGGGCCACATCCCCGGACAAGAACACGTTGTCAGTGATCGACAAGGCGCTAAAGCTGAACTCAGAATTGAACTCGGGCGCCGGGTCGTGCTCGTTCGTCCACTCAATATAGCAATTGTCGACATAGTTGCCCGATACGACCGTGCTTGTATGGGTCGTCGCCAGGATCAGACCCGCCGTGCGGATCCCGTCGGTCACGTCATCACCCTGGAAAAAGTGATTGCCGATCACCAGGTTATTCTGGCCGCAAAGGATGGCGAAATGCCGGTACCGGGTGGCGCGATTGTTGCGCATCTTGACGTCGTTAGAATTGGCATTGAGGCCGATGCTAACCCGGTCCTGCGACGGCAGGGCATCCTCACTCGACAGGAACTGGCAGCGGTCGATCAGCATGCCCTGGCAAGCGGTACCCTTGGAGGTGATCCCGCGATCCTTCGGGCGGCTAATAAAACAATCCTGAACTTGGAACGTCTTCCCGGTATCGGCCATCATGATGGCGCTGCACTTGTTGTTGCACTGGAATTCGATGCCGTCGAGAATGAACTTCGAAAGGCTTGAATAGCCGCTGAAGTCGAGGATGTATTTGAATCGGCTGAAGGTGAAATTCTGGGTCCCGGCAGCATCGTGAAGCGGGCGGCTCAGGGTGACTTCACGGGCCGCGACGTTCTTGGATCGGACATAAACCTCGCGGCCAACTCCCACGCCCTCAACCAAGGCACCGACAGGCACGTTGGCGACGTTGACAACATTCGACAGCGTATAGGAAAAGTTGGTGTTGTACGTCGCCTGCGAACTCACCACGTCGGTTGTCCAGTCGTTGCCCTGTGCCTCGAACTGGCCATTGCGAATAGCCCGGCGTGTGGCATAGCTCGTGCGTTCAGGCGTTGCGGCCTGCATGTCGATCGGCGCATTGACCGAGATCTTGCGGCCACACAGATCGAGCGACTCGTGGTCGGCGTTGTTCAACAAGGCCTGAAACGCCTTCCTGAAAGCGGTTGTCTCGTTTCCGAAGGCTTCGATATAGCTGACCAGATTGAAGTTCCTGCGCAGGCTCAGCACCGCCGTGTCAGGCATGCTCAACGTGCCTTCGAATTTCACGGGCGTGTCAAACGTGACATCGCTGTTGAGGCGAAAAACACCTTTAGGCACCAGAACCGTTCGGCCCTGGGCCGCGATGTTTGCGGCGTCAAAGGCAGCGCTGTCATCGGTGTTGCCGTTACCTACTGCGCCATAGTCGCGTACATCCACAAGGGCCAACAAATCGCGGTGAAATATGCTCGTAACATCTTCAATCGTGATATCATCCAGGCGGAGGACACCACCATTGGGACCTGTCAGATCGATACCGAAGTGACCGTAAATGGCGTCGCCGCCCCAGACCATATCCACACCCTGGCGGTTACCGCCGCCGACGATGGCGGATACTTCAACGACATCGCCATAAGTCGTGATAGTCGTCGATGGCCCGGTTCTCGGAATTCCCGTGACTTGAGCGCCGCCCGCACCGCCGGGCCACGCACCAATACGGACAGTCGGAAGAGCACCACTGATCGCTTTGATCCTGGCCGTGACCTTCAGATAGCAGCCAGGAAGTATGGGCGTCTCACCCATATAGCGCACCCGCGCGGTACCGGTCTGTTTGAGGATCTCAAGGCACCCGCCAAAATCCTGATCCGCCGGGACAAAGGCCGCGTTTGCCGCATTCTCATAAGTGTCCGAGCCGGGCGTTCCGTCGCCGCTCGACCAAACATCCAAGCCATTCGCAAATGCAGGGGGCATCAGAAGGACACCGTCGGTCACTGCCTTGTTCATGTGAATTCCTCTTTTGCGCGGGGCCGTGCCGGACCCGAAAACGTTAACCAAAGGCCGGCCCTACGCCGGTGCGGGATATCAGGTATCAACAAAGGGTTAACCGCCACTCACACCACCGTACGGTGGGGGGCTGCACCAAAGGATCGAACGGGGCATTTGACGCCGCCGGGTGGGGCACGATAAACCGTCGGAAAGAGAAAAGGATCAGGGGCCGATGCAGCGTTTCGTCTTGATTACAACACTTATTCTGGGCACAGCCGCACTTGCAGGATGCGAGACTGCAAAAGGGGTCGGACGAGATATCACACGCGCGGCCGAGGCGGTCGACAACGCGATCTGACACTCTGCGGGATCATCGGCTGCAGCGGCCCAATCTGCCGCATGGGATCAGTAAGTGTGCCCGCAGCGCGACCCAGAAAAAGCTTGGATGGCTATGCACCCGTAAGGTCTTGCGCCAGCATCAGGGCATTGCCATCCGGATCATAGAACGTTGCGGTGCTGACCATGCCTTCGATGGTTTCAGTCTCGCCATCGAACCGGACCCCCGCTGCTTCCAGGTCACGACGGGCCGTCGCGATGTCGGACACGCCAAAGACAGGGACGGTGTTGCCGGGAGCCGGTTCCGTCTGCTCACCCAAACCTATCGTGACGCCATCGGTCAACGTGCTCAACTCGCTCCAGCCTGCCTCGTCGCTGTGATAAAGCAGATCAAAGCCCAGCTTCTCACCATACCAGGCGGCGCTGGCGTGGCGGTCACGCACGGAAAGGGCAAGAGTGATGGTGTTGTCCAGGGAAACGATAGCCATGAAACTTTCCTTTAGGCGCAAAAAATATATAAGATATACTTTATGGACATTAGCCTCATTGTCAAGATAACCGGGCGGGCATGGGCGCTGAAGATCCTCGCGCTGATGGATCAGGGGGTGCCGGGACGACAAGCGACGCTTCTGGCACGCTCGGGTGCGGGCCGCAGTGCCTTTGTGCAAAGCCTGCAACACCTCGTGTCGCTCGGCCTGATGGAGCGCAACCCAGGCCATGGGCATCCGCTCAGGCCGGAATACCGGCTGACGGAAATCGGAAAGAGCGTCGCCGCGATGGCCACCGCAATCGACGAGGCCGTGACCGAACCGCCGGAGCTCATACTGCTGCGCCGGGCATGGACGGTGCCGGTTCTGGCGGTAAGCAAACAACCGGTGCATTTTAGCGAAATCAAAAACGCGCTACTTCCGATCACCGATCGGGCCCTCTCCAAAACCCTTCAGCACCTACAGGCGCAGCACTGGATCGAACGTCGGATCAGCCCCGATGATCGCCCACCTAGACCGCTCTACCAAGCCGCCAGTTCGGGCATCCAGATCAGCGAGGCAGTAGCGCAACTCCTGTGAAACCCCCGCATCCCTAACGACATTCGCCCGCGAACCAACGGCAAAGCCGATACGGTCGCCCAAACCCAGAAAGCTGAACATGAAGAGCTGGGCGGACGGCCCGAACCGGACGTTCAACCCGTTGAAAGCTGGCCCATTGCGGCTTTCTCCATACCGGACATCGGCTCAGTTGCACTTTCTCCAATCGAATATGAGGACATTAGGTGGCGATTGACCAATTGTCTCGCGCCAACCCGGTACAAAGTTGCCTTACCCGCGTTATGCATTTGTTTTGCAACACAAAACACGCATCCGAGCGCTACCTGCCGGAATTGGCACCGGATCATCTAACCATCGTCATACGATCCCATTCAGAGTAATCTGGTGTGCCTTCCCCCACGATCTCGCCTGCATATCCAAACTCAACCATATGCACGAGCGTTGTCTCTTCAGTGGCCAGAACAACGCCATACGCTTCGGGCAACGCCGCCCCCGACAGCAGGCGGGTCGCGCCGAAATCCGGCCAGCCGGCGTGATTGGTGCCGCGTGGTGCAGACAACGGAATGCCGTGCAGCGATCCCGTCAGTGGCAGGTGGCAGTGGCCATGAAAAATATGCCGGATCTTTTCGCGATGTGGGGCCACCACGGCGGCAAACCGGCCAGTATCAAGCAGCATGATCTTGTCCATCGGTCCAATTCCGATAGGCACCGGATTGTGGTGCATGAATATCCAGATCGGTCCCGGCCTTTGCTCCAACTGTGCCGAGAGCCACGCAGCGCGCCGTTCGCAATAATGACCCGCGTGGGTCTCAGGACCCCACGTGTCGAGGCACAGTGCAGTCCCGATGGAGAGTGGTACGGCATACTGAACAAAGCCGTCCTCATTCAAGAGATCTGGAAAGATGCGGGCGAAGGTTGGCCTGTCGTCGTGATTGCCGATCAACAGATGCACCGGCAGCGGCAGTGCCGTAATCTGCGCCTTTAGCCGCTCGTAATCTTCCATATCGCCCCAGTCCGATAAATCGCCGGTGATGAACATCGCCTCGGTATCGGAGTGTAGCGAAAGGGCGTGGTCCAGCGCCTTGGCGAAGTTTGCATTTGGGTCGCGCCCGCCGATGGTATCGCCTGGCGTCGTCTGATGGATATCGGTCAGATGGAGCAGTTTCATGTGGTATCTCAGGAAGTTTGAGAAACCGGGGGTGGCAAGGCCTCCCCCGGTTTGTCACTGCATGGGCAGTGCTTGGGAGCTTAGGAGCCTGAGGGCAGCAAGTCCTGCACCTCTTCGGTCAGCTCTTTCTGCAATTCTTCCATGTCGTCGAATTCCCCGGTGACGATGCCTTCTATCCCGTCATAGATTACCTGCGTGGCCGCAAGCCCGTTGTCGCCCGGATAGGCCTGCCATTCGCGCAGCAACGGCAGCTGGCGCACAGCTGTCGCCTTGGCCGGGTTGGCATCGTAGAAATCCGCGAGGATGATCTCGTTTGCGGCTTGGTTGGGCGGCATGTAACCCGTAGTGCGCGCCACATCTGCAGCGCCTTCGCCGGAGGTGATGAACTTGAGCCACGCCCAGGCGGCTTCAAGCTCTGCGGGGTCCTCGGAAGTCGAAACCATCATGGCCGAGTTCCCGCCCGCAGGCAGACCCATTGGGCCGTCAGCCGTCAGGCCCGGGTATTCATGCGTTACCAGAGTGAAGTCGCCCATCGCACGCTCCACTGCGCCCACAGCAGAGGTGGACCAGTACATCATGCCCAGATCACCCGCCGAGAAAGACGCAAGCGCCGCTTTCCATTCGAGGTTCTGCATCTCGCAACCGCGGAAGATGTCCTTCATGGTATTGAGCGCGGTTAGGCCCTCGGGCTCATCCAGCGTGAAGTCGGTGCCCATAACGGTCGGCTTGTCCTGGCTCCACATCAGCGCCTGCAGGAACCAGTTGCCGGTAATGTTCCAACCCCAGAACATCGGGTTATCGACGCCTGCCTCGCGCAGCTTGACGCAGGCCTGCACCACCTCTTCCCACGTGGTGGGCAGGTTCGTCTCGTCGTAACCAGCCTTCGCCATCACCTCCATATTGTAGTAGCCGACGGGCAAAGAGATCGAGAACGGCAGGCCGTGGACCTCTTCGTTGAACGTGCCGAGGTCGAGCATCGCCTTGTGGTAGCCATCCTTGGCGAAGTCGGCCTCGGCGGCGATAAAGGGTTCAAGCGATTTCGCGATACCTTTTTCCACGAGGATCGCCTGGCGGTTCAAGCCCTGCATGGTCACGTCAGGCAAAGTACCCGCAACCGCTTCTCGCAGGATCGTGTTGGTACCATCCTCGTAGGACTCGTACGTAGCACGCATCTTGATCTCGATATTAGGGTGCTGCTCGTAGAATTTGGGCAGGATCGCTTCATACGTCACGTCAAAGAGGTGGCTGTACGGATAGGCGAATTCGACGACGATCTTGTCCTGAGCCAGGGCCCCGGTGGCACTCAACGCCACAGCCATTGCAGTTACGGTGCGAAACATTAGATTCTCTCCTATTGCGGGGCCTCGCGGTTTGGCGATTGGGAGGCCCCAGTGATACATCCCTCGCGGGATCGGTGGGGTGAGGGGCAGCCCGTCCCTCACTTCATTCCGGACAGCGTAATCCCCTCAATGAATCGGCGTTGCGCCAGCAGGAAACAGACGATCAGCGGGGTGACGATAATGCAGGCGGTGGCCATCATGGGGCCAAAATTGTCGCCATCGGCATCACCCTTGAACTCGCGCAGGCCCAAGGGCGGGGTAAAGAGGTCGCGGTTGCCGGTGATAACGATGCGAGGCCAGAAGTAGTCGTTCCAATGGGCGACGACGCTGAAGATGCCAAACGCCATGAGCGCGGGGATCGCCGTGGGCAGCATGACCTGCCAGATGATGCCGTATTCGCTCATCCCGTCCATACGGGCGGCATCGATAAGATCATCCGGCACGGTCATGAAAAACTGCCGCATCAGGAAAATACCAAACACACTGATGGTCCACGGGATGATAAGCGCGGCGTAGGTGTTGGTCAGCCCAACCTTGGCCAACATGATATAGAGCGGCAGTGCAATGGCATGCACCGGGATCAGGAGGCAAAAGAGGACGAGGCCAAAGACTACCTCACGCCCCCAGAACCGCAGCTTGGCCAACGCATAGGCGCAAGGCAGCGCGACAATCACCTGAATAACAAATATCGAAACGGTAACGATCAAACCGTTCAGTAGATACCGCAGCAACGGCGCCTTCTCAAACGCAGTGGTGTAGTTGTAGATGATCGGATTGACCATGCAGTCTGCGACGGCATTGCCGAGCTTCACGCAAAAATCGTCGCGGAAGAGTTCCTGAGTGCCGAGGAAACCGCCTGTTTGCTGCATGATCTCGTGCGGCGCCTTTAGGGACAGGCTTACCATCGTGTAGAACGGCAGCAGCACGATCAACGCACCAACGATGAGAACGGCGTGAGTGACCGCTGCTCGAGTATTAAAGCGGAAGGCGTCAGCGCGTAGGTCGATGGCGGCATCAGACATAATGGGTCCTCCGTTCCACCAGCCAGCGCTGGATCAGCGTAAGAACCATGACAAAGGCGAGGAAGACCACGGTAATAGCTGCCCCGATACCCATAAGGTTCTGCTGGATGCCCTTTTCGTAGATTGCAAACATCATCACAAAAACGGACTTCGAGGGACCACCGCCTTGCGGGTAAAACGCTTCGACCATATCAAAGACCTGGAATGAGCGGATAAAGCTGATCGTGACAACGAATACAGTCGTCGGCCCCAGCATTGGCCAAGTTACCAGTCGGAATCTGTCCCAGCCCCGCTTGGCCCCGTCCATCTCGGCCGCGTCATAGAGTGAGGGCGGGATAGATGTCAGTCCGGCAAGATAGAGCACCATATTGAAGCCGAAGCCTTGCCACACGCCGATGAAGCTGACGGTCCATATGGCATAATCGCGGTCGTTGAGCCACAGTGGAAAGGTGCGTTCGCACCCCTGGGCATACCAGTTCCAACGCTCCAGCACGGTGCCGCAGCCGCGTTCGAGTGTCGCGTTGATGATCCCGATCGTGGGGTGAAACGCAAACTCCCAGACGATAGCCATGGCAATCAACGCAGCCATGACGGGTAGAAAATAAATCGTCTTATAAAGATCACCGAACCGCCCCAGCGAATGGATCAGCAGGGCGGCTCCAAGACCAAATCCAACCGTCAGCGGGACAACTACAAACACGTAGCGGAACGTGGCTCCGAACATCTTTTCGTAGGTCGAGCGGGTGAAGATGCGTTCGTAATTCTCAAAACCCACAAAAGCGGCACCGGTATTGCCGAGCGAATAGTCCGTCAGGCTCAGTCCGCCCGCGATCAGTATTGGGATCAGCAGGATCACGAACATCAGCATTAAAGCCGGTCCGATGAACCACAGATAGGCGCGGCTTTGTGGCATCAAGCGACCTCCCGCGCTGTTTGGGTCAGCGACAAGCGCGCTCCATTCTCGTCAAAGAGCAACATTTTTCCCGGCTCGAAATCGAAGTTCACGCTTGCGCCAAGGCCGATCCCGGAAGCTTCCGCAGGCGAAAGGCGCAGCACGACAGGCGCAGGTGCGCCACCTACTTCAAGATGCAGGAAGATGTCGGCGCCTAAGTTCTCGATGTGGCGCACGGTCCCCGCAAATCGCCCGGCCATGCGCATGCTCAAATGTTCGGGTCGCAGTCCAACAGTCACGGCTTGGCGCACCGAGGTGGAACGTGCCTCTGTCGTCACACCAAGAAGCGCAAGGCCACCGGCGCTGTTCACCTCACCTGGCAGCGTATTGATCTGTGGCGACCCGATGAAGCGCGCCACATCAAGCGAGACCGGGTTCAGGTAGACTTCATTCGGAGGGCCGACTTGCAGAATGTCGCCGTGCATCATCACAGCCATACGGTCCGACATGGTCAGCGCCTCGGCCTGATCGTGGGTGACGTAGACGAATGTCGCGTCGAGCCGCCGGTGCAACTCACTCAACTCAGCGCGCATATGAACACGCAACGCGGCATCAAGATTGGACAATGGTTCGTCCATCAGAAAGGCGACGGGCTGCCGGACCATGGCGCGGCCAAGCGCCACGCGCTGGCGTTGTCCGCCTGACAGCTGCCCAGGCTTGCGGTCCAGAAGGGCTTTGATTTGCAACGTCTCGGCCACGTCGGCCACCCGATCGCGCATCTTGCGGTACGCTGTGCGGGATAGAAGCGGCCCGAGAACTGGCAACCGGCCAACCCGGTCGAGGTCACGCATGCGCAGCGGAGTCATCATGTTCTGCGCGACGGTTAGATGCGGGTAAAGCGCATAGCTTTGGAACACCATGGCGAGGTTGCGGTCGGCTGGGCGGATGGCGGTGACGTTCCGGCCCTGTATCTCGACCTGACCTGCATCGGCAGCTTCGAGACCCGCGAGAATGCGCAGGAGGGTCGACTTGCCACACCCAGAAGGACCCACCAGCGTGACGAATTCTCCCCCCTCGATATCGAGCGAGACATCGTTCAATACAGTCGTGTCACCAAAGGACTTGGCGATCTTCCGCAAGGAAATCTGCGACATGAATAGCCCCCGGCAACCTTCACGGAGATCATGATCTGTTACAGTCTCGATTCTGTGACGTCATATTAGCGCAACTTATGCCACCTAAAGTTTGCGCAAGATCGGGAGCGCCGCATATGCCAATCAGCACACACCAGGTTAAATCCTTTGCCTTCGTGGTGCGGGAGGGTTCGATTTCGGGGGCAGCCCGCAGATTGGGCGTATCGCAATCGGCGGTCAGTCAGCACATATCGAACCTCGAGGCGACAATGGGCGCCCAGGTTCTGATCCGGGGCCGTGAGGGCGTCACATTGACTCCGGTCGGCCAGGACCTGTTTCATTTGGCAGATGAATACGCGTCGCTCGACCAGCAAATCGAAGAGCGGCTGCTGGGACATGCCGCTTTGGATCGCGGCCACCTAACCATTATCGCAAATGCACCTCAGCCCGCGCTGTCTCTAATCGCCCGCTATGCCGATCATTATCCGAACGTGTCGATTGACTTCACACTGTTCGACTGGTCCTCGGCCATGCAGCGCCTGCAGGAACGACGCGTAGACATCGCAATCATTACCGAACCGGCAGCATCAAGCGAGCTTTACATCCGACCCATCGTCCGCAGCCGTTACATGTGCTACGTGCGGCACGACGATGTCTTTGCACAATACCCTCAGGTCCGGCTGCGGGACGTGGTTCGACGCACGTTGATCCTGCCCGAGCCTGGCTCGCTGACACAAAGAATTGTTTCCAAAGTACTTGCCGATAACGGCCTGGCACCTCGACGATTGGTCACTATGACGTCGTTTCCCGTTATGAAGGAAGGAATCTTGGAAGGGATCGGCGTTGGCCTGTTTCTGTCCGCCAGTTCGGTGTCCGAAAGCAGTTTGTGCGAAGTGGGGGTGCAGGAATTAGATCAGGTATTCACAACCTGTGCTGTTGTGCCAAAGCACAAGCTGGGGCTGAGGGTGACAAAGAGCTTCATGGACATCGTCGAAGATCGACCATTGTGACCGCCTACCAAACCCAAACGGAACTGGCACAGTGCAACCGAACACATGTAGCCCTAGAAAGCATCAAGAAGTACACAGCCGAACAGCTGCGTATTTCCCAAGGCCGCGCAATCACTTGCGATTTTCAGAAAAGCCACTCGCGCCATTATGCCGTTACATGTGGGATTGCGCTGTCGATGCCGCGTCGAGCTACTCGATAACGCAACGCAGGCGGCTGCGGGCGGAACCTGTATCTGTCTTTCAGGCTCTAGCAAGTCGCGACCGTTGTTGGTCGCTGCTGCCCGAAGATATGTCGATACATCTAGAAAGACCTGCATCACCTAGTCCTGGCAACATCAACGTCGGTCTTGGCGCAATTCGAGAGCTGCATCGCCAACGCCATTTGTGCCGCTCGCAACACAAGGGAAATGGGCTCATTTCGGACATTCCCGCAACGCTCACATCGCAGCCTTCAGATCAGCCAATGACGTGACTCCAAAAGTCGACGGACATTTGACACGTCAGCATCACACGCCCTTCTTCATTTTGGTTCTTGCCAAAACGAAAGAAAAACGAAATAAGATGAAAGTGAATCGAAAAAAGGTATCGCCCGTGTCGTTCTCATCCAGACACCAGGCCATCCTCGATCTGCTGCGCTCAACCGGCGGTGCCGAAGTTGAGGACCTGTCCCAGCGATTTTCGGTAAGTCCCCAGACCATCCGGAATGATCTGCGCGAGCTTGAAATGCGCGGTAAGCTCAGCCGGACCCATGGCGGGGCACGCCTGGTCCACAGCGCGTCCGGCCGTAGCTACGAAGATCGTAGGCTGCACCGGCACGAGGAAAAGCGCCGCATGGGCCAGCTGGCGGCCACGTTGATTCCGGAGAACTGTTCGGTCGCGCTCAATATCGGAACGTCGACAGAACAGGTGGCGCGCGCCTTGATTGGACATCACGGCCTTGTCGTACTGTCCAACAACATCAACATAATCAACATCCTGCTGGGCACCCCGGGCAAGGACCTCCGGCTGATCGGCGGCGCGGTCCGACCCGAAGACGGCGCAATCGTCGGCGAGGATGCGGTCGAACATATCTCGCGCTACAAGACAGACTTTGCAGTGATCGGGGCATCGGCGCTCGATGAAGATGGCGCGGTGCTGGATCACGACGCGCAAGAGGTGGCGGTGGCCCGCGCGATCCTCCGCAACGCCCGCACCCGTATCCTGGTTTGCGACAGCTCCAAATTCAACTGCACTGCCCCGGTCCGCATCAGCGAAATCGGCGATCTGGATTACGTCATTACCGACAAAGAGCCCCCAGCCGGTTTTGTCGCGGCAGCCCATCAGGGCAACACAAAAATCATGACATTGGAGACGGCGCATGGAAAACGCGCGCAGTACGCCTGAACCCGTCGATCTGTTCATCATCGGCGGCGGTATTAACGGATGCGGCATCGCCCGCGACGCGGCAGGTCGCGGGCTGAGCGTGACGTTGGCCGAGATGGGCGATCTGGCTTCGGCGACATCGTCATGGTCAACCAAGCTTTTCCATGGCGGACTGCGCTATCTCGAATTTTTCGAGTTCCGGCTGGTGCGCGAGGCGCTCATTGAACGCGAGGTATTGCTGCGCGCTATGCCCCATATCAGCTGGCCAATGCGGTTCGTGCTACCCTATCACCGCGACATGCGCTTTGACAGCGAAACGCCAACCTCTCGTCTTCTCAGCTTTGTCATGCCGTGGATGAAAGGGCGCCGCCCCGCTTGGCTGATCCGTCTTGGCCTGTTTCTTTATGACCATCTGGGTGGCCGGAAGATCCTGCCGGGCACGCGCAACATCGATCTGAAGACCGATCCGGTCGGCGCTCCACTGAATGACCGTTTCGAGAAGGCCTTTGAGTATTCCGATTGCTGGGTCGAAGACAGCCGGCTTGTTATGCTGAACGCCCGTGATGCGCAAAGTCGGGGTGCGAAGATCATGACGCAGACAAAGGTCGTCGCCACCGAACGATCGGCGGACAATTGGGTTGTGACGACCGAAGATCAGGCGACAGGTGCACGCCAAACCCATGCTGCGAAGTTCCTCGTTAATGCCGCGGGCCCGTGGGTGGGCGAGCTGATCCAATCCACCATCCGCCTGAATTCCAACGAAAACGTCCGGCTTGTCCGAGGCAGCCACATCGTGACCCGGCGCCTCTTTGACCACGACAAATGCTATTTCTTTCAGGGCACAGATGGGCGGATCATCTTTGCGATCCCTTACGAGACCGACTTTACCCTGATCGGTACTACGGATGCAGAGCATACCGATCCAGGCACAAAACCTGAATGCACCGACGAAGAGCGGGACTATTTGCTCACCTTCGCGTCGAACTATCTGAAGCAGCCCGTAACAGCTGACGACATCGTCTGGACCTACTCGGGGGTGCGACCGCTCTATGACGATGGCGCAAGTTCGGCCACCGCTGCGACGCGCGATTACGTCCTCAAGGTCGACACGAATGGCGGCGCCCCCCTGTTGAATATCTTTGGCGGCAAGATTACCACCTATCGGCGGCTGGCTGAGGCAGCCCTCGCCAAGATCGGCGCTCATTTTCCAGAGCTGCCCGGTGACTGGACAGCTGGCAAGCCGCTGCCGGGCGGCGACTTCCCAGTGGATGCCGTGGAAAACCTGATCGCGGATCTGATTGCGCAGTACCCCTTTCTGACGCCATCATGGGCCAAGCGGCTGGTCAAAGCCTACGGTACAGAAGCGAAGGTCATCCTGGGGGATGCCAAAACACTCGGCGATCTCGGCCAATCCTTCGGCGCCACGATCACGGCCCGCGAACTGGATTGGGCCGTGGACAGGGAATGGGTGCGGACAGCCGCGGATTTCCTGTGGCGGCGCACCAAGCTGGGCCTCCGTCTGTCCACCGAGGACGTTGCCGCCATCGAGGGCTACATCAGCAGCCGATTGAACAAGACCGACGAAAAGGTTGCCGAACCCGCTTAAGAAGGATCGTCCGGAGTGGCGTGGATAGCGAACTGTGCCAGATCCGCCGCCTCGCCCTTGATCGCGCGATAGGCCTCGCGCACGCCTGCATCCGTGAGTTCCCGCGCGACGGTCAGCAGCGTATTCACATCATGATCGGCGCAAAGATCAACCATCTGCATGAGTTCTTCGCGGGCCACATCCTTTGCGGCGTCAACCGACGGGGCGCCATATACATCGACAAAGTGCTGAGCAATGCGCAACTCCAACGCATCAAGTTCCGACTGTTGGATCTGCGTAACGGCGACGAAGGTGACCCGCCCAAAGGTTTCGACCCCCAGCCATCCGTTCGAAAAAGCTTGTCGCGACTTACCGACAAGATCCGCCTCGGTCCAATTCGAAAACTCGAACCCGCCAGAGATGCACCATTCCCCGGTACGTGCTGGCGAGAAAAAGACCTGCGTGTCGCTTTCGTCAAGGTGGATCGCGCGGGCCAGTTTCATGCAGCAGCTTCCGAAAGCGCTGTCAGGGGCACCAGTTTCGTGTCGGCCCCCGACCGCAACAGCATTCCGAAATTCTCATCGACACCCATAAAGGTACCCTCGTATCGCTGGCCCGCCAGTTCGAAGTCGATCGCTTCGCCCATATCCTTCGCGAGGCCGCGCCATTCTGTGTGCAGCGCCTTAGTCCCACCGTCCTGCAACCGATTCAACCAGTGCAGTGAATGACGCGCCCAGCTTTCCAATAGCTGGACCGGTGAAACATCGGCACATCCTTCTTCGTAAAGGCATGTCTGATCCGGCGCATCTCCCGGATTAGCTTCGGCGGCAGGCAGCAATGGCACTTGCAGGCCAACGACCAGCCAATTGGGGTCAGGGGCCAGATCTGCAGCGATCGACAGACGGCCACAGGCCGCCCCGTTCACCTCGATCCCGCCCGGCCATGTCAGATGAACCGCGACTTCGGGCGGAGCAAGCGCGCCAAGAGCATTCTGAAACCCAAGGCCACAGGCGATTATCGCGACCACTGCCTCGTCCAGCGGTACTTCGGGCGCGAGGATGATCGCCGCCTTGAGAATATCCGGCGTGATCCGATGCACGACCACGCCCGAATCCGACCCAAGGGCCGCCTGCGCGCAAGCCTTGGCAAAAGGGTCAACCCCCGGCCCCGCGGCCTGGCCCGACATTAAAGGAGGAAAGGTTGGTTCGCTCATATGAGGTTATCGGCGATCATCTTGCGCGCTAGCCCGCGAAAGGCCAGTGCCTGCGCTGTTTCAGGCTTTGATACCACAATCGGCGCTCCGCCATCGGCCGCTTTGCGGATGTCGATATGCAGGGGCACCTCCGCCAGCAACGGTACGCCCAATTTCTCTGCTTCGGCCGCGACGCCGCCATGGCCGAATACGTGCTCTTCGTGTCCGCAGTTCGAACAGACATGCGTCGACATGTTTTCGATCATGCCCAGCACGGGCGTCCCCAGCTTGTTGAACATGTCGATCCCCTTGCGGGCGTCAAGCAGGGCGATGTCCTGCGGGGTTGAGACGATGATGGCCCCGGTCAGCTCGGCCTTTTGCGCCAGCGTCATCTGAACGTCACCAGTCCCTGGCGGGAGATCTACCAGCAGAATGTCCAGCGCGCCCCATTGGACTTGCCCCAGCATTTGCTGCAGCGCACCCATCAGCATCGGCCCGCGCCAGACGACGGCCTCTTCCTCGCGCGTCATGAGGCCGATCGACATCATGGTGATCCCATGATTGCGCAACGGCAGGATCGTCTTACCATCGGGTGAGGCGGGCCGCCCCGACACCCCAAGCATGCGCGGCTGCGACGGACCATAGACATCGGCATCAAGCAGACCGACCTTCTTGCCCTCGGCGGCCAACGACGCTGCGAGGTTGGCCGTGACGGTCGATTTGCCGACGCCCCCCTTGCCCGATGCGATCGCGACGATCTTGTCGATGCCGGGGATCTTTTGCGGGCCCTTGGGTTGTGCCGGGGCAGCCGGTTTCAGATCAGGTGGCGCTTTGGCACTGTGGGCCGTCATTACAACTGAAACCGACTTGACGCCTTGCAGGGCATTGATGGCGTCCTCGGCCTGCGATTTGACGGCTTCCATCGCGGTCGACTGCGCCGGATCGATTTCGAGAACAAAGCGGACCGCGCCACCGTCGACGGTCAGCGCACGGACCATCCCTGAAGACGACAGATAGCTTCCGCCTGGCGCCGCGATGTCCGCCAACGCCTCAAGCACATCCTCACGGGTGACGGTCATGCGTCGTCCCGGCCCTTGATCGTCCCGGTCACCTCATGGGTCAGATCGAGGCCGTCAATGGTCAGCACCATCCGCGCCTCATAGGCCTTGCCTCCGGTGTCGCCTGCCTTGCGCATCGCGTCCTCAATCGCCTGCTGTGACGTTACGCCGACCTGCTTGAGGAACTTCCGCATCGACATGTTGAAGTCGTCATCCATCTTACTCCACTCCCTGATACTTTGATTGACGGGTCGCCTGACGCTGCTCTAGCGTTGATCCATGTTTTTTGGCCGGTCCAGCATACTCTCGGCTTTGCTGATCATCTTTGCCTCTGGCGCTGCTGCGCAAGACAAAACCATCACGCTCAGCGCCCCGCCCGAGTTGATCGAAAACGGCTTTCTCAAATATGTCCTGCCGCGCTTCAGCCTGAAAACTGGCATCCGGATCGAAATCGTCGACGTCGATGCCGCCGCGCGGTTCGGGTCTGAAGGGCGGGCGCTGTTCACTGACGGTACGGTCGCGTACGGTTTTTCGAATGACCCATCGGCCGAAAGGTTTGCGGATTGGTTGAAATCCGACATCGGGATGCGGACCATCGAAGCATTCACGATCGACGGGGCCGCGGTCTATTCCAAGGCTAAGACTCGGGTCGCGGTGGTTCAACGCGACGCTCTGACGGGGGACGAGGTCAGAGGTGAGAAATTGTCGTTCGCGCAATGCGGCCGCTGCCATGTCATCGGCGAACGCAACCGGATGTCTGGTATCGGATCGACGCCATCCTTTGCGCTTCTGCGGGCCTTCGACGATTGGGAAAACCGGTTCACCGCCTTCTACGTCCTCAAACCCCACGGCGCGTTCACCGTGATCGAGGGTGTCACGCCCGCCTTCGATCCGGCCAGCCCGCCGCCAATCGCACCCATAAAGATGAGCCTCGATGATCTCGACGATGTGCTGGCCTATGTCGCTCGCATAGAACCGGCCGATCTCGGGGCGCCCCTCAAGCATCAGTGATCGCGCCGCTTTGAGTAATAGTCGTCGGTCGTGCGAACCTTTGGGCGCTCACCCTGGGCAAACGGCTGATTTTCAGCATGAAATTGCGCATTCACCCGGCAGTCATCGCACATCCGGATCATCCGCCCCGCATCCGAGGACGCAAACATCGGGTGCTTGCCAGCGAGTTGATCAACGATGCGCTCGATGGTCGATTTGACGCCAAACAGCTTGCCGCATTCGATGCAGGGATACGGCTCCTCCTCGTGGACGACCTTTTGCGACAGCGCCGCTTTGGAGAGATCCATTTGCGGCTTGAGGGTGATCGCATCTTCAGGACAGACAGAGGCACAAAGGCTGCATTGCAGGCAGGCGTCTTCCTGAAATCGAAGTTGCGGCGTGTCTGGATTGTCACCTAGCGCACCGCTTGGGCAAAGCGAGGCACATGACAGACAGAGGGTGCAGGCATCGGTGTCAACCAATACCGCCCCGTATGGCGCGCCAGCGGGTAACGAAAGCGGGCCATCCGGATCGGGGTTCAGCACCTGCGCGGCCAAGCGGGTGATCTGCCGCCTGCCACCTAAGGGGAGAACAGGGTTATCCAACTCTTCGGCAGCTCCGGCGTCATACAGAAAAGCCTCAAGCTCATCCGGATCGCGCGGCTCGATCAGCGTCAGTCTGCGCCCCCCCGCTAACGCCCGGGCCAACTCCAGTTCCTGATCCATGGCATCCCGCTCAGTCGTCGGTGAAATCAACAAATCGACGCTCGCAAAACCTACGGCAAGTGCGGTCAGCATCTCGGCGTGACCAAAGCCGCTGAGTGCAGAAGTTTCGAACGGCACAAAATCACCTGGCAAACCCCGCCCGTGACGAGCCGAGAGGGCAATAAGTTGCGCACCGAACGCCGTATCATGAACCAGAAGCCGAGGAGCCGGACCGCCGGCTTTGCGGAATGCTGATGCCAGCGTCGATAGCCGTGAAAACACAAAGTCCACCGTCGGATCCGCATAGGATATCGCCCCGGATGGGCAGACGGCCGAGCATGCTCCGCACCCTGCGCAGATCATCGGATCAACGGCCACGTGATCACCTGCCGAGGTAATCGCGCCTGTGGGGCAAACAGTCAGACAACGCGAGCAGGCAGGTTGTTCGGCACGAGAATGGGCGCACAGCTCTTCGGTCAGATCCACATAAAGCGGCTTTTCGAATGTGCCGATCAGGTGGGACGCCTCAAGAATCGCGTCGGCCACTGACGGCCCGTGCCGCGGATCGGCGCGCAAATAGCCTTCGCGCTTGTCGGGGGCTGTGACCAACGGGTCGCCCCCGCTCAGATCCAATACGACGTCGCATTGCGAACGGGCGCCGTCACGCGGTTCGGTGAACGTCAGCTCACCCCGACCGCGCGGATCCACCAGCTGCAAGGCATCCAGCACTAAGGCGAACCCGCCAAGCGCCCCGGAAACCGATCGCACCCTGCCCGCCGTAACGTCGTAGTCGCGCGTTTCCGGCACCGCAGAACCGGGGGGCAGCAACACCGTCACCGACAAAAACGCGGAAAGCTGTTCGGCCGCAGGCAAGGAGACCTCGGGCTCTCCGATGACAAGGCATGTCCCATCGGAATGGACATCGACGGTTTTGGTAAGGGGCGGCTCAAGCAGCGCCTCGGCGGTCAGGGCAGCCATCTTCGGGCCAGCCCTTGCGCCCTCATCCGACCAACCCGCTCGGTCGCGCAGATCGACAAATTGAGGCACCGGCAGTTCCATCTCAACGGCCAATTCTTCAAAGCGCTGGCGCTCCTGCTGACAGGCGATAACGGTGTCACCTTGCGCGATTGCCTTGGCAGCCTTCTCTATCTCTTTGGTGCAAAGCGCCGTGTGGATTTTCGAACAGCGGACATCTGCCGCACCTTCGATAGCCGCCACATCGATCTGCTGCGACCCGGAACAGTCACATAAAATCAGACGCTTAACCATCTTCCCCCCGTGGGCCGCCCGAACCCGGCCGCTGTGTTGACCCCGACAGGTATGCAGGAAATGCACGGCAGGTAAAGGGCCGGACCCCGACAAACAGTCACCACACGAATCACTTCAACTTAGGTAGGTTTCCTGGCCATCAGCCCAAGGCGGGCCCTGGCTGGACAGTCTGACTCGAGACTGCACACTGTGGCGCACAATACTGCCCAAAATGTCCATTGCACCATAGCCCGGTGACCTAAAGACAATAAACGCTTGTAAGTGATCTGGTCAGGGCGATGATCAAGGCAAGCCAGCAGAAAAATCGAATAGCTGGCGGGAGGAAGACCGGGAAGCATGAGCCAACCGCAACTCAGCATGCCGATTGGTGTGGTCGTTCGGAAATCTCCGGGAGCGACCCGCTGGGCCAAGTGGTGCTGGAAGGCCGTGGCCATCCTGCCGGGGGCGCCGGACAGACACTGGCACCTGCTGAGGCAGGACGGCGAAGTTTCCGAATTCCACGCCGCGACTGCCCCGCTTGATCTGTATCGCACTGATACGGAGGCCTATCTAACTGGTATCTCCGCCCGCGTCCCGACACTCGGGATCGTTATGCGTGAAGGCGCAGGAATAGACCCGCTTGATGTGGTTCTGGTAACAGCATCTCCTTACGAGACACAGGACTACCTCGATAGCGGTGAGGACATCGTAGAGTTGGTTCCGATGACGGAGGGCCTGATTGCCCTGATCCGCGATTTCTGCGCCGAACATCATGAGGAAGAGGCATTCATTAAGCGGCGGCGCGACAAAAAACGGATCGACCTAAGCGAAGACGGCAAAGGGGACGCGCGCATCAAACAGCTTTCCGATGTTTATCGTGCACCCAGGCACAGGGCCCTGCAATGAGCGGCGGTGATTTCTGGACCCGCAGACGAGCGGCGGTCGAAGCAGAGGCCGAAGCCAAACAGGCGGAGCTTGCCGAGCAAGAGCGGGCAGAAACACAAGCCACGCTCGAGGAACAAACCGACGAGGAGATCTGCGCCGCACTTGATCTGCCTGACCCAGACACCCTGCAGCCGGGCGACGACTATTCGGTCTTTCTGCAACAGGCGGTTCCCGAACGGCTGCGCCGCCGCGCCCTGCGTATGCTCTGGCGCAGCAACCCAGTGCTGGCCAACGTGGACGGCCTTGTCGATTACGGCGAAGACTTCACCGACGCCGCCACCGTGATCGAAAACTTGTCGACCACTTATCAGGTGGGCAAGGGAATGCTTGAGCACATTATGCGTTCAGAGGCGCCAAAAGAGGTGGCGGAAGCAGAGCCTGATCCACAACCCGAGGAAATCGTAGATCCGATCGAACCCTCGGTAGAGCAGGCGGCCGAGGTCGAGAAGCCGTTCGAGGCACCGCAGCACGATGACGACGAGCCACTGCCCCGTCGCCGGATGCGATTTGAATTCATTGAAGAAGCGAGCACCGCGAACGCATGACAGCAACCGCCGAACCCAAAACCGCGATTGATCAGGAAGAGCAGCTCCGCGCGGACATTTATGACTTCCTCGCGGCCTTGCTAGCAAAGCCTGCCGATGCTGCCTTACTCGATAAGTGTGCCGGGCTGAGCGGTGACGATACCGAGCTTGGGCAGGCCATCAACACGCTCGCACGTGTTGCAAAAGCCGTTGATGCCAAAGCGGTCGAGCGGGAGTTCAACGCGCTTTTCATCGGCTTGGGCCGCGGCGAACTGCTGCCGTATGCCAGCTACTACCTCACCGGTTTTCTCAATGAAAAGCCGCTGGCCGAGCTGCGGGGCGACATGGCGCGGATGCGGATTGAACGGGCACCGAACGTGTTCGAACCCGAAGACAACATCGCCAGTCTTTGCGAGATGATGGCGGGCCTGATCCTTGGTCGCTTCGGAGATCCCGCGCCGATCCAGAAACAAAAGGAATTCTATGCCAAGCATATCGGCCCCTGGGCGGGCCATTTCTTTGACGATCTCGCACAGGCGAAATCATCCGTTCTGTACGCCGCCGTGGGAGCTGTGGGGCGTGCCTTCACCGAGATCGAGGCGGAAGCCTTCCGCATGACATCTTATTAACCGCAACCCTCAAACAAAGGAGAGCACATGGCAGACAAGACCAACACCGGCCGGCGCGACTTTCTAAAGCTGGCGACGACCGCGGCTCCTGCTGCGGCAGTGGCCGTTGCGGCAGGCCAGGCCGATGCCGGACCTGCAGAGCCCGACCTGACATCGGACAAGATGCAGGACACGGCCCATACGCGCGCTTACCTCGACAGCGCTCGGTTCTAAGACCGGTTTTGGCCCGGTGCGGGCCCGGATCAACCACCCGGCAACTGGTAGCGAGACGCCCGACCGCCGGACATTGAAAGCCAATCCTGGTGCCAAGCACCAAAGGGAGGGAACATGTTAAGGAAAAAGACCAACGGGGTTGCGAGACGCCCCCAGCGGACGAGTATCCTCGGCTCAGTTGCCGAAAAATCCGTAGATCGCCGCACATTCCTGCGCGGATCGGGTCTGGCCATCGGTGGCCTTGCCGCGATCGGCGCAACAGGCGGAACTGTTACCAAAGCCAACGCCGCTGCCGCCATTCAGGGTGCGGTAGAAACGGTCAAATCCGTCTGCACCCACTGCTCGGTCGGTTGCACGGTCATTGCCGAAGTCGCCAACGGTGTCTGGGTCGGGCAAGAGCCGGGTTGGGACAGCCCGTTCAACCTCGGTGCCCACTGCGCCAAAGGGGCAGCGGTGCGCGAGCACGCCCATGGAGAACGCCGCCTCAAGTACCCGATGAAGAAAGAGGGTGGCGAGTGGAAGCGCATCAGCTGGGAACAGGCGATCAACGAGATCGGCGACGGCATGATGCAAATCCGGGACGAAAGCGGACCGGACAGCGTGTACTGGCTGGGCTCGGCCAAGCATAACAATGAACAAGCCTATCTGTTCCGCAAGTTCGCCGCCTACTGGGGCACGAACAACGTGGATCACCAGGCGCGTATCTGTCACTCGACGACGGTTGCCGGTGTTGCAAACACCTGGGGCTACGGCGCGATGACGAACAGCTACAACGACATCCATAACAGCCGCGCGATTTTCATCATCGGTGGCAACCCGGCCGAAGCGCACCCCGTTTCGCTGCTGCACGTTCTGCGCGCGAAAGAGCAGAACAACGCGCCACTTATCGTGTGCGACCCACGCTTTACCCGGACAGCGGCCCACGCCGATGAATATGTGCGCTTCCGTCCCGGTTCTGACGTTGCCCTGATCTGGGGTATCCTCTGGCATATTTTCGAGAACGGCTGGGAAGACAAGGAATTCATCCGCACCCGAGTCTGGGGCATGGATGAGATTAAGGCCGAAGTCGCCAAGTGGACGCCCGACGAGGTCGAGCGGGTCACCGGCACACCCGGCAGCCAGCTTGAGCGGGTTGCGCGGACAATGGCCAACAACCGGCCCGGTACCGTGATCTGGTGCATGGGCGGCACCCAGCACACGAACGGCAACAACAACACCCGTGCGTACTGCATCCTGCAGCTTGCACTTGGCAACATGGGCACGAGTGGTGGTGGAACGAACATTTTCCGCGGCCACGACAACGTGCAGGGGGCGACGGACCTTGGTGTTCTCAGCCACACGCTGCCCGGCTACTACGGCCTAAGCGCCGGATCATGGGCCCATTGGGCACGTGTCTGGGGTGAGGATCTGGAGTGGCTGCAAGGGCAGTTCGAGACCGTCAAAGGATCTGATGGTAAAGACAAGAACCTAATGAACCTCAAGGGTATCCCGGTCAGCCGCTGGATCGATGGGGTTCTGGAAGATCCAGAGAACACCGATCAACCGAACCCGGTCCGGGCGATGGTTCTCTGGGGGCATGCGCCAAACTCGCAGACCCGCATGAAAGAGATGAAAACAGCGATGGAAAAGCTCGACATGCTTGTCGTGGTGGACCCATATCCAACCGTCTCTGCCGTCATGCAGGACCGCACCGATGGTGTTTACCTGCTGCCAGCCTGTACGCAGTTCGAGACATACGGCTCGGTCACGGCATCCAACCGGTCGCTCCAGTGGCGCGACAAGGTGGTTGAGCCGCTGTTCGAATCCAAGACTGACCATGAGATCATGGGCATGTTTGCGAACAAGTTCGGCTGGGCAGACCGCTTTTTCCGCAACATCGAGATGGACGACGACAACACGCCGAATATCGAAAGTATCACGCGGGAGTTCAACGCGGGCATGTGGACAGTCGGCTATACCGGCCAATCGCCCGAGCGGATCAAGCTGCACATGGCAAACCAGCACACGTTCGACCGGACGACGCTGCAAGCCGTGGGTGGCCCTGCGGATGGGGATTACTACGGCATGCCTTGGCCTTGCTGGGGCACAGCAGAGATGAAGCATCCGGGCACACCAAACCTCTACGACATGTCCAAGCCAGTCTCGAAAGGTGGTCTGACCTTCCGCGCCCGCTTTGGCGTCGAACGGGATGGCGACAACCTGCTGGCCGAAGGCGTCTACAGCGCGGGGTCGGAGATCCAGGACGGATATCCCGAATTCACGATGCAGATGTTGATGGATCTCGGCTGGGATGGCGATCTGACGGACGAGGAGCGCGCGGCCATCGACGCTGTCGCGGGTCCCAAGACCAACTGGAAAACCGACCTTTCGGGCGGTATCCAGCGGGTCGCGATCAAGCATGAATGTGCGCCCTTCGGGAACGCAAAAGCTCGTGCGGTCGTCTGGACCTTCCCGGATCCGGTGCCGCTGCACCGCGAACCCCTCTATACCAACCGCCGTGATCTGGTTGCGGATTATCCGACATACGAAGATCGCCATGACTACCGTCTGCCGACCCTCTATGCGTCGATCCAAAAGCAGGACTTCTCGAAAGACTATCCGATGATCCTGACGTCGGGCCGTCTGGTCGAGTATGAAGGCGGCGGGGATGAAACCCGGTCAAACCCTTGGCTGGCCGAACTTCAGCAAGACATGTTCGTCGAAATAAACACCCGCGATGCGAACAATCTGGGTGTGCGTGACGGCGCACAGGTCTGGGTCGAAGGGCCCGAAGGCGGCAAGGTCAAGGTCATGGCGATGGTCACCAACCGCGTAGGCGAAGGCGTCGCCTTCATGCCGTTCCACTTCGGTGGGCACATGGAGGGCGTGGACCTGAGGGACAAGTACCCCGCAGGCGCCGACCCTTATGTCCTGGGTGAGAGCACCAACACCGCTCAGACCTATGGCTACGATTCAGTCACCCAGATGCAGGAGACCAAAGCGACTCTCTGCAAGATCTGGACAGCGTAAGGAGGAAAGAGAATGGCAAGAGCGAAGTTTCTCTGCGACGCCGAGCGCTGCATCGAATGCAACGCCTGCGTCACGGCCTGTAAGAACGAGCATGAGGTGCCCTGGGGTATCAACCGTCGCCGCGTGGTGACCATCAATGATGGTGACCCCGGTGAACGGTCGATCTCGGTCGCCTGCATGCATTGTTCGGATGCGCCGTGTATGGCGGTCTGCCCGGTGGACTGCTTCTACCAGAACGAGGAAGGGGTGGTGCTCCACTCCAAGGACCTCTGCATCGGTTGTGGCTATTGCTTCTACGCGTGCCCCTTTGGCGCGCCGCAATATCCTCAGGCGGGCAACTTCGGGTCACGTGGCAAGATGGACAAGTGCACCTTCTGCGCCGGCGGACCTGAGGAAACGCATTCGACGGCCGAGTTCGCCAAGTACGGGCGGAACCGGATCGCCGAGGGCAAACTGCCAATCTGCGCTGAGATGTGTTCGACCAAGGCCCTGCTGGCCGGTGACGGCGACGTCGTAAGCGGGATCTACCGCGAACGCGTGGTCGCACGCGGCTTTGGCTCCGGTGCCTGGGGCTGGGGCACGGCCTACGACCAGAAAGACGGCTAAGAAACACGGGCTGCGGCGGCATAAAGTTGCCGCAGCCCCCACGGTTTTCCAAACCAACAGCCTTCCGGGCGGAAGGTGTTGTATCATCGGCTCGTCATAGATCGAGGGACCCCATGCGTGCTCTGTTCTGCGTGATTGCTTTCTTTTTCCTTTCAACGGCAGTGATTGCACAGGAGGCCGTGCGCCCCCCGGCAAATGCTGTCAACCAAGCTGACACCGTAGACCGCTCCGCCACCGGCGGCGCCCAAACGCTTGAGGATATCCTTGCCCGGCAGCGGGGCGAAAAGCTCGACGATAGTTTTCGGCGTGACGACATCGGCAACCCCGATACCGCGGCCGGTATCGCTGCCCAACTCGGTACTCTGGGTGGTGCATCGGACAGCGAAGTCTACCGTGCCCTGCGCTATGGATCGGCCAACGTGAATGTGTCGAATAACGGGCCGGCAGCGGATGTTCTCATTCAGGACAGCGGCATGGCATGGCTGGAGTTCCGTCAGGGGCCACTCAAGACCTATGGCGGCTATCTGATGCTCGGCACGCTTGGCCTGCTGGTGTTGTTTTACCTTCTGCGGGGCAAGATCCGCATCGACGGCACAAAAACAGGTCGAACCATCACGCGATTTTCCGGCATCGAACGCTTTGCGCATTGGCTGATGGCCGGGTCGTTCATCCTTCTGGGTATCACAGGCCTGATCTCTCTCTTCGGGCGACTCTATCTCATTCCGGTTTTCGGCAAGGATGCGTTCGCCACCGTCGCGATCGGGTCGAAGTGGATCCACAACAACGTGGCGTGGGGGTTCATGGTTGGGCTGGCGCTCGCCTTCGTGTTCTGGGTGATCCACAACCTCCCGAGTCGAACCGACCTCGTCTGGATCGCCAAGGGTGGTGGTCTTTTCGTCAAGGGCGTTCACCCACCCGCCAAGAAATTCAACGCTGGCCAAAAGGTCATCTTCTGGTCGGTCATGATCCTCGGCGCCTCGATCGCGGCGTCGGGCCTGTCGCTGCTCTTTCCGTTCGAGCTGCCGATGTTTGCAAAGACCTTCGCGATCCTGAACCAGACCGGCCTGCCGCAAGCTCTTGGCTTTGGAGTATTGCCCGAGGTGATGGCGCCGCATCAGGAAATGCAGCTTGCCCAAGCCTGGCACGCCATCGTCAGTTTCGTGCTTATGGCCATCGTCATTGCGCATATCTACATAGGATCAGTCGGCATGGAGGGCGCGTTCGACGCCATGGGATCGGGCGAAGTCGAAGAGCAATGGGCCAAGGAGCACCATTCGATCTGGTACGAAGAAGAACGCACCAAGGCCGAAAAAGCCCCAGACGGTGGCGTGCCCGCCGAATAGCATGTGGCGCTGGCTGACAACCCTGGCCCTGGTCTGGCCCTTGGGTGCGGCAGCTCAGGATTTCTTTACGCTCAAAGGTCACGGCGGACCGATCAAGGGGATCGCTGCGTTCGACGATGCCATCCTGACCGCCAGTTTCGACAATTCGGTCGGCTTTTGGGTCGACGGGACACCGCAGTGGCTCGAAGGGCATGACGCAGCCGTCAATGTCGTCCTGTTCAAAAACCGGGCAAAGGCATACTCGGCCGGGGATGATTTCACCGTTTTCTCGTGGGATCTCCAGTCCGGCGCGGGCACTAAGCTGGGGCAGCACAAGGGCAAGGTTATTGGCATGGCAAGCCACGCCGATACGGTCGCTACCGCATCTTGGGATGGCACCATCGGCCTCTGGCGCAGCGCGCCGCAATTCCTGAAGGGCCACAACTCGGCGGTCAATGCAGTCGTGTTCTCTGACGACGGCTCCCACCTCTATTCAGCAGCAGCCGACGGCACCATCCGGATCTGGGATGTCGAAGGCGGCAGCGAAACGCGACGGCTGGTGAACCAGGGTTTCGGCATCAACACGCTCGCTCTGAACGAAGATATGGGTTGGATCGCCTACGGCGCGGTTGACGGCGTGACACGGCTGGTCGATCTGCAAACCGGTGACACGCTTGCAGATTTTACGCACGAACGACGGCCGATCCTTGGCATGGCCCTGTCACCCGATGGCCGGCTTTTGGCGACGGGTGATGGACAGGGCTACATCTCGCTCATCGACACGGAAACGAAACGCTATGTCGCTGACTTTCGCGCAACGCTCAGGGGGCCGGTCTGGGCGTTGGCGTTTTCACCGGATGGTCAGAACCTGCATGCCGGCGGGCTGGACGAAGCGATGTATTCATGGCCCGTCGAGACCCTTGGCGATGGCGAGCAAATGGTTCAGGGTGAAAAGCCGTTTCTGCAAGGCGCCGAGGCTGCCAGCAACGGAGAACGGCAATTCAATCGGAAATGTTCGATCTGCCATTCCCTGACTGCCGATGGCGGGCGCAAGGCAGGACCAACCCTGTACAACCTCTTTGGCAGGGGGGCAGGTGCGCTCGACGACTACGCCTATTCCAAGACCTTGCTCACATCTGATATCGTATGGACAGATCAGACTATTGATGCGCTTTTTGATCTGGGGCCCGACATCTACATTCACGGCAGCAAGATGCCGATGCAACGGATCACGAAACCCCAGGATCGGTCCGATCTGATCGAGTATCTCAAAGGGTTCACGAGGGGGGAAAACTGAGATGAAAGCGTTTCTTTGGGCTTGCGTTGCCATGGTCGCGCTGTCGATTGGCAGCTATTACGGCTTGGGAAGCGCCGGCTTTTCAGCCGCTGATCAGACAACCGGGCCGGCGGTGAGGCTTGAATGACGTCAACTGTCCGTCCGATCCAACTTGACCGGGGCACCGAGGCCAAGGGCGAATTCGGCCCGGGCATGGCACAGGCATCGGTGTTGGTGGTCGATGATGAAACCGGGATCCGTCATTTCGTAACCCGGACCCTAGAGCCGTTGGTTGGTCGAGTCGAAGCGGCCAGCACCGCAGCAGAGGCTTCGGCCAAGATGGATGCGGCCCATTTCGATATCGTCATTCTCGACAACATTATGCCGGGAACAACAGGTCTGGAATGGCTGCGCGAACAACGGCAGCTTGGATTCTTCGCCGACGCAATCCTGATCACGGCCTTTGCAGATATGGAGACCGCGATTGCTGCGATGCGGGCAGGGGCGGTCGACTTCATCCTCAAACCGTTCCGATCCAATCAGATCATAAACGCCGTCGCCCGCTGCATGGATCGGGTAAACCTGCGGCGCGAAAACTACCTGCTGAAATACGAGCTCGCCAGCGGAACGACGGCCGCGCGGGGGCGTCTTCTGGGAGCCTCCCCCGCTATCGAAAACATCCGCTCGATGCTAGAACGGATTGCTCCGCTGCCGACACCGGTGCTGTTTACCGGCGACACCGGCACCGGTAAAGAAATCGCGGCCCGCGCCGTTCACGCGATGTCGCCCCGCGCGGATAAGCCATTTGTGCCCATCAATTGCGCGGCTTTGAGTGACGAAGTGGTCGAAAACGAGTTGTTTGGGCGGGTCAGCCATCCCCAGGACGATCACAGTGCCGGGCTCTTGTGGAATGCGAATGGCGGCACGCTGTACCTCGATGAGATCGCTGAGCTTCCACTACGGATCCAGGCCGCGATCCTGCGGGTGATCGAAGAGCGCCGCGTGCGTCCTGTCGGGGCGCTCAGGGATCTGCCGCTTGATGTGCGGTTCATCTTCGCAACCAACGCCGATCTTGAGGCAAAGGTGGCTGACGGGTTGTTCCGGCAGGATCTGTATCACCGGATCAACATCCTGAATCTTCACATGCCGCGGCTCAAGGACCGGATCGAAGACCTGAAAGAACTGGCGCTGCTGTTCATCCAGCAGATCTCATCCAACCTTGGCGTGCCGACTGTTGCGCTGACCGAAGGTGTGGTGGTGAATATGGCGCGGTACGATTGGCCCGGAAACGTGCGCGAACTGCGCAACCTGATTGAACGGTCCCTGATCCTTGGTGAGTTTCCTCCAGAATTCGCTGACACCGAGCTTTCGCCCGAAGTGACCGAGATCGACACGTTGCAGGCGGTTGAAAAGCGCCACATCCTCGCGGTTCTGGAACGTTGCGACGGCAACGTGGCCGAAGCCGCCCGGCGCCTTGGTGTTTCGCGCAAGACCATCGACCGCAAGGTCGCCATGTGGAATGGGTAACGCCGGCTCTGTCCGGTTCCGGCTGCTTGCAATCGCGCTGCTGCCCACCCTGGTCGTTCTGCCCGTCTTTTTCGCCGTGACCGCATGGAACTGGTCGGGCCGCTTCGACGAGCTGCTGATCACCAAGGTAAACAGCGAACTCACCATTGCATCGGAATACATGAGCTCGATCCTCGAGGATCGGAGCTTGCGCGTGGGCGCGCTGGCCAATTCCGCACGATTGGCGGCAACGACGGATGACAAGCTGCCGGAACTCTTGAACACGGAACGTGATCTGTTGGGCCTCGACTTTCTCTATGCTGTCGGCCCGGGCGAGCGGGGCAAGTGGCCTATCATTAACACAGCACTCGCCGGTACTGCATCGAACGGGATCGACATCTTTGCCTCTGACGACCTGCGCGACATATCACCGACCCTTGCCTCACGGGCCCGTATACCGCTGGTGCCGACCCGCGCCGCCGTTCCCACCACCCGGTCCGAGGAAAACCGAGCGATGATCCTGCATATCGCCGCCCCGCTGCCCGACGGGGCGGGCGCCTTGGTGGGGGGTGTCCTCCTGAACCGCAACCTTGGCTTTATCGACACGATCAACGACCTGGTCTATCCGACCGAAAGCCTGCCCGAGGACAGCCAGGGCACCGCCACCCTTTTTCTTGAAGACGTGCGGGTCAGCACCAATGTCCGGCTGTTTCAGGACGAGCGCGCCCTTGGAACGCGGGTTTCGGCCATTGTCAGGTCAGCCGTTCTGGATGAGGGACGCGTGTGGCTCGATCGGGCGTTTGTCGTCAACGATTGGTACATCTCGGCCTATGAGCCGATCATCGACACATTCGGCAACCGCGTCGGGATGCTCTATGTCGGGTTCCTCGACGCACCATTCGAAACCGCCAAGCGGCGAACCATAGCTGCTTTTGCCTTTGGCTTCGTCGCCATCATGGTGCTGACAATCCCGATCTATCTTCGCTGGGCCGCACAGATCTTTCGCCCGCTGGAAACGACCCTCGCGACGATGGAGCGGGTGGAACATGGCGATCTAGCGGCCCGGACGAATGTCGAGGCATCGAGCGGAGAGATCACCCGCGTCGCGGCTCACCTCGACGATCTTCTGGATCAGATCGAGGCCCGAGATAAAAAGCTGCGTGCCTATGCCGATGATCTGAACGCGCGCGTGGCCGAGCGGACGGCCGAGCTGGAAGAAGCCAACAAGAACCTTGAGGCGACGTCCCAACAACTTATCGTTTCGGAAAAGCTCGCCTCGCTTGGCGAGATTGCGGCAGGCCTCGCACACGAGATCAACAATCCTGTTGCCGTCATTCAGGGCAATGTCGATCTGCTGCAATCCGAGCTGTCGCACTCGGGCGACACGCATAAGACCGAGTTTCAGCTGATCAACGAACAGATCCAAGCCATCAACATGCTGGTCAGCAAGATCCTGAAATTCACGCGTCCTGACGAATTCGCTGATTTCGACGAAATCCACGTCCCTTCAACGGTGATCCGGGACACCTTGCCGCTGATCAACCACCTGCTGGGTAAGGCCAAGATCGACGTCGATCTGCATCTTGACGAAACAAGGCCGGTTAAGATCAACCGAACAGAGCTGCAACAGGTGCTGATCAACCTGATGGTCAACGCCATTCATGCCATGCCCCGCGGCGGTGTTCTGGGCATCCGTGCGACGCAAGACGGCCGCGGAACCCGGATGACGGTGACCGACACAGGCACCGGCATGCCCCCGGACGTGAAGGCCCGCGTGTTCGACCCGTTCTTTACGACCAAGCAAGGCGGTGGCACAGGGCTGGGGCTTTCAATCACCCGCCAGATCCTCGAACGGTACGGTGGCAACATCGACGTCAGCAGCACAATGGGCGAAGGAACCAAATTTACCCTTTGGTTACCGGACGCCGAGGACTAACCGGTTTCGACGCAATGGCGACGGAACGCGCGCTTGAGCATGTCCAGTTCTGCGCGCAGCAGATCAACCTCGGCCCGAAGATCGTCGCCCAGCACCTCGCCCGCAACGATTGCGAACTGGCCGATGCATTCGCCATTTCCCCGGTCGTGGATCAGGAACGTCTGCACGCCCTCTGAAATCGCCTCCGCAGGGATCGGCACTTCAAGATGCCACCTCCCGGCGGCCTTTTCTTCGGTCAGCCGAATATTCTCAATCGGCTTTTCTAGGTGCGTCACCTCGATCTGAGGTGTGCCGTCGCCCACTTGGGTGACGGTCGCGCGCCAAATGCCGGCGCGAATGGGTGCGGGTGCTAGGCTGAGTGTGGACACGCGGCGGCTCCTATACTTCGGCGCGGGGGCTGCGCCAGACTGCGAGGTCGCGAACCGTGATCTGGTTCATCTCCGGCCCCTCAAAAATCAGATCGATCCAGGCATTTTCGACCCGGCTTTCGTTCAATTTGGAATAGGCCAGGTCGAATTCGGCACTCAACTCGCCCCCGGTCATGGCGAGTTCCTGAACGATCTGCTCGGTGTTCGGGCCGTGGCGGACGTTTAGACGGGCAAAGATCTCGAGCGGCCGTTCCAGATCGATCGTCACGGCCATCCGGAACAGATGGGACTTGCTCAGGTTCTCGACGGCATCGGGCGGCAACGAAAGCGCAAGCGACAGAAACGAACCACCAAAGCGAAACACATCCATCCGAAGCCCGTAGGGCGCAGTATCTTCGGGCCTGGAGCTATTGACTTGCCTGAGCGTGATTTCCGACAGAGGGCAGTCATGAAAGACCGTCAGATCACGCCCGAATTGGGTGTTCGGGGAAACCGAGGACAACCCCCGCGTGGTCAGTGTACCCCGCCAGACCTCGGGCCGCCAAGACAGGTCGGCGTTATGCGGTTCTGGAAGCTTTGCAAGGCCACGAATGCGGTGACGTTCATCAAGTGACGACAGCAGTGTGTTTAACTGGCCGAGCATAGCACGCGCGTCGGTGCGCAGTTCACGCTGCGCATTTGGGTCGAGGGATGCGGCCTTGCCCGCAATCCGCGACCAAACCTTTGCGGAATGGTGTCGCAAGGCCTTATCGAGAAAGCTGTTGGAGTTCTTCGGCATTCGTTTTGACAGCCCGCGTGATCGGTAGCGGCCAGATCATTCTGACCCAGCTCTCGGTCCAAATAAACCAGAGAGGCTGAACCGAGTGTTATTTGCTCCGGTCTGTTGCCCATCAACCGGCTTTTGACCAGCCGAAGCCACAGCGCGGTTGATGGATTGGCTCAGGCTGCGATCTAGCGTTTGCGTGATCAGCTCGCGCGCGACCGAGCCGGGTGTCTCGCCTTCGTCAGGGTTGTAAAGCGTCACCGCCATCACGTGCCCCCCAATCGATCCGGCGCCCCGCCAGATATCTTGGGACAGATCGCTTGACGGTGCATCGGCCTGCAATCTGACAAGGTGGACAAGCTCGGTCTCGTATTCCTCGATGATCGTCCCCACGCCGTCGTTCAATGCCGCATGGTCGATCGGGCCATCGATGCGTTCCGGGGCGACACTGGCCGTTAGAATGGCAAGGGGCGCATTGGCCTTACGCGGATCGCGGGCACCGAGCGTGTCGCACCGCGCCATAAGCGCAAAGGTGCGCGTCACGCTGCCCGGATCAATACACATACCATCGGGCGCAACCAGAGTGACATCCCTGCCCGCCAGCGACGCAGAAACCAATCCGGGTTGGCTGCGATCCGCCGTACTACCGTCTAGCAAGCTCAGTCGCCCGGCATCGTCGCAAGCGGCCAGCGCCAACAAGGCCGCGGTGACGATGGTGAGCTTAAAGCTCCATGTATTCATGCCGCTCGGCTGCTCCGCCCGGATGGGTTACCGCCCCTTTATAGGTCGCCCCGACAAGCTGCGCATACTTCCACAGCGCGCCAGAACCATAGATCGTCTCACGCGGGCCGGGCCAGTCGGCCTTTCTTGCGGCCAGTTCTTCATCGGACAGATCGACGCTGATCTTGCCCTTGATGGCGTCGATGGTGATCACGTCGCCATCTTTCAACAATGCGATTGGTCCGCCATGGGCCGATTCCGGGCCAACGTGGCCAACGCAGAAACCACGGGTCGCGCCAGAAAAACGCCCGTCGGTGATCAGCGCAACCTTCTTGCCCATGCCCTGCCCTGACAAGGCCGCCGTGGTTGCCAACATCTCGCGCATACCCGGGCCGCCCGAGGGGCCTTCATTGCGGATGACAATAACTTCGCCTTCTTTGTAGTCGCGGTTCTGGACTGCCTCAAAGGCATCCTGCTCGCATTCAAAGACGCGGGCAGGGCCGGTAAAGACGATCTGGTCCTCTTCCATCCCAGCGATTTTCACGATTGCACCCTCTGGGGCAAGGTTGCCCTTAAGGCCAACAACGCCACCCGTTGTCGAAAGTGGCGTCTCAACCGGGTGGATCACGCGACCGTCTGCCTCGCGTTCGATTTTGTCCAGCTCTTCGCCCATCGAGTAGCCAGTCACGGTCATGCAATCCTCATGCAGCAGACCAGCCTTGCGCAGCTCTTTCATGACAACCGGAACACCACCCGCCTCGTAGAGATCCTTGGCCACGTACTGACCGCCCGGTTTCATGTCCACGAAGTAAGGTGTGTCGCGGAAGATCTCGCAGACGTCGTCGAGGAAGAACTCGATCCCCGCCTCATGCGCCATGGCCGGCAGGTGCAGACCGGCATTGGTCGAACCGCCGGTGCAGGCAACCACCCGCGCGGCGTTCTCGAGCGACTTGAGCGTGACGATATCGCGCGCGCGGATGTTCTTTTCGATCAGGTTCATGACAGCCGACCCCGACGCCTCTGCATAGGCATCCCGGGACTCGTAGGGCGCGGGCGCGCCGGATGAGTTGGGCAGCGCGAGGCCAATTGCCTCTGACACGCAGGCCATCGTGTTGGCTGTGAACTGGCCGCCGCAGGCACCAGCCGACGGGCAGGCCACTTTTTCAAGCTTTTCCAACTCGCATTCGCTTAAGTTCCCGGCTTGGTTCTGGCCGACGGCCTCGAACACGTCCTGAACGGTCACATCCTTCCCGTCCAGACGGCCAGGCAGGATCGACCCACCATAAAGGAAAACCGACGGCACGTTCAGCCGGATCATCGCCATCATCATGCCGGGCAGCGACTTGTCGCATCCAGCAAGGCCGACCAATGCATCATAGCAGTGGCCGCGCATGGTCAACTCGACCGTGTCGGCAATCGCCTCGCGCGACGCCAGCGAAGACCGCATGCCCTCATGCCCCATGGCGATGCCGTCGGTGACGGTGATCGTAGTGAATTCGCGCGGGGTGCCGTAGGCTGATTTCACACCCATCTTCACTGCTTGCGCCTGACGGTTGAGCGCGATGTTGCAGGGGGCGGCCTCGTTCCAGCAGGTTGCCACACCGATAAGGGGTTGATGGATCTCTTCTTCCGTCATCCCCATGGCATAGTAATATGACCGGTGCGGCGCGCGCGCCGGGCCTTCGGTCACATGGCGACTGGGCAGTTTTGACTTGTCGAACTGGCGCTTGAGCATCGCGGCCTCCCTGAATGCGTTGCTGACCGGAATACCCACCTGCCCCGACCCCTGCAAGCACCGGCAGAGTTGTAATGCGTCCGGTACACCCCTAGTTAATCCTTCAAGCCACTGCGCTCATGCATGATCGTGGCGCCAATTGGCGGTTTGAACGGCAGGGTTTGCATGGAAAGCAGTATCTTTTCCTTCATTTGGAAGTATTCAAAACGCGACCAGTTAATGCTGCTCGGCCTGACGCTGGTCACCTTTCCCTTCCTCTATGCGACGCTCGAACTGCCCAAGCGGATCATTAACGATGCGATTGGTGCAGGAACCAGCACGATCGATCTGTTTGGCTACGAAGTCAGCCAGTTGCAGTTCCTGATGGCGCTGTGTTTCGGTTATCTGGCGGCGGTGATCGCGCATGGTCTGCTGAAAATGCGTCTTAACACGATGAAGGGTGTCGTCGCCGAACGGCTGTTGCGCCGCTTTCGGTACCAGCTTTTGTCGCGGATGACGCGCTTTCCGCGGTCATACTTCCGCAACACCAGCCAGGGCGAAATGGTCAGCATGGTCACGGCGGAGGCCGAACCGATGGGCGGCCTGATGGGCGACGCGCTGGCCCAGCCCGTGTTCCAGGCCGGTCAGATGCTGATCATCGTGACATTCCTATTCCTGCAATCGGTCTGGTTCGGCCTCGCTGGGATCGCCCTTATCCCGCTGCAGGCATGGCTGATCCCGATGATCCAGCGCCAGATCAACCAACTGAACAAGCAGCGGATCAGCCAGGTGCGGGCGCTCTCATCCGAAATCGGAGAAACCGCCGCCGGAATCGCGGATCTGCGGACCAATGGCGGATTGCGACACCGGCTTGCCATGTTCTCTGACCGGCTTGGGCATCTGTTCGAGGTGCGCTTCCGCATCTACAATAAAAAATTCTTCATGAAGTTCCTCAACAACTTCATCACCCAGCTCACACCGTTCTTCTTCTATTCGGTGGGTGGCTACCTTGCCATCCGGGGCGAGATCACAGTGGGCGCGCTTGTCGCGGCACTGGCGGCCTACAAGGATCTGTCGGCCCCGTGGAAGGAACTGCTGACCTACTACAACCAGACCCAGGACATGTCGCTGCGCTGGCAGATCGTGACAGAGCGGTTTGCGCCCAGCGGCGTGCTTGACGAAAAGCTCTTTGAGGGCGAGCCCGAAACGATTCCGCATCTCGATGGGGATATTATTCTTGACGGGGTCACGGTGCGCAACGGCAATGGCAACCCGGTCCTCGAAGACATCGATCTGACGATCCCGGCAGGGTCCCGCGTAGCGATTCAGGTTCCAAACCAATCCGAACGCACCGCACTGGCCGAGCTTTTGACGCGCGAGGTGCTGCCATGGCGCGGTGACCTCAGGATGAGCGGCGCATCGATCACCGATATCCATCAGTCGGTTATTGCTGCGCGGATCGGATATGCACATTCGCGTCCCTATCTTTTTGACGGCACGCTGGGCAGCAACCTGATGATGCCGCTCATGACCCGCCCTGCCGAATTCGATAAGCATGGCAATGGCCAGGAATGGCACTTCCGCGAAGCCGAGCGGTCTGGCAACAGCCTCGACCGGATCGACGTCAACTGGATCGACCCCAGCCTCGCCGGTCTGGGAACCATCGATGAGATCCGGAAATGGTGGTTCGAATTGGTCCAGACGCTGGGCGTGGACGAATTCATGTTCCGCAGGATGCTAAACTCGCGGATGGATCCGGAACAGCACAAGGCATTGGCGGATGCAGTCGTGCAGACCCGGCCAGAGGTCTACCGACGACTGAAACAGGCGGGGTTGGACGATGTCGTCTATCGGTTCGATCCGGACGAGTTCAACCCGGCCACACCCCTTGGCGGCAATCTGCTTTTTGCGTCGCCCATCCGTGACATCAGCCAGGAAGGTCTGGCATCTGACAAACGGTTCCTGCGGCTGCTTTTCGAACACGGCATCGTCGAACAGGGCATCGCGATATCGCAAATGCTCGTGGAAACGCTCCACCAGACCTTTGGGATGGACGGCACAAAGCACCCGCTCTTTACCGCGCTCGGGATCGAAGAGGACCTCTATGAACGGTTGGTCGATATCGCCACAAGACGGCGGGAAAAGGGGGACGAAGCGCTGAGCGAAGACGAGTTCTCCCTCTTGCTGACCGTGCCTTTCGCCTTCACGGCAGAACAATTCGGGCCAGCGTTTCCAGAAAGCTTCAAGAAAGAGATCCTGCATATCCGCAAGACCAACGGCAAAGCATTGCGGGATCAAACGCGGGGTATGTTCGTTGCAGTTTCGCCTGAAAACTACCTTCCACGCCTGACCATTCTGGAAAACGCGCTCTACGGCAGGGTCTCGATGGTGGCGGGAACTAAGGCTGAACAGGTCGAAGACGTCGTCGCCGAGGTGTTCAAGGAACTGGATTTGCGGCGCCTCGTGGCAGAGGTGGTGTTCGATATCGACATTGGTATCGGCGGAACCAACCTGCCGACCGTCTTCCACGAACGCGCGGCATTCTCGCGCGCGGCCATCAAGCGGCCTGATATCCTGATCCTCGACAAGGCCATCGCAAGCCACGATGCCGACCGGCGGCGCGAGACACGCTCGGCGCTGAAGAAGCTGCTACCGAAAACCACTATGATCTTTATGGAAGAAAACTTTGACGACGCCGAGGAGTATGATCTGTTCGTCGAGGTGAAAAACGGGCGGATCGACGGGATCCACAAGACCGAGGATGATCTGCCAGAAGGCGGCGCAGACGACCTTCGGCGCAAACTGCGGGTCATTTCCCGAACCGAACTCTTTTCGGGGCTGGATCAGCGCAACCAACGCCTGCTGGCCTTTGCCGCACAGTGGTACACCGCGATGCCGGACCAGCGCATTTTCTCGATGAACGAAAAGCCCGACGCGGCCTACCTGTGCGTCGCGGGCCAGGCGGTGCTGAGCTACGAGGATGACAGCGGTGGTCTGCATCCGGTGTCCACCGTCGAGCCGGGTCGCCTGATCGGTGACCTGTCGATCATCATGGACGAGCCGCGTCAGCTGCATCTGACTGCCACAGGTTGGGTGACGTTCCTGCGGATCGGGGCCAAGGAGTTCCGGGCGGTCATCGAAAACGACCCGAAAGTCCTGATGAGCCTGTTGCAGACAGTCGCTGGGCATCTGGTGGGTGCGGCCGAACTGCTTCGTCAAGCCGAGGTCCGTATCCCACAGGATGTCGGCCCTCCCGCCCCGCCGCTCGAGTAACATGTCGGTCTGGTCATTCGACTACGCGGCGCACGACGTTCTCGTGGCGCCTGCCCGCGCCAGACCAGAGTTGTGGCGGCTCTTTTTTGGTATCGTCCTAATCGCGGGCATGTATCTGGCCTTTAACCAGATGTTCTTTGACCTGCTGCTTTCGCTTTTTCGCGAAGACAATCGCAACGCGCTGATTACCGAGATCCAGTCCGGCAACAGCCCCCGTGGGATGCTTGTCTTGCTGTATCAATTCGGTTTTCTCGCGCTGGCAACAGGCATCACCTGCCTGATGCTGAACAGGCGCGATCCGATTATGATCCTGGGGCCGTGGCGCAATCTCCGCTATCAGTTCATCGTCGTGCTGGTCGGTCTGTTCGCGCTCAGCGTCGCACTCTGGGCACTGCCGCCCTACACGATGGGTGCCGCATTCGAGCCCGGTCTAGCACCGCAGATCTGGGTCATGCTGCTGCCGCTTTCCCTCAGCGCCGTTCTCGTCCAGACGGCGACCGAAGAGTACCTGTTTCGCGGATACATCCAACAGCAACTTGCCGCGCGGTTTTCATCACCATGGATGTGGATGGTGGTGCCGTCCGCGCTGTTCGGATTGGGACACTATCTGCCCAACACAGCCGGTGAAAACGCCCTGACCATTGCGCTGTGGGCCTGCTTCTTCGGGATCCTGATGGCCGACATCACGGCGCGGGCAGGCAGCCTGGGCCCGGCCATCGCCATTCACTTTGCCAACAATGCCTCGGCCATGCTGCTGGTGGGGCTGCCGGACGATATGTCAGGCCTTGCCCTTTATCACACGCCCTTTGGCATGGCGGACGAAGAGGCGCTTGCCGCGTGGCTGCCTGTCGACTTTGGCCTGATGCTGGTAAGCTGGCTCACGGCGCGGGTTGCAATCCGGCGCTGATTGCATTCCGCCGATGCCCGGATTAACTGATCGGTCAGGTCCATAGCAGGAAAGCCCACATGAACTGGATCACCAACTACGTTCGGCCCCGCATCAATTCGATCTTCTCGCGCCGCGAGACGCCGGACAATCTGTGGACCAAGTGCGACGAATGCGGAACGATGCTGTTCCACCGCGAGATGCTGGACAACCTCAATGTCTGCACCAATTGCGGGCACCACATGGCCATCACCCCGCGCGCCCGTTTCGATGCGCTTTTTGATGGCGGCATCTTTACCGAAGTGCCCGTACCTGCACCACTGGCCGATCCGCTGCAGTTCCGAGATCAAAAGCGCTACCCGGACCGGATGAAGACCGCGCAGAAGAACACGGGCGAGACCGAGGCGATGCTTGTCGCTTCAGGTGAGATCGGACGCACCCCGATCATCGCTGCGGCTCAGGATTTCAGCTTTATGGGCGGTTCGATGGGGATGTATGTCGGCAACGCCATAATCGCCGCGGCGGAAGAAGCGGTAAAGCTGGGCAGGCCGCTGATCCTCTTTTCCGCCGCTGGCGGCGCGCGCATGCAGGAAGGCATCCTGAGCCTGATGCAGATGCCCCGCACCACCGTTGCGGTGCAGATGCTGCGCGAGGCCGAGTTGCCCTATATCGTGGTCCTGACCCATCCGACAACGGGTGGCGTGACGGCGAGCTACGCGATGCTTGGTGACATCCATATCGCTGAACCCAACGCCCTGATCTGCTTTGCCGGACCACGCGTTATCGAACAGACCATCCGGGAAAAACTGCCCGAGGGCTTCCAGCGGGCGGAGTATCTGCTCGATCACGGCATGCTCGATCGTGTGACGCCCCGGACAGAGATGCGTGAAGAACTTATCTCGATTGTTCGGATGCTCACGGGTCTGAACCCGCCGATCAAGGGTGACCTTCCTGCGCCAAGCGAAGAGGCCAACGATGAACCTCCGGCCGAGACGGCAAGCGCAAGCGATCAGCCCGCCGAAGAGAGCGCCGAACAGGACGCAAAACCAGATTGAACGCGCGCTCTGACGTCATCCTCGAACGGATGATGGCCCTGCACCCGAAGGTGATTGACCTGACCCTTGATCGGGTTTGGCGGTTGCTGAATAGGCTGGGCAATCCGCAGGATCAACTGCCGCCCGTCATCCACATCGCTGGCACCAACGGCAAGGGCTCAACGCTTGCGATGCTGCGCGCGGGGCTGCAGGCGGCGGGCAAACGGGTTCACGCCTATACGTCTCCCCATCTTGTGCGGTTTCACGAGCGGATCCGGCTGGCTGGAAAGCTGATCGCCGAAGACGCGCTTGCCGACCTTCTAGATGAGTGCGAGACGGCCAATGCGGGCGAACCCATCACATATTTCGAAATCACCACTTGCGCGGCCTTGCTGGCTTTTGCGCGAACACCGGCAGATTACGTGCTGCTCGAAGTCGGGCTTGGCGGGCGCCTTGACGCGACCAACGTCATTGCAAAACCGGCGCTCACCATAATCACGCCCGTCTCGATGGATCACGAAGCCTTTCTGGGCAACCGGATCGAGGACATCGCTACGGAAAAAGCCGGCATCATCAAATCACAGATCCCGGTCATCGTCGGCCGGCAGCACGAAGCAGCGCTCGAGGTCATTGAACGGAAGGCATCGGGGCTGCGAGCGCCACTCTGCGCGCTTGGCCAGCATTGGCACGTCGCGCCCGAATGGGATGGTATGGTCTTTCAGGATGAAAACGGGCTGGTTCAATTGCCCCGCCCGGTGTTGTTGGGGACCCACCAAATCGAAAACGCCGGCGCGGCCATAGCCGCCCTGCGCCGTCTTGGGTTCGGCGCAGAGGTTTGTGAGGCCGCGGTGACCCACGCAACATGGGCCGCCCGGATGCAAAAACTACAGCGTGGTCCGCTGATTGATACGGCACCAGACATAGAGCTTTGGCTTGACGGCGGGCACAACCCGGCCGCCGGGCGGGCGATGGCGCAGGTGCTGTCTGGCCTGGCGAACCGGCCCACCTATCTGATCTGTGGTATGCTCAACACCAAGGCCGCCGTTGACTACCTGCGGCCATTGGCCGAAGTCGTCGAAGGGATGGTCGCCGTCACGATCCCCGACCAGGAAAACGCGCTGTCAGCGAGCACGCTGGCCGAGGCCGGGCAAAAGGCGGGCCTCCGTGCATCCAAGGCCGATACAATCGGCGCAGCACTTGGGATGATCACCCAGGAAGCGCCCGATGCCCGCGTTGTGATCTGCGGATCTCTCTACCTTGCCGGGAACATCCTGCAGGAACACGGCTAAGGCGCTGTTCCCGCCAAGGTTGACGCCGCCACATCTTCATGGCTATATGTTGCGTCAAAACAAGGCTGTCCCACTACAAGCACCATGCCGGAGGAGAACGATGGCCAAACACGTGCAGTCCAGACTGACCTTTGCGGGGCCCGTTAGACCCAACGATCATCTCGCATCAAAAGCGCTGCGGAACCTCACAGTCGCGCTGGCAACTTTGGTGGTAATCGCGGCCGCCTGCCTGATGTAGGCACGACCTAGTCCGGGTCCTGTCCCCAATCCGAGGCCTGCATCTCGTTCAGCCGTGACGCAGTCCTTTCAAATTCGAACGTTCCCTCCCCTTCGACATACAACATCTCCGGTTTGGCCGCCGCCGTGCAAACAAGACGCACGCGGCGTTCGTAAAGCGCGTCGATCAGTGTGACGAACCGTCTGGCTTCGTTGAAATTTGATCGTGACAGCTGCGGAATTTCGTCGATGAACAGCACGCGGACCGCATCGGCAATCGCCAGGTAATCGGCGGGGCCAAGCGGCTGCGCGCAAAGATCAAAGAATGACGCACGCCCGACACCGTTGCTAAACCGCGGCAATTCAATCACCCGGCCCTTCATCTGCAGCGGCAATGGTTGCGAGACGCCGTTCGTGAGATCGCGCCAAAGCATGTCCATCGCGGAGCGGGCCGGGGTGTCCAGCGGCGTGAAGTAAACCGGGCTGCCCTGCAACCGGCCCTGGCGATAGTCCGTCTGCGACGTCAACTCCCAGACGACCATCCGTTCCTTGATGAGCGCGATGAAGGGCAGAAAGAGCGCGCGGTTCAAGCCGTGTTTGTACAGATCGTCCGGGATCCGGTTTGACGTCGTGATGACGACAACGCCCGCGTCGAAGAGCGCCTTGAACAACCGCCCGACAATCATGGCGTCGGTGATGTCTGTGATCTGCATCTCGTCGAAGGCCAGCAGTCGCACTTCCTTGATCACGTCCTCGGCGACCGGGGCCAATGCATCGCTGACCCCTTGCTGACGAGCGCGGTGCAGCCCTTCGTGGATTTCTTGCATGAAGGCATGGAAATGAACGCGCCGGTTGGGCACGTCGCCCAGATGCTCGACAAAGAGATCCATCAGCATCGACTTGCCACGGCCAACGCCGCCCCAAAGATAGATGCCCTTGGGCGGTTCAGGCGACTTTCTGAACAATCCCTTTTTGATCGGTTCGTTCAGCGCAGCGCGCACGCGATCAAGCTCGGGCAACACAGCCCGCTGGGCCGGATCGGCATCAAGCGCGCCCGCATCGACCAGGCCATCGTAAATGGTTAACAAGTCGCTCATACCCATCCCATACCCAAGCGGATCCTTCAGGAAAAGTACGGTGATTGTTCAGATTTTGTGACGTAAGGACCAATAGATGCTCATTTGACGTCGCCGGACTGGCAGGTACCGTGCAGCGGCAAGACAGGAGCCCTCATGACACGCAATCCCTCAATATTCACTCCGGTTCTAATTGGCGGCTGTGTCATCATGCTGATCAGTTTCGCGGTCCGGGCTTCCTTTGGTGTCTTTCAGATCCCCATTGCCGAAGAATTCGGCTGGTTGCGGACGGAATTCTCGCTGGCCATCGCGATCCAGAACCTCGCTTGGGGCATCGGGCAGCCGATCTTTGGCGCTATTGCCGAAAAGATCGGTGATCGGCGCGCGATCGTCATAGGTGCGCTGATGTACGCAGCGGGCCTGCTTCTGTCATCAATCTCGACAACGCCCGAGGCGCATAAGCTTCTTGAAGTCATGGTGGGCTTCGGCATTGCAGGCACCGGCTTTGGGGTCATCCTTGCCGTCGTCGGTCGAGCATCGAGCGACGAAAACCGGTCGATGACCCTCGCCATCGCGACGGCGGCCGGATCAGCCGGTCAGGTCGTCGGCGCACCCCTTGCCGAATGGCTGTTGACGGTGATGAGCTGGCAGATGGTATTCGTGACCTTCGCCGCGATGGTTCTGGGGTCATTGATCATGCTGCCAATGATGCGCACGCCCGAAGCGGCATCAAATGCGCAGCTTGATGAGTCGTTGGGCGAGGTTCTGGGAAAGGCCTTTCGCGACCCGTCCTACACTCTGATCTTTCTCGGTTTCTTCTCATGCGGCTATCAGGTGGCCTTCGTAACGGCACACTTTCCCGCCTTCGTGACCGAGCTTTGCGGCCCCATTGAACCGGGTGGGATGCTGCACGGGCTAGGGATCACGACGACCAGCGCGCTTGGCGCGTTGGCCATCTCGCTGATCGGCCTTGCCAATATCGCCGGGACGCTGCTGGCCGGTTGGGCGGGCAAGCATTTCAGCAAGAAATACCTGCTGGCCGGCATCTATACGGGCAGGACAATCGTCGCCGCACTCTTCATCATGTTCCCGATCACACCGACATCGGTCATCCTGTTTTCCGTCGCCATGGGGTCGCTCTGGCTGGCGACGGTCCCCCTGACAGGCGGCCTGGTGGCCCATATCTATGGGCTGCGGTACATGGGCACGCTCTACGGGATTGTCTTTTTCAGCCACCAGCTCGGGTCGTTCCTGGGCGTCTGGCTGGGAGGCCGAATGTATGACATCTACGGCAATTATACCCTCGTCTGGTGGATCGGCGTGGGGGTCGGTGCCTTCAGCGCGATTGTCCATCTGCCGATCCGGGAAAGACCGCTGGAACCACGGACCGTGCCAGCCTGACGCCAAAGATCAGCCGCGGTCGGCGCCATTCCAGCAATCGAGGATATAACGTGCGGTCATCAAATCCAGATGCGCGCCACCGCCATTCTTGAAAACGGTGATGTCATCCGGCTGCCGAACAAAGTGTTCGAGGTTGTAGTAATCGGCCAGCACCGCCTCGCGCGTGATTGCACCGCTTTGCAGAGGCGTCTTGAGCTCGCCGATATGATCAAGGGTGGTATCGTAGCTGTCGACGAAGATTCGCGCGCGCTGTAGCGCCGTGTCGTCTGCCTCCCGCATGTCCGGCCGGTAGGCACCGATCAGGTCGATGTGTTGACCGGGGCGCAGCCAATCGCCACGGATCAGCGGATCGGTCGTCATAGTCGCGCAGGACACGACGTCGGCGGCGTCGACCGCCTTCGCAAGATCCGCCTCCCATATCAGGCCCAGATGGTCGGCCATGGTCTGGGCGCGTTCCTGGTTCCGGTTCCAGATATGAAAGGACGCATCGGGAAAGAGGGCGCGGTAGGCCTGGACCAGCGAATGCCCGACGGTCCCTGCCCCGACGATGAGAATGTGACTGGTATCAGGCGGCGCAAGGCGCCGGGCCGCCAGCACGCTGTCACCCGCCGTTTTCCACTTGGTCACCAGATGAAAATCAACGATGGCTTCAGGTGTTCCGAAGGCGTCGGAGTAAAGCGTGACGCCCCCGTTAACGACCGGATGATCGTGTGCGGGATTGCCCGGAAAGATGGTAGCCGACTTAACGGCAATCCCCAGCCCATCAATCCACGCCGAACGGCTGAGCAGCGTATCGGGGTCGCGGTAGAGAAACGTATCGCCAATCTGCGCCCTGGGCCGGGTGTGCCCCGCCGCCATCGCGTCGGTCAGGGCAATCCAGTCGAGGCTGACCTCACCCTCGGCGAACGGGATGACCGGAATCATCGCGCGTCGCTTTCGCTGAGCAGACCCTCGGCAACAAGACGGTTGGCCCAGCCTTCCGGTCCCTCGAAGAGGTGGGTGCTCCAGCCACGGCTTTGGGCGGCGGCGATGTTGTCCTGTCGGTCATCGGTAAAGATCAGGTCCGCGCCAGACAGCCCGCTGGTTACTTCCACCATTTCATAAATGCGCGGATCAGGCTTGATCACCTGCATGTGCCCCGAAATGAAATCTCGGTCGAATTCGCGCAGAAAAGGATAATGTGTGGCGGCATAATCATAACTCTGGATCCCGAAATTCGTGAGGGAAAAGACGGGAACGCCGCGCGCCTGAAGCGCCTTCATGAGGCGGAGCGAATGATCGATCTGCGGACTTGCCATTTCGATCCAGCGGTCGTGCCACATTCGGATCTCGGCCCGCCAATCGGGATACTCCTCGGCATGGGCATAGATCGTGTCGGTAAAATGGTGGCCCTGATCGACCAGATCGTTCATCGCATGCAGGTCGACGGCATCGAACATCTGCTTACGTTTTTCAGGGCCAATGACCGCGTCATAGAACCGTTCCGGCTGCCATTCGATGAGGACGTTGCCGATGTCAAAAATCACGGCCTTGATCATTTGACTGCTCTGAGTTGGCGTTCCAATGCATCGAGGAAACGGGAGCGGTCGGCCTTTGTAAAGCCTTTGCCGCCGCCTTGCCTGAACGGGTCGGCTGCCCGCAGATCCGTCATCAGGTCCCGGGTCGCCAGCGCATTGCCGACATTGGCGGCCGTCAACGCCTCACCATTGTGCTTGAGGACACGAGCTCCGTTTTCGACACAGCGTGCGGCCAGGGGGATATCGCCCGTGACGACGACATCGCCAGACCCAGCGCGGTCTGCAATCCACTTGTCGGCCTCGTCCGGGCCATCCGGGACAATCACCGTTTCGACGAGCGGGTTCGCGGAAGGGCGCAGACCGCCGTTCGAGACGACTTTCATCGCCACCTTGTGCCGCGTCGCGACACGCTCGGCCTCGGCCTTCACCGGACAGGCATCTGCATCGATGTAGAGCGTCACGAATTGAGCGCCTCGGCGTGAAACGCCACGTGGTCAGCCATGAAGGTGGAGACAAAGAAATAGGAATGATCGTATCCGGGCTGCATCCGGAAGGTCCCGGCCTGCCTGCGGGTGGCCATGGCCCCGGCCAGCGCCTCCGGTTTGAGCAGATCAAGAAACTGGTCTGACGCGCCCTGATCGATCAGGATGGGGGTGTGAAAGCCGGCCTCCTGCATCAGCACACTGGCATCGTGGCGCTGCCAGGTGTTTTCATTATTCCCCAAATACGCACCCAGCTGCTTTCGCCCCCAATCGCTGTCAGTCGGATTTGAGATCGGCGCGAAAGCCGAGACGGAGCGGTAACGCTCGGGCATGTTCATGGCGATGGTCAGTGCTCCATGCCCGCCCATCGAGTGGCCGGTAACACCCTGCCGCTCTTCATCCAGCGCGAAATTGCGGGTCAGGATCTTTGGCAACTCGTCCGTGATATAGGACCACATGCGAAAATGCGGATCCCACGGTTTCTCCGTCGCATCGACATAGAACCCTGCACCTTTCCCGAGGTCGTATGCATCGTCGTCGGCCACGCCGTCGCCCCGCGGCGAGGTGTCGGGGAAGACGATCGCAAGCCCATGAGCCGCGCAATGCTGCTGCGCTGCGGCCTTGGTCATTGCATTTTCATGGGTGCAGGTCAGGCCAGACAGGTACCAGATGAGCGGAACGGGCTGCGATTTTGCCTGCGGAGGCAGGAAAAGCCCGAATGTCATGTCGCATTGGCAGGCCTCGGATGCGTGGGTGTACACGCCCTGAATGCCGCCGAAACAGGTGTTTTCCGATATGGTTTCCATTGGCTTCTCCCTCAGGTTCATCGCTATCGGTTGGTGGCGCTTGCGGCAAGTCCGGGTGCCTCCGGCGGGCGTATTTTGCACGAGAAGAAGATCAGCCCTGCACCCAGGCGATGACCGTCGTGACCGTGATGATGCTGAGGCTCGTAGAGACGAGGATCGCCGTCGAAACCCTTTGGGGTGCAACACCATAATGCTGGGCCAGGATGTAGATGTTGCCGGCCACCGGCATGGCAGCCGTCGCAATGATAACGGCTGCGTCGAAGGCATCGACCGGGAAGAGAAAGAGCGCGCTGATCGCCACGAAGGCAGGGTGCAGCACCAGTTTGCAGAAAGTGAGCCACGAGGCGATGGAAAGCCGTTCGGTCGATTTCGAGGCAAGCGACGCGCCGATGGCAAAGAGCGCGCAGGGCGTCGCCGCTGAACCCAGAATTTCAAGAAAGTCATTCGCGGGCCCGGGTATCGGCAGCGATAGCGCCGACCAAAACAGACCCAGCCCCATCGCAACGATCATCGGGTTCCTGATCAGGCCCAGCCCGATCGTCCCGAGAATGTTGAAGCTGAGGCGCCCATCGCGGCTGCCGGTGATCAGGATCACGATGAGGCTGGAGAACACAATCAAATCAATCGCCAGTGCCAGCATCACTGGCCCGATGGCCGCCGGCCCGAAGAGCAGGGTCAGCATCGGCAGGCCAAGAAAGCCGGTATTGCCAATTGCTGCGCACTGCGCCTCAACAGCATTGGTTTCCACATCGAGCCCGCGCAGAAACCCCACAATCGACGCGACACCGTAGACAACCGCTGTCCCCCAGAGATAGGCGGCTGCAAGCCGCGGGTTCCACAGGTCGGCGAAATCCAAATTGGCGGCAAACCGGAAGATCATCGCCGACAGCGCGAAGTAGAACACGAACTTGGTCAGATAGGCCGTCGCCTCTTGGGGAAAGAATTGTGTCTTTCCGGCCAGAAACCCCATTCCGATCAGGGCAAAGAAGGGGAGTGTTTCCAGCAGGATCGGCAGCATGATAACCGGATATCCACGGGCGGGGGCGCCGACAACCCATACCGGTCCTTCCGGGCCCCGGGGGCGACCCCGGCGCAACAGTCTAGACCACGTCGCCCGCGTCGAGCCGCTCGAGCAATGCGGCGGCTTCGGCCAGCACGGTTTCGCGGCGGGTTTCATCCATCCTGTCCCAGGTTCGGTACATGTTGCCCATCCGCGGGTTGTTCGAGAACCGGTCGCGATGCCGGTTCAGAAAATCCCAGTAAAGCAGATTGAACGGGCAGGCCTTTGCGCCCGTCTTGTCGCCGACCTTATAGTCGCAGGATTTGCAGTAATCCGACATCCGGTTGATGTAGGCACCAGACGACACGTAGGGTTTTGACGCGATCACGCCACCGTCGGCAAAGAGCGACATGCCGACGACGTTCGGCGCTTCGACCCATTCGAACGCATCGGCATAGACGGCAAGGTACCAGTCACTCACAGCCTGAGGATCAAGCCCGGACAGCAAAGCGAAGTTCCCGGTTACCATCAGCCGCTGGATGTGATGAGCATAGGCTTCATCCCGTGTCTGTTCGACTGCCTTGGAAACGCAGTGCATTCGAGTCTCACCCCCCCAGTAGAAGTCGGGCAAGGGACGGTCGTGCCCCAGCGCGTTGCCGTTCGGATAGTCGGGCCCTTCGAGGAAGTAGATGCCGCGCACATATTCCCGCCAGCCAATGATCTGGCGAATGAACCCTTCGACCGCATTGATGGGCGCGTGACCCGCACGCCATGCATCCTCGGCCGCCTGACAAACCTCGACCGGATCCAAGAGCCCGATGTTGATGTAGGGTGAAAGGATCGCGTGATAAAGAAAGCGATTGTCGCTCAGCATCGCGTCCTGAAAGTCACCGAATTTGGGCAGGGCATGCTCGATGAAATACGCGAGTGCCGCCCTGGCCTGATCCGCGTCTGTGGCGAACCAGAATGGACGAAGCGCGCCGAAGTTGCTCGGGAATTGCCGTTCGACCAGATCAAGAACCTCGGTCACCGTATCGTCTGGTTCGAACCGCAACGGCCCGTCGAATGTCACGTCGTCGGGCGCGGGTTTGCGGTTTTCGTGATCATAGTTCCACTTGCCTCCGGCGGGCTGGTCCCCCTCGATCAAGAGCCCGGTCTTGCGCCGCATGTCACGATAGAAATATTCCATCCGCAGCGCTTTGCGCCCATCAGCCCAGCGTTCGAATTCGGCATGTGACGCGATAAAGCGGCTGTCTTCGAGGATCTCGACGTCAAGCGGCGCGGATCGCAACGCGTCGATCAGGCGAAACTCACCCGGTTCGGTGGCGACGACGCACGACGTTTCGTAGTGATCCGCACGGCGAAGCAGTTCGCCCACGATGGATTGCGTGTTTTCGCTGTCATCCAGTTCGGAATAGGCGACCGTCCAGCCGTTGTTCCGCAGAAGGGCCGCGAATTTTCGCATCGCAGCCAGGATCAGGGCGATCTTTTTGGGATGATGCGGCACATAGGTGCCTTCTGCCATCACTTCGGCCATGACCACGATGTCAGCGGCCTTGTCGGCCTTTTTCAGGGCTGCGATGTTAGGGGACAGCTGATCGCCCAGGATGAGAACCAGACGCGCTACCATGGTACCGCTTCACCTTTCCAGTCGTAGAAATTGCCCGTGTCCTCAGGTTTCAGCCCCTCGATGACGCGGGTCAGGTTCGCTGCGGCCTCGTCGGGCGACACCGCCGGGTGCCGGCCCAGATATTTTTCGGTGAAGGGTGTCGCAACCGTTCCGGGGTGCAAGGCCACGACTGTGCTATGCGGGTGGCTGCGTCCAAGCTCGATGGCCGAAGTTCTGATGATCTGGTTCAGGGCGGCCTTGGCGCTGCGATAGCTGATCCAGCCGCCCAATCGGTTGTCGCCGATTGATCCGACCCGAGCCGAAAGGACCGCAAAAACGCTCTGCCTGTCGCGGGGCAAAAGGTGGTGTGCGCGCCGTAGGATCAGGGCCGGACCGATAGCGTTCAGCGCGAACTGGGCTGCCATTGCCTGGGCATCGACCGCCCGGATGGTCTTTTCCGGCGTCGCCTTGTCGATTTCAAGCGCGCCGGTCGTCACGATCACCCGGTCGAACGGTCCCATGTCGGCTAGCGCCGCATCGACGGCCGGGGGATCGGTCACATCAAGCCCGTCGTCGCGCCGCGACAACCCCGTAACCGACGCGCCTTGCGCAGTGTAGGCGGCGGTCAGCGCGCTGCCTATTCCGCCCGAACTTCCAATGATCAGAACGCTTTGCATTGCGGGCTAGATAGTCGGGGGCCCGCAGGCTTCAACATCAGGCGGTCAGCAGGTTCAGCGAAGTCGCTTTCCGGATCGCGTGGGCTGTGGTCTGCGCCTCAAGCGCGTCGCGCGCCATGCGCATGTGTTTCTCGACCGTCGCGATGCTGATCCCCATGATATCCGCAATATCCTGCGTGATCTTGCCATCGGCACACCATTTGAGCACTTCGAGCTGGCGCGAGGTCAGTGGCCGCAGCAACCCCGTTTGGGGCAAACTGGCAAGACGCAGGTGGAACGTGTTGCAGATCATCTCGATCGTCTTGCCATGCCTTTGCCAGACGCCATCAAGGCTGAGCTGATCAAAGCCAGCCGGCGCACCGAGGCCGATAACGCCGCGCATCCCCGGCACAATCGCGTTAAGCCCGCCCATATAGCCCGAGATAAAGCCGAACTTGGCATTGATCTCCCACAAACGCATCAGCTTCGGCGTCAGGGCCTGACCATGGCTGCGGATCGCGTCGGGAAAGCTGACAAAGCCCCTGTTCTTGGCGGCCCAGCTGAACATCACACCATGCAGATAGAGTTTCTCGCCCAGCACGATTTCGGTGTAGTCAGGGGGCCCATGCATCAGCACGATGGTTTCATCGACAGACCCGGCATAACCTTGCGTCGGCAAACAGGTGCCGCTGTAGAAGATCTGTGTAAGCCCGTACTGGGGCAACGACTGGTACACCACCTCCCAGGCGTCCGACACCGACCGGGCAGTTACGATTTGACCGATAATGCTGGTGACTTCGGTCTTTTTGGCAGACTTGGTCATCTTACTGCATCCGTCACTAAAAAGGGTGGCTTAAAAAATATCCCTGACCATGCCCGGAGGCGCGCGTTGAGGCAAGTCAGGAATTTCATGCCATGCGTGCCCCTGCATCGGGGCAGAAAAAAGACCCTTCTCATTTCGCTTTGGCGGCGTATAACGGCGATATGTTCAAAAACGCGCATAACCTTCCATTGGGCGCCCCTGCGGCGCTGCGCGACCTTCTGCTCCTAATCCGCCTCTGAGCGTGCCATTGGGCGCGCCCGCTCAGAGGTAGGTTTGCGCGCCATGGATTTCGGAACAGATCAAAGAGACCAAAGATGACCCAAGACCCAAAACGCGTGTTGATTTTCGACACGACCCTGCGCGATGGCGAGCAATCCCCGGGCGCAACCATGACCCACGCCGAAAAGCTGGAGATTGCGCAGCTGCTTGATGAGATGGGGGTCGACATCATCGAAGCCGGCTTTCCCATTGCCTCTGAAGGCGACTTTGCCGCCGTCAGCGAGATCGCGAAACAGGCAGAAAATGCCGTGATCTGCGGTCTTGCCCGCGCGCAGTTCGGCGATATTGACCGCTGCTGGGAGGCCGTGAAACACGCCAAACAGCCGCGGATCCACACATTCATCGGCACCTCGCCCCTGCACCGGGCCATTCCGAACCTTAATCAGGATCAGATGGCCGAACGGATCGAACAGACAGTAACCCATGCCCGCAACCTTTGCGACAACGTGCAATGGTCGCCGATGGATGCCACGCGGACCGAATACGATTACCTGCGTCGCGTGATCGAGATCGCCATCAAGTGTGGCGCGACGACGATCAACATCCCCGACACGGTGGGCTATACCGCCCCACGCGAAAGCGCCGATCTGATCGGACGGCTGATCGCCGATATCCCCGGCGCGGATGAGGTGGTATTCGCAACCCACTGTCACAATGATCTGGGTATGGCGACGGCAAACTCCTTGGCCGCCGTCGAGGCAGGTGCCCGCCAGATCGAATGCACGATCAACGGCCTGGGCGAACGGGCCGGCAACACCGCACTTGAAGAGGTCGTGATGGCGATGAAGGTACGCCATGACATCATGCCGTTCAACACGCGCATCGATACAACCAAGATCATGAACATCTCGCGCCGCGTCGCGTCTGTTTCGGGCTTTCCGGTGCAATTCAACAAGGCCATCGTGGGCAAGAACGCCTTTGCCCATGAAAGCGGCATCCATCAGGACGGCATGCTCAAGAACGCGGAAACGTTCGAGATCATGCGCCCCGAGGATGTGGGCCTGTCAGCCACCAACCTCGTTATGGGCAAGCATTCCGGCCGGGCGGCCCTGCGGGCAAAGTTGGAAGAGCTGGGGTTCGAGCTGGGGGACAACCAGCTTAAGGACGTATTCGTCCGCTTCAAGGAACTCGCCGACCGCAAGAAGGAAGTTTATGACGACGACCTGATCGCGCTGATGCGCACGTCATCCGACCCGGAGTCGGAGCGGCTGAAGATCGTCAAGCTGGCGGTTCGCTGCGGCACCGAAGGGCCCCAAGTGGCCGATCTGGCGATGGAGATCGACGGCGAAACCCGTCAGACGACCCAGACCGGCGACGGCCCCGTCGACGCGACATTCAACGCGGTCAAGGCGCTTTTTCCCCATGACGCGCGGCTGCAACTCTACCAGGTGCACGCCGTGACTGAAGGCACCGACGCACAGGCCACCGTGTCGGTGCGGATGGAGGAAGACGGGCGGATCGTGACGGGTCAGTCAGCGGATACAGACACCGTTGTCGCGAGCGCCAGAGCCTATGTCCACGCGCTGAACCGCCTGCTGGTGCGGCGCGAGAAAGCCGGCAAGGACAAGGCCGAAATCAGCTATAAGGACGTCAGCTGACGCGAAAACAAACCCCGGTCCGCGGGCGAAAGCATCGACCGCGGATCGGGCACATGATGTCCGACACCACGTCCACAGCCCCACTTAAAGACAGGGCATGGCCAGCCTGCCCTGCTGATTGTCTGGATGGAGCCCGACTTTGACCAATGCTGTGATCTGCATGAATGGCCGCTTCAGTGAAACGGGCCGGCTCCAGACCTGTGCTGACTGACCGCAACCGAGTGATTGCTTTGCATTACAAAGAGCAAATGTAGTCGCGTGCCAGTTAGCGGATCGGTCCTAGCCGGTCAGAAAACGGGACAGCTTTGTTGCGATTTCGTCGTCGCTGACCGTCTTCAGGCGGGCCGTGAAGAATGTCTTCTTCATCGCCATTCCTTTGATGGAAGTACCGATCAGTGCGCCGGTATCAATTTCATGGGTTACAGCTTCGGCGAGAATGATCGAAGCTCCCAAGCCCGACATGACAGCCTGTTTGACGGCCTCGGTCGATCCGACATTCGCGCGCGTGTGCAGTTCGCCCGCCCTGTCGCCCAGCACATCGCGCAGGAGCGAGCCGGTGCCAGATCCGCTTTCCCCCCCGATCATTTCAAGTGTAAGAAACTCTTCAACCGTGATCTCGCGGCGACCCGCCCAAGGATGGTCGGCGGGCAGGATCACAATCATCTCTGCACTGCGCCACCGCTCTGCCACCACATCCGGGTGTGAAAGGGGCCATTCCATTGCCGCTACGTCGATCTCACGGCTCAGTAGCATCTCGGCGATGCGGGGATTGGGTGCCGAGGTGATTTCCCACCGACCTCGCCAGTCCTCCGCTTCGAGAAACCCTTTGAACGCCTTGGCCATGTAGTAGCTCGCAATATTGCCGCTGCACCCAATGATCAGACTGTCGTCGCGGGCGATGGCCTGCGCGCGTGCAGCGGATGTCAGTAAATGACGTGCGTGGGGCAGGAAGCGTTCGCCATGCCGCGTCGGACGGCTGCCTGCGTGGCTGCGTTCGATGAGTGGAACGCCCAGATCCTCTTCTAGCTTGCGCAGGTGCTGCGACAGTGTCGGTTGCGCGATCTTCAAACGGGTTGCAGCGCCATGAAAACTGCCCGCTTCGACAAGACCGACAAAGCTGCGCACAAGGCTCAGGTTCAGCATCGCACTTATCCCTTCAGAACTTGGGGGTTCAGCGCTGTCTCGGGCAGCGCGCCTTTGAGTGTTGTGATAATACTGTCCGCCGCCGAGGCTGCGATGGCGCGCCGCACCTGAACCACAGCCGATCCGATATGCGGTGTCAGAACGGCTTTCTTCGAAGCCAACAGGGCGGGGTGGACTTGCTGTGGACGGTCGGGCCTGGCCCAGTCTTCCATCTCATAGGTGTCGGCGGCGTATCCGCCCAGATGGCCGGTTTCGAGCGCATATGCGACGGCGGCTTCATCGACCAGGCTGCCGCGCGCAGGGTTGATCAGATAGGCCCCCGGTTTCATACGCGAGAGAAATCCGGCATCGACCATCCCAAGCGTCGCTTCTGTCAAGGGAACCGCCAGGACGACGAAATCCGAAGTCCCGACGATCTCGTCCAGTGCAGCCTTCCGCGCGCTCAGCGCTTTTTCCGTCGTCGGGTCCAGTGGTGACACATCGTGATAAAGTCGCGTTCCCCGAAAGCCGGACAGCAATCGCAGCGTTTCGCGCCCGACAGCCCCTGCGCCGATCACGCCGACCACAGCGCCCTGCACGGTGCCCCCGTAAAAGCGCGCGCGCCATCCAGCGTAGGTGCCCGTCCGCATGTGCGCGTCGCCGTCTCGCATGTTCCGGGTCAGAGCGATCATCAGTCCAAGCGTCAGTTCTGCCGTCGGTTCGGTCAGCAGATCGGGAACGATCGTGACCAACACGCCATGATCCGTACAGGCGGCGACATCGATATTGTCAAACCCTTTCAGCGCCCCTGCCACAATCTTTAGTTGCGGGCAGGCCTCAAGAAAAGGCCGGTCCACCGCTTCCGTCATGAAGGCCATCAGTGCGGTCGCATCGGCGCAGGTTTCGCGCAACCTCTCGCGAGACAGAGGTTCGATGCTGTCGTTCGCAACGACTTCGCCGGCCTCTCGCAGAGTGGCCAGGATCTCTTGCTCGATCCGGTTCGGCACGATGATCTTTTCGCGCATTGCGGGTGTCCCTCCCTTTTGCGCATTGCTATCAAAGCGCCATTTCAATCGCAATATGTAATATATCTGTTGCTTTGATCGCATAACTCAATGACCAGCGGGATAGAATCGACCGAGATGGGACAACAGCAGATGGCTTTTGATCGGAGTGATACGAAGACGGAAGCAGCGCCAATACTGTGTCTGGACAAGGTCGAAGTGATCTATCCGAACGGCACAGCCGCATTGCAGCCGACAAGTCTGGATTTCCAAGACGGCGAATTGACGGTCTTGCTGGGCCCATCCGGAGCGGGCAAATCCACTTTGCTGCGCACCTTGAATCTGCTGGTGCGGCCCACATCCGGAACGGTTCTGTCACGAGAGATCGGACCGCTCGATGCGACTCAAGCGATCCGGGCGCACCGTCGCGACACCGCGATGATCTTCCAGCAACACCAGCTTATCGGCCGGATGGGGGCAATGCACAATGTTCTCTTGTCCCGGCTTGGGCGGCATTCCTTCTGGCGCACTCTTGTTGGGTTCTCGGCAGAGGAACGGCGGCTGGCCCTTGATTGCCTGACACGCGTGGGACTTTTCGAAAAGGCGCTGACGCGCTGCGACAGCCTGTCGGGCGGTCAGCAGCAGCGCGTCGGCATCGCGCGTGCGCTGGCTCAAGAGCCGAAGATGATTCTGGCCGACGAGCCTGTGGCGTCGCTTGATCCGGCGTCATCCGAGCGGGTGCTGAACGTCCTGCGCTCGATCTGCAAGGAAGACAGCATTCCGGTGATCGTCAGTTTGCACCAGCTCGATTACGCAAAGGCCTTCGCAGACCGGATCATTGGCCTTGCCGAAGGTCGGATCGTGTATGACGGCCCGCCCGCGCAGCTTTCCGAATCTGTACTGACCCGGATCTACGGATCGACCGGGCAGGACGCCATCTGACTTCATCATGACAGGAGACCGAAAGATGAAATTGACCACCTACGCCATCGCTACGACCCTGCTGGCTGGCGCCGCCTTCGCCGCCGGTGACCATGATCCAGATACGTTGCGCGTGGCACTTCTGCCCGACGAAAACGCGGCGACCGTGATCCAAGACAACGAACCGCTAGCAGCCCATCTGGAAGACACGCTTGGCAAAGATATCGAGCTGATCGTCACAACCGACTATTCATCAATGATTGAAGCCATGCGCTTTGGCCGTATCGACGTCGCCTATTTTGGCCCGGCCTCTTACACCATCGCGAAAGACCGGATGGATGGCAGCGATCTGGATATCGAACCCTTTGCGGCCCGTATGAGTGGCGGCAGCACGACCTACCAATCGGTCCTTATCGCGAACAAGGATTCCGGGATCACTTCTATCAGTGACATCGAAGGGTCGGGAATTGACGTCGCTTTCGGCGATCAGGCATCGACCTCAAGCCACTTCGCCCCGAAATATACCATGCTGCTTGAAGGCGTGGTCACCGGTGACGACTACAACGAAAACTTTACGGGCGCCCATGACGCCGTGGCCCGCAATGTCGAACTTGGCAACGCGCAGGTTGGTGGCTTGAGCCGTCCGATCTTTGAAAGGCTCGTTGATCGGGGAACCGTTGATGCAGATAAACTGGTTGTCTTGGGCTATTCCGCCGATATTCCGCAATACCCCTGGGTCATGCGCACCGACATGACGCGAGAATTGCAAGACAATATCCGCTCTGCCTTTCTTGGGCTGGAACCCGGAACCGAGGCCGGAGACGGAGTGCTGACACCGTTCAAGGCCGACGGTTTCGCGGCGATCACCGATGCCGATTACGACATCATCCGCGATATCCGCAGCAATCTGCAAACCAACTGATCCCAAAAAGAGGAGACGCCGTGATGACCCTCGCCCAGACCGATACGCCTCAGACTGTTGAAACCATTCTTGCGGCGGATCGCAAAGGGCGGCGGCGTCTCCTGCTCCAGATCGGAGGCGTCGCGGCGATCATTGTCCTCTGTCTTTGGCTGACGGGGATGCTCGATGGCGGGCGGCTGGCCGACGGTCTGCCCGCTATCGGAACGCTCTTTGCCGAGATGGTGCCGCCGGATTTCACCCGCTGGCGTCAATGGGTCGAGCCAATGATCGAAACGCTCGCTATGTCGGTCGCCGGCACTGCCCTGGCCGTCGTCCTGTCGATTCCGCTCGGCTTTCTTGCGGCGCGGAACACGACGCCGAACAAGTGGGCCTATCAGGCTGCACGCCTGGTGCTGAATACGCTCCGCTCCATCCCCGAGCTCATCATGGGGATTATCTTTGTTGCGGCGGTTGGCTTTGGAATGCTGCCGGGCGTGCTGGCCCTGGGCCTGCATTCGATTGGCATGGTGGGTAAATTCTTCGCCGAAGCCATCGAACACGCGCATCCCGCGCCCATCGAAGCGGCCGAAGCCTCGGGTGCGACATCCCTTCAAGTTATCTCGCATGGTGTGATGCCGCAGGTCTTCCCGCAATTCGCTGACGTCACAATGTATCGGTGGGAGTACAATTTCCGCGCCTCGACCGTTATGGGCATGGTCGGCGCCGGCGGGATCGGGACCGAGCTCGTCGGATCGCTCCGGCTGCTGGACTATCCCCAGGTGTCGGCCGTTCTTATCGTCATCTTGGCCACCGTGACGATCGTTGACGCACTCAGCAACATGCTACGGAAACGGTTCCAGTAGGTCATAGCCTGCGCAAAAGCGGACCTTCGACAGCCTGCAGCGAAAGGCGACTTCGTGTCCCGCAAACCGACAGCCCGCACCAACCACCGTACGCTGGGCTCAGCTTCCATTAGTCAGCAGCGGGTAGAACTCCGCTCGCTTAAGCAACGGCTCGGAAACGGGTCACACCGGCGATAGGTTCAGGGCCGCGTCATGGCACGCGCGCTTCTCTCCATCCGCGGATAGATACGGAAGGCAGGCCTAATCACCCTGCGTCCCGACGGCAACCGAACGCCCGCAAGCGGCGCCGCATTGCACCCATATCCGAATACGGACCCTCCCCGCCCCTGCCCAGCAGGGCTGCGGGCAAAGGTCTATACGGCAATGATCCGCCGCATTCCGGCCTTTCGCATAAAGCAGCGCGCCCGTATAACCTCAGCCCAACAAGCGCCGAGTCGCGGCGCAATTGAATCTGGGGTTCGGGCAAATGTCGATTTTCGGGAATCTGGGCGGCCTTCTGTCGGCAGACATGGCGATAGATTTGGGCACGGCCAACACGCTGGTCTATGTCAAGGGGCGCGGTGTCATCCTGTCAGAGCCTTCTGTTGTAGCCTACCACGTCAAAGACGGCGTCAAAAAAGTGCTGGCCGTCGGCGAGGACGCCAAGCTGATGCTTGGCCGCACCCCTGGCAGTATCGAGGCGATCCGCCCCATGCGCGAGGGTGTAATTGCCGACTTCGATACCGCCGAAGAGATGATCAAGCACTTCATCCGCAAGGTCCACAAACGCTCGACCTTTTCCAAGCCCAAGATCATCGTATGCGTCCCCCATGGCGCCACACCCGTCGAAAAACGGGCCATCCGCCAGTCGGTGCTGAGTGCGGGTGCCCGCCGCGCGGGTCTCATTGCCGAACCGATCGCGGCCGCAATTGGTGCCGGCATGCCCATCACCGATCCCACCGGCAACATGGTTGTCGATATCGGCGGCGGAACGACGGAGGTGGCGGTTCTGTCGCTGGGCGACATCGTCTATGCCCGCTCGGTCCGTGTCGGTGGTGACCGAATGGACGAGGCTATCATCAGCTACCTCCGTCGCCAGCAGAACCTGCTGGTGGGCGAGACGACCGCCGAACGCATCAAAACCTCAATCGGCACGGCTCGGATGCCCGATGACGGGCGCGGCGCGTCGATGCAGATCCGAGGCCGCGACCTGCTAAACGGGGTGCCGAAAGAGATCGAGGTGACACAGGCGCAGATCGCCGAAGCCCTTGCCGAGCCTGTCCAGCAAATCTGTGAAGCGGTGATGACAGCGCTGGAAACCACGCCACCAGACCTTGCCGCCGACATCGTTGACCGGGGCGTTATGCTGACCGGCGGCGGTGCGCTTCTGGGCGATCTCGATCTGGCATTACGCGAACAAACCGGGCTCGCCGTGTCCATCGCCGATGAAAGCCTGAACTGCGTAGCACTCGGAACCGGCAAGGCGCTCGAGTACGAAAAGCAACTGCGCCACGCCATCGATTACGATAGCTAGTTGCCTAAACGCCGGAATTAGCCGAAACTTTTGGGAATTGTCCCGCGCCTGACAAAGGATATTCGCGTTGGCCAAGGATCGTTCGAACGGCATGGATTACACTGCGCCTTTGCGCAGGCTGATCGTGACCGTGCTGGTTCTGGTCCTGGCTGCGACATTCCTGATCTGGCGGATCGACAGCCCCCGCGTCGAACGGTTTCGCGCGCAGGTGACCGACCAGATCGTACCGAACTTCGATTGGGCGATGGCGCCCGTGACCGGCACCATAAACCTGCTGCAGGATCTGCAAAGCTATCGCCAGCTTGCCGAACAGAACCAGGAGCTGCGGCGCGAGTTGCGCAAGATGCAGGCGTGGAAAGAGGCGGCTCTGCAGCTTGAACAGGAAAACGCCCGGCTTCTTGACCTCAACAACGTCCGGCTGGACCCGCGCCTGACCTATATCACCGGGGTCGTTCTGGCTGACAGCGGATCGCCCTTTCGCCAGTCTGTCCTGCTGAATGTGGGCACGCGCGATGGTCTTGTCGAAGGCTGGGCCACGATGGACGGTCTGGGCCTCGTTGGGCGGGTCTCGGGCGTGGCGCAGAACACGGCCAGGGTGCTGCTGGTGACCGATGCGTCAAGCAGGGTGCCCGCCTTCATTCAACCCTCTGGTCAAAAGGCCATGGTGGCGGGAGACAACAGCGCGGCGCCCCCAATCGATTTTCTGGAGAGCCCGGATCTGGTGCGGCCCGGTGACCGCGTGGTGACCTCGGGCGATGGCGGCGTCTTTCCCGCGGGACTGTTGATTGGGCAAGTGGCGGCAAGCCCGGATGGGCGGCTCAGGGTCCGGCTGGCCGCCGATTACGAACGCCTCGAATTCCTGCGGGTTCTGCGCCACTACGGCACGCCACCCGTTTCAGACACAACCGGCGTATTGACGCCCGACGGGCCGCGGCTGCTGGTTCAAGAGGATGCAACGAGTGACTGATATCGGCCCCTCCCGGATCTGGGCACGGCGCGTCAGTTTCGCAGCGCTTGTGCTGCTGGTCATCTTCTTCAACCTGCTGCCGCTTCAGACATTGCCGCGCAGCTGGGCGGGACCTGATCTTTTGATGGCCTTCGCCTTTGCATGGGTTGTCCGCCGGCCGGAATTCGTGCCACCGCTCTTGCTGGGAGGGTTATTCCTGCTCGCTGATCTGCTTTTGCAGCGTCCGCCGGGGCTTTGGGCTCTGCTGATGGTTCTGGCCTGCGAACGCCTACGCGGGCAGAGCCGGTCGCTGAGAGATGCAACTCTGACCACCGAATTCCTTGCGGTCGGATCGATGATCATCGTCGTCAGCATCGGCTATCGCTTCCTGCTTGCGCTTTTCATGCTCGACCTGCCCCCGCTTGGTCTGGCCCTATCACAGCTTGGCATGACGCTTGTGTTCTATCCGCTCACGGTCTTTCTGACCCATGCGCTGCTTGGCGTGCGCAAGGCGACACCCGGTGACTATGACAGCAAGGGGCAGGCGCTATGAAGCGGCCCCGCGTCGATACCGAAGCCAGCCATCGCACGATCACCCGACGGGCGGCGGTTCTGGGCGGGTTGCAACTGGCGTTCATGGGTGGGCTTGCCGCGCGCATGCGGTACCTGCAAGTCGAAGAGGCGGATCAATACCGGCTGTTGGCCGAGGAAAACCGGATCAACATCCGGCTGATCGCCCCATCGCGCGGCGAAATCTTTGACCGCAACGGGGTGCCGATCGCCCGCAACGCGCCCAGCTATCGCATCGTGATCGTCCGGGAGGATGCCGGCGACGTGGATGCCGTCGTCAAAAAACTGCGGATGCTGGTCGCACTGGACGACGATCAGCTTGAACGGGCCCTGAACGAAGTCAAGCGGAGCGCGCCCTTCCTGCCGATTACACTGGCCGAGGACGTGCCATGGGACGACGTGAGCCGAGTCTCGGTCAACGCGCCGTCCCTGCCTGGCATCACGCCCGAGGTTGGTTTGAGCCGGGTCTATCCGCTGGGGTCCGACTTTGCCCATGTGCTGGGCTATGTCGGCCCGGTTTCGGACTACGATCTGGAAAAGATCGAAAACCCGGACCAACTGTTGCGCATCCCCCGCTTCCAGATCGGCAAGGTCGGGGTCGAGGCCAAGTCCGAAGACGTCCTGCGGGGCGCGGCGGGCGCCAAGCGTGTCGAGGTCAACGCGAATGGCCGTGTGATGCGCGAGCTTGACCGGCGCGAAGGGATTGCAGGTGCCGATATGCAGCTGACGCTGGATGCCGGGCTGCAAAGCTACGTTCAGGCCCGCCTGACCGGCGAGAGCGCCAGCGCCGTGGTCATCGATTGCGAAACCGGTGATCTGCGGGCAATCTGTTCCGCGCCCACATTTGATCCCAACCTTTTCGTCCGTGGTATCTCTGTCGCCGATTACCGGGCGCTGACAGAAAACAAGTATCGCCCGCTTGCCTCGAAGTCGGTGCAGGGAACCTATCCGCCGGGGTCAACCTTCAAGATGATCACGGCAATGGCCGCGCTCGAGGCGGGGCTCATTTCGGCCCAGGAAACGGTCTGGTGCCCCGGCCATCTTGAGGTCGCGGGCCGCCGGTTCCACTGCTGGAAACGGGTGGGTCATGGGCATATGAACCTTGAGGAGTCACTCAAGCAAAGCTGTGATGTCTATTACTATGACCTTGCCGTCAAAGTGGGGATCGAAAACATCTCGGCCATGGCGCAGCAGCTGGGTCTGGGGATGCGGCATGATCTGCCGATGTCGGCCATCGCCAAGGGGCTGGCACCGAACAAGGCGTGGAAGCTGGCAGTTCACGATCAGGACTGGCGGGTGGGTGACACGGTCAACGCATCGATCGGGCAAGGTTACATGCTTGCCTCGCCCTTGCAGCTTGCGGTCATGTCGGCCCGTCTTGCGACGGGGCGGTCGGTCACGCCCCGCCTGATCAAGACCATCGACGGTGTGGAACAGCCCGACGGCGCGGGCGAGGACATGGGTATGCGCCCTACCAACCTGCTGATGATGCGGCGGGCGATGTACGCGGTCGTCAATGATCGCAAGGGCACTGCCTATCGCAGCCGCATCATCGCCGAAGATATGCGGATGGCCGGCAAAACCGGCACCAGCCAGGTCCGCAACATCACGGCCGAAGAGCGGCGGGCGGGCGTCATCCGTAACGAAGACCTGCCCTGGGAACGGCGGGACCACGCGCTGTTCGTCAACTTTGCGCCCTACGACAACCCAAAATACGCCGTGGCGGTGGTGGTCGAGCATGGCGGCGGCGGATCCAAGGCGGCGGCCCCGATTGCGCGGGACATCACACTTCAAGCGCTTTATGAGGGCGAACCGCCGCTCGAAGCCTATCCGACCAAGGATCGCGAGCGGATCGCGGAACAGCAGGAACGTCTGCGCGCCATCCGCCCCATGGCCAATATCGGGGCCAGCGATCAGGCATGAGTTATCTTGAGTACACGGTCAAGCACACGCCAAGCGGCTGGCGCAAGATCCTGCATCTGAACTGGCCGCTTGCCCTGCTTCTGGCCACGGTCGCGGGCGTCGGCTTCCTGATGCTGTATTCGGTCGCGTCGGGCCAGCTTGACCGCTGGGCAGAACCGCAGATGAAGCGCTTTGCCATCGGTTATATCGGCATGCTGATCGTTGCGATGGTGCCCATCTGGTTCTGGCGCAGCGTGTCAAGCGTGGCTTATGCCTTTTCGATCCTGCTGCTCATCGCGGTCGAGCTGTTCGGGACGGTCGGCATGGGCGCGCAACGCTGGATCGACCTTGGCTTTATGCGCTTGCAGCCATCAGAGCTGACCAAGGTGACGCTGGTGATGATCCTCGCCGCCTATTACGACTGGCTGTCACCGAAAAAGGTGTCACGGCCATTTTGGGTCTTTCTGCCCATTGTGCTGATCCTGTTACCGACAGCGATGGTGCTACAGCAGCCCGACCTTGGCACCTCGATCCTGCTGCTGGCGGCCGGGGGCGGGCTGATGTTTCTTGCCGGGGTGCACTGGGCCTATTTTGGTGCCGTCATCGCCGGGGTCGGCGGGCTGGTAACGGCGGTGTTCCAAAGCCGCGGCACACCTTGGCAGTTGCTGGAAGATTACCAGTACCGCCGCATCGATACTTTCCTGGACCCAAGTTCAGACCCGCTGGGGTCGGGCTACCACATCACGCAATCGACCATCGCGCTTGGCTCGGGTGGCTGGACCGGACGCGGCTTTATGCAGGGCACACAATCGCGGCTGAACTTCCTGCCGGAAAAACACACCGACTTCATCTTCACCACGCTCGCCGAAGAGTTCGGCTTTGTCGGGGGGATTTCTCTGCTGCTGCTTTATGCGCTGATCATCGTGTTCTGCGTAACCTCTGCTATGGCCAACAAGGACCGGTTTTCGTCCCTGCTGATCCTGGGGCTTGCTTTGAACTTCTTCCTCTATTTCGCGGTCAACATGTCGATGGTTATGGGTCTGGCCCCCGTGGTCGGCGTACCGCTTCCGCTTGTCAGCTACGGCGGGTCGGCCATGCTCGTTCTGCTGATGGCATTCGGCCTGGTGCAAAGCGCCCATGTCCATCGGCCGCGTTAGGAAACGGTAGACCGAATGAGGGCCGTGCCCGGATGGCCATCCATCTGCGCGCTGACGGCAAGGCCAATTTCAAGCGCCGGTGCGTCAAGCATGTCGACCTGAGCCGACCCAAGCGCCTGCGTCACTTCCGACCATAGCGGCAGGACAGAGGCACCGATGCCCTGCGCAACAAGGGCCGCAATGGTGGGGAGCGAGTCCATCTCGCACATGATGCACGGATCTGGCCGTATCTCTTTAAGCGCCTTCCAGCACGCCTTCCCACCCCACGCGGCCCTGTCATAAAGCACATGGGGCACGTCGCCGATTGGCCCGACGCGGGCGATGCCGGCCTGCATCAGCGGATAAAACCGGACCGCTTTCGGCATTGCGAATGGGGGCGAAACGACCAGCGCCGCATCGATCGCCCGCGTTTCGAGCCGCTGATACAGATCGCGCGACGTGCCCGGATGGAATTCAAAGCTGACATCAGGCAGGTCGCGCGCCGCGCGCCGGACGATGCCGGGCACAAGATCGACCATTGCCGTCGCGACTGCCCCGACGCGGAACGGCCCGCTGACCGAACCTGCCTGCATGGCGCTCAACAAGTGTACGCCATCCGTCACCCAGCCGCGCATGAGTTCGATCAGTGCCGCACATGCCGAAGTGGGCGCCATCCCTCTACCGGCCCGCACCAAAAGCTGGCGTCCGGCCATGGTCTCAAGAACCTCGATCCGCTGCGCAAGAGCCGAGGCCGTGATCCCTTCGCTCCGGGCGGCAGCGGCAATGCTACCCGTATCGATCACCGCGAGGAGGCTGCGGACAAATCGGCTATCCATCGGTATTTCCTTCTTTTAAAGACGGAATAGTGGGTTTTTCTTTTTTTAGCGACTTTCCTATGACATTGACCAGACTGTAAGGAGCCTGCGCGATGACCCTCTTCCACCTTGCGATCAACGTCACCGATCTGGACAAAACCCGCGCGTTCTATCGTGGCTTGTTGGAATGTGAGGAGGGACGCTCGACCGACACGTGGGTCGATTTCGATTTCTTCGGCCATCAACTCAGCTGCCATCTGGGCAAGCCGTTCGAAAGCCAGCCCACAGGCAAAGTGGGCGATCGCGATGTACCGATGCCGCATTTCGGGGCCGTCCTGCCCATGGCCGAATGGCGGGCGCTGGCCGACAGGCTGACGGCCCGTGGCCTTGAATTCATCCTGAAACCGCAGATCCGGTTTGAGGATGAGCCGGGCGAGCAAAGCACCATGTTCTTTACCGATCCGTCCGGCAACCCGATCGAGATCAAGGGCATGGCCGACTTTGGTGGGACCTTCGCCAAGTGACCGCCAAAATCCTTTTTGCCGCGACCGAGAAACGCTGGACCGAATACGAGAGCACCTTGCGCGAAGCCTTGGCAGCGGTCGGCATCGAAGCGAAGCTCGCAACCAGCATGAGTGCGGGCGAGGTCGACTATATCGTCTATGCTCCGAATTCACCGGTTCAGGACTTCACACCCTACACCCGGCTCAAGGCCGTCCTGAACCTCTGGGCCGGGGTCGAGGCGGTCGTTCACAACCCCACCCTCAAAGCGCCATTGGCCCGCATGGTCGATCCCGGGCTGACGCAGGGGATGGTCGAATGGGTGACAGGGCATGTACTGCGCCATCACCTTGGGATGGATGCGCAGATCAAGGGGCAGTCCGGCGTCTGGGACCCGGTCGTGCCGCCCCTTGCATTTGAGCGACGCGTTGGTGTGCTGGGGCTGGGCGAACTGGGGGCGGCCTGCGCCCGGATGCTGGCCCAGATCGGGTTTGATGTTGCTGGGTGGAGCCGGTCACCAAAGGCGGTCGATGGGATCGCATGCCATAACGGTGACGATGGGCTTCACACGGTCCTGACCCGCTCTGAAATCCTCGTCCTGCTGTTGCCCGACACACCCGCAACGACCAACCTGCTCAGTTCGGAACGGCTGGCGCTGATGCCAAAAGGCGCCGTCATCATAAACCCGGGACGCGGGCCGCTGATCGACGACGATGCGTTGCTTGCCGCGCTGAACGCGGGGCAAATCGGGCACGCGACGCTCGACGTTTTCCGCACCGAACCGCTGCCGCCAGAACACCCCTACTGGCACCATTCAAACGTGACCGTCACACCCCACATCGCCTCCGAAACCCGCGCAAGATACGCCGCCAAAACCATCGCCGAAAACGTGCGCCGGGGCGAAGCAGGCGAGCCATTCCTCCACCTCGTGGATCGGTCGCTGGGATATTGAGGCTAGGCCGCCAACCCGCGCCCCTTCAGCAGCGCGTCAACCCCCGGCAGGCGACCGCGGAACGCGACATAGAGTTCCTCGGCATCGCGGCTGCCCCCGGTTGAAAGGATGAACTCCTCCAGTGCCTTGGCCTTGTCTGGGTCAAAGGCATCGCCGGTCTCTTCGAACGCCTCAAACGCATCCGCGTCCATAACCTCGGACCACATGTAGCTGTAATAGCCCGAAGAATAGCCGTCGCCAGCAAAGACATGGGCGAAGTGCGGCGTCGCATGGCGCATGTCGATGGCACGGGGCATGTCGATTTCTGCCAGCATCTCGGCCTGTTTCTGCATCGGATCCGCCGGAGCAGGCCCATCGTGAAACCCGAGATCCACAAGCGCCGACGCGATGTATTCCACCGTCTGGAACCCCATGTCATAGGTCGATGCCTTGATAACCCGGTCGATCATGACCTGCGGCATGGGCTCACCAGTTTCAGCGTGGATCGCATGGCTCTGCAGAACCTGCGGTAGATCCAGCCAATGTTCGTAAAGCTGGCTGGGCAATTCCACGAAATCGCGGGCGACGGACGTGCCCGAGACGCTTTCGTAGGTCACATCAGACAGCATCTGATGCAGGGCGTGTCCGAATTCGTGGAACAGCGTGCGGGCATCGTCATAGCTCAGCAAGGCCGGATCGCCCTTGGCAAAGTTGCAGACATTCACAACGATGGGGGCCTGATCCTCGGGGTACTTGGCCTGGCTGCGCATCGCGCTGCACCAGGCCCCTGACCGTTTCGAGCCGCGCGCGAAATAGTCGCCGACAAACACCGCAAGGTGCTCGCCATCGCGGGTCACCTCCCACGCGCGGCAATCCGGGTGATAGAGCGGGATGTCGAGCGGTTCGAAATCAAGATCAAAGAGCCGCTTGGCACAGGAAAACGCGGCCTCGATCATGTTTTCAAGCTGCAGGTATGGTTTCAGCTCGGCCTCATCGAGGTCATGCAGTTCCTTGCGCCGCTTTTCCGCGTAATAGCGCCAGTCCCACGGCTCCAGCTCACCCTGAACACCGTCGTTCTGCATCATCTGACCCAGAACCCAGGCATCGGCGTTGGCCTGCGCTTTGGCCGGTTCCCAGACCTGCATCAAAAGATCGCGCACGGCAGCGGGCGTTTTGGCCATCTCGGTTTCGAGCTTATAGGCCGCGAAACTGTCATAGCCTAAAAGCGTCGCGCGTTCTTCGCGCAGTTTCAGGATCTCGGCGGCGATGGCGCGGTTGTCTGTCTCGCCGCCATTTGCACCCCGCGCCGTCCAGGCATTGTAGGCCCTTTCCCGCAATTCTCGGCGGGGGGAGAATTGCAAGAACGGCACGATGATAGACCTGGACAGCGTCACCACCGGGCCGCCCGCGCCCTTCTCGTCGCCCGCGGCCTTGGCCGCCTCAACGACGAACTGCGGCAGGCCGACCAGATCGTTGCCGTCCAGCTCCATGTACCAGTCCCGCTCATCGGCAAGCAGGTTCTGGGTGAACGCAGTCCCAAGTTCGGCAAGGCGGCCCTTGATCTCTTTCATCCGGGTCTCGGCCGCGCCCTCCAAAGCAGCGCCGGCACGGACGAAACCGCGATGCGTCAGCATCAGAACCCGCGCCTGTTCGCCGGTCAGTTCCAGATCATCGCGCCGGTCCCAGATCGCGGCGACACGGGCAAAGAGCGCCTTATTGGCCGAAATCTCTGCATAATGGGCCGCCAGCTTGGGCGAGAAGTCGCGCTGCAGTGCTTCGCGGGCCGGATTGCTGTCAGCACCCGCAACGTTGAAGAAAACCCCCAGCACCTTGCCCAAATCGCGCCCTGCGGCCTCAAGCGCCTCGATTGTATTGGCAAAATCGGGATCGGCGTCGCTCGTGGCGATTGCGTCGATCTCACGCCGGTGACGGGTTAGCGCATCCTCGACCGCCGGGGCAAAATCGTCATCGGTGATCCGGTCAAAGGGCGGCACTTCGAACGGCGTTGACCAATCCTCGAGCAGGGGGTTTGTCATCACATGCATTCCTTTATGGGTTGCCCTAGGCCGCACCCTCGTCGGTGGCCGGTTTGGCCTTGGGTCCGCAATCGGGGCAGTCTTCCCTTTTATTAAGGGTGATCCTGCGGCTTTCACCATAGAGCGCGTCATAGATCAGCATCTCACCGCGCATGACGTGACCCGCATCTGCAATGATTTTGAGCGCTTCGACCGCCATCATCGTACCGACCACGCCGGGCAGCGGGCCGATCACCCCCGCCTCTGCACAATTCGGGGCAAGCTCGGGCGCGGGGGCCTCGGGGAAGACGCAGCGATAACAGGGGCCGCCCTTGGCAGGATCGAAAACAGAGAGTTGCCCTTCCCACTGCGTCAATGCGCCGGAAATCAGCGGCTTTCCAAGCGAGGCCGCGACCCGGTTCGACAGGTACCGCGTTTCGAAATTGTCCGTCCCATCGATGATGAGGTCATAATCTGCAAAGAGATCTGCGGCGATCTCTTCGGTCAAGCGGCGATTGTAGGGGCGGATCGTGATGAACGGATTCTGCGCCTCGCAGGCGGCCTTGGCCGAAAAGACCTTGGGCATGCCGATATTGTCATCGGTGTGAATGACTTGCCGCTGAAGGTTGGTGTTCTCCACCGCATCGTCGTCGATCACGCCGATTACGCCCACGCCCGCGGCCGCGAGGTACTGCAAGACCGGCGAGCCAAGGCCACCGGCTCCGATCACCAGCACCTTGGCGCTCTTGATGGCGCGCTGGCCGCCTCCGCCAATTTCACGCAATACGATGTGGCGGGCATATCGGTTGAGCTCCGCATCGGAAAAGGGGCCCACCTGCTGTTCCGCATCGCGGGCATCTTCGATCTCTTTGGCCCGCACCCGCACCCGTTTCAGCCCTTGGCGATAAAGCACGATCAGACCCGCCAGAGCACCAACGGCCAGCCACACCATTTCGCTGTCACCGGTCGCATCACGCAGCGGATGGCCATCTGGCAACACGATATGCATGGCGAGAATTGCGATATAAAGCAGGCCCAGCATGATCCAGCGGGCCGATGGAGGGACGTTGGCCCAGCGGCCGCCAAACCAGATCGCGAGAGCAAGAAGAACGATAACCAGCATCGCTATGACCGACCGGTCGAGCCAAAGCCGCCCTGCCCCCGGGCGCTGACGCTCAAATCGCCCGTGATCTCGAAGGCGCCTTGCACCACAGGGGCCACGACAATCTGGGCGATGCGGTCCCCATGCTCGACCGTGAATGGCTCTGCGCTGGTGTTGAGCAGGATGACACCCACCGGGCCGCGGTAATCGCAGTCGATGGTGCCGGGGCTGTTGACCAGCGCAATGCCGTGTTTCAGGGCCAAACCAGAACGGGGGCGAACCTGTACCTCGTATCCTTCCGGGATCTCCATATGCAGACCAGTCGGGATCAGCGCACGCTGCGCGGGCGCAAGGGTCACGGGTGCCTGACCGGGCAGGTTTGCCCGGATGTCAGCGCCCGCGGCGCCTGCTGTCTCGTACCGAGGGAGCGGCACGGTACGGTCCGCCTCGTCGGCCCATGTGAGGCGAATGCCGATCATGGCCCGATAGCCCGCGCGATGCGGTCGGCCAGACGCTGGGCAACCTCCTCCTTCGACATACGGGGCCACCGCTCGGCCCCATCGGCCGAAATCAAAGTCACCGCATTCTCGGACCCGCCCATGATCCCCGTTTCGGGTGAGACGTCATTGGCCACGATCCAATCGCAGCCTTTCCGTTCACGCTTGGCGATCGCGTTGCTCTCAACGTCGTCCGTCTCAGCTGCGAACCCGACGACAAGGGCTGGCCGTCCCTCGGCAAGCCCGGCCACGCGGGCCAGGATGTCAGGGTTCTCCGTCAATTCGAGAGCGGGCAGGCCGTCCTTGGATTTCTTGAGCTTGCGATTGCTGGCCCCGTCTATGCGCCAGTCGGCAACAGCGGCGGCAAAGATGGCGGCATCGGCGGGTAGCGCGCCCTCGACCGCCACAAGCATCTCGGCCGCCGTTTCGACCGGGCGCAAGATCACACCATCGGGCGCATCGACCTCGGCCGGGCCGGTAACAAAAACCACCTCGGCCCCGAGGGCCGCCAGCGCCCGCGCGATGGCCGTGCCCTGCGCGCCCGACGATCGGTTGGCGATGTAGCGCACCGGATCGATCGGCTCATGCGTCGGCCCTGACGTGACGATGATACGCCTGCCCGCCAATGGCCCCGCCGAAAAATGCGCCGCGATGGCATCGACGACCTCCAGCGGTTCGGCCATGCGCCCCGGTCCGAATTCACCGCAGGCCATATCGCCGTCATTTGGGCCAACGACCGAAACGCCGTCTTCCTTGAGCGTGGCGAGGTTCCGTTGCGTGGCTGGGTGGTTCCACATCCGTACATTCATCGCAGGGACGATCATCACGGGCGTGTCGGTCGCCAAAAGCAGGGTCGTAGCAAGATCATCCGCCCGGCCCTGCGCCACCTTTGCCATCACATCCGCCGTAGCCGGAGCCACCAGCAGCAGATCGGAGGCACGCGACAGCTGGATATGACCCATCTCTGCCTCGTCCGTCAGATCAAAGAGATCGCGATAAACCTTTTCGCCCGCCAACGCCGATAGCGACAGCGGCGTCACGAATTCCTCAGCCGCTTTCGTCATGACAGGCGTCACCGATGCGCCGCGTTCGCGTAGCCGGCGGATCAGATCGAGAGACTTGTAGGCGGCGATCCCACCCGTCACGATCAGAAGAATACGTTTGCCGTCAAGCATATGGCCCCCTTCATCGCGCTGACCATAAGGGCCACATACGATATCTGCCAGCCCCTAGCGGAACGCAGCGCACGGATCGGGCCGCTCCGCAGGAGTTGCATCAAGAACCAGATCAAAGCCACCTTCGGGACCCGCACCGTTTTCGCTCTGGCCCAACACGAAAACCGCGGGCCCATCGATCATAGACGGGGCACCCCAATCCCGCCGGGCATGGCCGTTGCCGGTGATGACCGCGACCGGACCGCCTGTCATTTCCAGCGCCCGAAGCGTTGCACGCGCGAGGTATGCATCACGCAGGCGCTGGATATCGACCATCATTGGCAGCATCTCAGCTGGCAGCGCGTCGCAATGGGCGGCGAACTGCAGCCCCTCGCGGGCGGCCTGCTGTTCGTCTGCCAGTGGACGGTCGAGAGCAAATAGCTCTGCCTCCGCTCCAAAGATCTCGGCGATGGAAACGGATTGCAGATCACCAAGACGCGCGCGCGGCAGACCGGCCCCAATCACGAGCGCATTGGGCGCCGCTGCAAATATCGGATGATAGAGGGCGAAATCCGGCCATCCCGAAGCCGCCCATTCCAGCACCTCGGCCATGCGGCCCGGATCGGCGACCAGTTCAGGCGTCACGCGCTCTGCCTGAGCATCGGTCAGCATCTCAAAGACCACGGCCTTTGGCTGCACCGCCGCGACCCATTCCGCCTGAACGATATGGTGCTGCGGATTGTCGTGGATTTCACCCAGAAAAACGATGTCGGCATCCAGAGCTTCAGGCGGCGGACCCGCCGAAAGCAAAGGCGCGGCCAACACAGCCGCGCCCAGTAAGAGATTTCGGAGGGATGTTCGACTCATACCAAGAAGTGCAGCACTTCCTTACTCTGCGTTTCAAGACTCTTGCGCATCTTCGCAAAAGCGGCCGCCTCAAGCTGGCGCACTCGTTCCTTGGACAAACGCAACTCTTCACCCAAACTCTCAAGCGTGCGCGGATCCTCGCGCAGCTTCCGCTCGCGTACGATAAAGCGTTCGCGATCATTCAAACCGTTCAGCGCCATCAGCAGCCATTCGCGTAGCTGATCGTTATCGTGGCTGTCCTCAACCACCTCGGCGGCCTGCGCGCTTTCATCTTCCAGCGCCTCGATCCATTCGCGGCCTTCGTCATCGACAGATTGAGTGGCATTGAGCGAGTAATCCGAGCCGGACAGGCGGCCTTCCATCATCTCGACATCGTGCAGGGGCACACCGATTTCGGTCGAGATCATCTGCCGCAGCTGATGTTTGTCCAGAACCTCGCCAGCGGCGGCACTTTCACGCTCCAGACGGGCCTGCACCCGGCGCATATTGAAGAATAGGGACTTCTGACTGCTGGTAGAACCGGTTCGGACCATCGACCAGTTACGCATCACGTAGTCCTGAATGCTGGCCTTGATCCACCACACCGCGTAGGTCGAAAATCGCACACCACGATCCGGATCGAACTTGTCCGCGGCTTTCATAAGACCCAGACCAGCCTCCTGGATCAGGTCGTTCATGGGCGCGCCGTAGCGCTTGAACTTCGACGCCATCGAGATTGCAAGGCGCATGTAAGCCATGATCAAACGATGTAGGGCTTGTTCGTCCCGCTCGTCGCGCCAAGCATAAGCGAGGGCGAGTTCGGTTTCCGCGTCCAGCAACTCAGCCTTCATGGCTGTGCGGGACAGGGACATATCGCGAACGTTATCTAATGCCATTCAGTGATCCCCCTGTGAGGCGATGCTTGTTCTGCGCACTTGTCTTAGTTACGCATCGAGCTTGGGATCGGTTCACAAAGAAAACGCAGAAATGTTGCCTCCTCTCAGTTTCGTTCTCGGCGGCGCGGCCTCAGGAAAATCGCGCTTTGCGGAAAATCTTATCGTAAACAGCGGCTTACCTTCTGTATACGTTGCAACGGCGCGCGCATGGGACGATGAGACAAAAGATCGGATTTCGATACACAAAGATCGGCGCGGGCAGCAATGGACGACAATCGAGGCCCCGTTTGACATAGCCACCCCACTTTCCGCGACTCCGGATCGCGCCGCCATTCTGCTGGATTGTGCAACGATGTGGCTGACCAATCAGATGATGGAAAACGCGGATATGAGCGCGGCTCAGCAGGCGTTCGTCGACGCCTGTCTCGCCTGCCCCGCGCCGCTCGTCGTGGTTTCCAACGAGGTAGGCCAGGGGATCGTACCGGAAAACGCGATGGCCCGCGCCTTTCGTGAGGCGCAGGGGCGGTTGAATATCGCCCTTGCTGAAAACGCCGATCTGGCGGTGCAGGTCGTTGCCGGTCTGCCGAACGTGCTGAAGGGACAATTGCCATGACGGTCTGGCACTGGGTTCGGCACGGACCGACCCATCAGACGGCCTTTGTCGGGTGGCGCGATGTGCCCGCCGACCTTTCCGATACCGAGGCGCTGCAAAGGCTGTCGGCCTATCTGCCTCAAGATGCAATCGTAATCTCATCCGACCTATCCCGCAGCGTCGAAACAGCCAACGCAATCGCCGATGGCCGGCGCCGCCTGCCGCATGACCCCCACCTGCGCGAGCTGCATTTCGGCGATTGGGACGGGCGCCATTTCTCGGATGTATCGGCCATCGATCCCGAGCTCAGCCGCACCTATTGGGAAAGTCCGGGCCACCACCGCGCACCGGGTGGCGAAAGCTGGGATATGGCGGCGAACCGTGTCACAAGCGGCGTCGCCCGTATCAACGCGCTGTATCCCGGTCGCCATATAATCGCCGTCGCGCATTTCGGCGTGATCCTGACGCAAGTCCAGGCGTGTCTGTCGCTGAGCGCAAAGGAAACGCTGGGCCACAAGATCGATAACCTATCCGTCACCAGCCTCGACCTGAAGGCGGGCAAGGCTCTGACTATCAATCACCGCCCGTGATCGGGCATGCAACAAAGCTTCGTTTGATTGGATGGCGGAAGCGCGCTTAGCGTCCGATCCATGACCTATGATCTCTTTATCGGTGACCAGACGTTTTCCAGCTGGTCGATGCGCGGCTGGATGATGCTGCGAAAGTTCAATCTGGACTTCCGGCAGCACATGGTGGGCCTTTACACCGGCACGATGGCGGATGACCTTTCGCCGCTTGCCCCGGCCCGCCTTGTGCCGGTTCTCAGGCTGCCCGATGGTACCGTGGTCGGCGAAACCATCGCGATGGCAGAAACGCTGGCAGAAAGGCATCCCGACCTTGGAATGTGGCCCGCCGATCCGGCAGCACGCGCGACCGCGCGATGGCTCTGCGCCGAGATGGCCAGCGGGTTTTCGGCCCTGCGCAGCACCTGCCCCATGCAACTGATCGACGTGAAGGAAGGCTTTGAACCGGACGCAGGGGTCATCGCCGACCTCAACCGTCTCGACACGATCTGGACCCATGCACGCAGTTTCGCGACCGAAGGCGACTGGCTTTTCGGAACCTACAGCCTTGCAGACGTGTTCTATGCGCCCGTTGCCGCCCGGATCATCGGGTATGACCTGCCTGTCACAAACATGGTGCGGTCATACGCAATGCAAACCGTTCAAGACGACGCGTTCAGGGAATGGCGGCAGGCAGGGCTCAATGTCAGATACGATCCCCTCCCCTACGACATGGGTCTCGACGCAAGGGCATGGCCTGACTGAAGGCTCTGTTAACGATTCCTCAACGGCCCGCCGCTAGCGGTTAACCAAAACTGAGGAAGGACAGCGCCGTGGTCGCACGCGCCTATACGGTTGCATTTCAGGGGGTCGATGCGCGCGAGGTCGAGGTACAATGCGCCATGACCCCGGGGATGCCGGCCTTTTCGCTGGTCGGATTGCCGGACAAGGCCGTGTCCGAAGCGCGGGACCGCGTGCGGACGGCGCTTTCGTCGATGGGGATCGCCCTGCCGTCAAAGCGGATCACCATCAACCTGTCGCCTGCGGACCTGCCCAAGGAAGGGTCGCATTTCGATTTGCCGATCGCGATGGCCCTGCTGGCCGCACTGGAGATCATCCCAAGGGACGCGGTCGAGGGGACGCTGGCGCTTGGGGAATTGTCGCTGGACGGATCACTTGTGCCCGTCGTTGGTGCGCTGCCCGCGGCGATGGCTGCAGCGGAACATGACCGGTCACTTTTGTGCCCGCAGGCGTCGGGGCCAGAGGCCGCGTGGGTCGGCAACGCGCAGGTTATCGCTGCGGCAAGCCTTGGCGACATAGTGCGTCATTACTCGGGCCAATCGCCATTGGCACCAGCTCAGCCCGGTGAGGTTACGGGCGTGCTGAACGGGCGCGACCTGCGCGATGTGAAAGGACAGGAACGGGCCAAGCGGGCGCTCGAAATCGCGGCTGCGGGGCGGCATCACCTTTTGATGGTGGGCACGCCGGGTTCCGGGAAATCCATGCTGGCCGCGCGGCTGCCTGGCATCCTGCCACCCCTCTCACCTGCCGAAGCGCTTGAGACGTCGATGATCCATTCCCTTGCCGGGCTTCTGGATGAGGGGGGCATCTCAAAATCCCGCCCCTTCCGCGAACCGCATCACACCGCATCAATGGCCGCCATCATTGGGGGTGGTCGCGGGGCCAAGCCGGGTGAGGTATCGCTGGCCCATAACGGTGTGCTTTTCCTCGACGAATTGCCTGAGTTTCCGCGCACAGTGCTCGAAACCTTGCGCCAACCCATCGAAACCGGCGAGGTCATGGTGGCGCGAGCCAATGCCCACGTGAAATACCCATGCCGTTTCATGCTCGTCGCGGCGGCCAATCCTTGCAAATGCGGTTACCTGTCGGATGCGTCCCGGGCCTGCGCCCGCGTGCCACAATGCGGTGAGGATTACCTTGGCCGCATATCCGGCCCGCTGATGGACCGGTTCGACCTGCGGGTCGACGTGCCGCCGGTTGCCTATAGCGATCTCGACCTGCCCGCCAGCGGCGAGGCGTCTGAAACTGTAGCCGCGCGGGTTGCCCATGCGCGAGCAGTGCAGGAGACGCGCTTTACCGGGGTCGAGACCATGCGGTCGAACGCCGATGCCGCCGGGGAGGTTCTGGAAGAGGTCGCTACCCCCGATGACGAAGGCCGCGCGCTGATCTCGCGCGTGGCGGAACGGTTCGGTCTTTCGGCGCGGGGGTATCACCGTGTTCTGCGTGTCGCCCGCACCATCGCGGATTTGGCAGGATCGGAAAAAGTAACCAAGGCGCATGTCGCCGAAGCGGTCAGCTTTCGGTTGGGCTCTGCCAATGCTGGGTGATCCACTGGCCGAGGGCGTCGAGAGTGCTGCGCGCCTCGGGCAGATAGCTGAAAAAGATCGGCCAGACATGAGGCAGATCCTCTTCGACCAGCAAGTCTATTGAAGTCCCATCGGACCGGATCCGCTCGGCGATACGTAGGCTGTCATCCCGCAGGATCTCTGTCTTGCCGACCGTCAGCCAAACTGGAGCGGCATCGGCGAACGCAGCAAAGAGCGGGCTGGCGCGCGGGTCCGTCGGATCGGCCCCGTTCAGATACAGTCTGGCCATGTCCCACACACGCGCCGCGGGCAGATAGGCTTCGATCTTTGCATTTTCGGTCACGCTTGGGCCTGAATATGTGAGATCGGTCAGGGGCGAAAAGGCAAAGCATCCCGCTGGGACGGGGCCGTTTTCCTTGGCCAGCCAGGCATTCAGCGCCAGAGCCAGCCCGCCGCCTGCACTGTCACCGCCGATTTGAATGTGTTCGGGTGACCCGACCCTCTGCAACAACGTCTCATAGGCCTGCAGTGCATGATCAAAGGCAGCGGGGAAGGGATGCTCGGGCGCCAAAGGGTAATCTGGCAGGATGACGCGCGCGCCGGTCCGTACGGCGATCTGCCCGGCAAGTCCGGCATGGCTGCGGGGGCTGCCGAAAATGTATCCGCCACCGTGGAAGTAGAGAATGGTGCGGTCAGGACTGGCACCCCGCGGCATCACATCGAGACCAGGGTCATCCAGCCAATCGACCACCGATACCTGTCGCGGGGGCCGAAACAGGATGCGTGCCTTGAACTCGAAACTCCGTCGCAGCGCCCGGGGGTTTTTGGCACGCGCAAGCTGAGGCTTTTCAATGAGCCGCAGTGCGGGATTGATCAGGCGGGACTGCCAGCTCATGCGACCTTCGCTTCGATCGCCTCCCAGATCAGCGCTGCAGGATTGATCCCGTCGAACCGCTCAAGTTCCTGCAATCCGGTCGGCGAGGTCACGTTGATCTCGGTCAGATAATCGCCGATCACGTCGATCCCGACAAAGATCTGGCCCTTTTCCCGCAGCGTCGGGCCGATGGCCGCGCAGATCTCGAGATCGCGTGGAGTCAGGCCGATCTTTTCCGGCCGTCCGCCCACATGCATGTTCGACCGGGTTTCGCCCGCAGCGGGGACGCGGTTGATCGCACCGATGGGTTCGCCGTCCACCAGAATGACCCGCTTGTCGCCCTTGCTGACATCCGGCAGGAATTTCTGAACGATCAAAGGTTCGCGCGAAAAGCCCGTGAAAAGCTCGTGCAGGCTGCTGAGGTTCCTGTCGCCCGCATCCAGCCGAAACACCCCGGCCCCGCCATTGCCGTAGAGCGGTTTGAGAATGATATCGCCGTGCTTGGCCTTGAAGGCGCGGATCGTCACGAGGTCGCGCGCAATGGTGGTGGGCGGGGTCAGGTGCGGAAAATCGAGCACGAGCAGCTTTTCGGGATAGTTCCGGACCCAGAACGGATCATTCACCACCAATGCCTCGCCCTTGAGGCGGTCCAGCAGATGCGTTGATGTGATGTAATGCATGTCAAAGGGCGGGTCCTGCCGCAGCCAGACGACATCGAAATCGGCCAGATCGACCTCCTTTTCCGGGCCAAGCTGGACATGATTGCCCGCCACCCGCTGAACCGTCATGTCATGACCGCGCGCCGTTATCCGCCCCTCCTGATAGGCGAGGTGGTCGGGCTGGTAGTAGAACAGGTCGTAGCCCCGTGCCTGCGCTTCTTCGGCAAGGCGAAACGAGCTATCGGCATTGATGTCGACCGCTTCGATCGGATCCATTTGAAACGCAATCTTCATGCCTGCCCCCATTTATGACGCCGCTTTGATGGCGCACCTTCGCGCGGGGCGCAATGGCCCCTAGTCAGGCAAAGGCATTCTCAAAGATCTCGATCATGCCCCGCTGATCGACGGCCGCGACATCAAACCGGATATCGGTGAGCGTCCCGCCGGGTTGCCCGGCGGCGTATTCCTCGGCAGCGGCGAACAAGCGTGCCTGCTGACGGGGTGTGACGCGGGAAAAGGCGGCATCAAAGTTGCGCGCGCGTTTGACCTCAACGCAGACGATGCCGTGGCTGTTCTGAAAAATCAGGTCGATTTCACCCGCCTCACCGCGCCACCGGCGATTCAGCAACCGATAACCGCGCCGCTGATACTCGGCCGCGACCCCATCCTCAGCGGAACACCCCACCTCATAGGCGGCGCGGCCCTTGTCGGATCGAGACTTGCCAAGGTGCTCTGTCGTCGGGGTCGGTCTGTTCATTGCGCGTCGCTTTTGCCTTTCATGATGCCAAGCGCCATCTGATAGACGTCGCGGCGGGCAAGCCCAAACCGCTCTGCCACGATCTGCGACGCATCCTTGACCCGCATCGTTTCCAAGGCCGACCCTAGCGCCTGCTCGATTTCCATTTCGCTAACGGTTTCGCCCGCGCCGCGATCGATCAGGACGACGATTTCGCCCTTTGGCGGGTTCTGTTCGTAATATTCGATCAAGTCAGCAAGCGGTCCGCGCTGGACCTCTTCGAACTTCTTCGTCAACTCGCGACAGACCGCCGCCTCGCGCCCCGCACCCAAAGTTTCAGCCGCGTCTCGCAGCATGGCGGCAAGGCGTTTGGGCGACTCGAAGAAAACCAGCGTTGCAACCTCACCGGCGAGCGCTGCCAGTGCCTTGCGGCGGGCATTGGCCGTTGAGGGCAGAAAACCGGCGAAATGAAACCGGTCCGTCGGCATGCCGGACACCGCCATCGCAGTCGTCAAGGCCGACGGACCAGGTGCAGCGGTGACGCTCAGGCCGGCTTCGCGCATGGCCCGCCCCAACTCGAAACCCGGATCGGCGATCAGGGGCATCCCGGCCTCGGAGGCATAAGCCAGACTTGCACCCCCCTTGACCTCTTCAACCAGCCGGGCGACCTGCGAAGCGCCCGAATGGTCGTGCAGCGCGATGATCCGCCGACCGTCGAGCGGAATGCCGTGAATATCCATCAGCTTGCGCAGGCTGCGGGTGTCTTCTGCCGCCAGCAGATCGGCCGAGGCCAGCACATCCAGCGCCCTCAGCGTAATGTCCCGCGCGGTTCCGATTGGGACGCCGACGAAGGTCAATCCGGGGGGCAGCTCGAGGCGGCGGAAATTCAATGTTGGACCCACCTTTTCTGGTGTCTATGATGCCTGCGTGAATTGCGGCACCCGGCCGCCCTCAGTTCTCAGGAGAAGCCTTGTGCCCTTGATCGCGCTTTTGTCACCCATTCGCAAGGCGTTGCGGACGCTCGCCCTGCCGTTCGCCGCGCTCACCCTTGCCGCCTGCGATGATGTCGCGGTCGGCGGGCTTACCGGGCCACTGATCGATACGTCGCGTCCGGTCACTGTCGCACTTCTGGTTCCCAGCGGATCGGGATCTTCCGGTGACAACGTTCTGGCGCAAAGTCTTGAAAACGCGGCACGACTGGCCGTGGCGGACCTGAACGGTGTCGACGTGGATCTGAGAGTCTATTCGACGGGGGGCGACGCGGCAAACGCGGCAAACCAAGCGTTGCGGGCGGTTTCCGAAGGGGCGCAGATCATCCTCGGACCGGTCTATGCGAGCTCGGCCAATGCGGCCGGCGTCGCGGTCGCCAGCCGCAATATCAATGTCCTGTCTTTCTCGAACAACACCGACATCGCGGGCGGCAATGTCTTTGTCCTTGGACCAACCTTTGAAAACACCGCTTCGCGGCTGGTCCGCTACGCGAGCAGCCAAGGCAAATCCCGGATCCTGGTGTTGCATGCGCAGGATCCAGCCGGAACGCTGGGAAGGGATGCAATCCGCAACGCTGCCGCCCGGTCAGGTGCCACAATTGCAGGGGTCGTGGATTACCCCCTGTCACAAGAGGGCGTCGTGGCTGCCGTGCCGCGCGTGAGGGCAGCGGTCGACGGCTCCGGTGCCGATGCGCTTTTTCTGACATCGTCAACGGCAACAGCCCTGCCATTGCTGACCCAGTTACTGCCCGAGGCGGGCGTCGGGCCGGAGACGACCCAGTATATCGGCCTGACACGTTGGGACCTGCCACCGCAAACCCTTGATCTGCCTGGTGTTCAGGGTGGCTGGTTCGCCCTGCCCGACCCCAACCGTTCAGCCGCCTTCCGCAGCCGGTACCAGGCTGCCTACGGCGCCAGCCCACACCCGATTGGCGCCCTGGCCTATGACGGAGTTGCGGCCATCGGTGCGCTGGTCAGCCAGCGTGGGTCAAACGCGCTGACAGGGGCCGCGCTGACCCAGAATGCAGGCTTTCAGGGTGCATCGGGCGTATTCCGGCTACGCCCCGACGGCACCAATGAACGCGGTCTGGCTGTTGCGACGATCCAGAACCGACAGGTCGTTCAGCTCAGTCCCGCGCCGCAAAGCTTTGGTGGAGCAGGCTTCTGACCGCAACAAAACTGGCAGACCGCCCCCGAATGATGAAGGCAGAGCTGATCTGCCTGCCCGATGAAATCTTTGACCGCGCAGCCTTTGAAAAGGCCCTGAAATCGACGAAAGGGCTGCCCGGCCCCGAGGCCCGTGGCGTGTTGCTGGCCTTTCTGCGAGAGGCCCAGATCAACGGCCGGGACAATATCGCTGCGGCATTTCAGGACCGCCCGTTTGCGGCCCGAGAGACGACGACGGCCTATTGCTATCTGACGGATTGTCTTGTCGAGGCGTGCCTCGACATCGCGCGGTACGTCCTGCACCGCAATCCGACGCCCACCGATGCTGAACGGTTGTCGATCCTTGCGGTTGGCGGATATGGCCGGGGGGAAATGGCCCCGTTTTCGGATGTCGATCTGCTGTTTCTGACGCCCTACAAGATAACGGCCTGGGCGGAGAGCGTGATTGAGACAATGCTCTACCTGCTGTGGGACCTCAAGCTGAAGGTGGGGCATTCCAGCCGCACCATAAGGGACTGCCTGCGGTTGGGGCAGGACGATTACACCATCCGAACGGCCATGCTGGAACACCGGTTTCTGGTCGGCGACCGGAACCTCGCCCATGATCTCGAACAGCGGCTTTGGTCCGACCTTTTTCGCGGGACCGGGCGCGATTTCATCACCGCCAAGCTGACCGAGCGGGACAAGCGCCACGAACGGCAGGGCGAGCGTTATGTCGTCGAACCGAACGTGAAGGAAGGCAAGGGCGGCCTTCGGGATCTGCAGTCGCTGTTCTGGATCGGCAAGTACATCCATGGCGTACAGGACGCGGCCGACCTTGTGCCCATCGGCGTCTTTACCGAAGAGGAATTCGACAGCTTTGTCAAAGCCGAAGACTTTTTGTGGGCTGTACGGTGCCACCTGCATCTGCTGACCGGCCGGGCGACGGAACAGCTGACCTTTGACATGCAGGTTCAGGTTGCCGCCGCGATGAACTATGCGGATAGATCCGGGCGGCGCGCGGTCGAGGTGTTCATGCAGGACTACTTCCTGCACGCAACCGAGGTAGGCGACCTGACCCGCATCTTCCTCACCAAGCTGGAAGCGATGCACGTCAAGGACGAGCCCCTGCTGGAGCGCTGGTTCAAGCGCAAGCCGCGGGTCAAAGCGGGCTACCGGGTCATCCACAACCGGCTAGACGTCGAAGACCCCGACACGTTTCTGTCAGACAAGTTGAACCTGCTGCGCCTTTTCGAAGAGGCGTTGCGGACCGGGATGCTGATCCACCCCGACGCCATGCGCCTGATCAAGTCCAACCTGCATCTGATCGATGACGATATGCGGTCGAACACCGAGGCGACGCGCATCTTTTTCGATCTGATGCTCAAGCACGGCAACCCGGAACGGGCCCTGCGGCGCATGAACGAGCTGGGCATGCTGGCGGCCTTCATCCCCGAATTCGAACCGATCGTCGCGATGATGCAGTTCAATATGTATCATTCCTACACGGTCGACGAACACACGATCCAATGCATCGTCAACCTTGCACAGATCGAGAAGAAGGAACTGGTCGAGGAATTGCCGGTTGCCTCATCGATCCTCGAAAAGGGTGTGAACCGGCGGGTCGTGTATCTGGCGCTGCTGCTGCACGATATCGGCAAGGGTCGCGAGGAAGATCACTCGATCCTGGGCGCCAAGATCGCGCGCAAGGTCGCGCCACGTCTGGGGCTGAAGCCCGATGAATGCGAAACCGTCGAGTGGCTCGTGCGGTACCACCTGCTGATGTCGGACATGGCCCAAAAGCGTGACATTGCCGACCCCCGCACCGTGCGTGATTTCGCCAAGGCGGTGAAATCCGTCGAACGGCTGGATCTGCTTTGCGTCCTGACAGTCTGCGATATCCGCGGCGTCGGCCCGAACACGTGGAATAACTGGAAAGCGGTCCTGATCCGCGCGCTTTACCGCCAGACCACCAGGGCCCTCGAAACCGGTCTTGAAGCACTCAACCGCGAAAATCGCGGGGTCGAGGCCAAGAAGGCCCTGCGCGAAGCTCTTGCGGGCTGGCCCCGCAAGGACCTGCAGACCGAGACGGGCCGCCATTATGACCCATACTGGCAGGGGCTGCACATCACGGCGCATGTGGTTTTCGCCAACCTGCTCCGTGATATCGGCGACGCCGAGATCCGGATCGACCTGCACCCTGACGAGGATCGGGATGCGACCCGCGCCTGTTTTGTCATGGCCGATCACCCGGGGATCTTTGCCCGCCTGACTGGCGCACTCGCCCTTGTCGGGGCCAATATTGTAGACGCCCGCAGCTATACGACCAAGGACGGGTTCGTGACCGATGCGTTCTGGATCCAGGATGCCGACGGCAATCCATACGACGCGGCACGTTTGCCGCGCCTGACCAAGATGATCGAAAAGACATTACGTGGCGAAGTCGTCACCCGCGAGGCCATCAAGGACCGCGACCGAGTCAAGAAGCGTGAGAAAGCGTTCAAGGTGCCAACCCATATCACCTTCGACAACGACGGTTCGGACATCTACACCATCATCGAGGTCGATACCCGTGATCGGCCTGGCCTTTTGCACGACCTGTCGCGCACGCTTGCGGCCAACAACGTCTATGTCGCGAATGCGGTGATTGCCACCTATGGCGAACAGGTCGTTGACACGTTCTATGTAAAGGACATGTTCGGGCTTAAGTACCACTCGATCGCCAAGCAGAAGTCGCTTGAGAAAAAGCTGCGCGCTGCCATCGAAGAGGGCGCACAGCGGGCGGAGGGTTAGCTCGGGACGGTGACGGGTGAAGCTGGTCCGCAGCGGGTGTTGAACCGTTTCCGTCCAAACGTATCACAGTCTAACCAACAGGCATCGTTTCCTGCATCGACGGGCGGGCGGCGAAGGTTTCGTACCATGCCGCCAGTGCATCCCGCCCGTCGCGCCAGTTCCTCTCGGGGTGCCGGAAGTCCAGGTAGCCAAGGGCACAGGCCACCCCGATATGGCCGATGTCGGGCTTGCCGTTTAGGTGACTGATCCAACGATCATTAAGTGCATCGAGACCCCGCGCGACCTTTTCCCACTGCCCTTCCAGCCAGGGCTCCGAGACCATGTCGGGCGAACGAAGCCGACGTTCGTAGATCATCAGCACAGCAGCCTCCATGATCCCGTCCGCCGTTGCCTCCAGCACCAGCGTTTCCCATGGGTTCGACGCGGGGTAGAGCCCCGCATTGGCACGGTCATCGAGGAACCGGCAGATCACGCGGCTGTCATAGAGCGTCGGCCCGTCATCGCGCACGAGCGCCGGGATCTTCCCCAGAGGATTCGCGGCAGCCAGCGCCGCATCGGTTCCGCCAACTGCTGCGGTCACCTGAACCGCTTCGACATCTGCCATCTGACCGGTTTCGTGCAGCAGGACCAGAACCTTGCGAACAAAGGGCGACGGCCCCGACATCAACAGTTTCATAGCGCGATCTCCCGTTCCGTTGGCGCCACCCTAGGCATCGCGCATCATCGCAACAAGGGCCGACAGCTCGCTGCCGATGCCACCTGATTCAATGGCATCCGCGGCCCGCATCCGAACGTCATCCGGTTTGTTCTGGTTTAGCTTCCATGTGCCATCGACGGATTGGATTTCCATCCGGAAGGGGACGATCATGCGCAGCATCTTCCGAAGCGCTTCCTGGTCCATCTTGCCCGTCCTCCATGGGGGTTTGGGCAGTAATCTGTCCTCATAGGCCGCCGATTGACGATCAAGCATGTCGTGCATGTCCTCCGTGGGCAGTCGGTTGAGCGTGCCGCGCAGATGCACGGCGACGTAGTTCCACGTCGGCACCTGATCTTCGATGCCATACCAGTCCGGCGACACGTATCCGTCCGGTCCGCTGATCGCGATCACGGCGGATGTCGGCGCGCTGATGGTCCGCACGATCGGGTTCGATCGGACAAGATGCAGATCGGCCGATTGGCCATCGTCAGAGAGAAGAAACGGAACATGGCTGATCTGCGGCCCCGCTTCTCCGTTCACCGCTAGAATGCCAAAGGCCCGGTCCCGCGCAAATGCAAGGTTCTGGTCGTCGGGCGTTTTTCGGAATGCGGGGTTCGGGTGCATGGCTGGTCCTTTCGCCGGGCACCCTGCACCGGAATTTCCCACAAGGACAAGATCAGCCGAGATAGACTTTGAGTTGCGGAGGAGGATCGGCGAACAAGGCCTCGGTCGCTGCGGGCGGGTGCGCAATACCTGCGTCGACGAAGACGATCTGATCGGCGATCCGTCGGGCATCTTCGGGCGCATGGGTCACCATCATCAGCGTGGCTCGCGTCTCATCCAGCAATTCTGCCACCAGCGCCAGCATCTCGGCCCGCAATGCGGGTCCGAGCGCCGCAAAGGGTTCGTCCAGCAGCAAGAGCGGACGGTTCTGCACCAGCACCCGAGCCAGCGCGGCGCGACTTGCCTGACCACCCGAAACGGTCGCGGGTTTCCTGTCGGCCAGACCGTCCAGCCCCACACGGGCCAGCGCGCCGGTCACGTCGCTGCGCTCCTGATCATCGAGGCGCAGTGTGGGCCTCAGCCCAAGCCCGACATTCTGGGCGAGCGTCAGATGCGGAAAGAGGTTGCCATCCTGAAACAGCATCGTGATCGACCGCGCATCGGGTGGCAGGGTGGTGATGTCGGACCCATCCAGCAGAACACGCCCACCGACCAGCGGAATGAAACCTGCAATTGCATTCAGAAGAGACGACTTGCCCGCACCGGAAGGTCCGATGACTGCGACTCGCGCCCCGGCTTGAACGGCGAAATCTGCGGTGAGGTCGAAGCCGCCGAGCCCGATCCGCAGCTGTTCCAACCTAAGCATGCCGCCCCCACCAGTCGCATAGCCAGAAAACCGAGAGGGCCAACAGCAAGAGCAAGACCGCGGCGCCCGATGCCGCCTCCATCTGGTATGCGCCCATCAACCGGTACATCTGCAAAGGTAACGTGGCGCGATCCTGATCTGCAAAGAGCGTCACCACACCCAGATCGCCCAAGGACAGCGCTCCGCCCAACCCGGCGGCAAACCCCATCTGAGCCCGCAACCGGGGAAGGATGACGATCCGCCACAAAGGCCAGCCGCGCAGCCCAAGATTGAGCGACAGCCGCCCGTAGTCGTCTACCAGATCCCGAAGGGCCGGCACCATCAGACGGAGGGCAAAAGGCAGTGTCATCAACGCATTGACGCAGGCCGTAACGACCAACGCAAGTCGGCCGGGGTCGGCATAGGGGTTGATCAGCAGGAATGCCCCTGTTCCCAGCATCAGGGGCGAGATCGCGATACCGAAGATCCCGACCACCTCGGCCCCGGCGCGCCGCCGCATCGCCATCCATCCGGCAAGAGGCAGCGCGGCCGTCAACATGAGGCCCACACTCAGCCCAGCAACCCAAAGCGACGTGACTGCAGCCCAAAACACCGACCCGGGCAGTACCAAAAGCCCGCCCATCCCGTCATAGGCAACGGCCCCAATCGGCAGGACGAGAAACAGGAAGGCCAGCGTGATGACAACTGCGTCTTGCGCGCCGGCACCGCGTCCGTCCCATCTGTCATGCGAGCGATCCAGCCCGCGGCCCAATTCGACCCGTGGCACCAGCCAGACCGCCACTGCTGCGGCGGTCCCGGCAAGGCCAAGTTGCAGCAGCGACAGAAAGGCGGCCCGCCCCAGATCGAAATCAAAGCGAAAGGCCTGATAGATCGCCAGTTCGACCGTCGTGGCCCGGGGCCCGCCCCCCAGCGTCAGGGCGACGGCGAAGCTGGTCAGACACAGAACAAAGATCAGGGCAAAGGCACCCGGCACCGCCCTTTGTAACAGCGGCCATTCGATTATCCGAAAGAACGCCCACCCATCGATCGCAAGCTGGGCGGCCAGACGATAACGCTCAGCCGGAACCGCTTGCCAAGCCTGCAGGATCAACCGCGTTGCGAGGGGCAGATTGAAAAAAACATGCGCCAGAACCACGCCATGAAACCCGTAGATCGAAATCGGCTCTCCGCCGAGGCCGACCAATATCGTACTGACCCACCCGCCCCGGCCAAATACCGCGAGCAGCCCCAGAACCGCCACGATCACAGGCAGGATAAAGGGCGCGCCCAGCAGAGTGATGATGATTCCGCGCCCTCGGAACCGACGGCGCGCCAGAGCCCGGGCAACCGGGATCGCAAGAAGAACGCTGAGCGCGGCGGACCAGACCGCCTGATGAAAAGTAAAGCGGATCGCGGCCATGTCGCCCGGCCCCAGGGCCAGGCCCCCAGACCGGGAAATCACAGCTGCGACGATCGCGCCAATCGCGCCAAGGATGATCAGCGCGATCAGCGGCCCGGAACACCGCCCTAGTTGGAGAGCGCCGACAGCCATTCGGCCAGGGCTTCGTCACGCATCATCGCGGCCTCGTCGGCTGAAAAGAGCAGGCTTTTGGATGGCGTGATCATCGTTTCGAACCCCTCGGGCAACCCGGCCTCGGGCGTCACGGCCGGATACATCCAGTTGGTGGTGGGGATGACCTCTTGAAAGGCGTCCGACACGACGAATGCCATGAAATCGGCTGCAAGATCGGGTTGATCGGTTCCCGCCAGCATCCCAGCGACTTCGACTTGCATGTAATGCCCTTCACTGAACGGTGCCGCAGCCTTGGTCTCGTCCCCCTCGGCAATCAGGTGGTAGGCCGGTGATGTGGTGTAGGACAGCACCATGTCAGCCTCACCATCCAGGAACAGGCCATAAGCTTCGGACCAGCCCTTGGTCACTGTCACGATATTGTCCGCCAGACCGTCCCAGATGGTCGGAGCCTCATCACCGTAGGCAGCCTGGACCCACAACAGCAGTCCAAGACCAGGCGTTGACGAGCGCGGATCCTGAATGACGATCTTCTGGTCTGACGCTGCCAGATCCTTGAAGTTGGCGGGCGCAGCCACATCGGCCCCATGGACGAAGGCGAAGTATCCCCAGTCGTATGGCAAGAAATTTGGGTCCGTCCATTCGATTGGCAGGTCATAGTCCGCCTCGACACCGTGCGGCGCAAACAAGCCCGTCTCAAGTGCTGCTGCGGTCAGATTGGTGTCGAGGCCCAGAATGATGTCGGCCTCTGTCCGCGACCCTTCAAGCTTGAGCCGCGCCAGCAGGGCCGCGCCGTCGCCCGTGCCCACAAATTGCAGATCGCAATCACAGGTTGCCTCAAACGCCGTTTCAATCGCGGGACCAGGGCCCCATTCGGATACGAAACTGTCGTAGGTATAGACCGTAAGAACGGGAGTTTCGGCTGCAGCTTGGGCTCCGATTATCGAAGCCGCTGCAAACGCAAGATAACGCATGGGTATCCTCCATCATGCAGGCGGCAGGGCACAGGATGTGGATGATCTCCGCACCTTCCCTCCGCCGGTGTTAACCGGTTCAGGTTCAACGGGTTCGCCGGAAAGGCATCTCAGCTTGAAACAAGCACCCCGAGGTAAGCACGACAGTATTGCCCTGCTCCGATGGCCGCAAGCCGAAACGACTTGAGCCTGCCCGGGCCCGTCGTTAGACCGTCCGGTCAGAGGAGCCGCCCATGTCGTTCAACACCTTCGGTCATATCTTCCGCGTCACCACATGGGGCGAAAGCCACGGGCCTGCATTGGGCGCGACGGTGGACGGTTGCCCGCCCGGCGTACCCGTGACAGAGGCCGATCTTCAGATCTGGATGGACAAACGCAAACCTGGCCAGAACAAGTTCACCACTCAGCGGCGCGAGCCGGACGCCGTCAAGATCATGTCCGGCGTCTTCGAGGGTCAAACGACAGGCACGCCAATCCAGTTGATGATTGAGAATACCGACCAACGTTCAAAGGACTACTCGGAAATCGCAGAAAAGTTCCGTCCCGGCCATGCCGATATCACCTATTGGCAAAAGTACGGCATCCGCGACTATCGCGGCGGAGGCCGGTCATCCGCGCGCGAAACGGCGGCTCGCGTCGCCGCGGGCGGTTTGGCGCGTGCAGCGCTCAAGTCGATGGCGCCCCAGATCGAAGTCAAGGGCTACATGACGCGCATGGGTGCCCATGAGATCAACCGGGACCACTTTGACTGGGATGAGATCGAACGCAATCCGTTCTGGGTGCCCGATGCCAAAGCCGCGGAGGATTGGGCAGGATACCTCGACGATCTGCGGAAATCCGGAAATTCGGTCGGCGCGGTGATCGAGGTTACGGCACGGGGCGTTCCGGCGGGTATTGGAGCGCCGATTTATGCCAAGCTCGACACCGATCTTGCAGCCGGGATGATGTCGATCAACGCAGTCAAGGGCGTCGAGATCGGTGAAGGCATGTCGGCTGCGATGCTTACCGGTGATCTGAATGCGGACGAGATCACGATGGGCCCTGATGGCCCCGAATATTCCAGCAACCATGCTGGCGGCATCCTTGGCGGGATCAGCACGGGACAGGACATTGTCGTGCGGTTCGCGGTCAAGCCGACCTCGTCCATCCTGACCCCCCGCAAGACCATTACCAAAAGCGGCGAGGCTACGGAAATCGTCACCAAAGGCCGCCATGACCCCTGCGTGGGCATCCGCGCCGTTCCGGTTGGAGAGGCAATGATGGCTTGCATCCTGCTAGACCATCTGCTCCTGCACCGCGGTCAGATCGGCGAAAACCGCGGGACAATCGGGTAAGCCGAAACTTCCCCAGGGCTGGATGACCCGCTATGCCTGATCAAAACGACGGGGCAGTTATGCAAAACGCGCCACAGGCAACACGATGAAGCCGATACGGCTCATGGCAGGCTTTCTGACCGTCGGGTTCTGGACGCTCATGTCACGCATTCTGGGCTTCGTGCGTGAAATCCTGATCCTGTCGCTGATCGGCCCCGGGCCGCTGATGGATGCATTCGTGGCCGCCTTCCGTTTGCCCAATATGTTCCGCCGCTTCTTTGCCGAAGGGGCGTTCAACGCATCTTTCGTGCCGATGTTCTCGAAACGGGTCGAAGGAGACGAAGATGCAGCCAACTTTGCGTCCGACGCGCTGGCATGGCTGAGCTTTCTCACCCTGTCGCTGACAGCGCTTGCCATGATCTTCATGCCCGCGCTGGTCTGGGCCACGGCGGGCGGGTTCAGCGGTGACGACCGTTTCGACATCACGGTCGGGTATGGCCGGGTCACATTCCCCTACATCTTTTTCATGTCGCTCGCCGCCCTCTTTTCCGGGATCCTGAATGCGACTGGGCGGTTTGCCGTGGCCGCTGCCGCGCCGGTGCTGCTTAACGTCATGGTCATCGCCGCCATGCTCGCCGCCCGGGCGGCCGACGCGCCGGTCGTCGAATGGCTGATCTGGACAATCCCGTTTGCCGGTGTCGCACAGCTGGCCCTGACATGGAGCGCCGCGGCACGGGCGGGATATGCGCTGAAGCTGCGCATACCGCGCCCCAACCCCGCGATGCGTCAATTGCTGGTCACCGCCATCCCGGCGGCACTCGCGACCGGCGTGATGCAGATAAATCTTGTTGTCGGGCAACTCGTCGCCAGCCGGTTCGAAGGGGCGGTGAGCTGGCTTTTTGCCGCCGACCGGCTCTATCAGCTGCCACTGGGAGTGATCGGCATCGCAGTGGGCATCGTGCTGCTGCCGGACCTGTCGCGGCGCCTCAAGGCAGAGGATGCGGAGGGTTCGCGCAACGCGCTGTCACGGGCGGCCGAGTTTTCGATGGCCTTCACCCTGCCCGCTGCCATGGCCCTTGTTGTCATCCCATTGCCGATGGTGTCGGTCCTCTACGAACGGGGTGCCACTGGTGCCGATGACGTCCGGGCCATTGCGATAGCAACAGCGATCTACGGGCTCGGCCTGCCTGCTTTCGTGCTGCAAAAGGTGCAACAACCGCTGTATTTTGCCCGGTCCGATACCCGCTCGCCCTTCCGGTTCGCGCTTGTTGCAATGGTGGTCAACGCGGTGGCGGCCTTTGGCCTGGTACCGCTGGTCGGATGGGCCGCCCCGGCTATCGCAGCGACGCTCGCCGGGTGGGTCATGGTGGCGCTGCTCGGGACGGGGACGCGGCGCATGGGAACCGTTGCGCAACTTGATGCGCGGTTCTGGCAGCGGCTTTGGCGGATCGTCGTGGCCTCTGCCCTGATGGGTCTGTGCCTTTGGGGCACGATGCACGGGCTGGGCGACCTGCTCAGCACGCCCACGATCCGCTATGCTGCTCTGCTCGCGCTGATCCTTGTTGGAATTCTCAGCTATTTTCTTGCGGCTCAGCTGGTTGGGGCGCTTCGGCTGAGGGAACTCAGATCGGTCTTGCGCAGGGGTTAACGTCGTCTGATCGTGTCGAGTACGCGCGCCATCCCACCCGGTATCAGAAGGGGCGAAAGCAGGAACCCGACTGCGAACCCGGCAAGCTCACCGATCCATGCCAGCCCGGTTTCGATGAAGATGCCGAAGATCAGCTGCAGCGCCATCAAGACACCGATCAGGCGAAAGGCCGAAAGTTGCCGCAGGCCTGTCCCCGACAGGTGCTGCCAGAGCAGGAAGGTATAGGCGCCGATCAAACCATAGACGCAAGGATAGGCGCCATAGAGCCAACCTTCGTCCGTGAGTAACCCCAGCACCGCCGCACCGAGAATGCCGCAGAGGAAAAAGAGAACGATCACGGCAAACGATCCCATGACCTCGCCCACCAGTTTGCCCATGGCCAGCAGGATCACGCCTGCCAGCAGGGCCGAAATCATGGCGCCATGCACGAAGGGATAGGTCACGAACCGCATCAGGTAATCCGCCCTGACCCGCCCGTTTTCGATCATCCAGTCAAAGGCCTGCCCCGAAAAACCGTAGTCATTGACGGCTTTCAAGCGCCAGCCGATCGCCTCGGGCCCGCCGACGAAACCAGACGCACCCAGCCAGAACATCAGCTCAATCCCCATAATCAGAAAGAACAACGCCCAGACAACAGGGGGCAATTCGTTGAAGGGGCTGGGTTCGGACATCGCACGCTCCTTGACGGGGGTCAGAGGCATGGGTAATGCAGCGGCGCAGATTTTCCCAGAGGCCTCATGTCCGACACAACCTTTACCCCCCGCGTCTTTTCCGGGATCCAGCCTTCGGGCGGCCTCACGCTTGGGAATTACCTTGGCGCGATGAAGCGCTTTGTCGAAATGCAGGACGAAGGGACCTACGAGACGGTCTATTGCATCGTCGACCTGCACGCGATCACGGTCTGGCAGGATCCAAAGGACCTGGCCTTTAACACGCGGGAACTGGCCGCGGGCTTTCTGGCGTCGGGCATTGATCCCACGAAATCCATCCTGATCAACCAGAGCGCGGTGCCCGAACACGCGCAACTTGGCTGGGTTTTCAACTGTGTGGCGCGCATGGGCTGGATGTCACGCATGACGCAGTGGAAGGACAAGGCTGGCAAGAATGCCGAGGCCGCGTCGCTGGGCCTTTTCGGCTATCCATCCCTTATGGCTGCCGACATCCTGATCTACCACGCGACCCATGTTCCCGTCGGCGAAGACCAGAAACAGCATCTTGAGCTGACCCGCGACATCGCGACCAAGTTCAACCACGACTACGGCGTCGACTTCTTCCCCCTCACCGAACCGGTGATCGAGGGGGCAGCGACGCGCATCATGTCGCTGCGGGACGGCTCAAAGAAGATGTCGAAATCAGACCCATCGGATGCCAGCCGCATCAACCTGACCGACGATGCGGACACGATCGCCAAGAAGTTCCGCAAGGCCAAGACCGACCCCGATGCCTTGCCGTCAGAGGCAGGCGGGCTGAAGGACAGGCCCGAGGCCCGCAACCTCGTCAACATTTACGCGGCCCTTTCGGATCAGAGTGTCGATGCGGTCCTGTCCGACGTGGGGGGGCAACAATTCGGCACGTTCAAGCCCATGCTGGCCGAACTTGCAGTCGAAAAGCTGTCCCCCATCTCGTCCGAGATGTCGCGGCTGATGAACGACCCGGCCGAAATCGACCGGATCCTCGGGCGCGGTGCTGAACAGGCACGCGAGATCACGGTTCCGATCCTGAAGCGGACCTATGAAATACTCGGGATGGTGAGCTAAGACCGCGTCGCGGACGAAGCCACCATTCGTTTCATGTGGACCGATTTCGGTCTTACCCACGTACCGGTTTGTGGGAACCGTAGCCCTCCTTTGTCTCGATGCTGATCTAGGACATGGCGGGGTGGGCTTTGCTTAGCGCCTCCGAATGCAGCGTCGCCATGCAGCTAAGCGCAATACGGACCAGGTTGCGCATCAAGAGGCTGTCACAAAAAGGCCAAATATCTCTGGAACGATCGAAGGTGAGTGCTGTTGCCTAAAGAGCAGCGTCTTGGTGTCGGAGCACCCTATGTACACACTGGTTTTCAGCGTTCTCTGGACAGCTTTGATGGCCATCGGCGTGTTCTTCATTTCCAGTGAGGTGGAATATCAACAGCAAGAACAACTCTTCAAAGTTGTCTTCACGTTGACGCCCTTTGCGGGGCTGCTGTTCATCTGGGACAGTGTCAGGAAGCTGCGCCGATACCGAAGCGTTCGATTTGAATCTCTAGACAACGAAACGGTGTACATCTGGACAGAACTCAATGGGACGGAGAAGCGCAGCACTGTTGATCCGCGTTTGCAGTGGGACATTGATGACCGGAATTTTGCTGACCCTTAGCGCAGACCCAGCTTGGGTCGCGGCGGACGATTTCGTACCCCTTCGACCCAGACCGATAAGGTCGCGGAGCAGAACATCGGGAGGGGGAGCCCATGTTCGGGCTTAACCGCTGGCGCAAATCCGTAGATATCTCCGACGGACCGCTTCGCAGTTCCCTCAACCCATACGATCAAGATGAAACTGCGCATGTGCTGACGGCGCGCATCACGGGACCCTGGCATCCCGCGATGGTTGATTTCCTAGCGAAACACAAGGTTGCCGGACTGTCGTTTTCCTACCGCGATGGCTTTAGGTGCGACGACTTTGGTTTTTTCGCGAACTTGCCGTTCATCACCCTGATCCATGTCCCCTACCCGGAACCTGATTTCGAATACGTGCCAATGCCGATCAGGGATCTGAGTGGACTGAAGCGCCTGGTTGCGCCATTCAAGGTCAGTCACCCGATAGATATCAATCAGCTTCCAAAGCTGACGTCCTGCACCATGCGATGGCAGCCCAAACTGAATTCGGTCTTTGGGGCGAAGGCGCTGAAGCGTCTGCAGATTAGCGGCCTCAACTGGAAAAAGACCGATGGGCTGGCCGATCTTAAGACTTTGCGAAACCTTGAAGTCGCGCATAGCGGCATTCGATCTTTCGCGCCGATCGCGGAACTGCACCATCTGGACCGTTTGTCGCTATCTGTTTGTCATCGACTGGAAAGCCTTGATGGTATCGAGAACCTCAAAAGTCTCCGCTGCCTGCATCTGACAGAGACGAGCAAGGTTACCTCGCTTGATTGTCTCGCGGCACTGAAAAACCTTGAGGTTCTGACCATTGCGGATGGGCGGGAAATCGAGTCTGTCGCCCCACTTCGGGAATTGACCAATCTCAAGGCCCTTTGGATTGCCGGGACGAAGGCCAAGATCATTGACGGTGACCTTACACCGCTGACCCGCTTGCCGAACTTGGCCATGCTCACCCTGGGGAACAAGCGCCATTACTCGCACCGCACCATCAAGAAATGGGATTGGGCCAACATTGACATCCCAGACAGGCAGCTAGAACCGGTTTGAATGACTGGGTGCCATACGGTCCCACTCATCGGTCGGCACAAGCCCGCAGCCGGGAGCACCAGAGCAACTGTCAAAATGGGCTTGGAACCAAACGTAAATTCGGGTTCGGTCTCCTTCCATCACCGCACCGATCCTGTGCGCCGTTTAGCCTTATCGGCTCGTCCAGGAGGCTGCATATCTGTGCGAAACGATGGAGTTCACATATGTCATCCAAGGTTCCCGCGCAGACCCGTGTCGGTCACATTCACCTCAAGGTTTCGGATCTTGATCGAGCCATTCGGTTCTACTCCGACATCCTCGGCTTTGAGGTGATGCAGCGGTTCGGAGATCAGGCCGCCTTTCTTTCGGCCGGGGGGTATCACCATCATATCGGCCTCAATACGTGGCATTCAGAAGGTCGGGGGCCCGCGCCTGTCCGGACTGCCGGGCTGTATCACGTGGCCTTCGTCTTTCCGGATCTGGCATCGCTTGGGGCGGCGCTGCAGCGTGTTCTCGATGATGGGACACCCATTGACGGTGCTGCCGATCATGGTGTCAGCCAGGCGGTCTATTTCCGCGATCCGGACGGCAACGGGATCGAGTTGTACCGGGATCGCCCGCCCGAACACTGGCCGCGCGATGCGGACGGAAGGCTTGCCATGATCAACGCGCCGCTCGATTTGCAGGCCCTCCTGGCCGAGGCTGGCGCGACTGAACAAAGCGAGCGAGTTGGTTATCCCGCATAACAAATGGCGTCTGGTCCCGACCCGAGTCGCTGACAATGGGCTGATCCACTGAACGCATGGACATTGCCCGGGCGCGGCGCCACTGTTCACGTAAACTGGAGGTGTCGATGCAAACCGCCTTTTTCTATGATGAAAAAACCTTTTGGCATGCTGGCGGCAACTATGCGTCAACCGCACCGATCGGTGGTTTGGTCCAGCCCCTCGCCGCGGGGGGGCTGCCCGAAAGCCCGGAAACCAAACGTCGCCTTAAAAACCTCATGGATGTGACCGGGCTGTCCTCCGAGTTGGCCCTTTTGTCAGCCGAACCGGTCGCGATGGACGATCTGGCCCGCGTCCATTCCGGCGAATATCTGTTTGAGTTCAAGAAACTGTCGGACGACCGGGGCGGCGAGATCGGTCACCATGCGCCTTTCGCCAAGGACGGTTTTGAAATCGCGTCGCTCTCCGCAGGGCTTGCCACTGCTGCTGTTGAGGCGGTGCTCAGGGGCGAGTATCCAAATGCCTACGCCCTGTCGCGCCCGCCCGGTCATCATTGTCTGCCTGATAGTCCGATGGGGTTTTGCCTGCTCGCCAACATTGCCATCGCCATCAAGGCCGCCAAAGCCAAGGGGCTGGTTCAAAGGGTGGCTGTTCTGGACTGGGACGTGCACCATGGCAATGGAACAGAGGCGATCTTTTATGATCGCGACGATGTTCTGACGATCAGCATGCATCAGGAGGGCAACTATCCGCTCGACACCGGTGCCTTGTCAGATCGCGGACATGGTCATGGGGAAGGCCACAACATCAACCTGCCCCTGCCGGCTGGTGCGGGCCACAGCGCCTATCTGCACGCGATGGACCGGGTGGCTCTGCCAGCGATCGAAGCCCACGAGCCCGACCTGATCATCGTCGCCTGCGGCTATGACGCGAGCGCGATCGATCCGCTTGCCCGAATGCTTGCCACCGCTGACACGTTTCACCAGATGACGTTGAAAATCAAAGCTTTGGCCAAAAAAGTCTGTGGCGGACGGCTGGTTCTTGTGCATGAGGGCGGATATTCTGAGGTCTATGTTCCCTTTTGCGGTCACGCGACGTTGGAGGCCCTTTCGGGCAGCGCAATTTCGGCCCCCGATCCGTTCGCGCGCGCGTTTGACACCAGGCAACCCGGACCAGCGCTGGAGCACTTTTTGCTGACCGAGATCGACCGTATGGCTGTCGAACTTGGCCTCTGACCCTTGACATTGGCTGTGCCAAATCCGACATCCTTTCTTGAATGTAAAGAGGCGTAACATATGCCAGACCCGAACCCTTCGGCGCTTGAATTTCTTCTGACGCGCCGATCCCGTCCTGCCAAGACGCTCACCACACCCGTACCCAGCAGGGCCGAGCTGGAACCGATGCTGACCGCCGCAGGGCGCAGCCCAGATCATGGGAAGCTAGAACCGTGGCGCTTTATCGTGATTGAAGAGGCAGCGATGAACCGGATCGCATCGGTCGTCCAAAGCCGGGGCGAGGCACTGGGGCTGGAGGCCGAGCAAATTACCAAAGGCCGGAGCCAGTTCGATCAGGGTAACCTTGCAGTGGCGGTGATCGAGGTGCAGAAGCCATCTGAGAAGATCCCCGCAATCGAGCAATCCTACTCGGCCGGTGCGGTTTGCCTTGCCCTGCTGAACGCCGCACTGGCCAGCGGATGGGGGGCAAATTGGCTGTCGGGCTGGCCAAGCCATGACGAGCAATTCGCGCGCGACGCTTTGGGGTTGGCAGCCTACGAGCGGATCGCGGGCTTTATTCACATCGGAACCGAAACGACCAGACCGCCGGAACGGCCGCGGCCGGACGTCGCCGCCCTGACAACCTGGTTAACCGAATGATCCTTCAGTCGTTTCTCGCTGCACTGGGCCAATTGGGCGATCCCCGTTTTCGTCGGGTGCTTGGGCTCGGGGTCGTCATCACCATTCTACTGCTGATCCTGGCTACGACGGGCCTTGTCTGGTTCGTCGGCTGGATCGTAGGTGACAGCACATCCCTGCCCTGGATCGGCGAAATCACGTGGTTTGACGATATTCTGAGCTGGGGTTCTGTCTTGCTGATGCTGGGGCTGTCGACGTTCCTGATGGTGCCCGTAGCATCGGCGATCACGTCGATGTTCCTCGATGAGGTCGCACAAGCGGTCGAAGACCGGCACTATCCGCACATGCCGAAAGCCGATGCAGTTTCGTTCTATGACGGGCTCGTCGACAGCGTGAATTTTCTTGGCGTGATTGTCGTGGCCAACGTTCTGGCCCTGTTCGTCTATCTGCTGCTTCCGTTCAGTACGATCCTGCTGTTCTGGGCGCTGAACGGTTTTCTCTTGGGGCGGGAATACTTCACCCTCGCCGCGATGCGTCGTGTTGGCCGAGCACGGGCAAAAGAGCTGCGGCGCGAACACGGCGGTACGATCTGGTTGGCAGGGTTCCTGATGGCAATGCCACTCACGATCCCTATCGTGAACCTGTTGATCCCGATCCTTGGTGCGGCAACCTTCACGCACCTCTTCCACCGTCTTACAGCGGCGGCAGCGCTCGATCGAACCAGCTGAGATCACTGAGAGAAATCCAGCCGCTCAGAATGATGCCAGCGATGACGATCCAAAGCACAAGAGCGACCCACGTGGTGATCCACGCCTTGCGCTTGACGTTGTGAACCTGTGGCGCACCGGCATGGGTGCCGGGTTCGATTTCGCCCAAATCCCCCTGCGTCTGCACCTTGATCGGCAGCGCGATCAGAAAGACCAACCACCAGATGACGGCGTAAAGAACAAGGGCGGAGGTGATGCCCATCAGACCTGCTCAAGCTCTACAAGACAGCCGTTAAAGTCCTTCGGGTGCAGGAACAGGACGGGCTTGCCGTGCGCCCCGATCTTGGGCTCTCCGGTACCCAGAACACGGGCGCCCGTACCCTTGAGATGGTCGCGGGCCGTAAGGATGTCTTCAACCTCGTAACAGACGTGATGGATCCCGCCCGCAGGGTTCTTTTCCAAAAAACCCTTGATCGGGCTGTCGTCGCCGAACGGGTACAGCAGTTCGATCTTGGTATTAGGCAGCTCGATGAAAATCACCGTTACCCCATGGTCGGGTTCGTCCTGCGGCTCGCCCACTTTGGCGCCCAGCGCCGTGCGGTATTGGGCGGCGGCCGCTTCGAGATCAGGAACGGCAATTGCAACATGGTTAAGACGGCCAATCATTCTGAGTCTCCGGTTCTGGATGCGGTGCTTGTTATCCTCAAGCAGGTTGCCGAGGGCAAGGCCATGTGACCGATTAACCCGCCGTTAGGCATGCAGGCGTAACGATTGAGTCGTGATGAATGCAGCGAGGCACCGATGGATACGAACGACCCTTTCATCCCGAACTACCCCGCCCCGACTGCCGCGCGCCCACTTTTGGGCCTGACGGTTCTTGTGATCGAAGACAGCCGGTACGCGTGCGAGGCCATGCGGCTCTTGTGCCTGCGCAGCGGCGCCCGGATTCGCCGTGCCGACAGTCTGAAAGCGGCACGGCGGCATCTGCAGGTCTATCGCCCCAGCGTTGCGATCATTGATCTGGGCCTGCCGGATGGCAACGGCACCGATCTGATCGACGAACTGACCAGTACATCTCCACGCCCCGAAATCGTGCTGGGCACTTCAGGCGACCCCGATAGCGAACAGGCAGCCATGGATTCAGGCGCCGATGGGTTCCTTGCCAAGCCGGTCCATTCGATCGGCCGGTTCCAAGAGGCGATCCTCATGCGCCTGCCAGCCGAGCGTCGCCCGGTCGGCCCCCGCGTCATTCCAAGCGATCCAGTCGAACCTGACCTGATCGCCTTCCGGGACGACATGGCGCATATCGCGGACGTTTTGGAAGAGCCAAGCGACGACAAAGCGCTCGATTACGTCGCGCAATTCCTCGGTGGCGTAGCCCGGAGCATCGAAGACGTGGCACTGGAAAAAGCGGCTGCCGCCCTGGCCCAGCGGCGCGCAAAGGGCGATGCCGCTGCATCAGAGCGCGCCGTTATTGCCGGGCTCGTGCAGGAACGACTTGCGCAGAAGATCGCGATCTAGGGGCGGAGTGCCGGGTCTTCGCTGACCCGCACAGAACGGGTCAAATCGGAAAGTGCGATGCGCTGATCGCCCCGGCCGTCAAAATTCAAAGGATCCAGCCAACGCGAAAACGCGTCGCGCAGCGAAGGCCAATCCTGATCCGTTACCGCGAACCAGGCCGTGTCGCGGTTTCGGCCTTTTACGATCATCATCTGCCTAAACACGCCCTCATAGCTGAAGCCCAGCCGCTGCGCCGCGCGACGTGACGGCAGATTCAGCGCGTTGCATTTCCATTCAACGCGGCGGTAGCCCGCGTCAAATGCCCAAGCCATCATGAGGTACAATGCCTCGGTCGCCACGCGGCTGCGCTTCATCGAAGGGCTGAAGCAGATATTGCCGATTTCCAGACTGCCCATCGGAGGGTCGATGCGCAGATAACTTGCAACCCCTTTGAACCCGTCGTCTTTCCGATCCTGAATGGCGTAAAAGACGGTATTCAGATCCACGACCGCTTCCTCAACCCATTCCCGATAGAGCGCCGCAGACGAAAACGGACCCACTGACATGTAGTCCCAGAGATCATCGTGACCCGCATAGTGGTCATGGAGCGCTGCAACGTGACGTTCGGGATCAAGCATCTCAAGCGCCGTGTATTGACCAGTGATCGTCACGCCCTCCGGCGCCCGCGGCGGTGTCCAACCATCCAGCGGGACGCCAAGCCGTTCCTCATCCCTTTCCGTCATGACCTCACCATATCGCAGCCCGACAAGCTGCAGCCTAGTCCGGTTGAATGACCCGCAGGCTCAGTTCCATCAGCTGGTCGGCCAGCGGCTCAGACGGCGCGCCCATCATCAGGTCTTCGGCCCGCTGGTTCATCGGGAAGAGGATCACTTCGCGAATGTTAACCTCGTCGGCGAGCAGCATCACGATGCGGTCGATCCCGGCCGCGCAACCGCCATGGGGTGGAGCCCCGTAGGTAAAGGCGTTGACCATGCCGCCAAACCGCTTTTCGACCTCTTCACGCCCATAGCCCGCGATCTCGAAGGCCTTGAACATGATCTCGGGCTTGTGGTTCCGAATTGCGCCGCTGACCAGCTCGTATCCGTTGCAGGCGAGGTCGTATTGATAGCCCAGAACAGAGAGCGGATCGCCCTCCAGGGCCTCCATCCCACCCTGCGGCATGGAAAACGGGTTATGTTCGAAATCGACCCGCCCGGTTTCGTCGTCGCGCTCGTAGATGGGGAAGTCGACAATCCAGGCAAAGGCAAAGCGGTCCTTATCGATGAGATCCAGTTCGTTCCCGATCTCGACCCGCGCGCGGCCCGCGACGGCCTCGAAATCCTTAGGCTTACCGCCCAAGAAAAACGCCGCGTCGCCCACATCAAGGCCCAGTTGCTGGCGAATGGCCTCGGTCCGCTCAGGCCCGATGTTCTTGGCAAGCGGCCCTGCCGGACCATCCTCCCGCCAAAAAATGTATCCCATCCCCGGAAGGCCCTCTTTCTGCGCCCAGGCATTCATGCGGTCACAGAACTTGCGGCTGCCGCCGGTGGGTGCCGGGATCGCCCGGATCTCGGTCCCCTCATGTTCAAGGATCTTTGCAAAGATCGCAAAACCGCCATCGCGGAATTGGTCACTGACGATCTGCATCTTGATCGGGATCCGCAGGTCGGGCTTGTCCGTTCCGTACCAGAGGGCGGCATCGCGGTAAGAGATCTGGGGCCAGTCCTGATCGACTTTGCGACTGCAGCCGAACTCCTCGAAGATCCCGGTCAGCACAGGCTGGATCGTGTCAAAGACGTCCTGCTGGGTGACGAACGACATCTCCATGTCGAGCTGGTAGAAATCAGTGGGCGACCGGTCGGCGCGGGGGTCTTCATCCCGGAAACAGGCCGCAATCTGGAAATATTTGTCGAAGCCCGACACCATCAGGAGCTGCTTGAACTGCTGCGGGGCCTGGGGAAGCGCATAGAATTTCCCCGGATGCAGACGGGACGGGACCAGAAAGTCGCGGGCGCCCTCGGGCGACGAAGCCGTAATGATCGGGGTTTGGTGTTCTCGAAACCCGGTGTCCCACATCCGGCGCCGGATCGATGCGACCACATCCGACCGAAGCGCCATGTTGGCTTGCATCTTTTCGCGGCGCAGATCGAGATACCGGTACTTAAGCCGGGTCTCTTCCGGATACTCCTGATCGCCAAAGACCATCAGGGGCAGTTCCGCCGCCTGACCCAATATTTCGAGATCGCGGATAAAGACTTCGATCTCGCCCGTCGGGATCTTGGAGTTGATCAGCGATGCGTCCCGCGCTTTGACCTCGCCATCGATGCGGATGCACCACTCGGACCGGACTGTCTCGACCTCGGCGAAAACGGGGCTGTCAGGGTCACACAGGATCTGCGTCATGCCGTAATGGTCCCGCAGGTCGATGAAGAGCACGCCACCATGGTCCCGAACGCGGTGGACCCATCCCGACAGGCGGACGGTTTCCCCAACATTGGCCGCCGTCAAAGCAGCGCAGGTGTGGGAGCGGTAAGCGTGCATGGTCTGTCCTCTCGGGGTCAAAATTCCGGCGCACATACACCGGGGCGCCGGGGCAAAGTCAAGGCGGTTGAACGGGGTTTGGCGGCTGTGGCACCCCGGCTTGTCTGAGACATGCATGTATCGCAGGCTTTGGGGGTGTGGGTCTGTCGTCGTCCGTCCCGAAAAGACGAGCCATTGCTATCGGTGGCTATATGACACCGATCCTTATGATGACGCCCATAGAACCAGCAGCGCAAATAGCCTTAAGTACCTGGGGCGCACCCCGATCGGAGCCAAAACCCGGTCTTGAACCCACTCGATCGACCGCCACAAGCCACTAGATCATCCGTTTTTCCAGCTGACCGGGGTCATCTAGGTTAATGTGCCAGAATGAGACTGCTCCTTCAGGCAATCTTTTGAACACACGTTGGAGGTCTCTCGCGTTACAGGAACGCCGGACGGCCCACGCGTTTGTCTCAATTGCATTGCCTGGCGTCGGGTTGTGGTTCACGCGCACCCGTTTCACTTCGCGGAGCAGGTGGAGTTCATCCCGTGACAGGAACGGAACCGGCGGCGCAGTCACATCCCAGCCCTTGCCAAAAATGGTCCGCAGCACACTGGGATGAGCACCTGTGAAATCGAGGCCTTGCTGCACCGTCAAACGCAGTCGAGGATGGTACTGGCGATGGCCGGGTTGGCGATGAGGGCAGCGATGGCTTGACCAACGTCCTTCCCCGAACCAGACCTTCGTGCAAGGAACAGCATTGCAGCCGTGGCAGCAACTGGGCGCGGACCAAGCTGCCGAATCCAGATGCTGCGTAGTGCCGTCAAATTGAAGCGGCATACAAGCGCACTTCAGATTGGTTCAATAGGGATACTATTCTGGAAGCCCCGCCGCCCGAAGACCTTTCTGGAAGCGCTCCTGCCCAACAGGGTCGGTGATCTGGATGAAGCTTGTCGAGATGCTGGCATTGGGCACGCGCATCAGGATGGCGTCGACCGTTTGACGCGCCTTGTCGTGCTGTCCAAGTTGCCCGTAAGCCGCAGCGCGCCACCATAGGTTCCCGATAAACTTCGGGTTCTTGGTGCGCGCGACTTCAAGATGCTCCAGCGCTTCGGCATAGCGACCTTGCACATAGATGGACTGGCCCAGCAACTGGTCCGGCAGCCAGATGTGATAGGGGTTCAAACGCACCGACAGGTTCAGCAACTCTTCCGCCTCCGCACCGCGGCCAAGAAAGATCAACGCCAAAGCGGATCGGGTCAGCAGATGCGGATGGGCCGGTTCCAGTTCCATCGCGCGCTTGAACTCCACAAGGGCACCTTCGTAATCGCGCAGGTTCAAAAGCGTTTGGGCGAGAACCTGAATTGAATACCAGTCATCCGGCGCCAATCGGACAACTTCACGGCCGGTTTCGAGCGCTCTCTCAAGAGCGGCTTGCGGATCGTCGGCAATTCGGAAGTACCCGGTTTGCGTTTCAACAAAACCAAGCAAGGCCTTGGCCCTGACAAAATCGGGATCCAGCGCCAAGGCCTGTCGCGCCAAAGCCCGAGCGCTTTCATAGGACACCGGAGTGTTGACCCAGCTTGCCTCATCAGCCCGCGCCCAGAGCAAAAAGGCTTCTGGATTTTCGGTAAAGCGGTGCGGGTCCTGGACGCGCTCCAGATCTTCCGACAATTGCCGGGCAAGCTGAGCAACAAGCGCATCCTGCAATTCGAACACATCTTCGGAGGCACGCTCGATACGACCGCTCCACACCATGCGGCCGGACAAAGCGTCGATCAACTCGGCATCAACGCGCACCCGCTCACCGGAGCGGCGCAATGTGCCACGCACGACTTGCGCAACACCAAGCTCTTCCGCAACTGTCGCGGGGCTGGTTGTCTGTTCGCGATAGCGTTCAGTGGAACTGCTCGCGATCACGAATAGGCCCCTGACGCGTGCAAGGCTACGGGTCAGATCTTCGCTCACAGCGCGCGTGAGCAGCACGTCGTATTCCGCGTTTGATAGCGACCTGAACGGCAGAACCGCGACCGAGGGTTCTTCAGGCAGCACCAGCTGCATCCGTGACAGCGAAGCCGCCTCGACATCCGCGGGCCGCATGCGATCATAAGCCAGCGTGCCGCCGAACATCAGAGCCAGCGCCGCAACGGAGACAAGAACCGATCGCGGCACCGCTCGCACCACGGTCCCTGTCTGGGCGGCGGGCGCACTACCCGGTTCCCCCACACTGAACACGCGAACCGGGCGCTAGATGTTCTTTACCTCGACATCCCCCCGATCGTGCAGCGTCACGTTCATCTTGTCTCGGATCTGATCTCTGGCCGGGCGCGACATTGAAATGCCTCCGGGCTCTGCCAAGGCCTCAATCCGCGCGGCGACATTGACGCCATCGCCATGCAGATCATATCCCTCAACGATCACGTCGCCCAAGTTAATCCCGATCCGCAGGACCAAGTCACTCTTATCAGAAAAACCTTTCTGGATCACCCCAGCGCAATCGACGGCCTCTACCACCGAGGCAAACTCAGCAAGGAATCCATCTCCCATCGTCTTGAAGAGACGCCCGTGATGACGTTCGAGCGCCGGAGCAATGATCCCGTCAAATGCCGCGTTCAGTCGCGCGCGGGTCCCGATTTCGTCGCGCTCAACTAATCCAGAATAGCCTACTACGTCGGCGGCGAAGACCGCTGCAAGTCGACGTTCAATTCTCTCTTCAGCCATGAAGGCTAACCGGTGGGGTCATCCAGTACCATTACTCCGAAGTGGCTGTAATGCACATATTTCTTATGCGGACAGGCATATTACGGGCGGCTCAAGCCCTACTGGCTGAGCGAACGCCGCACCGGCATTCCTTCCAAATCGAAGTTTCGGCTTTGGGTCTCTCAGCCGCGATCAGATGCGGCGCGGTATCTTTCCGGCACCTGCCCGAAGACACTTCGTGGACGGCCCAAGGCGGCCGTCTAGCGAAGTTCCAAGATGCTGCGTTTGCAGCCCACGATCCGAACATTAGTCGGACAAGCAACATCTGGAACCCAGCGAACCTACCGATCCGGGGTCAACATCGTCTTGCCTGTCCAACTAACAAACGACTGCGTCGCGACGAAAGCGGAAGACCCCTTTGGATCGTGAGCTGATATCACCAGCGATCGCCGGTGACGCTACTAGTTTACCAGCTGTTGTAGCCCAGAAATTTGCCTGACATTTCGACTTTAACGCGGTCGCCTTTGGGATGCTCAACGCGTGTTACCGACATATCGAAGTCGATCGCGGACATGATACCGTCGCCGAACTTCTCCTGGATAATGGCTTTCAATGTTGGACCGTAGACGCCAACAATCTCGTAGAACCGATAGATGCATGGATCGGTCGGAACAGCCTGTTCCCAGATCTTCGTCGGGCTTTCTGCCAGAACGCGTTCGGCTTCTTGCGGCAGGCCCATAGCTTGGACCATCAGTGCAGCCTTTTCCGGTGGGAAGGCGTTCATGCCCATGGCTGCCGAATGCGTCCAGATGGGAGACATATCAATCCTTTCGGCAATCTCTTCCCAGGTCAGGCCCGCCTGCTTTTTCGCCGACAAGATCATCGCGGTGACGTCTTCCTTGGTCATCTCGGTCATGGTTTTTATGTCCTTCATCTTACAGTCCTAGCTCTGTCAGGCCGGGGTGGTCGTCTGGCCGGGGTGTGCCCTCGGGCCAGTGAAACTTGCGATCCGCTTCGGCAATCGGAACATCGTTTATCGAGGCGTGACGCACGGCCATGTAACCAAGGGCGTCGAACTCCCAATTCTCGTTGCCGTGGGCCCGAAACCATTGGCCGTCCTCACCGTGCCATTCATAGCAAAAGCGCACGGCGATCCGGTTGGCGTCATGGGTCCAGATTTCCTTGATCAGGCGGTAGACGTTTTCCTTGGCCCATTTGCGTGTCAGGAAGGCCTCGACCTCGGCGCGCCCGTTCACAAATTCGGATCGATTGCGCCAACGCGTGTCTGGCGTATAGGCCATCGAAACTTTAACCGGATCACGCGTATTCCAGGCATTTTCCGCCATGCGCACCTTTTGCACCGCATCGTCATAGGAGAATGGCGGCACAGGTGCGCGAGCTGCGTCGCTCATCGGCCCTAGCCTTCCACTGCGCGCAACACTGGCGCTGGTTCAGGATCATTGGCAGAGTGCGGAGCGATGGCAGGTTCGGGGTCTTCCGTTTCAGCCGGATCAGCTACGTTAATGCGCACGGTTTTAGGCTGGGTCATCTCGCCCGTGCCAGTCTGGCCTGCCAGTTCCGCCGAGCGGTGGCCAAGGAAGTGCACGAGGTGGTTGCGGATGGCGTAATAATTCGGGTGCTCAACAATATCGGTCCGACTTCGTGGACGCGGAATGGTGATCTCGACGCTTTCCGCCACTTGCGCATTGGGGCCGTTCGTCATCAAAAGAATGCGATCCGCCAGTAGGATTGCCTCGTCGATGTCATGGGTGATCATGAAAACGGTCTGGTCGGTGTCGCTCCAGACCTTAATCAACTCGTCCTGAATTGTGCCGCGAGTCAGCGCATCGAGTGCGCCAAAAGGCTCATCAAGCAAAAGAAGCTTGGGCTCATTGGCGAAAGCCCGCGCGATCGAAACGCGCTGTCGCATCCCGCCCGACAATTGGCTCGGCTTACGGTGGATCGCGTCACCCGTCAGCCCGACCTTGGCAAGAAAGGACGTCGAATGTTCGATCACCTTCGCCTTGTCCCATTGCGGGAAGCGGGCCTTTACCCCGAACATCACGTTTTTCAGCGCGGTGAGCCAGGGCAGCAAAGAGTAGTTCTGGAACACCACACCCCGGTCGAGGCTGGGACCAGACACATGCTGCCCATCCATTTTGACCACCCCGCTTGTGGGTTCGGCCAACCCGGCGAAAATGTTCATGATCGTGGATTTTCCACAGCCGGAGTGCCCCAGGATACAAACGAACTCGCCTTTCTCGATGCCGAAGCTTGCGTTTTCGAAGACAGTGAACTCGCCGCCATTGCCATCGGGGTATCTTTGGGTGAGTTGCTCGATGCTCAGGAAGGACTTTGCCATTTTGTGAGCTCTCCTATTCGGTATAGGCGACGGTGCGCTGAAGCAGGCCAAACATGGAGTCCAACAGCATGCCTACAACACCAATCATGAGAATTGAGAAGATGACCGAAGTCAGATCGAGGTTATTCCACTCGTTCCAGACGTAATAGCCGATGCCGGTTCCACCGACGAGCATCTCGGCGGCGACGATCACCAGCCAGGCAATCCCGATCGAGATACGCATGCCCGTCACAATGGTCGGGGCGGCGGCAGGCAGGATCACCGTGAACGCCGTTTTCAATGAACTCAGCTCATGCGTTCGTGCGACATTAACCCAATCTTCGCGCACTCCGGCGACACCGAAGGCTGTGTTGATCAACATAGGCCAGATGGAACAGATGAAGATCACGAATATCGCGCTCATCTCGCTGTCCTGAATAACGAACAGAGCAAGAGGCATCCACGCCAGCGGAGAGATGGGCCGAAGCACCTGGATGAACGGGTTAAGCGCCTTATAAGCGACCGATGACATGCCGATCAGAAACCCAAGCGGGATGGCGATCATCGCGGCAAGAAGATAACCGGTGAGCACACGATAGATCGAATAGCCAATCTGAATGCCTATGCCCTTGTCATTGGGACCCGCATCGTAGAACGGGTTCGACAATTGCTCCCACGCCTTGCCAAGCACTTGACTTGGTGGTGGGACACCCGCCTTTGGCTGGCCTCCCCCTGTCAGCCGCTCATACTCGGTCAATTCCTCGGCAGCCTTTTGCGCCGGAATAGACATTTCCCAGATGAGGCAGCCAATTAGCAGGATCAGCACCGACAGCAGAGCCGCCTTCTTGTTTTCGCTTAGCGTGTCGATCATCGTTTGATCTCAAAGCTATCGACATAGGCCTCTGGAGTTGCCGGATCGAAGGTCTTACCCATGATCGTGTGGGATTTGTAGGTGATGTCGGGCGCGTCATAGCCAAGGTCGGTCATAACCTTCCTGGCGTCCGCCGCCAGATAGACCTGCTCGGCCACGCCCGCATAATCCACGTCGCCGTCAATATAGCCCCAGCGTTTCATCTGCGTCAGGATCCAGACGCCCATCGAGTGCCATGGGAAAGGATCGAAGTCGATCCGGTCAGGCACGCGTTTCACTTCACCCAAACCGTCGGCATAGGTGCCCGTCAGCACCTGTTCCACGACAGTGACCGGCTGATTCAGGTAATTGGTCGGCGAAATCGCTGCGGCAATTTCTTTCCGGTTGTCCGGGTTCGACGCGTATTGCGTCGCGTCGATGATCGACTTGAGCAGAGCACCATAGGTGTTTGGCAATTCGGTCGCGAATGACAGTGGCGCAGCAAAGGCGCAACAAGGATGGCCCTCCCAGATCTCTTTGGTCAGAATGTGAATAAAGCCGATACCTTCGAAAACCGCCCGCTGGTTGAAGGGGTCGGGCGACAGGTAGCCGTCGAGGTTTCCAGCCCGCAGGTTGGCGACCATCTCTGGCGGCGGAACCACCCGGATCTGGATGTCCTTGTCGGGGTCCAGCCCAAACTCAGCCACATAGTACCGCAGTAGGAAGTTGTGCATCGAGTATTCAAACGGCACACCGAAGGTGAAGCCCTTCCACTGCTTCGGATCGCGCTTGTCGAGGTGCTCGTTCGACAAGACGATGGCCTGACCGTTAATGTTCTCAACCGCTGGCATGATGTATGGCGTCGCGACCGAGCCCGCGCCCAGCGTCATCGCCAAAGGCATCGGAGTTAACATGTGGCTGGCGTCATATTCGCCCGAAAGTGACTTGTCACGGGCGACAGCCCACCCGGCGGTTTTGATGACCTCGGCGTTCAACCCGTAGCGCTCATAGAACCCAAGAGGCTGTGCCATGATGATTGGTGTCGCACACGTGATCGGCACAAAGCCGATGCTGAGGTCGGTTTTCTCGGGTGGACCGAGGTTGTCCAGAATGGCTGCCTTGGCCTGCTCCAACGGAAAGACTGAGGCAAGCGCCGCCGCCGCTGTAGTTCCCCCGATCATGCCCATGAACGACCGGCGCCCGATGTCACTCTGACCAAAAACCGAGCGGACGATCGCGCTTTCGACGGCGCGCTCCATCATCTGCTCGCCGCTCATCTCGTGGGGTTCGACGTTGTCCTTGTCGTGTCCATAACCGCTTAGACAGCTTTCGCAGCCGCAATCAGCTCCGTGCCGCAGATCGGTTTTTTCCGAGAAAGGATTTCCAAGGCTTTTGATCGTCATGCTGATCTCCTGTAGCGTTTGGAAAACCGTCTCACGCCATCAGCGCGCCATGAAGATGGTACTGTCCTTGCTCAGATCTTGGCGATCCATTGTTTTTATTGGCTATTTTTCGGGCGATTGTTACGAAAATTGGTAAAGTACGAGTTTTCGTAAAGCCGCGGATGGAAATACGCGCGACTGTTTGACGATGCTTGATGCTTCCGAACCTTCCTCACTCGTTGACTTCCAACCGCTACCAACTTTGCTTGTTGTGCCAAGTGAGAACCGCATCGTTGAGGCGAATGCGGCGGCGCGCGTTCTGTTCGATCTGAGCGACCAACTCTCAGATGTTCTGAAGTCCAGCGCAGCCGATGTTGTCGTCTTCCTCGACGCTGTCGCGCATTTCGGGCACTACGTCGATCGATCTCTAGAGATGCGTGGCAAACGAACGCTTCGACTGCAGACCTTCGGGGTGCAACTGTCCGATCAAAAAGTGCTGCTTAGCTTCCTCGACCTCGACGAGCTTGAGCGACGCAACCAACAGATGGAGCAAGACGCGCATCACAAAGGCGGGTTGATGCAGTGGCAAAACATCTACGGTTTCTTTCGCGAGGTCGAGGCGCAGAACCACCTGATTCTTGAGGCGGCGGGTGAGGGCATCTACGGGATCAACGCTGAAGGTAAGGCAACCTTCGTCAACCGCGCAGCGCAGGAAATGCTGGGTTGGTCTGCCGACGATCTGATTGGCCGTGAGTTGCATCCGATAATTCACCACAAGCACCTGAACGGCGAACACTTCCCAGCCCACAAGTGCCCAATCTATGCGTCCTTCCGCAAAGACGAGACAATGCGTGTGGATGATGATGTGTTCTGGCGCAAAGATGGCAAGCCGATCATGGTCGAATACGTCTCGACACCGATCTATGATCACAAAGTGCTGGCCGGGGCCGTCGTCATCTTTCGCGACGTCACCGAACGGCGCGAAAACGAACGCAAACTGCGTGAGGCGCTGGCGCAGGTGGAAGACCTGAAAGTCAGACTCGAGCAAGAGAACGACTATCTTCTGACAGAAGTACGCTCAGCGCGGCCGCACGCGGGCGTTGTGGGTGTCTCGGACGCAATTAAGTCCCTCAACGCGCAGATCGATCTGGCGGCGAAGAACAATGCGCATGTCCTCATCTCGGGGCCACCCGGTACGGGCAAAAGCCTGACCGTCTCGGCCATTCACGAAGCAAGCGCTCGGCAGCACCGTCCCTTAGTGCGCATCAATTGCAGCGAAACCAACATACAGGCGCTTGAGACAGAACTCTTCGGGCATAAGCGGGGCGCATTTCCTGGTGCAACCCGGGATCAGACGGGCAAACTATTGATGGCCAACAACGGCACGCTCCATTTGGACGAGGTTGCAGACCTGCCCAAAACTATTCAGGCCAAACTGCACGATGTCCTCCAAAGCGGTCTTTTCCAGAGGCCTGGAGATATCGGCCCAATCCCAGTCAATCTGACGGTGGTCGCCACCACCTCGCGCGATATCTCGGCTGAGGTGCGGGTTGGGCGGTTTCGGCAAGACCTGTATTTCACACTGAACTTGTTCTCGATCCGCTGCGCCCCTCTCAATGATCGACCAGAAGACATTCCGTATCTCGCGAAGCACTTCATCGATCGGATGACGCGGCGCCTACGGTTGCCACAAGCCCGGCTGACCGGCTCTCACATCAAATCGCTGGAACAATACTCATGGCCCGGGAATATCCGTGAGCTGGAAAACGTCATCGAACGCGCTGTCATCCTTGCCCAAGGCGGGCGGCTGGAGTTTGATTTCCAGGTCTCTGCTCAAGCCCGCCAAGGACCAGACGTTGTATTGACCGCCGAAGAGTTGCGCGGCTTGGAAAAGGAAAACCTAGAGAATGCGTTAACTCGATCAAAAGGGAAGGTGTCAGGCGCACAAGGCGCAGCCAGCATGCTCGGCGTGGCGCCAACGACCATTTACTCGAAGATTAAATCGCTTGGCATTGATACTGCGGCCTTTAAATAAGCGGAGTTCGGCAAGTAGCGAAAATCAACCATGACTAACAACGCGAATCGTTACTTTGATCCTATATCAGTCGAGAACGATTTCTTCGGGATCGTGCTGCTCTTACCCAAAAAACGAATGAGTTTTTTGGCAATACTCGTAACGAATGCGGCATTGGGAGGTTTGGCTCGCAAAAAACCTGGGAGCAAGCGCAAAAGTTTGCTGCCATGCTAGTCTCACGCAGATGAGGACGGCCCATTCCTGCCGTTCGCCCGACCGTTCAATTGCTGCTCTCACAGCCCACTTTCCGGACTTTCGCCGCAAGAACGAAATAGAGCAACCGGCGAACTGGCAATGCACGGATTGGAGCAGCCTCCTGGTGCTATCACTGACAGGTCCACCTTTGGAAAGGCACACCAACCCGTGAGTTTGGAAACGTCTTGCTAGTCGCCGCCGTTCTTCACAGAAATCCGAAGCACGGTCGAGGAAACGTGTGTGCTGTCACTGCCAAGATGATCAAGAAGATCGCGGAAATTGTTTGCGGCCACGTCCTCCAGTTCTGGGCTGACAACAATCTGAATCTCATCGCCTGACCACGGTTCGCTTGGTGTAAAGATCAAGGACTGTTGTCCGCCGCCAACGATGAATGCCCCATCAATATCTCTTCCGCTTTCATTGGTGACCCGTACCTCTTGTGACAGTAAATGCCGGTCGAAAGGGCGATCGAACATGATGTAGAGCGACCCCTTTGTACCTGCGCAGGGTGATGTCGCCTCCCAGTTCTGCACATCAGGACGGACGCGTAGGGGCGCGCCGACGGTGAAGCGCTTGGAAAAACCCGGCAGGCGCGAGGTGCCATCGGCGGACGGCCAACCGCCCTCGATTGACAGAATGTAATCCTGCCCTTCCAGCAAGGCCGGACCAAGCTCGACGTTGGTCGCCACGTTCCGTTTGATCCGACCGGGGTCGATCAGAACGGTCAGGCGTGTCCGGTCTGCGTTCCAAAGCTCTTGCTTGAAGCGCATGAATGCTGCGTGATCAACGGCACCGGAGGCATCGCGCAGCTTGATGTATTCGAACGCCACATGCGGCTTCATCGGAGCTGAGAAGTGGATGTAGAACCGCAGCACATTTTGCGGAAGCGTATCACCGCTTGGAAATATCTCGGTGACCCTTGCTTCTGTCGGCACCGTCTCAGACAGGATGCGAAACGGGACAAGTTGCAGATCGCCGCGATGCGTTTGAGCACGGGCAACATAGTCCTGCCCCGGATCAAATCCAAAAGCGGGTGTAAATGCGATTGCGTTGTCCACTTCCGCATAGCGGCCCGCAATCGGTGTGCGACCGTCGCAGCAGGCGTCAGCGGAGCCAACGAAAACTTGAAGTTGATCCGATGGGTCCGAAGCTGCGGACGTGCCGTCATTCAAGGGCAGAACGATGGGGTCGGATGCGCTTTGTGGCAGCACCACGCTTTCTGCCTTTGCACCTGAAGTCATGATCGCCGCCGCAATTAGGACCGCCAGATAGCTGGCGATCCTGTTTTTTGTCCGTCTCACCGAGATTACTCCAACCGGGCCCGCGACGCCGCGAAGTCGTACTGGGGAAAATCGAACTCTGCGCGCATGTTGTGGATGCGGTTGGGGAAGAACACCGGGTTGGTGTCGAGGTTCAGCGCGCCCGTATAGAGGTCACGGGTTATAGAGGCCAACATGCCTTCGCCAACCAGAGTCATATGCATCGACATACCGTCGAACATAACAGCTTCTCCCACCGGGCCATAGGGCATGACCGGATGCAGATCGAGTTTGCCGCCACGCTCAAAGTCATTGTGATCCACGACTTTTGCGCCTTGCAGCCCAGCCACCGGGATGACCTGCGGCGACCGACTGTCATTCGTCACGAACAGCATGGTCTGGCCCTGCATTTGGAACGGGATCATGTCCAGCGGCTGACCGTTGCCGTAGTCCATGATCGTATTAGCCGCGATTTTGGCGCCATCCTGGATATCTTCCAGCGGGACAAGCACGATCGGGCTGCAGGTATAGGCAGCCACGAGCTGTGGTTTGCCGTCAATCTCTTGCACCGACATGGCTCGGATTGGGGCGCGGCTTTCATACTGGTCGTGGGTGATGTGATACATCTCCACGTTGGTGATGCCCTGCGCGCCGTCGAACGGATACTGTATCCGACGCAGCGACGACAGGAAGTTGTCATGGGCGACCCCGGCGACGAACAACTCGCCCTCATAGAATTCCATGTCCATAATCGCGAGGGTGCGCAGCGCAATCTCACCCTTCGCAAGGTCTCGCGGGAGAGGGACGGAGTTGCCTGAACCGCGCGGTTTGAAGGTGGTCTCTCCCTCAGGGAATTCCATCAACTCCTGCTTCTGAAACGACAGGGCCGACAGGTCAACCAGGCTGATCTCTTGATCCTGTGTGACGCGGATTATCGCTGGCTGTGAGGCAAAGTTGCCGATGCGCGTGACTGAGATAAAGATGTCCTTGCTGACCGGATGCGTCGCCATGTCGTTGAGCTCAAGCGCACTTGCACCAACGCCCAAAAGCTCTGCGATCTTGCGATCAATATTAGCGATAGAGCTGGCGGCAATCTGCTCTGGGCCAGCCTCCGCCGGGACTTCGAACGCATAAATCGCCCCGTTGTAGTTATCACCAACGAAAAGCGTGCCATCGTCGGCAAACTCCAGCGCCCCGGCGAACTTAATATCCATCTCCGTTTCCGCGAGCGCGCTTGTTCCGATCATCAGCGCCGCCGACAGCGAGATAGTGTAATTTGCGAGTTTCGACATGTGGATGCTCCCTTTCGATGCTTAGCGTCACGTCACGTTTGACGCGTCGACGCCATTATTATACTGAGCGGTAGAGAAATTGGCTTGCGGGAAAGAAGTCAAGGATTTTTATACGGAATGGTAGAAAAAAGCGAAAGTCGAGGCCGCGGCAGGCCCAGAACCTTTGATGAAGACGAGGTGCTGGACAAGGTCATCGACGTGTTCTGGGAGCTGGGCTACGACGCCTCGGACACGGAGACCTTGTCCAAGCGAACAGGCCTCACAAAACCCAGCCTTTACAATGCCTTCGGCCCAAAGGAGGACCTCTTCGTAGCGGCAATTAATCGGTATCGACAGACGCGATCCAAAGCCTCGTTTGATGCGTTGAGCAATGCCGCTTCCCCTGCCGACGGGATCGGGGATTATTTTACTAACCTTGCGCAGAACGTGGCCGCGCCAGACCGCCCCAAGGGCTGCCTGATCCTGTCGATTGCGATGCCATTGATGGACCGTCTGCCCAAGGTCGCGACAGTGTTCGAAAGTGTACCGAAAGAGAACCTCGCGCGTATGACAGCTTATTTCTCGGAGCAAATGGAACAGGGAAATCTGCCCAGAGGTTTTGACACCATGGCAGCGATTTCCTTGATCCAGGACCTAAGTGCCGCGATGATCACGCAAGCTCGTGCAGGGGCGCCGTTGGACGCACTCAAGGCAAAGGCTGTCCGCAATACCGACCTCGTGCTGTACGAAGGTCAGAAAAGACCCGCAGATTAGAAAGAGTGTCGGCTTTCTTCACAGATCAGCGGCGCGGGCACGCAGTTGACATCGAAGGCAGCGCTGCATCCTCTGATATGATGCCCCGTCAACGTCAGGTTGTCGTTTTGGGAGGGCATGGCGGATTGGAGGATCAATCATAGAAACACCAAACCTACCTGCCATTCGCGCGCTTCGCCCTGCTTGGAACAAAGGTCGTATCGTCGGTCAGAAACGGCCTCTGAAGCCAAAACATGTCTGGGCAATCAGAGTTCGTCTGGAGCTGGCCGAAAACCATCGAGATCTCGCGCTGTTCAACATGGCGATCGACAGCAAGCTTCGCGGCTGTAATCTTGTGAAGATGAAGGTCGTCGACGTTATGGCATCCGATCAAATCAAAGAACGGGCTTCGGTGCTGCAAAGCAAAACGCAAAAGCCCGTTCGTTTCGAGATCTCAGAAGGGACACGTGCCTCCGTCAAGAAGTGGATGGAAGACGAACTCATGGTTGGTTCTGAATACCTTTGGCCGGGCCGGTTCCATGAACGTCTTCACATCTCGACCCGCCAATACGCGCGGATCGTACGGGACTGTGTCACGTCCATTGGTCTTGAAGCAAGCGCTTACGGAACACATTCGATGCGCCGGACCAAGGTTACCCAAATCTACAAGAAGACAGGCAACCTCCGCGCCGTGCAGCTTTTGCTTGGACACACCAAGATGGACAGCACGGCTCGGTATCTTGGTGTTGAACTTGAAGATGCACTGGCCATCGCGGAAGCCATTGAAATCCGATGCCATTGAGCCGTCTTCACAGGCGGCCCAAACCGGCCATTGCCTATGAAGGCAACCGCTACGGCGCAGCTTCACCAGACCCGATGGGGTGGATAGCTCCTGCTCCAACAGGCGTCGCAATGCGCCATAGTGCAGTTGTCTATCACTGCTAGGAA
>JBCBKL010000011.1:0-117768 GCA_038521825.1 Pseudomonadota bacterium | reverse complement strand
CCCGAGTGATCCTGACCGGCATCGACTTCGATCTCGACGAGCCATTCAGGATTTACGAAGCGTTGGATTGCCATGATCGTGTCGGCCGGGCGCGCGTCCTTGCAGTAGAGCTTGCGGGCTTCGATGGCGTCTTTCCACGTGTCGATGTCGGTCAGGATCACTCGGGTGCGGACGATGTCCTGCAATCCTGAACCGGCCTCCTCAAGAGCGGCCTTGATGATCTCGAAGCACTGTTTTGTCTGGGCGAAGACATCGCCGATGCCCACTGTTTTCCCTTCTGCGTCGACGGGAGCCGTGCCACCGACAGCAATGTAGGGTCCAACCCTAACGGCCCTACTGAAGCCGACGATTTCCTCCATCGGGTTCCCGTTCGAGATGAGCTTGCGTTTATTCATTGGCTGTGTCCCTCCCGCATTTCTTGGGAGTCTAGCTGGCGAAGCTTTGCTCTTCTCGCCCAAATCGACGCCAACAGAGTCGGATATGACCTAAGACCGTCGCGTCAGGTCAACGGGCCTTGAAAACCCAGAAAGCTCGTCATGACGGGGTCAGCTCGTTCCTCAGATTCCGCAGATCTTGGATTTGTGCGCCCGGGAGCTTGGCTGGAAAGGTGTTGGTCCTCCACTGAATTCGTCAATAAATCTGGGCCGGTAAGTGATCGAGGATCAGCACGGGGCTAACTACATCGACTAGGTATTCGGCCTCAGAAATGATCTCAGAACCGCTTTGACGGCGTGCCAGACAATGTGTTTGCCGGACGACGCGGCCACGTAGCATCCAGCCGAAAAACAGATGGTGCCGCGCGTCTATCCTCGGGGCAGGTTCAGAATCGACTTGGTGTCGTGTTTGGCGCAGATACCAAACCGGTGGCGTGCTAATTCCAACCCATTGGTTTGGGCCGATCCAAGCGAATGAGTTGCGAGGATATGCCATGAAGCTCGTTTCCTTTGCACTAATAACCGGATTGTTGATCGCCAGCGGTGCCACCGCGCAGACATTGCTGGAGCGGGGCGCATATCTGGTACAAGGGCCTATGGCATGCGGAAACTGCCATACCCCAAAGGGGCCTGATGGCCCGATTGCCAATATGGAAATGGGTGGCGGTTTTGTAATTAGAACCCCCGGATTTGAAGTGCATGTACCCAACATTTCACCGGGCAGCAGGGTCGCGAAATGGTCGGACGCCGAGCTGGCCCTTGCGATACGCGAGGGGATCCGTCCGGATGGCACGGTGATACGGCCGCCGATGGCTATTGAGCTCTATCGCCAGTTATCCGACAGGGACCTCGCGGCAGTCGTGTCCTATCTGCGGAGTGTTCCCGCCATTACCCGGACCATTCCCGAATCCACCTACAATATCCCGGTGCCAGCCTCCTACGGACCGCCAGTCGGGTCAGTGCCGGACATACCGCATGAGGTCAGCGTCGAGTACGGCGAGTATCTGGTGACCATTGCCCATTGCATGGAATGCCACACACCCATTGGTCCGAAGGGCCATCTTTATGAGACCGATATGGGCCGTGGCGGACGTGAGTTTAGCGGTCCGTGGGGCGCCTCGGTATCCTCAAATCTGACCAACAGCGCGGACGGCCTTGCCGGCTATTCAGATAAAGAGATCATCGCAATGATCTCAACAGGGGAGCGACCCGACGGCAGTGCGATGCAACCGCCGATGCCATACGGATTTCTGGTCAGATCGACGCCAGAGGATTTGGCGGCGATGGTCATGTATTTGCGAACCGTACCGCCGTTGCCCGACGCAAATTGAGCAACCGACACAGGTGGATACCTCCGGAAACTGGCGCATCGATGCATGATCTGATTCACTCGGCCTGACAGAAGCGGAGCTGTCCAAGTGCCTATAACTGCTGAAACTAACGAACCGTTCCAGCGGCTGGACGACAGATTTGGAGAGTTGATCGTAAATCCGAACATTTTGCTCGGATGGCAGGTTTGTCCGCAAAGCTGACCCTAAGTCGGGCAGCCCCCGATGGTCGGAACGACCTTCGATGGCCGTTCGTTGCCAATTGTCGATCGAAAGCCTACCCTAGTGCCTAGGCAGATGCTGTTGGGGATTGGCTTTTGGACCGACCTGATCCAACCACGAAAATCGCGCCTGATATCCCGGCCCTTATCACCGCACTGTCGAAGAACGACGTGACTTGGCTTCTGGCGGGGTCATATGTTTTGGCCCTTTTCGGCGCTGACATCGAACCCAATGACCTCGACGTTGTGGTGTGCCGCGATCCGGAAAACCTCAAACGGCTTGCACGCTGCCTGGAGGAACTTGACGCCGTTCCGTTTTGGAGCGGCGATCCCAAATGGGATCACGGCACGCCGGACGATCATGCGGCCTGGCGACCAGAACCCGCGACGATCGAGCATCTAGACCAGCTCTTTGTCACCCGGCACGGCATGCTTGATATACCTTTCGCGCTGGTTCCGGACTACGACACCCTGATCAGCCAGTGCTCTCAGCGCGAGATTGCGGGGCATATGGTCGATATCTGCAATCCGCGGTCGGTGCTCATCGCGCTGGAGCCCCGCCAACGTGCAAAGGACAGGGCGCGCCGCGCGATCTATTCGGACATGAGAAAACGATTTGGGCTACCGCCGCTGCCGGAATAGCTCGGCACCAGCGGGAGTCTGTCCAGGCCGTCTGTGAACCTGCGCAGACGAAGAAAGGTCATCACCCCGAGCGACAGTCAACTGCACAAAGCCCCGTCCAAATGACGTTGGCCATTTGCAGACGCAAAAAGGGCGGGTCCCAAAACCCGCCCCACTTCGACATCATAACGCGGAGCGGTGGCTATTCCGCCTTCGCCGCTTCGATCGAGATAAACACTTCGACCTCGTCGCTCACCGCCGGAGCAAATGCACCCAGCCCGAAATCAGAGCGCAGCAGCGTTGTCGTGGCGTCAAAGCCTGCCCATTCAACGCCCTGCTTGGGTCCAAAGGGATAAGGTTGGCTCTGGTTAAGTTTAGCATCCAGAACGACCGCCTTGGTGACGTCGTTCATGGTCAGGTCACCGGTGATCATTGCCGTGTCGTCGCCCGTGACCTCGATCGCGGTCGACGTGAAGGTGATCAGGTCACCATCCTCGGCGCCGAAGAAGTCACCGGACATGAAATGCGCTTCGCGCTGTTCCCAGCCGGTGAACATAGACTTGGTCGGCATCGAGACTGTGACACTCGAATTCGCAGGATTGTCCTTGTCGAACATGATTTCGCCTTCGAAGCCAGCGAACATGCCGTACGTCGTTGAATAGCCAAGGTGATTATAGTTGAAGATGACTTGACTGTGGCTTGAGTCGAGCGTGTATTTCTCGGCTGCGATGGCGAAGCTCGCAGTGGTGGTCAGGGCTGCGGCCAACAGAATCGATTTCATTGGAATGGCTCCGGGGTTTGGTGATTGTCCGTTCGACAAGATGTACCAAACAGTTAACGAAGCAATGCCGTACGTTTCAACAAACCCTGCGCATTTGTGAACAGACGCCTGAAAGATCGGCGGAAATCAGTCGATTTTGCCCGCCGCTTTCAGCGCCATGATCAACCGTCCACGCGTGCTGGGTTCGTTCAGGGGGATATCGGCCATGTAGTTGCCAAACCCGTCCCAAAGCCGCACGACATTGTCGCTTTGCGCAGCGGCAAGATGTTCAAACGCACAGGCGTTCAGTATGTGTTTCTTGCCGCGGGCATGACGAACGACGCGCACTTCGCCCTTATCCGTATCGATTTCGACCTCGCGGCGAGGCAGGATCAGACCGGCCTGAACCATCGCAACACCGACGAATGACAGGATCATCGACAACAGCAACTTGGTGGCAAAAAGATCTTCGCCCCAGTAAGCACGCGGAGCGATCCACATGCCCGCCGCAACAAGCAAAAGCAGCACACCGCCGACGAACAGCAGCACCTCATGCAACGCAACACGACGGCCAGGCTCGGTTACCGTACCGCCTGGGTGGTTGCTGTGATCCGTGATCATCGCCATGAACTCAATCCTCAATACTCACTTGGCCGATTGCAAATTCGTCTTGAAACCGGTCGGAAATGGGGCACCCAAATGGTCATGTCGGGGCGCTGACGTTGGGTAACTTCCTCTTGCAGAAATGACCCGGCCGTGTATACGGGCGCATCCCTGCACCAACCTTTTCCGCGCAGTCTCTCGTGACCGGGCCGCAGGGGATCATGGCCCCGGTCTTTGAAATGCGCCTTGATAGAAGTGGAGCTACCATGCCTCTTTACGAGCATGTGATGATCGCCCGTCAGGACTTGTCGAACACGCAAGCCGAGGGACTAATCGAACATTTTGGCACCGTCCTCACCGACAATGGCGGCACCCTCGTGGATCACGAATACTGGGGTGTTAAGACGATGGCCTACAAGATCAACAAGAACCGCAAGGGCCACTATGCCTATCTGCGCACCAATGCACCGGCACCCGCCGTGCAAGAGATGGAGCGCCTGATGCGTCTGCACGAAGACGTCATGCGGGTTCTGACTATCAAGGTCGACGAACATGCCGAGGGGCCCTCGGTTCAAATGCAGAAACGCGATGACCGCGACCGTGACCGTGGCGACCGCCGCGAGCGCCGGGCATAAGGAGACATCACAATGGCTGCAAAACCGTTCTTCCGCCGCCGCAAGGTTTGCCCGTTCTCGGGCGACAATGCGCCAAAAATCGACTACAAGGACACGCGCCTGCTGCAACGCTACATCTCTGAGCGCGGCAAAATCGTGCCCAGCCGTATCACCGCCGTTTCGGCGAAAAAGCAGCGGGAACTGGCCCGGGCGGTCAAGCGCGCGCGTTTTCTTGCGTTGCTGCCCTACGCCGTTAAGTAAGGAGAGCCGACATGCAAGTGATCCTTCTAGAACGCGTCGCCAAGCTGGGGCAGATGGGTGACGTCGTCGACGTCAAACCCGGCTATGCGCGCAATTACCTGATGGCCCAGGGCAAGGCTCTGACAGCCTCGAAAGAGAACATAGCCGCGTTCGAATCCCAAAAGGCGCAGCTCGAAGCCCGCAACCTCGAATCCAAGAAAGAGGCCGAGGACCTGGGTGGCCGTCTTGATGGCCAACAGTTCATCGTGATCCGGCAGGCGTCGGACGGCGGCAACCTTTACGGCTCCGTGACCACGCGCGACGCTGCAGAAGCCGCAACCGAAGCCGGCTTTTCGGTCGATCGCAAGCAGATCGTCATCGCTCGCCCAATCAAGGAGCTGGGCCTGCACACCGTCCACGTGACGCTGCACCCTGAGATTGAGGTCGACATCAAGCTGAACGTTGCCCGGTCTCAAGAAGAGGCCGAATTGCAGGCGTCGGGCAAGTCGATCCAGGAACTGGCGGCCGAGGAAGAAGCGGCGGCGGAATTCGAGATCCAGGAACTCTTCGACGATATTGGCGCCGCAGCGTCGGAAGACGAGGAACTGGCCGAATCCGCTGGGGTCGTCGAAACGCCCGAGGGGCAGAACGAAGACGAAGCGCCCTCGCCCTGATCGGCAAGATCAGATTCGAAAATGACGAACGCCGGCTCACGCAGCCGGCGTTTTCTCTTGAATATACGCCAATATGTCTAAGACCAGCCAAGAGTCACCCGCACTCACTGAAGCCGATATGCAGAATGCAAATCAACGCGCCTTAGTTCCGCGCTGCCACTTTGCGTTGGTAGGCGTCGAGTTCGTTCTGCAACGTCAGGCCAGTGGGGCAACCTTTGCGCGCACAGAATTCCGACCAGACTGCGCCAAATGGCAAGTCCTTGATCTCTTCGGTCACAATCAGCCTTTTCGTGAAGTCGAGCCCGTCTTCGGCTGACCGGAGATCAGCGAGAGGTGTCAGCAAAGCGCGCAAAATCGCCTTTTGCATGTTGCGCGTCCCGATAACCCAGGCTGCCGTTCGGCTGATCGTGGCGTCGAAGAAGTCGAGCCCGATATGGGTACGTCCGAGCAGATCGGCGCTGACCAATTCTTGCGCCATGGCGAGGATATCGTCATTGAGCAGGATCACATGATCGCTGTCCCACCGCATCGGGCGCGAGACATGGAGCAGGATTTCATCAAGTGACAGCGCGACGGACGAAAGCTTGTCGGCGACGCTCTCTGTCGGGTGAAAGTGACCCATATCCAGACAAAGCAGCGTGCCATTCCGGATGGCGTAGCCAAGATAGAACTCGTGGCTGCCGACGGTGCATGCTTCAACACCAATGCCAAAGAGCTTGGATTCCACCGCATCGAGCATCCGTGCTTTGTCTTGCGTCTCGGTCAGCATGGCATCGAGCGATCCTTCCAATCGCCTCCGGGCTGCCATCCGGTCAACCGGCGTGTCTTTGAAACCATCCGGCACCCAGATGTTGTTGACCGCCGGTGTTCCCAATTCGGCCCCCATCTTCGCGGCAATGTTCCGCGTACGTTTGCCGTGCTCGATCCAAAAGTCGCGGATACCGACGTCGGGGTGCGAAAGCGTCAGGTTGTCGTCGGCCTTTTCATGGGCAAAGAAGGTTGGATTGAAGTCGAGGCCAAGCCCTTGCTGCTTGGCCCAATCCACCCACGGCGCAAAATGTCTGAATTCGATCTCGTCGCGGTCGGGGGTCTCGTCTGTGTCCAGATACATCGCATGCAGGTTCAGTCGGTGCCGGCCCGGTATCATACCAAAGGCAAATTCCAGATCGACGCGCAGTTCATCGGGTGTTCGGGCCCGCCCAGGGTGATTGCCGGTGGCCTGGATGCCGCCGCCCGAACTGCCGGTGCGGGTCTCGAACCCCACCACATCGTCGCCTTGCCAGCAATGGACCGAGATTGAGACCGCCGCCAAACGTTCCAGCGCTGCTTCGGTGTCGACGCCCCATTCGGAAAACGCCTCTTTCGCGAGGTCATAGCTCATTCCGTCTCCTCCCGGGTCGATCTTTAGCGCGGAAACGCTTGGACGTTACCAGCATCAACGTTGAGAATGTTGCCTGTGGACTTCGCTGATGTCTCGGCCGCGAAGAAATAGCAGGCCTCGGCGATGTCTTCGGGCAGGACTGACCGCTTGAGCATGGACCGGTTGCGATACATCTCTTCCAACCCCTCTTTGTCCGTGCCGTAGGTGCGCGCCCGCTGGTCGAGCCAATCGCCTTCCCAGATCTTTGAGCCTCGCAGCACGGCGTCGGGATTGACGACGTTCACACGAATGCCTGCTTCTGCCCCCTCGAGCGCCAGGCAACGAGCCAGGTGAATCTCTGATGCCTTTGCCGTGCAATAGGCGGATGCATTGGGCGACGCAGCGAGCCCATTCTTCGAGGCCACGAAAACGATCGACCCACCCATGCCTTGCACCCGCATCATCTTGAAGGCCTCGCGGCTGACGAGGAAGTAACCGGTGCTCAGAACGTTCATGTTGTGGTTCCAGAGTTCGAGCGAGGTATCCTCGATCGGGGCGGAGGACGCGATGCCGGCATTGGACACCAGAATGTCGATACCCCCGAATTCCACGGCCGTCGTTGCCATTGCACAAACGACAGCCGCCTCATCCGTGACGTCCATCACAACGGAACGCACGACGTCCTTGCCGAACCGCTGGACAAGCGCATCATTGGCTATTTTGAGGCTGTCGGCATCAATATCGGCGAGCATGACGCAAGCGCCCTCGGCCAGATAGCGCTCGGCGGTCGCAGCGCCGATCCCGCCCGCGCCACCGGTCACGAGCGCAATCCGCCCGGCGAGGGATTTGGGCCTTGGCATCCGTTGGAGTTTTGCTTCTTCGAGCAGCCAGTACTCGATGTCGAATGCCTCCTGCTCCGGCAGACCTTGGTACTGGCTAACGGCAGTGGCGCCGCGCATCACGTTGATGGCGTTGACGTAGAATTCGCCGGAGATCCGCGCCGTCGCCTTGTCCTTGGCGAATGCAATCATCCCAACACCGGGGATGAGGTAGACAACCGCGTTCGGGTCTCGGATGGCCGGGCTGTCGTCGCGTTTGCAGCGCTCGTAATAGGCCACGTAATTGTCGCGATATGCGGCGATCTGGGCTGGAAGGCCCTTCAAGACTTCATCGATATTGTTCTTCGAAGGGTCATAATCGATCACAAGCGGGCAGATCTTGGTCCGCAAGAAGTGATCGGGGCAGGACGTACCAAGGGCCGCAAGCGGGGGCATGCCTTCTGCGTTAACGAATTCCAACACGGCGGCGCTGTCGTTGAAGTGGCCCACCATGTGCTGGTTGCCACTAACAAATCCTCGGATGGCAGGCATCAGCCGGGCGGCGATTTCGCGGCGGGCAGCAGGTTCAAGGCTATCGTGCTTCGCGCCACTGAAAGCGGGAACATTGGCAGTGCGTTCTGCCAGCCAAGCCGTCGCGACGTTGATGACGTCGATCGTGGTATCATAGCATTCGCGGGCGGTGTGGCCCCAGGTGAAAAGACCGTGGCTTGCCAATACGACACCGTCGGCATCCGGATTTTCCAGGCAGAACTTCTCGAGCCAAAGACCCAGCTCATAACCCGGTCGTTTCCACGGCAACCAGCCGATACGTTCGCCAAATATCTCGCGGGTCAATTCTTTGGAATTCCTGGATGCGGCGATGGCGATGATGGCGTCGGCGTGCACGTGATCGACATGCAGGCGCGGCACATAGGCGTGGAGCGGCGTATCGATCGAGGCCGCGCGCGGATTCAGCTTGAAAGTACAGTGGGGAAGATAACCCACCATCTCGTCCTCGAACTCGACACCCCGGTACAACGATTTGAGGGCGTTGAGCTTTTCCAGGTATAGGGTTGCAAATCCATCGAGCTTCATCGAACCGATATCGCCGCCCGAACCCTTGACCCACAGCACCTCAACTTGCTCGCCGGTTAGCGGGTCGGTCTCTGTTACTTTCGCGGACGTGTTGCCGCCACCGTAGTTCGTCACGCGCTTGTCGGATCCAAGAATGTTGGACCGATAGAGCAAGAGTTCCGCTTCGCTCATCCCCTCTGTCTTTGCGGTCTCCCAACGGTTTTTGAGCAACTGCTTCTCAACAGCTTTCAACATCACGTCCTCCCAGTTGGCCTCAAAAGACCAGCGCGCCTTATCTATATTGGTGCTGTTTTATCTGCAGTCTGTCAATCATCTTCGGTCAAATTCAATCATGCTGCAATGCAGCGTGATTACTTTTGATCATTTTTGATTGACACGTCGAAGATTTTTTCTCACCGTCCAATCTCAAGGGAGGCTCATATGCACGAGAAAGAGCGCCACGGGGTTATTCTGTCCGCCGTCCAAGACCGGCCCGTCGTAACCGTCGCTGATCTCTGCAATCTCACGAGTGCATCAGAGGCGACGATCCGCCGCGACATCGCCACGCTACACATGCAAAACAAGCTGCGGCGCGTGCGCGGCGGCGCCGAGGCGATCTCGCCACCACAATTCGTCGGTCTCGCCGGAAGGCCTTTCGCCGTTAATGAAACGATGCGGATTGCCGAAAAGCAGGCCATCGCCCGCGCCGCGGTTAATCTATGCAAAGACGGCGATTCGATCATCATCAATGGTGGCACGACCACCTTTCAGATGGTGCATCCGCTGGCATCTCGGCGCTGCCAGATATTCACCAACTCGTTCCCAATTGCCGAGCATCTGCTGCGTCATTCGAAGAATACGATCACCCTGTCAGGCGGTACGATCTATCGCGAACAGAACATCATCCTGTCACCCTTCGACAATGATGTGACCCGGAACTTCTATGCCAAGCGGATGTTTATGGGCGCTCAGGGACTAGGCCCCATAGGCCTTATGGAAGCCGATCCGTTGCTCATACAGGCCGAGCAAAAGCTGATCGGCCAGGCAGATGAGCTTGTGGTGCTGGTCGACAGCTCGAAGTTCGAGCAGCGCTCAAGCCTTGTTCTCTGCCCGCTATCCCGCATCACCACCGTTATCACGGATGAAGGAATTTCGGACCAGGCGGCTGCCCTGCTCGACGCTGCGGACGTGAACCTGATCGTGGCCCAGCCGGGCGCAGGTCAGGAAGCTGAAGCAGCCTCTTGAGGCGCAGCACAGAATTTAACTTAGGGAGGAAACCAATGAAACGTAGGAATTTTACCGCGCTGGTGGCTGGGCTCAGCCTTGCTGCGGGCATGATGGGCACAAGCGCTTTGGCGCAAGACGACATGCGCATTGCGCTCGTGGTCAAGGCTCTGGGTATCGGCTTTTTTGAGGCAGCCGCAGAAGGCGCCGAGGAAGCAGCCGCTGAGTTGGGCGGCGTTGAAGTGATCTATACCGGCCCCACTGACACCACTGCCGAGGGGCAGATCGAGGTTATCAATTCGCTAATCGCCCAGGGCGTCGATGCCATCGCGATTTCTGCAAATGATCCAGATGCGTTGGCCCCGGCGCTGAAGCGTGCGATGCAGCGTGGCATCACGGTCATCTCCTGGGACTCGGGCGTGGCCGAAGAAGGCCGTCAGATGCACCTGAACCCGTCGTCCAACGCGCTGATCGGCAACATGATCATCAAGCTAGCGGCGGATCACTTGCCGGATGGTGGCCAGGTTGCTGTTCTCTCGGCCTCTGCCACCGCCACTAACCAGAACACCTGGATCGCAGAGATGAACAAGGTGCTCGGCAACTATGCGGGGATCGAGGTGGTAGCCACCGTTTATGGCGATGACCTGGCTGACAAATCGTACCGCGAGGCCCAAGGCCTGATGCAATCCTATCCCGACCTCGACGCAATCATCGCGCCGACCTCGGTTGGGATCGTGGCTGCAGCGCAGGCTGTGGCCGATGCGGGCAAGATCGGAGAGATCAATGTAACCGGCCTTGGTCTGCCGTCAGAAATGGCCGGCGCCATAGAATCCGGCGCATCGAAATCCTTCGCAATCTGGAACCCGATCGATCTGGGCTATTCCGCCACGATGATCGCGCATGCTTTGGCCTCAGGCGCAGCAACGGCAGAACCCGGTGGTGAAATCCCGATGGGACGCATGGGATCGATCACGCTGGACGAGACAAACTCTGCCGCAATGGCTGATCCGTTCGTCTACGACGCTTCGAATATCAACCAGTTCAAATCGATCTTCTAATCAGTTCTCCCCTGCCCCGGCGTTATGGTCTTGTCCGACGCCGGGGCGTTTTTTCGGTATTGTCATGCTGATGAAATCAGAAACCATGCCGTCCGTTGGGGTCGATACCCCGGTTCTTGCGCTTAAGGGCATCACCAAGACATTCCCGGGCGTCAAAGCACTGTCGGACGTATCGCTTAGGCTTCATCCCGGACAGGTAACCGCTCTCGTGGGCGAAAACGGTGCGGGGAAATCCACGGTCGTAAAAATTCTGACGGGTATCTATCAGCCCGACGGCGGAGAGATTTTGGTGGACGGAACAGCCGTTCAGTTTCCGACTTCACAGGCCGCAGGGAATGCAGGCGTGACCGCGATCCACCAGGAAACAGTCCTCTTTGACGAACTTTCCATCGCCGAGAACATATTCCTCGGCCACGCGCCGCGCGGACGGTTTGGCCTGATCGACACGCGCGCCATGATGCGGCAGGCGACAGAAATCCTCCGCAGCATCGGCGCCGAGATAGATCCGGGCCACAAGCTCAAAGATCTTGGCATCGCAAACAAGCACCTCGTCGCGATTGCACGGGCACTGTCAATCGATGCGCGGGTCGTCATCATGGACGAGCCGACCGCCGCGCTGAGCCACAAAGAGATCGAAGAGCTTTACCAGCTGGTCGAAGAGCTGAAATCGCAGGGCAAGGCGATCCTTTTCATCAGCCACAAGTTCGACGAGATCTTCCGTGTCGCTGACCGCTACACGGTTTTTCGCGATGGCGAATTGGTCGGCGAAGGTCTGATGGTCGACGTCAATGAGGCCGATCTGGTCAAAATGATGGTCGGCCGCGACGTAAGCCAGATATTCCCTGACCGATTGAGCAACCCGGGGGACACGGTTCTTTCGGTTCAGGGTTTCGAACATCCGACCGAGTTCGCCGATATCAGTTTCACGCTCCGGCGTGGCGAAATACTGGGCTTTTATGGGCTTGTGGGCGCCGGGCGCTCGGAATTCATGCAGGCGCTCTTCGGGATCACACGCGCCTCTGCCGGATCGCTCGAGATTGAGGGCGTGCCCGTCACCATCCGCTCCCCTGCGGACGCGGTGGCCAATGGAATGGTTTATGTGCCCGAAGATCGCGGCAGGCAGGGGGCCATCACTGCGCTGCCCATCTTCCAGAACATCACCCTGCCGTCGCTCGGCCGAACGTCGAAAAACGGGCTGCTGCGTCTTGCCGAGGAGTTCAAACTCGCACGCGAATACACCGAACGGCTGGACCTGCGCGCGGCGTCGCTCGATACCGATGTGGGCAACCTTTCGGGCGGGAACCAACAGAAGGTGGTGATCGCCAAATGGCTGGCCACCCAACCCAAGGTCATCATCCTCGATGAGCCAACAAAGGGCATCGACATCGGATCGAAGGCGGCGGTTCACGAGTTCATGGCCGATCTGGCTGCCGACGGCCTCGCGGTAGTTATGGTCAGTTCGGAAATCCCGGAAGTTCTGGGTATGTCAGACCGCGTAATTGTCATGCGCGAAGGCCGGATCGTCGCTGAACTGGACGGCAAAGGCCTGACACCCGAGACGCTTGTTCGGCACGCGGCCGGGATTGATTGAGGAGGGCTGAGCCATGCTAAAATCCCGGATCCTTTCACGTGAAACGTTGCTGTTCGGCGCCATCGTCCTGTTGATTGGCCTGATCTCGACGCGCTTTCCGGCCTTCGTCACACCTCAGAACCTTGCCGATGTATTCAACGACACGGCACCGCTGATCCTGCTGGCTATCGGCCAGATGATGGTCATCCTGACACGCTGCATCGACCTGAGTGTCGCCGCCAACCTCGCGCTCACCGGAATGGTCGTCGCCATGGTCAACGCAGCCGCCCCGGGCGTTCCGGTCGTCGTCATCGTGGCCATTGCCGTCGGCTTTGGCATGGTTCTGGGCATGATCAACGGCATTCTGGTGTGGAAGCTCGAGATCCCGCCCATCGTCGTGACGCTCGGGACGATGACGATATTTCGCGGTGTTATCTTCCTGATTTCCGATGGCAAATGGGTGAATAGCCACGAGATCAGCGACCCGTTCAAGGCATTCACCCGTGCCGACTTCATCGGCCTGCCGATGATGAGCTGGATCGCCATTTTGGCCGTCGTCGTCTTCAGCATTGTCATGGCGCGCACGACGGTTGGCCGCGCCATCTATGCCGCGGGTGGCAACCCTCGCGCGGCAACCTACGCCGGCATCGATGTGGGCCGCACCCAGTTCTGGGCCTTTGCAATCTCGGGCGCGCTTGCGGGGCTTACCGGCTATCTTTGGGTATCGCGTTTTGCCGTGGCCTATGTCGATCTTGCTGGTGGCTTCGAGCTTGACGTGGTTGCCGCCTGCGTTATCGGCGGGGTCGCTATCATGGGCGGGGTGGGCAGCGTGATCGGCGCCATGCTGGGTGCGCTTTTCCTTGGTGTAATCAAGAACGCTCTGCCAGTGGTCGACATATCTCCCTTTTGGCAGCTCGCCATCTCTGGTGGGGCAATAATCATTGCCGTCGCCCTGAACGCCCAGGCCAACCGCGAAAAGGGTCGCATCATCCTCAAACACGCGGAGCATGCCACATGACCGATGGCACACGTTTCATTCCCGACCGGCTGCAATCCCCTCTGGAGCGGCAACTGAAAAGCTGGGAAAGCCTGCTGATCCTAGTGGCTGTGGCGATTTTCATCGCCAACAGTTTTGCATCGCCGTACTTCCTGAATGCTTGGAACCTTTCGGACGCGACATTCAACTTTACCGAAAAGGCCATGATCGCCTTCGCCATGGCGCTCCTGATCATCTCGGGCGAGATCGACCTGAGCGTGGCCTCGATCATTGCGCTTGCATCCACGGCCATGGGGGCCGCGGTGCAGTTTGGCGTCGGCACCTCAGGTCTGATCCTGATCGGCCTATCGGTTGGTCTGATCTGCGGCGCCTTCAACGGGTTTCTGGTGACCCGGATGGGCTTGCCATCCATCGTTGTGACCATCGGGACGATGAGCCTCTTTCGCGGAATCAGCTATATCGTTCTTGGCGATCAGGCCTATCGCGGCTATCCCGCTGATTTCGCCTTTTTTGGACAAGGCTATGTGTTTTGGGTGATCTCGTTCGAGTTGGTACTCTTTGCGGTGCTTGCCGTTATCTATTCGGTACTTCTGCACAAGACCAACTTCGGGCGCGCGGTCTATGCCATCGGCAATAACCCGGTCGGGGCAAAATTCTCGGGGATCCGGGTGGAGCGCGTAAAATTCATTCTGTTCCTGCTCACAGGGCTTATGTCGGGCGTTGCCGCAATCTGTCTGACCTCGCGGCTCGGCTCCACCCGGCCCTCCATCGCCTTCGGATGGGAGCTTGAAGTCGTCACGATGGTCGTTCTGGGCGGGGTCAGCATCCTTGGCGGTTCGGGATCAATACCAGGCGTAGTCATCGCCGCCTTCGTCATGGGTTTGGTGACGTTTGGCCTTGGCCTTCTAAACGTGCCGGGCATCGTGATGTCGATTGTCATCGGAGCCCTGCTGATATCGGTCATCGCCTTACCGCGGCTCTGGGAGAAATGGAGACGCGGATAATGGAAAAGTACGCTTTCAAGATGCGTCTCAACCCCGGATGCAGAGATGAGTATCAGAAACGACACGACGAGATATGGCCCGAGCTTGTCACGCTTCTGAAAGAGGTCGGCGTCAGCGACTACTCGATCCATTTGGACGACGAGACGAACATCCTTTTTGGTGTTCTCTGGCGCAAAGACGATCACAGAATGGATGCCCTGCCAGATCACCCGATAATGCAGAAATGGTGGGGGCACATGGCCGACATCATGGAAACCAAGCCTGACAACGAACCGATCGCCGTGCCGCTTACAGCTGTCTTTCACATGCCATGAGCGGCAGAAACATTGCCGTCATCGACATCGGCAAAACCAATGCAAAACTTGCTCTTGTCGACGCAACATCGCTCGATGAGATTGCCGTCGTCACGCGCCCTAACCGGGTGCTACCCGGCCCGCCGTGGCCCCATTTCGATGTGGATGGGCATTGGAGCTTTCTGCTCGACGGGCTGACTCGCTTTCACAGGAATCACGGGATCAGCGCGATTTCGGTCACTACCCATGGGGCATGCGCCGCATTGCTTGGCGAGGATGGAAAGCTCGCCGCGCCGATCCTCGACTATGAGTACGAGGGGCCGGATGAGGTCGCGGATGCCTACAATGCAATCCGTCCGCCCTTTGAAGAGACCGGATCACCGCGTCTGAGCGGGGGGTTGAACATAGGTGCACAGCTTTATTGGCAGTTTCAAAGGGATCCGGGCCTCAGACGCCGGGTCCAACACCTGGTCACCTACCCGCAATACTGGGGCTTTCGACTGACCGGTGTGGCGGCGACGGATGTCACATCGCTTGGTTGCCACACCGATCTTTGGAACCCTCACGCCCAAAAGCCGTCTTCGCTGGCCGAAGGGCTGGCGGTCGCAGACGTCCTGGCCCCAACACGCAGGCCGGACGAGATACTGGGACTGCTCCTTCCCGAGGTTGCAGGGGCAACCGGGCTTGGTCCAGACACGCCTGTCTATTGTGGCATCCACGATTCCAATGCATCCCTCCTGCCCCATCTTCTGAAGCAAAACGGGCCTTTCAGCGTGGTCTCAACCGGCACATGGGTCATTGCGATGGCAATCAGTGGGCGGAGCGTGAGGCTCGACCCTGCACAGGACACCCTGGTGAATGTTAACGCATTTGGAGAACCCGTGCCTTCGGCGCGCTTCATGGGCGGTCGGGAATACGATCTTCTGACCCAGGGCCAAGACATCCCCCCATCCGAGGATGAGATTTCCGAAGTCCTTGGCACGGGCACGATGCTTTTGCCGTCAATTGTCACAGATAGCGGTCCATTCCAGGGGACAACCGCATGCTGGGTCAGCGAGGAGCCAAGCCCCGGAACCGGACAGCGAAGCGCCGCGATCGGTTTTTATCTTGCCCTGACCACCGCCCATTGCCTCAACCTGATCGGGGCTGAGGGACCAATCCATGTCGAGGGGCCGTTCGCAAAGAACGGAAGCTACATCCAGATGCTTGGGGCGGCCACGTCCCGGCCCATCGTCGCGACGACCAGTGCCACGGGCACAAGCGAGGGGGCAGCCATACTTGGAAGCAAAAAAATGAAGATGGCAAGAAACACAGCCGTCCACGACGCCGCAATTCCATCGCGTGCTTTGTCCAAGTATGTCGCATCTTGGCAGACCCACCTTGCCGCGCATCTACATCGTTAGACAGCAGGCCGAGGGGCTCCATGTGAGAGCGAGCACGAGCGGCGCTCATACCAACTCGCTGGCACGCAAAAAAAAAGGGCCCGCAGATGGGCCCTTTTTCTCAAAGCGATGCATGGCTCAAACCAGCAGATCGTCCGCCGGGTTTGTATCCAGCCCGATGATCAGCGGGTCGTGGTCGGATGCAGCAAAGAGGCTCGGGTCGGTCTGGGTTCCGGAATTACGGAACCCGTTATAGCCCAGCAGATCCGGCTCGTCGGCGTTGATGTGCCATTCCGTCAGACCGGTGACGGAGGCGGCCAACCCTTCCGAAGCAATCGCATGGTCGAGCGCGCCGCGCTGTCCGTCAAAGACAAAGCTGTAAGCGTCATCCGTCCCCACGAACTGATCCAGCAGATCTACGGTATCAGCCGGATCGGTCAGCACCTGCACCGGATCCTCTTTGCTATAGGCATTGAGATCGCCAAGGATGATGTAGTCTGACACGCCGCCGCCGTTGTACTCGGTCTCGATCCAGGTCTTGAGCTCGCCAGCCGCATCGGCACGGACCTGATTCCAGAACCCCTGCCCGTCGCCCTGATCATAGTTTGGGTCGGCCAGTAGCGCATCCAGCAGCGCTTGCGGCGCGCCATTTGACGAGGCAGAGTCGAAGGTGTCTTGCAGATTGCTGTCACCCTTCGACTTGAAGTGGTTCGACACAATTGTGAATTCGACACCTGATTCATTGTCCTCGAAAGTCGCGGCCACGGCCGGCCGGTTCCTCTGGAAGTCACCCACCTGATCGCCCGGATCAGGGACAAAGGCGTTGAGCGCCGATGCCGTCTGGAACGTCGCCTCGGCCGATACCTCTTCGAAGACAAGGAATTCGGTATGCGTCAGCGTCACCTTCGTCGTGTCATAGATGATGCCGGTTGTGATCGCATCCGTCCCGATAAAGCCATCAGCCTCACCCACGGTCGGGTTAGCAAAGGCAAAGACCTGCCCGTCGGTCGCCGCTGCGTTCAGCGCATCGACGAAGGCGTCGATGGCCGATCCATCCTCGAACCCGCCATTCTCGATCTCTTGCAGGCCAAAGACGTCCGCCCCACTTACGAGAGCGGCCTGAACCAGCTTGGAGGTTTGAAGATCAAATTCGGTCTGATTGTCCGCCCCGCGTGGGTTCAGGCCGTTCGGTCCCGAACCGCCCTGACCGGTGAATGTGGTGAAGTAGTTCAGAACATTGAACGACGCAATTTGGATGTCACCGCCTACCTCTGGCGGCGTATCCTCGCGGGCGCCTGAATTCGTCGTCTCGTCCACATTCAAAACGCCGTCGACCAGCATCTTGTATTCGCCGAAACTGAACGACATCACGCCGGTTGTCTCGCCCACGATCTCGGCTCCAAGGCGCAGCGTCGGACCCTCGATGCTGAACGTGTCGCCACTGTCGAGAAAGCCATTGCCGTTGTCGCCCTGATTGGCCGGAACGTATTCGAAACCTTCGGGATTTTGCGACGACACCCCATCATCGATGGCCAGCCTGTTGTTGAGGTTCTGCTGCGCCAGCGCGGCCACTGCGTCAGCCTCGGTCTGAGCATCGAAGAGCTGCGTCGGCTGCACCTGGTTGCCTGCGCTGACCGAGATCTCGCCAAATCGGTCGAGGTTGAAATTCTCGATCACGGTTATCGCTTCGCCTGTCCCGCTTGTGAGGCTGAAATACATCCCCTCGACGGCTTCGAAATCCTGCTCGATGTCCGGCGACAGCGCGATTTCTGCGACATCGATCAGGCCAAAGCCGTCGGTTCCGGTCTGGGTGATGGATGTCACGGTATCGATCTGGGTCGCGCCAAAGAACTCATCGACGGTGCCATCGACCTGAACCACATCGCCTTGCACAACGGTCGGCGCTGAATTGGTGAAGACAAAAATGCCTTCGGACGTACCGGCGTTGCCGTCGCTGTCGCTGGCCTCTTCCTGCAAATAGAAGCCGTTGGATACGACAAAAGTCACGACGCCCTCGACACGGACCTGCTGGCCGACCAGCGCGGATTCGTCACCCTCGCCCTGGATTTCCGAGATCAGGACCGGATCGGGATCACCGCCACCCGTTGTGCCGCCGCCCGCCGTCGGGGAATAACCGCTGGGGTCACCAAATGACGTGATCTGAAACTCGCCCGTCCCATCGGGGTTCCGCGCCGCGCCGGGGGCGAGGAAGGTACCATCCGGCCCGATCACGACATCCGAATAGACGATCGGGTTGTCGTTTTCGATGATCGCAACGCTGTCGATAACCGAACCAAACGGCATGAAGTCAATCACGCCGTCATCGTCAGCGTCCAGATCGTCAAACTGGCTGGCCCCGGTGAAGCCATCCACCAGCAAGAACGTTGATGACGTGTTGGTGAAGGTGTTGTTCGAGATCGCGAGGTCGGGTGTCACGCCAAATGTCGCCTGCGCCTGATCGCTGGCCGCAAGCGCAAAGCCGTTATCGCCAATGCTGAGCCCCGTGAAGTCAGTGATTGAGCGGATCTCGCCGTCGCCATCAATCTGGAGCAGTGCCACGCCGTCCAGCGATTGGCCTGCCGTGCCGAAAAGCTCTGCGAATTCCCAGTCCGTGCCGCCGGTCGACACCGCAATTTCGTTCAGGACCAGCGTGTTGGTTTCAGCCGTCGTTGGCGTATAGCTGGACGCGTCGCTAAAGCTGGTAATCTCAAACGGCCCCGATCCTTCGGGGTTCCGAACCGCACCCGGCGCGAGAAAGCTACCATCCGGGCCGATGATGTTTTCGGAATAAGTGATCGGGTTGTCATCGTCGATGATCGAAACGCTGTCAACGATCTGACCGAACGGCGTGACATCAAGGGTGCCGTCATCGTCGGTGTCGAGGTCGTCAAAGCGGGCCGCACCGGTAAAGTCGCTGACCAGCAGGAAAGTCGACGACGTGTTGGTGAACGTGTTGTTGGCAAAGCTCAGATCGCCGGTGATCCCAAACGTCTCTTCGGCCTGCGCACTCGTCGCGAGCGAAAAGCCGTTATCGCCAAGCGCCAACCCGTTGAAATCGAGGATCGAGCGGATCTCGCCATCCCCATCGATTTGCAGCAGGGCATACCCATCGAGCGACAGACCCGCCTCGCCAAAAAGCTCCACGAACTCAAAATCCGTACCCGTGGTCGAAACCGCGATTTCGTTGATGACAGGCGTCGGGGTGAACTCGGCGGCGGTTGGCGAATAGGTCGACGGGTCGCCAAAGTCTGTCGGACTGAACGGGCCGGTACCCTCGGGATCACGCTCCGCCCCCGGGGCAAGGAATGATCCGTCTGGCCCAACCACGTTGTCGGAGTAAACCAGCGGGTTGTCATCGTCGATCACGGCAACGCTGTCGATGACCGCGCCGAAAGGCATCTGGTCGATAGTGCCGTCATCGTCGGTGTCCAGATCGTCAAAGCGGGAGGCACCGGCAAAGTCTTGAACCAGTAGGAAGGTCGAGGACGTGTTGGTAAACGTGTTGTTGGCGAAGCTGAGGTCCGGGGTCAGCCCAAAGGTCTCTTGCGCCTGCTCGCTGGCCGCCAGGAGGAAACCGTTGTCGCCGACGGTCAGGCCGCTGAAATCGAGGATCGAGCGTATTTCGCCGTCGCCATCCAGCTGAAGCAGCGCCACACCGTCCAGCGACGTACCGGGCGCGCCGATCAGTTCCGCGAATTCCCAATCGGTGCCGGATGTCGATACAGCCAGTTCGTTGATCTTGACGTCCAGCGGCGCAGTCTCGATCACGTCTTCAACCGTGATGGCAATGTCTTCCCGGGTTTCGCCGCCCTGCCCGTCGCTCGCAACAATGGTGATGTCATAGACGTTGTCGCCATCAGCATCCGCGGGGTTCTCGAAATCCGGGGCCGCAACGAAAGATAACGCGCCTGTCGCGCCAATAGTAAAACGCGCAGCATCGTCGCCTTCGATCGCAAAGCCGATCGTGCCCCCATCGATATCGGCGGCCGTAATCCCGGCGGGCACATCGGTTGTGTTTTCATCAATCGAAACGGCGCCGTTCACACTCAGGCTGGGCGCGTCGTTTTCACCGGTGATGGTGACAGTCACCGTGGCGGTCTGCGGGTTACCGCTGCCGTCGTCGACTTGGTATGTAAAGGTGTCCGTGGTCATGTCACCCTCAGCCAGCGCTTCGAACAGCATGCCAGGGTCATAGGTGACAACGCCGTCCTCGAAGGCGATAACCGCGCCTGCGGCGCTGGTGCCGGAAACGCCTGTGATTTCAAAGGCATCACCGTCGAGTTCACGATCATTGGCAAGCAGGTCGGCGGCAGCAATGTTCAGAACGCCGTTTTCACTCGTCTCCGCCTCGTCATCGCGGGCCAGCACGACGTTGTTGCGCCCGTCGAGGAAGAATGTGAAATCATCGCCCTCGAAATACAGCGCCTCGACCCGACGCAGGACGTCGGTGTTGGTCGCTTCTTCGCCAATCTTCGCGACAGTGACCTTGTTCAGGAAGAACCGCGATGTGCTGCTGATTTCGTAGTCGTCGATCGAACCGGTATAGGCGACCGTATCGTCACCCCGGCCGCCATTGATGCGGTTGTTGCCGTCGCCGACCTGGATCAGGTCATCGCCGCTACCCGAGTAAACCCGCGCATTCCCGTCACCCAATTCAATCGTGTCGTTGCCTGACCGGGTGATGACGCGGTCATTCCCGCCGTTTCCGATCACTACATCGTCGCCGCCAAGGCCAAGGATGAGGTCGGAACCAAGCGTGCCGGTCAAAATTTCACTGTCGCGCGAGCCAATAATTGGGCGGGCCATAATATGTCCTCGTTCTGGAATCTGTTTGGGCGGTTTGACAGCACACTGTGACAGTTCTGTGTGGGATGAAAGCATTTCCGCCTGTTGACGAATGGTCATGCAGGGGACCGCGCATCGGCAAGGTCCGGATGCCCCCATACGGTGCAGGCTTGGAAAGGTTTAGGGAACCGGGCGCTTCGTCAGGCTGCCACACCTTCGGGCTCTTTTGCGCCCGTCATGAACGCCACCGCATCCGACATGGAATGTTCAGCAGGATCGATGACGCATAAACGCTTGCCCAGTCTGTGCACATGAATCCGGTCGGCAACTTCGAAAACGTGGGGCATATTGTGACTGATCAGGATGATCGGGATGCCCCTGCTTTTGACGTCCAGGATCAGTTCAAGCACCCGGCGGCTTTCCTTCACCCCAAGTGCTGCTGTCGGTTCATCGAGGATAATGACCTTGGAGCCGAAGGCCGCGGCCCGCGCGACTGCAACCCCCTGGCGCTGTCCGCCGGAAAGGGTTTCGACCGCCTGATTGATGTTCTGGATCGTCATCAGTCCCAGCTCACTCAGCTTTTCGCGCGCGATCTCTTCCATCTTCTTGCGGTCGAGCTGGCGCATGAACTTGCCCCGCCATCCCGGTTTGCGCAATTCGCGCCCCATGAACATGTTGTCCGCAATGCTGAGCGCAGGTGACATGGCCAACGTCTGATACACCGTCTCGATGCCGGCCTCGCGCGCCTGAATGGGCGACGAGAATTGCACCTGCTGCCCTTCGAGAAACACCTCGCCCTCATCGGGCATAACGGCTCCCGACACGGCCTTGATGAGGGTCGACTTACCCGCACCGTTGTCGCCGATGACCGCAAGGATCTCGCCCGGCATCAGTTCGAAGTCGCAATGGTCTAGCGCCGTAACACGGCCATAGCGCTTCACGAGATTGCGGGCTTGAAGAATGGGTCCCATCAGGCGGCCACCTTTCTGATCCATTGATCCACCGCAACGGCCGCGATGATCAGCACACCAATCAGCAGGAACGTCCATTGCGCATCCGCCCCCGCCAGTCGCAGGCCCAGCGTGAAGACCCCGACAATCAGCGCTCCGAAAAACGTGCCGAGGATCGAACCGCGCCCACCAAAGAGCGAAATGCCCCCAATCACCACGGCAGTGATGGATTCGATATTGAGTAGCTGACCCGACGTCGGCGAAACCGACCCGATCCGCCCGATCAGAGCCCAACCCGCGAAGGCGCAGATCAGCCCGGCCAACGCATAGACCGAGATCAGCGTGCCGCGCACATTAACCCCCGAAAGTTCCGCCGCCTCAGGGTCATCGCCCACGGCATAGACGTGCCGCCCCCACGCCGTCGATCTGAGCGCGTAGGCCAGCACGATCACCAAAAGCACCATGAAGACAACACCATACGTAAAGACAGCGCCGCCGATCCTGAACTTCGTGCCGAGGAATTGCAGCAGCGGCGCATTGGCCGCGATATCTTGACTTCGGATGGTTTCGTTGGCCGAGTAAAGGAAGTTGGCGGCCAGAACGATCTGCCACATGCCCAAGGTGACGATGAAAGGCGGCAGCTTCATCACTGCCACCAGCCAGCCGTTCAGCGCCCCGATACCGGTGCCAAAGGCCAGCCCGCACAAGACCGCCAGCTCGACCGGTATACCGTAGCGAAAGGTGAACTGCCCCATGATAACCGAGCTGATGACGGCAATGGCGCCGACGCTCAGGTCAATACCCGCCGTCAGAATAACGAGGGATTGGGCTGCGGCCACGATGCCGACGATCTGCACCTGTTGCAGGATCAGCGTGAGGGCAAAGGGCGAGAAGAATTTTGAACCCAGGTAGAACCCGAAGATCGCGATAGCAGCCACGAGGACGATCAGAGGCACCAATGCCGGCGTCGTATGAAGGGCATGATGAAACCGCCCGATAAGGCCACGATCATGTTCGTCGAACTGGGCCACTTCGGTTGCGGCGTTGCTTGCAGCCGCTTCGAAATTCTCTCCTGACGTCATTTTCGCCTCCTCCTGTCACCCGGTCGCCGGATGCAAAAAGGGCGGGCCGGAGCCCGCCCTCCGTTCCAGATTGCGTCCGAACGTGTGGTCAGATCAACCCCAGCAGAGGTTGGTGCCTTCGGTCGTGTCGATGCTGTCGACACCGGCAGCGGGCTTGTCGGTCACCAGTGCCACGCCAGTGTCAAAAAAGTCCTTACCGGCTGTCGCCTCAGGTTTGGTGCCGTCCTTGGCCCATGCAGCAATCGCCTCGATCCCTTTGGACGCCATCAGCAGGGGATATTGCTGCGATGTGGCGCCGATAATACCGTCCTTGACGTTGGCAACACCGGGGCAGCCGCCATCGACGCTGACGATCAGCACATCGTTTTCGCGGCCAAAGGCCTTGAGTGCTTCATACGCTCCCGCCGCTGCCGGTTCGTTGATTGTATAGACAACGTTGATGCCCGGATCCTTCGCCAGAAGGTTTTCCATCGCCTTGCGGCCGCCCTCTTCGTTTCCAGCTGTTACGTCATTGCCGACGATACGCGGATCGGTTTCGTCACCCCATTTGTTTGGATCGCCAAGATCAATGCCAAAGCCTTGCAAAAAGCCCTGGTCGCGCAACACGCCCACGGTCGGCTGGCTCACGGCCAGATCGAGCATGCCGATCTTGGCATTGGCCGCATCGTCCCCCAGCGTGGCCGCCGCCCATTTGCCGATCAACTCGCCAGCAAGGAAATTGTCGGTGGCAAAGGTCATGTCGGCCGCGTCAATCGGATTCAGCGGTGTGTCGAGGGCGATGACGAGGATGCCCGCATCCCGGGCCTGCTGGACCGCCGGAACGATCGACGACGTATCGGATGCCGTCAGCAAGATGCCCTTGGCGCCATCGGCGATGCAGGTCTCGATCGCTGCCACTTGTGTTTCATGGTCGCCGTCAACCTTGCCCGCATAGGTGCTGAGTTCGACACCCAGTTCGTCTGCTTTGGCCAAGGCGCCTTCGCGCATCTTGACGAAGAACGGGTTGGTATCTGTCTTGGTAATCAGGCATGCGGCCACGCCGTGCCCGCCTGCAAAAGCTCCACCCGTCAACCCGATCAGGGCGAGCGCGGAGCTCGCAATCAATTTCTTCATGATGTCCTCCCTAGCCCCAACTTTCACAGGGGCGATTCAATATCCGAAGCACGGATGACCTGAGGTTAACCCGAGTCGGGCAATTCCTGTCAATAAATAAATCACGTTGATTTATTAATGTCGAAATGGCAGATTCTGATCCAGGGAGACTGAAGTATGATGCTCGGTGATAAGCCGCTGCAATTGGAGGGTGGTCATGGATTGAACGGCGCGCAACTGCGCAGCCGCAACGAACGGGCCATCCTGACAGCCCTGCGCAATTCGGGCCTGCTGGCCAGCGCCGAGATCGCCAAGACGCTGGATCTGTCGGCCCAGACGGCATCGGTCATCACCCGGTCGCTTGCGGCCGATGGCCTGCTGCAAAAGGAAAATCCGGTCAAAGGCAAGGTGGGCAAACCGCAGACCCCATTCAGCCTCAGCCCAGATGGCGCCTTTGCCTTTGGTCTGCTCATCGGGCGACGGGGTGCGGATCTGGTGATGATGGACCTGACCGGCGGCGTTCGGGAACGCCGAACCGTCGAGTACCCCTACCCCACCCCCCAGTTGATCGAGGAATTCGTGGCGGGCCAGATCTCGCAGGTGACCGCAACATTGAACGCCAGTCTCAAGGACCGCGTAGCAGGCCTTTGCGTCGCGGCCCCGTTCGAGTTGTGGAACTGGCTTGACGGGCTTGGCGCGCCCAAGGACGAGGCCGAGAGGTGGCGCGGCTACGACCTGCAAACCGGTTTGTCAGAGATCACGGGGCTATCGGTTTCGGTGTTCAACGATGCGAACCTCGCCTGCAATGCTGAATTGGCGTTTGGCGCGGGCAGCGATCTTTCGGATTTCGCCTATTTCTTCGTCGGCTCATTCATCGGTGGCGGGATCGTCCTGCGCGGACAGGTTTTTTATGGAGCCAATCAGAATGCAGGCGCGCTTGGGTCGATCCCCGTCGGCCCGACCGGCGACCCGAACCATCAGCTGATACACCACGCGTCGCTATACACGCTTGAGCGGATGCTGTCGGCAAAGTCTGGTCATCCGGTCAATTTCCGGTCGGACCCGTCTGTCTGGAACGGGTATCCCGATCTGGTCGACTCCTGGATCGATCAGACCGCCCATGCGATTGCTCAGGCGGCCGTTTCGGTCATCGCAGTTCTTGATGTGTCGACCATTGTTGTCGACGGTGGCTTTCCCCCCAGTGTGCGCAGCCGGCTGGCCCAACAGATCGCGACAGCACTACCGAGTATCGACCAACAGGGACTGCGCCCATTCCGGGTCATCGAAGGCCGATTGGGCCGCAGCGCAGGGGCCTTAGGCGCTGCCTACGTTCCGCTGCAAAAGACCTACTTTCTCGAAGGTCGCTCTCCGAACTGAACCACAATCTGCTCAGACCAGTTCGGCATCTGTCATCACCTCTACCAAAGCTGGGCCATCGATGGCCAGCGCCTCGGCGATGGCTGCCTCCAGCTCGTTGGCTTGCGAAACCTTGACCCCATGCGCGCCACAGAGCCGCGCAAAGGCCGAGAATGGCGGATTGATCAGGCCGGTTTCCCAGACCGGCCACTCGCCTGCCCGTTGCTCTTTGGAGATTTTCCCCAGCTCATCGTTGTGGAGCAGAATATGGGTGATGTTCATGCCGTATTTGACGGCGGTCGTGAACTCCATCGGGTATTGGCCAAAGCCACCGTCGCCCGAAATCGCGATGACCTTGCGGCCCCTCAGGGCCTCAAAATCCTGCGTTGCGGCCCACGCCCCCATGGCGGCGGGAAAGCCGAAACCGATAGAGCCCAGATAGCCCGACATCAGAACACGCTGACTGCCCTTGGTCTCAAGATACCGGCCGAAAGAATAGGTGTTGTTGCCAACATCGACTGCAAAGATCGCATCGTCAGGCGCGAGGCGGGACAAGACTTTGAACAGCGCCGCCGAATGCACGCCCTGCCCCCGATCCTCGGCCAGCCGGCTTTCTTTTTCCTCGCGCCAGATCCGCCATCGGTCGGCCAGTTCCGGCATCTGATCGACCGCACCGGCGGACTTGGACGTGCCCGCCATGGCCGCACAAAACGCGCCGATCTCACCCCAGATTGGCAAAGCAACGGGATGGAATTTGCCCAACTGCATCCTGTCATAGTCAACCTGAATGATCGGCTTTGACGGCTCGATGCCGGTATGGTTCGAGAAACTGGCGCCAAGTGCGATGATCAGGTCGGTTTCGTTCATGAACCAGCTTGCAATCGGGGTCCCCGACCGGCCCAGCACACCGGCCGCATTGGGGTGATCGTCGGGGACGAGGCCCTTGGCCTTGAAGGTGGTCACGACGGGCGCGCCGATCCGTGCAGCGAAGGCTATCACTTCGTCTCGCACCTCAAAAGCCCCATGACCCACAACGATCATCGGGCGCTTGGCCTTGCCGATTATTTCGGCCGCCGTGTCGAGATCGGCTTGTGCAGGCGCGACACCGGTCCGGCCCACGCGTCCGCCGGGCCCGGCGGGGCGCTGGTCGGATGGCAACGTTTGCGCATCGTCGGGAAAGATCAGGTGCGCCACGTCCTGTTCGACGATGGCGCTCTTGCAGGCGAGAGAGGCCAGCTCGGCATGGTTGGATGTGTTCAGCACCGGCTGCGAAAAACGGGCGACCGCCTGAAACGCCGAATGCAGGTCAATGTCCTGAAACGCGCCGGGGCCAAAGACCTGTGTCTGCACCTGACCGGTCAAGGCCAGCACCGGCGCACGGTCGACCTTGGCATCCCACATGCCCGTCAGCAAGTTGGTGGCCCCCGGCCCTGCAATCGTCAGGCAGGCCGCAGGCATGGCAGTCAGCTTGCCATAGGCCGAGGCTGCAAAGGCCGCCGCCCCTTCGTGCCGGATGCCATAATATCGCATCTTGCCGTCACCAACGGCCAAGCGGATTGCATCGGCGAGACCAAGATTCGAATGCCCGACCATGCCAAAGACCGACCGGACGCCCCAGTTCACCATCGTCTCGACCATGACGTCGGAAATCGTGCGGGCACGCGGCGGCTCCGTCTCCAGCCCGACAAAGATCCTGCCATCCCGGATATCGACCGGAAACATCTGCTGCCCGGTATCCTCATGCCCACCCGGCGGCTTGCCCGTCAGCGGGTCGAAATCCCAGCCATGCCAGGGGCAGCGCACCCAGCATTTTTCTTCGATCCCCTTCTCGATCGACCCTTCGCCTAGCGGCCCGTTCTGATGTGGGCAGCGGTTATCCATCGCCGCCCACTGACCGTCGAAATGCACCAGACAGATCGAGGTGGTGCGGGCGGTGACAGTCTTGACCCGTCCTTCGGGCAGATCATCGACATGGCCAACGGCGATCCAGTCCAAATTCTTGTCGAGCATTATGGGTTCCTCCTATGAGATGCCGCCGAACGGAATGCCTGTTAGATCGGACATTTCCCGTTTCCACGTGGTGAGGTCTTCGGAATTGAATTTCGAAAGGTGATCGTGGCCGCAGGCGCGGGCCATGACCTGCATAAGTTCGACCGATGCCGAAAAGAAATTGGCCAGCTGCCGCGCGGATTTCTCAACCACCAGCCGGTTGATCAGGTTGGGCTTCTGGGTCGCGATGCCGACGGGACAGTTGTTGGTGTGGCAGGCGCGCATTCCCAGACATCCGATAGCCTGCATAGCCGCGTTCGAGAGCGCCACCGCATCAGCGCCAAGCGCCATCGCCTTGATGAAATCGGCCGGTTTTCGCAGCCCACCGGTGATCACCAACGACACGTCATTCCGTTCGCAGCGGTCCAGATGCGCGCGCGCCCGCGCCAATGCGGGTATGGTCGGGACCGAGATGTTGTCGCGGAAGATGATGGGCGCCGCCCCCGTCCCGCCGCCCCGTCCGTCGAGAATGATGTAATCGACCCCAACTGCAAGGGCCGCATCAATATCCTTCTCGATATGCTGCGCGCTCAGCTTGTACCCGACGGGAATGCCCCCGGTCAGGTCCCGCACTTCGTCGGCAAAATCCTTGATCTGAGCCGGATCAGACCAATCGGGAAACCGCGATGGCGAAATTGCGTCCTGTCCTTCGTCCAGCCCCCGGACCTCGGCGATTTTGCCTTTGACCTTGTTGCCGGGCAGATGCCCGCCCGTTCCGGTCTTGGCCCCTTGTCCGCCTTTGAAGTGAAACGCCTGCACCCGGTCCAGCTTGTCCCAAGAAAAGCCGAATCGGGCCGAGGCCAGTTCGTAGAAATAGCGGCTGTTGGCCGCCTGTTCCTCGGGCAGCATACCGCCCTCACCCGAACAGATCGCTGTCCCTGCCATCTCTGCCCCTTGCGCCAGCGCCAGTTTAGCCGGCTCCGACAGCGCCCCAAAGCTCATGTCGGACACAAAAAGGGGGATATCGAGGCGCAGGGGTTTCTGCGCGTTCGGGCCAATCACAACCTCTGTTCCCACCGGATGGTCGTCCAAGAGCGGTGCGCGATACAGCTGGGCGGTCAGGACCTGAATGTCGTCCCAGTCCGGCAGCTCAGGGCGCGGCACACCCATTGACTCCACTACGCCATGATGTCCGGTTTTTGACAGCCCCTCGCGGGCGTATTTCTGGATCAGCCCGGTATAGGGCTCCTCCACCGTGCCGTGGCTCGTATCGGCATAGAGGCCCAGATAGGCATTGCGGTTGAAGGGCTGCGGATGATCCTTGGCCCAGGCGTTGATCTCATCGGTGTCGACCCAGACTTCACCATTTTCGACCCAAGACCCGAACTTTGGCAGCGCCTCATCGTTGGCGTATTCCGACACGCCGGTATCGAGCCGGTAATCCCAATCGTGCAGACCGCAGATCAGGTTGTTGCCCCGCACAAAGCCATCGGCCATCAGCGCCCCGCGATGCAGGCACCGCCCGTAAAAGACGGAAACCACATCGTCGAACCGCACCACGACAAGATCGACCTCGCCCACAAGCGCATATTCGGGCTGGCGATCCTGCAGGTCGCGCAATCTGGCAATGGCTGTCTTGTTCATTCTCAATCCTCGTTCCTTTTTAGTAATGCTTTTGTCATCCGGTATGCGGGGCATCTTGGCTATGCGCCGCTCTGCGCTCAGCCGTCTCGGGGCAATCTCCACGTGCAGCGATCAGGCGACCGTACCAATGCGCACCGGGCGCAGCCGTCAGGCCGTGCAAGAGCGCGCTGATCCAGACCGCATTGATGGCCAGATGCAGGACAAACTCACCAATGCTATGCGGCAGGATCTCGACCACCAGCAGCGCGAAGAGCGCGGTGGCCAGACCGCGCGGGCCAAACCACCCGAAAAAGAGGCGCGTTAGGGGCGAGGCATCCGTACCGATCAGCGAAATCCAGATCGCAACGGGGCGGACTACAAAAAGGCTGATCAGGATGATCGCCAGCATCGGCCCGTCCAGATGCGCCACGGCGGCGGGGAGATGCACGGCACCGATCAGCAGGAAAGAGGCCCAAGCGAGGAACTGCCCCTCACCTTCGGTGAATTCATAGATGAACGGGCAGCGCCCCTCGACCATGTTGCCGAAACAGAGACCCGCAAAGAAGGTGGCGATAAAGCCGTTCCCGTCGACGACCGTCGCCATCAGGTAGGCGGTGGCGGCCATCGCGATTGCTCCGATGCCTTCATAGGCTTCGGAGGTGGTGGCGTGGTCCTTGGCCTTGATCAAGAGCCACCCGCCGATGACACCGACAGCGATGCCCACGACCGGGCCCAGCACCACCTGCTTGAGACCGAATACCAACCAGTCGGTCGAGCTTTGCGTCATGTCCATCGCCACAAGGGCTGCAAGCATCAGGATCGCAGGCAAGGTCAGCCCGTCATTCAGGCCGCTTTCCACGATCAACGCGCGACGGGGGCGTATGGGCACATCGGTGTTCGAGACAACCGCCTGACCAAGGGCTGCATCCGTGGGTGAAAGAATGGCGGCAATCAGAGCAGCCGCAACCAGCGGCCATTCCGGGAGCGCCAAGGCGACCGCCAGAGTACCAAGTCCAAACGCCAGCGGCAGACCGATAAGCAGCATCCGCAGTGGCCAGATATGGCGGTTGCGCAGCGCCCTGAGATCGGTTTGCGCGGCATCAAGAAATAGCAGGACGATCAGCGCAATCTCGGCCACGGGATGTAGCAAGAGCTCCGCCTCGTCCGCAGCGACAAGCTCGCTGACCGACAGACCCGCACCCAGCGCCAGAAAGACCATGGGTGCCGTCAGGATAGTCCGCGACAGACGATGCGCCACAAGACAGAACATCGCCGTTACGGCGGTGATAATCAGCATTCCGCTCAAGCGTCCCCCCGAACCGGCAGAATTCCTTTTCACCCAGTCTTACACGGGGCTGGCGAAATCGCCGCATCACATTTTTTGGGCGCCTCGGTGCGAAAGCCGGGCAAAGCATCCGCCTGAAGATGGACGGCCGTCGCGTTGGTTCAGATCCCTTTGGCAGCCCATTAACCCGCGCCGCAGTGCGGCAGAGCTACGACAAGGCCGGTTCGACCGGGCCGGTTTCGCTATGAAACGGGCATGCCACCACGTGGTCGTCAGCTATCTCGGCCAAAGACGGACGGGCGGCGGCGCAGGCCGGACGAGCGATCGGGCAGCGGGTACGAAAAACACATCCCGATGGCGGCGATAGCGGCGAAGGCAATTCTCCCTTCAGCACCGGTCTTTGACGCGCGTGTTCAGCCTCCGGCGACGGGATCGGCACGGAGGCAATAAGGGCCTTTGTGTACGGATGACGCGGATTGCCGATCAGCTCGGCCGCCGGGGCCATTTCGACAATCCGACCTAAATACATTACAGCAATCCGGGTCGAGATGTGGCGAACCACGGCGAGATCATGCGCAATGAAGAGAAGCGAAAGGCCCATGTCGCTTTGCAGATCTCGCAAAAGGTTCACCACCTGCGCCTGAACGGACACATCGAGAGCGCTGACGGGTTCGTCGCACACCACCAGCTCAGGCTCGGTGACAAGCGCCCGAGCGATGCCGATGCGCTGGCATTGACCGCCAGAAAACTCGTGCGGATACCGGTTCACGAGACTGGGAAGCAACCCGACCCGCTCCATCATCGCCCCCACACGATGGCGAATCTCGGATTTCGACAGGTCGGGGAAATGGGTGATCAGCGGCTCTGCCACGACCTGACCGACGGTCATGCGGGGATTCAAGGCCGCGAGCGGGTCCTGAAACACCATCTGCACGTGACGGCCTTGCGCACGTGCCTCGGCCGGGGTGATGGCCCGCAGGTCGCGGCCCTTCCACAGCACCTCGCCTTCGCTGGCGCGCACAGTCCCGACAATAGCACGGGCAAGCGTCGATTTGCCCGAACCGCTTTCGCCCACAAGGCCCAGAATATCCCCTTTGCCAAGCGTCAGGCTGGCCTTAGATACAGCTTGCAACTGATCGGGCTGCGCCCACGGCCAAGCGCCGCGGCGGGCGACTGGGAAAGTCACGCTGAGATCCCTGATTTCCAGAAGGGGGCCCATTATGCGACAGCCTCCAACCGGGCATGACAGGCGCGCAGACGCCCGCCCTCGAGCGGTTCAAGGAGTGGCATCGTCGTCGCGCAGGTGTCGGTCGCAAGGGGGCAGCGGGCGGTGAAGGGGCAGCCAGGCGGTAGCGCCGTCAGGTCCGGAGGGTCGCCCGGGATGGTCTGCAGATCGTCCTGCGGGATATCCAACCGGGGCACCGCGCTGAGCAAGCCGAGGGTATAGGGATGGGCGGGCCGCGCGAAAAGTGCGCCGGTCGGCCCCGTCTCCATCACGCGGCCGCCATACATGACCAGCGTTCGGTCACAGGATCCCGCAACGATGCCCAGATCGTGTGTGATCAGAATTATGGCGGTGCCAAAATCCTTACGGATCGTCGCCATCAGCTCCATGATCTGCGCCTGCACCGTCACGTCGAGGGCTGTCGTCGGTTCATCCGCTATAAGGATTTTGGGTCTGCAGAGAAGGGCCATGGCGATCATGATCCGTTGTCGCATGCCGCCCGAGAATTCGTGCGGATACATGGAAAGCCGGGACCGCGCATCGGGAATGCGAACCGCATCCAGCATCCGCGCGCTTTCATCCAGCGCCTCGCGTTTGCCCTGCCCTTTATGCAGCGTCAGCACCTCGGCCATCTGGTCGCCCACGCGCAAATACGGATTCAGCGATGTCATTGGGTCCTGAAAGATCATCGCAACCTGCTCGGCACGGATATGGTTGAGTTCGGCCTCCGGCAGGTTCAGGACCTCCTGCCCGCCCACCTTGACGCTGCCTTCTGCCCGGCCGTTCCGTGCCAGAAGCCCCAGCATCGCAAAGGCCAGCTGCGTCTTGCCCGACCCGCTTTCCCCCACGATCGCCAGCTGTTCGCCCTGCGCCAAAGCAAACGACACGCCGTTGACCGCGTTCACCACCCCGTCGGGAGTGTTGAACCGCACCTTCAGATCCGTCACATCCAGCAGTCCCATGGCTATCGGTCCTTGGGATCAAGCGCATCACGCAGACCATCGCCGACAAAGAAGAAAGCAAAGAGCGTTATGACAAAGAAGAAGAGTGGAAAGCCCAGCATCCAGAGCGTCCCGTTGTTCATCTCGGCCGCCCCATCGTTGATCAGCGCACCCCAGCTTGTCAGCGGCTCCTGCACGCCGAGACCGAGAAAACTGATAAAGCTTTCATAGATGATCATCGAGGGCACCAGCAGGGTCGCATAAACGATCACCACACCCAGAAGGTTCGGCACGATATGGCGCAGAATGATCGTGAAGGGCCGGACGCCGGTGGCCACCGCCGCCTCGACAAACTCCTTGCGCCGTAATGTCAGCGTCTGGCCGCGTGCGATCCGCGCCATGTCGAGCCAGCTGATCAATCCTATCCCTATGAAAAGCATGAGCATCGAACGCCCGAATACGACGAGGAGCAGGATCAGGACGAACATATAGGGGATCGACATCAGCACGTCGACGATCCGCATCATGATGTCGTCCGTCCGCCCGCCGAAATAGCCAGCGGTCGCACCATAAAGCGTGCCGACGACCACCGCGATCAGCGCGCCCACGATCCCCACCATGAGCGAGACCTGCGTTCCCTGAACCGTCCGCGCAAAGAGATCGCGGCCAAGCGCATCGGTCCCGAACCAATGCCCGGTGGCCAGAGACGGCCGCCCGCCCGTGTCGACGTTGCCCAAGACAGACCAATCGATGTCTTCGTTGTTCCAGGGCGCAATCAGCGGGCCAAGGGCCGCAAACGCCCCTACCAGGATCAAGATGACGAGTCCGGTGACCGCAGCCTGATTGCGGAAAAACCGGATCCGCGCATCCGCCCAGAGCGACCGACCCTGAACCGGGGCCGCATCGGCCAGCGCATCGGCAGCGGTTTTGGTTGCGAACATGGGCTAGTACCTGATCTTGGGGTCGATCCAGGCATAGAGCAGATCGACCACCAGGTTGAAAAAGATCGTCAGCGCACCCAGCAGAACGGTGATCCCCATCATCACGCCGTAATCCCGGTTCAGCGCACTTTCGACAAAGAACTTCCCGATCCCTCCGGTCGAGAAATAGACATCGATCACGACCGAACCGGTGATCATCCCTACGAAAGCCGGCCCGAGATACGAGATGACTGGCAAAAGTGCGGGTTTCAACGCGTGCCTCAGAACGACACGGCGCATCGGCAGCCCTTTGGCCCGGGCGGTGCGAATGAAGTTGGAATTGAGCACCTCAAGCATCGAGGCCCGAGAGATCCGAGCGATGGAAGCCATGAAACTGGTCGAGAGCGCAATGACCGGCATGATGATGTACTGCCACTGCCCGCCCTGCCACCCGCCGCCCGGCAGCCAACCCAGCGACAGCGTGAAGACCAGCACCAGGATCGGGGCAAGGACGAAATTGGGCAGGACCTGCGCGCCAATCGAGACGCCAACGGCAAGATAATCAAGCCAGGTGTTCTGCCGCACTGCCGCGAAGATCCCCAACGTGCCACCGACAAGAACGGCGACAAGAAAGCTCCAGAACCCGTAGGTTAGCGTGACGGGAAAGCCCTGCGCGATCAGATCGTTTACGTCCTGATCGCGGTAGATAAAGGATGGGCCGAAATCGAACTGTGTCAGGATGTTCCAGACATAGCGGCCGATCTGCACATGAAACGGCTGATCGAGACCATATTGCCTTTCGAGATTGGCCAGTACCTCGGGCGGCACGCCCCGTTCGGTCGCAAACGGGCTGCCCGGCGCGGAATACATCAGGATGAAGGTTGCGACGATCAGGATCAGCAGAACCGGGATCGCAACGAGAAGACGTTTGAATATGTAAGCGAGCATCAGATCAATGGGCCGGGGCGAATGGGCCGCCCCGGCACTGCAAATCAGTTACTGGGCGACGCGATAGATATCCTTGAGATACCAGTTGTTCTCAACGTTTTGCATCGGCCAGTTCTTGATGCTCGGATCCAGCACAAAGTTCTGGGTGTAGTGGTAGATCGGCAGGATCGCCATATCCTCGGCCAGCACCTGCTCGACCTTGGTATAGTTCGGCTGCGGATCGGTCATGGTGACGCTCTGGGCCATCAGCTTGTCGACGGTTTCGCTGATGTACTTGCCGTCGTTGTTGTCGTTGTTCGACGTCAGCAGATCTAGGAAGGTAGAGGCCTCGTTATAATCGCCACACCAGCCTGACCGGGCAATATGAAACTTCTGGTTGCCCCGAATGTCGAGATAGGACTGCCATTCGTAGTTGTTCATGTTGAGCGTCACACCAAGCGGGCGCCACATCTGGCTGATGACCGTCGCCACCTGCTTGTGGGCCTCTGAGGTGTTGTAGATGAAGTCGATTTCGATCGGGTTTTCAGGGCCATAGCCCGCTTCGGCCATCAGCTCCATCGCCTTGGCCATGCGCTCTTCCTGGCTCCATGTGGCGTATTCGATCTTAGGCATCTCAAAGCCCGCCGTCGCCCAATGGGTAAAGCTATAGGCGGGCGCCTGTCCGGCCTTGAGAACCTGATCGGTTATGACGTCGCGGTTGATCGCATAGCTGAGGGCCGTGCGCACGCGCGGATCCTGCAACGCCTCGTGGCCCGTCTCCGACTGGTTTACGGTATAGTAGTACGAACAAAGCCGCGGCACCGAATGCGCCACGTCTGGCATCTCTTCCTCCAGACGCGGATAGCTGCCGGGCGGCAGGTCATCCATCATGTCGAATTCGCCAGCCTGAAAACGGGTCAACGCGGTAGTGGATTCGTCGATCACATAGCCGGTGACATCGCTAATGATGACATTGTCCTTGTCCCAGTAGTTGGGGTTGGGCGACATGCGCAGAAATTCATTCACCGCCATTTCCTCAAGCACATAGGCGCCGTTCGAAACCATGTTTCCCGGCCTTGTCCACTCCGATCCATGGGCTTCGACCGACGCCTTATGGGATGGCATGAAGGTGGTATGTACCGTCATTTGCGGAAAGTACGGCAGCGGCTGGCTAAGCGTCACTTCGAGTGTCTGATCGTCGATGGCACGAAGACCAAGTTGATCCGGTGGGATTTCGCCCGCGATCACGGAGGCCGCGTTCTTGATCTGGCTCAGCTCGACGTACCAGGCATATTCCGAGGCAGTTGCCGGGTCAGCCGCCCGCTGCCACGAATAAACAAAGTCCTGCGCAGTGACCGGATCGCCGTTTGACCATTCCGCATCCGGTCTCAGGTTAAAGGTCCAGACCATGTTGTCGGGCGACGACCAATCGGTTGCCACTCCAGGCAGCAATGCGCCATCGGCTGCTTGCGTTGTCAGTCCCTCAAAGAGCTGTCGGGCTATATGGGCCCCCTGCACTTCCTCGATCAATTGCGGATCGATTGTCGGGAACTGCGCCGTGACCCGGAACTGAAATGTCTGATCTTCCGCCAGCGCATCACCTGTCACAGGATGCGTTCCCGCAGCCCAGGTCATCGCACCAAAGCCAAACGCCAGAACCGATGTCGTCAGTAGAAGTCTGTCAACTTTCATAGTGATCTCCCTTGCTGTTGGTCTTGCTCCGCCTGAGGCTTGTCCAGCCTGTTTTCGCGGAATGATTGAAGAATGCTCCGCCAATCCGGGCCCGGTTGCAACGTCCACACCCGCATTGAGTGTACCTTACGTTGAGGAAAGGCCCAAGGACCGGCACAAAATTGCTTGTGAGGATGAATTCGCGGCCTGATTGCACATCGCAGATGCGTATTGCGGTTTCGACTTGGATTTCAGGCACACCCAAAACACCCGGATCCGGGAAAAAATGCAGCATTATGCACTTCTGTTTGACCGACTCGGCTCGCCTTCATGCATCAAGACAAGCTTGATTTGCGTTGAAGCTCACTCTAGCCTCAATATTAGCCATTGCACTGCAGATATGGGAGGAAAAATTTGCAGGACTTTGCGGCGTCCATTTCCATCGCGTGGTCTTTGGTCGTGTCTGCCGATCCCGCCTTGCTTGAGATCGTACTGCTTTCCCTGCGGGTCAGCGTTTCGGCGGCCCTGCTCGCCTGTCTGATCGGCCTGCCTCTCGGTGCGCTGATCGCAGTGACTCGGTTTCGGGGCCGCAATGCGGTTCTCATCCTCCTCAACGCACTGATGGGTCTGCCGCCTGTCGTCGTGGGCCTGATCGTGTATCTGCATCTTTCGCGTGCCGGGCCGCTGGGCTTTTTGGGCCTGCTCTACACGCCGGCCGCCATGATCATCGCGCAGACGCTGTTGATCACACCCATTGTCGCTGCCCTGTCGCGACAGATCCTCGAAGACCTTTTCGAGGAATATCGGGAACAGTTTCAGTCACTTGCAGTCTCGCGCTGGCAGGCGGTCGAGGCAGTCATCTGGGACGGCCGGCTGGCGCTGATGACCGTCGCGCTTGCGGGTTTCGGGCGTGCCATCGCGGAGGTTGGAGCGGTCATGATCGTCGGCGGCAATATCGATCATCTGACCCGGGTGATGACGACGGCCATCGCGCTGGAAACCTCGAAAGGAAACCTGCCGCTCGCGCTGGCCTTGGGTATGATCCTGATGGTCATAGCACTCGGCATCAATGCCGCTGTGCAAAGCGCGCGGATGAGCGCGGGGAGACTGGCGCATGCGTGACGATTATGCGGCATTGGATCTGGCCCCCGATGATACCAGCCTCAACGTGGGTCCATCACTTGAGGTAACCGCCCTAAGTCTATGTTATGACGGCGTTAACCTCCTAAACAACGTAAGTCTCGAGGTCGACGGTAGCGGCATTACGGTGATCATGGGGCCCAATGGCGCTGGCAAAAGCGTGCTCTTGCGCACGCTCCACGGCCTTGTTGCGCCGACATCCGGCGACATCCGATGGGATGGTCAGGCCCTGTCGCCTGCAGCCCGGATGAAGCAGGCGCTTGTTTTCCAGAAACCGGTTCTGCTACGCCGGACAGTTGCGGCCAATATCGACTTCGTACTGCGCAGCCGTAGCTCGGCGGATCCACAACGGCGCGACGACCTGCTGGCCCAGGTGGGCCTGCTGGACAAGGCAGGCCAGCAGGCGCGGCTGCTCTCAGGCGGTGAACAGCAACGGCTTGCCCTGGCCCGTGCGCTTGCCACCGATCCGGAAGTCCTGCTGCTGGATGAACCAACCGCCAGCCTTGATCCCGCATCCGAAGCCATGATCGAACGCATCGTGATGGATGTGGCGCGCGCCGGTGTCACGACGCTGTTCGTTACCCACAGCATCGCCCAGGCAAGGCGGATTGCATCGGATGTCGTGTTCCTCTCCCATGGCCGCATCGTCGAGCATCGGGCCGCGTCCGAATTTTTCGACAACCCCGGCAAGTTCGAGGCGCGGCAATTCCTTGTCGGCCACCTGCCCTGCTGACGGATGGATCATCGATGAAGCCCCGCACCTTCGCTGCAGCGTTGGCCCTTGCCGCTTCGACCCAGATGGTGGTCGCCCAGTCGTCGATTTTCGTGCAGTCAACGACATCCACCGCGAATTCCGGTCTTTACGATCATCTGCTGCCAATCTTCGAGGCCGATACGGGCATCACCGTCAATGTGGTCTCGGTCGGCACCGGTCAGGCGATCCGAAACGCCCAAAATTGCGACGGAGACGTGCTTCTGGTTCATGCCAAGGCGGCGGAAGAAGCGTTTGTTTCCGAAGGCGGCGGTGTCGAGCGGCACGATCTGATGTATAACGACTTCATCATCGTCGGGCCCGATGATGATCCGGCCGGGATCAACGGCATAGAGGATGCGGAGGCCGCGCTTTTTGCACTTGCCCGGCAGCAGGCTCTGTTCGCGTCGCGGGGCGACGATTCCGGCACCCACAAAAAGGAACTGTCGCTATGGTCCACCGCAGGTCTCGACCCGCGGGCGGCGTCAAGCTCATGGTATCGCGAAACCGGGTCGGGCATGGGCGCGACGCTCAACACCGGGATTGGGATGGGGGCCTATGTGCTGACCGACCGGGCCACGTGGATCAGTTTCGGCAACAAGCAAGATTACGAGATCCACGTCTCGGGCGACCCGGACCTCTTCAACCAGTATGGCGTTACGCTCGTGGACCCGCAGCGCTGCGCCAACGTGAATGCCGAAGGCGGGCAGGCCTTCATCGACTGGCTTGTTTCCGATGACGGCCAGAGCGCCATTGCATCCTATCGGCTGGAGGGCCAGCAATTGTTCTTTCCCAATGCGTCACCGCAGGGCTAGAGGCAGCGCAGAGAGGCCGGATTTGACCGACGACGCCCCCGAATACCTGACCGTTCCCGAACTGGCCGCCTTGCTGCGGATCAAGGAGCGGAAGGTCTATGATCTTGCATCCTCCGGGCAGGTCCCCTGCTCGCGCGCGACGGGCAAACTGCTGTTTCCAAGAGCGGACGTCAAAGCATGGATCGACGATAACCGGACCGATATTCCGAAACCGCGGCCTAATGTCTTTCTGGGCAGTCATGATCCCCTTCTGGAATGGGCGATCCGGCAGTCGCATTGCGGGCTGCCATCGTTCTTTGACGGATCGCTCGACGGGTTGCGCCGCTTTCAGAACCGTGAGGGGATCGCGAGCGGATTGCACATCTATGACAGCGCCACCGACGGATGGAACATCCCGGCGGTCGATGCGGAAGGAGTAGAGGACGCTGTACTGATCGCATTCGCACACCGGCGCAGGGGTTTGGTTATCCGGGATCACGCGACGGATCAGATCCGGGGTATCGATGACCTGGGTGGAAAACGCATCGCCGCCCGGCAAAGGCAATCAGGCGCGGCGCTGCTGCTGGCGGATCTTTTGGCGTCAAGCGATGTAGAGGCTGATAAGGTTTCGTTCACGGAGACGGCGCACAGCGAACAGGATGCCGTCATCACCGTTCAGCAAGGTGGAGCGGATGCGGCCTTCGGGCTGGAAGCCGTGGCGCGGCCCTTTGGCTTGCATTTCATCCCGCTGGTCGAAGAGCGTTTCGACCTGCTTATTGATCGGCAGAGTTATTTCGAGCCGCCGATCCAGCGGCTGCTCAGCTTTTGCGCCAGCGCCCCCCTTCGGGAGCAGGCGCAAAACATGGGCGGCTATGACATTGATATTCTGGGTGCAGTGCGCTGGAACAGCTGACTGTTTGTCAGCTACGACTTTGGCCCACTGATTGGCACGGTCCTCGCTTCGCGCAGTATACCCGCTTTGGAAAGACTTCTTTTCATGAATTCAACGGCCTCTACGCCATAGTTAAACCAGAACCGCTCGGTCCCGGTCTCCCGCACGCGCAACCCGTCGGGCAGATCGACCAGCGTTAACGAGCCGTGAGCCGCCAGTCGAACAACGCGGGACCAAGCCACCCTGTCCCCCCAGCCCGCGACATAGATCGGTCCCTGCGGCAGCCGCATGGTAAACGGACGGCCCGACATGTCCACGATCAGCGCCTCGCCGTCACCTTCCAGATGTTCGACATAGCGCTCGATCTGGCCGCCGCCCTCCAGCGCGCGGGGCATGTCGGCTCTGATGCTCTCGACCCGCGAGACGGCCAGATCGGAACCGGGCAGAGCCGGCGGCAAAGGCACGGGGATATTGAATTCGCCGTCGCGCGCGGCGCTGCGGGGACCCAGCACGACCTGGCCCTGTGCTCCCATCAGCGCCGTCTTCAGGTCTTCCGGCATATGCATCAGGCCCGGGACCATGATCAGATCGTATCCACCGAAATCCCGTGTGGTTGCGGGGATGATGTCGATCGAAAGTCCCAGCGAACGCAAGGCCCGATAGACGTCAAAAACCAGCCCGAAGTAGCTGTTGCCTTCCCCATGGGGCTGCACCGACCATGCGGCATCGGCATCGTAGTCAAAGATCAGCGCAACCGGCGCCTGCACGGGCGCAACAGCGGGCGCATCGGCCAGCTCGGCATTGACAGCGCGCGCCTCTTCAAAGGCCTTGGCCTCAGAATGGTCGGGACGCAGCAGGCCCGCATGCAATTGCTCTTGGGCAAAAGGCGCCTGCCGCCAGCGGAAATAGCACACCGCCTCGGCACCATGGGCGAAAGCCTCCCATGTCCACAGCCGGACCATGCCGGGCAACGGCGCGGGGTTGTGCGGCGCCCAGTTCACCGGCCCCGGCTGCTGCTCCATGACCCACCAGCGCTCACGGCCGACGGCACGATAGAGGTCGTGATGAAACGCTTGGAAATCCGGATCCCCCTGCTGCGCATAGGCACGTTGATGGGTGTCCGACGCGCCAACCCGGTCCTCAAGAAACCCGAGTGGATAGCTGTCCCAAGTCGCGAAATCGAGATCGGACCCCACCTTGAAATGATCGAACTCGGTTACCCGGCCCATGTAGTTGTGGGAAATTGGCGCTTGGGAATGCCGTCGGATGATTTCGACCTGCGCGGTATTGAAGGCCACGACCTGATCTGACGAAAACCGGCGAAAGGCCAGCACATGGGCCGGGTTCGGCTCGGTCACTGTTAGGTTGGGTAAATCGACTTGGCCAAAATCGTCATAATCCATCGACCAAAAGACGTTGCCCCAAGCGTCGTTCAGGGCGCCGATGTCGCCGTACCGGTCCTGCAGCCAATGCCGAAAGGCCTGCCGTGCGGCATCGGAATAGCTGAGGATCGTGTCATGGCAACCATATTCATTGTCGGTCTGCCACGCGGCAACGTGCGGGTTGGGTCCATAGCGCTGTGCGACCGCCTCGACGATGCGGCGGCATTCGTCCAGGTATCCGGAGTGGCTGAAGCAGTAGTGGCGCCGCGAGCCAAAGCCGCGCGGCCGTCCCTCGACATCGAGAGCGATCATATCCGGGTGTTTGTCTACGACCCATCGGGGCGGCGTCCCGGTCGGCGTACCAAGAACGACCTTCAGCCCCGCCTCACCCAGAACCTCGATTGCCCCGTCAAGCCATCCCCAGTCAAACTGCCCCTCGGTCGGCTCCATGCGTTTCCACGCAAATTCACCGATGCGGACCCAGGTCAGGCCCAGATCAGCCATCCGCCGCGCGTCATCGGCCCAGATTTCTTCCGGCCAGTGTTCCGGGTAATAGCAAACGCCGAGCGTGCGCTTCACAGGACCACCCGATGTTCGGCTTGGCCCTCAACGTCGAGGTCGATGGAGAACGTCATGCCACCCTGCCCTTCGTCCACACCATCGGCTGCGCTGGTAACGAACAGGGTCGTCAGATCCGGACCACCAAAGGCCGGGCAAGACGCCTGCGTTGCCGGAACTTCGACCGACCGCAAATAGGTGCCATCGGGTCCATAGCATGCAACGCGCGACGCGCCCCATTGAGCGTTCCAGACCCGACCCTCGGCATCAACTACGGCGCCGTCGGGGTTCAGCCCCTCACTGCGCAGATCGAGGAACTCGTCGGCCTCGCCTTTTGGCCAGCCCTCGGCATCTAGCGCCTGGCGCATCACGCGTCGCGTCCACGTATCGGCAAAGTATGCATAGGCTCCATCGGGCGAGAAGCAGATCGCATTACTAACCGTGATATCCGAAAAAAGCTGGCGCAACTCACCGCGATAGTACCGATAGATCGCCCCGGCCCGCGGTTCGGCCGCCCTGCCCATCGTCCCGATCCAGAACCCGCCAGAAGGGTCCGCCCGGCCATCGTTGGAGCGCGTTGCGGGGTTGTCGGCCTCAAGCGGCACCAACCGCTCGCGTTCGCCCAAACGGATGTCGAAACGCCAAAGCGCGGTCTCTGATGCCATCACCAGCGTGTCGTCATCGACCCATCCTGCTGCGCTGACATATTCATCGAATGCCCAAACCTGCGACTTCGAAAGCAATCGCTTGCCGAGGATATCAAACCAGAGTAGCTCTTGCCGTTTCGGGTGCCAAAGTGGCCCCTCGCCGAGTGCACAGATCCTGTCGTCAAAAACCTGCATCAGCCCTCCAGGGCAGCATCATAGGCAGCAGCGATTACGGCCCCGCGGCGCCCGACCTCATCTGCCAACAGTCCGGGTCTGTAAAGGGCCGAACCGATGCCGAACCCAGTGGCGCCAACGGCAAACCAGTCGGCAAAGTTCTCGGGTGCGGCCCCACCAACGGCGTAGGTCTTGACCGCTTTGGGCAGGACCGCCTTGATCGCCTTGAGCCCCTTGGGACCCATCAGCTCGGCCGGAAACATCTTGAGCGCATCCGCCCCAAACCCAAGCGCCGCAAAGCATTCGCTGGGCGTGTAAACACCGGGATAGGAGGCAAGCCCGGCCCCTTTCGTCGCGGCAATCACGGCACCGTTGCAATCTGGTGATACGATCATGCGGGCACCGATGCGGGCCAGCTCTTCCACGTCCGCAACGGTCAAAACGGTGCCAGCTCCGATGAGCGCGCGGTCGCCACAGGCCTCAACAATCGCGGCAATGCTGTTGAAGGGATCGGGCGAGTTGAGCGGCACCTCGATCTTGTCGATACCGGCGCCGATCAAGGCTTCGCAAACCGGCACAGCTTCGCCTGGGGTGATCCCGCGCAGAATGGCGATGATCTCGCGGCTCATGCTCCCTCCAACGCCTTGTGGGCCGCGCAGAGGCCAAGAAGTGTCATCTCGTCTCCATCCGCCAGCGTGACCGGAACGGCCTGAAGCTCCAGCGCCTGTTTGTATGCGCCGGCGACCCGGCGCGCCCCGATCACCGCCACATGCTGGCCCAGCCAATAGGGACGCGTCGCGGCAAGCTCGGCTCCGATAAGAAGACCAGAGAGGCGCGCATAAGCTGTTGTCGGAGCGGTTCCATGCAGCAGACCGTCGGCCCGGATGCCAAACAACGCAGCCGCGAGGGCTTCGGGCCGCGACATCGTCTCGGCCAGGGCGCCTTGAAACGCTTCGTCATCCCAGCCTTCGCTCAACGAATGACGCAGCACGGATTGTTCGGAGAGCAGCGCGAACAACTCGCCCGTCATTGCGGTGCGGAAACTCACGATCTCGCCCGCGCTTATGTGCGCCCACTTCGTGTGGGTGCCGGGCAGGCAGATAACGCCGTCAAAATCCCCATTTCGGGAAAGAAAACCGGCAATCTGCGTCTCCTCGCCCCTCATAACCTCGGGCGGCTGATCTTGGCGCAGACCGGGCAGGATATGCACGCCATCAATGTACGTCGCTTGCTCTAAGCCGGGCGGCGCGCATGGCAGGGAAACATAAGGTGCTTCGGCCCAACCCTGCCGCGAGCCGACCATGCCACAGGCGATCACTGGCCAGGATCCGTTGCCTATGAGCTTGTACAGAGCGGGCGCGAATTCCTCGGGCCGCAGCTTGCTCATTCCGTCCTCTGACTCGTGGCGATCAAGGACCACGTCATCGGCGCTCATCTCCCAAACCCGCAGATGAGATGTTCCCCAGTCGACAGCGATCCAGTCCGGCTGGGTCATCCTGAAACCACTACGCCTCCGTCCACGACCAGGGCCTGCCCGGTCATCATCCGGCTGGCCTCTGACGACAGAAATAGCGTCGCATCGATAATGTCACGGGGAGCCAGATGCTCCTTGAGGCACTGGCGGTCGAGATGGGCCGCCAGATCCTCTGGTGTGGCCCACAGATCCATCTGCCGCTGTGTCAGCACCCAGCCCGGCATCAGCGCGTTGACGCGGATCCCGTCCGCTCCGAGTTCCCGCGCAAGGCCTCGTGTCAGCCCCGTGATCCCGGCCTTGGCCGCGACATAGCCGGGGTATCCGGCATTGCCCATCATGTAGCTGATGGACGAAAAGTTTACGATGGCCCCATACCCTGCGGCCTTCATGCCGGGTGCTGCGGCCTGCGCGGTAAAGAAATGCGGGCGCAGGTTGATTGCTTGCCCCCTGTCCCAGTCTTCGACGCTGTAATCCAGGGTCTTGTGGCGGGTGTCATTGGCCGCGTTGTTCACCAGCCGTGTGATTGGACCATGCGCCTCTTCCGCTTGCGTCATCGCGGCCGTGAGTGCGCCGATATCGGTTATGTCGCATGGCATGAACAGCGGCTTGCTTCCGTGCTTTTCCGCCATTTCGTCGCAGAAGGCCGTTGCATCGGACCGCTGGACAAAGGCGACTTTTGCGCCTTGCTCGATGAACCCCTCGGTCAGTGATGCACCGATCCCCGCGCCGCCGCCTGTGATAAAGACGGACGTGTCCTTGAGATCGTGGAACGTGACGAATTCGCTCATGCGGCCTTCCTCACGCGTGCGAATTCAGGGACCCAGTCGCCATGTGCAGCCAGCAGATCGGTGACCAGCGACCGGATTTGCCGCAGGTCGAGCTCGGCCGCCGTGTGCGGGTCCATCATGGCCGCGTGATAGATGTGTTCGATGTTTTCCTCGACCAGCGCACGCACCACCAGTTCCTGTACGTTGATCTGAGTGCGCATCAGGGCGACCAGCTGGGGCGGAATGTCATCAACCACCGAGGGTTGCACGCCATTACGATCCACAAGGCATGGCACTTCGACCGCGGCACCCATGGGCAATTGCGGGGCCTGACCCCGGTTGGGCAGATTGCCGTAGATCGTATAGGGTGCGTCCGTGACCATTGCATTCATGATCTCGGCAGCGAATTCATGACTCTTTTCAACGGCAATGTCGCCGACCCTGAACCTCTCGGCCTGCGCCGCCCAGTCGGCGATCTGTTCTTCGCAGCGCTGCGGATATTCGTCGAGCGGGATCGAGAAAGCCTCGATCAGATCATCCCGGCCATCCTTGATGAACCACGGGACATATTCGGCGAAATGTTCCGAGCTTTCGGTGCAGAAGTATCCCAGATGCTCCATCACCTCGTAGCGCACCTTGTTTGCACAGCGCGGCATCAGGAGCGGTGGCTTGGGCAGACGGCCTTCGGCATAACCGCGCCGCAGATCGGGATAGAGCGAGCGGCCCAGATGTTCGAGCTTGAGGAAGAACGCGACGTGGTTCACACCCGCCACGCGGTAGTCGATCTGGTCCTTCGGCAATTCGAGGTCATGCGCCAATTCCTCGACCGTGTTCTGCACCGAATGGCACAGACCCACCTGCCGGACATGGGGATAACGCTCGGCCAAGGCCCAGGTATTTATGGCCATCGGGTTCACGTATTGCAGCATCAGCGCATCGGGGCACAGCTCCGCCATATCCGCAGCAAGCTGCCAGAGATGCGGCACCGTCCGGAGGCCACGCATAATGCCACCGATACCCAGCGTGTCGGCAATGGTTTGGCGCAGACCATACTGCTTGGGGATCTCGAAATCGGTTACCGTGCAGGGGCGATAGCCCCCGATCTGAAACGCGACGACGACAAAGTCGGCACCATCCACCGCCTCACGCTGGATCATTGTCGTCTTGACCTGTGCGCCCGCTTCCATCGCAGAGACCAGCTTTTTCGCAACGATCTCGGATTCAGCCAGCCGCTTTGCGTCGATATCCATCAGGGTGAATGTCGCATCGGACAGCGCAGGGAAATGCAGCGCATCACCCACGATGTTCTTCATAAAGATCGTGCTGCCCGCACCGATGAAAGCAATTTTCATTTTACAGCTCCAAGCGTGAGGCCTGTGATGAAGTGCTTTTGCATCAGGAAGAACATCGCAACTGGTGGGACCGCCGCCAGCAGCGACGCCGCCGAAACCAGATGCCAGTTGTTCACGAACTGCCCATTCAACGCCCGCACACCGGCGGTGATCGGCTTGGCTGTCTCCCCTTGGGTCAGGACATTGGCCCAAAAGAAGTCGTTCCATACAAAGGTAAAGATCAGCACGGCCAGTGCCGCGACAGCCGGGCGCACCAGGGGCAGAACGACATACCAGAAGATCTTCCATTCGGCCACGCCCTCGATCCGGGCGCTTTCGATCAGATCAAAGGGCAACGCCTTGATGAAGTTGCGCATGAAAAGCGTACAAAACCCGGTTTGAAACGCGGAATGGAACAGAACCTGCCCCTGGATCGTGTCGTAGAGCCCGGTTTGCACCGACATATCCCGCACAGGGACCATGAGGATCTGGAACGGCACAAAGTTCCCGGCGACGAACAGGAAAAAGAGTGGCAGCGCCACCCGAAACCGGTAGATCGCCAGTGCGTATCCCGCAAGACACGCCAATGCGACCGAAATCGCCACCGTCGGCACCGTGATCAGAACCGAATTCATCAGGTACATCGCCGCCTGGCTTTGGGTGAAAACGGCCTGATAATTCGCAAAAAGCTCGAATGACGACGGCCAGCCGAAAACGTTGCCCGCATTGATATCCGACCCGGGCCGGATCGACGTGAGGAAGATTGCGATCAGCGGCAACAGCCAGATCAACAATGCAACCGGCAGAAAGGCCTGATAGCTGACGCGGGCAACAGGCCCGGATTTTTCGATGGGACGGGGAAACATCTCAGCGGCCCTCCCTTTCGTCCTGGTACATCCGCCAGAGGAAATAGCTGATGTAGAACAACATGATGAAGAACAGGACCGTCGCGATGGCCGACCCGTATCCGTAGCGGTCGCCGTATTCCGAAATCGCCGTTTCGAACATGTAGTAGGCCAGCACGTTGGTGCTGCCGAACGGCCCGCCCTGGGTCATAATGGCGATCATGTCGAAGGATCGCAGCGCCCCAATAACTGTCACCACAACCGCGATGAACGTAGCGGGGCGCAGTTGCGGGATCACGACATACCACAGCATCCGCCAACCGCGTGCCCCATCAAGCCGCGCCGCCTCGATCTGGTCTGCGGCCACGTTGTTGAGACCCGTGAGATAAAGGATCATGCAATATGCGATCTGCGGCCACAGACCGGCGGCGATTATGCCGTACGTGGCGTATTCGGGCGACGATAGAATGTCGGGTGGTGTGCGCGAACAGTTAAAGCTGACATTACCAACGATGTTCACCGTTTCTTCGCAATAGATGGCCTTCCAGATGCTGCCGATTACACCGAAATCCGGGTTGTAGAACCAGCCAAAGATCAGGCCCACGACGACCTGACTGATGACAAACGGGAAAAAGAACATCGATTTATAAAACCGCATTCCCGTGACGGTCTGGTTCAGGAAAAGCGCAATCAACAGGCCAGCGGGTACGGCGAGCATATAGAGGATCAGCCAGATGACGTTGTTCTTGAGCGAGGTCCAGAATTTCGGGTCGCCCCAAAGCTTGGCATAGTTGTCAAAGCCCACCCAGACGGCGGTCGATTCACCATCAGCTGTATAAAGCCCATTCCATTCGTAAAGGCTGAGCCATAGCGACTGGAAGATCGGGATGACAACGTAGACCGAAAAGAAAATGAGAGCGGGGATCAGGAACAACCACGGCGCGATGGCGAGCTTGTTGCGCGACAGCCATGAGGCCCGCGTGACCGTCTGCGCTTCGGACAGAGACGTTACAGCCATGGGATCGCCTCGCTTTCTGGTTGGTGTTCTGACACGGCTCGCGCCGCATGCGGGGGTTGGCCCGCCGATGAGGTGGACGGCCCGCCCGAAAGCGGGCCATCCGGTCAGGTCTTAGTAAACATCTGCCTGCACCTCATCGAGGCGCTGCAGCACTTCATCAACGGTCGAGGTGTCCAGCATGAACCTCTGGAACCCTTCCATGCCCGCCTTGGCCATGGCAGCAGGCGCATCCCGGTCGTAGAATTGCGCGATACCCGCAGCCGTCGACACGGTGGCAAAGCCTTCCTGGATGAACTTGTCATCGCTGATCTCGGCCTTGGAGTTGATCGGCAGCTGGCCAATCGTCTTGTTCCACTGCGCCTGAACGTCCGGACGGGCGACAAAGGCAAGGAACTTACGCGCGTCTTCCTTGTTCTTGGCGTTGGTCGGGATAAAGAACGCATCTGCCGGCGCCTCTTCGGCGCGGGCGACGTTCGGATCGATGGTCGGGAATGGGAAGTAATCGATCTGATCCGCCGTCAGTCCGGCGTTCTTCATGCCGTCAACGGCAAAGTTGCCCATAACGTACATCGCCGCATCGCCGTTTGCGAAAGGCGCCAGCGCGTCCTGCCAGCTCATCGAGGCGTGGTTGTCGATAAAACCGCATTCGTTGATCAGCTGTTCCCAGTTGGCGAATGTCTGGCGAATGCGCGGATCCGTGTACTTAATCTTGCCCGCCGTCAGGTCGTTGTGCACGTCATAGCCGTTGGTGCGCAAGTTGATATAGTCAAAGACACCGGCAGCCGTCCAAAGGAATTTTGTCCCAATGGTGAAAGGTGTGACGCCATTCTCCTTCATCTTGCCGCAAGCCGCGAGCAGCTCGTCCCATGTCTGCGGCTCTTCCAGCTCAAGCAGATCAAAGATGTCTTTGCGGTAGTAGATACCCCACTGATAATAACTGTAGGGGACGCCCCAGATTTCGCCGTCACGGCTCATCGTCGGCATGATAGCGGCGAGGTCTTCCTTGAACCCCTCCTGCGCCCAAAGATCGGTCACCGGCTCGAACAGGCCCGCATCGACAAAGGGCGCCATCCGGTTGCCCGGGTACCAGCTGGTAACATCCGGAGCGTCCGCGGTGAGGAAGTTCCGGATCGCGGTCTTGTGCGCTTCGCGGTCGTTGTTGTTGACGATGACGTTGATGTCCGGATTCTCTTTCTGGAACTGCGCAACAGCGTCGTCAAAGCCCTTTTTCGGGCCGGGGTTCAGGTCGTCAAAGTTGATGACCAGATCACGCGCCAGGGCCGATCCGGCCATGAGCGACGTCAAAGCAAGCGCGGCAACGGCCGACTTGAGCGTTCGGTACATAGGTGTCCTCCCAGTTGTTTTGGGTTCTCGCCTGCCAGATTTCCTTTGACAGGAAGTTCCACATAGTGAAACCTAATCCCAACTATTGGAACTATGCGGGCGCGAGAGGAACAGGTCAATAGATTCCTCGCACCGCTGGGGAGGATCCAGTGAACACGCAAAGCCGTGGGACCGGCGAAGGAACGATTGGCAAGGCGCTCGACGTCCTTGACCTCGTGGCCGAGCTTGGCCGCCCGGTCCGGTTTTCCGAGCTGCAAGGCCGTTCTGCCCTGCCAAAGGCGACGCTCTACCGTTTGGTACAAACCCTGACCGCGCAAGGCATGCTGCGCTACGATGACGAGCGGCAGACCTATGCACCGGGCCTTCGCCTTGTCCGGCTTGCCCATGCGGCGTGGCAGCAAAGTGCGCTGGCCCCCATTGCACGCCCCCATATCGATGCCCTCGCCGAAAAGGTGGGCGAAACGGTGCATCTGGCGCAACTTGACGGTGGTCAGGTTCTCTATGTCGATAAGAGGAACGCCGCCCAACCCATTGAAATGTTTAGTCAGGCTGGCAAGGTTGGCCCCGGCTATTGCACCGGCGTGGGCAAGGCGATGCTTGCCTTTCTCGACCCAGGGGCACAAGCCCGCGCCGTCGATCGGCAGGCCTTTTTTGCACACACGCCGTCTACGTTAACAAACGCCCCAGCTTTGTTGGCCGAGCTCGACGAGATCCGCCGCGATGGTGTCGCCTATGACCGGCAGGAGCATGAGCCTGGCATCATCTGCGTCGCCGCCCCGATACTCGGCCAGGCCGGTCGCGTAATGGGTGCGCTATCGATCACCACCTCGACCGAACGCAACACGCTCGGTGATCTCGACCGATACATCCCCGATCTGAAACAAACTGCCAGCCAGATCGCCCATGCCGCCGAAAGCTGGCAGTTCCCAAGTCAATGAAACGGAGACACCCATGTCAGGCGTAACGCTCGAAAAAGCCGTCAAGAAATATGGCGCCACGCAAGTCATCCACGACATCGACCTTCAGATCGAGCATGGTGAATTCTGCGTTTTCGTCGGGCCCTCGGGATGTGGCAAGTCGACCCTCTTGCGGATGATCGCCGGGCTGGAAGAGACGACAGCGGGTCAAATCAGCATCGGCGGGCGCGAGGTGACCCATGCCGACCCGGCGGATCGCGGCGTGGCGATGGTGTTCCAGACCTATGCGCTCTACCCCCATATGACGGTCGAAGAGAACATGGGCTTCGGTCTCAAAATGAATGGCGAGCCCAAGGACACCATCAAATCCAAGGTCGATGAGGCCGCGCGCATTCTCAAACTGGGCGAATACCTTGAACGCAAACCCAAGGCGCTGTCAGGAGGCCAGCGCCAGCGGGTCGCTATCGGGCGCGCCATCGTCCGAGGGCCCGAGGTGTTTCTGTTCGACGAACCGCTGTCAAACCTCGATGCCGAATTGCGGGTCGACATGCGGGTCGAAATCGCGCGGCTGCATAAGGAAATTGGCGCGACGATGATTTACGTGACACATGATCAGGTCGAGGCGATGACGCTGGCCGACAAGATCGTGGTGCTGCGCGCCGGATACATCGAACAGGTCGGCAGCCCGATGCATTTGTACAAAGATCCTGACAACAAGTTCGTCGCGGGCTTCATTGGCTCGCCTTCGATGAACTTTGTGAGCGGCGTGGTCGATGGTGGCGCGGTCCGCGTCCCTGCCCTGCAGGACATGCGGGTCGACACTGCCGTTGCCTTGCCAACCGACGGCAGCCCGGTCATCGTGGGCCTGCGCCCGCAAGAGATGGAGATCAGCGCAGCACCCTCACCCGTGCGCCTCGACATACGAGAGCGTTTGGGTGGTGTCGCGTATGACTACCTCACCACGCCCACAGGCGAGCGGCTGGTCGTGGAAAGCAAGGGCGATCTCGCCATGGAGGAAGGGACAGAGGTGGCGGTGCAGTTCGATCCAGCCAACGCAATGTTCTTCAATGCCCAGACGGAAAAGCGGCTGCGCTAGAAAACGACGCGCTTGGCTGGAAACGGTCCGAAGGCAGCCATTGGCACAAACTCAGTGGTATCTTTCTTTGTCCCGACTTACCGTCATTGGATCGCATTGCAGCTCAGGTTGGGTTTGAGCCCATAGCGAAAGTCTTGGATTTTTGCGGCGTGTGCTCGCAGCGCGAAAATCTCTGCAGGTGCTCGATGATCGGCGCTGCCATGCGGCTGGAACAGAAACCATGCAAACGCCGCCAGTCAGAGAACCTCACAAGGCCGAGTTGCCGATAAGGTAAAATCTCACTGTCAGGGTTGTGCTGACGCCTGGGTTAGGAGGGAGGATCGGAGGGCATATCATGCCAAGAGTTCAACTTCTTGCAGTCACCCCAAAGCGCAGAGCTTGGAATAAGGGGCGCATAGCGGGCCAAAAACGTCCGCTCCTCCCCAAACAGGTTTGGGCGATCCGCGCGCGTCTCGAACTTGCGGGCAACCTTCGAGATCTGGCGCTGTTCAATGTCGCTATCGACAGCAAATTGCGTGGATGCGATTTGGTCAAGCTTGCGGTGACCGATCTCGTCAAAGATGACTGCGTACGAGAAAGAGTTTCGGTGATCCAAAGCAAAACCAAAAGACCGGTTCAGTTTGAACTCACTGAAAACAGGCGAGAAACAGTTATCGCATGGGTCAACTCGCCGGAAATGATCGCCTATCGCTTCATGCTCCCAAGCCGTTTCCATGGCCGTCCTCATATCTCGACGCGTCAATATGGAAGACTTGTCCGCGGGTGGGTCAAGTCCATCGGGCTGGAACCGAGCGGATACGGCACTCACTCGCTTCGACGTACCAAGGCGGCCGAGATCTATCGCAAGACCGGCAATCTCAGAGCGGTCCAACTCTTGTTGGGCCAAACAAAGGTCGACAGCACAGTGCGATACCTTGGCGTTGAGTAAAAGACGCTTTGAGCATTTCTGAGCAGATTGATCTCTGAGAATTGGGTGAACGGTTTCTACCGTTCACTTTAACAATCATGATAAGCACTGGGGAATTGGGGAATGTGCAAACGCTCCGTCACGGACTGACAAGCAGAGCGCTTTTTCGATTCTTGCTTTTGCAAGCCATTGGAAATCACGATCGGAGCCTTGTGCTTCGGAACGGGTATCGCCTCTTCAAGGCCATAACACATCCGGTTGTTCACTTTCAGGAAACACGATTGTTGCTGAAAACATCAGGCAAAACTCTGGTCGGAACACCAATCAGAAACGCCGCGCTGATCCCGAACGTCAAAAGCCCAGTGATCGCACAAAACGTCGCGACATTGCGGGCGTCTGGTCCCAGGACAATGTCGCCGTACCCGAGTGTCGTTTAGGTCACTGTCGCGAAGTAGAAGCTCGTGGACAGGTCGGGCAACGCGGTGATGGCAAGGAAACTCAGGGCCCAGGTCCAGACCTGAACCGTGTGGGCAAACACCAAAACAAACACAGCAAGCGCCAGCAGGGCCACAATCCGAAAAAGCGGCCATCGCTTTTCTGGCAACCGAATTGAGAGCCTGCCAAACATCGGGACGCTCGGGGCAACCGCCGCAACATGGGTCATCGCGCTCAGCGTGAGTAAGCCAGTTCCAAGGAGCATCTGCTGCAGTTCGCTCAAAGTCCGTTCCAGTCTTCGGGCAATTGCTTTACGGATCAGTACAGACAGTTCTGTGAGCAGGAGCAATTTTCTATGTGGCGATTCAGTGTTTTGAGCGCGTTGGTCGCGTTTTGCGGACCTGTGTGGGCGCAAGATGTGGCGCCCCGCCCGGCCAAAGTTGCCGAAGTTACCGCATCGTCTTCGACGATCTCGCGCAGCTACCCGGCCAGTGTTCTGCCGTCACGGGAAATCGAGTTGTCGTTCAAAGTATCGGGCCAGGTGATCGAATTGCCTGTCCGCGCCGCATCAGACGTCGCACAGGGCGATGTGATCGCGCAGATCGACACGCGGGATTTCGAGAACCAGATTGCGCAGCTTCAAAGCCAGCGCGATCAGGCAACAGCCCAGCTTGAGGCGTTGCGTGCCGGTGCCCGGGCCGAAGAGATCGTGGCACTGGAGGCGGCTGTGGCATCGGCGCAGGCACAGGTTGATCAGACCAGGGATGCACTGGATCGCGCGCAGGGACTACTGGACCGTGGGGTTACCACGCGGGCGCAATTCGAAGGGGCGCAGGCCGAATTCCGCGTCGCCGAAGCCAATCTGCGCGCGCAGGAAGAGCAACTGCGGATAGGCCAAGTGGGCGGTCGACCCGAAGACATTGCCGCGTCTGAGGCCGCAATTCGTGGGATCGATGCTCAGATCAAAGTAGCGCGTGATAGCCTGTCGGATGCAACGCTTCTGGCTCCGTTCGCCGGGATCGTCGCACGGCGCGACATCGAGAATTTCTCGAACGTCCAAGCAGGCCAAAGCATCGTTTTGCTGCAGGGCCTCGATGTGGTGCATCTGGCCTTCGACATCCCAAGCCCAGATGTCATCGCGCTCACGCGCAATGGTCCGGGCCAAATCACCAACATGGCCGTCTTCGATGCACTGCCGGGGCAGGAATTCGAGGCAGAAATCGTGGAATTTTCGGTACAGGCAGACAGTGCCACACAGACCTACCGCGGTCGCGCAGCGGTCGAGGTGCCAGAAGGTGCGGTGATCCTGCCCGGAATGGTCGCGCGGGTGATTGCATCGACCGAAGGAGACGCGGCAGAGGTAAGCGCGCCGCTATCGGCTATTGCCGCGACACCCGAAGGAGCCCCATTTGTTTGGCGCGTGGACGCATCCGGAGTTGTTTCCCAGCAAGACGTCAGCTTGGGCGAAGCCAACGGATCGCAGGTGGTTGTGACGGATGGTCTGGAGGATGGCGATGTGATCGTCTCGGCCGGCGTCAGCGAAATCATTGAAGGCATGACAATCCGCCCGATCACTCAGGTCGGGAACTGATCACATGGATCTTGCTCGGTTCGCCCTTGAAAAGCGGCTGATCTCTGCTGTCGCGACGGTTCTGATCCTCTGTGCTGGGTACTTTGCCTATACCGCGCTGCCACGGTTCGAAGACCCGGAATTCGTGATCCGGCAAGCTCAGATTATCACACCCTATCCCGGCGCCTCGGCCGAACAGGTCGCAGAAGAAGTCACCGAGGTTGTCGAGAATGCTTTGCAACAATTGGCGGGTGTGGATGAGGTGCGGTCGGTGTCCTCTCCAGGTCTCAGCACCGTGACCGTCGAATTTACCATCGCTGCGACATCGGATTATCCGGAGCTGGATGCAGTGTTTTCCAAAATGCGCGCCAAGATTTCGGACGCGCAATCGGGCCTGCCGCCCAATGCGTTACCCAGCCAGGTTTATGATGATTTCGGCGACGTTTATGCCCAGTACTACGCCATCACTGGCGAAGGTTTCACGATCTCGGATCTGTATGAATATGCCAAGGATTTGCAGCGTGACCTAGTGACGGTGGATGGCGTCTCCAAAGTCGTTCTGAGCGGCGTGCAGGAGGAAGTGATCTATGTCGAATATTCCCCTGCGCGCCTGACAGAGCTGGGGCTGGCACCAGCCCAGATCCAGCAATTGCTCGAAGGTCAGAACCTTGTGACGCCCGCTGGGTCCATCGTTGCCGGTCTGTCACGGTTGTCGGTGCGGCCGGAAGGGGCCGTGGGCTCTATTGAAGCCATCGAAAACCTTCTGATCACGAACCCGCAGACGGGCACGTCATTTAGGCTGAGGGATATCGCGACCGTGTCTCGGGGGCTCAAGGAGCCGCCGTCCTCACTGCTGTTCCGCAACGGGGAACAGGCCATCGGATTGGGCATTTCCAACACGCTGGGCGGCAACGTGGTGACGATGGGCAAGGCGGTTCAGGACCGGATCGACGCGCTGGAAAGCGAGCGGCCCATTGGCATCAGCGTCCTGCCGATCTCTGATCAGGGGGCAAGCGTCGAGGCTTCGGTCAACGACTTCGTTGTGAATGTTGTGCTGGCGTTGGCCATCGTGGTGGGCACGCTTTTGATCTTTATGGGTCTCAGGTCCGGCATTCTGATGGGGGGCATCCTGCTGGTGACGGTGGCGGGGACCCTGTTCGGCATGTATCTTTATGGCCTCGATATGCAGCGGATCTCGCTAGGGGCGCTGATCATTGCCCTGGGCATGCTGGTCGACAATGCAATCGTCGTGGTCGAAGGCACTCTTGTACGTGTGCAACGGGGCGAAGATACCGCCGAAGCCTCTCGCGCGGTGGTAAAACAAACGACATGGCCTCTGCTGGGTGGGACGATTGTGGGCATCCTGGCCTTTTCGCCCATCGGGTTTTCGCCGGACAATACCGGCGAATATGCCGGTAGCCTGTTTTGGACCATCGGTATCGCGCTGCTGTTCTCGTGGCTCATCGCCATATGGCTCACGCCGTACTACTGCACGCTGCTCTTGAAGCAAGGCAAAGCGGACGCAGAGCCAAAGGAAAATGCGCTGCTCACCGGTTACAGGCGCTTGCTTGCCGCTGCCATCCGCATGCGGTGGCTGACTGCGGGCGGCGCTGTGGCCCTGTTTACATCCGCGATTGTGATGTTCAGCGCCGTGCCGCCAGGGTTTTTTCCGTCCTCGACCCGCGATCAATTCGTCATCGACTACTTCCTGCCGCAAGGCGCGGATATTGCGCGCACCGAACAGGACCTGCTTGAAATCGCCGACTACGCGCGTGGGTTGGATGGTGTCACCGGAACCAATACCGTGATCGGCGGCGGGCACCTGCGTTTCATGCTGATTTATGAATCCGAGAACGGCAATTCCGCCTATGGTCAGATCCTTGTGGATGTCGAGGATTACACCGTTATCGACGGCCTCCGTGCAGACCTGCAAACCCATATTGATGAGACCTATCCGGAATCGAACGCCAAGGTTTGGAAATTTGTGCTGGGCCCCGGTGGTGGATCCAAGGTCGAAGCGCGCTTTTTTGGCTCTGATCCGGCGGTGCTGCGCGAACTGGCGGGTCAAGCCAAGACCATCCTGTCGCAAGCCGGGGCCGTGGCCGTCAAAGATGACTGGCGCGAGCAGGTGCAGGTTGTGCGTCCGGTGATCAACACCGAAAACGCGCGCCGTATTGGCTTGACCCAAGGAGAGATCTCCAATGCGATCTACAGCCACCTGAATGGCACGACGTTGGGAGTTTACCGCGAGCGAGATGTGTTGCGGAACATCGTGATGCGCCCGCTTGAGGATGCTCGCGATGACATCGGCGAACTCCGGAACATTCAAGTCTACGCCCAGGCGAATGGCGGCTATATTCCGATCACCCAAGTCGTGGACCGGTTCGACATCGTCTTTGAAGCTGGAAACCTTCGCCGCATCGACCGCCAGCTTGCGATTACGGCACAGGCTGATAACGCGACCGGTGTGCTATCAGGGGATCTCTTTGACGCTGTGCGCGGACCCATTGAAGCCATCGATCTGCCGCCGGGCTACTCTCTGGAGTGGAAGGGTGAGTATGGCAATTCGCAAGAGGCCAATGCGGGCCTTGCCTCGATCATGCCTCTGGGCTTCGGGGCGATGTTCCTGGTAGTCCTGTTCCTGTTCAATGCCTGGCGTCAAACCATCATCATCTGGCTGACGGTGCCCCTTGCCCTGATCGGTGTGATCTATGGGCTGGCCGCTTCGCAAACGCCGCTGGAGTTCATGGCGATCCTTGGGATTCTGTCGCTGACGGGTATGTTGATTAAGAACGCAATCGTTTTGATTGATGAGACCGACACGCAGATCGCCGACGGCAAAGCGCGCATGGAGGCCGTCGTGGACGCCGCCGTCAGCCGCGTGCGGCCCGTGTCTTTGGGCGTGGTGACAACGGTTCTAGGTGTGGTGCCGCTCTTGTGGGATCCGTTCTTCAAATCGCTTGCGGTCGTGATCATCTGCGGCCTCAGCTTTGCGACCATCCTCACGCTGATCATTGTCCCGGCGCTCTATACAATCTTCTTCCGCGTCAAGCCGGACGAGCGGACCAACACCTAACGATGCCAGAGATCATCATCCCAGCCTTCATCTCGGTCACGCTTGGGTTTGTGGTGTTCTTCCTCGGCGCGTTTCTGACGCGGCGTGTGGCTGTTCTGGGGGATTACAACATCCCGGAACCTGTGTCGGGCGGTCTGGCGGTCGCCCTGCTGACATGGGCCTTCTTTGCGCTCACGGGGCAGCAGATCGCTTTTGACCTCGAGGTGCGGGACTATTTGCTCGTCGCCTTCTTCGCCACGATTGGCCTGAACGCGCAAATCTCGGATCTTTTCAAGGGCGGGCGCCTGCTCCTGTTGCTGTTGGCGCTGACCCTGGCCTTCATGGTGTTGCAAAACGTCGTCGGGTTGGTCGGTGTGACAGTTTTTGGTTTACCCACTGCGGCATCTGTATTGGTCGGGTCAGCGTCGTTGATTGGTGGACACGGCACCGCCATCGCTTGGGGGCCTCAGATCGAAGAGCTTACTGGCTTCGGCGCTGCCCCCGAGATGGGCGTTGCAGCCGCAACGCTGGGCCTGATCCTGGCCGCCTTACTTGGTGGGCCCATCGCAAAGCGTCTGATCGACCGCAACAAGCTGCAAAGTGATCAAACGGAGGAACCAATCGTCGGCTTGGAATTTGACGATCAGGAAAACCCGGACGACCTGATCAATCATGTGAGCCTCATGCGCGGCATGCTGGCGGTCCACCTGGCGATCCTGATTGGCTACTTTGCGCATCGTGGCATCACCGAGGCGGGGGTGAAACTGCCGCTTTTCGTACCCTGCCTGCTCATTGGCATCGTGATGTCCAACACGATCCCGTTTCTCTTTCCCCGGATCACGTGGCCTGCGCGCACCAAGGCGCTCGCGGTCATTTCTGACTATTGCCTGTCGGTTTTTCTGGCGATGTCACTGATGAGTCTCCAGCTCTGGACGCTTGCAGAACTGGGAGGGCCAATCCTGGCCGTGCTGGTGCTTCAGGTTCTGATGACGGTGGCATTCATCCTGCTGGTCTTCTTCCGATTGATGGGCAGCAACTATCAGGGCGCTGTGCTTAGCGCGGGTTTTGCCGGATTCACACTAGGTGCGACACCCACGGCCATTGCCAATATGTCATCAGTGACCAAACGCTACGGTCCGGCACCGCTGGCCTTCATTGTGCTGCCGCTGGTGTCTGCGTTCTTTGTGGACTTGGCTAACGCGGTTATCATCCAGTTCTTTGTCAGCCTTTAGGTCGTAGTGAAAACCCGATAACGCAAACAGAAAATCGTCAGCTCACAGAAAGTGGACATTGGCGCAGATAAAGCGAAAGCCTTTTTTGTTCGCGTCTGGATTGTTTCATTCGGCTGCGAGGCAAGCACGTTTCTGGTTGGATAAATTCTAATCCAGTGACTTACCGATCTAGCGACATCCGCCGCACAGCTGAGACCTTGATGCTGCATATGCGAGCAAATGCAGCACCAGAAATAGCCGCAGGCGCGCAAGGTCGCTTCGTCCGCGATCTGTGATTTCAGCTGCCATCACATTGCGCGCCTGCAGCAGCGTGAACTTGAGTTGAAGGTCCAGTTGGGACCGTTTCTAACCACGTTATGCCCAAGCCCCGATCAGATCTCGGTGCTGACCTGTTCAGCTATAGGTGTCAGATCCACGTTTTCAGGTCCCACAACCACATAGGCCGCATCAGGTGTGGACCACGTCGCCATCGTGATATCGCCGAAATCACGGGGCGAAATCGGATTGACGGCACCGTCGCCGCCCCGATCGATTGCGCAGATGGCCACAACCGCACCGGCCTCATTCGTATAGATCAGCTGGATCACCGGTCTGCCCGCCGCGACCAGCAAACGCGCACCCCGGTACTCAAACCCGAAGGACGCAAGGTCAGGCGTGGTAAATTCGACACCTGTCGTTGCGGCCAGCCATGTCTCGATATGGTCCCGCTCATCGGCCGCAACCTCGACCAAATGGCGCCCCTGGGCCGCATAGACCCGGTGATAGTCGGCCACATTGTCCAGCCAACCCCGCGCCATCTGCACCGGCGCTTCGGGCCGCATGGTCCAGACGCCCAGCCCCCCAGCCCCGGCCCCGATGGCAAGGAATGCGAGCGCTGCAGCGATTGACCGCCACCACGATGCCGGCGGTGCGTTTTCGTTGGCTGCCTGCGCTGGCATGGCCATCTCGGGCAATTCAATGGCGGGTGGATCGGCCAGATCGGCTTCGAACGCTGCCGCGATATCGATGTCGAGCGCCCGCAATGCCGCAATCTCGGCCCGCACGCCCGCATCCTCTGCAGCCAGCGCCTCGATCTCGGCCATTTCGCCGGGTGGCAATTCGCCATCCACATAAGCGCTCAGCCGGTCCAGCAAGGCCTCTGATATGACTCCGTTCGTCGTCATTGTGTTCCCGTTGCCGCCAACGCGGCCCTCAACCGTTTACGCGCGTTAGACATGCGCGACATAACCGTCCCAATCGGGATATCCAGTATGTCCGCCGCGTCCTGGTACGAATACCCTTCAACACTCACCAGCAGCAGAACCGAAGACAAGCCTTCAGGAAGGCCATGGATCAAACCCAGGAGCTGCTTTCCATAGGCCTCATCCTCGGGGGTGACGGGCGTGTTCAGCGCATCGCTTTCGCCCGCATCCTCCTGCCCGGCCCCGACCCGGACAGAACGTTTGCGCAATTCCGATATCCACGTGTTGCGCATCATCGTGAAGAGCCAACTGTCGAGCCTGGTGCCGACCTGCCAGCTATCCGCGTTCTGTATGGCCTTTTCGCAAACCGTCTGAACAAGATCGTCTGCGTCGGACCGATTCCGCGTCAATGTCAGGCCAAACCGGTGAAGACGCGGTAAGCACGCGACCAGATCGGTGCGGAACCTGTTTTGCGCGTCTGTATGCCGGACTGCCAAGCTCACATGCACCGCCAAAAAGTTTGTGGGGCTCGCTCCCCGATCCAGTTCCCAGTGAACCGGATCGGAGACTGAATCGCAACCGCGATACTTGTGGGCGTGCCGGACGTTGCTCAATAGGTGTGGCTGCCCGTGTAAAGTGCCTGTTCGAGCGCTGCATAGGCCCATGTTTCGCGCCCGCCGCGCGCCGCGATCTCGCGCAGCTGGGTCGTGGCGCCGATCTTGTCACCCTGGCTGAGCAGACCCTGGCCCATATATGACCGCGCAAGGATATAGTCGGGGTCAATGGACAGCGCTGCCTGATAGTATTCCATCGCGGCACCCATGTTGCCCTGCTTGCGATTGATAAAGCCCATGTAGTTCAGGAACCGCGGATCCTGCGGCATGTCGGCAGCCGCGATGACCATCTGCGCACGGTCGAACTGATTGGCATAAGCCAACTCGCGAACGGCGTCGTACCGTTCTTCGTCCGAAAACGCCTCGGATTTCGCATCGAGGCAGGACTTGGTCTTACGGTCATAGATCTGGCCACGTTCGCATTTGAGCGTGGTCTTGGTTGTGCGTGGTGGCTTGCTGTCATCGCTGCCCGCAGCAAAGGCAGGGCCTGTGAGTGCGGCGAAGATTGCGGCGGAGATCAGAAATTTTGGAAAACGCATGAGTTCGTTCTTTCATCGGTTTGAGTTGCGTTCACCCCGCTTTCTTGCGGTGTGCTGACCGGTAAACGCCCCACCGAACGCCTTTATTCACTTCGTTTGAAATTTTTTTGCCGACCCCGGTTTTCGGGGGTCACTTGTTCTGACTGAGATAGTCCATCACTGACCGTCTGACGCACATCTCGCCACGATGACGGGCATCGGCAATCACCTTGCGGACCTCTTCGAGGTTCGAGCGGCGCAAGAGGCTTTTGACCGGTCCGATCGAGGCCGGGCGCATCGAGAGTGTTCGCATCCCGATGGCGGCAAAGCACAGCGCCTCGACCGGCCGCCCGGCATCCTCGCCGCAGAAGCTAAGCGACGTGCCCGTTTCGTTGCAACGCTCGACAATCCGCTCGATGAAGCTGAGAAAGCTCACGTTCAGCGTGTCGTAGCGGCGGCGCACCCGTTCATTTTCACGGTCGGCCGCGAAGAAGAACTGCTTGAGGTCGTTGCCCCCGATCGAGAGAAACCCAACCTCTTCGAAGAATTTCTTGGGCGCAAAAGCCAGCGACGGTGTTTCGAGCATCGCGCCAACCTCAAGTGTTTCCGGCAAAACATGACCCAGCCGCGTTTCCCGCTCAATCGCTTTGTCCACCTCGGCCCGGGCGCGGGTGTATTCCTCGTACTGCGCCACGAACGGGAACATGATGGTCAGGGGGCGTCCGTTCGCCGCCCGGATCAGGGCCTGAAGCTGCATCCGCATCACGCCCGGCTTGTCCAAACCCACGCGAATGGCACGCCAACCCAAGGCAGGGTTCGGCTCGTCGTTCGGTTTCATATAGGGCAGAACCTTGTCGGACCCGATGTCGAGGGTGCGAAAGACGACCCGTTTGCCCCCTGCCGCGTCGAGGACACGGGAATAGAGCTGGGCCAGTTCGGTCCGCTTTGGCATCTGGTTGCGGACAAGAAACTGCAGCTCGGTCCGGAATAGCCCAACACCCTCGGCGCCAGAGCTTTCAAGAGAGGGCAGATCCGCCATCAACCCGGCATTCATGTGCAGTGATATGACAGCGCCGCACCGTGTTTCAGCTGGTTTGTCGCGGATCGAAGTATAACGTTCGAGTGCAGCCGCCTCCATCGCCATCTTGTCGCGAAAGGCCGCCACAACCGTGTCGTCGGGGCGCAAGTGCGCGATGCCCTGCTCGCCATCGACCATGACATGATCGCCGTTCAGCGCCTCGGTCGTGATGCGTTCGGCATGAACGATCAGCGGGATCGCAAGCGCGCGCGCCACGATCGCTGCGTGACTGCCGACTGACCCCGCTTCGAGGATGATCCCCTTGAGACTGCGGCCATAATCCAACAACTCACCCGGCCCGATGTTGCGTGCGACCAGAACCGGATCAGACGGCATCTCGGCCCCGGTATCCGCGCCCTGCCCCGTCAGGATGCGCAGCAGCCGGTTCGACAGGTCATCAAGGTCGCTGAGCCGTTCACGCAGGTAATTGTCGGTTGCCTGTTCCATGCGTGAGTGGGCAAGCGATTGTTCTTTTTCGACCGCCGCCTCGGCGGACAAGCCCCGGCTGATGTCCTCTTCCATCCGGCGCATCCAGCTTCGGGAATTGGCGAACATCCTGTATGCTTCGAGCACCTGCAGGTGTTCGGCATCCCCGCCTGCAATCGACAGCATCTTGTCGACGCCCACGCGCAGCTCTTCGACGGCGCATTTTAGTCTTTCCAATTCCTGGTTCGGGTCATCAGCGATCGGGTTGGTAACGACGACCCGCGGTTCGTGCAGCCAGATATGGCCCTCGCAAAGCCCCTCCTGTCCGACCGTGCCGCGTATCAGCTCCGGTTGAGAATGCAGGGGGGTCAGGGCGGCGCCCTCACCGACGAAGGCACCAAGTTCGGTCATCTCAGCCAAGACCATAGCCACGACCTCAAGCGCATAGACCGCATCGGACGAGAATTCGCGCGCTGCCTTGGATTGAACGACGAGTACGCCCAACACGTCGCCAAGGCGTTGGATCGGAATGCCAAGAAAGCTGGGAAAGACCTCTTCCCCCGTTTCCGGCATGAAGCGGAACCCCTTGGCCTGCGGAGCATTGGCCGTATTAACCACGCGACGGCGGCGCGCCACGCGGCCGACCAGGCCTTCGCCCAGACGCATGCGTGTCTTGTGCACGGCATCCGGATTCAGACCTTCGGTGGCGCACAGTTCCAGCGTCTCGGCATCGCGAAACAGATAGACCGAACAGACATCGCTGCCGATGCTGTCCGCAATCAGATGAGTAATCTTATCAAGCCGCGCCTGCCCGGGAGCATCGGACGCCATGGCGTCGCGCAAGCGCCCCAGCAGCCTGCGGCTCTCAGTCTCTGTCTGCTCGGGCATGAGCCCAATTCTCCCTGACCGTCCGGTTGACAGCTTAGATCATAGCGGACTCACATTGAAAACGGGGTTTCCACGCGGGATCAACACAAAATACTCGTAATACGGGAATTTCTACAACTGCTGCCGGTATAGTTGAGCGCCCGAAAGGACAAAAGCTGTCAAACGCGGCGGTTCCGGTGTTCATGGCCAAGCGGCCCTTGATCGATATCAATGATTTCGTCGAAGCGGGCCTTAGTCTTTAGATCGCAGAGGGAGGAAGCCGATGTACTCAAAAATCCTCGTCCCAGTCGATCTGGAGCATGCAGACAAGCTTGGCAAAGCGCTGTCAGTCGCAGCTCGGACGGCGAAGGAAAACGACGCCAAGGTGATCTATGTCGATGTGGTTGATGCTGTACCCACAACTTCACCGATCACGGAAGGTGAACGCATGGCAGATCGTCTGAGATTATTTGCCGCTGGGCAGGCTAAGGCGCATGGCATTGAGATCATGGATCAAATTGCGTTGCGCAGCGACTTTAGCCTGAACGTGGGCGCCGACATCATAAAAGCCGCCAAGGAAGCCGACTGCGACCTGATCATCATGGCAAGCCATGTACCGGGTATAAAAGATCACTTTTTGTCGTCCAATGCGGGCTATGTGGCGTCCCACGCCCCCATATCTGTACACGTGGTGCGCTAACTCTTAGGGCCACAACCGCCCGCATGGCCTTTTCTGCCGACAAGCAGGCGTCTTTCAGGCCGCATTGTCCAAACCGAACGCGTCGTGCAAAGCCTGAACGGCAAGCTCCATATACTTGCGGTCGATCAGGACGCTGACCTTGATCTCGGACGTGGTAATGACCTTGATGTTGATGCCCTCGTCCCGCAGCGTGGCGAACATCTTCGATGCGACACCTGCGTGGCTGCGCATGCCGATCCCCACGATCGACACCTTGGCCACATCCGTATCGGCCACCAGATCGTGAAAGTTGATCTCGCCCCGTTCCTTCGCCTCGGTCATCGCCTTTTCGGCGCGGGCCACCTGATCGACCGGGCAGGAAAAGGTCATATCGGTCCGACCTTCCTCGGCGATGTTCTGGACGATCATGTCGACATTGACACCGGCATCGGCGAGCGGGCCAAAGATCGCCGCGGCGATTCCGGGTCGGTCCGCGACCGATACAAGGGTCATCTTGGCTTCGTCCCGGCTATAGGCCACACCGGCCACGACATTGCTTTCCACGATATCCTCCTCGGCACAAACCAGCGTGCCCGCATTGTCCGATTGTTGCCCGAAGCTCGACAAAACTCGCAGGCGTACATTGTAGCGCATCGCCAGCTCGACTGAACGGGTTTGCAGCACTTTGGCGCCGAGGCTGGCGAGTTCCAGCATCTCTTCGAAGGCGATCTTGTCGAGCTTGCGGGCCTTGTCGCTGACGCGAGGGTCGGTCGTATAGACGCCATCGACATCCGTATAGATGTCACACCGCTCTGCACCAAAGGCGGCGGCAAAGGCCACCGCTGTGGTGTCGCTGCCGCCCCGGCCAAGGGTGGTAATGCGACCTTCGGGGCTGATGCCCTGGAAACCCGCCACAACCGCAACCCGCATCCCCTCGCCGAACTTGGCATTGATGTTCTCCGTCGGGATCTCTTCGATCCGCGCGGCGCTGTGCGCACTGGTGGTTTTGAGCGGCACCTGCCAGCCCTGCCACGACCGGGCGGGCACATCCATTTCCTGCAACGTGAGGGCCATCAGGCCCGCCGTCACGTTTTCGCCCGACGACACGACCGCATCGTATTCGCGGGCATCAAACAGGGGAGACGTTTCGTTGACCCAGCTGACCAGTTCGTTCGTCGTGCCGGACATCGCGCTCACGATGACGATGACATCATAGCCATTGGCCACCTCGACGCCGACACGTTTCGCCGCACGCCGAATGCGATCGAGGGTGGCGACGGACGTGCCTCCGAATTTCATCACCAAAACAGGCATCAGGACCCCACGCGAAAATTCCGGCGGGTCTTACGCGGGCACGGCGTCATGCGCAAGCGGTGCGGACTGTTAAGAGCGGATTAGGGGCCCCTGCGGGCGATCAATAGGGATGGGTCCGCCCGTCCCAGGTTTCAAAGCAACCCGTGGTGGCGATACTGAGGCGATCGAAACGCTCCACCAGGCCGTCGGCTGCATCGCCGACCAAAATCTCGGCGCTCGATCCGCCCATATCCGTGCGCACCCAGCCGGGATGGTAAATGCCAACGGCAATCCCGTCCTCACGCAGATCGGATGCAAGGTTTCGGCCAAGGTTCAGCGCGGCGGCCTTGGACGAGCGGTAGATATAGCTGCCACCGGGAGCCCGTTCATGCGACGCCATCTGGGATGAGATAATGGCGATCTTGGCCCTGTCTGCCGCACGCAGGTTAGGCAACAGCGCCTGAACAGCCAGAAAAACACCAGTCACGTTTGCTGCAAAAGTCTGGGCCCACATCCCGGGCGGGTAGCCGGTTTCGAGGGTATGACCCTTGTCGAGATAGACACCAGCATTGCAGATCAGCAGATCGACGGGCGCCTTATCGAGGCTGGCGGCCAGCGCCTTATGATCATCCGGGTTCGTCACGTCGAGAATTTGGCCGGTCGATCCGTCGCGTGATGTCCCCACCACCACATCGCCCGCCGCCGCATAGCGTTCGGCCAAGGCGGCACCGATGCCACGATTGGCCCCGCTGATCACGACTTGCATGGGGATCAGTTCGCCTTGCGGTTTGGTATGAAGGGCAGCGGTGCGACCGGAATACCGTCTTCGATCAGCGCTTTCGCCTCTTCCGGTTTGGCCTCGCCCCAGATCGAGCGTTCGGGCACGCCGTCTTCATACATGGCCCTTGCCTCCTTGGCGAAGGAACCACCCACGTAGGTCGCGTTCTCCTCGACCTGTTTGCGCATGGCCGCAAGCTGCGCCTCGGTTTTGTTTTGCGGTTTGCTGAGCGGGCGGGCCTTGTCACGGGCAGCCGTCACACGCGGTGCCATGATGGCCTTTTCGACCGATGTCGAACCGCAGACCGCGCAGGTAACATGACCCGCCGCCTTGAGAGCTTCATAGGCCGATGCTGACTGGAACCAGCTTTCAAAGCTGTGCTCGGCCTCACATTTCAACATGTACCGGATCATTGGCTACCCTCAATCAAGCTGTCCGATGAAATAACGATCGATCGGGTAAGGTCAATGCGCTCTTCAGCGCAGGGCTTTGGGGTCGAATTCACGCAGGATGCGGGCCAATTCGGGTTCATCCACCATCGCCCCCGCCTTCTTGCGCGACACCCATTTGCGCCTACGTTCGGCCCGTTCGGGATAGTCCCGCGCGAGCTCTTTAACCTTCACAGCGTAGACCATGGCAACACAGGGCAGACCCGCATCCTGACCCAGCAGTTTGACGTAGGAATAGATCCCGATCGGGCGTGGATTGACCCGGCCCACAACGCCCGCCTCTTCCCAGGCTTCATGCAGGGCGGACTCCGATGGTGATTTGCCCCGAACGGGCCAACCTTTGGGAACGATCCAGCGGCGCGTCCGCCGTGATGTGATCAGCAGGATTTCGACCCTGCTTGCCTTGATCCGGTAACAGACAGCGGCGAATTGTGTGCGGACATCGGTCTTTCGGGCCCCGCGCAGACCCAAGGGCATTTGCTTTGGTAGCGGTGCTGTCACAGCTTTGGTTCTCTTCTGCTCGTTGCATCAAGCATAACGGAAATATGGGCGATCGAAAAGCCAAAGCCTCAGTTGTGGGTAACTTTGCCTTGGTTTTAAGGGCCATTCCGCCGCATCAAGGCGGCGAATTACCCCTTGCATAGGGTCCCGGCGACGCGGATATTTGCCCAGATGAAAAGAGCATTCGGGATCAGAGGCTTGGCAATTCTGCTGGCCGTCGCAACCGCGATGCCGGCCTTGGCGCGCGATACGATCACGGTTTTTGCAGCCGCCAGCCTGCGCGGCGCGCTCGAGGAAGCTGTGGACATGTCGGTTGATGCTGTTGAAATCAGTTTTGGCGGCTCCGGCACCATCGCCCGTCAGGTCGCATTGGGGGCCCCCGCCGATGTCGTGATTCTGGCCCATCCGGGCTGGATGGACTGGCTGCAAGGGCAGAATGTCCTGATTGCGGGAACACGGCGCGATCTGCTGTCGAATGAGATTGTTATGATCGGGTCAAAAGACGCGAGCGACTTCGGCCCGGATATGCGGGCCATCCTCGACCGCCTGGATGACGGTCGCCTTGCCATGGGTCAGCGGGAGGCCGTGCCCGCCGGGATCTACGGAAAGGAATGGCTCGAAAACCTTGGCCTGTGGGAGCAGATCGAACCCAGCCTGGCCGAAACCGAAAACGTACGGCTCGCGCTGGCACTTGTGGCGCGGGGCGAGGCACCGCTGGGTGTGGTCTATTCATCCGATGCCGTCGCAGAACCCAAGGTGAGAGTATTGCTGCGGGCCCAGGCCGGCAGCCACAGCCCCATCGTCTATCCGGCGGCTGCCGTCACCGAAGAAGGCGCCGCTCTGCTTAAGGATCTCTTAAACGCGGATACCGCCCGCATCTTTGCCAAGCACGGGTTCGTCCCGCTGTTTCCATGATGCTTGACGCCGCCGGTTGGGAGGCGTTGCGACTTTCCCTGCTCGTCGGTACGACGGCCACCCTACTGGGCCTGCCTCTGGCGCTTTGGGTCGCATGGCTGCTGGCACGCAAGACCTTTCCCGGTAAGTGGATCCTGAATGCCGCGGTTCACTTGCCGCTGGTGCTGCCGCCAGTCGTGACCGGGTACCTTTTGCTGGTCGCGTTCGGGCGACAGGGGCCGGCTGGCCGGTTTCTGGAGGAGACATTCGGCCTGATCCTTGCCTTTCGCTGGACGGGGGCTGCGCTGGCGGCGCTCGTGATGGGCTTTCCGTTGATGGTGCGCGCCATCCGGCTGGCGATCGAGGCCGTCGATCCACGTCTGGAAGAGGCGGCCGCCACACTTGGCGCACCGCGCTACGCCGTTTTTGCCACTGTGACCCTGCCCCTGATCATGCCGGGCATCCTCGCAGGCGCGGTAATGGGCTTTGCCAAGGCCATCGGCGAATTCGGGGCCACGATCACCTTTGTCGCCAACATTCCCGGCCAGACCCAAACGCTGCCCTCGGCCATCTATAGTCTGCTCCAGGTCCCTGGCGGAGAGGATGCGGCAATCCGGCTTGTCCTCTGGGCCTGCATCCTTGCCATCGGGGCGGTTATCGCCTCCGAATGGCTGGCCCGTCGGGTCGCAGCGCGGATCGCTGGCGCATGAGCCTCGAAGTCGATATCGCGCATGGCTTTTTGGGATTTTCCCTCGCCGCCCGCTTCGAGGCGGGGCCGGGCGTGACCGCGCTTTTCGGGCGATCCGGCGCGGGCAAAACAACGGTTGTGAACGCCGTTGCGGGTTTGCTGAGGCCCCAAAAAGGCAGGATCGCGATTGACGGCGACGTGGTGCTCGACACGAAGCATGGTGTCGACCTGCCGGTTCATCGCCGCGGTCTGGGTTATGTCTTTCAGGATGCGCGGCTTTTCCCGCATCTGACGGCACGACAAAATCTGCAATATGGGGCCCGCTTTACCCGCGCAGGCATGCGCATCGGCGAAGATGAGGTCATTAACCTTCTGGGCATCGAAGCTCTGCTCGACCGCCGCCCGGCTCGTCTTTCCGGCGGCGAACGGCAGCGGGTCGCGATTGGCCGCGCCCTGCTGGCCCAGCCACGAATGCTGCTGATGGACGAACCGCTGGCCGCGCTCGACGCACCGCGCAAGCAGGATATCCTGCCCTATCTCGAACGACTGAAATCAGAGGCTAGGATCCCCATCCTGTATGTCAGCCACGCCCTTGACGAGATCGCCCGGCTCGCCGACACGATGGTTCTGCTGCAGAACGGAACAGTTGCGGCGACCGGGCCGCTTTTCGACATCATGGCCGACCCCGAGGCGATGCCGCTCTTGGGCGCGCGCGAAGCCGGTGCGGTGATCGAGGTGCGGGTGGTCGAAACCGACAACGGCGGTCTCAGCACCCTGCAGGCGGCGGCGGGCCGGATCGAACTGCCGGGTGTTACCGCACCGCCCGGCACCGAGCTGCGCCTGAGGATCCTTGCGCAGGACATCATCCTGTCAAAAACCCGGCCCGACGGGCTGGTCGGCGTCAACATCCTGCCTGTGACCATCAAGGCCATTCATCCGGGCGGCGGCCCTGGTGCGGCCATCCTGCTTGATGCGGCGGGCGACCGGCTGCTGGCACGGTTGACCGCACGCACGCTGGAAACGCTTGATCTGGTGCCCGGTCAGCCGTGCTTTGCCATCCTCAAGGCCATGGCCATTGCACCGGGGGCCGTTGGACGCGCCTGACGCGGTTGATCTGCCTCAATCCGCCCTCCACCACGCGCCATTAGAGTGCGCGCATGGAGAATTTCATCAAAGTCATTTTTGTCGCGCTGCCTGCCGCCATTTTCTTCAGTATCCTCCTACTCGGTCTCCTGCGGCTCTCGGATCTTCGTGCTGACCGAACCGAAATCGCACGCCTCCGAACCCTGCAACCAAGCGATCCGCCCCGTTTCAGCGCCGCGATGGTCGAAGACCTGCCAACCGCAGCCCGCCGGTACTTTCGCTATGCAATCGACGAAGGCACGCCGCTTTGGACCGTGGCCAAAATCGAAATGTCGGGGCAGATCGGCATGGGGCAGCGGGGCGATCCGCGTTATGCCGACATGAGTGCCGAACAGATCATCGCAGCGCCTCATGGTTTTGTCTGGCAGGCGAATACAGGCTGGCTCAGCGGGTCCGACAGCGGTGACTGGACGCGCTTCAGCTTTGCCGGGCTGCTGCCGGTGGTTCGGACGGGCGGAACAGACGATCACCGCCGCTCTGCCTTTGGGCGCCTAGTGGCAGAGGCCTTGTTCTGGACGCCCGCGGCGCTTTTGCCCGGTTCGGACGTCGAATGGCTGGGCGTCGACGACATGACTGCTCAGGTCACGGTCAACCACGGCGATCACAGCCAAACGATCGATCTGCAGGTCAATTTCGTTGGTCAACCCGTCGCAGTTCGGATGGAGAGATGGAGCAACGTCAACCCCGACAGGACCTACCGCCCGCAACCCTTTGGCGGCTATCTGTCGGAGTTCCGGCGTTTCGGTGGTTTTACAATCCCCACGCGGATCGAGGCGGGGAACTTTTTTGGCACACCCGACTATTTCCCCTTTTTTATGGCCGAGGTGAAGGGGTTAACTTTTCCGCGCTGATCTCATTTCCGGCAGCCGGGTTCTGAGCCCGGAAACGAGCGTTTCGTGCGGAATGTCGGCGTCGACCGCAAGGCGGCGCAGACCGAAATGCACGTGCGCCATCTCAGTGTAGTACTGGGTATAGGCGTAGTTCGTCGCCGCCCCCGCTACAGCGCCCAAAATGGGTACTGTCTGGGCTGCGAGCTTCTGCCCCAGAACAGTGGCTAGACGCGGTGCGACGCGCGCAATCAACATCTGCATCGCAGGCCCGCTCAGACCCAGCCGTGTCGACAGGAACGCCAGATCGGCCCCATCATCATCGGCAAGCGGCCCGGCGGCGGCAAAGACCTGAACGGCGTCGAACTGCACGTTCTCCGATGCGGGATCAAAGCCATGCTCATCGGCAACCCCCTGGATGATCCGCAACAGCAGCGTGGTCGTAACCGGCAGTTCGGCCATCGCCGTGGGCAAACCGCCAAAGCCGCCAGCCGCCCCCATGGCCGTGTTCACGGCGGTGTTCAGCCAGCTTGCCTGATCCGGCACCACAATGCGTGATCCCTGCGCGGCGCGCACCGCCTGCGTCAGGGTAACCTGCGCCGCATCGTTCAGGCGGTCCTTGACGGGCTGGGGCAAGCGATCGATCAGCGTGTCGGCCTGCCCCCCGATGGTGTTGAGAACGTCAATACCCGCATTGCCCGCACGGGCATAGCGGCGGGCCAGCGCATCCAGTTCAGCCTCGGCGTCAACGGTTTTTACAAGTACGATGTCGTCCATCTACAATAAATGCGGTCAGTCGGCGCCTCTTTCAATGCGGCTGACTGATCCTGCAATCCCGTCCCACGCGCCAGGCACCAGATCGCGCCCCAAAACACGGGCCGGATTGGTGGGAGGCGGCATCTCGATACCTGCAAGGGGCCGAAAGCCGAAACGGCCATAATAGGGTGCGTCCCCCACAAGAAGCGCGCGCCGCCATCCAAGTTGGGTGGCGTCCGCGAGACTTTCCTCGATCAGCGCGCCCCCCAGCCCCTCGCCCTGGCGCGTCGGGTGCACGGCAATGGGCCCCAGAAGCAACGCCGCATGATCGCCCACGCGGATCGGCCAGTACCGAACGGCACCGGCCAGAATGCCCGCCTCGTCCCGTGCCACTTGGCAGAGCGGCGCCACCATAGGGACCCCGTCGCGCAGCCTGTAGGACGACAGGGCAGAGCGGCCCGGAGCAAAGCAAAGATCGTAAAGGGCCTCGACCTCCCACCAATCCTCCGGCGTCTCGGGGCTGAGATGATACATGGGCGGGCAGGTCAGACGTGGTTATGGCTGGAAATCGCCCTATCATGCCGCTAGCCCTTGCGCAAACGACCAAGGAAAGCCCCAGATGTTCTATCGTCCTGACGACGGTCATGGCCTGCCGCACAACCCGTTCAACGCCATCGTCACACCCCGGCCTATTGGCTGGATTTCATCGCGCGATACGCGGGGTCGGGCCAATCTCGCCCCCTACTCGTTCTTCAACGCGGTGGCCTATGTACCGCCGCAGGTCATGTTCGCCTCGACCGGTACGAAACCCGATCAGGGCGACACCAAGGACAGTGTGGCCAATATCCGTGAAACAGGTGTGTTCTGCGTGAACATCGTCGAATATGCCGCCCGCGATGCGATGAACAAGAGCTCAGCCACTCTGCCCCATGACACGGACGAATTCGAAGCGGCAGGTCTCTCCAAAGCGCCATGTGAAACCATCGATTGCGACCGGGTCGCGGATGCGCCCGCGGCGCTGGAATGTAAACTGACGCAGATCGTCGATCTGAAGGGGGCGGCCAACAAACTGGTGCTTGGCGAAGTCACAGGTGTACATATCCGTGACGATTGTCTGCGAGACGGACGGTTCGACATCACCACTTACCAACCGCTCGCCCGGCTCGGCTATCGCGACTACACGCACGTGCGCGACGTCTTCGAACTCGCCCGACCGGATGACTGACTTTCGCTCCGGAGCCGCCGTCGCCTGGTCAATCGAAGCCAGGCGAACGGCGCGGCGCTCAAATGAAATCGCCGAGGGCCCCCGCAACGCGGGATGCGGCTATTTGATTTGAAAGCAGACACAGCCGCATGGCAAAGCAGGTCAGACAGACCAGGCGGTACGAAAAGGCTTTCGCCCGGGTGAGCCCAAATTTCAGCACCCCGCTCGCACCGTGGCGCCAAACCAATCATGACGTGCGCGCGGCAGCGCGCTCCTTTTGGGAACAGCCCCTAGTGGCCGCCCAGGATACCGGTTCTCACGCCGTAGTTCACGGCCAGCTGATAATCCGGGTCGTCGTCGCTATCGACCATCAAATGCCCGGCCTTGGAAAGCAGCTTGTGACAGTCGCGGGACAGGTGGCGCAACTGCACCCGCTTGCCTGCTTCGTCGTATTTCTGCGCCACGGCCTCGATTGCCTGCAGGGCGGATTGGTCCACCACACGGCTTTCCGCAAAATCGACAATGACCTCACCCGGGTCGCTGGCCACATCAAAGAGCTCGGCAAAGCCTGTGGCAGAGCCAAAGAACAGCGGCCCCTGCACCTGGTAGACCTTCGCGCCCTCGGGCGTTGTGTATGACTTTGCATGGATCCGCCGCGCGTTGTTCCACGCATAGGCCAACGCACTGACGATCACCCCGACAACGACGGCGACGGCAAGGTCTTCCATCACTGTCACCACAGTCACGAGCACGATCACAAAGGCATCGGTCAGAGGCACTTTCCGCAGGATCTTGAGCGAGTTCCACGCGAATGTCCCGATCACGACCATGAACATCACGCCAACAAGTGCGGCCAGTGGGATCAGCTCGATCACGCTCGACCCGACAACGATGAAGGCCAAGAGAAACAGGGCCGCCGCAACGCCCGCGATCCGCGTCCGCCCACCCGATTTAACGTTGATCATCGACTGACCGATCATGGCGCAACCGCCCATGCCGCCAAAGAAACCCGTCACCGTGTTCGATACGCCTTGGGCGATACATTCCTGCGACGCCCCGCCCTGCTGTCCCGTCAAATCGCCAACGAGGTTCAGCGTCAGCAGGCTTTCGATCAGTCCAATCGCCGCGAGGATAATTGCATAGGGCAGGATGATCTCAAGCGTTTCCCAAGTCAGCGGCACCATCGGGATGTGAAACGCCGGTAGGCCGCCCTCGATCGATGCCAGATCGCCAACCCGCGGCACGTCCAACCCGAACGCGATGACCAGCCCTGCGATCACACCGATCCCGGCCAACGGTGCGGGGATGGCTTTGGTCAGCCGCGGCATGATCCAGATGATCGCCATCGTCGCCGCCACCAATGCCAGCATAATATAAAGTGGTCCGCCGCTCAGCCATTCGCCGCCGCCCATCCCGTGGCCGGTATTTTGCACCGATCCGGGCACCTTGAACTGGGTCAGTTGTGCGAGAAAGATGACGATGGCCAGCCCGTTCACAAAGCCCAGCATGACCGGATGCGGCACAAGGCGGATGAACTTGCCCCATTGCATGACACCCGCAAAGATCTGCAAAAGACCCATGAGCACCACGGTCGCAAAAAGGTATTCGACCCCGTGCTGCGCAACCAGTGCAACCATCACGACGGCCAGCGCGCCCGTCGCGCCCGAGATCATGCCGGGCCGCCCGCCGATGAGCGCCGTGATCAGACCAACCAGAAATGCCGCATAAAGGCCCACCAGCGGGTGCACCCCGGCGACAAAAGCAAAGGCGACGGCCTCAGGCACCAAGGCCAATGCGACGGTCAGGCCCGACAGCAACTCGGTCTTGATCTGTCCCGGTGTCAGCTTGACCTCGCCCGGTGCGATCGAGAAATCGCCAAACCGTGTGCGGGCCCCGCCGCCGGATAGATCAAAAAATGCCATGTCGCCTGAACCTGCTCGTTTTTCTGCATCGCAGCGTAGTATCGGTTTTGTCTAGGCCGCACCAGCGCGCTCTGGCCAACACTGCCATGCGTGAGGGTCATAGCAGAACCGCGCCAGATGGCACGGTATTCTTGGGCATACATCTGCCGGCCGATGTGAAACGCAGAACTGCCAAGCCCCAAAAACCGCCGACATCCGGTTTCCCTGACTTTGCGCGGTGGTGCCACCTATGGTAGTCTCTGTTGATATTTAATGAATTTTCAGAGGGAACCATCATGTGTACGCATCACCACAATCCGATCCAATGCATCATTCCGCCTCACATGCTTGAGGTTATGGTGCTGCGGGGCGACAGCGGGGTCAGAAAGATGGCCCAGTCGATGCTCAAGCAGAACGAAGAGGTGCGTGAGGAACGGGCCGAGCAATCTTCGGGCGGGATGGTTCCAGACGCCAACCGCACCGGCATGTTCGTGACGACCGCACTGGCGCAGGGTTGCGCGGGAACCCATACCTGCGAGCGCAAGATCTACGATGGTCAGGAAAAGGCCTCGCTTCCCGGTGAACTGGCCCGGTCCGAAGGCGATGACCCCACCAATGATGAAGAGGTGGACCGGGCCTACGACGGCGCGGGTGATGTGTTCGAGCTCTATTCCAAGGAATTCGAACGCAACTCTCTTGATGGCAACGGCATGCCCCTGGTCGCGACCGTTCACCACCGCCGCAAATACAACAACGCCTTTTGGAACGGTCAACAGATGGCCTATGGCGATGGCGACGACCGGATTTTCCAGACATTCACCGAGCTGTCCGTTGTCGGCCACGAGATGTCGCATGGTGTCGTACAGTTTTCGGGCGGGCTGGTCTATCAGGGTCAGTCTGGCGCGCTGAACGAAAGCTTTGCCGATGTGTTCGGCGCCCTGACCGTGCAATACAAGCTGGGTCAAGAGGTGCACGAGGCTGACTGGCTGATGGGCCGGGGCATTCTGGGCGAAGACATCAACGGCGTCGCCCTGCGCTCGCTCAAGGCCCCCGGCACCGCCTATTCCGACAGCCTGCTGGGGCGCGATCCACAGCCCTATCACATGGATTTCTACGTCAGCACGACCAGCGACAACGGGGGGGTCCACATCAATTCGGGCATCCCAAACCACGCCTTCTACCTCTACGCGCAGTACATCGGCGGCAAGTCATGGGAACGACCCGGGCAAATCTGGTACCGCGCGCTACAGCAGCTCAATAATCCAATGGCCACGTTCGGCGACTGGGCGGCGCAGACCATGGATGCCGCAATCGAATTGCATGGGGTCGGCAGTTACGAGATGATGATGCTGCGCCGGGCATGGCGGCTGGTCGGGATCTCTGTCTGAGACCAGAGCGTTGTCATGAGCTCGGCAGGACTGGCAGCGGGGTGTTTCGTGATGATGATCAAAATCACATCAAGTGGCGGCTTTGGTGGGTTGGCCGCCGCGGGGATCGACAAGCAGATGGATCTGGAAAGCCAGACCGCATCACTGCGTGACACGTACTGCACGGCTTTCGACCCCAAGGCGCTCAGCGCACTTGCAAGCCATTCAGAAGCACCGGGTGCCGCGGATATGCTGACCTACCGCATCGTTGTGACGGACGACGAAAAAGCGCGGCACACGTTCGATTTGCGCGAAGACCAGTTGCCGCCTGCTTTGCTGGATCTTATCGACGCGATGTAGCCGGGCCCCTAACGCTCGCGAAAGATCACGCGGGTGCCCGCCGGGACAACCGCATCGGGCGGCAGATCCGGCGACAGGCGGTTGATGTCCCTGCCCACCTGCAAATTCAGCGGCGCGAGTACGTCTTTCAGCCTCTGATCCCCTGACGTCATGAAACAAAAGGCCCGCCGATCCTCAAGCGGCCGCCGATCCTCGGCCTTGCACACCGCATCGGCATAGGCGAACTCCAACCGGATCCGATCGCGGGTCGGCCCGGTAGGAACCGTCACGCGAACCGGTCGCTCGGAACCCGGAGACCAGGGTAACAACTGCGACGTGGCCGAGACCTGATCGGTCCCTTCAAAGCGATAGGTCACGCGCTGCTCGCGACCCTCAGCAGGCAGGCCACCAAAGAGATCGATCTGATCTATAATACAGTTGACCCCAAAGCGCGGCGTGTCTTCCAGGTCTTCGCGCTTGCTGCGCAGCTGCCATTTGCGTTCGGCACGGCTGGGGGCCAGACGGCAGGTGTATTGCACGCTAAGTTCACCGGCCTTTTCGGCCTGTATCAGGCGCTCTTGCACGTCGCGATCGGCCCGAAGATAGGCATAGAAAGGGTAGGTCGTTTTGAACGGCGCATCGCCGACCCACGGCTGCATGGCACCGCCATTGGGATCGGCTGCTGTCTTGCGACCGGGGCAGCGCTGCTGGATCTTGTTGCCGTCGCCGCCGCGCTCTTGCGCGACCGCGTTGTTCGCAAGCGTAAAGCCAAACACCTGATGGCGTTCCCGCGCCTCGACCCCGGGCTGTTGCAGCGCCTTGATCCAGATGGCGCCCGGAAGACACATGCCCGCCCGCCGCTCACGATCCTGATAGCCCTTGATCGATATCGGCATGCGGGGCGACTTCACGACAACCGACCGATCCGAGAACTCGCGAACAAGCTGTCCGATCCGGCGCTCGGCCCGGCGCGCGATGATATCCTGCTTGACCTTGTCCGTGCCACGTGGCCGCAAACGAACGCGTTCCGCCGACGCACCTTGACTGCGCATGAGCGCGGCATAGACAGCAGGCCCCACACCGGTCAGGTCGACGGTCAGCGCCGGCGGCTCGACCGGCCCGATAACCCGGTCCCGACCATCGGGGGCCAGAACCTCGGTCACGAGCGTCGTCTGGCGACCCGCGCGGTCGATCGTGACAAAGCGGCCCTCGTCCGACGCACACCGCACGACTTTCTCGCAGGTCTCGTTCCCGCGCCATGTGGCAACACACAGGTTGCTGCCCTCGATCCGCCAATCCACATCACCGCGCCGCCCACTTGGATCGACGAATTCACCAAAACCGTTCTGTCCAAGCAACAATGTCGCCGCCGTGCCATCCGCACTGCGCATACGCAGCCGACTGTTGGGCAGCAGGCGGTCCAGTTGATCCGTCTGCAGCGGCCCGCCCGGACGGGCGCACAAGCGACCCTTGGCCTGTCGAGGCCATCGGTCCTGAACGCGGGTCAGCAGGGACGACTGGACCCCTTGCGCATTGATCATGACCGCCGCCGCGCGGTCATCACCGCAGGCCCGGATCTCGTGGCAGATCCACGAGCTGCCGTCGTTATAGCTCTGGCACAGGCGGCTCCGGTCAATCTTCCATGCGCCGTCGAATGTCTGACCACGGTCGTTGCGGAACTCGGAGCTTCCCGCAGTAAGACCTGGATCGATATTGAGGGTCCAGCCACCACCGCGTCTGGTTACGCCGGTGATCGTCTTGCCCACAAGAACCTGCTGCATCCGCTCGGCGGTCAGGCGGGGGCCTGTTGGGGTGCAAAGAAGGCTGGATTGTCCGTATGCCCCGACCGGCAAAAACGAAACGACCAATATGAACAACAGATTACGCAATGCCTCGCCCCCCACTTTAGCAACGGCTGGACCAGACGCTAAGGACAGGGGCACCGGCTGGCAAGCCGCAAGGGCGGGGAACCTGGCGCCTTCGTTGCTGCAGTGTTCTTCGAAGATGCGAAATTACCGGGAACGTGTTACGCTTGAATTGGACAGAAAGCCTGCCCAATCCCACAGGACTTTCGGTCCGTAATTGCGGTGGCGCAGAAGTGACGTGACGTATTGGTTACGTAAACGTCAGCTTGCGTAGTATCGGAAGTCGAAACCGCCCAGGTGTTCGGGCAATCAATCGTTTTGCGTGTGACAAATGAACCAAGAAGAAACTATGACAATTCGCGAGATGTGTGAGGCGTTTGATGTAACGCCTCGTACGCTGCGGTTTTACGAAGCGAAGGAACTGCTGTTCCCTATCCGTGAAGGCCAGAAGCGCCTGTTCACCCGTCGTGATCGCGGGCGTCTCAAGCTGATCCTGCGTGGAAAGCGTTTTGGGTTCAGCCTCGAGGAAATCCGTCAGCTGCTCGATCTCTATAACGTTGGTGACCAGCAGCTGACGCAATACACGCGCACCTACGAGATCGCACAAGAGCGGCTGGCCGACATGGAGCGCCAACGCGACGAGCTGAATGTCGCGATCGACGAACTCAAGGACCAACTCGCATGGGGCAAGAACATGCTTGCTTCCATGACTGCGACGAAGAAAGCCGCCGAGTAATCCGGCAACATTTTTGGGAGAACCGCAATGCCAAGCTACACCGCGCCGACCAAAGACATGCAATTTTTGCTGCATGACGTTCTGAAAATTACGTCATCGAACATCCCCGGCTATGACGAACTCGAAAGCGACTTCACCAGCGCGATTCTGGAAGAAGCGGGCAAGATCAGCGCCGAGGTTCTGGCGCCGCTGAACGTCGTCGGCGACACAGAAGGCTGCCGGCTGGAAAACGGAGTGGTCTATACGCCGACGGGCTTTAAAGATGCCTTCGAGCAGGTGAAAGAAGGCGGCTGGACCGGCCTCGACATGCCCGAAGAATATGGCGGTCAGGGCATGCCCTATGTCATGGGCACGGCCGTTGGCGAAATGTTCAGTGCCGCCAACCAGGCCTTTACCATGTATCAGGGCCTGACCCACGGTGCTGCCTCGGCAATCCTGGCCCACGGTACGGATGCGCAGAAAGACAAGTGGCTGCCCAAGATGGTGTCGTGCGAATGGACCGGCACGATGAACCTGACGGAACCGCATTGCGGCACCGATCTGGGCCTGATGCGTACCAAGGCAGAACCGCAGGGCGACGGCAGCTACAAGATCACCGGGCAAAAGATCTTCATTTCGTCCGGTGAACACGATATGGTCGACAACATCGTCCACTTGGTTCTGGCGAAGATCCCGGGCGGTCCCGAAGGCATCAAGGGCGTCTCGCTCTTCATTGTTCCCAAAATACTCGTTGACGACGACGGCAACATGGGCGCGCGCAACGGCGTGTCGTGCGGCAAGATCGAAGAAAAGATGGGCATCCACGGCAACTCGACCTGCGTCATGAACTACGACGAGGCCGAGGGATATCTCTTGGGCGAAGAGCACAAGGGCATGCGCGCCATGTTCACCATGATGAACGAAGCGCGTCTGGGTGTCGGCATGCAGGGCCTGGCTCAGGCCGACGTCGCCTATCAGAACGCACTCGAATACGCCAAGGACCGGCTGCAGGGCCGGGACGTGACCGGCACAAAAAACCCCGATGGCCCCGCCGATCCGCTGATCGTGCACCCCGACATCCGCCGCAGCCTGATGGATCAGAAGTCGTTCGCCGAAGGCGCGCGCGCCTTTATCCTCTGGGGTGCCACGATGATCGATGCGGCGCACCGAGCCAAAGACAAGGACGCGGACGGGATCATTTCGCTGCTGACCCCTGTCATCAAGGGCTTTCTGACCGATCAGGGCTATGACATGACCATCAAGGCCCAGCAGGTCTATGGCGGCCACGGCTACATCGAGGAATGGGGCATGTCGCAATACACCCGCGACGCCCGTATCGCGATGATCTACGAAGGCGCAAACGGCGTTCAGGCGCTCGACCTCGTGGGCCGGAAACTGGCGCAGGACGGCGGCAAGCACGTCATGGCGTTCTTCGAGATGGTGAAGACCTTCTGCAAAGAAAACGGTGGCCAAGACGAAGCGTTCGATCGTGAATTCATCGAACCTCTGAAATCAGCATCGAAGGATTTGCAGGCGGCTGGCATGTACTTCATGCAGAACGGCATGGCCAACCCCAACAACGCGCTGAGCGGCAGCTATGACTTCATGCACATGTTTGGCCATGTCTGCCTCGGCCTGATGTGGGCCCGCATGGGCAAGGCGGCGATGGACGCGCTGGCCGGCGGTGCGTCGGACACCGAATTCTACAACACCAAGCTGGCGACGGGCCGCTACTACATGGCGCGCCAACTGCCCGCGACGGCGCTGCATCTCAAGCGGATCGAAAGCGGGGCCGAACCCGTGATGGCGCTCGAAGTGGCGAATTTCTAAAGCACTGGCAAGGCGGGCAGAACGCCCGCCTTGTTTCTTTTCGGGGAGGAGCCAGATGCCGAAACGTTTTCGCCTGACCCGCCGTTTTCCGGTCGCCATGACCGAAGACGGCTACCGGCGGTTGCGGGCCTTTGCCACCGAGGCGGGACTCGACGAAGGCGAGGCGCTTTCGTTCATCTTCGAAAATTTCAACAGCGTCATCGACGAAGAAAACCTCACGCACCGGATGCGGATCTTCAATTCCGAGCTTGAGGCGCGCAAACGCTAGGTCTGCCCGGGGAGGAGACCATGAAAGACTTGCCAGAACAGTCGTCCCGATGGATGACCGACGAACACCGAATGATCGCCGAGATGACGGCGCAGTTCATTACAAACGAATGGGCACCGCATTTCGACCGCTGGCGCAAACAGGGCCAGATGGATCCCGAGATCTGGCAGCAGGCCGGCGAACTTGGCCTGCTCTGCCCCTCAATCCCAGAGGAATACGGCGGGCCGGGCGGGGATTTCGGGCATGAGGCCGCGATCCTGATCGAAGCGTCGCGGGCCAATCTCGCAAGCTGGGGCACGGCCATCCATGGGCCCATCGTGGCGCATTACATCCTTGCTTATGGCAGCGAAGATCAAAAGAAACGCTGGCTGCCAAAGCTGGTAACGGGTGAGTTGGTCGGTGCTTTGGCGATGACCGAACCCTCCACCGGGTCGGACGTGCAAGCAATTAAAACCAGAGCGATCCGGGATGGCAACGCCTATCGCCTGTCGGGGCAAAAGACGTTCATCTCGAATGGCCAGCACGCTAACCTGATCATCGTGGCCGCCAAGACGGATCTGAACGAGGGCGCCAAGGGTGTGTCGCTGATGGTGGTCGAAACGGATGGCGCCGACGGCTTTGCCCGCGGCCGCAATCTCGAAAAGATCGGCCTTCACGCCGCAGACACATCAGAGCTGTTCTTCGACAACGTGGAAGTCCCGCCCGAAAATGTCCTCGGCGGTGAGGAAGGGCGCGGCTTCTATCAGATGATGGAGCAACTGCCGCAGGAACGGCTCGCCATCGCCTGTGGTGCGATCGGCGCGATGGAAGGGGCGCTGGAGAGAACCATCGCCTATTGCAAGGAGCGCGAGGCCTTCGGCGGCCCCCTAACCCAGTTTCAGAACACACGTTTCAAGCTGGCGGAATGCAAGACCAAGGCGGCCGTGAGCCGCACGTTCTTTGATGAATGTATGGCCGAGCACCTGCACGGGGCGCTGAGCGTCGATAAGGCCGCCATGGCGAAGTACTGGACCACAGATACACAAGGCCAAGTGCTGGACGAATGCCTGCAACTGCACGGCGGTTATGGTTTCATGCAGGAATATGCCGTTGGTGAAATGTGGGCCGATGCGCGGGTGCAGCGGATTTATGGCGGCACGAACGAGATCATGAAAGAACTGATTGCGAGGGCGCTGTGAGATTGTCTGACGTCTGCTCCAGTGGCGCACCATCCTGGGGTGCGTATTTGTCACGAGAAGAAGGGGCGGACACCTACAGGAGATCCACCCCGCGCGCCGGCCCGACCGTCAGACGGAACGCAGGCGGGCGGCGGGGCTTCTCCTCGTGCGGTCATCGGCTCGCCAGCCTGTACCGCACCCCTGTTCAGACACCATCAAGGTTAACACACGGTTTCCGGCGAGAAGACCATCCACTTCTTCTCGTTTCAAAAACGCCGGGGGTGTGGGGGCTGGCCCCCACTCATGACATATCCGCAAGCGCCCCGGGGGGAGCCGACAGACCATGACCTTGCAATTGCATTGCTTCGGCGAAAGCGGAAACTCTTACAAGGCGGCGCTTGCGCTGGAAATGAGCGGCCTTGATTGGGAGCCGGTTTATATCGATTTCTTCAACGGCGCAGCCCGGACAGACGAGTATCGCGCACTCAATTCAATGGGCGAGGCGCCGCTGCTCGTTGATGGCGACATGCTTCTGAGCCAGTCCGGCGTTATTCAGCAGTACATTTCGGACAAGACGGGCAAATTCGCGGGCAAGGATGCGGACAAGTACGAAGTGCTTCGCTGGGTCCTCTTCGACAACCACAAGCTCAGCTCAATGGCAGGCGTCACGCGCTTTTTGATGAATTTCCTGCCAAAGGACAAACGCCCGCAAGAAGTCATTGCATTCAACCAAGGCCGTCTAAAGGCCGCATACGCCGTTCTCAACACCCACCTGGCGGGTCGCGACTGGATCGTCGGCAACGACATAACCAACGCCGATCTGAGTTGCTGCGGCTATCTCTACTACCCCGAACCCTTCGGTTTTGACCGGGCCGAGTGGCCCAATATCGACGCATGGCTCAGCCGCCTGTCCGAAACACCCGGCTGGAAGCATCCATACGACCTGATGCCGAAGGCCCTGCCTGACCAAACGTAAAAGACGCAGCGGCACATCTTGCACCGCAACAGTGTGCCGCCCCACGTAACATCAAAGACACGTCGAGAGGATCACCCAATGACCGAAGCCTATATCTACGACGCGCTGCGCACTCCCCGCGGCAAGGGCCGCAAGGACGGCGCTCTGCACGAAGTAACCGCGCTGCGCCTGAGCGCCCAGACGCTGAACGCGATCAAGGATCGCAACAACCTCGACGGGCACGCGGTCGAGGATGTGATCTGGGGCAACGTCACACAGGTAATGGAACAGGGCGGCTGCCTTGCGCGCTCGGCGGTTCTGGCCTCCGATCTCGACGAAAAGATCCCAGGCCTTGCCATCAACCGTTTCTGTGCCTCAGGCATGGAGGCCGTCAACCTGGCCGCCAACCAGGTCAGGGGCGGCGCGGGCGATGCCTATATCGCAGGTGGCGTCGAGATGATGGGCCGCGTGGCCATGGGCAGCGATGGTGCTGCCATCGCCGCCGATCCGAGCATCGCGCTCGACACCTATTTCGTGCCTCAGGGCATCAGCGCCGACATCATCGCCACAAAATACGGCTTCAGCCGCGACGACGCCGACGCACTGGCCGTTGAATCACAACGGCGCGCGAAAATGGCGTGGGACGAAGACCGCTTCAATGGATCGGTTATCACCATCAAGGATCAGAACGGCCTGACCATCCTCGACCATGACGAATACATGCGCCCGGGCACCGACATGCAATCTCTCGGATCGCTCAACCCGTCCTTCCAGGCCATGGGCGAGGTCATGCCGGGCTTCGACAAGGTGGCCATCATGAAGTACCCGGAACTGGAGCGGATCAATCACATCCACCACGCCGGCAACTCGTCCGGCATCGTTGATGGCTCAGCGGCGGTCCTGATCGGCAACAAGGAATTCGGTGAGAAATATGGTCTGAAGCCGCGGGCCCGCATCAGGGCCACGGCCAAGATCGGCACCGACCCGACAATCATGCTGACCGGGCCGGTTCCGGTGACGGAAAAGATCCTCAAGGATCATGGCATGGAGATCGGTGACATCGACCTCTTCGAAGTGAACGAGGCATTTGCATCGGTCGTGTTGCGTTTCATGCAGGCCTTTGATGTCGACCACGAAAAGGTCAACGTGAACGGCGGCTCCATCGCCATGGGTCACCCGCTGGGCGCCACCGGTGCAATGATCATCGGTACCCTTCTCGACGAAATGGAGCGTTCGGACAAGGAAACGGGGCTGGCCACGCTTTGCATCGCATCGGGCATGGGAGCGGCCACGATCATCGAACGGGTTTAGACCCTGATGACCCAGACGGCACAAGAGACATATCAGCATGTGCTTGACCGCGTCGACGCGGCCATAAGCACGGCCGATTACGATCTTTTGCGCCGTCACGTGGCCCTTCCGTATCGGATGGTCACCTCAAGATCGTCGCAAGTCTTCCAAACCGAAGCTGAACTGAAAGAACTGTTCTTGACCTTCGCACACTCCATTGCAGCCTTGGGCGTGGACAATTTCCACCGCGTTGCAGGCGATTGCCGCTTCATCGATCCCGTGACGATCCTCGGCAATCACACGACCTATGTCCGCCGTGGAAACGAAGACATGGTGCCGCCTTACCCGTCCCTCATGACAATGTACAAAAGCGGCAAAGACTGGCAGATCACCGAAGCGCAGAATGCCATCGAGAACAGCGAGTGGCCAATCCTCGTTCCCAAGACCTTGGATACTGCCCCGGCTGCTCCATCCGAGCCTGGGCGAGAGTTGAGAAAGGCGCTGTTTCAATCGGTGCTGGACCGGTTCACCGACGCCATCGAGGCCAAGGATCACCATAAAATTGAGTCCTGCCTGTCGTTCCCCTTTACCCTGATCGGCCACACCGGCGCCAAGACCCTGACCGATGCCGCCTCGGTTCAGGCCGAGCTTGCGGCGTTCTGGGGCAAGGATTCCGATGCGTGGGTCACACAGATCGTGCGCGAGGCGATCTCAACCGAGATGGTCGGTGCCGATCAGATGATCGGTGTCTACCGCACCCATGCCTTCCGCGGTGGTTCACATGTCGTTCCGCCTTGGGATTCCTCGGTTACGCTACGCAATGAAAAGGGTCTTTGGCGGGCCACGTCGATCATGCGGCCCCGCCCAACCGTCGAACTGACACCCGAAGACAGCGGCTCCTCCCAAGAGACATCCGGGGGTCCCCAATGAGTTTACCCCAAGATCCCACCATTCGGGCTAGTGCGGCGGCCTCCCGCCATGCGCTGACACGGATGGATGAAATGAAAACCAATCTGATTGTCTGCGCCTGCGCAGACGATGAAATCTGCCATGAACCCCATGCCGCTCTGCATGTCGCCCCCAAAGGCCCCGCAGACCGCCACTCGACCAGCATGGCGCCCCCTACCCTAGCAAAGGAAAACCGACATGACTGACTTTAGCATGCAAAAGGGCGACGACGGTGTCGCGATCATCACATGGGACGTTCCCGGCAAATCGATGAACGTCATGTCGCTAGAAGGGTTGCAGCAGCTTGATGCCCTGATCGACGATGCGCTTGCCGACGATGCGGTCAAGGGGATCGTGATCACCTCGGGCAAAGACGGTTCCTTTGCCGGCGGCATGGACCTGAACCTGCTGGCAAAGATGAAGGAAGAGGCGGGCGACAACCCGGCCAAGGGCCTGTTCGAAGGGACGATGCGCATGCACCACCTGCTGCGCAAGATCGAACTCGCGGGCATGGACCCCAAAACCCAGAAAGGCGGCAAGCCGATTGCCGCCGCGCTGCCCGGCACCGCGGCCGGCATCGGGCTGGAACTGCCGCTGGCAACGCACCGCATTTTCCTTGCCAACAACCCCAAGGCCAAGGTCGGCCTGCCCGAAATCATGGTGGGCATCTTCCCCGGCGCGGGCGGCACAACGCGTCTTGTGCGCAAGCTGGGGGCCATGGGCGCGTCATCCTTCCTGCTGGAAGGCAAAATGGTCAGCCCGGACAAGGCCAAGGGTCAGCTCGTTGACGAAGTGGTCGATGACCCGATAGCGGCGGCCAAGGAATGGGTGCTCAACGCCTCTGACGCGGATATCGTCAAGGATTGGGACAAGAAGGGCTACAAGATGCCCGGCGGCGCGCCCTATCATCCCGCTGGCTTCATGACGTTTGTCGGCGCAAACGCCATGGTCAACGGCAAGACCCAAGGTGTCTATCCGGCGGCCAAGGCCCTGCTTTCGGCGGTCTATGAGGGCGCGCTTGTACCCTTTGACACCGCGCTCAAGATCGAGGCCCGCTGGTTCACCAACGTTCTGATGAACCCGTCCTCGGCCAACATGATCCGCTCGATCTTCCTCAACAAGGAAGCACTCGAAAAGGGCGCTGTCCGGCCGCAGGGCATCGAAGACCAGCGCGTCAAGAAACTGGGCGTTCTGGGCGCGGGCCTGATGGGCGCGGGCATTGCGCTGGTGTCAGCACAGGCAGGCATCGAGGTGGTGCTGGTCGACCGCGACCAGGAAAGCGCCGACCGGGGCAAGAACTACACCGAGAAGTACCTCGAAAAAGGGAAATCGCGCGGCAAGGTCACCCAGGAAAAGGCCGATGCCATGCTGTCGCTGATCACGCCGACGCCGGATCTGGACCAACTCAAGGGCTGCGATCTGATCATCGAGGCGGTCTTCGAAGACCCCGCCATCAAGGCCGACATGACTAAGAAGGTCGAGGCGATCATCCCCGACGATTGCATCTTTGCCACCAACACATCGACATTGCCGATCACCGATCTGGCGCAGGCGAGCGTGCGCAAGGAGCAGTTCATCGGCATCCACTTCTTCTCGCCCGTCGAAAAGATGCTGCTGGTCGAGATCATTAAGGGCAAGGAAACCGGTGACCGGGCAGTGGCCAAGGCGCTCGACTATGTCCGCCAGATCCGCAAGACACCGATTGTCGTCAACGACGCGCGCTTCTTCTATGCCAACCGCTGCATCATCCCCTACATCAACGAAGGCACGCGGATGGTGACCGAAGGGGTCGAGCCGGCGTTGATCGAAAATGCGGCTAAGCTGGTTGGCATGCCTCTCGGTCCGCTGCAACTGACCGATGAAACGGCCATCGACCTTGGCGCCAAGATCGCGCGGGCGACCAAGGCCGCCATGGGTAATGCATACCCCGAAAGCCCGTCCGACGACCTGATCTTCTGGATGGAAGAAGAAGGGCGTCTGGGTCGCAAGGCGAATGCGGGCTTCTACGAGTACGACGACAAAGGCAAACGTCAGCTCATCTGGCGTGGCCTGAACGAAAAGTACCCACTGGCCGACGACCAACCCGATCTGACAGAGGTGCAACATCGTCTGCTGTTCTCCCAAGTGCTCGAAGCCGTTCGCGCACTGGAAGAAGGTGTGCTGATGGATATCCGCGAAGGTGACGTCGGCGCGATCCTTGGCTGGGGCTTTGCACCGTGGTCCGGTGGCCCGCTGTCGTGGCTCGACATGATCGGTGCGGCCTATGCCGCCGAACGGTGCGACCAGCTCGAAGCCAAGTATGGCGAGCGGTTCAAGTGCCCCGCGCTCCTGCGTGAAATGGCGGACAAAGACGAGACGTTCTACAGCCGGTTCGCGCCGGAAACTGCCGAGGCTGCTTAACGGAACCTTCTGCCCCGGACGGATGCGGCTCGTCCGGGGCAGAGGTCATCAGGCGCACCCTCCAGGTGCGCGCCTGATCCTGTCAGGAGGCGACGATTTCAGGTTCTCGCTTGGTGATTGCCACACCTTGCCAGGGCGGCATCTCTTGTACGATAAGATCTGCGTCATCCTCGGAAAAAACATCGTATTGACGGCGGTTCGTGTCGACGATCGGCACCATGGCTTCGGCTGAATCCCCCCCAAAAAGCAAAGCACCACCGCCTGCGATCAACACCTCGTCTTCATCGGTTTCAATTTCGATGACCCGGGTCCAGGCATAGGGTGGGACGTGGGCGATGCCCTGGAAGCCGGCAAGGGCCCCGGCGGGTACAATGGCCAGCGTATCCCCGTTGCTGTCGCACGCGGCCTCTGATACGACCAACACACCCTGCTCGGCCTGAAGTTCCAGTGCATCCTGGTTGCCCAGGGCGTTTTCAGGGACGTGAATGTGCCATTTGTCTTTGCGGACCATCGGTGCATCGGCGAATTTCAGCACCGATTGAATAGCTCGAATGCGCTGCGGACCGTTGAGGTAGGTCAGCACCTCGTCGCCCGGCATCAGCTCTTCGATCCTCTTTGGTCCGTCCGGGGTCTCGACCACGGTACCGGCAAGAAACCCCATCTTCACAGCGTCGGCCCCTTTCGGACGCAATCCACTTTCTTGTTCTCCCGCAATGCCTTGCTCCGACTGACCCGCACCGGCCATGCGTCTTGTTCCTTAATGCGGGCCACACATTTCGCGTCAATTTTCGCATAATCCGAGACGGTCGTGTCATTCGAACGTCAGAAATCGGGCACTAAATTGGCGTCAAAGATCGATGGCCACCAATCCATCAAAATCGGTTATATTGTTGACGGTTTGGAAACTGTCATTCAAGACAATTGCGGATAATCGTATTCATACGCGAACCGGGCGATATCTTCTGAGCATATATTCGCCACCAACTCCCGCAATTCGGTATCGTAATACGCGTCATACGCGCGATCGCGGTTCGAGCTGTTCACGCGCTCCAATCCGAACCGGAATCCCAGATGGTCGAACAAGGGCGCGGCATCGTCGTCGAAATGTTCGAGGCGAATAAATGCAGCGCATCTCTCCTTTCCGTCGGCGCCTGTCACGTAATGCCGCGAAGGCGTTTCGCGGATCGAATGCGCAATCATCGGATGCTGCAGGAACGCGTCAAAAGGCAAACTCTTCGATAGCCCCACGGCGGGGTGATCAAAGCTCTGGTCCTTAAGCCAGTGGTAATAGCTGACCAGCCTGTCCCATGGGTTCCGGACAAGCGTAAAGACAAAAAGATCATCGAGCGCATCGCGAGGCACCAACCCCTCGAGATCGGCGAGGGTCGAATGCTTCCACAGCCGCCCCCGGCTTTCGACGTCCTTGATCCGGCCGCGCCGCTTACGCGCCTTGGGCGTGTCCCCCAGCATGATGTCGTCCTTCATCGCCCGAGCCTCGAGCGCCAGCGCCAGCGCGGTCCCGCCGGTCTTGGGCTGGTGAATAAAGAGATAACGGCGACCGGGAGAGTAGATCATGCTCCCAACTTAACAGCCAAATCATCGTGCAAAAGCCCTTACAGACCCTCTTTCCCTTGCCAAACGCTTCAGCCTATCCTGCGCCGACCAGGATGCGGGGAGGACGAGCATGGGCTGGCTATCTGACGAAACCGGGCTGCAGAAATGCGCGGCCAATTACGTGCCGCTGACACCGCTTTCGCATCTGCGCCGCGCGGCCCGGGTCTTTGCCGATCATACGGCGGTGATCTATGGCAATCATCGTGTCACCTATGCCGAATATTACGACCGCTGCACCCGGCTCGCATCCGGTCTGGCCGCCATGGGCGTCAAGCCCGGCGATGTCGTGACTACCCTCATCCCCAACCTGCCGGCCCAGGCCGAAGCCCATTTCGGCGTGCCCGCCTGCGGCGCGGTTCTCAACACGGTCAACACGCGGCTCGACAAGGCGACCGTCGCCTACCTCTTCGATCACGGCGAAGCCAAGGTGCTGCTGGTCGATACCCAGTTCCTCGAGCTGGCCGAGGCCGCCATAGGACTGATGGAGGGCACCACCCTGCAGATCGTCGAGGTGCCGGATGCCCATGCGGGCTTCCCCCCGTCAGGCCGGTACCCCGTCTACGAAGATCTTCTGTCCAATGCCGATCCAAACTTCGATTGGATCATGCCAGAGGACGAATGGGAAAGCCTCGCCCTCAACTACACCTCTGGCACGACGGGGCGCCCCAAGGGCGTCGTCTATCATCATCGAGGTGCCTATCTGATGACGATGGGCACGGTCGTGTCTTGGCGCATGGTGCTGCACCCGGTCTTCATGGCCATCGTGCCGCTTTTTCACTGTAACGGCTGGAACCACACATGGATGATGCCCCTGGTCGGCGGCACGCTTGTCTGCTGCCGCGATGTGACCGCTACTGCAATTTACAACGCCATCCACTACGAGGGCGTCACCCATTTCGGTGGCGCACCCATCGTGCTCAACGCCATCGTCAACGCACCGGAAGAGGACAGGCGCAGCTTTGATCACGTGGTCGAGGTCTTTACCGCCGGGGCCCCGCCCGCCCCCGCCACGCTGCAAAAGATCGAGGCGCTTGGGTTCAACGTCACGCAGGTCTACGGGCTGACGGAAACCTATGGGCACGTGACCGAATGCGTCTGGCAGGATGCCTGGAACGAGTGCAGCACCGATGAAAAGGCCGCGATCAAGGCACAGCAGGGCGTGGCCTTTCCAATGATGGAACACATCACTGTCATGGATAACGACATGGCCCAGATCCCCATGGACGCAAAGGCGCAGGGCGAGATCGTGATGCGCGGCAACGCGGTGATGAAAGGGTATCTCAAGAACCCTGAGGCGACCCAAGAATCCTTTGCCGGTGGATACTTCCATTCTGGCGACATCGCCGTGCAGCATCCAAACGGATACATCCAGATCGCCGACCGGGCCAAGGATATCATCATTTCAGGAGGCGAGAACATTTCGTCCGTCGAGGTCGAGGGCGTTCTGATGGCCCATCCCGACGTGTTGCTTGCCGCCGTTGTTGCAAAGCCGGACGAGAAGTGGGGCGAAGTGCCCTGCGCCTTCATCGAACTGAAAGAGGGGACCGCCCCGACCGAGGCGGACCTCATCGCCTTCAGCCGCGAAACGCTGGCCGGATTCAAGGCGCCGAAGAAGGTGGTGTTTCAGGAATTGCCCAAGACCTCGACCGGCAAGATCCAGAAGTTCGAGCTGCGCAAGGTGGCGGCCACGTTGTGACCGGATGAAATCCGGCCCCTAGACTGCGCGCAAGACCGCGCCGGGGTTCATGATACCGTGCGGGTCGAGGGCGGCCTTGATCGTCCGCATCGCGGCCAGCTTGGCCGGATCGGCGTAACGTTCGACATCCGCGACCTTCAGCCGGCCCACTCCATGCTCGGCAGCAACCGAGCCGCCCAGTTCGTGTGCAAGATCGTGCAGGGCGCGTTTGATCATAGGCCGTTCAACCTCGTGATCGGCGCGGGACCGGCCAGGCATCGGGAAGACGTTGAAATGCAGGTTGCCGTCGCCGACATGACCAAAGCAGTTGATGCGGAACTGACCAATTTCAGCGATGCGCTCGTGCCCCCGGTCAATGAATTCGGCAATCGCACCCATCGGGACCGATATGTCATGCGAACTCACCGACCCGATCCGCCGATTTGCCTCCGGGATCTGCTCTCTGACCGCCCAGAACTCAGCCGCTTGTGTCTCGCTCTGCGCGATCAGCCCATCACGCAGCAATTCATTGTCGGTCAGCAGCAGGTCCATGGCCGCCTGAACATCGGCATAGGCGGGCAGGCTCACCTCTAGCAGAACGCACCATTCGGGCGGGTCGTTCCACGGCTGGCGGACATCCGGCAGGGTTTCGGCCAGAAAATCAAAGCCCTGTCGGTGGATCAATTCAAAGGCCGTGATGGCATCGCCCAACCGTTCGCGCGCCACAGCCAACAGCGACAGCGCGGCCGCGGGGCCATCGACAACCAACAGGGCGGTGCCCGTTTGCGCGGGCCGCGGGAAGAGCTTGAGCGATGCGGCCGTGATAATGCCAAGCGTTCCCTCCGCGCCCACCAGCAGATGGCGCAGATCATATCCGGTATTATCCTTCCGCAAGCGGCTCAACCCATTCAGGATCGACCCGTCCGGCATCACGGCTTCGACCCCAAGGCACAGATCGCGCGCGTTGCCATAACGCAGAACCGCCGTGCCCCCGGCATTGGTGGCGAGGTTGCCCCCGATCCGCGCTGATCCTTCTGACGCCAGCGACAAGGGAAACAGGCGCCCGACATCCTCGGCCGCTTTCTGGATATCGGCGAGGATGACGCCTGCCTCTGCCTCCAGCACGTTCTCCTCGGGGTAGACCGCGCGGATGGCATCCATCTTCTCCAGCGACAGGATCAGTGGCACCGGCCCATCCGCCGCGATCTGCCCTCCGACAAGGCCCGTGCCACCGCCATAGGGCACCACGCCTACCTGCGCATCCGCCGCAAGGCGTACCAGTGTTGCGACCTCCCCGGTCGAACGGGGATAGGCGACCAGGGCAGACTGCCCGGCATAGCGCCCGCGCGGCTCTTCCAGATACCGCGCTTCGGCAGCAGCAAACCGGTCGCCAGGCAACGCTGCCAGAAACCGGGCCTCGATCTCATCTGTGAGGGAATTCAGGGTCATGGCCTCAGCAATCAAATCGCGCGCGGCGGCGCAAGAGGTTACTCAGCCACACGCAACCACTCAGGGCGCAGCACCATGATCGTCGGGCGCGATGGCAGCCGGTCAAGCGAGACGTCCAGAACCGGCCCACCGACATCAATCACCGTGAAATCCGTCGACATACCGTCCAGAAATACCCGAAGATTATAGTCACTGAACCAATGCATCGGGATCACGATCGAGGATCGCAACCGCTCGATCACCCGGGTCATTGTCGCAAGATCGAGGGTATAGCCGCCATCAACGGGCGCCATGACAACATCGAGGCGACCAAGAGCCGCATATTGTTCCTCCGACGGCTCGTGATGCAAATGGCCCAGATGACCGATGCAGAGGCCCGCAACCTCGAATACGAAAATCGAATTGCCGCTATCCTCGATCCCGCTGAACGCCGAGCGGATGTCGGTCGACACGTTACGCACCAGAACCTCGCCCAGTTCCAGCCGGTGATCGATCCCTTGCCCGAATTCGCCCCAGCCTGGCAACACATGGGGAATAGCCGGGTCGGGGTTCGCTGTCCAATGCGTGTCGTGGGCATGGTTCATGGTTACGACATCGGGAATCATCGGCACATTGCCGATAAAGCCCGTAAAGTCCGTGACCATGTTCAGCCCGCCATGGGTGCGGATCAGGAAACTGGCATGGGCAATATAGTGGATGCGAACGGTTTCAGAAGGGATATCAGAGGCATAACTGGCCTTCTGAATATAGGCGCTGCCCGGGATGTCCTGAGCCAAGGCGATGCAGTGGCTGGGTGTACGGGTGGCCACCTGCGCCAGCGCGGTCATCGGCAAGACCAGAAGGATCAGTGCAAGCCTCAACATAAGCAGGACAATAGGGCATCTTTCGAAGCGGCCAAGCCTAAAGAAGCGCCCTGAACTGCCTTTCACCATATGGTGTAAAGGCGACGACGCGGGTTTGAGCGTTCCGCCGGGCCCATCCCAGATCTTCGATGCGGGTTAGGATCGCCCGGCCAAGGCTTCCTGCCAGATGCGATTTCCGCTCGCTCCAGTCAAGGCAATCGCGGCACAGCCTTGCCCGGCCTGCCCGCAACGCATGCAGATCGACGCCGAAATCGGTGACGAATTGCGCACCGGCGGCGGTCAGTTCCACCCCGTCCCCGGCATTCTTCAGAAATCCACGTTCGAACAGCCCGTCATAAAGATCTGTTCCCATCTCGCCCGCGAGATGGTTGTAACAGACCCGCGCCTTTCGAAGGGCCTGATCCTTGGGGCCCGTTCGGCTGCGCAGATACCCTGCACCGGCGGCGATCCCCATCAACGCTTCGAGCACGTGTGCCACATCGTCAGTGGCGAGCGAAAAGTACCGGTGGCGCCCCTGCCTCTGCAGGGTCAACAGGCCGCCCTGCTCAAGTTTGGTCAAATGGGTGCTGGCGGTCTGCGGCGTGACACCCGCCTCACGCGCCAGTTCGGTTGCTGTCAGCGCCTTGCCCGACATCAACGCGGTCAACATGTTGGCCCGCGCCGGATCTCCGATCAGGGCAGCGATATGGGCGATATCGGGACCTTCTCTCATAATTCGATCGTAATCGAAGCATCGACGTTCTGCAATGATCTATCAAACGATCACAGCCACCGGAGACCAACATGCTGACCTGCATCATCCGCTACCACATCGATCCAACAAAAAAGGCCATGTTTGAACGATATGCCCGCAACTGGGGCCAGGCGATCCCGCGCTGTGGTGCCGACCTGGTCGGGTACTACGCCCCGCACGAAGGGTCATCGACCCTGGCCTACGGTATCTACAACATCCCCAGCCTGGCGGACTACGAAGCGTACCGCACCCGGCTCGCGGGGGATCCGCTTGGCCGGGAAAACTACGCATTCGCACAGAAGGAACGCTTTTTACTGCGCGAGGACCGGACATGGCTCAAACTGGCCTCCGCCCCGCCAGAATGAAATTTGCGCTGCGGCGATCACCCCATATCGCGTTGTGCAATCCAGTCATGGGCCGGATCGTTCTTGAACCGCCATTTCCGCAAGGGCCCGGCCATGACGTTCAAGTAGTACATCTCATAGCCGTAAGGTGCACCGCAGGGATGGTGGCCCTTGGGGACCAGTACCACATCGCCATCCTGCACCGCCATGGTCTCGTCCAGGGTTCCATCCTCGGTATAGACCCGCTGGACGCCAAAACCCTGTGCCGGGTTCAGGCGGTGGTAATAAGTCTCTTCGAGATAGGTCATGTCCGGAAATCTATCTTCGTCGTGCCGGTGGCTGGGATAGGATGACCAGTTGCCGGGCGGCGTAAACACCTCCGTCACCAAAAGCGCGCTGGCCACGTCCCGCTCTTCCATCGCGATGTTGTTGATGTATCGGGTGTTCTGATCCTTCCCCCGCGGGGTCAGCGCGATCCCCTCCGGACCCAAACGCTGCGCCGGATAGTCGGCGACGGCAGGTGCCGTACAGACGGCAAGTACGCAATCCGTCGTCACCTCAGCCCTCCAGTTGGACTGGCCTGGCACATAAAGACAGTGCGGCGGTGACTTTTCAAAGACCGACATCCGGTCGCCCATCTCGCCGAAGGATTGACCGCCCGCCGCGATTTCGGCCTTACCCTCGACGAGCACAAGGATAACCTCGTTGCGACCAGTTTCCTCGGTCGCAATCTCACCTTCGCTCAAATGGTATAGGCCAAAGCCCACGTATCCCCATCCCGCGCTTTCAGGCGTGATGTCGTGAACCTTCCCCTGTTTCCCATGCGGCCTGACCAGCAGCCTGCTCATACAGTGCCGCCCAAGGCATCGTCGAGCTGGGCAAGCTCCTGCCCGCCCGCCATCATATCCTGCAGCTCGTCCGGTGTGATCTGACCGCGTTGTGCTGTGCCCAGCGTTTTGCCCCGGTTCAGTACGGTGAAACGGTCACCGACCGCCAGCGCGTGCCGCACGTTGTGGGTGATGAAAACAACCGCGACACCTTGCTTGCGCACCTTGTCGATCGTGGCCAGCACATTCGAGGTTTGCCGCACACCCAGCGCCGATGTCGGCTCGTCCAAGATCAGAACCTTGGCCCCAAAATAGACGGCCCGGGATATCGCCACGGTCTGCCGCTCACCACCCGACAGCGTGCCGACCGCCTGATCGGGGCCGCGCAGATTGATGCCCATCTTGCCCATTTCCTGCATCGTGACGCGGTCGGCAAATTCGCGATCGAAGAACGGGATCCCGGCGACTTTTTTGACGGGTTCATTGCCCATGAAGAAATTCCGGGTGACCGACATCATCGGGATCATGGCAAGATGCTGGTGAACCGTCGCAATGCCGGCCTCCATCGCGCCGCGGGGATCGTCGAAATGCATCGGCTCGCCCTCAAAGACGATCTCACCCGCCGTGGGCTGATGGACGCCGGACATCGTCTTGATGAAGGTCGATTTACCCGCCCCGTTGTCGCCAAGCAGACAGTGACATTCGCCCGGATACACGTCGACCGAAACACCGGCCAGCGCGATGACGCTGCCAAAATGCTTTTCGATGCCGCGCATTTCGATAATGGGGGCGTGTTCGGATCGCGTGTTCATGTCACCGCTCTCCCGTGATGATCCGGCGGATATAGGTGTTCAGGATCACGGCGGCGAGCAGGATGAGACCAAGGAACACGCGGAAGAGCGAGTTTTCTACCCCCGCAAAGAACAGGCCCTGCTGCACGACCCCAAAGATCAATGCCCCAAGAGCCGCACCAATGACCGATCCGTAGCCTCCGGTCAAAAGCGCGCCGCCGATGACCACCGCGATGATCGCCTCGAACTCCTTGAGCAGGCCCCGGTCGGACCCGGCCCCGCCGAACTCCATGACCTGGCAGGTGGCAAAAACGGTGGCGCAGAAGGCCGTGAACATGAACATCAGGACCTTGACGCGGTTGACCGGCACACCCGAATTGCGGGCCGCCTCGGCATCGCCGCCCGATGCGTATATCCAGTTACCGAACTGCGTTCGCGTCAGCAGAATGTGGCCAAAGACAACGAGCGCAAGGGCCCAGACGATCAGCATCGGAATACCATCCACGACCGGCTGACCGGCGCGGGTGCCACGCTCGAAAACGGCAATCAGCCCCTGATCGCCCAGCCAACTGAACAATCCGGTCATGATCTTCCCGCCAAAGAGCGGCGCCAGCCAATCACCCTCGGCCGCGGCATCGATACCGCCGATGATGGTTTTCCGCTCGATGACCTGCGGCAGGTAGATTGCAAACCCGCGCAGGATGAAGAGGAATGCGAGGGTCACGATGAAACTGGGCAGGCCAGTGCGGACCACGATGAACCCGTTCAGCGCACCGATGCCAAGGGCGATCAGGAACGTCACGATAATGGCCATCCAGACCGGCCAGTTGAGAGTGACGGTGAATATGGCGATAAGAATGCCAGTGAACCCAATCATCGAGCCGACGCTCAAATCGAACTCACCAGCGATCATCAACAGGCATGCACCGACCGCGATAATCATGAACTGGGCCGAAACCTGACTCCAGTTCAGGACGCCCTGGCTGGAAAACATCCCGCTGTCGGAGGCGAAGATGCCGAATAGGACAAAGACGATGATTGTGCCGCAGATGCCACCCAGCTCAGGGCGGATCAGGGCCTTGCGCAGGCGCGACTGTTCCTTGACGCGCTCGTCGTTGGCCGAAGAAGCCGCATGTGTCATGGAATATGCTCCGGTCTCTGACTATGAGAATTCGGAAAGGGTGTCGGGGGCGCGGGCCGCAATTCTGCCCGCGCCAACCGGTGGTGTCTTAGCGGTATTCGCCCGCGAACTCTTCAACCTTTTCAAGACCATCCGCAGTGACAAAGCCCGGGCCCGAGTTGATGTTGTTGCCCGGTAGCACCCCATAGCGGTGATAGTTGGTCAGAACCACGACGGGCAGATAAGCCTGCAGGAACGGCTGTTGGTCGATGCCCCAGTTGATCACGCCGTCCTTGATGCCCTGAACGATGTTTTCACCCAGATCGAAAGTGCCGAAATAGATGTCCCCGGCCATCCCGTTTTCCTGCAGCGCAAGAATGGTCGGATCGGCCGATGTAGGCCCAAGCGTGAGCACCGCTTCGGTGCTCGGGTTCGTGTTGAGATAGGCCAGAACACGGTTCTTGATCTCGGCCGGGTCCTGTCCCGCATCGATCATCTGGTTGCCCAGATCCACACCCAGACCGTCCGCAAAGCCTTGGCAGCGCTGTGTCGATGAGGGCGAGTTGATGTAGTGGTTCACACACAGAAACGAACCAACGCCGTCGCCCTTGGCGCGTACACCGGCGGCATAACCGGCGTCATATTCCGGCTGGCCAACATACATCAGCGCGCCGACCTCGCGGGCCTGATCAGGCGTACCCGAGTTCATGATGATGACGTCAACACCACTATCGACAGCGGCCTTGATCGGTCCTGACAAAACGTCGGGGTCAGCCAGTGTTGTGATGATGCCGTTCGGGCCACTCGCGGCCGCCTGTTCGATGATCCGTGCCATGTCGGCAAGGTCGCCTGTCGGCGGGTTGCGGTATTCGACCTCGACGCCCATCTGCTCTCCAGCGAGCGCAATGCCGTTTTTGATGGTGTTCCACCAGCTGTCGCTGTCTGGTGCGTGGCTGACGAGCACATAGTTCAGCGACTCGTGCCCGGCCGCCTGGGCCGACAACGGCGCTGCCAGCAATGCGGCGCCCAAAGCCACCGACTTCAGGATGCTTTTCATTGGTTCCTCCCAAAAATGTCCCAAGATCTCGTTGTCCGGACGGTAAACCCGCCTCTTATCCGCGAGGAAAGCATAAGCCCCGCTCAAATGCAACCGGTTGCAAAAAGGCGGTTCACATTTGACGGCCACGGCCTTAGCTTTTCTGACGATCAAGGGATTGTTTCATGCCAGTGACACTGAAAGAGGTTGCAGAAAAGGCCGGCGTTTCGCGATCCGCGGTCTCACGCACATTCACCGAAGGCGCATCGGTATCGCTCAAGACCCGCCGCAAGGTCGAAAAGGCAGCGCAAGAGCTGGGCTATCACCCGAATGCGCTGGCATCGTCGCTGACAACCGGGCGGACCAAGCTCATCGGGCTGATTTCGAACAACTTTCACAACCCGCTCTTTCTCGAAGTGTTCGACCTCTTCACCCGCAGCCTGCAGGATCGTGGCCTGCGCCCACTGCTCGTTAATCTTACCGACGAAACCAACCCGGCGAATTCAGTCCGGTTACTGCGGCAGTATTCGGTCGACGGCGTCATCGTGGCCTCGTCCACCCTGTCGCCTGAATTCGCCAAGGCCTTCCGGGACGCCCGCGTTCCCGTCGTCCATTCCTTCGGCCGGTTCGCCAGTGCGCCCAGCGTCCATGTGGTCGGCATCGACAACGTCGAATGCGGGCGCATGGCCGCACGCACCCTCTTGTCGCGGGGCTATCGCAGAATCGCTTTTCTGGGAGGGCCGAAAGAGGCAACCTCGACCATAGACCGGCGTTTGGGGTTCTTTGAGGTTCTCAACGCCACCGACGGCATCGAAACCAGTGAGAGCTTTGCCACCGCCTATTCCTTCGATGCAGGCCGGGCCGAGATGCTGCAACTGCTCGAAGCCAATCCGGCAGAAGCATATTTTTGCGGTGATGACGTTCTGTCGGTCGGGGCGCTGAGCGCGATCCAAAGCAAAGGGCTGTGCGTGCCGGATAATATCGGGATCATCGGACTGAACGACATGGAGATGGCCCGGTGGGAAAACATCAACCTGACCACCATCCGCCAGCCAATCCGGCAGATTATCGACAGCTCAATCGAACTTGTCGTCGCCATGCTGGACGACCCTGATCGCTATCCCGAGGCGCGCCTGTTTTCCTGCGAGGTGATCGAGCGTGGCACGTTGCGGCCGCGCTGACGTCTAACGGTACATTGGCGGGCGGGCATCGACCCAGGCCCCGTTGTCCTTGGCCGAGGAAACGGCGGCATAGATCGCCGCCATAGACCGCAAACCGTCTTCTGCTGTCGGTAGGCCCGTGCGCGCGTCCCCCCGAATCTGCGCGGCGAGATCTGTATAGATATTCGCCACGGCCAGCGGAAAGCCTTCGGGATGGGCGATCGCGACCCGGGACAGGCGGGCGGCATCGTCAAACAGGCCAGCCTCACCTTTTTCCATAATCTCGACCCGACCACCCAAACGATTCAAGAAAACCTGGTTCGGCTGCTCGGATGCCCAGCGCAGCCCGCCGCGTTCGCCGAACACCTGAATGTCCAGACCATGCTGCCGCCCCAACGCGATCGTCGATGTCCAGAGCCGCCCGACCGTACCCTTCCCTGTTCGGAAGTTGACCATCGCGTCGTCTTCCAGCACGCGCCCCTGAACGGTCGAGGCGAAGTCCGCCGACAGGGTCTCCACCTCGTCCCCAAGAACGAAGCTGGCCAGATGCAGCGCATGGATCCCGCAATCAGCCATCTGGCCGGAAATACCGGCTTGGGCGGGGTCGTATCGCCAGCGAACCCGCGCGTTCTCGGCATCATCCCCGGCGGCATGGTGTCCATGGCTGAAATTGGCGACGACACATCGGATCGCGCCCAACTGGTCCGACGCAACCATCGCCCGCATCTGCCGCACCATCGGATAGGCGCTGTAGCAATAGTTGACCGCGCAGGTCTTGCCGCTGGCCGCCGCCGTGCGAACGATATCTTCGCCTTCCTCAACGGTCATGGTCATAGGCTTTTCGCACAGCACGTGAAAACCGGCCTCGAGGAACGCCTTGGTGATCTCGTAATGGGTGCTGTTCGGCGTGGCGACCGTCACCAGATCGATCCGGTCGGGGCGATTGGCCTCGGCCTCCAGCATCGCCTGCCAACTGCCATAGGCCCGATCGGCAGGTACGCCCAGGGACTGGGCGTATGCGCTGCCCTTGACCGGATCGGCATCCAACGCCCCGGCAACAAAGGAAAAATGGCCATCGGCTTGCGCGCCTAGACGGTGCGCCGGCCCGATCTGGCTGCCCTCACCGCCGCCGATCATGCCCCAGTTCAATTTATTCATGGCCCGTCCCCGGTCAGTGAAATCCGATAGATTGCAGGTAGCTGCGGTTGACCTTTGCGTCGCCGAGAGGGTCGGTGCCCTCGATGGTCGGGTCACAGTCTTGCTCGACCGTGCACCAGCCATCGAAACCGTTCTCGATCAGGATCTCCCTGACACGCGGAAAATCGACATCGCCGTCGCCCAGATTACAAAAGATGCCCTGACCGCACGCATCATAGAACCCGGTCCCCTTTGCGATCACGTCGGCTTTGACTGCGGGATCGATGTCCTTGAAATGCATATAACTGATGCGGTCGATGTGGCGTTCCATAAACGAAACGGGATTGTACCCAGCATAGGAATGATGCCCGGTGTCAAAGCAGATCTTGAGGATCGCATCGTCCACCTCGTCGAGCAGGCGGATGAGTTCGGGCTCGAAATCCATGAACCCGGCAGCATGGGCGTGAATGCCGACGGTCAGGCCGTATTCTTCACTGCCCATCCGCGCCACATGTGCGATGCGGTCGCGGAACGCCGACCATTCGTCGAGATCCATCTGCTCGGCCGCGCTCCAACGCCCCGCGGTCGGCGCGCGCCGTTCCGAGATTGAATCGATCAAGACCAAGTGTTTGGCCCCATGGGCCACCAGCGCCTCGCAAGTCCGTACAGATCCGTCCAGCACGTCCTCCCACTGACCCGGATCGTGAAAAGCGCGGAAAACGACCCCGCCAATCAGCTCCAGGTCGTGCTCGGCCAGCGCATCGGCGACCTGCGGCGGATCCTCGGGCATGAAACCAACAGGCCCAAGCTCGATCCCCTTGTAACCGGCCTGGGCGTTTTCGTGCAGAACATCCCGCCAGCCGGGATTGCGCGGATCATCCGCAAACTCCACACCCCACGAACAGGGCGCATTGCCAATTCTGATGGTCACGCATCGGCTCCTTCACGCAGACTGAACACTTTGCCATTGGCTTTCGGCACTTGATTTCCGGGCCGCATCGATCACGCGCGACACAGCCAGGCCATCGCGGAACGTAGGCCACCGGCTCTGGCCATCGGCGATGGCTTCTAGAAAATCGCGCGCTTCGATGATGATCTGATCCTGATAGCCGGTCCCGTGACCCGGCCCCTGACAGAACGCGGCATAATCCGGGTGGGCGGGGCCGGTCAGGATCTGACGAAAACCCCGCTCGGCCTCGGGCCCTTCGGATTGGTAAAGCCACAGCGCATTCTGATCTTCCTGATTGAAGCGGATCGCGCCCTTGGTTCCAATGATCTCGTAGATGTATCCCATCTTGCGCCCGGTCGCGATCCGGCTGAAGAACAGGTGGCCCATGATGCCGCTCTGGAACCGGCAGAGCATGTGGGCCTGGTCGTCATTGGTCACAGCTTCACCGCCCCGCATCGCGTGGACGGTCGAGATATCCGCCATCACCGAACCAATCGGGCCGATCAAGGCCAGCGCGGCGTTGATCATGTGCGGGGCCAGATCGCCCATCGTTCCGTTCGCCTCGCCTTCTGTACGCCAGCTCGCTGGCGTTTCAGGGTCAGCATAGAAATCCTCGGTATGTTCGCCCCTGAACCACGTCACATCGCCAATCGCGCCGTCCTCGATCAGGATGCGGGCAAATTGCGTCGCCGGGGTGCGGACATAGTTGAAGCCGATCATGTTGACCGCGCCGCTTGTCTCAGCGGCATCGACCATGGCCTCGGCATCGACCAACGACGCGCCAAGGGGCTTTTCGCAAAAGACAGGCTTGCCAAGCGCGAACGCCGCCTCGGCAATGGCACGGTGGGTCGCTTGGGGCGAGGCGATGACAACTGCTTCGACCGCCGGATCATCGACCAGGGCCTGCCACGAGGATGCGGCCCGTGCGACACCGTATGCCTGACGGTACTGCTCGGCCGACGCGGGCGACGCCGCCGCGATCATTTCAAGACGAGGCCGGAGCCGCGTCTGAAAGACCGCGCCGACAGCAGAATAGGCGACGGCATGGGCCTTTCCCATATAGCCCCCGCCGACCAAGCCAACTCCGATTTCCTGCATGGCCGTTTTCCAAAAAGACATTGCAACCGGTTGCAACACTGGTATCTTCGACCCCGGATGCGGTCAAGCGCAAAGCGCAGCCAGCCGTCCAGCCAGACACCCGGGTGGAGGAGACCGGACGATGAGCGAAAGCACGATCCGTCTGACGACGGCCCAGGCCATCATTCGCTATCTGAACGCGCAATTCATCGAGATCGAAGGCGACACCATGCGTCTTTGTGGTGGCGGTTTCGGGATTTTCGGGCATGGGAACGTCCCCTGCCTGGGAGAGGCGCTTTATGACCATCGTGAGACACTGCCGCTTTATCGTGGCCAGAACGAGCAGAGCATGGGGTTCGCCGCTGCGGCCTATGCCAAGTACCATCTGCGCCAGCGGTTCATGTTCTGCACCGCCTCGGCCGGGCCGGGCACCGCGAACCTTCTGACGGCGTCCGCTCTGGCACATGCCAATCGGCTGCCGATGCTGATGCTCTGCGGCGACACATTCCTGACCCGCCTGCCCGACCCCGTGTTGCAGCAGCTTGAGCACTTCAACAATCCGGCCCTCGGGCTCAACGATGCGTTTCAGGCCGTCACACGATATTGGGATCGCATTACGCACCCCGCGCAGGTGATCCAGTCCTTGCCCGCAGCGATCGCCACGATGCTTGACCCAGCCGATTGTGGCCCCGCATTCCTCGCCCTGCCCCAGGATGTTCAGGGCTGGGCCTACGACTATCCAAGCCGGTTCTTCGAAGAAACGACGCACCGGATCCGGCGGATTGCACCCGATCCTGACGAGGTTGCGGATGCGGCCGCCCTGCTCAAATCAGCCCGACGTCCGGCCATCATCGCGGGGGGCGGGGTTCAGTATTCGCGGGCAGTCATAGAGCTCACGGACTTTGCCGAAGCGCACCAGATCCCGGTCATCGAAACGATTGCCGGGCGAGCCAACCTGCTGCACGACCATCCGCTCAATATCGGGCCCGTAGGAGTGACCGGATCGGACAGCGCCAATGCCGTCGCCGAGACAGCGGACGTGATCCTGTCCGTCGGATCGCGCCTGCAGGATTTCACAACAGGCTCCTGGACGGCCTTTGCGAACGACGCCAAATTCATCTCGCTCAACGTGGCACGGCACGATGCGACCAAGCATATGTCGCTGCCGGTGGTCGGGGATGCTAAACTCGGACTAACCGCTCTGGGCGCGCAAATGGCGGGCTACAAAGCGCCCGCCGACTGGACGCACTTTGGCCAAGATGCGCGGAAGAAATGGGATGTCTACGTCGCCGAGAACACCAAGCCCCGCAACCGGCCCAACTCCTACGCACAAGCCATTGGCATCGTTAACGATCTGTGCAGCGCGCGGGACCGTGTCGTCACCGCCGCGGGCGGGCTGCCTGCCGAGGTCACGGCCAATTGGCGCACGCTCGATATCGGGACGGTCGATGTGGAGTTTGGCTTTTCCTGCATGGGATATGAGATCGCGGGTGGCTGGGGCGCACGCATAGCTCAATCAGAAAAAGAACCCGACGCCGATACGATCGTATTCGTCGGTGACGGATCGTATCTATTGTTGAACTCCGACATATACTCGTCTGTTCTGACGCAGAAAAAACTGATCGTGCTCGTACTCGATAATGGCGGTTTCGCCGTCATCAACAAGCTGCAGAACAACACCGGAAACGAGAGCTTTAACAACCTCTTTACGGACGCCCCGACGATACCAGACGCCTTTGCGGTGGATTTCGTGGCCCATGCCGCATCGATGGGCGCGAACGCGGTATACGCGGACAATGCCGAACAGCTGGCCGAGGCATTCAAGGTTGCAAAAGCGGCTGACAAGACATCCGTGATCGTGATGAATGTTGACGCCTACGAAGGCTGGACCACCGAAGGTCACGCCTGGTGGGAGGTCGGCACGCCCGAAGTGTCGGAGCATGCATCGGTGCGTGAAAAACACGCCGAAATCGAAGCGACTCGGGCGCGCCAGCGCAGGGGGGTCTGATGCTCAGCTTTGCGCCTGATGAGGTACAGCCCTCCGCCGTTGCGGATGAATTGATGAACGGCGGTGGCGCGGTTCATATCGCCGGCCTATTCACGGACGAAGAAGTGGCCGAAGCCCGCCGCATCATCATGCAGCATTCCGAGGCCGACGCCGCTAAGGTCACGCATTTTCAGGGCGCGGCCGAGGCCGAGGGCACCATCACGCTGCAGCGCCGCGTGTGGAACCTGCTTGCGAAGGGGCCGGTATTTTCGCGCATGGCGGCGCATCCCGTTTTGATGGCCGTGCTGCGGCAGTTCCTTGGGTCAGAATTCATCATGGGGTCGATTGCGGCAAATCGGATCCTGCCCGGCGGGCCAGGTCAGGAACCGCATGTCGATTACCCCTATTGGGACTTTCACGCGCCGGACACCCACCCGATGGGGCTGAACGCCAGCTTTCCGATGAACGCGCAGGTCTCGGTGATCCTCGATCCCTTCACCGAAGAAAGCGGTGCCACCGCGTACGTCCCCGGCTCACAGAAGGAACTGCGGTACCCGACCGACGGCGACCATTTCTTTGACCGGTGCGCGCGGATGACCGGAATCCCGGGCGATGCGGTGATCTTCTTTGGCGCGGCATGGCACTGCGCGATGCCCAACAAGTCGGACCACGATCGTAACGCGGTGCTGATTCAATACCTACCAAAATGGGTCAAACCGATGGAGGACATGCCCGCCGCACTTCCTGCAGCATTCGTAAGGGATGCCTCGCCCGATCTGCGTCAGTTGCTGGGCCTCAATTATCCCTACCCAGAAGTGCTGGACAGCGCCGAGGCCGGAAATGCCGAGGGTCGCGCATGACCGACCTGCTGCAAGGTATCGCACGCCGAAACTTCGTCATCTTCGGACGGGCGGGCATGGATATGTTCGCCGACCCGCCTGGTACCAAAAGTGAGGATGCGGCGACCTTCCATTCCGGCCTCGGCGGGTCGTCGGCCAACATCGCAGCGGGCCTGTGCAAATTCGGAGCGCGGGCAGCACTTGTCACATCCGTTTCAGACGATGCGGTTGGCCGGTTCTGCCTCAACCAACTGCGCGGATACGGTGTCGACACGCGATACATCCGCTCGGTTACCGGTGAATACCGCACCTCGCTCGCCGTTTACGAAAGCCGGATCGAGAACTTTCAGAACGTCATCTACCGCAACAACGCCGCCGATTTTCAGGTGACGCCCGCGGATGTCGACGCCGTTGACCTGAGCCCCTTTGGCGCGCTCGTCACGGCGGGAACTGTCTTTGCCGCCGAACCGTCGCGCGCGTCGACGTTTCACGCCTTTGACAAAGCCCGCGCCATCGGGCTGCCCATTATCTTTGACATCGACTATCGCCCCTATTCCTGGCCCTCGCCCGAGGTCGCGGCGGACGTGCTGTCGCGCGCAGGTGCAGCGAGCGATATGATTGTCGGCAACGACGAAGAATTCGGCTTCATGGCCGGGGGCATGTCAAAGGGACTGGAAAAGGCCCGCGCCCTGTCGGAAGACGGTGCGGCGATCGTCATCTACAAGCGGGGCGAAGAAGGCGCGATCACCTTTGCCGGGGGCGAAGAAATCCGGACAGGCATCTATCCCGTCGAGGCCGTCAAGCCCAACGGGGCTGGCGACAGTTTCATGGCCGGTCTGCTGGCCGGCATTGCCTATGGGCTGCCGCTGCGCGACGCGATTCTGCGCGGATCGGCCTGCGCCTCTATCGTCGTCTCGAAACCGGGCTGCGCACCGGCCATGCCCGATCATCAACAGCTCGACACCTTCCTTGCCGAGCATCCCGGCCCTACGGAGGTCTGACCCATGCATATCCCTCCCTTTGACAACCAGAACCGCGCGATCGTCGATGTCGACGACGCCTGCGTTCCCCTGACCTATTTCAACATCGTCAAGCTGAAGAAGGGCGACAACTTCGGTTATGCCATCCCGGGCTACGAAACCTGCATCGTCCCCGCGACGGGCCTGATCGACGTCGCCGTCGGCGGGTTCGCGGCCAAGTCACTGGGCGGGCGCGGTGTCGATGTGTGGGATGGCGAACCCGAAGGGGTCTATGTGCCCACGGGGACCGAGGTCCGCTTTACCTGCCTCAGTGACGAGGCCGAGGTGTTCATCGCCGGGGCCCGCTTTGACGGAGTGCTCGAACCCTTTGCGGTCCGGGCGGATGAGATCGATCTGGTACAATACGGCTCGGACGACACCAAGACGCATCGCAAGATCAAGCACATCCTCGGCCAGCAGCAACACGAACGGGTCGGGCGACTGCTGGTTTCCGAACTCTACACCGTGGGGGCCGGCGGCTGGTCGGGCTTTCCAAGCCACAAGCACGACACCGACAGGTTGCCTGACGAAACGCGGCACGACGAAACCTATAACTTTCGTTTCCGCCCCAAACACGGCTCGGGCCTCCAGATGCTGCAGCGGGTGGATAACGAACCGGGCGACGCCTACCATATTGTCGACGGATCCACGATCTGCATCGACAATGGCTATCACCCCTGCGCCGTACTGCCTGGTTACGAGATGTATTACTTCACGATCCTCGGTGGCCTCAGCCAGCGCAGCCTCAAGCAGTATTTCCAGCCGACCCATGCCGATCAGCTGCACACGATCCCCGGCATCATGGACATGGTGGCCAAGTTCAAATGACGCTGGTTACTCTCAGCGAGGTGCTGCAACCCGCGCTGGACGAAGGCTACGCCGTCGGCGGGCTTGTTTGTCTGGGGTGGGAAGATATGCGGGCCTATGCCCACGCCGCCGAGGCCGAGGGGCTGCCCGTGATCCTGCAGGCCGGGCCAAGCTGCCGCGCGCACACGCCGCTGCCGGTGCTGGGCAAGATGTTTCGCCACCTTGCCGAAAGCGTGTCTGTCCCGGTCGTGGCCCATCTGGATCACGGATACACGATGGACGAATGCGTCGAGGCGCTGGACAGCGGCTTTTCCTCGATCATGTTCGACGGTTCGCGCAAACCCCTGGCCCAGAACATCGACGAAACGGCCCACATTGCCGAACGCGCCCACGCAGTGGGCGTGTCCTGTGAGGGCGAGATTGGATTTGTAGGCTATGACAACGGCGAACGGTCCGAGGGGACCGACCCCGATGAGGCCGCCAAATTTGCGTTAGAAACCGGTGTCGACGCCATGGCGATCTCGGTCGGGAACGTCCACTTGCAGCAAAATCAGGAGGGCGGGCTGGACGAGGCGCGCATCCGGGCGATCGAGGCCAAGACGAACCTACCGCTCGTGATTCACGGCGGATCCGGCGTGCCAAGCACGCAGCGCGCCCGACTGGCCGCCGAAACCCCTATCTGCAAATACAACATCGGAACCGAATTGCGTATGGCCTTCGGTCAGGTCTTGCGCGAAACACTGGCCGAGGATCAGGAGAGATTTGACCGCGTCCAGATCCTGAGCGCAGTCGAGGCTCCGATCCAGAACGTCACACGGCGCGTTTTGCGTAATCTCGCCCCAAATTACAGGAGGCCCTCATGATGCGATTTGGGATGGTCGGATGCGGACGCATCGGCATCGTGCACGCCCGCAGCCTGTCGAACACCGCCGATGCGCAATTGAGGGCGGTCGCGGATGCCTCACCGCAAGCGGCCCAGGCGCTGGCAACGCAATACGGCGCCGAGATCCGTTCGGTCGAAGACACACTGACGGGATCAGATATCGACGCTGTGATCATCGCGACGCCGACCACGCTGCACTACGACCAGATTCATCTGGCGGCTGCCGCGGGCAAACCGATCTTTTGCGAAAAGCCGATCGATCTGTCGTCGGAACGGGCGGCCGCGTGTGCGCAGGCCGTGGCCGAGGCGGGCGTGCCCTTTCTGACCGGGTTCAACCGGCGATTTGATCCCGATTTTGCCTTGGTCGAAGCCCGTTTGCGGGCCGGTGCGATCGGCAATGTCGAACTGGTGATCATCACGTCGCGCGATCCGGCCCCGCCACCCATTTCCTATATCGAGAGCTCGGGCGGGCTCTTCCGCGACATGATGATCCACGACTTTGACATGGCCCGTTTCCTGCTGGCCGAAGAGCCGGTGGAGGTGTTTGCCGCCGGGTCCTGCCTTGTCGATCCCGCGATCGGTCAGGCGGGCGATGTCGATACGGCTGCCGTTACGCTGCGGACGGCCTCGGGCAAGATCTGCCAGATCAACAATTCCCGGCGTGCCTCCTACGGATACGATCAGCGGATCGAAATTCACGGCTCCGACGGTCTGCTGCGCGCGGAAAACCATCGCGAAAACCTTGTCGAACAGGCGGGTGAAAGCGGGTTCGAACGGGCGCCAAACCGACATTTCTTTCTTGAGCGGTACGAGGCGGCGTTCCTGAACGAGATGAACGCGTTTGTCGAAGCCGTGAGATCCGGCACGCCGCCATCCCCCTCGATCGAAGATGGTGTGGCCGCGCAACGGCTGGCCGATAGCGCTGCGGCGTCCCTTAAATCCGGGAAGCCCGTTTCCTTGGATTTGGGCTGACCGCTTCCCAAGCGGGGCGGATCATCCGGCGACCGATTGCGGCTGTGGCCCTACCCCGCCTCGGTCTTGCCCCGCCGGTCGCTGCGCAGCGCGGCGTACAGCACATGCGTTCGCCAGCGTCCGTCAATCTGCAGATAGCTCTGTGCCACGCCTTCGTATTTAAAACCGCATTTTTCCAGCAACCCGCGCGAGGCCATGTTTTCCGGCAGGCAGGCCGCCTCGATGCGGCTGAGATCAAGGCGGGTAAATGCGTGGTGAACGACAGCGAGGATGGCCTCGCGCATATAGCCTTTGCGGGCATAGGCCTCGCCCGTCCAATACCCCAGCGTCCCGGCCTGCGCAGGACCGCGGCGGATATTGTCGAGCGTGATCGCCCCCAGCAGCACCTCATCCTCGCGACGGATGAGAAACAGGGGCATCGCCGTGCCGCTGCCGACCGACCGCTGCGCCCAATAGACCCGGTTGGTGAACGCTTTGCGTGACAGATGATCGTCGGCCCAGCTTGGCTCCCACGGGGTCAGGTGTTCGACGCTGCTGGTCCGCAGAGCGACCCATGGCCGGAAATCGGAATGGACCGGCGGGCGCAGCGTCATGCGCTCGGTCTCGATCCTGAGCTTCCGTTTGTTGAGCAGCATCAGGCGGCGCGTCTCTCCTGCAACGCGGCAAGGCCGGGGGCCCGTTCGATCGGACCATAAAGGGCAAGCGCGGCGGGCGCGCGGATGGCCATCGCCTCGGCAAAGTCGCGCACATCATGCAATGTGACCGCATCGATATGGGCTACCGTTTCAGCAAGAGGCGGGATCCGGTCCCAGATCTGCATCAGGCGGGCCAACCGCTCGGCCCGGTTCGACGGGCTTTCCAGCCCCATCAGCAGGCCGGCTTTCATCTGGGCGCGGGCGCGTTCCACCTCGGCCTCGCTCATATCGTCGGCGGCCCGCTTCATCTCGTCGATGGTCAGGCCGGTCAGCTCGGCCACCTGCTCACCCGACGTGCCTGCATAAACGGTCAGCATGCCCGTATCGGCATAGGCCCCGGCCTGCGCAAAGATGGAATAGCAAAGCCCCCGGTGTTCCCGGATTTCCTGAAACAGGCGCGATGACATGCCGCCACCCAGGGCGCTGGCGTAGATCTGTGCAGGATAGATTGCATCGTCGCGATAGCCGGGCGCCTCAAAGGCCAGCGCCATATGGGCCTGTTCCAGCTCTTTGACGCGGCGCACCTCGCCCCCGGCAAACAGCGCGCCCTCTTCGATGCGGTGCGGACGTTGGGCAAGCCCGCCGAACAGGTCTTCGGTCAGCCGGACAATCGCATCGTGATCGACCGCACCCGCCGCCGTCAGGATCATCTGATCTGGACCGTAATGCTGGGAAACGAATTCCGACAGATCCGCCCGGGCAAAGGACGACACGCGCTCGGTCGGGCCCAGGATCGTACGGCCCAGGGGTTGTTCGGGATAGGCCTGTTCCTGTAGCCAATCAAAGATCACATCGTCCGGCGTATCGAGCGCCTGCCCGATCTCCTGCAGGATCACGCCGCGCTCGATCTCGATCTCGCCCTCGTCAAAGGCGGGGTTCAGCAGGATATCGGCCAGAACATCCATCGCCAAAGGCACGTCATCCTGCAGGACACGGGCGTAGTAGGCCGTGACCTCGCGGCTGGTATAGGCGTTGATATAGCCACCCACATCCTCGACCGCCTCGGCAATCTGCAGCGCCGTGCGACGGGCGGTTCCCTTGAACGCCATATGCTCAAGAAAATGGGCGATCCCGTTCTGCGCCGCGGTCTCGTGCCGGGCACCGGCCGTAACCCACACACCGACAGCGGCCGAAGCGAGGCCCGGCATGTATTCGGTCACGATGCGGAAACCATTGGATAGACGATGCGTTTGCGTGGTCACGATGTGAGGTGATCCTTGATATGAGCCTTGAGAGCATCGAGGTCGTTGGGAATACGCCCGAGCCGTTCCGATCTCTCATACAGGTCCGCCATCCGGGAAGGAAGGGGGGGATGAATGCCGCTCGCATCCTCGACAGCCTTGGGGAACTTGGCCGGATGGGCCGTGGCCAGCGTGATCATGGGCGTTCCGGCGACGCGGTGCTCATTGGCGACCTTCACGCCAATGGCGGAGTGGGGGCACAACAATTCGCCGCTTACCTGCAGGGTTTCCTTGATCTGTTCGCTTGTTTCGTCCTCTGACGCCCGGCCCGATGCATAGTGCTCGATCAGCACATCCATCGCGCCCTGGCTCACTTCAAAGCCGCCGGCCTTGAGCTCCTCCATCAGCTGGGAAACCGCTGCCCCTTCGCGGTCATAGGCATCAAACAACGCCCGCTCAAAGTTCGAGCTGACCTGAATATCCATCGACGGGCTGATCGACGGGATCGTGTGCCCCTTGTGATAGCCTTGCCCCGTCAGGCAGCGATGCAGGATGTCGTTCTGGTTGGTGGCGACAACCAGTTTGTCGATGGGCAGGCCCATCCGCTTAGCGATGTAACCGGCAAAGATGTCACCGAAATTGCCCGTCGGCACGGTAAACGAAACCTTGCGATGTGGCGCACCCAGAGCCACGGCGGACGAGAAGTAATAAACGACCTGCGCCAGAACCCGCGCCCAGTTGATCGAATTTACGCCCGCCAGCCGCACGCCGTCGCGGAATTCGAAATCGTTGAACATGTCCTTGAGCCGGGCCTGGCAATCATCGAAATCGCCCTCAAGCGCCAGCGCATGCACGTTCGCATCCTGCGGTGTGGTCATCTGGCGACGCTGGACTTCGCTGATCCGGCCATGGGGGAAGAGGATGAAGACATCGACATTATCGAGCCCCCGAAACGCCTCGATCGCGGCGCTGCCGGTATCGCCTGATGTCGCACCGACGATCGTCACCCGTTCGGCCCGGCGCGTCAGCACGTGCTGAAAGAGCTGCCCGATCAGCTGCATCGCGAAGTCCTTGAAGGCCAGCGTCGGCCCATGGAACAGCTCCAGCAGGAAATGCCCCTGATCAAGCTGCTTGAGCGGCGCGCGCGCGGCGTGACCAAAGCCCGCATACGCCCGATCAATGATCGCGCGGTAATCAGCGTCGCTGATCGTGTCGCCGATAAAGGGGCGCGTTACGGTATAGGCGATGTCTTCGTAGCGCTGGCCTTCCATCGCGGCGATGGTCTCGGCCTCAAGCTGCGGAATGGTCTGGGGCACGTAGAGCCCGCCATCGCGCGCGAGGCCCGTCAGCATCGTCTCTTCGAAGGGCAGGACGGGTGCGGTGCCACGGGTCGAGATGTAATTCATGCCTGCGGCTCCTTCGGCGGGCGGCGGGTTAGGAAATAGGCGGTCATCGCAACCCAGATCAGGGCCAGCGAAAACCAGGTGACCGCATATTGCAGGTGATCGTTCGGGATGCCAGCCGTGTCGACCGGCCAGGGCGTCACGCCAAGGTCCGTTTGCGGCATTTCTCTCAAGACGACGAGAATGGGCCGTGTATCGAGGACCTCAGCCATGTAGGGCACGTCGCGGGCAAACCACACATTACCGGATATGTCAGGCGCGGGGGTGAAACCATCCACCTCGTTCGGCGCATCGAGATTGCCGATCATCTGCAACGGCCCGTTAGGCGCCTCGGGGACCGGAACGCCATCGCGGATCCAACCGGTATCAACGAGGACGCGCCCAAATCCGTCGACCTCGAAGGGGCGGATGATGCGGTAGACGGCACCCGTGGTCTTGCGCGAGGCGAGCACATGCAGGGCCTCACCATCAAAACGACCCGTCATGGTCACCGCCTGATACCGCTGAAATTCCGGGGCGACCGCCTGTTGCAGCGGCACGGGGTCGGCCGCGATGCTGCTTTCGATCCGGCTCAGCAGATCCTGCTTCCAGCCGAGCCGCTGCACCTGCCAGACCCCAAGGCTGATCAGAATCGCCGCCCCGCCAAGGCCAAAGATCAGCAGAAAGATCAGACGCCGCATGGTTCTCTCGAAATGGAAAACGGCGCGCTCAGGATGCGCGCCGTCTGGGTTCTACGCCTTTGGTTGCGTTATGCAACCGGGGATCAGATGCCCCACAGATAGACGGCAAAGAAGAGGAACAGCCACACGACGTCGACGAAATGCCAGTACCAAGCGGCGGCCTCAAAGCCCACGTGCTTTTCGGGCGTGAAGTGGCCCCGCATCGCCCGGATCAAGCAGACGGTCAGGAAGATCGTTCCGATCACAACGTGGAAGCCGTGAAATCCGGTTGCCATGAAGAAGTTCGAAAAGAACTCGTCACCGCCAAATTCCCAGCCCTGATAAAGGAGGTAGGAGTATTCGTAGGCCTGCAGGGCGGTAAAGGCGATGCCCAGAACGATACCGAGCGCCAGACCGTTGACTAGCGCCTTACGGTCGTTGTTGTGCACCAGCGCGTGGTGCGCCCAAGTCACAGCACAGCCCGACAAAAGCAGCAGCAGCGTGTTGATCAGAGGCAGTTCCAGCGCATTGACGTGGTAGTATTCCGGGGCCGCGTATTCCGTGCCGAAATAGTTCTCCATCGGGTACATGGCATGCTTGAAGAACGACCAGAACCAAGCGGAAAAGAACATCACCTCCGACATGATGAAGAGGATGAAGCCGTAGCGCAGGCCGATGATCACGACCGGCGTGTGATCGCCTGCCTGGTTCTCGGCCACCGTGTCGGCCCACCACGCGAACATCACATAAAGAACGCCAACAAAGCCCGCCCAGAACAGGAACGGCGTGATGTTGTGCATCCACAGGACCGCGCCAAACAGCATGGAGAATCCGGCAATGGCGCCCAGCAGCGGCCAGATAGAGGGGTTCAGAATGTGATAGTCGTGGTTTTTGACGTGGGCCATGGCTCAAGTCCCTCAGTTCGTGTTTGTTTGTGTCTCCTGCCCAAGCGCCGCATAGCCCTCTGGCAGATCGATTTCATAGAACGTGTAAGAAAGCGTGATGGTATGCACGTACTTTGCGTCGCGATCTGTCACGATTTCCGGGTCCACGTAAAAGGTCACGGGCATCTGCACCCGCTCCCCCGGCTCCAGCACCTGCTCTTCGAAGCAGAAACAGTCGATCTTGGAAAAGAACCCGCCCGCTTCATACGGCGCCACGTTGTAGCTGGCTGAGCCCGCGACCGGTTTGTCGCTGGGATTATACGCCTCGTAAAAGGCAAGGCCCGTCTCGCCAATCCGCAGCTCCATCTCGCGTTCGACTGGGGTGAACTGCCACGGCATGCCCCGCTCGATCGAGGCGTCAAAGCGGACCTTGATCGTCTGATCGAGGATTTCTTCGTTGGCAACTTCGGACACGCCCGGCGTTCCGCCAAAGCCGGTGACCCGGCAGAACCAGTCATAGAACGGGACAGAGGCCCAGGCGAGCCCACCCATCACGACAACCAGCCCTACGGTCTGGAAAACGGTCTTGGCCGGTCCGCTCAGCGTCTTCATTGCCCCTCCTCGATGCGTGGCATCTCAAAATCGCCCTGGGTCACCTTGGCGACCGTCAGGGCCAGAATGAGCACAACGAAAAAGCCGAGCATCAGCCCGACACCCACGTTACGCCCCTTGCGGCGGCGATGCAGGTCATGTTCAGCGCGCAGGCTCATGACCACATCCCCAGCGTAAAGGGCAGCACTGCATCTGCGAGGATGGCCCCGAAATGCAGAAAAAGATAAAGCAGTGACAGCTTGAAAAAGCTCTTTTCGATCTTGTAGTTGTCGGCTAGGGCAGCGTCTTCGTCCCGCCGCCAGATCCGCACAGCACCAACGACGAAAAAGGCGTTCAGGATCATGCTGACCACCAGATAGACCGGCCCGCCAATCGCGCTGAACGCGGTGCCGACAGTCAAGGCGGCCAAAAGCAGCGTGTAGATCAGGATATGCGCCCGCGTCGCCTTGCGCCCGTGGGTCACCGTCAGCATGGGCACGCCGGCATCGTCGTAATCCGACTTCATGAACAGGGCGAGCGCCCAGAAATGCGGCGGCGTCCACATGAAGATCAGCGCGAACATCAGCCACGCTTCGACCGTTACGCTACCGGTGGCGATGGCCCAGCCGATCACGGGTGGAAAGGCACCTGCAGCGCCGCCGATGACGATGTTTTGAGGCGTTGAGCGCTTTAGCCACATGGAATAGACGACAGCGTAGAAAAAGATCGTGAATGCCAAAAGGCCCGCTGCCAGAAGGTTGGCCGACAGGGTCAGCATCATCACCGACAGACCCGACAGGGCAATACCCAGTGTCAGCGCCTCGCCCGGCTGGACCTTACCCGCCGGGATGGGCCGTTTCGAGGTCCGCCGCATGACCTGGTCGATATCGGCATCCCACCACATGTTCAGCGCGCCCGAGGCTCCTGCCCCGATCGCGACGAACAGGATCGATGCGAACGCGATAACAGGATGCACAGGTACGGGTGCCGCAAGCAGTCCGACAACGGCAGTGAAAACGACCAGCGACATGACCCGCGGCTTTAGCAGGGCAAAATAGTCACCCAGGCTCGCCTCGTTGTCATATGCGCTGTAGCTGATGTCGGACATTCAGGCCCGGCCCTCCGATGTGGCGTTGGTTACTTCGAAGCGACGCGGTAGTCGGGCGCAACGCTTGCAAACTCCTCGCGTGCACCGTTCAGCCATTCGGCATAGGCCTCTTCGCTGACGACCTTGACAGTGATGGGCATGTAGGCGTGGGCGATACCGCAAAGTTCAGAACACTGGCCGAAATAGACGCCCTCTTTCTCAGGCTGGAACCACAGTTCCGCCAGGCGGCCAGGCACGGCATCCTGTTTCACCCCAAAGGCCGGGATCGTCCAGGCGTGGATCACGTCGGCGCCTGTGACCTGGATGACGATGGTCTTGCCCACAGGCACGACTACAGCGTTATCGGTGGCCAGCAGAAATTCGTCGCGACTATAGCCGGCCTCGATCAACTGCTCTTCGACCTCGGGGGTCAGAACATTGTCACCACCGGTTGCAGGTGCACCGATCATGTAGGCGTCAAAGGCAAACCCGTCGTCAACATATTCGTAGCCCCAGAACCACTGGTATCCCGTTGCCTTGATGGTCACATCCGCCTCGGGGATCTCCTGCTGGTGGAACAGGGTCGGCAGCGAGAAGGCCCCGATAAAGACAAGGATGACGATCGGTATGACGGTCCATGCGATTTCGACCGGTGTGTGGTGGGTGAACTTCGCAGGCTCCGGGTTGGCATCGCGGTTGTAGCGGACGATGACGATAGCCATGAGGGCCACCACAAAGATCACAATCGCCGTGATGATGACCAGGATCATCCCGTCAAGCCATTGCAAACGCCGCGCAATTTCCGTTGCGGCAGGCTGGAAACCCAGTGCCGACGGCTCTGGCGCGCCGATAATTTCGAGATTGTCCTGAGCCCAAGCCGGCGCCGCGGAAAGTGCAGCAAGCAAACCCGAAGTCGAGAGAAGCTTTTTCATGTCCGTTCCTGATCTTGTGATCACGTTTGCCCGTCGGGCGGCGGAACGCCCCCCGGTTGTCTTGGCCCGACTTACAATCATATATCTGACACAAGATAAAGATGGCCGGGCCGCGTCAAACGGACGCTTTCGACCGGTCGTCGCTCCCCAACCCTTGGTGTGGATTGCCCATGAAACCTGCCCGATTTGACCCATTTGACGCGCATTTTGCCCACGATGACGCGCTTTCCGTCCTGCGCGCGGCCACGGAAGGCGCGGATGATGGCGAGCTCTTTCTCGAACGTCGGCGGTCGGAATCACTGGTTTTCGATGATGGGCGGCTGAAGAATGCGAGCTTTGACGCGTCCGAGGGGTTCGGGCTGCGAGCGGTCAAGGCCGAGGTCACCGGCTATGCCCATTCGACCGAAATGTCCCTGCCTGCACTGACACGCGCTGCGGATACGGTCCGGTTGGCGGTTGGGGATGGCGGCGGCGTGATGGCCGCTGCCCCGATCGCCACAAACAAGCGGCTCTACACCGATACCGACCCGATCGAAGGCGCGGCGTTTTCGGTCAAGCTCGAGACCCTCAAGGCGATCGATGCCTATCTGCGCGGCCGCGACCCACGGGTGGTGCAGGTGTCGGCCAGTCTGGGCGCGTCGCTGCAAGAGGTCGAGATTCTGCGCCCCGGCGGCCATGCGGTGCGTGACACGCGGCCGATGACGCGGATCAACGTGTCGGTCATTGTCGAAAAAGACGGGCGGCGGGAATCGGGCAGCGTCGGAGGCGGCGGCCGTATGGGCCTAGACGGGCTAATGCAGCAATCGGCCTGGCAGGCGCAGGCGGACGAAGCACTGCGGATTGCCCTCGTGAATCTCGAGGCCGAGCCTGCGCCCGCGGGCGTTATGGATGTGGTGCTTGGCCCCGGCTGGCCCGGCATCCTGCTGCACGAAGCGATTGGTCACGGGCTCGAAGGGGACTTCAACCGCAAAGGCAGTTCGGCCTTTGCCGGGCTTATGGGACAGCGGATCGCGGCCCCCGGCGTCACTGTCTATGACGATGGCACAATCCCCGACCGGCGGGGGTCAATCACCGTCGATGATGAAGGGACGCCCTCGAACAAGACCCTGCTGATCGATGACGGGGTTCTGGTGGGCTATATGCAGGATCGGCAGAACGCGAGGCTTATGGGCGTGGCGGGCACCGGGAACGGGCGGCGGCAGAGCTTTCAGCACACGCCCATGCCGCGGATGACCAATACGTATATGACGGCAGGTACGGCAGCGGCCGAAGATATCGTGGCAGACCTCAGGGATGGGATCTATGCGGTTGGCTTCGGCGGCGGACAGGTCGACATCACGAACGGCAAGTTCGTTTTCTCCTGCACCGAGGCCTACCGGGTCCGGAACGGCAAGATCGGCGCCCCGGTCAAGGGGGCGACCCTGATCGGAGACGGTGCCACGGCGCTGAAACAGATCCGCGCCGTCGGCAATGACATGGCCCTCGATCCGGGCATGGGCAATTGCGGCAAGCAGGGGCAATGGGTGCCAGTCGGCGTCGGCCAACCCACACTGATGATCGGCGGGCTGACGGTCGGGGGCAGTGCGGCCTGACCACCGCCCGCCCCCTTTCGCCTTCGTTAACCTCGGGGCCCTAGAACCCATCCCCGGTTAACCACCGCGCCCCTCAAGGCG
>JBCBKL010000010.1:0-120090 GCA_038521825.1 Pseudomonadota bacterium | reverse complement strand
GTTCAAATCAAAGCTAAGCTTGGTATCATTGATACTCGGAATATACCAATTGTTGATCTGAATCAGCTGGGTCGGCAAGATAATGGGAGAGATCTAACAAATAACGACGAAAAAATTATTATTATTGTTCCAGTATATAATAATTTAGATTTGGTAAAAAAGGTATTGCGACGAATTTTACGTTATACTGATCTACCTGCGCATCTACTAATAGTGGAGGATTCCTCACCAGAAGAAGCAATACGACCTTATTTGTTGGATTGGGTGGATGGCCAGGATGACGATGTCACATTGATATTAAACGAAAATAATCTTGGTTTTGTTGGTAGCGTGAACAAAGCTTTTGAAGTGGTAAAGGGACTTGAGGGGAATGTCGTTCTTCTGAATGCTGACGCACTGGTGCCAGAAGGTTGGGCGTCTCGGCTCTTAGCACCGATAGCGCGCGACCCCCGGGTCGCGACCGTGACGCCGATGTCCAATGATGCCGAAATATTCTCGATCCCTCAGCTTTGCTGCCGAACCGAGTTGGCAAGTGAAGGTCTTGCGGACGCGATTGATCGAGCTGCACGAAACCACGTTAAGGCTGGACTTGCCAAGACCGCTCCCACAGGCGTTGGTTTTTGTATGGCCATTAACCGTCGCTTTCTCGATGCGGTGCCCGGGTTTGATCCAATTTTTGGACGGGGTTACGGGGAGGAGGTCGACTGGTGTCAGAAGACGCGTCAGCTTGGGGGCAAACACGTCGTAGAGCCGGGGCTCTTTGTTGAGCACCGTGGAAGCGCATCATTCGGGTCTGAGGCAAAGCGGGAATTGGTTCAGAAGCACAACACCATTATCTCGAAAAGATACCCAAACTACGATCAAGAGGTTCAAGAGTTCGCGTCCAACGACCCAATAGCAACCGCAAGGATGTGTTTGGCATTGGCGTGGGCTAGCCTCACAACCTCCGATCCATTGTGCGTCTATTTAGGGCATTCCATGGGTGGCGGAGCGGAAATCTTTCTGCAACAGAAGCTAGACTCGCATGTCGCAGAAGATCGGGCCGCAGTTGTAATTCGGGTCGGTGGCGTAAGCAGGTTCGTGATAGAATTGTACCACCAGGGTGGCGTCAGTTCGCTGCAGTGTGACGATATCTCTGAAATCAAATCTGTATTTTCCGCGACCACGGCCTGTCGTTTCATCTATTCTTGCGGTGTAGGCGATAGCGATCCCTTAGGCCTTCCAAAAGACCTTTGTTTCTTATGCCGCGAAGGGCAAGACACGCTCGAAGTTTTGGTGCACGACTTCTTCATGGTTTCTCCATCTTACTGCCTGTTGGACGACCAGGACAAATTCCGTGGTGTCCCGTCAGCCAAGTCATGCGACCACTTGGATCCACTGCTTGTAAAATGGCAGGAAAGTTGGGGAACCTTGTTGCGGTCCAGCGATCAAATCACAGTTTTTTCGCATAGCAGCAGAAAGATGCTGCTTCAGGCTTATCCGAATATCGAGGAGCGGATCACGGTCAGGCCGCACAGGTTGCCGACAGATGTGCCCTCCATCAGATCAACGGACCAAGATAGGTGTGTGGTAGGTGTCCTGGGCAACATCGGGCCCCAGAAGGGTGCGCAAGTGATTGCCGACATGTCTGCGCTGTTGGTCGAAGACGAGCGGCTGGTGGTTCTGGGCGAGCTTGCACCTTCGTTTCGATTGAGGGCGCGCGGCCATGTGCATGGGGGTTACCAGATCAGACATATCGAAGCTTTGGTAAAGAAGTATGGGATCACATGTTGGGTAGTGCCTTCCATTTGGCCGGAGACCTTTTCGTTTGTTACCCACGAAGCACTTTCAACCTCCATGCCGGTCGTGACCTTTGATTTAGGTGCGCAAGCAGAGGCAGCACGACAACAACCTAATGGTCACGTTGTGCCGTTTGATCCGGACTTGAACCTCGCAGAGCTGATGCTGCGCAGGGTCCGTCAACTGGTTGGAACATAGCGATGGCAATGGTGCGGGTTTCGATTTCGGCATTAAGGTCTCGTGGTGTAGAGGTCCTAAATCGAGGTTCGCGGTATCTGCATTTGCCGACGGACACCATACTGGAAGCGCCATGTAGCCTGAAATGGGTCGTTCATCGTCATTCGCTCCATCTCGGTGCATTCTCGTACCAAGTGTCAGGCTTTTGTTTCGGTGCAAGGATCGGTCGGTATTGCTCGATTGGCGAAGAGGTCCAGATCGGTCGGCAAAACCATCCTCTGTCTTGGGCAAGTACAAGCCCAGCCTTGTATCTCAATGAGCGTCTGTTTGACTTGAAGGGGGGATTTGAGGGGAGCGGCGAGTTTCAGGCCTGCCGACCCAACCAACCAAAACCCGCCACGCAGGCAAAGCTAACGGTAATTGGAAACGACGTCTATGTCGGACACGGTGCGATGATCCTAGCTGGTGTTAGAATTGGTGATGGCGCGATCGTTGGGGCAGGATCCGTTGTTACCAAGGATGTTAGACCCTACGCTATCGTTGCGGGAAACCCGGCCACCGAAAAGAAGTTGAGAGTTCCTGAAGATCTTATCAGTTCGCTTGCCAGTTCCCGTTGGTGGCGCTACGCGCCGTGGCAGCTTCGACACCTCGACATTTCTGACGTCGAGAATTTCGTTAAAGGGGTTCAGGCGCTTGAAGGCTCACCGGAGTTCGAGCCGAGTGTGATCAACCTAAATTCTGGCAGTCTCTAGCCAGTCTTTATCAGTTGTTTAGCAAGTCTCTGTGATAGCGGCTAAGAAGGATCATCCCCATCAAAAGGGTCGATAGACCGACACCCCAAACATAGGTTTCGGAAACGTAGCTGGCCTCGTAGAAGCTGTAAAAGCCGCTGCGCATCATACCTACAACATGAACGAGCGGGTTGTACCAGAGGTAGTCTCGATAAGGCTGTGGGATGATGTCGAATACGAAGAAGATACACGACAGGATGAACATTGGTCGCATCAGAATGCCCCACACGCGCTGCCAGATGTGGAAGCGCGTTGTCAGAAATGCGTTGAGCGTGCCGATGCCAAGAGACAAGACCGCAACCATTCCCATTGATCTTAGTGTATTTAGAAAATTGACTTCGCTGGTCCGTTCGACCAGCAGCACCAGACCGGCAAAAATGACATAGGCCACCAAGACCTGCGTCAGCAGGTTCAATAGAAAACGCGCCAAGATCGCATCGGTAAAGGTTACACTTGGATATGCCAGCAGTGGCCGCGAAAAGTTGAGTGATTGCGACACCTTGTTCGAGATATCGCTATAGGCAAGGAATGGCACCATCCCGGTTGCATAGAACATCGGGAAACTGGTCCCGATCGGAGGTCCAATGAAAGCAAATGAAAAGATAAGCGTAAGGATTGCGATCCCTGCTGCTGGTTCGAGCACAGCCCACAGATAACCGCCGGGTGATCTCCCGTAGCTTGTCGCCATTTCCCTCAGCATAAGAGCAATAATCGATCTTAGGCTGGCAAACCGTCGGCGCTGCCGCTTTGCGATGTTGAGGTTGGCAGGTCGGGCGTCCGGCTGGGCAGGGATATTCACCTTTTAACGCCTGTCTGTTGCAGATAGTTTTAGCGGAAGATCAGTCCCTCGGAGAGCCATAGCGTGAATGCCCCGACAAAGCCAGTGAAGAACCAGGACCTAGCTGCTCCTGCCCGTGAGCCGGCCAAATCCGCATACGCCAGAACCAGGCATTTCGGGATATTGGTGTCGTTCTTCCTGTTCGTTCTGTTCCCCGTCGGTGCTGGCGCTTTCTATCTTTGGTTGATCGCGGCGGATCAGTACGCCTCGACAGTCGGATTTTCGGTCCGAAACGAACAAGGAGATCAGGCGGTCGAGCTGCTTGGCGGGATAACCGAGTTCTCTGGTTCGTCAGCGTCAGATTCAGATATCCTGTATGATTTCATCCAAAGCCAAAATATGGTCGCTCAGATCAACGCGGACATCGACCTGAATGAGATCTGGTCTAAGCCTGAGTTTGATCCGGTGTTCGCCTATCAGCCTCCGGGTACCATCGAGGACTTGCTTGACCAGTGGGGCGACATGGTTCGCCTTAACTACGATACGAGTGACAACTTGCTAGAGGTCAGGGCATTGGCATTCACGCCGGAGGATGCGTTGAAGATCACGACTGCAATTCTCGCGCGGTCTACTGCCATGATAAACGAACTCAGCGATATCGCTCGTGAGGACACGCTGCGCTATACGAGGGAAGATCTAAACGATGCGATCGAGTACTTAAAAGCGACCCGACAGATCGTAACCGAGTTTCGCAACCGTAATCAAATTGTCGACCCCGAATCTGACCTTCAAATGCAGGCGACCGTACTTGGATCGTTACAGGCAAGACTGGCGGACACTCTGATCGAGGTCGAGTTGCTGCGGGGCGCAACGCGGGAAAACGATCCGCGCCTTGAGCAGGGGGAGCGTCGTATCGAGGTTATTCGGCAGCAGATTGAGGAGGAACGTCGTAAGCTCGGGCTTGGCACTGAGAGAGGCGGAGACGAGGTGTTTGCGACAATTGTCGGAGAGTATGAACGTCTTATTGTAGATCGTGAGATTGCTGAACAGGCATATGCAGTTGCTTTCGCCGCGCATGAACGTTCCCGCGCCGAGGCGCGCCGGCAAACACGTTATCTTGCGGCACACATCCAGCCGACGCTGGCTGAAAAGTCCGAGTTCCCGCAGCGCTGGACACTTTTTGGTCTTCTCAGTCTGTTTCTGCTGACGGTTTGGTCGATTGGGGTCTTGGTGTTCTTTAGCGTCAAGGACCGTCGCTAGCTAAAGGTAACGCATGATCGAGCTTCGAGACCTCCTGAAGGTCTACAACGTCGGTTCGGAAAAAAAGGTCGTGGCGCGGAATATCAATTCGGTGTTCCCGTCGGGTCGGTCAATTGCTTTGTTGGGCAGAAACGGTGCTGGGAAATCAACACTCTTGCGCATGATTGCTGGCACCGAAGATCCAACCATGGGCGAGGTGTATTCAACGGGGTCGATCTCGTGGCCCGTCGGTTTTGCTGGCTCGTTCCATCCAGAACTAAGTGGCGCGCAGAACGTCCGCTTTGTTGCCAGGATCTATGGCGTAGATACGGATCAACTGGTGGACTACGTTCGGGACTTTGCGGAGCTTGGGCCACATTTTACTCAGCCGTTCAGGACGTATTCTGCCGGCATGCGATCAAGGCTGGCATTCGGCACGTCAATGGGGATCAAGTTCGACACCTACCTGGTCGATGAGGTCACTTCGGTGGGTGACGCTGCATTTCGAACTAAGAGCCGGGAAGTTCTGAATGCTCGGCTGCAGAGCTCAGGCGCCATAGTTGTCACACACTCAATGCCCTTGTTACGCGACATCTGTGACAGTGCGGTCATTTTGGAGAACGGAGACCTTGAGTTTATTGAGGATATTAACGAGGCAATTTCCCGGCACGAAGCCAACATGCTCAAGAGCCCCGTTTCCGGATGAACTATAAAAGGCCCCGTGTCTCCGCAATGAACCGGTGCTTGAATGCCGAATTCACCTCTGACGCCTGTTTCTCCATCTTCGGTGGGTGGGGTGACCAGTCGCCGATGTCTTGACCCACAAAGTCTGCGATGTTTGCTACAGATGTTTTTGGCGAGGCTACCACCTGATCGTATGTGACCGTCAGCCGCTCGATCTCTAGCAGTTCACAAGCAAGCGAAGAAAGCTGTTCCGCTTCGTGGATAGCGGAAAGAATTTTTCGCAGCTGCCTTGGGTCGTACTTGATGCTTGACTCCATCGCACTTGGCTGCTGACTGGTCCAGCTTTTGGTCTGGTTGGCGATCAATAGTGAGACCGCTTGGTCCAAGCGGCATTCGCGGACCATATGCACGGCCTGAACTCTCTTGAACCGGCCCAAATAGCGCGACCGATGCAGCATCATCAGCTGATCCCAAGATGCTTTGAAACCATATATCTTCTTTCCGCCGCCATCCCGTTGGGCCATTGCATCGAGGCATTGCGCAAATGTTTTGGCATCAAGTCTCTTCGACGCGTGTTCTACGACATTGTGGTTCAGCTGCTCGTAGAAACCCGAAAAAACCGCCGTGGAACGTAAGTGCTCAGCAAGCAGATTTGAGCCGCAGCGGTTGTAGAACAACAACAAAACCAGATGCGGACGCTCTGAACGTCCCTCGTCACTCATCATTCGCGCATCGCCGAAGAAGCGCCTCAGCTTCCTCTCATGAACGCTTTGAACTGATAGCCTGTCGATAAGCTCGCTGCCGCGTAGTAGACGCGTCAGACCCACGTTGCCTCCCTCCTTAACCCATTCAAGTCGCATTCCTTTCGGCTGCCTTCTGATTGACGGCGGTAAACAGGTCAAGACTTCGACGGAAGAGCGGACAGGTTCCGGCAAGTTTGAAAAGCTGCCCCGACCTGATCGGGGACACGAGCTGGTGGCGAAGTCTGTAGCGATGGCAACTCGCCAAACGGAGCTTTTGTGGGATGTGTTGGTGCCCAGAAGAGGACTCGAACCTCCACGTCCATACGGACACTAGCACCTGAAGCTAGCGCGTCTACCAATTCCGCCATCTGGGCACGATGTCGTGGGAAGCGGATGTAAGGCCGCGTTAAATCGGTGTCAATTCGATTCTGTTGCTTTGCGCGGCGAATTGGCGGCTTGTCGGCGTCACGTCACGACGATACATCCGCCGTATCGCGAACAAGGAGTGTTCCATGTCCAAGCTTGTCACGATTTACGGCGGTTCAGGCTTTGTCGGGCGCTACATCGCGCGACGCATGGCCAAAGCTGGATGGCGGATACGTGTCGCGGTGCGCAGACCGAACGAAGCGATTTTTGTAAAGCCATACGGCGTCGTCGGACAGGTCGAACCGGTATTTTGCAATATCCGTGATGATGCGTCGGTCGCTGACGTGATGCTCGGCGCCGATGCGGTGGTCAACTGCGTTGGCATCCTCGCGCCTTTGGGCAAGAACACTTTCGATGCGATCCAGGCCGAAGGGGCGGAACGTATTGCCCGGATCGCGGCACAGCAGGGCGTCAAGAAGCTGGTACACGTCTCTGCCATCGGTGCTGATGCGGGTTCAGACAGCGACTATTCCCGGACAAAAGCAGAAGGCGAGGCGGGCATTCTCGCCCACGTGCCGGAGGCAGTCATCCTTCGTCCGTCGATCGTTTTCGGGCCTGAGGACGAGTTCTTTAATCGCTTCGCTTCGATGAGCCGCCTGGGGCCATTGCTGCCTGTTGTCGGCGCTTCGACGAAGTTTCAGCCGGTCTATGTCGACGACGTGGCGAAAGCAGCTGAACTGGCCCTGACGACCGATGATGTCGCCCCGGCGATCTACGAACTCGGCGGCCCCGAGATCAAGACATTCCGCGCGCTGATGGAGCAGATGCTCGAAGTGATCCGGCGCAAACGGGGTGTTGTGAACATTCCGTTCTGGGCTGCGAACCTGATGGGGTTCGGCTTTGATCTGGCCAACACTCTTTCCTTGGGGCTTATCCCAGCGCAAATCACGCAGGATCAGGTGCGGAACTTGCGAAATGACAATGTTGTCGGTGAAACGGCGAAGGGGTTCGCCGACTTGGGGATCAAGCCGGTTTCCATGGATGCGGTCCTGCCTGAATACCTTTGGCGCTTTCGTCCGTCCGGCCAATACGATGCGATCAAGGAAAGCGCGGAGAACCTGCGCAGCTAGGTGTAGGCCCAGATCAACAAGCCTAAGCCAAAAATGACCCGGTAGATGACATATGGCGTGAAGCTGACGCTCTTGAGCAGTCGCATCATCAGATAGAGCGCGGCGAAGGCTGCCAAGAATGCGAACGCCGCCGCGATCGAGGCGTCGCGGGCGAGGGCCCAATTCGCCTGCCCCACCACATCCAAGCTCAGAACCAGACCGGACGCGAGGATCACCGGGATCGACATGAGCATCGACAAAGTGGCGGCGCCTTCTCTGTCATATCCCAACATCCGCCCCGCTGTGATGGTGATGCCAGAACGTGAGGTCCCCGGAATGAGCGCGAGGCATTGGGCCAGACCAAAGAGCATGGCGTGGCGCAGCGTCCAACGATCAGCGCTCCGGTCTTCGGCGCCCTTCATATCTGCCCAGTAGAGCAAGATGCCGAATATCAGCATCGTCCAGCCAATAACCTCGACACTGCGCATGGCCTCATCCAGCCCAATCAGTCTGATACCAAGTCCGACAATGACGGCAGGAATCGTTGCGATGGCCAGACATAGGGCAAGAAACGCCCCCTGGGTGTCGACACGACCCCGCACAAGCCTCAGCGTACCTGCCAAGGCAATCCGGACCTGGGGCCAGAAGTAAAGAACGACTGCGCCTAACGTGCCCACATGCACAGCAACGTCTATGGCCAGCCCCTGATCTTGTGCCCCGGTCATCTGCGGTAACAATATAAGGTGCCCGGACGAGCTGATCGGCAGGAACTCGGTCACGCCCTGAATGATCGCTACCAGCAAAAGTTGAAAAAGTGTCATGGGTGCGCGTTAACTTGTGATACCACTCGTTTACAAGCCATTGATTCCGATAGCAAAGGCTGAAAAAGAGACCGGATCGGACCTTAATTTTGCTCTTGGTGCAGAGCACGAAGCGATTTCCCAGAAAGTATTCTACAAGTAGGTCATATATTGTGACTTTTAATCAGTCCCGCGATGCCGTATGCGTCGCCCACTCAGACTCGCGTGCGGGGAGGACGCAATATGGCAGATCAGCCTATGCTCAAATTTGTAACCGTTGAACGGGACATGCCGGAAAAGCGCAAAGCTGATCTGCGGAAGGCGGACTTTGACGAGATCTATGCCGAGTATGCTGACGCCAAGGCAAAAGAGCAGTCAAGCCGGTGTAGCCAATGTGGCGTCCCCTATTGCCAGTCGCATTGTCCGCTGCACAACAATATCCCCGACTGGCTAATGCTTACGGCCGAAGGACGGCTGCGCGAAGCCTATGAGGTCAGCCAGGCCACCAATACTTTCCCTGAGATCTGCGGGCGGATTTGTCCGCAGGATCGTCTTTGTGAAGGCAATTGCGTTATCGAACAGTCTGGCCATGGTACCGTTACCATCGGGGCTGTCGAGAAATACATCACAGATACAGCTTGGGAACAGGGCTGGGTTCAGCCTATCAGACCGGTTCAGGAGCATACCGTATCCGTTGGCATCATTGGCGCTGGCCCAGGTGGTCTTGCTGCGGCCGACATGCTGCGCCGGGCCGGCGTTCAGGTCACCGTCTACGACCGCTATGACCGCGCGGGCGGATTGTTAACCTACGGTATCCCGGGTTTCAAACTGGAAAAAGACGTGGTGATGCGCCGCAACGAACAACTCGAAGATGCAGGCATTACTTTCGAGCTGAATTGCGACGTCGACAAGGATGTGTTCGCGACTATCCGCGCTGAGCACGATGCGGTTGTCATTGCGACGGGTGTCTACAAATCGCGGGATTTGCATATGCCGAACGCCAACGCCGAGAGCATCGTGAAGGCGATCGATTATCTAACGGCCAGCAACCGCAAAAGCTTTGGCGATGACGTGCCCGAGTTCGATTCCGGAGCGCTTGATGCAAAGGGCCGCCGGGTTGTTGTCGTTGGCGGGGGCGACACCGCGATGGACTGTGTGCGGACCGCAATCCGCCAAGGTGCGAGCAGCGTCAAATGTCTGTATCGCCGTGACCGCGCCAACATGCCGGGCAGCCAGCGTGAGGTTGCGAATGCCGAAGAAGAAGGCGTTGTCTTTGAGTGGTTGAGCGCGCCCAAAGGGTTCACCGAGGTGGGTGGAAAGGTCTCTGGCGTGATGGTTCAGAAGATGCGTCTTGGCGCACCTGATGCGACGGGCCGGCAAGCTCCGGAGGTGATCGAGGGCGCAGACTACGTCGAAGAGGCGGATCTGGTGATCAAGGCGCTTGGCTTTGAGCCGGAGGATCTGCCGCAAATGTTCGATGAGCCGGCGCTGGAAGTGACGCGCTGGGGTACGATCAAGGCGGAGTTCACCACCGGCAAGACCGAACTGGATGGTGTCTATGCGGTCGGCGACATCGTGCGCGGCGCATCGCTGGTGGTCTGGGCCATTCGTGACGGACGGGATTGTGCCGAGGCCATTCTGGCAGACCTGGGCGTCGGTGCATCGGCGATCGCTGCCGAGTAATTCGTACAAAACGAAGGCCAAAACGTACATTTTCAAATTGCCCCGGAATCGGCCAAACGGGGGTGAAAACAGCAAAACGTACAGTTTTAGCCTCAAAACGTACAATTCGCCTGATCGGCGGATCGGAAACAGAGGACTAACGCGACTGGTCAACATGGCTGACCCGAAAACCGCGAAAGGTTAAACAGACGTGAACGCGACGACGACAGAAAGAACTGCGAGCGGTGCGTGCCTTTGCGGCACTGTGCGTTTTGTCGCGCGTGGCGTGCCGGAAAAATTTGCAGCCTGTCATTGCGAAATGTGCCGCCGCTGGACTGGGTCCGCGCTACTGGACCTCGACGTCCCGGTCGAAAATGTGGAATGGAGCGGCGAGGAGCATATCCGCACATTTCAGAGCTCTGACTGGGCCGAGCGCGCGTGGTGTGATCGCTGCGGATCGAACCTGTGGTTTCGCATGACCCAGGATAACGAATGGTCGGGCTCGTACGGAATCCCCCTTGGGCTCTTTGATGATGCCAGCGGTTTTGAGATGAGCACCGAAATTTTCATCGATCAAAAGCCCGACAGCTTTGCTTATGCGGGCACTGGGCGGGCGGTGCTGACACGCGCCGAGTGTGTGGCGAAATTTCCGGCGTTGGATGACGCGACCAGTCAGGGAGCGGACGTGACATGACCTCACCACGCGAGATAACCGGGCGCTGCCTGTGTGGCGCGGTAACGGTTCGGGCCACCGTGACGGACCCGATCGTGCGTGCGTGCCATTGCGACATGTGCCGCCAGCACACCTCTTCGATGTTCATGTCGCTGGCCACCGATCCGGGATCGGAGCGGATCGAGGGCCCGGCCAAATCCTATCGCTCGTCGGATTGGGCAGAGCGCGGATTTTGCGACGTCTGTGGATCGACGCTCTGGTACGGGACAACGAACGATGGCGCGCGGCATCTGGCGGCGGGCCTGTTCGAGGACGCCGCGGGCGCGCCACTGAAGCTGGAATTCTTTGCTGACCTTTGCCCGCAGGGCTATGCGCTGGCCGGAGAGCACAAGCGCTTGTCGACCAAAGAGACACTTGAAGCCTTCGGTGTTTCCGAAGAGGACGACGCATGAGCGCGCAAGGACATATCGAGGGACACTGCCTCTGCGGTGCAGTGACGGTGCAGGTGCGCGGCCTGTCCGATGAGATCAGCGCGTGCCACTGCGATCTCTGTACGCGCTGGGGTGGCGGCGTGCAGATGGGCATCGAGGCACCCGTCGATCAGGTGCAATGGAGCGGCCCGGTAAAGGTGCACCGGTCCTCCCGGCTCGCGGAGCGGGCCTGGTGTGACACGTGCGGCTCATCCCTGTGGCTGCGCGGGATCGAAGGCCCGGGCGTCGGGTGTCTGGAACTGTGCCCCGGCCTGTTTGAGAACGCCGCCGGCGCGCGACTGACGCGCGTCGTCTATGCCGACCGGCACCCCGAGGGGTTCTGGCTGGATGGCCACGCGGCGATGCGCGTGCCGCAACGGGAGTATGAGGCCCAGTTCGCCCACCTGAATGAGGGGGCGAACCATTGACCAAATACGTGCGATTGGTTGGGGCAAGCTGCCGTGACTTTTTCGAGACATGGGCCGAAGCGAAGGTGTTTCTTCAAGGAGCGACAACGTGACGGCTGGCAATATCACGACTACACCGCGCGGTACGCTTCTGCGGATGTCTCACCCGTCATGCTGCGGGCTTTGTCGGATCCCCTTCGTTAGCCTATTCACAGCGATTGGCCGATTGAGCTGAACATGGCGGATACCTATTCCATATATCCTGTTCTGACGGACGATGACCTGCATGTGTGGGCGCACAGGGGGCACTCCCGTCGCTTGGTCATCTGTTTTTCGGGAATCGGTGTCAATTCCGACGCGGTTCAGCCGTATGAATTCGCCCGTGCGGCCACAGCCGGGGGACGGGACAACGTGCTGTTCATCTCGGACCCGCATCGCACATGGTTGAATGGCCCGGGGCTGATCGAGAAGATTACTGGCGTCATCGAAACTGAAGCAGAACTGATTGGTGCCGATCAAGTTGTAACCCTTGGCCACTCGATGGGCGGCTTTTCAGCAGCGATCATGCCGGCCTTTACCAGGGTAGACGTGGCGGTATGCCTGTCACCGCAGGCTACGGTTCACCCGTCAATCGCGACCGACGACAGTCGTTGGATGGACTATCGTGCGCGAATAGAGACCCATCGTCTGAGATCTGTGGGTGACCATATCGTCCCCGACACAATGTACTTTGCGTTTTTCGGCATGCATGGGCGGGAGGCGCCGCAACGAAACCGCTTTCCCCGGGGGCCGAACATCAAGTTCTTCCTCATGCCCCGTACCGTTCACAATACGCCACAGCGCATGAAGCAAGCGGGGATCCTAGACGAGATTGTTCAATTTGCCTTTGACCGTCGATCAAGGATGGTCCGCAGGATCCTCAGAACCGAACTCAATGCGCGTCAGGAACGCGCCACTGCCGAGCCCGTCGCAGTATCCGCCGATGTTGCCGACCTGAGCGAAAGGATAGAGCCATGACCAAGTATGATGCAGAATGGGCCCGCCAGGCCGAAGCCAAGCGGAAATGGATGGCGGAGAATGGTCTCTATTCTGAGACGGAAGAGCATTCATCCTGCGGGGTGGGTCTGGTTGTGTCTGTCGACGGCACGCCTTCTCGTGCGGTGGTCGAAAACGGCATTCAGGCGCTGAAGGCAGTGTGGCATCGCGGCGCTGTCGACGCGGATGGTAAGACGGGCGACGGCGCGGGTATCCACGTGCAGATCCCGGTCCCGTTTTTTTACGACCAGATCGAGCGCACTGGCCACAAGCCCAACCGCGATGAGTTGGTCGCTGTTGGTCAGGTCTTTCTGCCCCGCACCGACTTTGGCGCGCAAGAGACCTGCCGGACTATCGTCGAGACCGAGGTCTTGCGCATGGGCTATTACATTTATGGCTGGCGACATGTCCCGGTGAATATCGACTGCCTTGGTGAAAAGGCCAATGCGACCCGCCCCGAGATTGAACAGATCCTGATCTCGAATTCCAAGGGTGTCGACGAGGATCAGTTCGAGCGCGAGCTTTATGTCATACGCCGCCGTATTGAGAAGGCTGCCTTGGCCGCTCAGGTCCCACAGCTTTATATCGCATCGCTGTCGTGCCGCTCGATCATTTACAAGGGCATGATGCTGGCCGAACAGGTAGCTGAGTTCTATCCCGATCTGATGGATGAGCGGTTCGAATCCGCATTCGCGATCTATCACCAGCGGTATTCCACGAATACCTTCCCGCAATGGTGGCTCGCGCAGCCTTTCCGCATGCTGGCTCATAATGGCGAGATCAACACCCTAAAGGGCAATCTGAACTGGATGAAAAGCCACGAGATCCGGATGGCGAGCGCGTCGTTCGGTGACATGGCCGAGGACATCAAGCCAATCGTTCCTAACGGGTCCAGCGACAGTGCGGCCCTGGATGCGGTGTTTGAGGCTCTGGTCCGTGCGGGCCGGTCGGCCCCGATGGCCAAGACGATGCTGGTTCCCGAAAGCTGGTCGAAACAGGCGGTAGAGCTGCCCGAGGCATGGCGCGATATGTACTCATATTGCAACTCGGTGATGGAGCCTTGGGACGGCCCCGCCGCGCTGGCGATGACCGATGGCCGCTGGGTTTGTGCCGGCCTTGACCGTAACGGACTGCGCCCAATGCGTTATGTCGTGACACGTGATGATCTGGTGATCGCCGGATCCGAGACCGGCATGGTGCCTCTGGAAGAGACGGATATTGTCGAAAAGGGTGCTCTTGGACCGGGTCAGTTGCTGGCTGTCGACATGAAAAAGGGTCGTCTCTACCACGATACTGAGATCAAGGATAAGCTGTCGCGGGCGCTGCCCTTTGGCGAATGGGTCGGCAAGATCAACGATCTCGAAGACACGCTTTCCGGCGTGACTGAGCGAGCAATCTTCGATGGCGACGAGCTGCGCCGTCGCCAGATTGCCGCCGGATACTCTATTGAGGAACTGGAACAAATCCTTGCGCCTATGGGGGAGGACGGCAAGGAAACCGTCGCCTCGATGGGAGACGACACACCATCGGCCGTGCTGTCGAAACGGTACCGCCCGCTGAGCCATTTCTTCCGCCAGAACTTTAGCCAGGTGACAAACCCGCCGATCGACAGCCTGCGGGAATACCGCGTGATGAGCCTCAAGACGCGGTTTGGCAATCTCAAGAATGTTCTGGATGAATCGAGCGCTCAGACCGAGATCATTACGCTCAACAGCCCGTTCGTTGGCAACGCGCAGTTCGAAGAGCTGCTGGCCCACTTGGGCGAGAACACGGTGACGATTGATTGCAGCTTCGAAGAGGGAAGCGGGACGCTAAGCACCGGCTTGGCGCGTATCAGGGATGAGGCCGAGGATGCCGTGCGTTCCGGTGCGGGGCATATCACCCTGACGGATCAGAACTCTGGCCCGGACAGGATTGCAATGCCCATGATCCTGGCGACAAGTGCGGTTCATTCGCACTTGACCCGGAAAGGGTTGCGCACCTTCTGCTCGATCAATGTGCGCAGCGCCGAATGCATCGATCCACATTATTTCGCGGTGCTGATCGGGTGCGGAGCGACGGTGGTCAATGCCTACCTCGCTGAGGATTCACTGGCCGACCGCATCAACCGGGGTCTGCTTGAAGGCACGCTGACCGAGGCGGTTGCGCGTTACCGCAAGGCGATCGATCAGGGCTTGCTCAAGATAATGTCGAAGATGGGGATCTCGGTTATCTCTTCCTATCGCGGTGGTCTAAACTTTGAAGCGGTTGGCCTGAGCCGCGCAATGGCCAACGAGTACTTCCCCGGTATGGTTTCGCGGATTTCTGGCATCGGTGTGACCGGCATCCAGCAAAAGGCCGAAGAAGTGCATGCCAAGGGCTGGAAAGGGGCCACCGTATTGCCGATCGGTGGTTTCTACAAAGCCCGGCGCAGCGGTGAAACCCATGCTTGGGAAGCGACATCAATGCACATGATGCAGATGGCCTGCAATCGCGCGTCGTTCGAGCTGTGGAAGCAGTACTCGTCCAAGATGCGGTCGAACCCGCCAATTCACCTGCGCGATTTGCTGGACATCAAGCCAATAGGCAAAGCAGTTCCGATTGAGGAGGTGGAGAGCATCACGTCCATTCGCAAGCGTTTTGTGACTCCGGGTATGTCGCTGGGTGCGCTCAGCCCAGAGGCACACAAAACGCTCAACGTTGCGATGAACCGGATCGGCGCGAAGTCCGATAGTGGTGAAGGCGGCGAAGACCCCGCACATTTCCATCCAGAACCGAATGGTGACAATCCGTCGGCGAAGATCAAGCAGGTCGCTTCCGGTCGCTTTGGCGTGACCGCGGAGTATCTGAACCAGTGCGAAGAGCTTGAAATCAAGGTGGCTCAGGGTGCCAAGCCCGGTGAAGGCGGCCAGTTGCCTGGGATGAAAGTAACTGACCTGATTGCGCGCCTGCGCCATTCGACCAAAGGCGTTACGCTGATTTCACCCCCGCCGCATCACGACATCTATTCGATCGAGGATCTGGCACAGCTGATTTATGACCTCAAACAGATTAACCCACGCTGCAAGGTGACGGTCAAGCTGGTCGCATCATCGGGTGTAGGCACCATCGCGGCGGGCGTGGCCAAGGCAAAGGCGGACGTCATCCTGATCTCGGGTCATAATGGTGGAACGGGTGCCTCGCCTGCCACGTCGATCAAATATGCCGGGTTGCCGTGGGAAATGGGCCTCACCGAGGCGCATCAGGTTCTGGCTATGAACAACCTACGCGATCGGATCACCTTGCGCACCGATGGCGGCCTGCGGACCGGCCGCGATATCGTGATGGCGGCGATGATGGGGGCCGAGGAGTATGGCATCGGCACTGCTGCGTTGATCGCCATGGGCTGTATCATGGTCCGCCAGTGCCAGTCGAACACTTGCCCTGTCGGTGTTTGCACTCAGGATCCGCGCCTACGCGAGAAATTCACCGGAAATGCGGACAAAGTCGTGAACCTGATCACCTTTTATGCGCAGGAGGTCCGCGAGATCCTTGCAGAAATTGGTGCGCGGTCCTTGGATGAAGTGATCGGGCGCGCGGATCTGCTGAGCCAGGTCTCGCGCGGATCCGCCCATCTGGACGATCTCGACCTCAATCCGCTGCTCATCACTGTCGATGGCGCGGACGAGATCGTCTATGACCGTGATCGCCCGCGCAACGCAGTGCCAGACACTCTCGATGTTCAGATCGTCAAGGATGCGGCCCGGTTCCTGAATGATGGCGAAAAGATGCAGCTGGAATATGCGGTGCAGAACACTCACCGCACGGTCGGCACACGAACGTCGTCGCATATCGTCAAGCAGTTCGGAATGCGCAACACGCTTCAGCCCGATCATCTGACGGTCAAGCTAAAGGGTTCAGCGGGTCAATCACTTGGCGCATTTGCGGCGCCCGGGCTCAAACTGGAAGTGTCTGGTGATGCGAATGACTATGTTGGCAAGGGTTTGTCCGGCGGTACAATTGTTGTGCGGCCACCCATGTCATCGCCCATCGTTGCGGCCGAGAACACCATCATTGGCAATACGGTACTGTACGGCGCGACTGACGGATATCTGTTTGCGGCCGGTCGCGCAGGTGAACGCTTTGCCGTGCGTAACTCGGGCGCGAAGGTCGTCATCGAAGGATGTGGTTCCAACGGTTGTGAGTACATGACGGGTGGCGTTGCTGTCATTCTGGGCGAGATCGGAGCGAATTTCGGGGCTGGCATGACAGGTGGCATGGCCTATCTGTACGATCCGGAGGGAACGGACGAACGTCTGATGAACCTTGAGACATTAGTGACATGCCCTGTCGCGGTCGATCACTGGCACGATCAGCTCAAGATGCTGATCGAGCGACATGTGGCCGAAACCGGGAGTGTGAAAGGTGCCGATATCCTGCAGCATTGGGATACAGAGCTGGCGAACTTTGTACAGGTCTGCCCTAAGGAGATGTTGGACAAGCTGCCGGCGCCGTTAGGCATCGAGGCAGAAGCAGTCCCCGCGGAGTAGTTCCGCCGCGCGTTGGGTCTGCCCGATGCCTACGGGTTTCCGCGTCGAGGCGGCATTTTCTCCGCCTCCTCGCGTGATCCGACATAGATGTTTTCCGACAGGATGCCATGGACCTGGCTAGGCATCGCACCAAGCTTTGCCGCGATCACGTGATTCGCCTCCCCCGCCCAGCTAAGCAGCCAAACAAGCTTGGCGTCGGAATAATTCAGACTGCGCGGTTTGAACTGCGCAGAGTAGTCTGCCGACGTGGCTCCGATTGCGTCGATCATATTATTCTCCGTGCTGACATGGATGCCAGAAAGGTTGCCCGTGCGCCTCGCGGGCGTAAACAAACCATAACCGAATCGTGGAATGTGTCCGAGTCATTAACGCTCTGAAATTAAATAGAATTACCCGTTTTTGATCGGTCTTTGAATTCAAGGGCTTGCGTGATGTCACAGTATTGTTTTGGGTGACCGATTGCCGTTGGCGCCCCGCCGCCTCTTCATCTTTCTGAAACGGCTGGTCTGACTTTTACCTGAATCGGAGCGTCTGGTGGATCATCGAGCATGCTGAACAACACGTCCATCATCTGCGTCACATCCTGCCGGACCATCTGGATATTAGCCCCAAGTGTCGCGGCGAATGGGTCCCAGTCGAAGCATCCGATCTGAATGGAACGCAGCAGGTCACCGTCAGCTTCGTGCAGACAACGAAAGACACCTTCGAGCGTGGTGGTCGAATTGATGAACATCCCGGAGGGTGCCGTGTGCGATTTGGCGAGATACTTCTCGATTGCCTTTTGCGCGATATCGGGTGCGTATCCGCATGTCAGGATGTCGGTGCCGGGTACGGTGATACCCCGTTCGCTATGCGCATCGAGAAAGCCGCGCAAGCGTTCTTGGGTGTTATGCTCGCCCTCACGGCCGCCGATAAAAACCATGCCGCCGTGACACCGCTCAAGCACTGCGCGGGTGAGGTCGCGTGCGCCGCCATAATTGTCAGTCAGGATCGATGGGGCTTTGTGGCCTGGCAGGTCAAGATTATAGATCGGGATACCTGCTGCATTGCAGAGATCATAGATCTGGTCCGGTTCCGTGGCACCGGCGCAGATCAGGTACTCAACCTGATACGCAATCATCGTGCGGGCCGCAGCAAGCTCAAGCACTGGATCGCGCTGTGTGCTTGTCACGATCGGCATGAGATTGCGGCGCCGCGCCATCGTCTCAAAGAGCTGTGCCATCGAGCTGAAGAACCGGTTGTCATACATAGGCACAAGCATCCCGATGATACCGGACCGCTCTTGCCGAAGTGCACGGGCCTGCATGTTCAACGAATACCCGCTTTGTGTCGCAAGCTCTTCGATCCGCCTGGCCCGCTCTTCGCTGATCCGCCGCTCCTTCCATTTACCGCTCAGCACTGCGCTGACGGTGCTGGGGGATGCCTCGGCGAGTGCAGCGACATCGTAGATGGTCGTCTTCTTGTTTGAGGTCGGTTTGCTCAATCAGCTTGTCCTTTTGGAGTAGTCAGCGAGCGGCATCCTGCAGCGCGCAAAACCGTGCGAAGCCCGTGTCATGTCGCAATACTCGCGCAGGCTCTGGTTGGATCGCATCGGTCAATCGCGACATCGCTGTCATGGCGGTTGCAAGGTCAGGATACGCACCACCGGCGACAGCACCAAGCATAGCAGACCCCAGCAGTACAGGCTCGTCCGTTTCCGTCACAAGAATGGGCAGACCTGTCGTGTTGGCCAACGTCTGCCGCACGAATGGGTGCTTGCCCGCGCCGCCGCTGATGACGACCGCGTCGGTAGTGATGCCTGCCAGAGCTTGCGCCGAGAGAATTTGCCGTAGTCCATAGCCGATCCCGGCAACACCTGCTGCATAAAGCGCGGCGGCGCTGGTATCGGTACCCAGACCGGCGATGATCGCCCTCGCATCCGGATCTGCGTCCGGCGAACGATTGCCGTTGAAATCCGGGATGACAGTGATTTTGTCTGCTTCAACCTGGATTTCACTGGTTACGCTGTCCGCAAGAGTATCGGGATCAAGCCCTTGATCTGCTGCCGAAGGATGCATCGCCAAAAGCCGATTGATCGCGTCCCCAGCAGAGGATTGCCCGCCTTCGTTCAGCCAAAGGTTCGGGACCATGGCATCGAAGTATGGGCCCCAGACACCTTGAACATACGTCTTTGTCGCGGTCGATGTCATGGTACATGCCGAAGTGCCAAAAACATAAGCCATGCGCGTGGTGGCGTCGCCGGGTCCGCCGCTGGCACCTACTGTTGCGATGCCGCCTGCATGGGCGTCGATCACGCCGGCCGCCACCGGAATGCCTTCGGCAAGACCCAGTTCTCTGGCGGCTTTGGCCGTCAGCCCTGAAGCGATTGCGGTTCCCGGCTGCCGGATTTCAGCGCCGATCCGCGCGAACTCTTCGTCGGCAAGGCATCTCAATCCGATGCTCGCAAAATAGCTACGGTCCCAGCGACTCTCATGGGCGATATAGGTCCATTTGCAGGTGACGGTGCAACTGGACCGAACAAGGCTGTCGGTTGCTCGCCACGTCAGGAAATCTGCAAGGTCAAAGAAATGACCGGCCTTGTCGAACTGGGAGGGTTGGTTCTGCTTCAGCCAGAGCAACTTGGGCGTCTGCATTTCGGGTGAGATCTGCCCGCCGACATATTGCAGCACGTCGTGTTTCGCTGTGTTAATCCACGCTGCCTGATCGGTTGCGCGGTGATCCATCCATACAATGATGTTGCGGTTTGGGTCGCCGGTTGCGCTGATGCTAAGTGGCGCGCCGTCGTGGTCGACGACAACCAGCGAGCACGTTGCGTCGAAACCTATACCGCAGACATCGGCTGGGGTGATCCGGCCCAGATTGAGAGCTTCTTTCGTGGCCTGGCAGACCGCACCCCAAACATCTTCCGACGATTGTTCCGCGATTCCGCCGCTATCCTGATAAAGCTCAATCGGACGCGATGCGCTGACCAATATGCGGCCCGACTGATCAAAGAGCCCGGCACGTACGCTACCCGTTCCGACATCGATGCCAAAATAAACTGGGTCAGGCACCCGCGACTTCCTCTTGGCTCAGCACGACATCTGCACCGATGCTGTTCTGGATAACCCGGTGCCCGTTTGGCAGGTCGTTTTCATCCAGCTTCTGCAGGATCCCGGCCTCGTCCATTCCGTAGCCTTCCCACCTGGCCCGCAAACGGCGGCGCAACTCGCCCTGGGGGACATCCAGAAATACCTTCAAGTCAAACAGGTCCTGTAGCTGTCGCCACGGCGTTTCGTCGAGCAGCAGATAGTTGCCCTCGGCGATGATTATCTCTGTTTTGGCCTCAATGATCCGCGCGCCCGCTCGTGCGATTTCGAGATCGCGATCGAAAACGGGAACAGCGACACCCTGCGCATCTGCCTCGCTCAATCGTCGCAGCATGTAAGCGAAGCCATCAACATCGAAGGTTTCAGGCGCTCCTTTGCGTTTTCTGATCCCCCACGCATTCAACAGCCCGTCGTCGTAATGATAACCGTCCATCGGCAGCACGGCTGCGTTTTTCCCTTCGGCATTCAGGTCGTCGGCCAACTTGTCTGCCAGTGTCGACTTTCCCGATCCCGGCGCCCCGGCAATTGCTACGATCCGCCGACTTCCGGTTGGCATCGCTTTGATCTCTTTTAGGAGCCCAAGCTGATCTATGAGAGGTGTCGTCATGAGCGTATCAGGCGGTATTGTTGCGCCTTGTTGCGTAGGAACGGCAAACCCTTGTCCATGACATCTTTGTGGCTGTTCGCAACAGGCCGCCAGACGGACAGCCCGTAAGCGATCTCCGGCGGCATGTTGATGAAGCTTTCCATCGCGAGCCCCCCTTTGAAACCGATAGCCGCCAGTGTGCCGTAGATTTCGTCCCAGTCGCAACACCCCTCACCGGGCGTGCCGCGGTCGCTTTCGGACAGGTGGATATACCGCAAGTGTTCGCGCGCATCGAGGATGCCGTTGGCGACACCCTTTTCCTCGATATTCATGTGGTAGGTGTCAAGGTGGATAAAGATGTTGTCCGCTCCGATCCGTTCGATCATGTCGCGGGCGTGCCATCCCGTATTGATCAGGTGATTTTCGTAGCGGTTCACAGGTTCTATCCCGAACGCCAGACCTAAGGTTTTGGCATAGTTTGCTGCAGCCTCCAACGCCTTGGCCACGTTTGACAGCTCTTCCGCCGTCGGGGGCTTTCCTGTCCGTTCACCGATCCCGCCATAGGTCACACCGGACAGCGCCTCGGCCCCCATATCCTTGGTCGTATCCAGTGCGATCTTCAGGTGGTCGACCGCCGCCTCTGGGTTGACCGAGGCCCAGGCCGGTTCGGGCAGGCCAAGCGAACAGACGGCTCTGAGCCTGTTCCGTTCAAGCAGGTTCCTAGTGTGATCTGCATCGACCGACCGCGGATCAAGCAATGCGATTTCGATGAAATCCATATTGTAATCCGATGCACCGGCAACGGCGCGTTCTGCGCCGTCGTGGTCCCAGGTCATTGTCCACATGCTGGTATGTACGCCAAAGCCTTCCATCTCAGGCCTCCCTTCGTCGTCTTTCGCTGATCTGGCCGATCAGCCATCGCAAGGCCATCACACCGATCAAAAACAGACCCCATACGGCGGTGGACAGATGCTGGTTTGCGCTAAGCAGATTGAGGCCGGATGAGAGCGCCTGCAGGATCATCAGGGCCAGCACCACGGGCAGCACCCGCCCGAAACCGCCAAACGGATCAATGCCCCCAAGAAAACAGGCGAGGACCGTAACAAGCAGCAGTGCTTCTCCGTGACCCACCCGGACGGAGTTAAAGCGGGCGGCCATCAGAATTCCTGCAATCGCGCATACGACCCCTGAGACCGTATAGATCAGCATCAACGTCCGCCGTGTCGGCAAACCGGAATACTCCGATGCGGCTATGTTCGAGCCGATCATATAGACCGAAAAGCCATGCCGCGTGCGTTTCAGCATGATGTGCCAGATCAGCGAGACGCCAAGAAAGATGAGCATAGGTACCGGAACACCCAGTACCGTGCCGTGCCCGATCACATTCATGTATTCCGGAAAGCCCGAGATGTCGCCACCACGCGTCATGAACTCTCCCAGTCCGCGCAGGAAGATCATCATCGCAAGCGAGACGAGGATCGGGTGCGCGCCGATATAAGCGATGACAAGGCCCATCAGGCATCCAGCCCCCGCACTGACGGCGATTGCCGCTGCGGAACCGAGTATGAATGCGCCAAAGCCGGCGTCCGCACCCCCGAACTGGATCAGGGTCCATGCCAGCGTCAAGCCCGCAAGGTTGGCCTGATAGATAATGGCGAGGTTCAGGCCCCCTGACAGGATCGGAACGAGCATGGCGAGCGTCAAAAGCCCAAGAACCGGCATCTGAAATGCCATGGAACTCAGGTTCGCAGATGTCATAAAGCGCGGAGTGGCGAGCGTGAATACAACAAGCACTAACGCCAGCCCGCCCAGAAGGGGCAGGGTTTCCGCACCGAGAGTATTCTGTATACGTCGGAAAGCGCTCATTCGACGGCCTTCCTCTCGTTTCGGTGCGCGGTGCGCGACCGAAGCTCGAGCGTGACGTTTGATGAAGAAATCGCGATCAGGATCGCCGCCCCAATGATCATCTGGAAGGCGAATGGCGAGATGCCCAGCAGATTGAGACCGTTCTGGGTGATCGCAACGAACATGACGCCCAGAATGCAGCCGAGGATAGACCCCCGCCCGCCGCCGAGGCGGGCACCACCAAGGACGACCGCTGCCAAGACCTCAAGCTCGCGTCCATAGAGTGCATTCGGCACAACCTCCTTGACGATGTTGACCTGCATCAGCCCGCCAATGCCCGCCATCAGTCCCATCCAACCGAATGCAACGCATTGCATCAGCGCAATATTGACGCCAGCCCGGCGGGCCCCTTCGGGATTGTCGCCAAAGGCATAAAGCTGGCGGCCAATATTGGTGAACCGGATCAGGACCAACGTCATGAGTACGCAACCGATCATCACCGCGACGGCAAGGTTCAATTCCGACCATACCCCTTCGGCCGATTGGTGTTCGAATATAAAGATGCGGTCCGTCCACCAGTCAGGCAGGTTGTAGATGAACCGCCCCTTGGTGAAGAACATCAAAAGGCCGAAGAACGCATTGAAAGTTGCGATCGTGATGACGATCGAGATGATGCGGAAACCGTGGATAAGCAGCGCGTTGATCAGACCGAGCGAGATGCCAAGCAGGCCGCAAACGATGAAACCTAGAAACCAGTTCCCGCCGCCCAGAAAGTCGAAACAGTAGACGGCGACGTATTGGACAACCGATGCGGCCACCGCAAAGGAAATGTCGATCCCCCCAGCGATAAGAACAACCAGCAAGCCGACCGCCCAGATCAGATTGACGGCGTTGTTGTTCAGCAGAGAGGTCACATTGGCCAGCGTCATGAAGCTGTCGGTGGCCATGGTCAGGCTGAAGATCATCAGGAGTAGCACGACGGTCAGCCGCCCTTCGACGGTGCCAAGGCGCAGGAGGCTACCCATAGATCTGTGCCTCGAGCGTCGCGATATTGGTCAGGCGCGGGTCGTGTTCGGCTTTCAACTGTCCGTGCTCCATATGAAGAACCCGGTCGGCGTTGTGCATCACTTCAGTCACTTCATCGGAGATCAGGAGGATCGCGAGGCCCTCATGTGCGAGGTCGCGAACGATCTTGAAGATCCCCGCGCGTGCGCCGACGTCCACGCCGACGGTCGGGCTGTCGAGGATCAGCAGCTTTGGTTCTGTCGCGAGCCATTTTGCCAGCACGATCCGTTGCTGGTTGCCGCCTGAGAGGGTCGAGACCGCATCGTCCGGCTGGCCTATCTTGACGGCGAGATCTTCGATCCAGCGGTTGACCAACGCGCTACTTTTGGGATGAGAGATCAGGCCTGCGCCATTCAGTAGACGATCAAGTACCGAGATCGAGGTATTGTCGGCAATCGATTGCGGCTGGATCAGGCCCAGCGAGAGCCGGTCTTCTGAAACGTAGGCGATGCCCTCACGGATAGCGTCGCGGATTGAGCGCGGCTCTATCTCATTACCATTCAGGATGATGCGGCCCCGGTCGGGCCGTGTCATGCCGATGATCGCATGGGCCAATTCAGTCCGGCCCGCACCGATCAGACCCGTCAGGCCCAGAACCTCGCCTTCCTTGATGTCGAATGTGATATTCTCGAATTCGCCCTGTCTCGACAGGCCGCGCACCTCAAGAACCGGCTGGGCGTCGGGCAAGTCCCGGGCCCTGACCGAGTGTTCGAGCGTGTTACCTGTCATTAGCTCGCCCAGCCGCGCCTGTGTCATTCCCTCAGTCGGATACACCCCCACAAGCTTGCCATCGCGCAGAACGGTTACCCGTTCCGATACGTTGAGCACCTCAGCCAGCCGATGGCTGACAAAGACGACCGCGACGCCCTGTGCGGAAAGCGTGCCGACGATGTCGAGCAGGCGATCGGTTTCGGCCTGTGTCAGGGACGATGTCGGCTCGTCCATAAAGACCAGTTTCGCGTCGCCCATTAGCGCGCGTGCAATGGCGACGATTTGGCGCTGTGCAATTGGAAGTGTGTTTAGGCTCGCGTCGGGATTCAGCGAAACACCCAGCCGTTCCAGCATGTCGCTGACCCGTTTTCGCGCCGTGCCACGCCGTACAAGCTTCGGCATGTTGCCGACCATGTCATCGAACGCGATGTTCTCTGCCACGCTCATATGCGGAAACAGCGCAAGGTCTTGCCAGATGACCGCGATCCCTTTTGCTCTTGCTTGATTGGGTTTGATGGAGGTTTGTGTTTCGCCGAACACCTCAACCTCGGCCCCCGGCTCGGGGGCGTGAACGCCGGTTATGATCTTGATGAGGGTGCTCTTGCCACAGCCATTTTCACCAGCGAGGCAGTGTACCTCTCCCCGGTTGACGTCAAACGACACGTCATGAAGCGCCGTCACCCCGCCAAACCGTTTCGAAACCCCGCGCAATCGTAGGGCATAATCCGGTTCGGGAGTGTGCACGGTTGTCGTCATCGAGGGTCGGTTCCCGGCGGTGACTGGCGCGCTGATTGTCAAGCGCGCCAGACCGGTTTGTCAGAGGCCTTTTTCGGCCAGCTCATCAACCGTGCTTTTGTTGATCTCAAGCAGGTTGTCGGTGATGATATTGCGCGTCGCAAAGTCCGGACTAACGGTGCCCAGACCTTCGATCCGGGTGCCATCTTTGATCTCCTCGCCGTCCACAAGCATCTTGCCCATGGTCACAAAGACCCGACCAGCCTCTGCGGGGTTCCACATGTAACCGCCCGATATCACGTCATTTTTTAGCATCTTCTGTCCCTGGCCAGGTGAGAAGGGGCCCATCACGTGAATCTCGCCTGTCTTGCGGCGTTCCTCAATAGCGCGCCCGGCACCGATCGGGCCTTGGCTGCCGAAGGCGAGAAAGCCCTTGAGGTCTGGATTTGCGGCGATGAGGTCCAGCGCGGTTGAACGGCTGTCATCTACACTCTCGGCCACACCGTAGCGTTCGCCGATCAGTTCCACGTCCGGCCGGTTTTCCTGCATCCAGGCGATTGCGGCGTCAGCCCAGGCGTTATGAAGCGGAACGGTCAGCGACCCAACATAGACCGCGTACTTTCCGGGCCCCTCAATCTTTTCTGACAGCAGTTTGGCATGGGCCTCACCGAAGCCATCCGAGGATGCGAGTTCAAAATTCCAATCCACGTTTTGCAAACCAGGACCTTCATGGGCGATCACCTTAATGCCGGCATCCATGGCTTTCTTCAGCACAGGTTCCAGCGCGGTCTCGTCATTCGGGACGACTCCGATAATATCGACGCCCTTGGCGATGAGGTCTTCGATGGCGCGGACCTGCAGAGCTGGGTCTGCAGATGTCGGCCCGATCATTTCGGCATCGACGCCGATCTCTGCCGCGCGTTCCTTGATGCCTTCTTCCATGGCATTGAACCACGGGATGCCGCCAATCTTCACGACTACACCCATGGTCGGGTTTTCTGCGGTTGCAGTGGTCGCGAGACTCGCCGCGACAGCAAAGGCAGACAATACTTTTGTTAGCTTCTTCATCTTTTCCTCCCTTTGAACGATTTCGCGCGCAGCAACCGAGGAAACAGGAAACTGGAAGTATTTAAATCATGATACCGACTGCGCAATCGATGCAGCAAGTACGCAAGGCGCATGGATTCGAGTCAATCAAAAACGGACATAACGATAGGCGAGAAGCTTTGGTTAGCCATTCAGGCCTCGCCACCAGCGCCACAATTGATTATCGGCAGCCTATGGAAGAGCAACAGACTTTCGAAGCTTTCGCCACGGTCCTGCCCGGCCTTGAGAGTTTGCTGGCAGAGGAAATGAGAGAACTCGGATTTGTAGTCACGACCGCCGTCCCGGGCGGCGTTACCTTCGCTGCCGAATTGCCAGATATCTGGCGGGCCAATCTGTGGCTCAGGGGAGCCACCCGGGTTCTTGTGCGCATCGGTTCGTTCCGCGCGATGCATTTGGCCCAGTTGGACAAGCGCGCGTCAAAATTTCACTGGGGCGACTTTCTGCGGCCCAACATCCCGATACGGGTCGAGGCGACTTGCCGCAAATCGCGTATCTATCATGCGGGTGCCGCCAAGCAGCGGGTTGAAAACGCGATCGTCAAATCCGTCGGGGTCGCGATCGACGACAGTGCCAGCCTTTGCGTGAAAGTACGCATCGAAGACGATCTTTGCAGCTTCAGCCTCGATACATCCGGCGATCCACTACACAAACGGGGCTACAAGCAAGCTGTCGGCAAGGCGCCGCTGCGCGAAACGATGGGGGCGCTGTTTCTCAGAGCTTGCGCTTTTGATGGGCACGAGCCCATCGTCGACCCGATGTGCGGTTCGGGCACTTTTGTCATCGAAGCGGCAGAGATCGCGGCTGGTCTTGCTCCTGGCCGCACCAGGCGATTTGCCTTCGAAGACATGGCAAACTTCGATCCGGAGATTTGGCATGAGCTAAAACGCGAAAAACGGAGAGTAACTGGCGGCTATCAAGCCTATGGTTTTGACCGGGATGATGGTGCAATCCGAAATGCTACAGCTAATGCAGAACGGGCAGGCGTAGCAAACTCAACCATGTTTGGTCGTCAGGCGGTCAGCGAACTTACACCGCCGGATGGGCCAAAGGGTTTGGTGTTGGTCAATCCGCCTTATGGCGGGCGCATCGGCAACAAGAAACTGTTGTTCGGCGTATATGGGGCATTTGGTAAGACGATGCAGGAGCGGTTTCCGGGTTGGCGTGTTGGGTTGGTTACGAACGAAGAGCCGCTAGCTCGGGCGACGGGCCTGCCTATCGTCAAAAAGAGCGATGTAATACCGCACGGCGGTCTCAAGGTTCGTTTGTACCAAACCGAGCCGCTGCGTTGAGGGCCAGAGTTGCACGTGCAGCGGGTTCCAAGTGGCTTCTCGACCGCTGCCAAACCTCTGGTTGCCCTGCCTCCTTGTCCTTGCCTATAGCGTGAGCATGGCCAAGGGTAAGAAACAGAAACCTTCGAGGCAGCCACTTCGCCAAATCATCCGCTGGGTGAGACGCGGCCTGCTTGTCGTTATTGCCCTCGTTTTGGGGATGGTTGCGCTGTGGGGTGTCTTGAACCCGCCTACGACCATTTACATGACGCAGGAACGTTGGCGCTTGGGCACGATCGATCACGAATGGGTCGCTCTTGATGACATTGCCCCGATCATGGTGCCTTCGTTGGTCGCGGCCGAAGATGCAAATTTCTGCCTGCATTGGGGGTTCGATGTTGCGGCGATCCGCAGTGCAATTGAGGCTGGGGCGAACCGAGGCGCCTCTACCATCACGCAGCAGGTGGTTAAGAATGTTTATCTCTGGCACGGGCGAAATTGGACCCGGAAAGCGGTTGAAGCGGGCCTGACACCCCTTGTCGAAGCTTTCTGGTCAAAGCAGCGGATCGTCGAAGTGTACCTCAACGTTGCTGAGTTCGATGAGGGCGTCTTTGGTATTGAGGCCGCGTCGGGCCACTATTTTAATGTGCCGGCGCGCGAGCTTAGCGCGCTTCAGGCGGCGCGCCTCGCAGCTATCCTACCAGCGCCAAAGGTCCGCTCAGCGAGCAGACCTTCAGATTTCGTGCGTAACAGAACGCGTCAGATCATGGATGGTGCGGCAACCATCCTTAAGGACGGCCGCGCATCATGTCTATCCGACTAGCCGCGCGACTTGCGGCGGCGCAAAGCACCAAAGCCAAGCAGACCAGCGCCCAGAAGGAGCGAGCTTGCGGGCAGTGGAACCTCCGCACCGGTGAAGTTGGCAATCAGCTCTGCCTGGCGCGAACTTATGCCACCCAAAGCAAATGGGCTGTCACGCAGATCGCTCGAAATCAGTTCCGCAAGGGCAACTTCGCCCGTCCGGATACCTGACTCCAGCACCAATGTTGCAAATTGCAGGATCGACGTGCTTTCGCCTGCGGCCAGATCAAAAGTCGCTGTCAGGTTGAACGCGTTGCTGCTGACATCGCCCGACAGGTTGTTCCGCGAAAACGCGTTGTTGCCATAGGTGAATGCGATAACCGGGTCCGGCAAAGTGCTGGACGGCGGATTTTCGTACGTGATCGAAGTATCACGACCTTCGCGAACAACCTCTTCGTTCCCATCCGAACCGAGGTTGGTGAAGTAAGTGATGCTGACGCTGACGTCGCTGGACGAGTTGTTCGTGAAGGTATCGAGAACGCGGTAGGTGCGGATATCTTCAAGCGTTTGTACATCGCGGGTAACTGACACGCTGGATGGCAGACCGGTGATCAGCCCGTAACCGTCAAAGGCATCATTCAGACCATCGAGCACCACGTAGCCGGTCGAGCTGGTCGTGAAATTCCGGATTTCATCGAGTGCAAGGGTCGCTGCTGACGCCGCACCGCTCATCACCATCAAAGCCGTGATACCGGCTACGGTTGCTCGAAACTGTTTCACTGGTCACAATCCTACAATAACACCCGCATGGCAGGCTCACTTGCCAACCATGGTTAATGATCCGTTGTGGCGAAAATTCTCTGACAATGTGACCAAAATGCGTTTTTTGGGACCCGTTGCGCTGCATGACTGGCCCGGGAGTTGAAAACACGGCGCTGTAAGTGCATGGAATCCGAACACGTTTGCAAAATGCAGGAAGCGCCGTGGCCCGCTTGTTTCACGTCCCTCTATCGCCGTTCTGCCGGAAGGTTCGCCTTGTCCTATCGGAAAAGAAGATGGAAGTGGAGCTGGTGGAGGAGCGTTATTGGGAACAGGATGCGGATTTTCTGCGGCGCAACCCGGCATCCAAGGTTCCTGTCCTGAAACTTGACGGCATCACGATGGCCGAAAGCGGTGCCATCTGTGAATACATCGAAGAGACACGACCCGAACCGCCTTTGTTGCCCAAGGATGCTGCCGGGCGGCTGGAGGTGCGGCGGCTGGTTGGATGGTTCGACGACAAGTTTCATGCCGAGGTCACGTCAAAACTACTATACGAACGCGTGAACAAAAAAATGATGGGCCAAGGCTTTCCCGACAGCCGCAATGTCAAAGACGGTGCGAAGGCCATCAAGTATCACCTCGACTATATGACATGGTTGCTGGATCATCGCCGTTGGTTGGCGGGAGATATCATGACGCTTGCTGATTTCGCGGCGGCTTCGCATCTTTCTGCGCTCGACTATATCAGTGATGTGGACTGGAACCGCAGTGAGGTGGTCAAGGATTGGTATGCCAAGATCAAGTCGCGCCCTGCATTCCGGGGGATCCTGGCCGATCAGGTGCCCGGGTTTCCGCCGCCACGCCATTATAACGACCTTGATTTCTGAACCAGCGGACCGGGCACTTGGCTGCCCGCTTGCACTGCGATGTCGATAAAGAACAAGCTCATCAAAGAAGCCCTTGATTGCGGCTTTATCTCTGCACGCGTCTCCAAGCCCGATGCCGTGCCGGAAGTTGCTGATCGTTTGAATGCCTTCGTTGCTGAGGGTTATCACGGGCAGATGTCATGGATGGCCGAGCGTATGCACTGGCGCGGCGATCCATCCGCTCTTTGGCCCGATGCCCGGTCAATCTTGATGTTGGCCGAAAGCTATTCGCCCACCCATGACCCATTGGCCGTGCTCGCTGATCCCCAGCTGGCAGCGATCTCGGTCTATGCACAGGGTCGCGACTATCACGATGTCGTAAAGAAGCGGCTCAAGCGATTGGGGCGATGGCTCGTCGCCGAAACAGGGTGCGAGATCAAAGTCTTTGTGGATACCGCGCCGGTCCCGGAAAAGGCCTTGGCTCAGGCTGCTGGCCTGGGATGGCAGGGCAAGCATACCAACCTCGTTAGCCGGGACTGGGGCAACTGGGCCTTTCTGGGTGCAATATTCACGACACTGGAACTTGAGACCGACGAACCCGAAGTTGATCATTGCGGTTCCTGCCGGGCATGTCTCGACATTTGCCCGACCGATGCGTTTCCGGCCCCCTACCAGCTGGATGCGCGCCGCTGCATTTCGTACCTCACGATTGAGCACAAGGGACCCGTCGATTCGGAACTGCGCGCAAAGATGGGCAACAGGATCTATGGGTGCGATGATTGTCTAGCGGCGTGTCCTTGGAACAAGTTTGCTGTTGCTGCCCGGGACAACAGACTGATTGCCGAAGACTGGGTCGCACCCGAGTTGGCAACCCTTGCACAGCTCGACGATGCAACGTTCCGTAACCGGTATTCCGGCTCGCCAATCAAGCGGATTGGCCGCGACAGGTTTGTGCGGAACGTGCTTTATGCGATCGGGAACTCGAAAAGACCGGCCCTGCGCGGTATCGCGCAAGACCTAGTCAATGATGCCGACCCGGCAGTCGCTGACGCCGCCCGCTGGGCGGCCAACCGGCTTTGAGCAAGGCGTTACCTACTCAGCTGCGCGTCTTGGCAACACCCAGCCAGCGCGGGGAAAGTGACAGGTGTAACCGTTCGGAAAGCGTTCGAGGTAGTCCTGGTGCTCCGGCTCGGCCTCCCAGAAATCGCCAACGGGTTCGATCTCGGTCACCACTTTTCCGGGCCAGATCCCTGACGCGTTCACATCAGCGACCGTATCCTCGGCTATCTGTTTCTGGGCATCATCAACATAGTAGATCGCGGAGCGGTAGCTCAGGCCAACATCATTGCCCTGCCGATTCAGTGTTGTCGGATCGTGGATCTGAAAGAAGAATTCCAGCAGATCCCGAAAGCTGACGACGGTCGGATCATAGAAAATCTCGATCCCCTCTGCATGGGTGCCATGATTGCGATAGGTCGCATTAGGCACGTCGCCGCCGGTATAACCGACACGTGTGCGCAAGATGCCGGGCCGCTTTCGGATCAGATCCTGCATGCCCCAAAAACATCCACCTGCTAGAACGGCACGTTCTTCGCTCATGTCACATCCTCCACTTGGTCCAGATATTCGCCATACCCCTCGGCCTCCATGTCATCACGGTGCACAAATCGGAGCGACGCCGAGTTGATGCAATACCGCAGGCCGCCGCGGTCAACTGGGCCATCGGGGAAGACATGTCCAAGATGGCTGTCGCCATGCTTGCTGCGGACTTCGGTGCGGATCATACCATGTGAAGCATCATTATGTTCGGTGACGTTGGCGATTGGTTTGGTAAAGCTGGGCCAGCCGCAACCGCTTTCGTACTTGTCTGCCGATGCGAACAACGGTTCGCCCGACACGATATCAACATAGATGCCCGGTTCCTTGTTATTGAGCAGCTTCCCGGTGCCCGGGCGCTCCGTTCCGCTTTGCTGCGTGACATAGAACTCTTCCGGTGAGAGCGCTGCGACAGCATCCGGATCTTTAGAGTATTTATCCATGGTGCCTCCGACTTCGTATCTTTGGTTCCATATTTGGCGTTACGACGAAGGAATGAAAGGGCGTGACTAATCTCTTATCACGCCTATCTCAGCTGATAAGAAGAGAATCCGGAGGTTTGGTATGAAATCGGTTGTTTCAGTCGTCGCGTTTGTCGCGGCCGCGACGTGTGCTTCTGCCGAGATGGGCAGTCATGTTTTTTCCTCGATCGACGGGGGTTCTCTCTCTTTGAAAGACTGGGCCGGACAACCAATTCTGGTCGTGAACACGGCATCTCAGTGCGCTTTCACGGGCCAGTATGACGCGCTACAAAAGCTTTATGAACGTTATCAGGATGATGGATTGGTCGTGCTTGCAGTGCCATCGGACGATTTCAGTCAGGAACTGGACACAGCCGAAGAGGTCAAGGAATTCTGCGAACTAAACTTTGCTCTCGACCTTCCAATGGCGGACATCACCAGCATCCGTGGTGATGCGGCGCATTCATTTTATCAGGACGTGAAGGCCCAGACCGGATTTGAACCGCGCTGGAACTTTAACAAGGTTCTGATCGGGAAAGATGGTGCAGTGCTGGCGACATGGGGTTCGAACGTGAAGCCGCTATCGCGTCAAGTCACCAAAAAGATAGAAGCGGCGCTGAACGCCGCTTCCTGATCCAATCCAGTTGACTGGAATTGTTACTCAGTCTCAGTCGCCGATGAGTCGTCATCCGACGCAGCAGCCACGACTGCAACAACTGCAATCGCGCCAACAAGAGCTGTGCCCGTGATCAGACCACCTGCGGCAAGGGCCTGGCCGCTTGCTTGCTCTTGACCTTCACCGCCGGTGACAGTGTTGAGCGGGACGTCGTTTGCCGCTGCCGGAAGTGCCATTGCGGCAGCCAGTGCAGTCGCAGAAACGAGTGAGAGAACTTTGTTCATAGTCGAAACCCTTCATCGCTGATATCCGTCGGTTATCGTAAAAGGTGAACCAAAACAACGTGCATTACGATCAGTTCGTTAATTTGATCGGCTTTTCGCTCGTCAATGACATTTTGGTCACTTCTTCAGCACTCTCAGGTCCAAAAACCCGATCCGGGGTCCGACCCACTGACGTGACTGAAGAACGGTTCTGTCGCCGCTGTCGATCCAGTACTCATTTATGATCTGGTCCGAACCCACCGAACAGACTTCCCGCATCCGCACGGTCGAAAAACTACGCTCCACGATCTCGATCTGAGCGGGCCCCAGTGAGCTTACCTGGCATTGTGCGTTGATGGTCGCTTGAGTGTTATCGTCTTCACGGACGTAGAAGACGCGATGCGCGGCGCCGGTTCCTGATGTCCTGAGCAGATGTAGGCTTTGGCTGACGTCCGCGGATGCAAGGTCGTTCCCCAGGGCCCGCGTCCCGATGATCAGACCATCCCTCAGAACGATCTGTGCGCCATCCGGGCTGCGCCAGACGACAATCTGGCCCGGCAAGGTGTCGGTCCGGGTAGAGTATGGCGCAAGGTAAGCACTACGACCACCGGTCTCGATCACAACTTCAAGGGCGCTGACGGTCAGCTGGTCGAGCTGAGCGCGGGTGACAGGAGGCAAGGACTGGTCCCGATTCTGACGATTGATCTGGACGCTCTGTCGAACCTCCGAAAGTACGCTGGACTGGCTTTCGATCCGGTCTTCGTTGTCGCCGGTTCCGCCGGAACATGCGGCGACCAATAGGGCGAGAGCTGCGGTTACAGAACGCCTCATTCCCAAACCCTCGACCAATCGCTCACCAACTCTGCCTGATGTCCGGGTCGGACGACTTCGTAGAGACGGCCTGGCACGCCAAGGCGAGCGCCCCCATCACGCTGTATTGGCCGGATCGTCGTGCTGACAGTCTGTTGCGTCGGTTTTCCAAGGAACCAGTTGAGGGGAATGGTGAGATTGATCCCCTTGTCAAAGGATCCTTCACCAAATTCTTCTGCGCTCACATCCGTCAAGGTGAAAAAGCCGCCAACCTTCCAACCGTTCTTGAACTCCCGGCTGATCGTGAAAGTGGCGCCAGTGTCGCCAGCCAGATAGCGGCCTACATCGACCTGGCCAATGTATCCGCCGCCGATCTCGTAATAGGCCGATATATGGCCAGTCGCCACGTCGTAGTCCTGGAAACCGAACATCTGGTCGAAGTCACGTTGGCGGACAAAGTTTGCCTCAGCACCAAATGCAAGCCTGCTTGTCGCCGGTTTCCAAAGGAGTTCGCCTGAAACACCACCAAACATAGATTCGAGATAACCCGCGGTGACACGGGCGTAGATATCCCGCGAGGGTTTCCAGTAGTTTGCGACATAAAGGTTTTCGATTGCGGTTTGGCCCTCTTCCGCAAAGAGACGGGCGTCTGTTCTGACTCGGGGCAGTTCCGACTCCGTCTCTGTCGTATCCTCGACATTCCCCGCAAACCGTTGCCTAAGATCGCCCGCAACAAGTAGCCCGGGCCGCAGACGATATCGGAACTGCGCGCTCAGGCCGACATCGGCGCGTACCGGCTGTTCTGTGTCGAAATAGCTTGGAGAAATGAACGGTCCAAGCGACCAGTTAAACCGTGGGTAGGTGTCCAAGGCATCAGCAGAGCCACCGGGCTGCAGGTCTGGCGCTGCATCGTCAATATCGGTTCGGGCCAAGAGGGCAGTGCTTCCGTCCGGCACGAATTCCAGCGACTCGAGGTCCTGGCGTCGGATCGAAACGGTTGACAGTGGCAGCCCCTCGGCCTCGAGCGTGACGCGAAACGTGTCGACAGAAGCGGGCATGACGCGGGCCATCGCACGAGCGGCCCTTCCGACAGCAAGCGAATTGGAGCCATAGCGCAGATTGGTGACCCGCAGTTCTGCCGAAGTTGCAGTAACGGAAATGGCTTCGAGCCGCAGGCCATCCTCGGAAAGCTCTTCACGCAACGCGTCGCGGATGACGACCGGCGCACTCTCCGAGCTGCTCCAGGCAGTGTCCCAGGCATCCGGGGCGGCCCGTCGGCTGGGCCTTTTGATGATGGGGCGGGGGCCGGCGACCGAGACCGGTGTGACCGCACGTCTCGGATTGAACTGAAGCTGGGCGCTCACCCCGAGTTCCGACCCGTAAAGATAGTACGCGCCAAGCCGCAGGTTCTCGGCTGCCTGATATTCGACACCGAAGTTGACCCGCGATTCGATTTCAAACACACCGCGCGATGTTTCAGGTTCGTATGCATCCGGGGAGTATTCGAGTTTGACGCCGAGCCGGTCATTCACCTGCCATTCGATGCCACCAAACGGTGCGTATGGGCCGCGAAACCACTGATCCGTCGACGGCTCACCGCCCTCATCGTCGGGATCAAACGCAGGCCGATCGCCAGACGAACCGATATCGCCTGAACTGCCTAGACGGCCCCAGCCAAGACCCGCCGTCACATTGAAGCGCCCCGGCAACCCAAGCGGTTGCTCGAATGACTTGCTCGCGACAACGTATTCGCTGGCATAGATTCCGGTGCCAGCGAAATCCCTAAGGCCGACGGAGAGAGCGGGCCAGTGTTTGCGCTCCTTGCTCAGGAGCAGGGCAACATCAAAATTTCGATCCCGGTAGGTATCGAACCCGTCTGAATTCCAGTCCTGTATCCCGATATAACGAAAGCTTGCCGAAACGCGTGGAAACGCCTGAAACGTCAGGGATGTTCGGGTTTGGCCGCCAAAGTTTGACACCGAGACTGCCAGCTGACCATTTGGCAGGGCATAGGCCGACGGCGTGTCGATCAAACCGGGTGAGCCGTAGAAGTTGAGCGTTGTATCAGACGAGAATTCGAACGGAACCCCGGACTCATCCGACAAGGCCACACCAGATGAAGCAAAGACCGCAGAGCCCAATATCGCCGTGCGGACGCTGAAGCCTCTGGCATTGCTGGATCGCCGCACGTTGGTCCCCACTTTTCCCACGTTGCTCACGCGCTTAGACCATGCCTTGGGCATCAAGATCAATCGGGGCATGGCTGTTGTGCTGCACGTTGCTGCAATCAGGTGACAGGCGCAGCTTCTTCCGTCATAGGCCCGTTTTCCGGCATCGTGCTGCCGCCGAAGCCCTCGACCCAGCGCATCGCAACTTGGCGTGCCGCCTCTTCATCACCGCTGGCCAACGCCTGCCGTAACTTGCTGAGGGCAGAGGCGACCTCGATCTCGCTGAGCTTCGCCTCGTTGGCAAAGAAGATCTTGCGATGACCACTGCCGATCAAGGCACCACTCAGTGTCAGTTCTTCGGCCATTTTTTCACCGGGGCGCAAACCGGTATACTCGATTGCAATATCACCATCGGGGTTACCGGCGTCGCGCACGGTGTAGCCAGAGCTTTCAATGAGCTGCCGCGCAAGCTGATCGATATTGATTGGCTTGCCCATATCAAGGACGAATACCTCGCCCCCCTTCGCCATCGCACCAGCCTGAAGCACAAGGTTCACCGCTTCCTGAACCGTCATGAAATAACGCCGGACATTTGGATGCGTCACCGTCAGCGGACCACCACGCCGCAATTGATCCTGAAAAAGTGGAATGACCGAGCCAGATGAACCCAAAACGTTGCCGAAGCGAACAATGGAGTACTTCGGGGTCTCGGCGGTTGGCACGCGGCTTGCAAGATCCTGAATGACCAACTCGGCGAGGCGCTTGGATGCGCCCATTATATTAGTCGGCCGAACCGCCTTGTCGGAAGATATTAGTATGAAGCGCTCGACATTGGCCGCACTGCCCTCGGCAGCCAGAATATGGGTCCCAAGAACATTGTTCGCCATTCCAGCAAGCGGGTTCGACTCAACAAGTGGTACGTGCTTGTAGGCGGCCGCGTGCAAGATCACGTCGACGTCATGGTCCGCCAGAACCTTCCGCACCTGCTGGGCATCGGTAACCGAGCCCAGGATCGGTACGACACTGATCTCGCCACCCTCCGCGGCTTGAAGGATCTCCGTGTTGATATTGTATAGCGCGAGTTCACTGAGCTCGAACAGCACAAGCTTTTTTGGGCGGGACCTGATGACCTGACGGCAAAGCTCGGATCCGATTGAGCCGCCAGCGCCGGAAATCAGGACCGTTTTGTCAATGTAGGCGTTGGACTGAGCGTCGAAGTCTTCTGCCACCTCAGCCCGACCCAAAAACACATTTGGATTGAGAGGGGTCAGTTTTTCGACCAATTCCTCTTCGCCGATCAACTGCGAAAATGAAGGCAAGGCCTGGACCTCCAGTCCCATCTTCTGCAGGCGGCGCGCGATTTGTGCCTGTTTGGGGTAGCTCAGCGAGGGCACTGCCAAAAGAACCCTATCGATTTTCTTCGAGACGGCGATCTCCGGCACCCTTGCCGGGGTAAAGACCGGCAGTCTGGCAACCGTCATCCCGTGCAAAGCTGCGTTATCATCGACAAAAGCCACCGGATCGATCTGGTCATGGTTCCGCAGCGCGGACACAAGCTGCATACCGGTCGAACCGGCGCCGTAGATCAGGACACGCATGCGGTTCGGCGCACTCCGATAGATTGCGGAAACGATTTGCAACAGGACAATTCGGGACAAAACCGTGAAGACGAAAAGGCTGATGCCGAACACGATTTGCGTGCTAATCGCCACGGGGACTTTGGCAACGATCGTAAGGCTCGTCGATATTCCGGCGACCAAAAAGGCGTAGACGGCGGATTGCCCAATAGCGGTCGCTTCATAGGTCTTAAGTTGGATGGCTGAGGCACCCATGGAAACTGACACGGCCGCGGCAAGCAAGATCAGGTAGGGTAAGATCTCGAGAAACTCGCTCATGACCACCCGGGCGCCGATAGGGCTGATTTGAAGGCTGAGAGCAAAAAACAGGGCGACGGGTATTAGAAGCGAGTCGACCGTGATCAGAACATACTGTTTCTGTGTTCGGCTGAGAGACTGTACTAATTTCAGCATTTTTGCTTTTGTTCTTGGTGGCTTGCTCGACTTGGCTCAGTGCCGAGACTTGCCCCAACCTATCCCCGTTTCCCAGCCAAAACTCGCATCAGCAGATCGTTTTGGCGTGTATTTCTGCGGACCGCGCTGAGTCTGCTCTTATGGTAGGCAGATTGATAACCTAAGGGCGAAAAAACGGAAGGGTGTTGCCGCCACAGATGTGTTCATTGGCGTCTTTTTGCCCGGCGAAATAGCGTACCGATCGTTTCAATTGCCAGTAAAAAGTCAAAGCACAACGTATGGTTACGTTGATAAAGCAGATCGAGCTTGGCTTTTCGGGGTATGCAGCGACGTATGTAAACGGCGTCGGTTTCTTCGGGACTGTTGCACCCAGACAGCACTTTTTCTTCGAACCGGTGCAGCCTTAGCGATGCGAGGCCAGTAACACCCGGCCGCGATCTGAGCACACTCGCATAGAGTTCCGGGAACCGATCCACATATTGCCGCAGTGGGGGGCGAGGACCCACAAAGCTCAGATCACCTCTGATGATGTTCCAGAGCTGGGGCAGTTCATCAAGGCGGGTGGCACGCAAGAAGGCCCCAAATTTTGTAATGCGTCTATCCTTGTCACCACCAGAAACGCCTGAATCGTCTTCTGCGACCCGCATGGTGCGGAATTTCCACATTTGGAAGGCTTCGCTTTCCGTCTTCATGCGCTCTGAAACATAGAGGATCGGGCGGCCCTGACTGAGCCAGGCGGTTATCGCGATGCCGATGATCAGCGGCCAAAGCAGGCATATCAGCAAGGCCGCGAAAAACAGATCCAGGGCGCGCTTGGCGGGGGTCATGCCGGGGTCACCGCGCGCCGCCATTGGCGCACCATTTCGTCGGGTGAGCTATCTTGGGCTTCGAATGTCACAAGTGAAGCGAGGCGGTCTGTGCAAAGCTCGACACGTGCGATCGTCCCTTCGTTTGCAGGGCGCCGGTCCCAATTCAGGTCCGCTGCGTCCAGAAGCGCGCCCATTTCAACTGATCCCGGGGCCGTCAGGTTGAGCATCTTGGGTAGGTCAGTGAGCTGAAAAAGCATGTCGAGGCAACGCGCCATTGTGAATGGCCCCATATAGCTGCGCCGGGGTGTCGACCCGTCAGCGAAAGTATCGATTGTCATCCCCGATCGCCAGTTGCCCAGAATGGCGTCTGCGCCTGCTACGTTTCCGATCCGCAAGCATGTGTTTGGATGCTCATGCTCTGCTGCCATGACCTCCATTTCATACTTGGACTTGCCGTAGCCTGATATTGGTCGTACCGCCGCCGCTTCGCTGAAATCGGGGCCCGTGCCGTAGACAGCCGCGCTCGAGGCTAGAAAGACACGGCCCGCTCCGACCGCTTTCGCCATGTCGAGCGTCTGCTCGGCTAAGCTGCTATTGAGCGTCAGATCGCCAGAGCCACGGACGACACCTGCAAGGGACAAGACACTTTCGGCGCCGGCGAGCATGCGATGGCCGCCGGGCTCGAAAGCCTCGCGCCCCAGCCAGCGCGCGCCGTCCGCTCCCCAAACGGCCCGCAGCATTCGGCCTAGCCGCCCAGTGCTGCCCAGCACTGCGACGGTCATGGCACTTCAATGCGCTTATCTACTGGGACCAGCGCATTGATCTGTCGAATGTGTTCGGGCAGGCAAACGGTGAGGAAATCGTAGTTATCCACCACGTGGCGCCGCGCGGCCTTGCCCAGATGATCATGGTGTTCCGGATTTTGCAGCACGGTCGTCACTCCGGCCGCGATGGCCTCGGGATCAAAGAAATCGACCAGTATGCCGGTTTCGCCGTCTTTCATGGCCTCGCGCACGGGAGGCACATCGCTGGCCACGATCGTTGCTTCCATTGCCATGGCTTCCAGAAATGACCATGACAGGACAAAAGGCATCGTCAGATAGATGTGGCACCGCGACAGCTGAATGATCCGGCAGTAATCGGCAAAAGGCACTTGTCCGACAAAATGCAGACGGTCCCAGTCGATCATGTGACCAACCTCCTTTTCCATCTGTCCGCGCAGCCCGCCCTCATGCTTGTTTTTCCCACCGTATGATGTGTCGTTGCCGCCTATGACAATGATCCGCGCATCCGGACGGGCGCGCTGTATATGGGGGACCGCCCGCATGAACTGATGGTAACCGCGCGTGGTTTCCAGATTGCGGGCCATGTAGGTGACGACTTCGTCTTCTCGGGTCAGCGGACTGTCCAGACGGCCAAGGTTCAGGTTGGCCCTTGGGTCGGGGCCCAGCTTGTCGGTTCGGATGCCGTCGTGACACACATAGATCTTATCGTGAAAGCTCTTGGGAAAACGATCACGTTGCCAGAGCGTTGGCGCATGACCCCGATCGACCACCTCGATATTGACCAGCGGGACAGTGTTGTGGGCTTGCATGATGAAGGGTGCATGATCTGACACCGGACTTTCGGGATCAAAGCCCACCGGGCCACCGTTGACACTGTAATAGTATTCAAAAAAGCCAATTATGGGCACATCGGGATAGATCTGCTTCATGAAGGTTAGTTCACCCCAACCCACGTGGCCGATTATGATGTCCGGGGTGAAGGACTTATCCTTGAGGCTCTGAGCAGCCATCGCAGCACCAAACCCGTTTCCAGCAGCGTTCTCCCATGTTTTCGAAAGCCCGTAGTCGTCTTCCTTGGCGGTATGATGCGTCTTGTAGATGACGGTTTCGACACCGTCGAATTTTGGCGGGCTCTGGCGTTGTGTCAGAAAAACGATCTTGTTGGACGGGTCCATCGCCAGCCACTGGATCAGCTCACGATACTGGCCCGGCATGTTCTGATGGACGAAGAGAAAGTTCATTCGGGGCTCATTCTCACTGTGGCGGGGATAGCGTGAGTATGCGCCCGGTGCAATTCGGTCCGACACGATTTGCCGCTAGGCCTCCGCTGGTTTCGCCTGCTTGGATAGCTGCACGGCAAGGATGCCGATTGTAATGATCACAACCCCGATCATGTCAGTGAGGCCAAGCGCTTCACCAAGGATCAAAGATGCGATCAACACGCCAAAAAACGGTGTCAGAAAATGAAAGGTCGCCGCCTTTGTGGCGCCGATCCGTTGGACAAGCGCAAACCAGATCCAGGTGGCGACCAGCCCGGGAAACAGCGTTGTGTATGCAAAGGCGGCAAAGAGTTCGGGCGTTGGATTCAGGCGAATTTGCTCGGTTAGGGCAGCGAAGATGGCCAAAATCGCACTCCCAACCAGCATCTGCAGCCCTACCACCATCAACAGATTGCCGCCCGAGGATGCGCCGCGAACCGAAAGCGTGGCAAGGGCCAGCGCAACCGACGCGATGACGCACAGAACGACGCCGTAGGGGTCGACCCCGGCCTCCAGCCGTCCTGCCATGATCAGGATTACGCCAGCAAATCCAAGCATCAGTCCGGCAACACCAAGCATTGGCAAGCGCTCTTGTAGAGCCACCCAGCCGGCAAGGGCCACCAGAAGGGGCATGGAGGATGCGATGATTGAGGCGAGCGACGCCTCTACGGTCTGCATCGCGACGAAATTCAACCCGAGGTAAATCGCGTTCTGACAGATGCCAAAGACGATCGTAGCGCGCCATTGGCTCTGCGTTAGCTTCCAGCTTTGACCCATCCAGCGGGCAAACGCGATGCCGATCAGGCCGGAAAGAAGAAACCGAAGTGCTAATGACGCCAATGGCGAGGCATCTGCGACGATGATGCGGGCCGACGTGAAAGCCGAGGACCAGATAACAGCAAAGGCCAGCCCAAGACCAAGTGTGCGTAGATCCATTAATGCCGCTCCCTCCGCCCGGGCGACACTTTCCCAAATGCGGAGTCAGCGCAACCCGCCTAGCGCGGCATCGGGTTGCTGGCGGTGTTGTAGGCGGCCCAATCGGTGATTTCCGGATAGTAGCGTTCGCGCCACCTGTGGACACGTTGGTTCATGACCCTTTTCCATAGCGACGGGATCATCGCGGCGATGGTCATGACAGGATAGCCATAGGGCAGCTGCGGCGCATCCGACTCAGTGTAGTTTTGAAGCACCGGGAACCGACGATCGGGTTTGTAGTGGTGGTCGGAATGTCGCTGCAGATTGATGAGCAGCCAGTTCGACGCCCGGTGGGCCGCGTTCCACGAATGCTTGGGCTGAACGTGCTCGTATTTGCCTTCGCCTAGATGTTTGCGGGTCAGCCCGTAGTGTTCGATGTAGTTCACCAGTTCGAGCTGCCAGATGGCGACCGCGGCTTGTAGCACGAAGAGACCCAGACCCGACCAACCCCCAAGCAGCATGGCCAGCAAAAGCATGCCGCCCTGCAGCCAAGCATAGCGCCAAAACGGGTTCGAGGCATGTGTCCAGCTGAGGTTTTTGCGGCCCAGCATGGCTTTTTCAGCATTGAAGGCGGACACAAGGCATTGCCAAAGCACCCGCTGATAAAAGCGATAGAAGCTTTCACCAAGACGCGCGGTCACCGGGTCGCGCGGTGTGGCGACGTATCTATGGTGCACAAGCAGATGCTCGGAACGGAAGTGCGAATAAAGCACCATGGCGAGAAGGAAATCTGCCATCCAGCGCTCAACTTTGTCTTTCTGGTGCATCAATTCGTGACTGTAGTTGATGCCTATGGTGCCGGTGATCACGCCAACACCAAAAAACAGGACAAGCTTCTCAAGCGTATTGAGGTGATCTGCGGGGGCTACATATGCGATCAGCCCGAAAAGCGTCAGAAACTGTGCTGGCACCCACACGAGGGTGATAGCGCGGTACCAGAACAGATCATCATCTGTCGTTTCCAGATCTGCATTGTCAGTGTTCAGGCCGACAGCGAGGTCCAGCAGCGAGAACAAGTACCACGTTACGATAGGCAAGAGGACCACCGTCCACCCGCCGTAGATCGCTCCTACCCAGGCCAGCGGGATAAGCAATAGTGACATCCAGAACGGTAGCGCGTTCCCAAATTTGGCGACCTCTGCGGGGGCCAGGATCATTGCCATCGGTTCCTCATTTCTGCGCGCAACCCAAGCTTAGACGTCGAAAAGGTAAAAACAATCTCTGACGTTACGCAAAGTCGCGGGCGAGATCGAATGCCTTGCGCATCACAGTAGGCAAGTCTGAGGGGCGAAAATTGCCCTGTTCGACAAAGCGTCCCCGTGCAGGCTCGACCGCCTGATCGACCTGCGCCGTGACGACACTCAGCAGCAGATGAAAGTGGGTGAAGGTGTGCCTCACCTCGCCAGCCACCAAGCGCCAGTCTGCCAGTATTGGCGGGTCACCGGACGGTCGACTGTGATCCGCTGACACCCAGTCAGAACCAGGCCAGCAGAGCATACCGCCCAAAAGACCGCTTTCCGGTCGGGTTTCAAGCAACCACGCCCCATCGACCCGCTGCGCCAGATAGACGGTGCCGTGGCGAACTGGCTTGATCTTTTTCGGTGCTTTTCTGGGCAATTGTGCAGCGGTGCCTGCCTTGCGCGCCTTGCACGGTTCCTGCAACGGGCAGATCCCGCAGGCCGGGGACTTGGGTGTGCAGATTGTAGCGCCCAGGTCCATCACCGCCTGAGCGTAGTCGCCGGGGCGGGCCTCTGGCGTCAGGCTGGCGGCAAGATCGGTCAATACCGGCTTGGCCCTGGGCAACGGCGTGTGCTCATCAAAGAGCCGCGCCATCACCCGCTCGACATTTCCGTCGACCACTGTCTCGGGCAGGTCGAAAGCGATAGCCGACAGGGCGGCTGCCGTATAACGACCTACGCCCGGCAACTTTAGCAAAGCATTGTGGTCGACGGGAAACATGCCGCCATGATCACTGGCAATGACCCGCGCGCATTTCAGCAGGTTCCGGGCACGGGCGTAGTATCCCAAACCGGCCCATTCGCCCATCACGGCCGCATCCTCAGCCGCTGCAAGATCGTTCACGGTAGGCCAGAGTACGATGAACCGTTCAAAGTACGCTTTGACCGCGGCGACTGTCGTCTGCTGAAGCATGATCTCGCTCAGCCAAACATGATAGGGATCGGGTCGCACACCCGCCTGCTTTTCGGCCGGACCGACCCGCCACGGCATCTGGCGCGCGTGCACATCGTACCACTCCAACAGTTCCGCGCTGAGATCACGCAAGATTTATGGCCCCTGCCTGACGGTTTCTCTGGTGGCTTCGACCGTCATCGCTATGCTTAAGATTACACTAACGAACAAGATAACGGTGAGGATGCGCAGCGCCACCACAAAAGGGTTCGCAAGAACGGCCAGCTTGCTGACAGGTCGGATCAGACGAGCAAGCGAAGCCCGCGGTTTTGCCGAAAGCCGGTTGCTGACCCGCTGGACCGAGATCGTCGGCGAAGAGATTGCTGCGACTGCGCGCCCGGTTGAGGTCAGCTATAGTCGGGGTGGCATGGGTGCCGTCCTGACGGTGCTCACGACCGGGCCCATGGCTCCGATGTTGGAAATGCAAAAGGAACAAATTCGCGCGAAGGTTAATGGCGTCTACGGATACAACGCCATTTCCCGCATCCGCATCACCCAGACTGCTCGGACCGGCTTTGCCGAAGGGCAGGTCGAGTTCACGCCCGCCAAGACGTCGACGGCGCCCCATTTGCCGGCAGAGGCAAAGGCCGCGGCAACACTGCATGCCGCCCCGATAGAGGACGACAGGCTGCGCGTTGCCTTGGAACGGCTTGGGGCCCATATCATCGCAAGAGACAAATCAAGGACATGATGCTCATGAACCGTATGATCCCAATCGCCGCAGCTGCCGGTGCCGTCCTGTTAGGCGGATGGTATTTCTTGTCATCGACGCCCGGAACCACGCCCGCAAATCCGCTGGGTGCGGCAATGGCCCAAGAGAGCGCAGCCGAGATCGACACATCGACCATCGTCGATATGCAACTTGGTAATCCGGATGCACCGGTCACCGTGATAGAATACGCCAGCTATACATGCCCGCACTGTGCATCATTTCACGAGAGCAACTACAAAAAGCTCAAGTCGGAGTTCATCGACACCGGTAAGATCAATTTCGTTTACCGCGAGGTCTATTTCGATCGCTACGGCCTTTGGGCGTCTGCCATCGCGCGCTGCGGCGGGCAGGACAGGTTTTTTGGCATTACCGACCTGATCTATGCAGGCCAGCAGGATTGGACACGCGCCGGGCAGCCTGCCGATATCGTCGAAGAACTGCGTAAGATTGGCCGGATTGCAGGGCTGGGCAACGATCAGATCGAAGCGTGCCTTCAGGATGGTGACAAGCTTCGCACTCTCGTCGCCTGGTATCAGGAAAACGCCGAGGCAGACGGGATCGACAGCACGCCGAGCTTTGTCATCAATGGCCGCAAGTACAGCAATATGCGCTATGATGAGATGAAACAGATCATCGAAGACGCAGCTGGCAGCTGACCATTCAGGCCCGGCTGCCCAGCATGGCCAGCCGGATGAATGCCCGTTCAACCAGTGCCATCGCCGGTGCGTTCTGACCGGCCGATCTGAGTTGAAGGTCGGTATCGGTCAATACCGTCAACGCATCTTCGAGCCTGGCCGGACCCCAACGGCGCGCCTGCGCCAGCATTCTGTCGCGGTGCGGGCCCCAGATTTGCGGCTTTCCGGACGTATCCGCTGCCGCACGATGGAGGGTCCGGAAATGTCGCATTGCCCCGATGCAAAGCGTCACGGCGTTGGCACCCTGTGATTGCAAGCGTTGCATCACCGGCCCGATCTCTTGCGCCTTGCCGTCAGCAACCACTAGCAGGATGTCGTCGACCGCCGCTTCGACAGAAGCGGGTGCGCAGGCGGCGATATCCGCCTCGCCAAGCGGCTCGGGGTCATTCAACTTATAGAGCGCAATCTTTTCGAGTGTCTGCCTGAAGTCCCCAGGCTCCAGGGCCATTGCCAGATCCGAAAGCGCGCCCATCACGTCGCGCGACACAACTTGAATGCCAGCCGCATTCAGCTCTCGTTCGATTTCTTCGCGCGTCGGTGGATTATCATAGATCCCGACAGCAAACGCATTCGAATGTGCTTCGAACGCCTTGCGCAGTTTCGAGGTTGGTTTCAGCGTACCGGCGGTGACGATCAGCTGGGCGTCCCCCGCGCTCCACGCCTCGAGGGCTGGCAGTAGGTGAGCCGCCTGGCTCTCAGTCGCGTCTTCAACAAATGCAACGCGGGGACCAGGAAAGAAACCGATAGCCTTGATCGCATCGATCAACTGCGCCGGATCCTCCCGGAGTTTGCTAGCGGCGATCCGAGTCAGGCGCATCTCTTCCGCGCCCGTGGGTCCGATCAACGCCGAAATGACCTCTTGCCTTTTGAGCGCCACGCGCATCGCATCAGAACCATAGATCAACAGCCCAGCCTTTTCCGGATCGGGCTTGATAAAATAGCTGGCGGCTTGAGCGGCTGAGAGCTTCATAGATCGGCAGTCAAGAGGCGTGCGATTATCTGATCGGCGAGAATCGTCATCAGACGTTCGCGTGCGTCCTGCTCTGCTGCCAGTGTGGCAACAAATGTACCGGTTGCCGAATAACCCGTGAAACTGCTGACCTGACCGGACGTGACCAGCGCCCCTGTTTCGTCCCGCAACTCAAAGTCTGCGGTTCCAATGAGATTGAAACGAAGCGTGTTGTCGTCTTCGTCAACGCCAAGCCCTTCTTCCAGGATTTCCAAGCCAAGGCCGAGGCGATAGGCCGGGTCAGCGCCGCGGCCGATGCGCTCTTCGATCTGACGAACCAGCAAAAAGCCTTCGCGTGTGTTCTGTTCTTCGACCAGAACCCGGTTTTGTAAGGCCCCGCCGTTGCCGCCCGGGCCATAGACTGACTGAAAGCCGCAGGCTGACAGCAGAAGCAGGAAGGGGAGAACCCTAAACCACAACATTCACGATCCGTCCTGGCACAACGATCACCTTTTTCGGCCGCCCGCCGTTCAGAGCCTTTTCGACAGCTTCGTTGGCAAGGGCGATCTTTTCAACCTCGGCTTTGTCCAGATCGGCCGGCACGTCGATCTCGGCCCGGCGCTTACCATTAATCTGAATGGGCAAGGTTACGGTATCGTCAACGAGCAGGCTTTCATCTGCCTTGGGCCAAGGTGCGGCGGCGCACAGGCCGTCGCCTTTCTGATGATGCCAGATGTCTTCGGACAAATGCGGCGTAAAGGGCGCCATGAGTTGTGCAAGCGTCATGATCGCCTCGCGCTGCACCGCCTTTGACGCCTTGGATTTCGACAGCGTCGCGGTGAATCCATAAAGCTTTGCGATTGCAGCATTGAAGCCGAAGCTGTCGATCCCCAACGTCACATCATGGATCGTTTTATGCATAGCCTTTTGCAGGTCCGCATCGCCCGTACCGTCGCCATCGGGCATGGCGGCAATGCGATCACACAGGTTCCAGACCCGTGTTAGATGCTTGTTTGCCGCCTCAGCCCCCGATGCCGTCCATTCAACGTCGCGCTCGGGGGGTGAATCGCTCAGAACGAACCAGCGTGCAGTGTCGGCGCCGTATTGCTGGATGATGCTGACCGGGTCGACGACGTTCTTCTTGGATTTTGACATTTTGGCCGAAGGGATGATGTCGACTTCTTCCCCTGTCGCACCCAACCTGGCTCCATTTTCGTGCACCTCTACGTCTTCGGGGAAGTGATAGACCGGCCGGTCATTCTCATCCCGCGTCACATAAATCGCGTGCGTGACCATGCCCTGAGTAAAAAGAGCATCGAATGGCTCAATCGCCGTCTTGGGCAGATGCCCTGTGATGTGCATCGCCCGCGCGAAGAAGCGGGAATAGAGCAGGTGCAGGATCGCGTGTTCGATGCCGCCGATATATTGGTCGACGTTCATCCAGTATTCGACGTCTTCCTTGACCGTCGGCGTGTCGGCATGCGGCGCGGTGAAGCGAGCGAAATACCAGGACGAATCGACGAAAGTATCCATCGTGTCGGTTTCGCGTTTCGCCGCCTTGCCGCAGGACGGACAGGGCGTGTCGCGCCAGGTCGGGTGCCGGTCGAGCGGGTTGCCGGGGATGTCAAAGTTGACATCGTCTGGCAGTTCAACTGGCAGGTTTTCCTTTTTCTCGGGCACGACGCCGCAATCGTCGCAATGCACGACCGGGATCGGACAGCCCCAATAGCGCTGGCGGGACAGGCCCCAGTCGCGCAGGCGGTACTGTGTCTGCGCTTCGCCCCAGCCATTGGCCTCGTATCGCTCAAGCGTTTGGTCCATGGCCTGTTGACAGGTGATCTCAACGCCGCTTTCGCCGTGCCATTGCACATATCGGACCTTTTCGGTCTTGGGCGGTACGAACGCGGTGTCCTCAACGTCGTCTTCGACCCCGAGCGGTTTGAAAACATCGATCACCGGAAGATCGTATTTGCGCGCGAAATCAAGGTCGCGTTGGTCATGCGCCGGGCAGCCGATCACGGCGCCGGTGCCGTAGTCCATCAGGACAAAATTCGCGATGTAGAGCGGCAACTCAATAGACGGGTCGGCGGGGTGAATGGCCTTGATGCCGGTATCAAAACCCAGCTTCTCGGCCTTCTCCATGGCCGCTTCAGTCGTGTCCATTTTGCGACATTTCTCGTTGAATGCAGCAATCTTCGGGTTCGTCGACTCAAGCCTTCGAGCAAGTGGGTGATCTGCCGCAATCGCAGCAAAAGTCGGCCCCATCATTGTGTCGGGACGGGTGGTGTAAACTGGCAGGCTGTCGTACCCGTCGGGCGCGCCTTTCAGTCCAAATTCAAACGAAAGCCCCCGCGACCGGCCAATCCAGTTTTCCTGCATCAGGCGCACCTTGGCGGGCCAGTTGTCCAGCGTATCGAGCGCGTCTAGCAGTTCCTCGGAGTAGTCGCTAATCTTGAAGAACCATTGGGTCAGTTCGCGCCGCTCAACCTCGGTGCCGGATCGCCAGCCTTTGCCATCGATCACCTGTTCATTGGCCAGAACGGTCATATCGACCGGATCCCAGTTGACGACAGCATTCTTACGGTAGACCAGACCGGCCTCGAGAAAATCGAGAAAAAGCGCCTGCTGCTGTCCATAGTATTCAGGATCGCAGGTGGCGAACATACGCGACCAGTCGATGGCAAAGCCCAGCGGCTTCATCTGCTCGACCATGGTGTCGATGTTGTCGTAGGTCCAGGTCTTTGGATGGCCGCCAATCGCCATCGCGGCATTTTCGGCGGGCATTCCAAAGGCATCAAAGCCCATCGGGTGCAATACGTTATGCCCGGTCGCCATCTTGTAGCGCGCGATGACGTCGCCCATCGTATAGTTCCGCACGTGCCCGATATGGATGCGACCCGACGGATAGGGGAACATCTCTAGCACATAGTATTTCGGCTTGTCCGCCGTGCGGGTGGCTTTGAACAGCGCGGCTTTGTCCCAGGCCTTTTGCCAGCGAGCTTCGATTTCAGAGGGCGAATAGGGCATGCGTGAACCTTCAGAATGATAAACGCCGGGCGTTTGACCCGGCGCATCTGATAGAGCGATTTGTCGGGCGCTTAAAGTCTGTTGTCGGCTATGCGCAGCTGACGAGCGCGCGATAGGATTGCATCCTCGACCGCGCGAACAGTGGCGGCGCTTGCGGGCCCAGAGCGGGTTTGCAGCGCGACGTTCAAAGATCGAGCCTCAAGCGCCGGGTCGTCGATCAGTATCGTGGCCCGATAGGCCCGCCCGCCGTTTGGGGGCGTCCCGTAGCCGGTTACGATCACGCCTGTGAAGGGATCGACAGACTGGATGGGAAGGAAATCAAGCACTTCGAGTGAAGCCGACCAGATGTACTTGTTCACCGGTACGATGTTTTCTGTCGGCTGTGGCCTGAACAGGTCTGCCAGCGTGCTTTCAGGGGCCCGTTCATCTTCACGGCCGACATTGTCGAGCGATCCCTCAGCCCCGGGTTGACCGGTGCCGCCAATACGGGAAATTGCCCCGCAGCCTGTCATGCCGACAATCAATAGTAGAAGCAGAGCAATTCGCAGCATGGGTTTCGCGATCATCGGCGCCGTCCTGTCATAGTCCTAAGCGGTGTAGCGAAGGGCTGGGTCGTGAGCAAGGTCTTGTTTTCCAGCGGTTTGTGAGTCGCTTTTGGGCGTCAAAAACGGGTGTGTCTTTGCTGCACCATAACGACTTGCAATCTTTTGAATCTCCGCGGCGCTCTTGTCTTTGGGCTGATGAAAGAGCGAAAGAGTGTCCATACCCATGCCAGGCAGTCTGGTCTGGGCAGTGAATGGAACCCGAGGGAAAACTCATGAAGAAAATCCTCTTCGCAACCACGGCGCTCATCGCGACCGCAAGCGTTGCAGCAGCCGAAGTGAAATTCGGTGGCTATGGCCGGTTTGGCGTCTTCTACGATGACGGCAACACAGCTCAAGAAACTCGCATCGAAAGCCGCTTCCGTCTGAACATTGACGGTGTTGTAGAGTCGGACGCAGGCGTGACGTTCTCGGCACGTGTTCGTATGCAGGCTGACGACAATTCTGATGGTACAGCAGGCACAGCTGGTCTGAACGGTGCACGTTTCTCGGCTGAAGCTGGTGGCCTTCGCGTTGACGTTGGCAACATCGCTGGCGCGATCGACAACCTGCCGAACTACTACGGTAACGAGCCTGGCCTGACAGCGTTCGTTGGTCAGTACAGCGGCATTGATTTTGGCTTTGACGGTTACTCGTCGACAGGCGCAGGTCAGAACGGTGTTTATGCCCGTTATGAAACTGGCCCATTTGCGGTTGCCGCTTCGTACTCCGACGACACGACAGATGATGAAGAGTGGGCAATCCACTTCGCCTACACTGGTGACACGTACGAAGTTGCAATCGGTTATGCCGACAGCGACACGGACGACACCCTGCTGGTTCTGACCGGCTCGGTTGACATCGGTCCAGCGAACATCACCGCGATCATCGCTGACGAGGAAGTCGGTGGCGTTGACAACATGGCGTACGGTCTGTCGGCCAGCTTCGAAGTTGGCGCAGCAACTGACATCATCGCTTCGGTTGGCCTTGGCGATGACAACGACTATGAAGGCTACGGCATCGGCTTCGTCCACGACCTCGGCGGCGGCGCATCGATCCGCGGCGGTGTCGGCTCGGACGACGACGATACCGAAGCAGACCTGGGTGTTCGCTTCAACTTCTAAGTTGGATCGAAGATCTTGACGATTTGGGGCGGGCCATTGGCCTGCCCCTTTTCAATTGGCGAACGGCATGGTCTTTGATCTCCATGAGTTTGCAAGACATCCAAGAAAAGATCACGAAAGCCGAGGCTGATGCGGGCCGCACAGCAGGCTCCGTCAAATTGATTGCCGTCAGCAAGGTACAGCCGAACGAACGGGTCGAGGCGGTTCTGGAGCAGGGGCATCGCTGTTTCGGTGAGAACCGGGTGCAAGAAGCCGCCGGCAAGTGGCCTGAATTCAAAGAGCGGTACTCTGACGTCGAACTCCACCTGATCGGGCCATTGCAGACCAACAAAACACGACAGGCGTTCGGGCTGTTTGACGCGATCCATACCGTCGACCGTCCAAAACTGGCCAATACGATCGCTCGGATCGCGCAAGAGGAAGGGTTCTGCCCTGATCTCTTCATTCAGGTTAACACCGGCGAAGAAGCGCAAAAAGCAGGTGTTATACCTGAGGAAACGGATCAGTTCGTTTCGGTATGTCGTAAACTCGATCTCCCCCTTGCCGGTTTGATGTGTATACCGCCGATCGACGAAGAGCCGTCGCTACATTTTGCGCTGCTCGCCAAGATGGCAGAGCGGAACGGTCTTGCCGGTCTCTCAATGGGGATGAGCGGCGATTTCGACCGGGCCATTGCTCTGGGAGCAACCCATGTGCGCGTTGGTTCAGCAATCTTCGGCGCGCGAGTGAGCAGAAATTGAGTCATCTGTTTGGTCTTTAGGCAAATTTCCGCCTCACCTATTTTTGAACACATCAGTTCACCTTCACGTTGTAGTGCCTAGTTACCATCTCTGCATCGCAGCGTCAGCTTAGGGCGCGGGGTAATCGGGAGTTTGGGACGTGAATAGACTATGGATCGCAGGAATTGCATTCGCCGCTTCAACGACGATGGTTGCCGCAGAGGTGAATTTTAGCGGATACGGACGTTTCGGTCTTCTCTACGACGAGGGTGCCGATGAAACAGCGGGTGAGGACGAAGTTCGTCTGGAGAGCCGCTTTCGCCTGAATATCGATGCCATCGTGGAATCCGAGGCGGGTGTCACGTTTGAAGCACGCGTTCGTCTACAGGCCGATGACAACGCCGACGGCACTGCAGATACAGCCAGCCTGAATGGTGCGCGGTTCGAAGCCAGCGCGGGTGGGTTGCGGGTTCAGGTTGGTAACATCGCCGGTGTATTCGACGACGAGTCGACGGTTTTGTACTTCGGATACGAAGCAGGCTTGATTGACGCGATTGGCCAGTACTCGACATTCCAAGGCCCCATCGTCGAATACGACAGCACGGGATCAGGCGTGAACGGTGTTAGTGTTCTTTACGAAACAGGCCCGTTTGCCATCATGGCGAACTACAATGACGAGACATCCGATGCGCCTGAGGCCACCGAGGTTGGTGTGTCTTATTCGTTTGGCGATTATACCGTCGCGGTTGGCTATGGCATGCAGGACAATCCAACGGACGACATCGAATACTACGTCGCCACCTTTGACGGGACGATAGGCGACCTCGACTTCTCTCTGTTTGTTGGTGATGACGACATCGGTGATGAAGTCGCCTACGGTGCTTCTGGCCGATACCAGATTGCTGCAGCGACACAGATCATTGCGTCGGTCGCCGCTGGCGGTGGTGATGATGTCGAGGAGGCCTTCGGTGTTGGTTTCCGCCACGACCTTGGCGGCGGTGCATCATTCCGGGGCATGGTCGGACAAAACGAAGACGGCGACGGCATCGCCGACCTCGGAGTTCGTTTCGACTTCTAAAGGACGGCCGAAGCAGGCTTAACGAATGATAAGCCGTGTTTGATGCTTAATGCGCGCTGCGATCCGTTGCAGATGATCGGCTCGCAGCGCGACACACCCCTCAGTCGGATATCTGCGTCGTCGCCATGCATGGATAAAGATGGCAGATCCACGGCCTTTGACCGAGTAGGGCCAGTTCCAGTCGGTCAGAATAATGAGATCATAAAGCGGGTCGGCCCGGTGCAGTCTTTCGTGACTGAACGCGTAAGGCGCGCGAACCATATGGTTGTAGTCTTCTGCCGAAGGATCATCGGACCACAGATCGAAGGGCCGGATAGGCAGAGCCCAATCCGATGGACGGGCCATCCGGTCCGGGCGATAGAGCATGCCAACAAGCCGATGCTCACCAACCGGTGTGGCCCCGTCTCCTTCGCGTTTCTGCGTTCTCTTGCCGCCCTGGCCTATCGAGCACGGAAAGACCTGCCCCATAAACCGCAATCCGCGCGGTGTGACGACCATATCGTGGGACTTCATCGACGCGGTGGCAGGGCGTCAAACGTGGGCTTACCTTCCGGCACCAGATGGAAAGGTTGCGCGTCCTTCAGGTAAATCGCGACCGCCGGAGCCCGATAATCTTCCGCCGGATGGTCCAAAGTACCAACCTTGACGACAGTAAACCCCATTTCCCGAATAACGGTGGTCAAGTGCGTACCGCACTTGGGACAGAACTGTCGCAGTCGTGGGTTCGGAATATCGTCGCGCTCGAACTCTGCGATGGCTCCCTTGGTGATCACAAAGCCATCGGAAGGCACAGTCATGAAATAGTTTGGCCCGCCGCCCGAGATGTACTGGCACTCGCGACAATGGCACTGGCCCTTCATCACGGGCTGGCCCGTTACTTCATAGCGGACGGCACCGCAGTAACATCCCCCTTGCATGCTTGCCTCCCTTAAGTCGTCACAGCAGGTGACCTGATTTTGCGGCCTTCGTTGCGAGGTATCCATGGTTGAATTCGGTCTCACCTACACGCAGCGGTACCCGTTCCGTCACAGCGACCCCACACTTTTCCATCATCGCAATCTTGGCCGGGTTGTTGGTGAGCAGGCGGACGGAAGAAAACCCCATCGTCTTGAGCAAGTCTGCACCAAGGCGAAAATCGCGTTCGTCATCTTCGAACCCAAGCCGATGGTTGGCCTCGACCGTATCAAATCCCTGATCCTGCAACGCATAAGCACGCATTTTGTTGGCGAGACCGATCCCGCGCCCTTCCTGATTCAGATACAACAGGATGCCCGCCCCCTCATTGCCCATCTGAGACAGGGCACCGCGCAGTTGCGGCCCGCAATCGCATTTGAGGCTTCCCAAAAGATCACCAGTGAAACAGGCCGAGTGAAGCCGCGCAAGTACGGGCATGTTCCGGTCCGGTCGTCCGATTTCGATGGCATAATGCTCTTCAGCGCCGTCATCGGGTCGGAATACGTGCAGGCGCGCCTGTTCGGCCACTTCAAGTGGAACCCGCGCCGAAACGATGGATGAAAGTGCACTGCGCTGACCCTGAATAGCTACAATCGTCGGAGCCGCGAGATGGGTCAGGTCATTGAATTGGGTCGATGCGGCCGCCTCGTGCAGTCGCAAAACAAGAGCCGATGGAAGCAGGCGTGCCGCCTTGCAAAGAGCAATGGCCGCACGATGTGCGATCGGATCCCCTTCGCGTTCCGTCGCCAGCGGTCCCTTCATGGGCGCGCTGAGATCTTTGGCCGGATCGGCGAGGGCGTGCACCCATTCCGCATCCGCACCCTTGGGCAGCACCACGCGGGCCAGATCACCATCATAAGGCCGTGCTTTGAGCGTTTCCGCCCGACGCTGCGTGATGGCGACGACGGGTGGGCCAAGCGTACAGACATCCCGCAACCGTTCGTCCGACAGCGTCTCAACCGCAAGAACCAGATAGCCGTCAATCACCACCGGCACGCCAAGGCGCAGATCGGACCGTGCCCGGGCAATCATCTCGGTCGTTGTCGGGGCGAGGCTCATGATCCATATCCCATCGGTTGGCGTCTCAAGACATATGTCAGGCCGTATGGAATTGAAACATTTGCCGGAATAGCGACACGAGGGCGTGAGAGGTTTGCAGCAAATCTTGCCGGTGCCACACGGGGTTGCCATGTCACCGGCACGAAACGCACAGGAATACCCAATGGCTCAAGTTAAAAAAATCTTGTTAGTTGATGACGATGAGGACCTGCGCGAAGCGCTGAGCGAGCAGCTGGTCATGACCGAAGACTTCGACGTTTTCGAAGCGGGCAATGGCCAAGATGCGTTGAGCCGTGCCAGGGAAGCGATTTACGATTTGGTGATACTCGATGTGGGTCTGCCTGACACCGATGGTCGAGAGCTTTGCCGGGTCATGCGCAAGCAGGGCGTCAAAAGCCCGATCCTGATGCTGACCGGTCACGACAGCGATGCTGACACGATCCTTGGTCTCGACGCAGGGGCGAACGACTACGTGACAAAACCGTTCAAATTTCCGGTGCTTCTGGCTCGCATCCGGGCGCAGCTTCGCCAGCACGAGCAATCCGAGGACGCGGTATTCCAGCTTGGGCCGTACACATTCAAACCGGCAACGAAGATGCTGATTACCGAGGACGACAAAAAGATCCGGCTGACCGAGAAGGAAACCAACATCTTGAAGTTCCTCTATAGGTCGACCGAAGGCGTCGTACCCCGCGATATTCTCTTGCATGAGGTCTGGGGCTACAACGCCGGGGTGACGACACATACGCTGGAAACACACATTTACCGGCTGCGCCAAAAAATAGAACCAGATCCGTCCAATGCGCGCCTTCTTGTCACCGAATCTGGCGGCTATAGATTGGTTACGTAGCGTCGGCTGCCTTGATCTGGCGCAATGCTGCGGCCACCTCGGTGGCGTAGATGATACGAGATCCCGTGTATGTCCGGGTTATGACATACAACCTCCCTGTTGGACTTGGCCGGGCCTAGTGCCCGGTCTTTTTTTCGGTTTTGCTTGACGCAGCGGTATTTCGGCACTCAGCTTGTCGCACATGCCTCGGTCACCGGGGCTTGTTCACATTCAGGGAGGTAATGTGAATGAATGTAAGACCAGATCCAACGTTTTACCCGTCACCAAAGTTGGCGATGGAAGCACCGGCCGAAACGCTGGCTTTCACGCTTATGCTCAGTCCCGATTTCACCCAGCCGGATGGGCTGGCGGTGGTGGATGTCGATCCCAAGTCTGACACCTTCGGGAAAATTCTGCACAAAGTCATGATGCCCAATACGGGCGATGAATTTCATCATTTTGGTTGGAATGCCTGTTCCTCGGCGCTTTCTCCGCTGACGGGCCATGCATTCCTTGAACGCCGTTACTTGATTATCCCTGGTATCCGGTCGAGCCGCATTTACATCATCGACGTCAAAGAGCCGCTCGAGGCAAAGATCCACAAGATCATCGAACCCGAAGAGATCTTTTCCAAGACGGGCTATTCGCGCCCGCACACGATCCACTGCGGCCCCGAGGGCATCTATGTCTCGACACTCGGCGGCGGTGGAAAGGACGGGACAGACGGACCGCCCGGCATCTTCATCATGGATTGCCAGACCTTCGACGTCATCGGACGCTACGAGATCGAACGTGGCGAGCAGGACAAGCACTATGATTTCTGGTGGAACCTGCCGCGGGATTACATGGTCAGCAGCGAATGGGGCCTGCCCCCGCAATATGAAAACGGCATAGTGCCCGAGGATTTGCTGAGCAACAAATACGGCCACAAGATCCACTTCTGGGATCTGCGGGCCCGCAAGAACATTCAAACCATCGATCTTGGTGCCAATCACCAGATGGCGCTCGAAATCCGACCCGCGCATGATCCGGTTAAGGAATATGGGTTCTGCGGTGTTGTGGTGGATACCACGAATCTGCAGGGTGCGATCTTTACCTGGTGGCGCAAGGATGACGGGACTTTCGAGGCCAAAAAGACTATCACAATTGACCCGGTACCCGCGGATGCAGACGATTTGCCCGAACTTCTGAAGGGCTTTGGGGCCTGCCCGCCACTGGTCACCGATATCGACCTCAGCCTCGATGACCGGTTCCTCTACGTGGCATGCTGGGGGCTGGGCGAGTTGCATCAATACGATGTGTCCGATCCGATGAACCCCAAGCTTGCGGGCAAGATCGAAATCGGTGGCATCGTCAAGAAGACCAAGCACCCCAACGGGCAGGATTTTGGCTATGGACCGCAGATGGTCGAGATCAGTCGGGACGGGAAGCGGGTCTATTGGACCAACTCGCTCTATTCGACTTGGGACGATCAGTTCTATCCCGGAGAGAGGGGCGCGGCGATGGTCATGGCCGATGTCGGCGAAGATGGCGGCCTGGCGTTGAACGAAAAGTTCTGGGTCGAATTCCCGGAGGGTTACCGAGCGCACCAGATCCGCCTTGAGGGCGGGGACTGTTCCACCGACAGCTTCTGCTATCCATCGGTCTGACGATTGGCCGATCTGATGACAACGACGGCGGGCCTTTGGCTCGCCGTTGTGCTGAGCGGCCTCTATCACGGCCTGAGCCCCGGCATGGGCTGGCCGCTTGCGGTTTCCTCCGCCCTGATGGAGCGGCGGCAAGGCGCGCTTTTCTCAGCCTTGGCCGCGCTTGCTGTTGGCCACTTTGCCGCTGTGTTGGTGATTTTGTTGCCCTTTGTGGCACTTGGTACGCTGCTGCGATGGCAGTCCGAGATACAGATCGGTGCCGGGCTGCTGCTTGTTACTCTTGGCCTTTGGATACTGATCACGCGCCGCCATCCCCGTTTTCTCGCACGGGTTCCCCCGCATCGACTGGCGCTGTGGTCGTTCCTGGTTGCAATCGCGCACGGTGCCGGGCTGATGATCGTACCGATCTATCTGGGGCTTTGCGGCCCGGATGAACTGCAGGGCGGACATGCCGCAGCCGGGGTTCTGCTGGGTCGCAATGCTGGCCTCGCACTGGCTGTCGCAGCGCTGCACATGGCTGCGATGGTCGTTGCTGGCGGGGCGATGGCATTGGCAATCTACCACTGGCTTGGCTTGCGCTTTCTGTCTCGCACCTGGTTTGACCTCGAGGCGGTCTGGGCATTCAGCCTCATCCTTGTCGGCGGGCTCGGGATATGGTTTGGCTTGGTGGGCCACTGACCGGAGCGTCCCATGCCGTTTACCCTTGCCACTTGGAACATCAATTCGGTTCGCTTGCGTGAACCCATCGTGCTGAAGCTGTTGGAAGAACATGCACCCGACGTGCTGTGCCTTCAGGAATGTAAAAGCCCGATTGAAAAGATCCCGCTCGAAGGGTTCGCGGCTCTTGGCTATGCGCACATGATCGCGCGTGGGCAGAAGGGTTACAACGGTGTCGCGATCCTGTCGAAGCTGCCAATCGAGGATATCGGCGATCAGGACTTTGCGCAGCTCGGCCACGCACGACACGTGGCCGGACGGCTTGAGAATGGCGCGGTGATCCACAACTTCTATGTGCCTGCGGGCGGTGACATTCCGGACCGGGACAAGAACGAGAAGTTCGGTCAGAAACTCGATTACCTGACCGACATGCGCGACTGGTTCCATACGGATAAGCCGGCCAAATCGATCCTCGTCGGCGATCTGAACATCGCCCCGCGCGAAGACGACGTGTGGAGCCACAAACAGCTTTTGAAGGTCGTCAGCCACACGCCCGTTGAGGTCGAACATCTGGCCGAAACACAGGATGCCGGTGGATGGGTCGACATCACCCGCAAGGATATCCCCGAGGGCAATCTTTATTCGTGGTGGTCTTACCGATCGCCCAACTGGGATGCGGCCGACAAGGGCCGAAGGCTGGATCACATCTGGGCCACACCCGATATCGCGAATGCCGGGCATTCCAGCCGTATTTTGCGTGATGCCCGCGGTTGGGAAAAACCCAGCGATCATGCCCCAGTTTTTGCAACATTCGATCTGTGATCCGGCCCGCAACGGTCGAAGATCTGCCGTCCCTCAATCCGATGATCCTGCGGTCAAAGGCGCATTGGGGCTATGATGCAGCCTTTATGGCAGCCTGCCGGGATGCACTGCGTCTGACGCCGCGGGACTTTGAGACGTCGGACATCGTCGTGTTTGCCAATCGACTCATTCAAGGTGTTTGCAAGCTTGAGATACAAAGCGAAACGGCAAGCTTGGATAAGCTTTTCGTCGATCCTGACGCCATGGGAAAAGGCGTCGGCCGTGCCCTGATGCGCTGGGCCATCGACCGGGCGCGCGACAAACATGCATCGCATATGATGATTGAGGCCGACCCAGGTGCTGCACCCTTCTACGAAAGAATGGGTGCGCGCATCGTAGGTCAGGTCGCATCAGAGGCCATTGTTGGCCGAACCCTGCCGCTCTTGCGGCTTGATCTTCCGGGCTTGGCACCAGCTGCCTAGAGGTCCATATAAGGCGCAACCGTGAAAGCCGAGGGGAGTGACAACATGGACTTGGGACTTTCGAGTGCCCCATCAGATGCCGACCTGATCAAGGACAGCTCTGAGGCCACGTTCATGGCAGACGTGGTCGAAACTTCCCGAACAGTGCCTGTCATTGTGGATTTCTGGGCGCCGTGGTGCGGGCCCTGCAAAACGCTTGGGCCGATGCTCGAAGAGGCGGTGAAAGCTGCTAAGGGTGCGGTCAAGATGGTCAAGGTCAACGTGGACGAGGCCCAGATGATCGCGGGCCAGCTGCAGATCCAATCGATCCCGACGGTTTATGCGTTCCACAACGGCCAGCCCATCGATGGTTTTCAGGGGGCCCTGCCGCAATCCGAAATCACGGCATTCGTTGATCGCGTCATCAAGGCGTCGGGCGGCGAAACCCAAGGCGACACACTCAACGACGCGGTTGCGGCGGCCGAGGAGATGCTGACCCAGGGTGCCGCTGTCGATGCGGCGCAGACATTTGCGGCCATCCTTGGCGAAGACCCGAACCACGCTGGTGCCTACGGCGGTCTCGTACGGGCGCATATCGCGATGGAAGACCTTGATCAGGCCGAAGCCATCCTGAATGGTGCTCCGGCCGAGATTTCGGACGACGCAGCGATTGATGCGGCGGCCGCTCAGTTGCAACTGGCGCGGCAGGCAGCTGATGCTGGCCCCTTGGCAGAGCTGCGCGCGAGCGTCGATGTCGATCCTGAAAACCAACAGGCGCGGTATGATCTCGCCCAAGCGCTTCAGGCGAACGGACAGACCGAAGAAGCCGTCGCGGAACTTTTGGAACTCTTCCGCCGCGACCGCGATTGGAACGACGGTGCAGCAAAGGATCTGCTGTTCACAATCTTTGACGCCCTCAAGCCGAATGACCCCATCGTATTGAACGGACGGCGAAAACTCAGCTCGATGATATTTGCCTAAAGCACGCGCTGGGCTACCTTCCAGGTATGTTAAAAGCGGCCGACTTACCGGGTGTTATCCCTATCTTTCCCTTGCCGGGCGCGCTGCTTCTGCCGCGGTCCCGTCTGCCGCTGCACATTTTCGAGCCCCGATATCTTCAGATGCTGGACGACGCATTGAAGACCTCGGAACGTCTGATCGGGATGGTACAGCCAAACGAGGTGCCGGGGCGCGGTGGACCGGGTTTGCATACCATAGGATGTGCTGGTCGGGTGACGCAGTTCTCGGAAACCGAGGACAATCGCTATCTCATCACTTTGACCGGGATTTCCCGATTTCGGGTGCTTAACGAGGTCAATGGTTTCACGCCATACCGCCGCTGCGAGATCACCTGGGAGGGGTTCGCCCGGGATCTAGGTCAGACCGAAGGCGACAGCAGCTTTGACCGCGAAGTTTTCATGGAGCTTCTAGGCCGCTACTTCGACGCGCGTTCGCTGTCCGCTGACTGGGATACCCTAAAAGGCGCGGAGGATGAATTGCTGATCAATTCCCTTTCGATGATGTTGGATTTCGAGCCCGAGGACAAACAGGCGCTGCTCGAGGCGCCGTCGCTGTCAACCCGGCGCGAAACCCTTGTTACATTGATTGAGTTCTTACTGCGCGGTGGGGCCGAAGGCGAGGTTATGCAATGAATACCGAAGCCGACCGCAGAGTGTTGGAGGCGCTGATCTGCCCGGTTACTCATCAGACCCTCAGCTACGATGCCGAGAACCAGGAGCTGATCTCAAAACCTGCGGCACTGGCCTTTCCCATTCGTAATGGCATACCGATCATGTTGATCGATGAGGCGCGCAAACTGGACTGACCACCGTGGATCACATGGAAATGCCGGCAGATTAGTATTCGCCATAACAATTGCGTTTGAGCCTAAGCCTGCATCAGTCGCGGCAGATCACCATTCAACCCGGTAGCCTCGCGCATGAAGCTGCGCCGTATACCGGGCAGCGCATTGATGACCCCCATACCTACATCTCGGCCCATACGCAGCAGCGCGTTGTCGTTCGAGAACAGGCGGTTGAAACTATCAGTCGCGACTGCGAGTGCGGCGTTGTCAAAGCGCCGCCACTCTTCATAGCGTTTTAGAACCGCAGATGATCCGATGTCTTCACCCAGCCGCTTCGCATCACCAAAGACGTCCGCAAGGGCTGCGATATCGCGCATCCCGGCATTAAGACCCTGACCGGCAATCGGATGCACGCCGTGCGCTGCGTCCGCGATCAAGGCGGTGCGGTCAGCGATCAGGCGGTGCGCCAGCGACAGATTGAGCGGATAGGTGTAGCGTTTACCGGCAAGGCTGATTTCACCGAGGAACGAGCCAAACCGCGGCATCAGAACCTGGAGGTAGTCCGCGTCATCCATGGCATTGACAGCCGCAGCCTGTTCCGCTGTTTCGGACCAGACGATTGCGCTGCGGTTTCCCTTGAGCGGAAGGATCGCGAGCGGTCCGGCGGGCATGAAGAATTGATGCGCGATACCGTTGTGAGGTTTTTCGTGTTTCAGAGCGCACACCAACGCCGTTTGCCCATACTCCCATCCGGTGCGCTTTATCCCGGTTCGCGTCGCCGTGCCGCTTTGCCGCCCGTCAGCCCCGATCAGGACGCGCCCGCGCAAGGTCTGGCCGTTTGCGAGGGTGACGGCCACGCCCGCTGTATCCGGCACGTGATCGGTCACAGTTTCACCCGAGAGGTGGGTGACCTTCGGCTCCGCCTCCATCGCATCCAGCAGGGCGCGCCGAATGTGCCGGTCTTCGATCATGTGACCCATTGGGTCCGATCCCAGATCACGATGATCGAAATGCATAAAAAACGGTGATGGTCCTTCGCCCGCGCGCCCGTCGCTGACCTTGATATCCAGAATGGGTTGCGCGTCGTCCGCCAGGGCTGGCCAAAGCCCGACACCCTGCAGCAAGCGGCACGACGTAAGCGCAACGGCATATGACCGGCCGTCAAAGGCCGCATTCCGTCTGATCTTTTCCTCAAGCGCGTCGATCACCGTGACAGAAAAGCCGCTTCTGGCCAGTGCCAGGGCAAGCGTTGGCCCGGCCAATCCACCGCCAACGATAAGGATGTCGCTGTCATAATTCATGACTTGGAATATGGAGATCGCCGGGGGATTGTCCATGCGCTGCACCGTCGCTACCGTGCCGCGGACTTTGAAGGGGGTGGGTATGCAGAACTGGCTTGGACAAAGCGCTGCGGACTTGGGCCGGGGGATCGGCGCGGGTGAAATCGATCCGGTGGCCCTGACAGAAGCGTTTCTCACGGCGGCAGGCAATCACGCCCTCTCCGACAGGATCTATGCCCGGCTGACGCCCGAGCGCGCTCTGGCCGAGGCCGAGGCTGCCGCCGAGCGGGCTCGTCTTGGGCTGCGCCGATCCCTTCTGGACGGCGTGCCGATCAGCTGGAAGGATCTGTTCGACAGTACGAATGTCGCCACCGAAGCGGGGTCGAAGCTGCTGCGCGGGCGGGTGCCTGAATCCGACGCGGTTGTTTTACGGAACGCGACCGAAGCTGGCCTGATCTGTCTTGGCAAAACCCATATGAGCGAGCTGGCGTTTTCGGGCCTTGGTTACAACCCATCCACGGCCACACCACCTTGCGTCAATGATGTCGAAGCGGTGCCGGGCGGGTCGTCTTCCGGGGCGGCCGCGTCAATAGCATTCGACATCGCGCCAGCAGCGATAGGGTCGGACACAGGCGGATCGGTTCGGATCCCTGCGGCCTGGAACGATCTGGTGGGCCTAAAGACCACCACCGGGCGGCTGTCGCTTGAGGGTTGCGTGCCGCTGTGCCTGAAATTCGACACCGTTGGCCCACTTGCCCGAACGGTTGAGGATGCCGCCCTGCTGCTGGGCGTCCTCGAGGGCAAGCGTCCGCCTGATTTGCGAGGTGCGGGCTTGAAAGGGCGTCGATTGGCGGCGCTGCAAACGGTTGTCCTCGACGATATCTGCGACGAGCCCCTGGCGGCATACAACGCCGCCCTCGAAAAGCTGCGTGATGCCGGCGCAGAGATCGAAGAAATCGCGGTTCCCGAACTTGCGGGCGACGATGGTGCGATGGCTCTGACCGGACCGCTTTACACAGGTGAAGCCTATGGTCTTTGGCGTGATGTCATCGAGGCGGACCCGGACGCGATGTTCGCCGAAGTCCGGGAGCGGTTTCGTCAGGGTCGCAAGTTTACAGCAGCTGATTACACATCGGCCTGGTCCAGACTCGGAGCGGCGCGGCAGGCCTGGGACGGTCGGGTTGCAGGGTTTGATGCGGTCGTGTGTCCAACCGCGTCGATCCTGCCGCCGAACTTGGAACGGCTCAAGGCCGATCATGACTACTACGTGACCGAAAACTTACTCGCCCTGCGGAATACGCGTGTGGGCAACCTGATGGGGCTTTGCGCGCTGACGCTGCCGACGGGGGTGCCAAGTTGTGGCCTCATGATGTTCGGCGCGCCGGATACCGAAGGGCACCTCTTACGCCTTGGTGCTGCTGTGGAAATCGCGCTGGCCTAGGCGCTACCCAAAAGCCACATCACCCCTCAAAGGCGCAGTTTTTCTGGACGCCGCGACTCGGCTTGCGGTATCCTGTAAAAAAAAGGGGCGATAGGACCCCGAACCTGAGGCAGTTTGATGGTGTTCCCCGAGCGGTTTTCGAACCTACCGGAATACGCGTTTCCGCGTCTGCGTGCATTGCTCGACGGCCATGCGCCGGGTGGTGATGTCGTGCACATGACCATAGGCGAACCGAAACACGCCTTTCCGTCATGGGTCACCGACGTGATTGTTGAACACGCTGACGGGTTCAACAACTACCCGCCAAATGACGGTTCACCGGAACTGAGGCGTGCCTATTGCGACTGGGTCAACCGCCGATATGGCGTACGGTTGGAACCGAACCAGCACGTAATGCCACTGAATGGCACACGCGAGGGGCTTTATAACGCTGCGATGGCGTTGTCCCCAGGTGAAAAGAGCGGGGCACGATCGGCGGTTTTGCTGCCTAACCCTTTTTATCAGGTCTATATGCTAGCGGCGATTTCAGTCGGGGCCGAACCGGTTCTCGTATCCGCGACCGAGCAAACCAATCATCTGCCCGACTATGCGGCGGTTGATCCCTCGATCCTTGCCCGCACCGTAGCCGTCTATATATGTTCGCCCGCCAACCCGCAGGGGGCGGTTGCGGACACCGCCTATTGGCGTGAATTGCTGACCTTGGCGGAGCAGTATGATTTTCAGATCTTTGCCGATGAATGTTACTCGGAGATCTACCGCGACACGCCGCCACCGGGTGCGCTGGAGATTGCCGCCGACATCGGTGCTGATCCTGAACGTGTGGTGGCGTTTCACTCGCTCTCAAAGCGGTCGAACCTGCCGGGTCTGCGATCTGGCTTTGTAGCAGGCGGCCCGGAGACCCTGCGCCGTATCAAGCAACTCAGAACCTATGCCGGGTCGCCATTGTCCAGCCCGTTGCAGGCGGCGGCGACGGCGGTCTGGACCGACGAGGCGCATGTGGTCGAAAACCGCGCGCTCTATGCAGAGAAATACGCGCTGGCGGACGAGATACTGGGCGATGTTCCCGGCTATGTTGCGCCTGAGGCGGGTTTCTTTTTGTGGCTGCCGGTCGCGGATGGCGAAGCAGCTGCCCTTAAGCTTTGGAAAGAAACCGGCGTGCGCGTGTTGCCGGGCGCGTATCTGGCGCGCGAAGTGAACGGAACAAACCCCGCAGAGGGTTTCATTCGGGTCGCGATGGTGGCCCCAAAGGCAGAGATGGAGCGGGGCCTCCGGGCCATCCGTGCCACGCTCTATGCCGCATAAGAACGAGGCGAGAGAGTTTAGGAATGGCTTATCAGGTACGACGTGATCCTTTGTTTGACACGGACATGCAGGCGGCGCTCGAGCGGCGCGGCAAAGAGCTGATCGGGATCGCCCTGATCATCATCGGCGTGTTGGCAGGGGCAATGATCTGGAGCTACACGCCCGAAGATCCGAACTGGATGGTGTCGACCGATGCGCCCGTGCAGAACTGGCTGGGTCGCCCCGGAGCGTCCATTGCTGCCCCGCTTTTTATGATCGTCGGGCAGGGCAGTTGGGCCATTGCCATTGTCCTTGTCGCATGGGGCATCCGGTTTGCGCTGCATTCAGGGGCCGATCGTGCCCTTGGCCGTCTGATTTTTGCGCCGATCGCGGTTGCTTTTGGGTCGATCTATGCCGCCACGCTGCAGCCCGGGCCGGCGTGGGAACTGACGCACAACTTTGGCCTTGGTGGGCTCTTTGGCGACACCGTAGTCGGTGCGCTTCTGACGATCCTGCCGCTGGGGTCGATCCTGGCGGTCAAGGTGATGTCCGTATTAATGGGTCTGGGCCTGCTGGCGTTGGGTGCGTTCGTGATGGGCTTCACCCGGCCGGAACTCTTCAAGATCGGGCGTTTTTTGATCATTGGTATGGTAATGACCTACGCGCTGTTGATGAACCTTCTGGGTCGTGGCGCTGGCGGGGCGGTTGCCGTGGCTCGGGCCGTGCGCGCCAAGCGGACCGCACGGCTTGAAGAGTACGAAGATGCTGATGATGAGCAGCTCTATGATGATGAATACGAAGACTCATACGAGCCGGAAAAGCCCGGTCTGTTAGCTTCGCTCATCCGTCGCCCGCAACCCATGCCCGAAGCCGAATTGATTGAGCAGGGTTCTTATGCCGCCGATGTCGAAGCACCCGGCGAGGATCGGATCAAGGCCAAGATCTCCGATGCGATCCGCAATCGCGTCCGACAAAAGCCGATCCTGCAGCTCCAACCCCGCAACGCCGACTTTGACGCCGTGCAGCTGCGGGCCGAACCGCCGCTGACGGCGCAGCCCGATGCCCTGCAACTGCAACCCGAGATGCAGCCGGCTGCAATTCCCGTAGCGGAGCCTAAGAAGGTCGTTCAGCAACCGCCGAGAAAAAAGGTACAGCCATCGAAACAGGCGCAGGCAGAGGCACAGCCCACGCTATTTGATTCCGCGAACGGTTTCGAACTGCCACCCCTTGGCCTTTTGGAAACGCCGGAGGTAATCCAGCGCCATCATCTGAGCGACGAAGCGCTCGAAGAAAACGCTCGGATGCTGGAAAGCGTGCTGGATGATTACGGCGTCAAGGGTGACATCGTTTCGGTTCGTCCGGGGCCTGTCGTCACGATGTACGAGCTTGAACCCGCACCCGGTCTCAAGGCGTCTCGTGTCATTGGGCTGGCCGATGATATTGCCCGGTCGATGGCAGCACTTTCGGCGCGAGTGTCGACAGTGCCGGGCCGATCTGTGATCGGGATCGAATTGCCGAATGAGAACCGCGAGAAAGTGTTGTTGCGCGAGATCCTGTCTGCCCGGGAATTTGGCGACACGAACATGCGCCTGCCTCTTGCCTTGGGAAAGAACATCGGTGGCGACCCGATCGTGGCCAACCTTGCCAAGATGCCTCACCTGTTGATTGCCGGTACGACCGGCTCGGGTAAGTCGGTCGCGATCAATACGATGATCCTGTCGTTGCTCTACAAGCTCAGCCCGGATGAGTGCCGTCTGATCATGATCGACCCCAAGATGCTGGAACTCAGCGTATATGACGGTATTCCGCACCTGCTTTCCCCGGTCGTGACTGACCCAAAAAAGGCCGTCGTTGCCTTGAAATGGGTCGTGGGCGAGATGGAGGAACGCTATCGCAAGATGTCGAAGATGGGTGTGCGGAACATCGAGGGCTACAACAGCCGAGTCCGTGACGCGCAGGCCAAGGGCGAGATGTTCAGCCGGACGGTTCAAACCGGATTTGACGATGAAACCGGCGATCCGATCTTTGAGACCGAGGAATTCGAGCCGAAAGTTCTGCCCTTTATCGTTGTTATCGTTGACGAGATGGCCGACTTGATGATGGTGGCGGGTAAGGAGATTGAGGCCTGCATACAGCGACTGGCGCAAATGGCACGTGCGTCGGGCATTCACTTGATCATGGCCACGCAGCGTCCCTCAGTCGACGTGATCACTGGTACAATCAAGGCGAACTTTCCCACACGGATTTCCTTTCAGGTGACGTCGAAAATCGACTCGCGCACAATTCTGGGTGAGATGGGCGCCGAGCAGCTCTTGGGCATGGGCGACATGCTCTACATGGCGGGAGGGGCCAAGATCACCCGCTGCCACGGGCCTTTCGTCAGCGACGAAGAAGTCGAAGAGATCGTGAATCACCTCAAAGCCTTTGGCCCACCGGATTACCTCAACGGGGTTGTTGAAGGGCCTGCGGACGACAAGGAAGGCGATATCGACGCGGTCTTGGGTCTGGGCGGCAATACCGATGGTGAAGATGCACTTTATGATCAGGCGGTGGCTATCGTGATCCGCGATCGCAAGTGCTCCACGTCGTACATCCAGCGCAAGCTCGCGATCGGTTACAACAAGGCGGCGCGTCTGGTCGAGCAGATGGAGGACGAAGGTGTCGTGAGTGCCGCTAACCATGTGGGCAAGCGCGAGATTCTGGTCCCTGAACAGAGCTGATATCGCATATCGCCGCGGCGGGCCTTATATCGGGTGCATCGAAGCAGACCAAGGTAAAGCAAACCGATGCGTTCCCTCCTGATTGCCGTGCTTCTGACATTTGGAGCCAAGGGGGCGATGGCTGAATTGCTATCGCTCAGTACCCTGTCGGATTACTTCAATGCGATGCAGACCGTTGAGGCACCCTTTCGCCAGATCAACGACGACGGTTCGGTCAGCACCGGCAAGGTGTATATCAAACGACCCGGACGGATGCGGTTTGAGTATGATCCGCCGAACGATGCGCTGGTGATAGCCCGGTCGAGCGCCGTGGTCATCATCGACAAAAAGTCGAACCAGCCGCCCGAAACTTATCCTTTACGCCGTACCCCGCTTGCGCTGATCCTTGCGCGGAACGTTGATCTGACCCAAGCGCGGATGGTCGTGGGGCACGGTTTGGATGGTGATGCGACGATCGTCACCGCGCAGGATCCGAAGAACCCGGAATACGGCACGATCGAGATGCGGTTTTCGGCGACGCCGGTTGAGCTGACCGAATGGGTAGTCCGCACGGATGAGGGCGGAACGACCAAGGTTGTTTTGGGGCCGCTTACGAAAGGCAGAAACCTTTCAAGCGATCTGTTCGATGTTGACGAATATCGCCGTGGGGAAGACCGTTAGGCGCGTCGACAACTCGCCAGTTGGACAGCGTAGACGTCTGCCCGGGTATCGACCTCGTCCGCGATCCGCAGCAGCCAGGACTTGCGGTTATAGCTGCCCCGGGCATATCCGGTGTGGCCCTCATGATAGGCAAGATACTGGTTGCGGGTATCCGACAGGGCAATGTTGTTCCGCTCGCGCGTCGTGTTCATGTACCAGCCCATAAAGTCGGTCGCGTCGCGGATGCGGTCGCGGCGGGCCCGGTAGCTGCCGGTGTCACGTTGATATTCACGCCATGTGGCATCCAGTGCCTGGGCATAGCCAAAAGCGCTTGATTGACGGCCCATGGGAATGACACCCGCGGCATATCTGAACGGCGTGCGCGCATTCGAGACGAATTTGCTTTCCTGATAGATGGTCGCCATCTGGACATGCACCGGAACACCCCAGCGGCGTTCCGTGGCGCGAAACGCGCGCAGGTATTCCGGATGCTGACTGACAATGCTGCAAGCATTGTCAAGATCGCGCGGGGCCTGACCCGAGCCGCCGCCGCAGCTGGCCGCCAGCAAAACGAGCGCAAAAGCGCGGAGAAGTCTGCTCATGTGCCTCTCACTTTTTTGCACTATTCTAACGAAAACTGTGCCATCTTTAAATCACGATTTGGGGTGAAAATCGGGCTTGGGCATGGCGCCGCCGCCTTGTTAAGCAGGCCAACTTCACCGACGCGTCGATTTATCCTGAAATTTCAATACTGTTACGCTGGCGTTCACAGTCTGTTTCCCTGATTCTGTGGACATTTATTGGACAAGACCGGCGATGAGCGTGTAATCAGGCTGACAGGGGCTTTTGACATGTATACATCACGTGCGAAATATCACTTGGGGCAGGTTGTCCGGCACAAGAAACATCCGTTTCGGGGTGTGGTCTTTGATGTTGATCCGGAGTTCGCGAATACCGAGGAATGGTACGAGTCGATACCGGAAGACAGCCGACCGCTGAAGGATCAGCCGTTTTATCATTTGTTGGCGGAAAACGACCAGAGCTATTACGTCGCTTATGTGTCTGAACAGAATTTGGTTGCCGACTATTCCGGCGAGCCAGTCGATCATCCGGATATCCCGGACCTATTCGGCCCGTTCGAGGATGGCTCGTATCCGCTGCATTTTCAGCTTAACTGACCATCAATAACCAAGGGCACAGCCGTCCTTTCGCGGGTCGCTGGCACCTTCGAGCACCCCATTGTCGTGGATAAGAATGGCTTGCGCGCCGCCAATTGGCGTTTCGGGCACGGACACTTTGTGGCCTTTATCGGCCAGTGTTTGCCGAACCTCATCGGAATAGCCCAGTTCGACTCGCAAATCGCCTGAATCATCAAAGGCGCGGGGGGCGTCGATTGCACTTTGCGGGTCCATTCCGAAATCAACGAGGTTGGAAATGAACCGGGCGTGACCAGTGCATTGGTAGGCACCTCCCATCACGCCAAACGGCATTATGGTTTTGCCGCCGCGCTTGATCATCCCCGGGATGATGGTATGCATCGGTCTCTTGCCGCCCTTGAGCTCGTTCGGATGGCCCTCTTCCAGCGTGAAGCCTGCGCCACGATTGTGGAATAGAATGCCGAATTTATCGCTCGCGATGCCCGATCCGAAGCCATGGAAGATCGAATAGATGAGGGACACCACCATGCCATCCCCATCGACCACGCAGATATAGATCGTGTCCTTGTGAATAGCCTCTGAGATGGCGCGGGGGTTTTGCAGCACCGTGTCGGAACGGATCAGCCTGGCCAGCGCCTTCGCGGTGTCGCTGGCCAGCATATGGTCAATTCTGGTTGTATAGTCGAAATCGCCAATAAAGCGGTTTCGCGCATCGTAGGCCAGCTTCGTCGCCTCGGCCTCGATATGAATGCGTTCCGCACCCAGCGGATCCAGTTCGGCGATCTCAAAATGCGACAGGATGTTCAGCAACAGATGCGCAGTCGCGCCCTGACCGTTCGGCGGGTGCTCGACCAGTTCGATGTCTTTGTACTGGCCAGATATCGGGTTGGTCGCGGTGCAGGCAACGCCTGCAAAATCCTCGAGGGTGTGAAAGCCTCCAGCGGCCTGAAGCGAGGCGACCATATCCTCAGCAACTTCACCGGCATAGAACGCGTAGCGACCATCTTTGGCAATGCGTCGCAGAACCTCAGCCTGCCCGGGTGCCCGAAACATCTGTCCCGCTTTAAGTGGCTGGTCATTGTGGAGATAGCTTTTGCGCGCCGCACCTTGCAGGACTGATGCATCTTTCCGCCAGTCGGCAGCCACGCGGGCGGCAACCGGCACGCCCTGATCTGCGTAGTGAATCGCCGGTTGGAGTATGGCGTCGAGCCCGATGCGCCCCTCGGTCTCTGAAAGCGAGCAGAAAGCGTCAACGGCTCCGGGTATGGTGACTGCTTGTGCCGAATGGGTCGGAACGTTGGCGTGGCCATCGGTGCGCAGCGCGGCCGAATCTGCAGCGGATGGCGCGCGCCCAGAGCCGTTCAGGGCGTTGATTATCGTTTCGCCAGGCCTTGACCAAAGTACAAAACAGTCGCCGCCCAGCCCCGTCATTTGTGGTTCGCAGATGCCCAAGACCACAGCCCCGGCTATTGCCGCGTCCATTGCGTTACCGCCCTGCTTTAAAATGTCGTTGGAAACCTGAGCGGCTAACGGGTGCGATGTTGCGCACATTCCGTTTGTGGCGAGAACCGGCGACCGACCGGGAAAGTGGAAATTACGCATGGTACTCTACCCAACACTGCTTTTTAAGCAAACTAGCGATGCGGATGAGTATGTCCAAGCCCGTGGCGAATCTGTTTTAGGTCCTCGGTGCCGCGCACTGGGTGGGGGCAAAAAATAACGCGGCACCGAGGGAAGCTATATGCAGCTTACGGAACAAGTTATCGGGGTGAAACAAGGCACGATTGTGGTGGCGCGGAGGCGCTTTTGGGATTGCTCTCGGTGCCTTGATGGACGTGGGCGGCTATCCGCTGATCAGGTTTGTCTCGCTTTTGTGGCCACAGCGAGCCGTAGTGAAAGACGGTTCTCCCAACCGACGCGCTTGTAATCCACGTCTTTCGCAAGGTCCTTGATCAAGAACCAGCCAAAGCCGCCTTCCGGAAGATCCATTTTGTCCACATTCAGGTTCGCGGGACGGCCCAAGGGGGTCTCGCCATCCGGCATTCCGACCCCCTGATCGGTGATGGTCAGATGCAACCCGTTTGATCGATGCCGGCAATGGATGTTGATCGGGCCGGCAGGGTTCCCTTCCGGGTAGGCGTGTTCGACCACGTTATTCAGCGCCTCGGCCATTACCAGTTCGACCGTCCCGGCCTCTTCGACGTCTAGCGAAAGCGGTTTCAGCCTGCGCAAAAGCTGTTCGAGCGCATCCCGAACTGAAAACTCGTCACTTTGGACGGAGAACTGAAAAGCGGGCAGCATCGAGACCATTGGCTCGAATCCTATCATCTTGAGATTTAGTTCTTGAGGTTGTCCAAAGCGCCTTCGAGCGTGGGATAGACAGGAAATACGCTATCCATTCGCGTTAGACGGAAAACCTTTTCGACGGTCGGAGTTAGTCCAGCCAGAGCAAGTGTGCGGCCCTTACCCATATTCTTCATCGAGGCGACGATGGCTCCCAAACCGCTTGAATCGATGAATTCAACGACGCTAAGGTCAAGAACAACGACGTCAGATCCCCCATCCGTCTTTTCCCGCATGGCATCCTTAAATTCTATAGCGACCGCGGCGTCGATCCTTGCATCATTGACAGCGACGACCTGCAGGGCATCCTGCTGCGAACTGGTCAGTTCCATTACGACGACCTCTTGAAAATCACGTTTCGTTCGCGTGTTTAAGAACGAAAGGTTACCAAGTCGTGTTCAGCCGGGGAGAACAGCAACATGAAAGACGTCGTCATTGCCGGGGCGGCCCGAACACCGATGGGTGGGTTTCAGGGCGAATTGTCAGCCAAGAACGCCGCCGAACTGGGCGGAGTCGCAATAAAGGCCGCCATGGACGGGGCCGGCACCACCACCGTTGACGAGGTGATCATGGGATGTGTCCTGCCTGCGGGCCAGGGCCAGGCACCCGCGCGGCAGGCGGGTTTTCATGCGGGCCTTGGCGAAGAGGTTCCGGCGACCACACTCAACAAGATGTGCGGCTCAGGCATGAAGGCTGCGATGTTGGCCTTCGACCAGATCGCGCTGGGTCAGAACGAGATTATGGTTGCCGGCGGAATGGAGAGTATGACGAATGCGCCATACCTTCTTCCCAAGATGCGTAGTGGCGCGCGTCTGGGCCATGGTCAGGTCGTCGATCACATGTTTCTCGACGGCCTCGAAGACGCCTATGACAAGGGCCGCCTTATGGGCACCTTCGCCGAGGATTGCGCGGAGCGTTACCAGTTCACCCGTGAAGCGCAGGACGCCTATGCGCTTGCCTCTCTAAGCCGTGCAAGCGAAGCGCACGAGAGCGGAGCTTTCGCAGACGAGGTCGCGGCCGTCGAAGTCGTGGGCCGAAAGGCGACTGTCTTAGTCAGAGCCGACGAGCAGCCGAAAACAGCCCGCCCCGAAAAGATTCCGACACTCAAGCCTGCCTTTCGTGAAGGTGGAACCGTGACCGCAGCCAATTCGTCATCGATCTCTGACGGGGCGGCAGCCCTTGTGCTGGCCTCGGCCCAGGCCGCCGAAAGCCAGGGTCTTTCCATACGCGCCCGAATACTGGGCCACGCGAGCCACGCACAAGCGCCGGGTCTGTTCACAACCGCTCCTGTTCCGGCCGTACAAAAGCTGTTGGCCAAGATTGGCTGGTCGAAAGAGGATGTGGATCTTTGGGAGGTGAACGAGGCCTTTGCTGTGGTTCCCATGGCTTTCATGCGCGAGATGGGCCTTAGCCCCGACATCGTCAATGTGAACGGCGGTGCGTGCGCCTTGGGCCACCCTATCGGCGCATCCGGCGCCCGGATCGTGGTCACCCTTGTCAATGCGCTGGAAAAGCGTGGACTGAAACGTGGTGTTGCCGCGATCTGTATCGGCGGTGGCGAAGGCACGGCAATCGCGATTGAGCGGTCATGACGCAGGTCGACTACAGGGCCCTATCGCAATCCATTGCTGCACTTACCCAAGGCGAGACCGATGCGGTGGCGCTTATGGCGACGGTCGTATGCGAAGTTCATCACAGCGACAATCGGTTCGACTGGACGGGGTTCTACCGCGTGACAGCGCCCAGGCTGCTCAAGATCGGACCGTATCAGGGCGGGCATGGCTGCCTTGTCATTCCCTTCGATAAGGGCGTCTGTGGCGCGGCCGCGAGAACGCAATCAACGCAGTTGGTTCCCGATGTAGAGGCATTTCCCGATCACATTGCATGCGCGAGTTCAACGAAATCCGAACTGGTTTTGCCGGTTCACGATCGAGACGGGGACCTGATCGCTGTTTTCGACATCGACAGTGATCAGGCTGCTGCGTTCACCGATACAGACGCGCAGCAACTCGGAACCATCCTGAGGGATGTTTTTGCGGAGCGAGAAATTAGTTGATTTTGATGGTTTTTGTGCCATCGTGAAAAACGGCTCAATTTTTTCACGGGCAGATAATGTTGCAGTCAGACGTCGAACGTTCACGAACCATAGGGGCGGACTTGCGTGCGCTTAGAAAGGCGCGCGATCTGACGCTGCAAGAACTGGCTGATCGGATCGAGCGGTCCGTTGGCTGGCTCAGTCAAGTCGAGCGAGACCTTTCGGAACCCTCGCTGACCGACTTGCGTCTGCTGGCCGGCGAGTTGGATGTATCGATCTCAACGCTCTTCCGGCACGACGCGGCGCCCGCGGACGAGGCCGGGCTGGTTGTCCGGTCAAAGGCACGCCGCCCAATTGGGTCGCGCTCGGCAGGGTTGGTGGAAGAGCTGCTGTCGCCGGATCTGACGGATGACTTCGAAATGGTTCACTGCATTTTTGAGGCGCATTCCGAGATCCCCGAGATGCTGACCCGTCCGACACAAGAGGTGGCCTATCTCGTTTCCGGAAAGTTGGAGATCACGATTGGTGACAAGCATTTTTCCCTCAAAGCCGGCGATAGCTTCCGGATCCGGGGGGAGAAATTCCGCTGGTCAAACCCCTATGACAAAGCGGCCGTGGCGATCTGGGTGATCGCTCCGCCAGTGTACTGATTGCCGTCTCCGAGTGGTCTGTTGCCGCTCCGCCCCTGCTTAGCCAATATCTCGTCCCCTTGCGGGCAAAACGGCTGGGGCCTTGAAGATAACTTGCCTAGACGGTGCGCCGGGAAGGATGACCGACGCACCTCCAAACAGAGGAGAAAGAGATGAGTGACTTTCCCACCACCGCCCGCGTGGTCATCATCGGCGGCGGCGTTGTCGGCGCATCGAGCCTCTATCACCTCGCTGAGGCAGGATGGACTGACTGTGTTCTGCTGGAAAAGAACGAGCTGACAGCCGGTTCAACATGGCACGCTGCTGGCAACTGTCCGTCCTTCAGCACCTCGTGGGCAGTAATGAACATGCAGCGTTATTCGCTGTCGTTGTATGCTGGCCTCGCCGACGCGGTCGATTATCCAATGAACTATCACGTGACCGGATCGATCCGCCTTGCCCACTCGCGCGAACGCATGATGGAGTTCGAACGCGCCAAATCCATGGGGCTGTATCAAGGGATGGAGCTTGAGATGATGTCTCTGGCGGACATCAAGGGTGCATACCCCTTCATCGAAACCCACGACCTCGAAGGCGCGCTTTGGGACCCTGACGACGGTGACATCGATCCGGCCCAGCTGACACAGGCGTTGGCCAAGGGCGCGCGCCAGATGGGTGCAAGGATCGAGCGCTTTTGCCCCGCAACGGGGATTAGTCGCGAAAACGGTGAATGGATTGTTCACACCGCAAAAGGTGACATTCGCTGCGAAAAAGTTGTAAATGCGGCGGGCTACTATGCACAGCGCGTTGGCGAATGGTTTAAGCCTTTCGGTGGCCGGACGGTCCCGATGGCCGTGATGTCCCATCAGTATTTTCTTACCGAAGAAATACCGGAACTGAAGGAATGGACCGAAGCGAATGGCCGCAAGATACCGCTGCTGCGCGATGTGGATTCCTCGTATTACCTACGGCAGGACAAGCACGGTCTGAACCTCGGACCGTACGAGCGGAACTGCAAGGCGCATTGGATCATGCCAGACGATCCGATGCCTGAGGATTTCAGCTTTCAGCTTTACCCGGATGATCTCGAGCGGCTGGAATGGTACATCGAAGACGCGATGGCCCGTGTCCCGATCCTGGGTTCGCAGGGTGTAAACCGCGTTATCAATGGCCCCATTCCGTACGCACCTGACGGCCTACCCCTGGTCGGGCCGATGCCGGGCGTGCCGAATGCATACGAGGCTTGTGTTTTTACCTTCGGCATTACGCAGGGCGGTGGCGCTGGCAAGGTGCTGGCCGAATGGATTACCGAAGGCCAGACCGAGTGGGACATGTGGGCGGTCGATCCGCGGCGGTACACCGACTACACCGATCAGGATTACTGCAATCAAAAAGCGATGGAGGTCTACGGCCACGAATACGCCATGCACTTCCCGCATCACGAATGGCCTGCTGGCCGCGACAGAAAGCTGTCGCCCGTTGACGCAAAAATACGCGAACTCGGCGGTGTGATGGGCGCTTACAACGGTTGGGAGCGCGCCAACTGGTTTGCCCGGGATGGCGACGACCTGTCGGAAGATGCCACCCAGACATGGGATCGCGCAGGCGCGTGGAGCGAGCGAGTGAAAGAGGAATGCGAGGCGGTGCGCGACGGGGTCGGCGTACTCGACCTGCCCGGCTTTTCCCGTTTTAACCTCTCGGGTGAGGGGGCCGCGGAATGGTTGCGAGGCCGGATCACCGGCGGTCTGCCCAAGGCAGGTCGGATGAACCTTGCCTATTTCGCGGACGACCGGGGGCGCATCCTGACCGAAATGTCGGTGCTGCGGCATTCCGAGGATCACTTCACGCTCATCACCGCGGCCACGGCGCAATGGCATGACTTTGATGTGCTGCGCCCGGCAATGGATGCAGGGCTTAGCCTGACGGATCACACGACTGAATACTCGACACTGATCGTTACCGGACCCAAATCGCGGGAACTGTTCGAAGCAATCGGCGCAGAGGTCGATCTTAGCCTGCCGTGGCTTTCACACCAGCGGGCCAAGATCAACGGTAGGGATTGCGCCTTGGCGCGTGTCTCGTTCGCGGGAGAGCTGGGATGGGAGATACATGCGGTCAATTCCGATATTCCCGAACTCTACGATGCTGTGATCGCAGCCGGAGCCCAGCCTTTCGGGATGTACGCGTTGAACTCACTGCGCATCGAAAAGGGGTACCGCACTTGGAAGGGCGATTTGTCCACCGACTACACCCTCTACGAAGGTGGCCTCGACCGCTTCGTCAAGCTGGACAAGCCTCAGGACTTCCCGGGCAAGATCGCTTTGATGAACGAAAGGCAGCAAGGATCGAAGAAGCGCTTCATTTCGCTGAAGGTCGATGCGGGCGATCAGGACGCGCCATACATGGCGACGCTTTGGCACAATGGCGATGTCGTGGGTGAGACAACCAGCGGCGACTGGGGTTATCGCGTTGGCGCGTCGATTGCGCTTGGCATGATCCGCACAGATCTCGCCGTTCCAGGAACTGAAATCGAAGTTGACATATTTGGCCAGAAACGTCGCGCCGTGGTCCAGCCCGAAGGCCCGCTGTGGGATCCGGAAAACGAAAGGTTGCGGGCGTGAGCATCGCGTCCTTCACCCATCTGCCTCCGGGCGAGGGGACCAACTATCAGTGGGAAAACGACCACACGTTCGTGAAGGTGTCGGGCGACGATACGGGCGGCGCCTACACACTGATGGAAGATAACCTGAAGGCCAGCTTCGCCCTTGGCCTTCACCGGCACGACCACCATGCCGAGACCTTCTACATTCTGCATGGAACGGTCGACTTCTGTGTCGATGGCGACTGGATCAAGGCCGAGGCCGGGGCGACGCTGCATGTACCGCCGGGTGTTCCCCATGCCTGTCGGACATCAGGAAGTGCCGCAAAGATGCTGATGGTTTACCAACCATCGGGCTTTGACGGCTTTCTGGCTGAGCTGGCTCTGATGTCAGAGGAAGACTTTGTCGATACAGCAAAGATGGATGCCCTGAACGCAAAGTATGACATTGTTCAGATGGGTCCGGTGCCGCCACATCCGGACGATTGAAGATGACAAAAGTTACACTCCTTGATGGCGGCATGGGTCAGGAGCTTGTCCATCGTTCGGGCAAGCCTGCGGCACCGCTATGGTCAACGCAGGTGATGATCGACCGGCCCGGTTTGGTTGGTTCAGTTCATGCCGACTATCTGAACGCCGGAGCGACGGTTGCGACTACCAACACCTATGCCATTCATCGCGACAGGCTGCGCAGCGGGCGACTGAACCACTATGCCACTACGGGCGATGATCTGCCGGACCGCGAGCACATGCTCGAAGACCTTTTAACCGCCGCGCTCGACGAAACCGATGTCGTCCGGGGACGGTCGCGGGTTGCGGGTGCAGTCGGACCGTTGGGTGCGAGCTATCGGTCGGACCTTCACCCTGATCTTGCCACCGCAACCGATCTCTATGCCGAGGTGGCAAAGATTCTCGCCCCGCGTGTTGACCTCTTGATCTTCGAAACCATTGCTTCGGTCGATGCCGCGCGTGCCTGCCTCGCGGCCGGGCGTCAGACCAACCGCCCCGTGTGGCTTGCGTTCACGGTCGATGATGAGGACGGCACAACCCTGCGCTCGGGCGAGCCGCTCTCAGACGTGTTGGGCGTCGCTCGCGAAGCGGATGCCGCGCTTGCCAATTGCTCGGCCCCGGAAGTGATGCGCGACGCGCTTGATCTGCTGGCTGCAACAGGTCTCCCGACGGGTGCCTACGGCAACGGTTTCACAGAGATCACCAAGGCGTTTCTTGCTGGCGGCACGACCGCAGCGGGCCTGCAGGCCCGACGTGACATGGGTCCTGCGGTTTATGCCGACCATGCCCTGGAATGGCTGGACCACGGGGCCACAATCATCGGTGGCTGCTGTGAAGTCGGCCCTGCCCACATCTCCGAAATTGCCAACCGCCTGCGCGCGGCCGGCCACGCTATCGTTTAGGGGGCGCGATGCCTGATCTTCCTACTTCGGCCCGGGTTGTCATCATTGGGGGTGGCGTTGTTGGGTGCTCGGTCGCTTATCATCTGACCAAACTGGGATGGACCGATGTCGTTCTCCTTGAGCGCAAGGCGCTGACCAGCGGCACAACATGGCATGCCGCGGGCTTGATCGCCCAGCTGCGCGCGACTGCGAACATGACCAAGCTCGCCAAGTACAGTCAGGAGCTTTACGGGAGCCTTGAGGAAGAGACAGGCGTGGCGACAGGTTTCAAGAGGGTCGGTTCGATCACCGCGGCGCTGACCGACGAGCGGCTCGAAGAATTGCACCGACAGGCCGGTATGGCGCGTGCCTTCGGTGTCGATATCGAAGAGATCGGACCGGATGAGATCAAGGCGCGCTATGAGCACCTGAATATTGATGGCGTTCTGGGCGGGGTCTATCTCGGAAAGGACGGGCAGGGAGATCCTGCCAATATCGCCCACGCACTAGCCAAGGGCGCGCGGCAACGCGGCGCTACCATCCGCGAGCGGGTCAAGGTCACCGGCGTGTGCAGGGACGGGCGCCGCATCGCTGCCGTTAGCTGGCAGGCCGAGGACGAGAGCGGGGGAGAGATTGCCTGCGATCACGTGGTCAACTGCGCCGGTATGTGGGGCCGGTCAGTGGGTAAGATGTTGGGCGTGAACGTACCGCTTCAGGCATGCGAGCATTTCTATATCGTCAGTGAGCCTATCAACGGGTTGCAGCAGCTTCCTGTTCTGCGCGTTCCGGACGAATGCGCCTATTACAAGGAAGATGCAGGCAAGATGATGCTGGGTGCCTTCGAGCCCAATGCAAAGCCATGGGCTTTGACAGGCATTCCGGACGATTTCGAATTCGATCAACTGCCCGAGGATTTCGATCACTTCGAACCAATCCTCGAAATGGCCGTCAACCGCATGCCCATGCTGGCCGAGGCTGGGATCCACACTTTCTTCAACGGGCCCGAGAGTTTTACGCCAGATGACGCCTATCACCTGGGTCTTGCGCCCGAGATGGACAATGTGTGGGTCGCTTGCGGCTTCAACTCCATCGGAATTCAGTCGGCGGGCGGGGCCGGCATGGCACTGGCCCAATGGATGGAAGATGGCGCGCGCCCCTTCGATCTGGGTGACGTAGATATCGCGCGGATGCAACCGTTCCAGGGCAACCGCATCTATCTGGCCGAGCGATCCAAGGAAACGCTGGGCCTGCTTTACGCCGACCATTTCCCATACCGGCAGAAGGTATCGGCCAGAGGCGTCCGACGCTCACCTTTCCATCAGCAATTGCTGGATCGGGGCGGCGTAATGGGCGAACTGGCGGGTTGGGAACGCGCCAACTGGTTCGCGCGCGGGTCGCAGGAGGCCGAGTACCGCTATAGCTGGAAACGCCAGAACTTCTTTGAGAACGTCGCGCACGAACATAAGGCGATCCGCGAGGGCGTGGGCATGTACGACATGTCCTCGTTCGGCAAGCTGCGGGTCGAGGGGCGGGATGCCTGCGATTTCCTCAACTGTGTTGCGGGTGGGCAATATGATGTGCCGGTCGGCAAGATCGTTTATTCCCAGTTCCTGAACAACAGAGGCGGGATCGAGGCGGATGTCACGATCACGCGGCTTTCCGAGACCGCGTACCTCGTCGTCACGCCTGCTGCCACCCGCTTGGCCGATCAGACGTGGTTGCAGCGGCATGTAGGCGACCGGCGGGTCGTCATCACCGACGTGACTGCGGGCGAGGGCGTTCTGGCGATCATGGGGCCCAAGGCGCGCGAGCTGATGCAACGCGTCTCTCCAGCGGATTTCTCAAACGATGTGAACCCGTTTGGCACCGCACAAGAGATCGAGTTGGGTATGGGCCTCGCCCGGGTGCACCGTGTGACCTATGTGGGCGAACTGGGCTGGGAGGTCTATGTTTCCTCCGATATGGCGGCGCATGCGTTCGAGGTCATCTCGGCCGCCGGTCAGGATCTGGGCCTGACGCTCTGCGGAATGCACATGATGGATACCTGCCGGATCGAAAAGGGCTTCCGCCACTTCGGGCATGACATCACCTGCGAGGATCACGTTCTGGAAGCGGGTTTGGGTTTTGCGGTCAAAACCGACAAGTCCAACTTTGTCGGGCGGGATGCCGTGCTCCGCACGAAAGAGACCGGGCTAGAGCGTCGGCTGATGCAATTTCAGCTCAAAGATCCCGAACTGCTGCTTTATCACAACGAACCAATCTGTCGGGACGGCGAGATTGTCGGATATCTCAGTTCCGGTGCCTATGGTCATCACCTGGGTGCAGCGATCGGCCTTGGATACGTTCCCTGCGCTGGCGAGAGCGCAGCCGATGTTCTTGCCTCAAGCTTCGAAATAGATGTGGCGGGAACACGGGTTGCCGCGACCGCGTCGCTCAAGCCGCTATACGACCCAAAGTCGGAAAGGGCCCGCGCCTAGGCCCGCGAGGGGTCAGGATAGGGCGTGCTGGAATTTCAGGAACCGGGCATCGGTCATGACCCGCGCATTCATCGCCTCCCGTAACGCGCCGACAGTTTTATGCGGACGCATCACGACCTCGAACTGGGCGATCAGGCCATCCTCATTCAGGGTGATCAGATCGACGCCGACCGCGTCGAGGCCGTTGACCTTGCACTGAAATTCAAGTGCCCAATCCAATCCTTCACCCATTACACGGCGATAACGAAAGTCGGTAAACACCTGACCGACATGGCCCAGAACGGCCGCCACTGCATCGCGCCCCGTCCATGTTTTCCAATATGTCGGTGGGCGGAACTCGACGTCGGGCGCCAATAGCGGTGCGATCGCCTTGTCGTCGCCCTCGGCTACGACCTGCTGCATTTTTGTGATTGTTTCGTGCATCTGAGCCTCCGGATTTTCCGCAGCCTCTCACAGGGTGGGTTGAAAACCCAGCTTGGTTTTGCCACCCGGACCTATGGACACCCCTTACGATCCCCCGCAGGACCCGCTGGTCATTCTGCATGAAGATAGCGAAGCGCTCGTGGTCGACAAACCTGCAGGTCTTCTATCCGTGCCCGGCAAGGGCGAGCATCTTGCCGATTGCCTTATGACCCGCGTTCAAGCGGTCTACCCTCACGCCCTTCTTGTGCATCGGTTGGATCGTGACACGTCGGGCGTGATCGTCTTTGCCCTGACCCCGCATGCGCAGCGGTTTTTATCGATGGAGTTCGAGAAGCGGCGGGTCAGGAAGACCTATGTGGCGCGGGTCTGGGGGCAGCTAGAACCCAAAACCGGTACTGTGGACTTGCCATTGATCGTCGATTGGCCCAACCGACCCAGGCAGATGGTGGATCATGAAAACGGGAAACACGCAATCACAGACTGGCGGGTTCTGCGATATGAAGGCGATACGACGCGGGTTCGCCTGATGCCGAAGACCGGGCGGAGCCACCAATTGCGGGTCCATATGCGGGCCGTCGGCCACCCCATCCTCGGAGACCCATTTTATGCTGAAGGCGAGGCACGGGACTTCCCGCGCCTCATGCTGCATTCAGAGGAATTGCGCATCCGGCACCCGGGCGGCGGGTCGGACTTGCGTGCCCGCGCCAAAGTGCCGTTCTAGACGCCGTGGCTATTCGGCCGCCCAACCGCTGACGGCTTTGACCTCGAGAAAGTCCTCGATACCCCAAACGCCACCTTCACGCCCGTTGCCGGACTGCTTCATTCCGCCAAAGGGCGAGCCCGCTGCGCGCGATGTGCCGTTCATCTCAACCATGCCGGACCGAAGCCGGGTCGCTAGGCGATTGGCGCGGTCGTGATCCTGCGTTTGCACGTAATTCGTAAGGCCGTAGGGTGTGTCGTTCGCGATCTCGACAGCTTCTTCTTCGGTTTCAAACGGGATGATCGCCAGCACCGGGCCAAAAATCTCTTCCCGTGCGATGGTCATCTCGTTGTTGACGTCGGCAAAGACAGTTGGACGGACGTAGTACCCGCGATTGAGTCCCTCGGGCCGTCCGGGTCCGCCAGCCACCAGTCGGGCGCCCTCGGCGATGCCCTTTTCGATCAGCCCCTGAATTTTTTCCCACTGCCGCTCATTGACCACCGGGCCGATATGCCGCCCCTCCTCGCTTGCAGGGCCGACCGAGACCTTTGCTGCCACGGCTGCCGCTTCCTCGACTGCTTGGTCATAGACGCCGCGTTGAACCAGCATCCGGCTGGGGGCGTTGCAGGACTGGCCCGTGTTGTTCATCATGTGCAGTACGCCCCGCTTGACCGCCTTTTCATCGGCATCGTCAAAGATCAGGTTGGCGCCCTTTCCACCCAGCTCAAGATGCACCCTTTTCAAGGTGTCGGCTGCGTTCTTGGAAATCAGCGTGCCGGCACGGGTGGAACCCGTAAAGCTGACCATATCGACATCCGGATGACCGCTCAGAACCGTACCGACACCCGCGCCGTCACCGTTCAAGAGATTAAATACACCCGGCGGAAAGCCAGCCTCATCCATCATCTCGGCGAAGATTAGCGCGTCGAGCGGGCTTTCCTCGGATGGTTTCAGCACCATGGTGCACCCCGCGATGGCGGCCGCGCCGACCTTCAGGGTGATCTGGTTCATGGGCCAGTTCCACGGTGTGATCAGAGCGCATACACCGACAGGCTCATAAATAATCCGATCGCCGGGGGCATGATCGCCGAGGGGTTGGTTGAAGCTGAACGCCTTGGCTGCCTTGACGAAGTTCTTGAGATGCCAGACCCCGGCGCCGACCTGCTGTTGTCTGGCCATGTCGATTGGCGCACCCATCTCAGTGCTCATCGCCTGCGCAAGGTCCTCGCCCCGCGTTTTGTAGATATCGATCAGCTTTTCTACGAGGGCAATACGATCGTCGGTCGGTGTCGTCATCCATCCGGGAAACGCAGCTTTCGCAGCTGAGATCGCCGCCTCTGCATCTTCTTTTCCACCCAACGATATGATCGCGCACGGTTCTTCTGTCGACGGGTCGATGACCTGATGTTCGGTTCCGGCAATAGGATCGACCCACTGCCCGTTGATGTAGAATTGGCGACGTTCCAGCATGGCAGAGCTCCCCGATTGCATGCGTCTCAACGCGATAAGAGTGTCACCGGGCAAGAGGGGGTGCAAGAGGTCGCGCGTCGTCTTAGATATGGTTAACGGCATCGGCGAAGGATGGAGGGAATCATGAGCCTGCGCATTAACGACACAGTACCGGACCTGACGGTCGAGACCGATCAGGGCACGTTTAGCCTGCATGACTGGATCGGGGATAGCTGGGCGATCCTGTTTTCACATCCGAAGGACTTTACCCCCGTCTGCACCACCGAGTTTGGGGCGGTTTCACAGTTGAAAGACGAGTGGGAAAAGCGGGGCGTCAAGGTCATTGGCGTCAGCGTCGATGGTGTCGACGACCACAAAAAGTGGAAGGGTGACATTGAAAAGGTTGGGGGCGCGGAGGCATACTTCCCGATTATCGCCGATGATGGTCTGGCCGTCTCAAAGGCGTTCGACATGCTTCCGGCCGAGGCTTATCTGCCCGACGGCCGCACGCCAGCGGACAGCGCTACGGTGCGTTCTGTCTTTATCATCGGGCCGGACAAGCAGCTTAAGCTGTCGATGACCTACCCAATGACGGTTGGCCGCAACTTTGCGGAAGTCCTTCGCGCGGTGGACGGCCTGCAGACCTCGGCAAAAGGTGTCGCTACTCCGGCCAACTGGCAAGTGGGCCAGGACGTGATTATCCCCGCAACTGTGAGCGACGCCGACGCGAAGGAAAAGTTCGGTGAATTCACCACCGTGCTGCCTTACCTTCGGACAACCAAGGCTCCGGCCTGATTGTCGTGAGTTAAGTCGTCGCGCAGTCCTGAAAGGCTGCGCGACGACCCATTACGGCCCGACGGCGCCCTGCCATGCCTCTTGCAGCCAAGGAGCCGGTCCTATCCTTCGATACCATTTGCCCCCTTGGCCCCGCAGCGCTTCGTCCATCTTGGGCGTGCCTGCAAAGACGACGATGCGCGCGCCTTTGGGAAGGCTGGGATCGGAAAAGAAACTGCGAAAGTGCCGCGGGACACAGTGGTTCTTGAAACTGACACACCACTCTGATGGCCAATAGCTAAGGGCGCCGCGTTCCATCAACTTCGCACTCTGGAACTGCTGCGAGATCTCATATTGCTCCATCGCCGCTTCCGGGTTCGATAGGTATGTATCAAGAATGTAAGCGTGCGCCCCAATCTCGTATCCAAAGACCGACGAATTGCCGACCGCGTGAAGAAACGCGTCACGATCGGCGTTGATGCGCCGCAGCGGCTTGGCCCGGAACAGATCATCGTCACGGATCATCCGGATGCCGTCGCCGAAGTCAAAAAACGTATCAAGGCCGCCCACGATCACCAAGTCGAGGTCGAGGAACAGGGCCTTGCCTTCCAACCCGAACAGGTCGTTCGAAAAAAGCCCCAACTTTCGCCACCGCGTATCGGTCTGCCCGTCCGGCAAGCCGAGTTCGGGCAAGGGAAACACTTCAATTTCCGGGTCCAGACCGGTTCGATCGTCCGTGAAGCAAATGAACCGATGGGTCAATGAAAGATGCCGCGCCACCCCCCGCCGCAGGTTGTTCACGTATTCGGGGCCATAAAGTGTGCCCCACTTCATGCAAAGGACGCTGACGGTCATACGAAGGGGCATCTCATGGTCGGGCTTCCGTTCGATAGGGCAGCACCGCTGCTTAAACCTTAACAGTCACAAGGGCAATTCGGTCGTCGACTTCAACTCTTTCAAAACAAACGAGCTGTGAAGCTCGCGAACAAACGGGCTGCGCAGCAAGGTTTGAGTCATAAAGCGTTCGTAAGCCTCTACGTCGGCGACCCGCATCTTCAGGTGATAGTCTGCCTGGCCAGAGGTGGCAAAACACTCGACGATTTCGGGATGCCCTTCGATCAAGTGGGCAAAGCCCGCGACGGTATCCTCGGAATGATCGGTCAGTGAAATGAACGCCAGTACCGTAAGCTTACAGCCGACCTTTCCCGGATCCAGTAACGCGACGCGCCCTCTTATCACCCCACACTTCTCGAGATCGTTTAGCTTGCGCCAAAGGGTGCTTTGGGCGATTCCAGTTCGGTTAGAAATCTCTCCCAAAGAGAGGCTGCTATCGCGCTGAACCTCTCGGAGTATAGTCTTTTCCGTACCAGAAAATTTCATAATAGCCCCAATAGTGAAAAATCCTGACCATCTATTGCATGGCGCGGCGCGATTTGGAAATCAATCTCGCCACGGGGCCGTTAATCTAAATGTCAGGAGGATTGCGCCATGCCACTGAGCACTGACTATGTTTCCAAAATCGCGGGCCCGGACGGCCGCTTTGAATATTCGTCGGCGGAAACTGATGTTTGGCGCGATCTTTATGACAGGCAGATGGCGCGCCTTCCGGATAGCGCCTGCCATGCATTCCTCAGCGGGCTTGATAAACTTGGCATGAGCCGGGACGCTATTCCGCAGGTTGTCGATATCGATGCACACCTAGCGGCGATCACGGGCGCGGGTGTCAAGGCGGTGGATGCGCTCATCCCGCAAGATGAGTTTTCCACCCTCCTGAGCGAAAGACGCTTTCCGGTCGCAACGTTCATCCGCAAACGTGAGCATTTCGATTACATCAAGGAACCCGACATCTTTCACGAATGCTTTGGTCACTGCCCCATGCTCACCGACGATGCGTTTTGCCGGTTCATGGAACGGTTTGGGCGTGTGGCGCTTGATCTGGGCGATGACTACTCGGCCCATCTGTTCCGGCTGTTCTGGTTCACTGTCGAATTTGGTTTGATCCGTGAGAATGGTAAGCTGAAAGCGTTTGGCGCGGGCATCATCTCAAGCCCTGAAGAGCTTGACTGGGCACTTTCTGGCAAGCCGGAAGTGCAGCGCTTTGATCTTATGACGATCCTACGCACGCCTTACCGGATCGATATCCTGCAACCTGTGTTCTTTGAAATCGAGAGCTTTGAACAACTGGTGCAAAGCATCGATGTCGATCTGCGCGCGGCCATTGACCGCGCGCAGGCGCTTAGTGACTTACCAGCCCGTTTCGATCAGGCGGCTTGAGTCCGGCGTAGCCAGGCGAAAGAAAGCAGCCCGGCGAGCAAAAGCGGCAACCCAGCAGGTACCGGCACGGTTGTTGGCGTTGGCAGGGCATCGCCCAAGGCCGCGCTTATGCTTGCGGCGAAGTATTCGTGAACCGGTGCTGTCGGGTGCACGCTGTCTACGAAAACCTTGGTATTCGCTAGGGTCGGATCAATGGATCCGTCCGGCAAGACCGCGCAATTGGCTGTCGGATCAAAGGAGCCCAGCGACAGCGAGCAAGGAAAGATCGTATCCGTGATGCCCAAAGGCGACGGATCAGCAATAACATCACGCAGATACGCATCCTGATCGAATTCGATAATGTTCAACCCGTCGATTGTCCGCAGGTCATTCGCGAGGATCGCCAATTGATTGTTAAAATCGATGGTTGCCTGCTGTGCAGCCGCTGAAATCGCAGCTTGTGTGCCGATCACGAAGGGGTCACCGGTTGCCTCGGCGGCGAGCCGCGCGGCTTCACCAAAGGCCGGGGTGAGAGTGAGGTCAGGGAGGTTGATCAGTAGGAAATCGTCGAATTTGCCGCCAAGCTGAGACACGGCCCGGATGCCGTCGGCCACATCGTTGGCCACGTCGACCGGATCAAAACCGGGCGCGCCCAGGTTCTGGAAAACGTCGTTAGCGCCAAAAAGAACCGTTACTAACGGGTTGTCGCCGAGAAAGTTCGAAAGGCCCGACGCCGAAAAAGCGCCGACCTGCCCATCGAACGTCGCCAATGGCTGCGCTGAAGGTGGATAGGCAGTGGTGTTCACGTCGCCTGCAGTCGCGCCGCCGATCGCATAATTGCCCGAAGCCGCGCCAACCGCTCTGAAGCTGTTGGCAAGGTATTCGGCCCAGACGGGGCCATTGCTCCAACGGCCGCCAAAGCTGGGCGGCGCCAAACTCCCGGCCTTTCCGTCATCTGATAAACTGTCCCCGAAAACCACGAGACCGGTAAAAGGCTCAACCGGCGCCGCACTTGCTATGCCCGTCAATCCGACAAGCAAACTAGCCGCTAAAGCGGTTTTTTTCATGTTTTTGTCCTCCCAGTGTTCTTAGCCGGGAAGGTTAACGGCAATTTCAGGTAAGTCAGCGATTTTTTATGTAAACCAAGCGTTGACGTCGCGGAGCCTGTTGGGCCTGACCCGCTCTTGGGGTGGTTACACAGCGCGCGTTTGAAGGTTTCAATTGGCTGTGAAACCGTATATGGCCGCCCAATCTGAAAGCACGGCGCCCAGACTCCAGCGCCCGCCAAAGAAGATACCGGGGTCAGGGGGAATGCGCCCCCTATGCAATCGGGCAGTCGGAAGGCCGATGATGCCCAGATAGGATACGATGATGTTCAACGTAACAACCAAATCGATGCAGTGGGGCGAGGAAACGCTCACACTGGAAACTGGAAAAGTGGCCCGTCAAGCGGACGGGTCCGTGATCGCAACGCTGGGCGAAACCAGCGTCATGGCAAACGTCACCTTTGCCAGAGCCGTCAAGCCGGGTCAGGATTTCTTTCCCCTAACGGTTCACTACCAAGAGAAATACTATGCCGCCGGTAAGGTGCCTGGTGGCTTTTTCAAGCGCGAAGCACGCCCGACCGAAAAGGAAACGCTGACTGCGCGCCTGATCGACCGCCCGATCCGGCCACTCTTTGTACCGGGTTTCAAAAACGAAGTGCTAGTGATGTGCACTGTTCTGTCTCATGATCTTGTGAACGATCCGGATGTCGTTGCGATGATAGCGGCATCGGCGGCGCTGACCATCTCCGGTGCGCCCTTCATGGGTCCGATTGCGGGCTGTCGTGTCGGCTTCGTTGACGGTGAATATGTCCTGAATCCCACCGTCGACGACATGCAGGATATTCGTCTTGATCCTGAACAACGTCTCGACCTGGTGGTCGCCGGTACAAAAGAGGCGGTGATGATGGTCGAGTCCGAGGCTTATGAGCTGACCGAGGAGGAGATGCTGGGTGCAGTAGTATTTGCGCACGAGCAAATCCAGCCGGTCATCGATCTGATTATCGATCTGGCCGAAGAAGCCGCGAACGAGCCGTTCGAATTTACCGCGCCGGACTATAGCGATCTGTTCGAGGCAGTGAAAGCTGCCGGCGAAGAGCAGATGCGGGCCGCCTTCGCCATAACGGACAAGCAAGAGCGGACTGCCGCAGTTGCCGCCGCGCGTGAGGCCATCGTCGCGGCTCTCACCGAAGAGCAGCAAGAGGATGCAAATCTGGGATCGGCCTTAAAAAAGCTCGAAGCAGGCATTTTGCGCGGTGATGTGGTCAAGACTGGTAAGCGGATCGACGGCCGCAAGACCGACGAAGTGCGCGATATCGTATGTGAGACCGGTCTGTTGCCGCGCACCCATGGTTCGGCGCTGTTCACACGCGGTGAGACCCAAGGCCTCGTCGTGACGACCCTGGGCACCGGCGATGATGAACAGTTCATCGACGCGTTGCACGGCAACTTCAAATCGAACTTCCTACTGCACTACAACTTCCCGCCCTATTCGGTTGGCGAAGTCGGTCGTGTTGGGTCGCCCGGTCGTCGTGAGATTGGACACGGCAAGTTGGCGTGGCGCGCGTTGCAGGCCGTTCTGCCCAGCCAGACTGATTTCCCCTACACGATCCGGGTGGTTTCAGAGATCACCGAGTCGAATGGCTCGTCTTCGATGGCATCCGTCTGTGGTGGCTCATTGTCTATGATGGATGCGGGCGTGCCGCTGAAGTCGGCGGTTGCCGGTGTCGCAATGGGGCTGATCCTTGAAGACGACGATTCTTACGCGATCCTGACAGATATTCTGGGCGACGAAGACCACCTTGGTGACATGGATTTCAAGGTTGCCGGAACCGAGAACGGCATCACGTCGCTGCAAATGGACATCAAGGTTGCGGGCATCACGCCAGAAATCATGAAGAACGCGCTGGCCCAGGCCAAGGATGGCCGGATGCACATCCTTGGTGAAATGGCCAAAGCCCTGACAGGTGCGAACGAGTTCAGTGTCCACGCACCACGCATCGAAACCATGACTGTACCGACCGACAAGATCCGTGAAGTTATTGGCTCAGGCGGCAAGGTCATCCGCGAGATCGTGGAGACGTCGGGCGCCAAGGTCGACATCAACGACGATGGTGTCATCAAGATCGCCTCTGCTGACGGCGAAGCCATCAAGAAGGCGTACGACATGATCTATTCGATCGTCGCGGAGCCGGAAGAGGGCAAAATCTACAAGGGTACGGTCGTCAAGATCGTGGACTTTGGTGCCTTTGTGAACTTCTTTGGCAAGCGCGATGGCCTCGTCCATGTGTCGCAGATCGAAAATCGCCGTTTGAACCACCCTTCGGATGTTCTGAAAGAGGGTCAGGAAGTCTGGGTCAAGCTGCTTGGTTTCGATGACCGGGGCAAGGTTCGCCTTTCAATGAAGGTCGTCGATCAAGAGACCGGTGAAGAAGCCAAAAAAGAAAAAGAAGAGGTCGAGGAATAAACTCGACCTCACGATCTTAAGAACATGGCCCCGGATCAGACGGTCCGGGGCCATTTCTTCTGGAGCTGAGTGATGGCAGCGTTGGGTGCGTTGATACTCTACACGAAACGGATGGACGACATGATCGCGTTCTATACGCTTCATTTCGGCTTTTCAGTTCAGCGCGAAGAGGGTGATCGTATTGTTGAGCTGCGGCCGCCGCAGGGTGGCGTCCCGCTTTTGCTACATCCGGCCCCTGCAGGTCAGCGCGCCGGGCAGGCGCAGACCAAACTGGTTTTCGCGGTCGAAGATGTTCAGGCCTTCCGCGATGCGGCACGTGCCAAAGGGCTGGAATTTGGGTCAATTCATACCGCCGCCGGCTATCAGTTTGCGAATACCAAGGATCCGTCCGGCAATTCCGTTTCCGTTTCGAGCCGGCCTGGGCTAGCTGGGTTGCCATCGGCCTGAGAAGTTCGAGCAGTGTCGGAAACGAAAAAACCGCGCTGTGACAGCACGGTTTCCTGCATGGCCAACTGATGGCGCTTGCCCTAACGGCGCAGCCCCAGCCTTTCGATAAGCGATTGATACCGCCCTTCGTCTTTGGCCTTGAGGTAGTCCAGAAGCTTGCGGCGGTGCGCAACCATCTTCAGAAGACCGCGGCGGCCGTGGTTGTCCTTCTTGTGCGTTTTGAAATGCTCTGTCAGCGTCGCGATCCGTGACGACAGGATGGCCACTTGAACCTCAGGCGAACCGGTATCGCCTTCTTTGGTTCCGAATTCTTTCATCACGCGTGCTTTGTCTTCAGCAGTAATCGACATCGGGGGCTCCTTTACAGCATTGGGTGGATGGCGCAGGCCGGGATGTCGTCCAGCACAGGCCCATGGAGAAAGCGCCAACGGCGCCAAGATGCGCGGTCATAATCGGAAAAATTCGGAATAGCAAAGGCTTTTTGAGTGTTTGCAGCTATTAAGACATCAGCCCCATTGACTTGGCAGTTGCCAGGCTAACGAGCGATACGTCTTCGGGCTCGACGGCTGATCCGGGCGAAATCTTGGCGATCAGATTGCCATCCATCAAGACATTCATGACGTCGTCTTCGACGTCGGATTGTTCGAGAATGAGCTCCGGTTCCTCGTCGCCGATCTCATCGAAGACGACCATCAATTGGTCCTTATCGGTCTCAAAGTCGACAATAGACGCGGGCGACCCATCCGTGATCCAATCTCCGACCACAATTGTGTCTTTGCCTTCGCCCGCAGTTACGACGTCGCGGCTCCCGGCCGTAATCCGATCGTCGCCGCCTCCACCGTTTAGGAAATCCTGTTCATCGATGTCGTCGAATTCTGCGGTTGATGGATCATCTTCGACACCAAAAAGTGCATCGTCACCCCAGCCACCAAAGAGGCTATCGGACCCGCGCCCGCCGATCAGCGTATCATTGTCGAGGCCGCCTTGCACGGCGTCGTCACCGCCTTCGCCGCTGAGTTGATCGTCACCGGCCGAACCTTGCATGGCGTCGTCGCCGTCACCGCCCCACATCTGGTCTGCGGCGTTGTGCCCAAAGAGTTGGTCGTCGTCGTCACCGCCAATCAGCGAGTCGCTCCCGCCATCGCCGTGCAGGGTGTCTTCGCCTTCGTCACCGATCAGCGTGTCGTCACCGACCATACCATGGATGTCATCGTCGCCGGCCCCACCGGAGATCGTATCGTCGCCATCATAGCCGCCGATCTGATCGTCACCACCACCCCCAAGCAGCTGGTCTGGTGCATCGGTGCCCGAAATGATCCGGCCACCATCCGACATGTTAATGTCAGCTGTTTCTTCTTCCGGTTCGGTTGCCGTAAAGTCGACCATCGCGACCGTACCGACGGCCACCATGCCCAAGAGGCCTGCCAAGAGGAGCATGACGAAATCCTTACTGCGCGATTTTATAGCTGCCCGCGGGCATATGACGCGAGCTTGACAGGAATTTCAAAGCCTTTTCAGAAGGTTGGTTAATATGCGGTTACCATGGCAACGCTGGCTGGCTGTAGGGAAGGTACAAGGGATGCTTTGGGTGCCCAGCCTTCGACAGCCCAAGGTGGCAGAGGCCATGTGCATTCTGCCTTAGCAGGTTCTCGACGACTGGCCCGCGATCTTGATGCGCCCCGTGCGTGCCCCACGCCGCGATGACCGTATCCGCCCAATTCGCCCGCTCCAATATCGCGGCGTCGTTTTCCGGGCCGACAGGGTCGGTTGCTTTGCGCATTAGGCGTGGATCGGTTTCTCGCCAAGCAAATATGTTGGTTACGGCAAAGCTGCCAAATCCTAGCGCCCGTGCCCGTCTTTCGCAGCGTTCGACGGTGGGATCATTCTGTACCTCCGTCGCTGTTGATGGGTTCAACATGACGAAGTTCACGCGCTTGCCGGACGGGTCCCAGATACGCGTCAGGCTATACCTATAGCGTTCGCAGTCGGAGTACACTGCGGTCGAGGGCGCATCCCCCTTTATATGGGTTCTAGTGATCACGGGCGTTGGATCACGCGGCTGGGATGGAGCGTCCCTGTCTTATAGCGCCCGATTGCCACGGCCTTACCGTCAAGCGATGCCCAGCATTCGTCGCCGTATTCGACGTCGCTGGCCATAACTATGCCCGGGTTTCCGTTGCGCAGGCGGGCCGCCCCTTCGGCGGTTGTCCGCAGCTCCGGCAAATCCGCCAGACCCACCTCCATCGGCGCGAGCAAGGCGTCCAACTCCGGACTGCGCGCCAATTGTTCGATCTGATCGAGGCTATGACCATTTTCCACGTCGAACGGACCCGACCACAGCCGCCTGAGAGACAATACGTGTCCAAAGCATCCCAGCGTTTGACCCAGATCGCGCGCGATGGAGCGCACATAGCCCCCCTTGCCACAGGTCATTTCAAGCACAGCATGATCGGCGTCTGGCCGGTCGGTCATGACCAGCTCCTCCACCCAGAGCCGACGGGCTTCTATTTTGACGTCTTCGCCGTCCCGCGCCATCTTGTAGGCGCGCTGACCGTCAATCTTCACGGCTGAAAACTTCGGCGGAACTTGCATGATATCTCCGATGAATTGACCAAGGGCCGCTTTGATGTCGTCATCGGTCGGGCGCAGCTGGCTTTCTGCGATAACTTCGCCTTCCGCATCATCGGTGTTGGTGGCCCGCCCCAATCGAACCGTAAAGGCATAGCATTTCAGAGCATCCGTGACGTAGGGAATTGTCTTGGTCGCTTCGCCCAGGGCTATTGCGAGGACCCCTGTTGCCGCAGGATCCAACGTTCCGGCATGGCCCGCTTTCTTTGCATCGAAAGCCCAACGGACCTTGTTCACCACTGCCGTCGAAGTCAGACCGGCAGGTTTGTCGATGACGATCCAGCCTGAGATATCTCTGCCTTTGCGTGCGCGACCCATGCTTATGCCTTGTCGGAATTCGAGGAAGGACCGGCGGTTAGCATCGACCGGAACCCGCTGTCAATCGGCGACGCGCCTACTGCCGGCCCACAACGCCGACAATCGGGCCCATGGCGCGACCGATATCGCTGCGCCCCAGCTTCGGGGCGTGAAGGCGGGACACGTTGCCGTCAAAATAAAGCGCGTTTGGAAGAGAAAGCGCTGACTGAAAAAGCCGCCCGAACTGGTAGAACGTAACCGGGTTGTTCGAGATAGCGAAGACCACGCGACTGCCATCGCTGCTGGTTCCGACGCCGTTGCGCAGATACCGCGAAGTACTGTCACGCAGAAAGCGGGGGTGGAGAGCGCCATCGATGACAAGCATCGGTCCGGATTGGGAGGCAAAGCGGCATGACGGCCGCAATGCTTCGAACAGCAAAGTCTCGAAGACTTCCGCCCGCCCCTCAGCTATGCAAAAGACACCGTTTGGGAGCAATCCGAAGTTTCCTGCGCTGGCGCTCGTTATTAGTCCGCGCCGGGTCTCCTCGCCTTCTTTATAGTACCCCACAGGCGACCGGTCGGGATGATACATCCCCGCGTTCATCGCGAATTCGAGGGTCAGCGCCCGTGCATTCAGTTTCGAATCGAGGCGCGAGAATTGGCCGTAGGGATTGCCGGTTTCGTCATCCAGAAAGAGGCGCAGATCTTCGGTCTGCGGGTCGACTTCGCAGATTGTATAGCGATTGTTTTCGAAGGATACATTCTCGCACTCGACCGCAGACACGGCCGACGCGACGAGCGACAAGAGCGCTGACACTGCGAGCCTGAACATCATTCCTGGGTGTCGCGACGCACGGCGTCTTGGGATAACATCCGGCGCGTGTCGTCCATGCGGTCAAACGTTTCGTCGAGTTGGAACCTCAGATCCGGTGCGAATTTCAGCGCAAGCTTTTTCGCAACGACCCGGCGCAGTTCACTCTTGTTGCGTGCCAGCAGCTCAAGGATGTCTTCTTTACCCGCGCCCCCCAACGGCAAAACATATGCGGTGGCAATCTTGAGATCCGGAGACGTTCGCACCTCACCGACAGTGACAGACATGCGATTGAGGTCGGGGTCGTGGATATCGCCCCGCGCCAAAACATCCGCGAGGGTGCGACGGATCAGTTCGCCAACACGTAGTTGCCGCTGCGAGGGGCCCGGCCCGTCATGAAACTTGTTCTTGCCCATCTCCCCCATCTAAACCCGCCCCTCCTCTTTGCCAAGCGGGCGAAAAAGTTTACGGCAGGGCGATGAAGGAGAAATGTAATGTCGAATAAGCCGGGTGCGGTGATTGCCGGGGTGTCTGGGCGCATGGGCCAGATGTTGGTCGAAACCATCGGCAAGTCGGATGCCGTCGATCTGATCGGTGCGCTTGAGCGGTCGGGGCATGATTGGATCGGACAGGACTTGGGTCTGGCCATGGGCGGCCCGGAATTGGGGGCAGTCGTTCAGGATGATCCGGTTGAGGCCATGGCACAGGCAAAGATCGTCATAGATTTTACCACACCGACCGCAACACTGGCGCTGAGTGAGATCGCGGCCCAGGCTCGCGCGGTTCATGTCATCGGCACGACCGGCTTTAACGACGAACAGATCGCCGGCCTCGAACCGGCGGCGCGCCATGCCGTCATTGTCAGGGCTGGAAATATGAGCCTTGGCGTTAACCTGCTGGTGGGCTTGACCCGACGTGTCGCGGCAGCCCTTGATGAGGATTTTGACATCGAAATCATCGAGGCCCATCACCATCACAAGGTCGATGCGCCGTCTGGAACGGCGCTGATGCTGGGGCAAGCGGCCGCAGAAGGGCGTAACGTGGACCTCAATGCCGTTCGGGAAAGCGGCCGGGATGGAATAACCGGCGCGCGCGCGCACGGCTCAATCGGTTTCTCCGCCATCCGGGGCGGCGATATTGTCGGCGAGCACGATGTGCTTTTTGCAGGCTCGGGCGAGCGCGTCATGCTTCGCCATGTCGCCACGGATCGGGGCATCTTTGCCCGCGGCGCCGTTAAGGCGGCCCTTTGGGGTTTGGGTCAAGCACCGGGTCACTACGACATGATGGACGTGCTCGGCCTGCGGGACTGAAGGAATTATTGAACCGAATCGCGGCTTATCCCGTAAGCAATTCAACTGGGATGAGACGAGGCTATCATGCGCGCACAGGTTTTGGGGTTTGTCGCTTTATTTGCTTTGGGCGGGACCGCGGCACCGGCCGATCTGTACAAGGTTGATCAGCAGTCCGTGTTCATGGATCTGGTCAAGGGCAAGACGTTGTCGCGACCTTTCGTTCGCCTGGAGGTTACCGACGACGGGCAGATCAAGGGGCGTGGTGTCCGCTGGGACGTCACCGGTACATGGACATGGCAAAACGGATACTTCTGTCGCGATCTGTATTGGGGCGGTGATGCGCTTGGGTACAATTGCCAGGAGGTTCGGGCGAACGGCAACCAGATCCGATTCACGTCCGATCAGGGTGCTGGGCAGTTTGCAGACTTTCGCCTGAAATAGTCAGAAGTCGACCGCCAGACCCTTTTTTTCCCAATCTCCGTACCGAACCGGTTCAGGACCGTCGCGACCGCCCAATTCGGTAGGCAAGTCCATCGCCTTCGCCATTTTTCTCCGCTCTTCGGCCTCGGCAAGGGCGCGTTGCGCGGCGGGCGGCAGGTCTTTCTGGTCATCGGTCATTGGGTCTTCCTCGTCGGCGTGACCATTGATATACAGCCCTTTCTCTCCCCAGCAAGGCAAGGCGGCAGAATGAGTGATGCTCTCGCGGCGCGGCGCAGCGCCGTTTATCTATTGGATCAGGTGATGGGCGAGGGACGTCTGTTGTCCGAGTTGATTGGTTCCGGCGCTCTTGAGCGACTGGCACTGGATGACCGTGCACGCGCCCAACGGCTGGCCACCGAGACGTTGCGCGGGCTTGAGCGTGCGGATCGGCTGCTGGCCAAGCACCTTCGCAAGAAGCCGCCGCTGACGGTTCAGAATGTTTTGCGTTTGGGGACAGTCGAATTGTGTGCGGGCGGGGCCGCGCATGGCGTCGTCAACGCGTTGGTTTCGATTGTGTCCCAGCACCGGCGCTATGGTCACTTGAAGGGGCTGACGAACGCCGTCCTTCGAAAGATTGCAGCTGACGGGCAGCCAGCGTGGGACAGTTTACGGGTGCCGCGCTTGCCAAAATGGTTGCGCGGGCCGTTGGTCGAGGCTTGGGGAGCATCCGAAGTTGCAGCGATGGAGGCGGCCCAGTTCGCTGGCGCACCACTAGACCTCTCGGCGCGAACTGAGCCTGCTCAAGTCGCAGATGCGGTTGGCGGTTCGCTTGTGCCAACCGGTTCTGTGCGCCTGACGGGTCCCGGGCAAATCTCGGCGCTTCCAGGGTTTTCCGAAGGCCAGTGGTGGGTTCAGGACGCCGCTGCGGCCATCCCCGTGCAGGTCCTTGCGCCGCTTGAAGGCGAAACCGTGCTTGATCTTTGTGCTGCGCCCGGCGGAAAGACTCTGCAGGCTGCAGCTGCTGGTGCGCGGGTGACGGCGGTCGACATCTCGGGCACGCGCATGAAAAAGGTGGCTGAAAATCTGGGTCGAACCGGTTTGGCGGCCGAGTTGAACGTCGCTGATGCGTTCGATGTAGCCGGGCAATACGACGCGATCATCCTTGACGCACCCTGCTCGGCCACCGGCACGATCCGGCGGCACCCGGACCTGCCTTTTGCCAAGGACGGATCAGATTTCGGTGTGTTGATGGACCTGCAAGCCCGGCTGATTGACCATGCCTGGTCGCTTCTCAAGCCTGGCGGTCGCATGGTTTTTTGCACCTGCTCGCTGTTGCCCGACGAGGGTGAGGTTCAGGTCGAGGAAGCGCTAAAGCGGCATTCAGACATGAGAGTCGACAGCAAGGCGCTCGAAGGCGAGGGTATCAAGGCCGAATGGATCAGCGCTGAGGGTGGCTTGCGACTACGCCCTGATTACTGGCCAGAGGCGGGTGGCATGGACGGTTTCTATATCTGCCTGCTGCGCAAAGCCGCCTGAAATTCGTGACTTGCCAAATTCCGAACGCTATGGTGCCGCGAAGCGCGCCATAAGCGTAAAGGCAGAGCATATGTCCCATCCCGGCAGCATTGCGGAAAGGAAAGCGCGGTTCCTGAACCGATGGCACGCGCGGCGTGTAACGCGATCGGCCGTCGAGACCGGCTTTGTTGCTCCGCCAGAACCGCGGACGATCGGCAGTTTCGGGCGCGGTCGCCAGCTGGTCGCGGGCAAGTTTCAGTTCGCGGGTTTTCTGGTCGAGGCCGAAGGCGTCAGCCCCTGGGACATCACGCCGCCCGACCGGGAATTCCTGGCGCAGCTGCACGGTTTTGCATGGCTTGATGATTTGGCTGCAGTCGGTGACCTGGCCAGTCAGAACGCCGCTCGATCCTGGGTTTGGGACTGGCTTAGACGCTACGGGAACGGGCGCGGGCCGGGCTGGGTCCCGCACCTCACCGGCCGTCGGCTGATCCGCTGGATCAATCACGGACAGTTGTTAATGCGTGGCCAGGACCAGCAACAGGTTGACACGTTCTTTCGCTCCATCGGGCAGCAGACACAGTTCCTGTCGCGGAGATGGCATGCTGCCCTACCCGGTCCGGAGCGGTTCGAAGCCCTTTGCGGTCTGGTTTATGCCTGCCTGTCACTCAAGGAGCTTGACGAAATCGCCCTGCCGGCATCGAAAGCGTTGGATCGTGAATGCGCGGGTCAAATCGACGATCAAGGTGGGATACAAACACGCAATCCTGAAGAGCTGTTGGACGTCTTTACCCAGCTCACCTGGGCCGCAGCATCGATAACGGATGCCGGGCGGTCGGTACCGTCGCAGCACCTGGAGGCCATTGAGCGCATTGCCCCGACGCTGCGGACGCTGAGACATGCTGATGGTGGTCTCGCTCGGTTTCATGGCGGTGGCCGTGGGGCCGAGGGCTGGTTGGATCATGCGCTCGCGGCCTCCGGAGTCAAGAAACGGCAGGCTGACGGTCTGGCGATGGGCTACGCCCGGCTCAGTACGGGACGCACGAGTGTCATCGTCGATGCGTCGCTTCCTCCAAAAGGACGGTTCAGTTGGGCGGCCCATGCTTCGACGCTTGCGATGGAGCTGACATCCGGTCGTCGTCCGCTGATCGTCAACTGCGGATCCGGTGTTTCCTTTGGGCCAGAATGGCGCCGCGCCGGTCGGGCGACACCATCGCATTCGACACTGACCGTCGATGGATACTCCAGCGCCAGACTGGGTGACCCCGACAAGAAGACGGGGCTCGAACATCTGACGGGCGGGCCAACGCACGTGCCGATCGAAATCAGCCAGGCGCCGGACGGCATTCGCTTTCAGGGTGGTCACGATGGCTATCTCAAGTCACACGGGCTGACCCATGTTCGCATCCTTGAGCTGACGTTCGACGGGCGTGGGATCTCGGGCGAGGATATGTTGTTGGCAATCGACGAGCCTTCGAAATCGCGGTTAGAAAAGGCGATTGTGCAGGCGCGAACCGGCGGTATTAATTTCGATATCCGCTTTCATCTGCATCCCGAGGTCGATGCAGCGCTGGACCTTGGCGGGACGGCCGTTTCAATCGCTCTCAAAAGCGGCGAGATCTGGATTTTTCGGCATGACGGCAATCAGAAACTCAGCCTTGAAAGCAGCGTCTATCTAGAGACCGGGCGGCTCAAACCTCGGGGTGCATTGCAGATCGTTCTGAGTGGCAAGGCGGCGGATTATTCGACACGCGTGCGGTGGACCTTGTCCAAGGCGCAAGAAACTGCGATTGGCGTGCGCGACCTGCGGCGGGATGAACCGGCCGCGCCCTGACTGCCGAGCGAAAGGTTAATCATGCCGGACAAAAGCCCCGTACGCCGCGCCCTTATTTCTGTTTCTGATAAGACCGGCCTGGTGGAGTTTTCGTGGGCGCTTGCGGATCAGGATGTCGAGTTACTGAGTACGGGTGGGACTGCGGCGGCATTGCGCGATGCCGGTCTGACTGTCACCGACGTTGCGAGTGCAACCGGGTTCCCTGAGATGATGGATGGCCGGGTCAAGACGCTGCACCCAGTAGTTCACGGTGGCCTACTGGCCCTACGCGACAATGCGGATCATCAGGCGGCGATGGAAAGCCACGGTATTGACGGTATCGACCTGCTGGTGGTGAATCTTTATCCGTTCGAACAAACGATCGGCAAAGGGGCAGGCTACGCTGAAGCAATTGAAAATATTGATATCGGTGGCCCCGCAATGATCCGGTCAGCGGCCAAGAACCATGCCTTTGTGAACGTGATCGTGGACGTCGCGGACTACGATCCGTTTCTATCCGAACTGGCTGAGCATGATGGTCAAACGACCTATGCGTTCCGACAGAACCTGGCCCTGACCGCTTTTTCCCGGACTGCGGCCTATGACACGGCGGTCAACACATGGCTTGCCAATCGGATTGAGGGAACGCCGCGGCGCAGAACTTTTGCAGGAACGCTTGCCCAATCCTTGCGATATGGCGAAAACCCGCATCAGGCTGCGGCGTTCTATCGGGATGGCTCCGCGCGGCCTGGCGTGGCGACGGCGGTCCAGCATCAGGGCAAGGAACTGAGCTACAATAACATCAACGACACGGATGCGGCGTTTGAACTGGTCAGCGAATTCGACCCGGCGGATGGTGCGGCCTGCGCGATAATCAAACATGCGAACCCCTGTGGCGTAGCGCGGGGCGATACTGCGCAAGAAGCTTACGCCAACGCTTTCGTATGCGATCAGACCTCGGCCTTTGGTGGGATCGTTGCGCTCAACACAACGCTAGACGGAGCGACCGCCGAGGAGATCGCCGCCATCTTTACCGAGGTCGTAATCGCGCCGGCTGCGACGGACGAGGCCAAGGCGGTCTTTGCCGCCAAGAAGAACCTGCGCCTGCTGACGACCGGTAGCCTTGCCGACCCGGCCGCGCCCGGCTTGATGTTCCGGCAGGTCAGCGGCGGGATGCTTGTTCAGGACAAGGACAACGGACGCAAGACAGGACATGATCTGAAGGTGGTAACCAAGAGGGCACCGACCGAGCAGGAGCTTGCGGATATGCTCTTTGCATGGACGGTGGCCAAGCACGTCAAATCGAACGCGATCGTGTATGCCAAGCGCCGTCGAACCGTTGGCATCGGCGCAGGTCAGATGAGTCGTGTCGACAGTTGCCGTATCGCCGCACGCAAGGCGCAGGACATTGCCGATGGGTTGGGGCTGCCCGACTCACCGGCGAAGGGTTCTGTCGTGGCCTCGGATGCGTTCTTTCCCTTCGCGGACGGTTTGCTGACGGCGGCAGAGGCGGGCGCGACCGCAGTGATCCAGCCCGGCGGTTCGATGCGCGACGAAGAGGTGATTGCCGCCGCCGACGAGGCAGGCTTGGCCATGGTCTTTACCGGCATGCGGCATTTCCGGCACTGAAATGCGCGCAATCCTCATTGCATCCGTCGCCGCGATACTGATCGACCAGATCAGCAAGTGGGTCGTCATCCACGGTATGGAGCTCTGGCGCGTCCGCAGCATCGATGTTTTGCCTCCGATCCTCAACTTTCGCTACGGCGAAAACCGGGGCATCAACTTCGGCCTGCTGGATGGACAGTTGAACGCCTGGGTTCTGATTGGGCTGGCGATCGCAATTTGCGTGGGTGTTCTCGTATGGCTTTGGCGCAGCCCGCAACCACTTTTGCCCCGGATCGCCGCGGGCCTGTTGATTGGCGGTGCCTTAGGTAATGTCATCGACCGTCTGTACTACGGCTACGTGCTCGATTTTCTGAACATGTCATGCTGCGGTATCAACAACCCATTTGTGTTCAATGTGGCGGATGTGTTCATTTTCGCCGGGGCTATCGGCCTTGTGCTTTTTGCCGACGACAAGAAGCGGAAGGAAAAGGGCGCGTGACATCCCCCGGTGGCCTGCGATAAAGCAATACGAAGGATGAACGGAGACTAAAGATGCGATCCAGCGGAGTTGCTTTTGCCGCTTTGGCGATCCTGCTAGGCGCATGTGCCAATACCGGGCTTCGCACGCTAGAGTCTCAGGGCGAGGGCCCAGACGAGTTCATCGTGTCGCCCGCCAAACCGCTCGAACAGCCCGAAAGCTTTGCGGTACTGCCCGTTCCAACGCCAGGCGGCGCAAACCGGACGGATGCGCAACCGCTGAGCGATGGCGTCGCTGCCCTCGGTGGCCGGCTCGATGTGCCAACCGGCGCGATCCCGGGTTCGGATGGCGGTTTGGTGAACTACACCCGCCGGTTCGGAGTGAGCGAAGACATTCGTATGACGCTCGCCGAGGAAGACGCGGAATTCCGGCGGCGTAAGGCACGCTTTACCCAATACCGCATCGTTCGCGTCGACCGCTACAATCAGGCTTACCGGTCAGAGGCATTGGATCCTGAGCGCACGGCAAGGGTTTTCCGCCGCGCCGGTGTCCCGGTCCCATCCTATCCGCCGCAAGGGCGGTAAGCTCACAAAGCCGCGGGTTGCCTTGAAGCGCTGCCCTGGCACCGTATCTTTAGCGAAACCAATTCGCACAGGAGTAGCCATGCGCCGCCTTCGTGCCGCAATCGCGTGCCTCGCATTCGCCCTTCCGGCATCCGTCAAAGCCATGGACGAGCAAGTGACCTCGTTCACGCTCGACAATGGCATGCAGGTCGTCGTTGTTCAGGATGACCGCGCGCCGGTCGTGACCCATATGGTCTGGTACAAGGCGGGGTCGGCGGATGAGCCAAAGGGCTCGTCAGGTGTCGCACATTTCCTGGAACATCTTTTGTTCAAGGCGACCGACACCTTGGAATCCGGGGAGCTGTCTGCCGTCGTCTCTGCCAATGGCGGGCGTGACAACGCGTTCACCAGCTTTGATTTCACCGCCTATTTCCAGCGCGTGGCCGCCGACAGGTTGGGGCTGATGATGGAAATGGAAGCGGACCGGATGCGCAACATCCGGCTGACAGAACAGGACATCGCGACCGAGCGGAATGTGATCATCGAAGAGCGCAATCAGCGGACCGAAAACAACCCGCGGGCATTGTTTGGCGAACAGATGAGCGCAGTTCAGTATCACAACCACCGCTATGGGGTCCCCATAATCGGCTGGATGCATGAGATGGAAACGCTGGACATGGATGACGCGATTTCCTTTTACAACACCTACTACTACCCCAATAACGCGATCCTCGTCGTCTCGGGCGATGTGACTCCACAAGAGGTTGAGCGGCTGGCTAACGAACATTACGGACTGATTCCGGCCAACCCCGACCTGCCTGAACGGCTGCGAACAGAAGAACCGCCACAGACGGCTGAGCGACGGTTGTACTTCCGCGATGCACGGGTTTCGCAACCTTATGTCAGTCGGTCCTACCTCGCGCCCGAACGTGATCCCGGTAACCAGAAGACGGCCGCTGCGCTTACGGTTTTGGCTGAGGTTCTGGGCGGCGGGCAGACCAGTTATTTGACCGAAAAGTTGCAGTTTGAGCAGCAGAAGGCGGTGTACTCCGGTTCCTTCTATCGAGGCACTTCGCTGGACGACACGACCTTTGATGTGGTGATTGTTCCTACGCCGGGCGTTTCCCTGGAAGAAGCGGAAAGTGCGCTCGATACAGCCATCGAACAATTCATGGTCGATGGGGTCACCGCCGAGCAACTTGACCGGATCAAGATGCAGGTGAGGGCGAGCGAAATCTACGCACGTGATGACGTGAGCGGCATCGCAAATCGCTACGGACGCGCACTGAGTTCGGGGTTGACGGTTGCGGATGTCCAAGCCTGGCCGGATATCCTTCAATCGATAACGAGGGACGATGTCATGGCTGCTGCCAAGCTTGTATTTGACCGCGATGCGTCGGTGACCGGCTGGCTGATGCGGGACGAGGAGGTCACACAATGAGGGTTCTTACTCCACTGTTGTTCGTTTTTGCGCTCGTCTTTCCGGCCCAGGCCGAGGTAAAGATCGAAGAGGTTACCAGCCCCGGCGGCATAAAGGCGTGGCTGGTGCAAGAGCCCACCATCCCTTTCATGGCGCTTGAGTTGCGCTTTCGCGGTGGTGCATCGCTTGATGCGCCCGGCAAGCGCGGCTCCATCAATCTGATGACCGGTTTGTTGGAAGAAGGTGCGGCCGATATCGATGCCCGCGAATTTGCCCGGCAGCTCGAAGCTCTTGCGGCCTCATTCGACTACGATGTTCGCGATGACGATGTCGCCATATCGGCGCGCTTTCTGACGGATAACCGTGATCAGGCGGTTGCGCTGCTTAGAAGCTCTTTGATCGATCCGCGATTTGATCAGGATGCAATAGACCGGGTTCGGGAACAGGTGCTGACCAGTATCCGAAGTGACTCGACCGATCCGGACGAAATTGCCCGCAAACGCTTCGACCGCCTTGTCTTTGGCGAGCATCCGTATGGATCCGCGTATCAAGGCACCAGCGAAACGGTCACCGCATTGACCCGGGATGACATCCTTGCAGCGAAAGATGCTGTTCTGGCCAAGGACAGAATGTATGTCGGCGCCGTGGGCGACATTACCCCGGAGGAGTTGGGCCCCCTTCTCGACCAGTTGCTTGGCGACCTGCCGGCCGAGGGTGCCCCGATGCCGCCTGCGATTGAGCCTCTGTTCACGGGTGGCGAAGTCGTTGTCGAGTTTCAAACCCCACAATCCGTCGCGATCTTTGGACAGAAAGGTATCGCACTCGATCATCCAGATTACTTTGCCGCGATGATCCTTAATCAGGTACTGGGTGCGGGCGGTTTTGAAAGCCGTCTAATGACCGAGGTGCGAGGGAAACGTGGGCTGACATATGGCGTCTATTCCTTCCTCGTCCCGCAGGATCTGGCCGCGACCTATCAAGGCAGCGTAGCGTCTGCCAATGACCGCATCGCCGAGGCAATCGCTGTTGTTCGGGACGAGTGGGCAAAGGCAGCCGAGAATGGCATCACTGAACAGGAAATGCAGGACGCCAAGACCTTCATCACCGGCGCATACCCCCTTCGCTTTGACGGGAACGCCACGATCGCCCGCATCATGGTCGGGATGCAGATGATGGGTTTGCCGGTGGACTATATCGCGACGCGTAACGAAAAGGTCGAGGCAGTCACCCTGGAAGACATAAACCGCGTAGCAGGTGAGCTGTTGTCGCCCGATGAGTTGACCTTTGTCATCGTCGGCCAGCCCGAAGGGATCGAGACGACGGTCGCGAACTGATCTGGCGAAGGGCTTCACTGGCCGTTTTTTGCGAGCCCGAAGCCCACTTTTTGCAAGCAGATGCGGCGCGGTCGTGACAACGGGCGCCTGCGATAGTCTGGTTTTCACCCGGAGGCTGCCTGTCTGTCGAGCGATCACCTTTCGATCCAATTCGCAAACTCGACCCAAATTCAGATCGGTGAGGATAGCGCGCTGGCCAAGAATGGCTAATCACGGATCATGATGGTCGGAGTGGCGAGATTCGAACTCACGACCCCTGCCTCCCGAAGACAGTGCTCTACCAGGCTGAGCTACACTCCGACTGGTCGGCTGTTAGACGTGCGGTGGCAGATTTGCAAGCGTCTGGGACTGGCTGTCGATCGAAACCGTGTTTAGAAGTCCGCTCATGGCAGCGCGTCGTCCTCATTGGATCCACTTCCTCGGCTATCTCCCGATCCAAGGGTTTCTGAGCCTTTCGCGGCTTCTGCCGTTCCGTCGGCGGATCGATTTGGCCGCCTCCTTGCTTGGTGGTGTGGTCCGGTATGCGCGCGCTCCGCGAGAGCGCGTGGTTGGCAATCTCAAGCGAGTTTTCCCTGATATGTCGGTCGAAGATCGTCTCGCATTCTGTCGTGCGAACGGGCGTTCGATGGGTCGGACAATCGCCGAGATCCTTTTCGGTCCCGACCACCAAAAACACCACCTACCCATAACTGCCGATGGCGCTGGCCTCGAACATCTCATTGCGGCGCAAAAAGATAGTCGGCCGGTCATTCTGGTCTCTGCCCATCTGGGACAGTGGGACGCCGTTCGCATCTGTCTGCGCGAAGACCACCAGATCGAAGTGGGCGCGCTTTATCGGCCTAACAACAATCCTTACTACGAGGAGCTGTTCAAACGTGGTGCACTAGCATCGGGTGGGCCGCTCGCCCCGCGTTCCAACGAAGGGTTCCGGACGCTGGTGAAACACCTTCGAAGCGGCGGTGTCTTCGCGATTCTCGCCGACCAGCACATTTATACTGGGGCTTGGCTGCCTTTTCTTGGCCACCCTGCACAGACGACCCTCAGCCCGGCAGAACTGGCGCTGAAATATGACGCACTTTTGATCCCGGCTTACGGTCTGCGCCGTGCTGCCGAAGACGGATTTGATGTCGTTTTCGAACCACCAATCCCGCCATCCACACCCGAAGAGATGATGGGCCAGGTCAACGACAGTATTTCGACCATGATCCAGAAGCATCCCGAGCAGTGGCTGTGGCTGCATCGGCGTTGGAAAAAGACCAGGACCTAGCTGTCGTTACCGCCGCCCTTCGACAGCGTCGGTTTATCGCTGTCGGACAACAAGGGGCTGACGCGGGGCATTGTGCCGGTCTCTGGCCGGGATCTGGTTCGCAGGACCGGGATGTTGTCCGAGGCATCACTACGGCTTTCCCGAAGTACAATATAGAGACCCGACGCGATCACGATCGCCGCCCCGGTGGCGGTCATCGCATCAATCGTTTCGTCAAAGATCATGAAGCCGAAAATCGTCGCCCAGATGATCTGCGAGTATTGCATGGGGGCGATAACCGCCGCTTCGCCAGCCCGGTAGGCGGCAATCAGACATAGACTAGCGGCAAACCCAAGAACAGACATCAACCCCAATGCGCCGAGATCGATCAGCGGCATCGGCTTATACACATATGGCAGGATCATTGCCATGACGATGAAATTGAAAACCATCGGATAGAGCAGCAATACGACGCTTCGCTCCTCCCTCCCGATTTTACGGACAATGACGGAGGCAAGAGCGCCGCAAATTGCTGCAACGATTGCAGCCGCATGTCCAAGCGTCAGTTCGGTCTGACCGGGTCGCAGAACCAACAAGACCCCAGCCAAACCCACCAAGACTGCAAGCCACCTCCGTATCCTGACCGTCTCACCCAGGATTGGGATCGACAAGACTGTGATCAATAGAGGCGAGGCAAAAAGGATTGCGTATGTCTGCGCCAGAGGCAGTGTCGAGAATGCGTAGAAAGCCGAAACAGCGGTGATCACCGTCGCGATGGTCCGGAACGCCGTATACCAGGGGTGACGCGGCAGCAACGTCCCCCCGGTTTTGTCCCGCATCATCATGAAAGTGGTCAGCGGGAAGGCGAAGAGAACGCTAAAGAATACGATTTGGAACGGCGCATACGTTGCGCCCAGGGTTTTCACGACTAAGTCGTGAATCGCGAACACACCAAATGCTGTAAGTGCTAGAAGCGCACCTTTGAGATTATTCTTCGACGCTGACGGCAACACGACGCTCCGTGGTTTTCGGGCGGGATTGTTGAGGAATGCCAAGCAGACTGGGCTGCCCTTTGGCAAGGCAGCACGGGAAAATCTTTCAGACGCTGGCGTCTAGTGCCTCAAGAATGGCCGTGCCCATTTCCGAGGTGGAAACAGCCTGAGCATCGCCCGCCTGCATAAGGTCCGCCGTCCGCACCCCGTCAGCCAGAACCTTCTCAACCGCGGCTTCCAGCCGATTGGCCTCTTCACCTAGGTCAAAGGAATAACGCAGCGCCATTGCAAAGCTAAGGATACAAGCGGTTGGATTGGCCTTTCCCTGGCCAGCGATATCGGGGGCGGAGCCGTGGACCGGCTCATAGAGCGCCTTGGGGCGGCCATTGGCCATCGGGGCACCAAGCGACGCGGAAGGCAGCATGCCGAGCGATCCGGTCAACATCGCAGCAATGTCAGAGAGCAAATCGCCAAACAGGTTATCTGTCACGATGACATCAAATTGCTTGGGCCAGCGGGTCAACTGCATCGCGCCGGCATCCGCGTACATGTGGCTGAGTTCGATATCGGGATAATCCTCGTCCCGAACTTTCTGCACCACTTCCCGCCAGAGAACACCGCTTTCCATGACGTTGGCCTTCTCCATCGAGCAGACCTTGCCGCTGCGTTTCCGGGCCAGATCAAAGGCCGAGCGGGCAACCCGGTCAATTTCGCTTTCCGTATAGCGCTGCGTGTTAATGCCAACCCGCTCGTTGCCCTCTTCGAAGATGCCACGTGGTTCCCCGAAATAGACACCAGAGGTCAGTTCGCGGACGATCATAATGTCGAGCCCGGAAACGATATCCTTCTTCAAAGAAGAGAAGTCCGCCAATGCGTCGAAGCATTGTGCCGGTCGAAGGTTGGCGAAGAGGTCCATCTCTTTCCGAAGCCGAAGCAGGCCGCGTTCGGGTTTGTCACCGAAATCCAGATCATCGTATTTCGGTCCACCAACGGCCCCAAGGAGAACGGCATCAGCCTCCTGAGCCTTAGCCATCGTGTCGTCGTGCAGCGGCGTTCCGTGAGCGTCATAAGCCGCGCCACCAACAAGGTCTTCGGTCGTGTCGAAATGAATGCCCCGCTTGCCACCGAACCAGTCGATGACCCGCTTTACCTCGGTCATCACTTCGGGGCCGATGCCGTCGCCTGGAAGGATCAAGATCGAGGGGTTTGACATCGGTATTCTCCTTGGCTTGCTGCCCCTGCGGCCTAGCCCGCACCGGCATCGGGGTCAAGTTGCCGAAACGCCAGAAATCCAATGATTGCGCTGACCTATTCAATCCGGGATGTCGATGTCGACCCAGACCACTCGATGGCGGCTGGCTGTCTCGACCGTTTCGGCAAAGGCGGCCCCGGGCGCGGGCCAAAGCACGCCGCTGTCTTTGACGGAAAGGTCAGCTGAGGGGAGTACGTAATCGACCCGATATTTCCCTACGTCGATGTCGGTCCAATCAACGGTCGCGGTCCCAGCGGCTCCCAACGGCTTCGGGTCCTGCAGCCTTGGATCGTTCAGAAGGCCGTTGATCGCATCCTTGATCCCCTCGCCTTGCTCGGGGTCGTTGTTCGCATCGCCGAGAACGACAAAGCGTTCCGGAACTGCCCCGTCGAAATGGCCATCGAGGTAGAGCGACCAGAACCGGATCTCATCATGGTTTCGTTTGCCGTTCCGATCCTCCGGGCCATCGAAGACTGGTGGGGTCGCGTGAAAGCCCAACACGTGTAATTGGCCCAATGCCGGTACCTCAACCGGCAAAACCCAGTGACCGATGTTGGAAAGGCGCTGGATCGCAAGCGCCTCGGGGCTTGGAAAGGGCTGACCGCCATGGACGGGTAAGAGCGCATCGGGCAAATCCTTCCAGAGCAGATCCGAGAAGTCATGTGCATCATTCGCTCGGATCGGGAACCTCGAAAGCAGGGCCATTCCGGCCTGCCCCGCAAATTCACCGTAGGATTGGGCATCGCGGGGGCCGCGCAGCCTGCCATCCAGATCCATGTCGTGGTCTGTGACAATGCCAGTGTTGGGTCGACTAGCGTAGAAATGGGAATACCCGGCCAGCTCGGCAAATGCTGCAAGCGCCCGGTTGTCGAGGTCATAGTCGAAGCCCTGGATAAGCAGAATGTCCGCATCGGCCTTGGCAATCACTGCGATGACAGCATTGATCTGGGGGTCGGACCCTTTCAGCAGGTCCCGATACAGAAGACCGGGACCGTCGCGCTGCAGTTCGGTGTTGTAGGTTGCAATCCTCAGGCTTTCGGCAAGTGCGCTGGTCCACCAGCCGCACAGCCCAAGTATCAGGCAGCCAAGTAGCGCCCGTCGGCCTCTGCGTTGGCGTACGCTCTGCGGCGCTGATCCTCGATCATTTCGGCGATCCGCTGCATCGCGATCCCACGCATAATCATGCTCGCCGGAAGGAAGGCCCATGCACTCATCGTCCAGATCAAGGTTTGAGGGTTCTCAAGCGAGATCGGATTTATCAGATCGGCGGCCGCTTTGACCACCGCAGGAATGATGAACGGCAACAAAAAACCAAGCGCGATATTGATACGTGCGTCGCGCTGCAGGCGGTGCAAAACGTCGCCACCGGTTGTCGGGTCAAAGAGCGGCAGGTTCACCCACATATTGAAGGCACCTTTGCGCGTGGGCCATCCCATGATCCGAACAAGAACGATGAAGGCGGTCATGGCCATCAACGACGTAGTGTAAGAGATACCCGCAGCGGTTCGTACAGACTGAAGTACTTCGTAGGACGCATTGTCAGGCATCATTAGAACCACGAGCCGAACCGGCGAGAACGGGAAATCGATCGCGTCACCCAGAACCACACCTACGGCGGTCAAAAGCTCGGAAAAACCTGTCGGATCGTCCTTGCCGCGACATACGAGCGTCAGGAATAGGACGGTTCCGAAGAGCGCGACAAACCGAAGACGGTTGAAGGGGGGAGCGTCGCGAAACTCTACAATGCTTGGACTGACGGAGTTGTATTCCACGAAGGTCAAGAAGGCCGCAACAAGTGCGATCAAAACCGTGAATTGTGTGGCATCGCTATCGATATTCGGCAGCAACAACGCCGGGATCGCGATAACCAAAGCCACTAGTAAGCCGCGCGCTGCGGCACCCGTCATACGCGCAATCACATCTACTTCCCTTCAACTGGTCAACGCGGTACTTGTCCACGCTTGCTTCCAAACTCGAACCGTGGGTTCTGGCAGACTTGCCCCCTAGAGCACGTACTTTGATTCTTGTAACCCAGCAGCCGAGCGCTTGGGTTAATAAGCCATTAATCGGAGGGCTTTTTCAGGGAGAATAATGTGCGATTGTGCATCAATTTTAGGGCAACAATAAGGCGCCGCACAACATATTGTTGCCCCCGCAGAATCGAACCATATTCATGGATCACAAACCCGTGTACTTCGCCACGAATTGTTTCCAGATTATAACGCGGCCTGACTCAGACCCAAGGCCTTTCAGATGCGACTTTGGTCTCAAATGAATCGATGCTGGATGCCTTTTCCATGGTCAGCCCGATATCGTCCAGACCTTCGAGAAGGCAGTGCTTTTTGAACGGGTCGACCTCGAAGGTAAACGTTTCTCCGTCGGATGTCGTGACCGTTTGAGCCTCAAGATCGACCACGATGCGGGCGTTCGAACCCTTCTCGGCGTCCTTCATCAACACATCGACTTGCTCTTGCGGCAAAGCAATTGGAAGGATCCCGTTCTTGAAGCAGTTATTATGAAAGATGTCGGCAAAGCTGGGCGCAATCACGCAGCGGATTCCAAAATCCTTGATCGCCCACGGCGCGTGTTCGCGCGATGATCCGCATCCGAAGTTGTCGCCAGCGACCAGTATCTCGGCATCGCGGTATTGAGGCTGGTTCAGCACGAAGTCGGGGATCTCATTCCCGTCGTCATCGTACCGCATCTCGTCAAAGAGGTTCACGCCCAACCCGGACCGTTTGATCGTTTTGAGAAACTGCTTGGGAATGATCATGTCGGTGTCGATATTGACTAGCGGCATCGGTGCCGCAATCCCAGTCAAGTTGGTGAATTTGTCCATACTTCGCGTCCTTTTCTAAGGCGAAATTGCCCGGGAGGGCTGCCACTCGGCCAAGTGGGGATGTCGATACTCTCCCGGGCGTATTCGTGATAAAAGGCTTCGCAAGTATGACTGGGATGACCCTAGCAATCTAACGAAGCCTAACCTGTGATCTGCCTCACAACCTTCGGCAAATAGTGAACTTTTTCCTAATGATGGCCCGATCGGGCGTGTTCCGACATCTTGCTGACCGTGCCCAAAGGCTGCCATCGCGTGCTTGGTGACCCCAAATGCCATCTTGGTGCTCTACAAGAGACCTATCCTAGCAACTCGCGGACATCCGTCAGACGGCCGGTTACGGCGGCTGCGGCAGCCATCGCGGGCGACATCAGATGGGTCCGTCCGCCCCGGCCCTGTCGACCCTCGAAGTTCCGGTTTGAGGTCGCTGCACAGCGTTCGCCCGGCTGTAATTGATCCGGGTTCATGGCAAGGCACATCGAACAACCCGCCAGGCGCCACTCGAACCCGGCCTCTTTGAAGATGTCGGCGATACCTTCCTCTTCAGCCTGGGCGCGTACGAGACCGGATCCGGGAACGACCATGGCCCGGAGGCCATCTTTGATCTTTTTGCCTCTCAGGATCTCGGCTGCTGCCCGCAGGTCTTCGATTCGGCCATTCGTGCACGAGCCGATAAAGACCGTGTCGATTTCGATCTCGCTGAGCGGTGTTCCGGATGTCAGCCCCATATAGTCGAGGGAGCGTTCCGCCGCGCCGACCTTGCCGCCTTCAAAGTCGGTGGGCGCAGGAACCTTCGCCGTGATTGGCAACACGTCTTCGGGTGAAGTTCCCCAAGTCACAACCGGCGCGATGTCTTCGCCCTTGATAGTGATGATCTTGTCCCAATGCGCGTCGTCGTCTGAATAAAGCGTCTTCCACCAGGCCAGCGCGGCTTCCCACTGTGCGCCCTTGGGCGCATGGGGGCGGCCCATGACGTATTCGAATGTCTTCTCGTCCGGCGCGATTAATCCGGCCCGGGCGCCGCCCTCGATCGCCATGTTACAGACGGTCATGCGACCTTCCATCGACAGATCTCGGATCGCCTCGCCGCAATACTCGATGACGTATCCGGTGCCGCCGGCGGTACCAGTCTTGCCGATCACCGAAAGCGTGATGTCCTTGGCCGTGACGCCCGGGCGCAGCTTGCCGGTTATTTCGACCTTCATATTTTTCGATTTCTTCTGGATCAGGGTCTGGGTGGCCAGCACATGTTCGACCTCCGATGTCCCAATCCCATGGGCGAGGGCCCCGAACGCACCATGCGTGGCTGTGTGACTGTCGCCGCATACGACGGTCATGCCTGGCAGGGTCCAGCCCTGTTCTGGCCCGACGATGTGCACGATCCCCTGACGGATGTCGTTCATCGGGTAGTAATGGATCCCGAAATCCTTGGCGTTCTTGTCCAGCGCTTCGACCTGGATCCGGCTGTCCTCGGTCATTTGCGCGGGGTCTTCGCGGCCCTGCGTGGTTGGCACGTTGTGGTCAGGAACGGCGATCGTGCGTTCCGGGGCGCGAACCTTGCGACCGGCCATACGAAGGCCCTCAAAGGCTTGGGGGCTGGTCACCTCGTGCACCAGATGGCGGTCGATATAAAGAAGGCAGGTGCCATCTTCGGCCTCGTGCGCAACGTGGGCATCCCAGATTTTGTCATAGAGCGTCTTGGGGGACATTGGTCCTCTCCCTTTTTTCGATGAATGGAATGGGTGACCAGGGGCTCAGCCGCGCGCCAGCACCGACCGCGTCGCGCCGTAGAAGCGTTCGCGCAGGCGGGCGCGGTCATCCATATCGACGAAGATCATCATAGTTCTGCGATACCCAAACGATCGCGCGGTCGCAAGGGTGGTGTGATTGATCCGCAACATCATTGCTGGCGTAGACCTTTCACAACAGGAGAACACCATGAGAAGGCTCATTTCAGCTATCAGCATCGCTGGTCTGGCGGCGACTCCTACACTTGCCGAGACCTATAAAGGCTACGAGATGCCTCCCTACAGCGTCATTGAAAGCCATGACGGTCTGGAGATACGAGAATACGGGCCACATACTGTAGCCGAGGTTGTCTATGAGGGCACGGTGTCCGGGACGGTTCGTCAGGGGTTCCGCAGTCTCGCAAGCTACATATTTGGCGGCAACGACGCCGAGGCCAAGATTGCCATGACGGTCCCGGTCTCGCAGGTGCCCGCCCGCGACGGCGTGTGGAAGATCCGGTTCATGATGCCCGCGGCCGAGGCAAGGGCGGGGCTGCCGCGCGCCAATTCGCAAAAGATCGCGTTTGAAACACTGGAGGGCGGGCGCGAGGCGGTTGTCGTCTTTAGCGGTTATGCAACAGACCGAGCCCTGCAGCGCGCCGAGATGCAGCTTAGAACCAAGTTGGCAGAGCTTGGCCGACAGCCCCTCGGGCCAGCTCGGTATTACTACTACGATGATCCTTTCACCGTGCCTTGGAACAGGCGGAACGAAGTCGCTGTTCCGGTCAAGTGACGGGAAAACCGATCTCAGTAGGTCTGAACGACCAGCTCCTGGTCGTGCGCGATGACATATCCAACGGTGCCGGCAATCAGCAGGCCCAGAACAACGGCAAGCGCAATCTTCCATGCTGAATAGGGCCGTTCGCCTTGTACGCGCCCGGTTCGTCCATTGACGACAAAGCGGTAGGTCTTTCCGCGATACTTGTAGGCGGCCAGCCAGACCGGCAGCAGCACGTGCTTGAACGTGATTGCGCCGAGTTTGGTGTCTACGGCGTGTATCCGTTGACGGTCACCCCCAATGTCGAACCGGATGTCGCGTTCGATGGCCCGGTCCATGAAGGCCCGTGCTTCCTCGAATCCCTCTTCGAGCCCGAGGGTGTAACCCTCGGCCCTAAAACCGGCGAGGAATTCGGGTTGATATGGCTCGAGCTCCGACAGATCCCACGGTTGCAAGGCGTCTGTGAACTTCTTGGGCAGGCTGGTCGACGCCAGCACCAGAACATCGTCAAAGAAACGCGCAACCCGACCGCGTGCTGACCGCCACCGCACTTTCGGCACCCTGACCTTCTGACGCTTGCCATCCCGCATGACCGTCCGGGTTTCGTAATAGACGGTTCCGCGCTCTCCGGAATAGCTGCTGCGGGTGTCTGCATCAAAGGTCCAGTAGGGGACATATATGCCCTGCATTCTGCGGCCCTTGCGGGCGTAGTCCTGCAAGCCGGAAGGGGCAAACCACAACCGGCCCAGCCAGTCGGTCATGGCGTTCCTCGCGGTGTCTTCGTTCAGGCCAAAGGGCAGAAGGCCACGCGGCTTGATATGGCGGTGTGTGCCGGTATCGGTCACGACCGGCGTGGCGCAAAACGGGCATTCGGCGGCATGAACGTTCGGATCGAATTCAACTTCCGCCGCGCAATTGGGGCATTTGGATACTCGCGTCTCCTCCATTTCCGCAAGCGGCAGGTCCTGTTCCAGCGCTGAGCGATAGTCGAGTTCCGCAATTGGATGAAACGTGCGCTGGTAGCCCTCCAGCGCGGCGGTGTTACCGCAATGATCGCAAATCAGCGTTCCGTTCAACGGGTCGAACCGAAAATCCGCACCACAGGCGTCGCAGGGGAAACGGTGATCGGCAATCCGGCTGACGTCGTTCATAACAGTCCGTGCAGCGCTTTGGGCGTCATACGTCGGAAGGCTCCGTCGCCAAGGGCCGTGTGGCGCCAAAGATGAAATATGCCGTGCAACGACGCGACGCTCATCAGGACGAAATAGAGATCGCTCAACCTGATACCTGCCGTTCCCCGGCCCAGCAGATAGGTGATGGTCAAAACTGCGGAAAGGGCGAGCAGCGCATACATGCCTCGGCTCAGCCACGGATGGGCGCGGCGTAGCCAGCCTTCGAGTTTCGGACCTGGTCCTGACATCAGACCTTGGGCGATAGCTATTCCTGTCATCATCAGTGCGCTCGCCGCGAAAGCCCAGCCGAGCAATGGGACGGGTCCGCCGGCCATCAAAAGCATTAACGACACGAGCGAAAACCAGTGCAGCAAAATGGTGGCGCGGCGCCGGTTCATGTCAGCTCCCGGGCGGAGGTGGCGGCAAGATTGTGAAGAGCTGCGCCAGCTCCATCACATCCTCGGCCTTCAGCCAGCCGTCCTGCCCCGCTGTCCAGACATAGGTGTCTCGGGTCAAATCGCCTGCAGCGGCCATCTTGCCCAGATCGGCCTTCGAGTATGGGCCCTTTGTCTGGCCACCCTCGGCGATATGCCAGATGTGTTCCACAGGGGGTGGCGGAGGAGGTGCGATCGCGGCTTGCGAGGGCGGCGCTTGCACTTGCGCACGCGCGCCCCAAGGGCTTGCAGCTGTCTGGCCGATCTGCATCCCCAGCCCGGCACCCAGCCCGGTCTGCAGCGCTGCAGCACCGGCGCCTTCACGGCCCAAAGCCTCCGCAGCCTGAAATTGCATGTATTCGTTGAGGTTGCCGATCACTCCCATGGATGACCGCTTGTCCATCACCTCCTCGACGGCGGGCGGAAGAGAGATGTTTTCGATGTAAAGCTCCGGCAGGGCGAGCCCATACTCTGCAATCTGCGCCTCGATCTCCTTGGCCACGAGCTGGCCGAGTTCCCGCGTGTTCGCAGCCATGTCGAGCACCGGGATACCTGCCCGCGCGAGTGTTCTGGAAAATTGCTGCACGATGATGTTGCGGATCTGAAAGCTGATCTCGTCCATTGTGAATTCGCCGTCGGTTCCGACAATCTCGACGAGGAAACGGGCGGGATCGATCACGCGGACTGAATAGGTGCCAAAGGCTCGCAACCGCACCGGGCCAAATTCGGGATCCCGGCAGATGATCGGGTTCTTGGTGCCCCATTTGAGATCATTGAATCGGGTCGTGTTGACGAAATAGATCTCGGACTTGAAGGGCGATCTGAAGCCATGATCCCAATGCTGGAGCGTGGTCAGGATGGGCATATTGTTCGTCTCAAGCATATAGAGACCGGGCGTGAATACATCCGCCAGTTGGCCCTCGTGCACGAAAACGGCCGCCTGGCCTTCGCGCACGGTCAGTTTTGCCCCGTATTTGATCTCGTGCCCCTCGCGCTCAAAGCGCCAGACCATGGTGTCACGTGTATCATCGACCCAGTGAATGACGTCGATGAACTCTCCGCTCAGAAAATCAAAAATGCCCATCGGTGGTCTCCTTCATTGGTCCGAGGCATGGGATCACGACGGACCGCCCATGCGCTCGCTCGCCAGCACCCGCACGAGGGGTCGTGCCTCTTCAAGCGTGATTCCGGGTTCTAGCCGCTTGTCATAGAGCATCCCAAGCAGCATTTCGTCATGCGTCGTCAAGAGCGCGAACTCGTCGTCGTCGTTGAAGATCGAAGGACGCGCATTCGGGCTGTCATTCGCCAGCCCAAGGCTTTGTGCCAATTCCTCATGGATGCAGGAAAGGCGCAGCAGGTCAGGGTTTTCATCCCGAATGACTACAACGGCCGCGACATATGCATTCGGGTTTTCGGCGGATCCAAAGGCGGCAACGGCGCAGTAGACATCGCGGGGCAGGTCACGCAGCCGCCTGAGGCCGCTATCACTGACACCGGCGATCTGGGTGGCCTGGGTCTCTAGCAGGCTGGCCCTTTCGTCCTCGCTGACAAAAAGCACGAGCACGTTCGGTCGCGAGCCAACCACGATCGGGTGTCCGGTTGCCCGGGCGAGGCGTGCGGTGTAACGATTGATATCTGAAAGATCCTGGCGTGCCTGGGCTTGCGTCACCGATGAACCGAACATGGCATTGATGCGAACGGGCCCCTCCCACCGGCGCAGCGGGCTTGATCTGGGCAAACCAAACCCTCCGGAACCAAATTCGTTAAAGAACACGATTTGCTCAAAGTTGCGGGCCAGCATCTCTCCGGTGAAGGGCGTGTCCGGCCCACCGCCATCTTGGCGGAGCAGGCCTTGGGTCAATTGCGACGACTGGACTTCGGTCAGGTCACGCCGCAGCGCGGCACTGGCGACCGAGGTTGGTTGGGGTGACGGTCGCGCAATCCCAAGGCCCTGGGGCCTCGCCTGAGGGGTCAGGACAGGTTCGACAGGCACAAAAAGTTCGCAGCCAGCCAATAAGGCAAAGAATGCCAAGCCAGCTGCAATCCAAGATCTTTTCCGCGCCCGGTTCATCCGTTCGCGAAGGTCAGGCCGGAACCGAAGTGGCCGCCGTATCGCCCAATCCGTCACCGCGCGATTTTGCGGCGGCGAGCGTATCGCGAAGGTCGGCCTCCATCTTCTTCAACTCTTCCTCGGCTGCTGCCCGTTTCGCCTTGCCTTCATCGGCGATCTGGAGGCTTTCTTCGATAGTACCGATGAGGTCGGCATTGGCTTGCTTGACGGCCTCGATGTCGAAAACGCCGCGCTCCATCTCTTCTCGGATCATCTTGTTGCTCTCGCGCAGATTGGCGGCGTTGGCCGTTAATAACTCGTTTGTCAGGTCATTTGCATCGCGGACCGCAGCAGCGGCTTCGGCGCTGCGTTGGATCGTCACGGCTTGCGCCAACTGGGTTTCCCAAAGCGGCACGGTATTGACCAAAGTCGAGTTGATCTTGGTCACGAGTGACTTGTCATTCTCCTGTACCAGACGGATCGAGGGCAGGGACTGCATTGTTACTTGCCGTGTCAGTTTCAGATCGTGAACGCGCCGCTCCAGATCGTCCCGAGCGGCGCGGAGATCGCGCAGCTCTTGTGCTACCATGACCTGATTGTCTTCGGGCGCTGCTTTTACCTCGGCGTCTTTCGCTGGGATGATAGTGCTATCCAGTTCCTGCAGCTTTTCTTCGCCGGCTGCGATGTAAAGCGCCAGTTCATCATAGAATTGCAGCGTCTTTTCATAGAGCAGGTCGAGCGATTTGATGTCCTTTAGGAGCGTGTGCTCGTGGCTCAGAAGATCGTCGGTAATGTTGTCGATCTGCCCTTGGACGGTCTCAAACTTGGCGGTGAACTTTGCAAATGGCGCAGCCCGGCCTAGCAGCTTTTCCCACCAGGATCGGTCGCGCCGGACGTCCAGTTCGCTCACGGAAAAGCCGCGGATCGTGGTCACGATGCTGCGCAGGCTGTCGCCTGCGGGTCCGACTTCCTTGTTGCGGACGTCGGCCAGCATGGCCTGGCTGATTTCCTGCAGTTCTGCCTGCGCGGCCGAGCCAAATGAAACGATCGAGTTGGTGTCGGCCATGTCAATCTCATCCATCCGGCGACGGATTTCTACCCCGACAGGTGCATCCGCCTCGGCCAGGGGAACAATTGCTCCCGCCTCTTTCGGTTCCGGCAAAACGACGGCGGTCACTTCCTCGACAAGGGCAAGATCTCGTTCGGCCTTCTGGCGCACTGTTTCTGTCATTTATGTCTCCCTATTGGTCTTCCGGGGCGGCTATGCGCACCCCTTCACGTTTCAGGCGATCGCGAAGAACGTCGATTTCCACGTTCAGGTCAGTCCGATCCTCAACCAGCAGCTTCCGCGTCCGAGCGGCAAAATTATGGTCCAGATCGTCAAGGAGTGCCGCGAAGTCTTCCCGCGCCTTGGCATCCCGCGTTCGGCTGTAGATATCGGCGAACTTGGCGGTCGCATCGCGCGCACCCATCAAATAGACGCCCAAATACTTTCGGGCGGCCGTGAGATCGCGGGGATCCTCTTCGACTGTGCGGATCAGATCGCGCGCGGTGGCTTGAAACCTCTCCAGCCGCGTTTCCATCTGGCGGTCACCAGCGCGGCGAACAGCATCCATCATCTCGGACAAGTACTTCTCGGCCTCGTCAACAACCCGCGCGACGCGATCCTGTTGAAAGGTGTCGATCCCCTCCATCCCCTTCGACTTGAGCGGATCGATGCCGAAAGAGGCCACGTGGAGGACCGTTGCCATCAAGCCGAAAAGAACCGGCGCGACTATGCCGGGTTCTGATTTGTAGGATGCGATTGCGATGCCAATGCCCGTCAGCGCGGACGCAAACATTTTGCGGGGGATGGCCGGACGCCGTGCTACCTTGCGTTCGTCAAAGGCCGCCTCGGCCCGCAAACCGTCCCGCAAAAGCCATGCCGCCAGCGTCAAGATGGCTGCGGCGATCAAGGCCAGCGTCAGCCCTATCGCGCCGTCGCCTAGCGCCATGAAAACCATGGGAATAGCGGGTATAAACAACACGTTGGACCGCGCTCCGACCGGATCGACCTTGGCCTTGTCATAGGATGAGGATGCGACCTGGCCGTCTGGCGCGTCCTGGTTACGACCGGTGGGGGAGTATTTGCCGCCGTAACGCCGCGCCATCAAAGCCCCCCGAGCCAACCGGTCGTTACGCCGAACATCAATATGATCAGCAGAACGTACGAGATTTTCTGTATGGTACTCGGCTGCATCAGCCCCCCGGGCATGAATGGTCTTCAAGTGTTTATATCATCTCATGCAAGCTGCACCACGGATTGCGGACAACGTGCTTTTTCGGGCCTTGCCAGCCCCTTACATCAGATTTGTGACACATACGAAGCAACACAAGGGGAATTCCCTGCAACTGATATCACACACTCGGCTGATCACGCTCGGTGATACGGGCTCCGCGAAAGGATAGATGCGGCCCGATAGAGCTGTTCGGCCAGCATGATCCTGACCATCATGTGCGGCCAGACCATCGGGCCAAAGGACAGAGCGTGATGCGCATCGTTGCGAAGGGATGCGTCAAGCCCGTCAGCGCCGCCGATGAGAAAGGCCAGATCGCTGGTACCATCATCGCGCCACGTCATCATGCGGTTCGCAAAGGCAGGCGAAGCTTCAAGCTTCCCGCGTTCATCAAGGACGCAAGTAAGCGCGTTGGCCGGCAAGACCCGCTGCAGCAAGGACGCTTCGCCTGATTTGCCGCCTTTCTTGGCCTCGACCTCAACAATCTCG
>JBCBKL010000009.1:0-128592 GCA_038521825.1 Pseudomonadota bacterium | reverse complement strand
TTCCGCCCTCTGCCGCTGTCAGCGACGTGCTGCGCATCCCGGTCCCGGCCCGGTTAACGCACCGCGCGCCGCCTCTTTTCATCCCCGCCGCATTGCGCTAGCGCTTTCTGAAAAAGGGGGTGCGCATGATCCCGGTACGGGGCCTGCAGGGGCAAAAAGTGGCGGTTCTGGGCCTTGGCCGGTCGGGTCTTTCGGCCGCGCGGGCGCTGCATGCGGGCGGCGCGGAACCGCTTTGCTGGGACGACAATCCAGACGCGCGAGAGCGGGCCGAGGCCGAGGGCTTTGCTGTCCGTGATCTCGGAAAAGCGCAGTCTTTCGAGGGGGTTGCGCGGTTGATCGTATCGCCCGGCATCCCGCATCTCTATCCCGCGCCGAACCCCGTCGTCGCCGCCGCACTGGTCGCCGGGATCCCGCTCGACAACGACATCGGGTTGTTCTTTCAGTCCTTCGCAACGCCCGCCTGGGACAAGTTCGATGTGCTGCCCCGGGTGATCGCGGTGACCGGTTCGAACGGCAAGTCCACGACCTCGGCCCTGATCCACCACATCCTGTGTCATGCCGGCAGGCAGGCACAACTTGCGGGGAATATCGGCCGCGGTGTCCTCGATATCGACCCCGCTGGCGATAGTGGCGTCGTGGTGCTGGAGCTTTCCTCCTACCAAACCGAACTGGCCCGCAGCCTGACGCCGGATATCGCCGTGTTTACAAACCTTTCGCCCGATCACCTCGACCGGCACGGCGGCTTGGGCGGATACTTCGCCGCCAAGCGCCGCCTCTTTGCCGAGGGCGGACCCGACCGGGCTGTGATCGGTGTGGACAAACCCGAGGGGCGAATGCTGGCGACGCAACTTGCCGAGGCTCCGACCGATGACCGGGTGATACGCGTTTCCTCCGGCACCAAGCTGATCGGGCCCGGCTGGAACGTCTTCGCGCGCAAAGGGTTTTTGAGCGAATACCGCAAGGGACGACAGGCCGCTTCGATCGACCTGCGCGATATGGCGAACCTGCCCGGTGCGCACAATCATCAGAATGCCTGCGCGGCCTATGCCGCCTGCCGGGCCATCGGGCTTGCACCCAAGGTGATCGAGGCGGGCATGCACACGTTCAGCGGTCTACCGCACCGCAGCCAGCTTATCGCCGAAAAGGATGGTGTGCGGTTCATCAATGACAGCAAGGCCACCAATGTCGACAGTGCGGCCAAGGCGCTGGCAGCTTTCGAGCGGATACGCTGGATCTGTGGCGGGCTGGAGAAAGAGGGCGGCCTGAACGGGTTGGAGGCCGCAACGGCCTCGGTCGCCAAAGCCTATGTCATCGGGCGCGAGGCAGCACAATTTGCCATGCAGCTGAAGGTCGAGGCGCAGATTTGCGGTACGATGGCGGATGCGGTGGCGGCAGCCATGGCCGATGCAGAGCCGGGCGATGTCGTGCTTCTTGCACCGGCTGCAGCCAGCTTTGATCAGTACGACAATTTCGAGAAACGGGGTGACGACTTCATCGACGAGGTTCAGGCTCGGCTTTGATCGGCGGCTATGGCGCGTGCTGCTGCCATGGCCGATGACCAAGCCCATTGGAAGTTGTAACCGCCCAGCCAGCCCGTGACGTCCACCGCCTCACCAATGAAATAGAGCCCGTTAACGCGCCGCGACATCATGGTGGTGGAGCTCAACCCATCGGTCGCGACGCCGCCCAGCGTGACCTCTGCCGTCCGGTACCCTTCGGTGCCAGAGGGTGTGAGCGCCCAGTTCGCCAAACCGTCGCTCAGGGTTTCGATCCGCCTGTCGGACAAATCACCGAGATTTCCGCGCAGGTCGAGCTGGCCGGCCAGATAGTCGACCAACCGCCCCGGAAGGTGGTGACCCAACTCGGTTCGTAGGTGCCTTTTGCCTTCGCCCTTTCGTTTCTCACGCAAGGTCGCACCCAGATCTGCGCCGGGTGTGAGATTGACGGAAATGGGTGATCCTTCCTCCCAATACGACGAGGCCTGCAGAATGGCCGGGCCGGAAAGGCCACGATGGGTAAACAGCATCGACTCTTCGAACATCGTGCCCCTCGTGGTCACCATCGAGGGCACCGAAACACCGGCCAAGGCGGCAAACCGCTTTTCGGGAAAGGTGAATGGAACGAGCGCAGCCCGTGTGTCAGTCACTCGGTGGCCGAACTGGCGGGCGATGTCGTAGGCAAAGCCCGTCGCACCCATCTTCGGGATCGACTTGCCGCCGGTGGCGATCACGAGGGACGAGGCGTTTGCCGTCCAGGGCTGCCCATCGGTTTCAAGCGCGACCTCAAAACCTCCATCCGATTTTGCGACCTCATGAATGGTTGTCTTGAGCTGCAAAGCCACGCCTGCGCGCTCCATGAGTGTCCGCAGCATCGCGATGATATCTTTAGCGGAGGTGTCGCAGAAAAGCTGCCCAAGAGTCTTTTCGTGCCACGAGATCCCGAACCGGTCGACGACATCGACGAAATCCCATTGGGTATAGCGGGACAGGGCGGATTTGTGGAAATGGGCGTTCTCACCCAGAAAGGCATGCGGGCCGCAATTCAGATTTGTAAAGTTGCAGCGGCCACCCCCCGAGATCCTAATCTTTTCCCCCGGCGCCTTTGAATGATCGATAAGCAGGACCCGCCCGCCCGTATGGGCGGCGCACATCATGCCTGCCGCGCCGGCCCCAAGTATGATCGTATCGATCTGCATGTCCGGCCCATGGCTTGAAACGTTCTGATCCGCAACCCTTTGGGCAGTCGAGGCTGGCGTCGATGGACATTTGCGGCTATTCTAATGTCGAGACTCCGAAAAGGGGCAAGAGCAGGCGGATCGAGGCAGCAGATCATGACTGAAATGGTCTACGGGGCAGTGCCCGTTGGGCAGGGCGAACCTATTCTACCCAAATGGTGGCGAACGATCGACAAGTGGTCGATGAGTTGCGTGCTGATCCTGTTTGCCGTGGGTTTGCTGCTGGGGCTGGCCGCGTCCGTGCCGCTGTCGGAAAAGAACGGCTTTGGTCCGTTCCACTATGTGCAAAGGCAGGCCTTTTTCGGCGGCGTGGCTATGGTTGCGATGATCGTGATGTCGATGCTGCCGCCCGTTCTGGTGCGGCGCCTTGCGCTGATCGGTTTTGCAGCGGCCTTTGTCGCGGTTCTGTTCTTGCCGATCTTTGGCACGGATTTCGGCAAGGGGGCGGTACGCTGGTATTCGCTCGGGTTTGCAAGCCTTCAGCCCTCTGAATTTCTCAAGCCTGCCTTCGTGGTTGCTGCCGCGTGGATGATGGCCGCCAGCCAGGATATCAACGGCCCGCCGGGGCGGACATGGTCCTTCGTGCTTTGTATAACCATCGTGCTTCTGTTGGCGCTTCAACCGGACTTTGGACAGGCTTGCCTGATCCTCTTTGCGTGGGGCGTGATGTACTTCGTGGCCGGTGCACCGATGGTGCTCTTAGTCGGTATTGCCGGGATGGTGATCATCGGTGGCGCCTTCGCCTACTCGAATTCGGAACACTTCGCGCGGCGTATCGACGGATTTCTCAGCACCGAGGTCGATCCGACAACTCAGCTGGGCTATGCCACCAACGCTATTCGCGAAGGCGGCCTGCTGGGCGTTGGCGTAGGCGAGGGACGGGTTAAGTGGTCATTACCGGACGCCCATACCGATTTCATCGTTGCGGTCGCGGCCGAGGAATATGGCCTGATCCTCGTTCTCGTTATCATTACGCTTTACACCAGCATCGTGGTCCGTTCGCTGACCCGACTGGTCAAGGAACGCGATCCGTTTATTCGGCTGGCGGGCACCGGGCTGGTGTGCACGTTCGGCGTTCAGGCGATGATCAATATTGGTGTCGCCGTCCGTCTGCTGCCTGCTAAGGGCATGACCCTGCCGTTCGTGAGCTACGGCGGCTCTTCGGTCATCGCTTCGGGCATCGCAATCGGCATGCTTCTGGCCTTTACGCGCACGCGTCCGCAAGGGCAGATTACCGATATCTTGCGCGGAGGTCGAAAGGGTTGACCGCACCACTCCTCATCATTGCGGCTGGGGGGACTGGGGGCCACATGTTTCCCGCCCAGGCCCTTGCCGAGGCCATGCTGGCAAAGGGATGGCGCGTGACGCTCAGCACCGACGCGCGGGGCGCACGCTATACGTCTGGTTTTCCGGCCGAGATCCAGATCGAGCAATCGAAAAGCGCCACCTTTGCGCGCGGCGGGATCCTTTCAAAGCTTCTCGTTGGTCCGACCATCGCTGCCGGGAGCCTTTCGAGCACTCTGCGGATGCGGCGGGACCCGCCTGCCGTGGTCGCTGGCTTTGGCGGATATCCGACGATCCCCGCCCTTGCGGCGGCGACGATCCTGCGCCTCCCTCGGCTCATTCACGAACAGAACGGGGTGCTGGGAAAGGTAAACAAGATCTTTGCCAGCCGGGTGGATCGCATTGCGTGTGGTACCTGGCCCACCGATCTGCCCGAGGGCGTTGATGGGTTGCATGTCGGCAATCCGGTCCGCTCAGCGATCCGCGACCGGGCAGGGGCGGCCTATATCCCTCCTGGCGACTACCCCATGTCGATCCTCGTAATCGGTGGCAGCCAGGGCGCGCGGGTTCTGAGCGATGTCGTTCCCGCAGCGATCGCAGCGCTGCCGCTGGAGCTGCTCAAGAACATTCGGGTTTCGCATCAGGCCCGGAACGAGGATCATGCGCGGGTCAGCAACTTCTATGGCGAGGCAGGTATCGATGCGGAGGTGGAGCCGTTCTTTGACGATGTGCCCCGGCGGATCAGCGAGGCGCAGCTTGTGATCAGCCGGTCTGGAGCGTCCTCGGTTGCCGATATCTCGGTGATAGGGCGCCCATCCATCCTTATCCCTTATGCGGCTGCTGCAGGCGACCATCAGACGGCGAATGCGCGTGGGCTGGTCGATGCAGAGGCGGCTATACTGATCCCGGAAAGTCAGCTGACCCCGAATGCCCTGACGTCGCAAATCAGCCTGGTGCTGGACAATCCCGATGCTGCCCTGCAAATGGCCAATTCTGCCCTTAGGGCAGCAAAGCCGGATGCGACCGAATCCCTCGTTCACATGGTCGAAACCCTCGCCGAGAAAGGGAAAGCACAATGAGCGCCGCCACCAAACTGCCCGGAGACGTTGGCCCCATCCATTTCGTCGGGATTGGCGGTATCGGGATGTCGGGTATTGCTGAGGTTCTGTTGAACCACGGCTATACGGTGCAGGGCTCCGATCTCAAATCGTCAAAGATCACCGAACGTTTGCGCGAACTGGGCGCTCTCATCTTTGAGGGCCAGCGTGCCGAGAACATCGAGAATGCCGAGGTCGTGGTGATTTCATCCGCCATCAAACCCGGCAATGCCGAACTCGACGCCGCACGGTCGCTGGGGCTGCCCATCGTGCGGCGGGCCGAGATGCTGGCAGAGCTGATGCGCCTGAAATCGAACATCGCCGTCGCCGGAACGCACGGAAAAACGACCACCACCACGATGGTCGCCACCCTTCTTGATGCGGGCAAATTCGACCCCACCGTGGTGAACGGCGGGATCATCCATGCCTATGGTTCCAATGCGCGGAAGGGTGAAGGCGAATGGATGGTCGTTGAGGCGGATGAAAGCGACGGCACCTTCAACCGGCTGCCTGCAACGATCGCGATTGTCACCAACATCGACCCCGAACATATGGAACATTGGGGCACGATCGAAAACCTGCGCCAGGGCTTTCTCGACTTTGTATCTAACATCCCCTTTTACGGTATCGCGGTTTGCTGCACCGACCATCCTGAGGTGCAGTCGCTGGTCGGCAAGATCACCGACCGCCGGGTCCTGACCTACGGATTCAACGCGCAGGCCGACGTTCGGGCTGTCAACCTGCACTACGAGCGCGGCGTTGCGCATTTCGATGTCGCGCTTCAGGCCGAAGGCCAGCTGATCGAAGATTGCAGCCTGCCGATGCCCGGTGACCACAACGTTTCGAATGCGCTGTCAGCCATCGCTGTTGCGCGGCATCTGGGCATGAAAAGCACTGAGATCCGCGAGGCGCTTGCAGCCTTTGGTGGCGTTAACCGCCGGTTTACCCGCGTTGGCGAAATCGACGGCGTGACGATCATCGACGATTACGGTCACCATCCGGTCGAGATTGCGGCGGTGCTGAAAGCGGCCCGTCAGGCAACCGATGGTCGGATCATCGCGGTGCACCAGCCGCACCGGTATTCGCGCCTGTCGAACCTCTTTGATGACTTCTGCGCCTGCTTTAACGAGGCCGACGTTGTTGGCATTGCCGAGGTCTTTGCGGCCGGTGAGGACCCGATTGAGGGTGCCAGCCGTGATGATCTTGTGGCGGGGCTGATCCGGCACGGACACAGGCATGCGCGTGCGGTCGTTGACGAAAACGATCTGGAACGGCTGGTCCGCGAACAGGCCCGGCCGGGCGACATGGTCGTGTGCCTGGGTGCGGGGACAATCAGCACATGGGCCAACGGGCTTCCCGCGCGGTTTAGGAAAGGGGCCGCCTGATGCTGATCTGGGCAGCCATCGGGTGGGTGATCGCATCGACGGTTGTTGCAATGCTGCCGATGCGGATGCAATACATCCCCGGTGTCATGTTGCTGATCGCAGCGCCGATCCTGATCCTTTGGATCGGTGTGTCGGTCGCTTGGTGGGCGGGTATTCTGGCGTTGCTTGCCTTCCTTTCGATGTTCCGCAATCCTTTGCGCTACTTCTTGGCCCGCGCCCGCGGGCATCGACCTGAGCTGCCGAAATGAGTTTATCGATCATCCTTGCCTGTCTCTGGGCCATCGTTGCCAATGTACTCGCGATGCTGCCCAGCAAGGACAATCACTGGAAACGCGCCTATGTGCTGATCGCCGTTGGTGTGCCCATTCTCGGGCTGATTACGTGGCAGCACGGACCGTGGCTGGGCCTTCTGGTTCTGGCTGCGGGTGCCAGCCTGTTACGTTGGCCGGTGATCTACTTGGGACGCTGGGTGCGGCGTCAGGTGGGCGGGGCCAGCCAGTGATCGAGATCGAATTTGTTATCCCATTCGTCCTCTTTTTCGGGGTCGGTTTTGCCGGCTATCTGATTGCACGGCGCGGGCGGGCGCGGCTGCCATTCGGATTTTTTGCGCTGGCGGTCATCGGCTTTGTCGGCTTGATATCCGCTGCGCCCTATCAGGAAGGTTATGATGGCCTCGGCCTGATCGCGGCGGCCCTGTTGCTGGTCGCGCCCAGCGGGTTGGGCGCCTTGCTCGGAGGGTTCATCGGGTGGCGTCTGAGCAAGTGACCGATGCGCGGGTCCCGATGGATATGCGCGGAGCCCTCACCCGCGAACGAGATCTGAGCGGCCTCACCTGGTTGCGCGTCGGTGGACCGGCGCAATGGCTGTTTCAACCCGCTGATGTCGCGGATCTGAAGCACTTTCTACGCAACCTCGCTGATGATGTTCCGGTTTTCCCGATTGGTGTGGGTAGCAACCTGATTGTGCGCGACGGGGGCTTGCGCGGTGTAGTGATCCGGCTCGGACGGGGTTTCAACGGGATTGAGATCTCCGATGGGCATGTCGTTGCGGGTGCTGCTGCGCTGGATGCCCACGTGGCGCGCAAGGCCGCAGATGCGGGTATCGACCTGACCTTCCTGCGTACGATCCCGGGCACGATCGGCGGGGCCGTTCGGATGAATGCCGGATGCTACGGCAGCTATACCGCGGATGCCCTACAATCCGCCCGCGTTGTCACGCGCGAGGGGGAGATCGTGACGCTTGGCCCTGACGACCTTAACTTTCGTTACCGAGAGTCCACCCTGCCGGACGGGGCCGTGATTGTTGAGGTCACGCTCAAGGGGTCGGAAGCGCCACCTGACACGTTGCACGGCCGCATGGCCGATCAGATCACCAAACGCGATGCCACCCAACCGACCAAGGATCGCAGTGCAGGCAGCACGTTCCGCAACCCCGCCGGATTTTCCAGCACGGGCCGCGCCGATGATGTCCATGATCTAAAGGCCTGGAAGTTGATCGATGATGCTGGAATGCGTGGCGCGCGCCGGGGTGGTGCGCAGATGAGTGAAAAGCACTCCAACTTTCTCATCAATGCCGGTGACGCCAGCGCCGCGGACCTCGAAGGATTGGGCGAGGAGGTGCGGAAAAAGGTTTACGCCACAAGTGGCATCACGCTAGAATGGGAGATCATGCGGATAGGCGATCCGATCGAATAATCCGCTGATCGAACAGCCGAAAACGGCATCAATAACAAGGGCCTAACAAAGGGCTCAGGAACAGAGGCGCACGTGGGTCGGTCGAGCAGGACAAACCCGACAGTGGCGGTGTTGATGGGCGGCCCCTCGGCTGAGCGCGAGGTGTCGTTGGCCAGCGGGCGCGAATGCGCCACTGCACTGCGGGATGCGGGATACGAAGTGGTTGAGGTCGATGCGGGTCTCGATCTGCCTGCGGTGTTGACTGATCTCAAACCAGACGTCGCCTTCAACGCGCTGCATGGCCGTTGGGGCGAAGACGGTTGCGTGCAGGGCCTGCTGGAATGGATGCGCATCCCCTACACGCATTCCGGTGTGTTTGCCTCAGCTCTCGCGATGGATAAGGAGCGGTCAAAGCAAGCCTATGCCGCAGTCGGCCTGCCAATCGCTGAGAGCGTCATCGCCAAATCGGCCGATGTGCGTGCCCGGCACGTCCTGACCCCGCCCTATGTCGTCAAACCCAACAACGAAGGGTCGAGCGTCGGGATCTATATCGTTCACGAGGCTGCAAACGGCCCGCCGCAACTCGACGATACGATGCCGGACGAGGTGATGGTCGAGGGATATGTTGCGGGCCGCGAACTGACAACGACTGTAATGGGTGACCGGGCGCTGACAGTCACCGATATCCTGACCGACGGTTGGTACGATTATCATGCGAAATACGCCCCCGGCGGATCGTCTCATGTTGTGCCGGCAGATGTTCCGCAGGAGATTTTCGATCTCTGTCTTGACTATGCCTTGCAGTCCCACGCCGTTCTTGGCTGCAGAGGCGTCAGCCGGACCGACTTTCGATGGGACGAGGCGAAGGGGTCTGCGGGTCTTATCCTGCTTGAGACCAACACCCAACCGGGCATGACGCCAACATCTCTTTCCCCTGAACAGGCGGCGGCCTGCGGTATCAGCTTTCCCGAATTCTGCGCTTGGATGGTGGAGGACGCGTCGTGCGATCGCTGAGGCGCATCAATACCAAGACAGATCCTGCACCGTCCCGCTGGGCATGGCGCATCGAACGTTGGATGCTGACGCCCGGCGTTCGGTTCGGCCTGCGTGCCGGACTGCCCTTCGCGGTCTGTTTTGGTCTGGCGTGTTGGTGGTTTTCCGTCGAGGCGAACCGTATGATCATAACCGATGCAGTCGCCGATTTGCGCGCCGGGATCGAATCCCGCCCAGAGTTCCAAGTCAATCTTATGGCGATCGACGGTGTCGATGACGGGCTTTCGGCGCAGATCCGGGATGTGCTGTCGCTGGATCTGCCGCAATCGTCCTTTGATCTTGAGCTTGAGCAGATCAGGCAATCGATTCTGAGCCTTGATCCGGTCAAGGAAGCGACCGTCCGGATCCGGCCGGGTGGCATAATGCAGGTCGATGTGACGCCACGCGAACCCGTGATCGTCTGGCGTCGTCCTGGTGGTCTGACTTTGCTTGATGAGAACGGCGCGCGCGTGTCGGACCTGCAAAGCAGAGGTGAGCGCCGCGACCTACCGATCATTGCAGGCAGCGGTGCCAATCTTGCCATCCCCGAGGCCTTGGCTCTGTTCGACGCAGCCGCGCCGCTTGACGAGCGCATGCGCGGCCTTGTCCGGATGGGCGAGAGACGTTGGGATGTGGTGCTGGACCGCGAACAGCGGATTCAGCTGCCAGAGACCGAGGCGGTTCAGGCGCTTGAGAGGGTTATCGCGCTTGATGCGGCCCAGAACATGCTCGACCGCGATATCCGGATCGTCGACATGCGGCTTGGGCAACGTCCTACCTTGCGCATGACGGAACATGCCACCGCCGAACGGTGGCGGGTCAAACACTTTGAACAAAGAACCGAGTTACCCGAATGATGGATCTATACGGCAGCCAACGCAGCATGCGCCTGATGCGCAAAGTCGCCATGCAAAGGGGCGTCGTCGCCATTCTGGATGTGGGCAGTTCGAAGATTGCTTGCCTCGTTTTGCGCTTCGACGGGGTAGGGCCGCTGAGCGCGGATGGTGAGATCGGATCGCTTGCGGGACAATCGGGTTTTCGTGTCATCGGGGCGGCCACCACGCGGTCGCGTGGTGTCCGGTTCGGCGAAATCGACGCCATGCAAGAAACCGAACGCGCGATCCGCACCGCGCTGCAGGCGGCGCAAAAGATGGCGGGCATTCGCGTCGACCATGTCATCGCGTGTTTCTCTGGTGCCGATCCGCGAAGCTATGGCCTTGACGGTCGCATTCCGCTGGATGGCGAAACGGTTAGCGAACACCACGTCGCGCATGTCCTTGCTGAGTGCGACGTGCCGGATTTCGGGGACGGCCGCGAAGTGCTGCACGCGCAACCCGTGAATTTCGCCATCGATCACCGCTCGGGCCTGATAGACCCACGCGGGCAGATCGGAGAGGAGCTTTCGGTCGATATGCATATGCTGACTGTCGACGCGACGGCGGTTCAGCACCTCGCGCATTGCATCAAACGCTGCGATCTGGAACTCGCCGGGATTGCTTCGTCGGCCTATGTTTCGGGTATCGCGGCGCTGGTCGAAGACGAGCAGGAGCTAGGGGCCGCTTGCATCGATCTGGGCGGCGGGGCAACCGGGCTGTCGATCTTTATGAAAAAGCACATGATCTATGCGGACTCGGTCAGGATCGGCGGGGACCATGTGACCGGGGATATCTCGATGGGGCTGCAGGTACCGCTCGCGAATGCGGAGCGGATCAAGAACTTTTACGGCGGTGTGCAGGCGACTGGGATCGATGATCGCGAGATGATTGAGATCGGCGGCGACACGGGCGACTACGAACACGACCGGCGAACGGCCAGCCGGGCAGAGGTCATCGGGATCATGCGGCCACGGGTCGAGGAAATCCTCGAGGAGGTGCGCGCCCGTCTTGATGCCGCAGGGTTCGACCACCTGCCAAGCCAGCAGATTGTTTTAACCGGTGGAGGCAGCCAGATCCCCGGTCTTGACGGGTTAGCGTCGCGTATTCTTGGGCACCAGGTCAGGCTTGGCCGTCCGCTTCGGGTGCACGGCCTGCCGCAGGCTGCAACCGGCCCCGGATTTTCTGGCGTGGTGGGCCTTTGCCTGTTCGCGGCGCATCCGCAGGACGAATGGTGGGATTTTGATATGCCCACCGAAAGGTACCCGGCGCGATCACTGCGCCGGGCTGTTCGTTGGTTCAAAGAGAACTGGTAAACGACACCCGGGTCATCAGCCCAGATTGGCGCTGATTTCCGGGGCAAACCGGACGTCACCGCGCGTTTCAGGCACGATGGTCGCGATGCCCATATACTCTTCCGAACCTGGTTCCTGATTGCCGAAATCCCAGTTCCGGCGCATCACGATGGTCCGGCTGCTGGCACCGTTCGGACGAACCCATTGCGCACCGATTGTTCCGACGAAGTCGTCGAGATTGCCGATCGAGTGCCAGTGGATGCCGCCGCTGGGCAGCACGTCAAAGAAATCGCGCCCATCGTCACGTTCGACGAGGTAACCGTTCAGAAGATAGTAAAAGTTCTCAGACACTTCGCGCGAGGTCCAGCGGATCGTCGTCCGCAGTTCCGCGAACTCGGTCGCACTGCTTATCCGCCCCACGCGGAGCGAAACGCTTGAAATATAGCACATGGTTAATCTCCAAAATAAAAAGGTCTTCTTCAAATAAACTGCCCGAGCGTTGAACCCGCCCGCGTTCAGAAACTCATTTCTTCGGTTTCTTTGTGCTTCGCGTCGCCGGTTTGGACGACACGGAAGACTTGGTTGGTGCCGGTGGTGTCGCGACATCCTCGACATCAGACGGCATTTGGACGGATCCATCGACAATCCGACCCTCATCGTCCAGCTCGTACGTTACATCGGCCAACTGATCGATATCTGCCTCGGCCGTTTGCTGCGGCGGGGGCTTTTCGATCTCAACCGGTTCGATCGGCGCGTCGGTCTTTGTTTCGGCGGCCGATGACGAAGGCTGTGTTTCAGTGGATACTGTCACAGTAATCCGACTGTCGGCGGAATAGCCGGCAAAAGCGTCAGACATGGGGGAGCGGCCGCCATGCGCGGCCATGGGTGAATTAGAATAACGAACCATAATAACTTCTCCAGAATGAAAACTAGGCTCTCATAAAACGGGTGTTCTTTCAAGTTGAGGTGGTGGATCGCGGAAAACGGCAGCCACAGGTAGCAAAATCGCCTTGGAAATCAGAGGCTTCCGAACCGGTGAATTCCGCCCAATTGGGCCTGTGGATAACGAAGTGGCGTGACTTCTCTGATCAGAATCTGCTATCAAGTTGGAAAGAAAAAACGTCAAAAGACGGCAGATCGAGTGGTCGTCCAGAATTGAGAAAAATCAACGTGGTTTGCCGCGTTGTTCATGTGTCGGGCCTTTCACGGGGTCAAAACCATGGCAGGTTTTGCCGTGCAAGTTGGCACGTGCCCTACATCTGGGTAGGGACCCAAGATGGGGCTGGCTGCGCGGCGCGAATTCGCATATTTTGCGGTTTTACTGTGTTTTTCGGGTGACGTCCCACAAGGGAATCGGTAACCTCCAGCGTGATTAGTTCAGAAAAACGCCCGCGAATGCGGATCTCAGACAGGCGGACCATGCGATGACACTTAATCTTTCTATGCCCGGGCATGACGAGCTGAAGCCACGGATCACCGTGTTCGGTGTCGGCGGGGCAGGCGGCAACGCTGTCAACAACATGATTGAAAAACAACTGGATGGCGTGGATTTCGTGGTCGCCAACACCGACGCGCAGGCGCTGGCTCAGTCGCTGTCGGGCAGTCGGGTCCAGATGGGGCTTAAAGTGACCGAAGGGCTGGGTGCCGGTGCTCGCCCGAGTGTCGGCGCAGCCGCCGCCGAAGAATCAATCGAGCAGATCGTCGATCATCTGGCAGGGGCGCATATGTGTTTCATCACCGCGGGTATGGGCGGTGGTACGGGCACGGGTGCTGCGCCGATCATCGCACAGGCTGCGCGCGAATTGGGCGTTCTGACAGTTGGTGTTGTGACTAAACCCTTCCAGTTCGAAGGCGGCAAACGGATGCGGCAGGCCGAAGAAGGGGTCGATGCGCTCCAGAAGGTCGTCGACACCTTGATCATCATCCCGAACCAGAACCTTTTCCGCCTGGCAAACGAAAAAACCACGTTCACCGAAGCCTTCAGCATGGCGGACGATGTTCTTTACCAAGGTGTGAAAGGCGTGACTGATCTGATGGTTCGCCCGGGTCTGATCAACCTCGACTTTGCTGATGTCCGCGCCGTGATGGACGAAATGGGCAAAGCGATGATGGGTACGGGCGAGGCCGACGGCGAAGATCGCGCAATCCAAGCGGCCGAGGCCGCCATCGCCAATCCTCTGCTGGACGAGATCAGCCTGCGTGGTGCCAGAGGCGTGCTGATCAACATCACGGGCAGCCACGATCTGACCCTTTTCGAGTTGGACGAGGCGGCCAACCGCATCCGCGAAGAGGTCGATCCTGATGCCAACATCATCGTCGGTTCGACCCTCGATACAGCGATGGAAGGCACGATGCGGGTCAGCGTCGTCGCAACAGGCATCGACGCCACTGACGAACTGACGGAAATCCCCGTTCCCCGCCGCAGCCTTTCCGCGCCGTTGAAGCAGACCGTCGAGGCCGAGGAACCGGTGGCGGCGCAGGAAATCGAAGAACCAGCTGCCGCGATCGTTGCCGAAGCGGCCGAAGAGCCATCTCTCTTCGAAACGATTGAGACGCGGCAGGAGCCAGCAGCACCCGTGGCCGAGGCGGCACCAGCCACGCAGGACGACCTGCCTCCCCCGGCTTACCAGCCCGAAGTTGCGGCCTTTGAGCCGCGTCAGGACTCGATCGAGGCTGAACCGGAAGTGGCCGCAGCGCCCCGCATTCCGGGCGTGCCCTCACCCGAGGCGCTGGCGCGTTTGCGGGCCGCTGCGGAGAAGGCTGCGCCTCCTGCGGCCCAGCCGACGCAGCCTGTCGCAGACCAGCAGGACAAGCCTCGGTTCGGGATCAATTCACTGATCAACCGGATGACCGGACATGGCGAGCCCGCGCCTATGGATCGAGTTGCGCGCGCGCCTCGTCAGCAACCCCCCGTTCAGGGTGGTGCCGTGCGAGCCGAGGATGATCAGGATCAGGAGCGGATCGAAATCCCCGCATTTCTGCGGCGCCAAGCAAACTAACGCAACGTAACGATTTGGATCGAGGGGCCGCTTCTACGCGGCCCTTTTTCGTTATATTTCAGATAATTAGAGGATGGGAGGCAAAAAGCCGCCGACCGATTCGGACCATGTTTCAGTACGTTGCAAAGATTGAATTGTGCTGAACGGCACCCGTGCGTAGGTGAGATCGCTAAGAAGTGGTGGCAATCGTCCGGGTGAATTTTGGTGCAGACAACAGTCAGAACAGCGGTGACATTTAAGGGCACGGGCCTGCATACCGGCCGTCCCGTCACGATGACGATCCGTCCGGCATCTGCCGAGCACGGTATCTGGTTCACGCGCACCGACATCGTTGACGCCGACCCTTTGATCCCCGCCCGATGGGATGCGGTCGTCGAAGGTGCGCCTCTGTGTACGCCGCTCCAGAACCTGTCGGGCGTGGCGGTTTCTACCGTCGAACATGTGATGGCCGCGCTTGCGGGGTGTGGGGTGCACAACGCTTTGATCGAGATTGACGGTCCCGAAGCACCGATCCTCGATGGATCCTCGCTTCCGTTTGTCAAAGGCATCATGCAGCGTGGTCTGCGTCGGCTTCACGCGCCGATCCGCGCATTCGAAGTCATGGAGCGAGTATCGGTATCGAACGGCGACGCAAGGGCGTCGCTGGAGCCGAGCGACAAGATGCGGATCGATTTTCACATCGACTTTGAAGACGCCGCGATCGGACAACAGTCAAAATCGCTTGATCTGTCGAATGGCAACTTTGCTCGTGAACTCTCGGATAGCCGGACCTTCTGCCGCCGGGCGGATGTCGAGACAATGCAAGCCAGCGGTCTGGCGCTTGGCGGTGCACCCGGCATCAACTCGGTCGTCTTCGATGGTGATCAGGTTGTCAGCCCGGGCGGATTGCGGCACGCAGACGAACCGGTCCGCCACAAGATGCTGGATGCATTGGGTGATCTTGCACTCGTCGGCGCGCCGCTGATCGGGCGTTATACCGGCGTGCGTGCGGGCCATGCGCTGACCAATCAGCTATTGCGCAAGCTTTTCGCGACGCCCGGTGCTGTACGCATGATCGTGTGCACGCGGAGCCAGGCAGCGGAATTGCCCGGCGCTGGCCTGTTGCCCGAAGAAATCCCTGCGGTCGCATAAGAACGGCCAACCGCAAATCGGCGTTTTGCCCCCGAAATTAATGTGCTAGAGACAGGGAAACGCCCGGTTAGGGGCATGAAGGATATCGAGGACTGCACGGTATGACAGGCGCACGACGAACCCTGCATGTTGTCGGGATGTGTCTTATCGTGGCGTCGCTTGCAGCATGCAACGGCAATGGGCGGCCCCGGACCGGTGGATTTCTGAACGCACAGGAAATTCCGCTCGAGAGTTTTACCGCCGAACAGATATTTGAACGTGGCGAGTACGAACTCGAGGATAATGACCCGGGTGAAGCGGCGTTCTACTTCTCGGAAATCGAACGGCTATACCCTTATTCGGAATGGGCTAAACGGGCGCTGATCATGCAGGCCTTCTCGCATCACCGCGACCGCGACTATATCAACAGCCGCTCGGCCGCGCAGCGTTTCATCGATTTCTATCCCGATGACGATGATGCGGCTTACGCGCAGTACCTGCTGGCGCTGAGCTATTATGATCAGATTGATGAAGTGGGCCGGGACCAGGGCCTGACCTTTCAAGCTTTGCAGTCATTGCGCGATGTGATCGAACGCTACCCGGATAGCGAATACGCCAAATCCTCGATCCTGAAATTCGATCTGGCCTTTGACCATCTGGCCGCGAAAGAGATGGAGATTGGACGCTACTACCTGAAGCGCAAGAACTATGCGGCCTCGATCAATCGCTTCCGGGTTGTCGTCGAGGATTTCCAGACGACGTCGCATACGCCCGAAGCGTTGCATCGTCTTGTCGAGGCATACCTCTCACTGGGCCTGACCGATGAAGCGCAAACAGCGGGCGCTATCCTGGGCTTTAATTACCAATCGACTGATTGGTACGACGACAGCTACAAGCTGCTCACGGGCCGTGGTCTGGAACTGGAGGCGGCGGGCGACGGTTGGCTGCGTCAGGTTTATCGCCAGATGATCCAGGGACGTTGGCTCTGATCCCTTGTCCGATGGCGTGGGCGTGATGGTCTGACATGCTGCGTGGTCTTGAGATATCCGACATGCTGATCATCGATCGGCTGGAGCTTGCCTTTCAACCGGGATTGAACGTGCTGACCGGGGAGACGGGGGCGGGTAAATCCATCCTGCTTGATGCCCTTGGCTTTGTTCTGGGTTGGCGAGGCAGGGCGGATCTGGTGCGGCAAGGGGCATCGCAGGGTGAGGTGACGGCCTGGTTTGAGCTGCCGCACGATCACCCCGCAAACGCGATCCTCGACGAGGCCGGTCTGCCCACGGATGACGAACTGATCCTGCGCCGGATCAACACGGCTGACGGGCGCAAAACCGCTTGGGTTAATGACAAGCGATGTTCAGGCGAGGTGCTGCGGGCGCTGTCCGACACGCTCATCGAACTGCATGGTCAGCATGATGACCGTGGTTTGCTCAACCCCCGTGGGCACCGGCTGATCCTAGACGACTTTGCTGGCCTTGGTCCGCAGCGGGAAAGGGTCCAGAAGGCATGGCGTCAGGTCGGCGCTGCACGCAAGGTATCCGAGGCCGCAGAAACGCAATTGCGGGCGATCCGTGAGGAAGAGGATTACTTGCGTCACGCGGTGGAAGAGCTTGATCACCTCGACCCGCAAGCGGGGGAAGAGGCCGAACTCGACAGCAAGCGTCGTCTCATGCAAGCCGCCGAGCGGATCCGGGACGACATTGCCCAGGCGCATCAGGCCCTGAGCGCCGAAGGCGCAGAAAGCGCGATGGCCAATGCCCTGCGCTGGCTCGACGGGGTTGTCGACAAGGCCGAGGGTCAGCTCGATGCCCCGATGGCCGCATTGAACCGGTCTATGGTTGAACTTGACGAGGCGATTGCGGGCCTGACGGACGCGCTGGAGGCTTTGTCATTCAACCCGACGGAACTTGAAGAGGCAGAGGAACGTTTGTTTGCCATTCGGGCCTTGGCGCGCAAGCACGGGGTCGCCGCCGATGAATTGTCTGATTTCGCAGGAACCCTTCGTGGCAAGCTTGAAGCGCTTGACGCAGGTAGTGCCGATCTTGCGACTTTGCGAGCCGCCGTGACGGAGGCCGAAGAAGCATACGCTCAAGCCTCTGCGGTGCTGTCCGACGCGCGTAAGTCGGCCGCGAAGAGGCTCGATGTCGCGGTGATGAAAGAACTGGGTCCTCTCAAGATGGAACGGGCGGTGTTTGAAACCCAGATCACCGATGAGCAGCCGGGGCCGGACGGTCATGATGCGGTCGCCTTCACCGTTGCGACAAACCCGGGCGCCCCCGCTGGACCGCTAAACAAGATCGCTTCGGGCGGGGAACTCAGCCGCTTTCTGCTGGCGCTAAAGGTTTGTCTGACACAGGGACAGTCCGGTCTGACAATGATCTTTGACGAAATCGACCGCGGCGTTGGTGGAGCGACCGCAGATGCGGTCGGGCGGCGGCTGGCGGCGCTGGCCGTGGGTGGGCAGATCCTGGTTGTTACCCACTCTCCACAAGTCGCAGCACTGGGTGCGCATCACTGGCGGGTCGAAAAGCAGGTGGCTGACGGGATGACTACATCCAATGTCGTGGCGCTTGAACAGCCAGCGCGCATCGACGAAATCGCGCGCATGCTGTCTGGCGACACGATCACCGACGAGGCACGGGGCGCTGCCCGCGCCCTTTTGGGTGGCTGAAACAATTCACCGCAGCCTCTTGAATTCGAACAGGCTTTCATGACCGGCGGCCTTGGCCTAGAGATGAAGGTGAGGGGTATAGACCGGTGGTCCGATGACAAACCCGGCGCGTTCAGTACTGGAAAAGCAACTCGACCATGCAGTCAGCGTCTGCAAGGACGGTCTTCACATCCTCCGGCATCGCGGCCCTAGTCAGGTTCAGTTCTGGTTCATCTCGCTGGCCATCGGGATCGGCGCCGGTTTTGCAGCGCTCTTTTTCCGCAAGGGCATCGAGGGGCTGCAGGCCTTTCTCTATGGCACCGACGATGTGCAGTATCTGCACAGTTTTGCGTCATCCTTGCCGTGGTACCTGATCCTGATCATCCCGATTTGCGGCGGGCTCATCGTTGGGGTCATCCTGCATCTCTTTACGCCTGACGGGCGCGCGCGCAGCGTTGCCGATGTGATCGAAGGGGCGGCGATGAAGGATGGGCGAGTGGAGTCGACCGCCGGGGTCGCCTCGGCAGTGGCGTCCTTCATCACCCTGTCATCGGGCGGTTCCTCTGGTCGCGAGGGGCCGGTCGTCCATATGGCTGCCGTCATCTCGACCTGGGTCAGCCGATGGATCAAGGCGGACGGGATCACGGGCCGCGACCTTTTGGGCTGTGCTGTCGCGGCCGCCGTCAGCGCGAGCTTTAATGCACCCATTGCCGGTGCCCTTTTTGCGCTTGAGGTGGTCCTGCGCCACTTTGCTGTTCACGCTTTTGCCCCTATCGTGATTGCGAGCGTGGCGGGAACGGTGATCAACCGGCTGGAATTCGGAGGGATGACCGAATTCTCCCTCAGCATGCCAAGTCCACTGGAATTCTACGTGGAACTGCCAGCCTTTCTCATGCTGGGTCTCATCTGCGGTATCGTCGCCGTCATTTTGATGCGGTCGATCTTTTGGGCAGAAGACGTTGGGAATGCAGTCCAAGGTCGTCTTGGCCTGCCACGCTGGATCAGACCGGGCATAGCGGGGGCACTATTGGGTGGGCTGGCGATCTATTACCCCCACATTATCGGCGTCGGATACGAGACCACACTGCTGGCCCTTTCGGGTGACATGGTACTTTACAACGTCATCGTCTTTGCGGTGATCAAGACGGTTGCCGTTGCCATCACGCTAGCGGGGCGCATGGGTGGCGGCGTTTTTTCCCCTTCGCTCATGATCGGCGCGCTGACCGGGTTGGCTTTTGGGCTGATCGCCACGAGCGTGCTGCCCGAAGTCTCTGGGTCCGTCACGCTTTATGCCCTTGCCGGGATGGGGGCTGTCGCAGCAGCGGTGCTTGGGGCGCCAATCTCAACCACACTGATCGTGTTCGAACTGACGGGGGACTGGCAGACGGGCCTTGCCGTCATGGTGTCGGTTTCCATGTCGACGGCGCTGGCTTCGCGGCTGGTCGACCGCTCCTTCTTCCTGACCCAGCTTGAACGGCGCAGCATCCATCTTGCCGCCGGTCCGCAGGCTTATCTGCTGGCGATGTTCCGCGTGGCACAGATCATGCGCAGCCCCGATAACCGAAGGGCTGCCAGCGAAGAGGACTGTTGGAAGATGATTGACGACGGCATCTATGTCGACGCCAATGCGACGCTCGAAGCTGCAATGCCCATCTTTGACCAAGCCTCAGCCCGCTTCATTCCGGTCGTTCGCCTCAGGCCAGAAAGCCCGCCTGAACTGCTGGGTGCGGTGTTCCATGTTGACGCGCTCAAAGCCTATAACCGCGCGCTCGCCGCGACGGCCGCGGAAGAGCACAGCTAGTCATACGGACAGCGCGGCACCCCTAGGAGAAGTCGCCGCGGAAAGGCAGGCGCTGGATCTGCTCTGCAAGGCTGCTGTGAGCGAGCCCCAGAAAATCCAGTGCGCCGTTGACCGTACGTGAGACCATGATGCGCAGACCCTCAATTCCGGCAAAGACCAACTGGTATTCGCAGGCCTATCAAGGGCCAGATCTCCCGTCGCCAGATGGCGGATTTGACCGGCTGTGCCCGGCGGGCGTAGTGTCCTTGGATCAACAGGGTCAGTTGCCTGATTTCGGGCCCGGTTAAAGCGGTTTCTTCGACATCTCGCATGTCGTCGAATTCATCCATGCCCTCGCAATAGTCGGGATCCTTATCGATCCGGTCCAGCAACGTGAGCAGGTCGCGCAAAACGTTGTGCCCGCAGTATCTGCAAAAGAGCACGCGCTCTACCGCACAGTCGTTGCGGCAACAGGGCAACCGCCCCGCATAGCATTCCCAGATATGCCAGCCGAACACGCGCAGCGGGAAAGCCACCGTCCCAGACGAGAGTGGTTTCAAATCAATATTCTGGAATTCCTGCATGAATCCGATGCTGGAAAACGGACGCTAAGAATCGCGAGTATATGCGTCATTTCTGATAAGTTTGATGCGGTTACGCTCTGCAGATATGATCCAAACGAGCGGGGCAAAAAAACGCACAACGACGGCGCGCAATCAGAATCCGGCCGTGTTGCGCAGTCCGGGATCAGATCTGTTCGACTGTGATCCCATCGTTTGTATAGAAAGCCAGGTGGTCCTTGATACGCGCCACGTCTTCCTTAGGATCCTCATACGTCCAAACCGCGTTGCTGAGCGTCTGGGATTTGGTCACCACAGAGAAGTAACTGGCGTCGCCTTTGTGAGGGCAATGCGTTGTCTTGTCTGTCCGGTCGAGGAACGCCATCGCGATGTCTGCACGCGGAAAATAGATGACCGGGGGATAGTCACCCTCAACAAGCTCGAGTGCAGCAGTGCTTTCACCAAGGACTGCACCGCCAGCACGCACCGTCCACGTGCCAGGTGCTTTGTGTATCTTGATATGACTGGCCATGATGCATCCCCCAATTTCACCTGCGCGGTGATCAAGCCCTTCTGTAACAGGTCTGCAAATGCGCGGCCAGCCTCAGAGGGGTTGGGTTGCTTTTTCAAGCCAATCGCGCGCACCTTCCGAAACGCGCCGCCCGATCTTGTTCATGGTTTCACGATGGTAATCATCAAGCCAGTTCCGCGTCGGCGCATCCAGCAAGTCGGCCCGTATCAGGCGGCGGTCGATCGGCGCAAAGGTCAGCGTTCGCCAGCACAGCATCTCGCGATGCGTATCGCCATCCGGGGGTGCGTCGGCCCGTTGTGCAACCACAAGGTTTTCGATCCGGATGCCAAAGGCACCCTCGCGGTAATAGCCGGGTTCGTTGGACAGGATCATGCCTGGCTCCAGCGGCACGGTCGACAAACGGCTCAGCCGTTGCGGACCCTCATGGACGTTGAGATAAGCACCCACACCATGACCGAGCCCATGGTCGAAATCCTGGTGGGCATACCAGAGCGGCGCACGGCCAATGGCTTCGATATCCCGTCCGGCAAGGCCCTTTGGCCAGCGCAGGCGCGACATGCCAATCATGCCAGCCAATACGCGAGTAAAGGCCGCCTGTGCCTCCTCGGTTGGTTCGCCAATGGCGATAGTCCTCGTGATGTCGGTGGTGCCATCAAGATATTGGCCGCCACTGTCGAGGACAAGCAGATGCCCCGCTTCGAGCCGTGTGTCGGTCTCTTCGGTCACGCGGTAGTGCATGATCGCGCCGTTGGGGCCGGTGCCGGCGATGGTCTCGAATGAAATATCCTGCAGTGCATTGTCGCGGCGCCGCATCTCCTCCAGCCGCGTGACCACTTTGGTTTCGGTTAGGTTGCCCGCCGGCTGCGCGTCGAGCCACGCCAGCAGCTCCACCACAGCTGCCCCGTCGCGCAAATGCGCCTCCGCGCTGCCTTCGATTTCGGCCGGGTTCTTGCACGCCTTGGGCAGGGCGCAGGGATCGTCGCCCCAACTGACCCGATCACCAACCTCATCCGCAACGATCTGGGCAACGGTCTTGCGATCAAGGCGAACCGGGCCATCAAGGTTCGCGACAAAACCAAGAAACTCTGATGGATCGTGAAGCTCCACCTCGGGGCCCAGATGATCGGCGAGTTGGACGACCTTTTCCCTGTATACAAAAAGGTCAACGCGCCCGTTCGCATGAAGAACCGCAAAAGCCAGCACAACCGGATTTCGGGGAATGTCGGATCCGCGGATATTCAGCAGCCAGCAGATGCTGTCCGGCATCGTGATGACGGCTGATGCCTCGCCTGCATCTGCCAGTGTTTTGGCCAGCCGTGCCCGCTTGTCCGCGGCGCTTTCGCCCGCGAAGGTGATCGGATGCGGGCGCGCGGGTTCCATGGCCGGGCCTGGTTGATCGCTCCAGATGCGGTCGACAAGGTTCTCGCTCCGCCGCAAGGCAATGCCGCTTCCCTTAAGCCCCTTAGAGAGAGCCTCAACCTGTTCAACAGTGTGCAGCCACGGATCAAATCCGACCTCAGCGCCATCCGGTAGCTTTTCTTTCAGCCAATCCGCCAACTTGACCTCTGGCCAGGGTACGGGTGAGAAATCGTCAGCCACCTGAGCCTTCACCTGCGTTCTGTACCGGCCATCGATAAAAACGCCGGCGACACCTTCGAGCGCCGCGCAGAAACCGGCGGTTCCGGTAAAGCCGGTAAGCCAAGCCAACCGCTCGTCCCGGGCCGCCACATTTTCCCCCTGATGGGCATCCGCGCGTGGCACAAGAAAGCCGGCCAGCCCCTCCGCCTTCATCTCTTTACGCAACGCCGCAAGGCGGGGAGGGCCCTGTTCCGGCCGGGCCGTGACTTCAAATGTCTGGAACACCGCTCTCCCCTTCATTTCTCCAAAAATACTTGCTCCGAAGGCGCATGAGCTCAGCTGGCTTTTTTGATCCCCATCACCCGGGCCCGCGCGCGCGGATCGCTGTCAAAAAGGGCTGCCAACTGTTCGGTCATCGCCCCGGCCAGCTGCTCGACATCGGTGATAGTCACCGCCCGATCATAGTACCGCGTCACGTCATGCCCGATACCTATGGCCAGCAACTCGACTTGCTTCTTGCGTTCGACCATCGCGATGACGTCGCGAAGGTGCTTTTCGAGGTAGTTTGCTGGGTTCACGCTCAGTGTTGAATCGTCTACCGGAGCACCATCCGAAATCACCATCAGGATCTTGCGTGCCTCGGGTCGGTGGGCCATGCGGCGATGCGCCCATTCCAGCGCTTCGCCATCAATGTTTTCTTTCAGCAGACCTTCTTTCATCATCAGCCCGAGATTGGGGCGGGTTCGGCGCCATGGCGCATCTGCGGATTTGTAGATGATGTGGCGTAAATCATTCAGGCGTCCGGGCTGGCTGGGGCGGCCGTCATTCAGCCACGCCTCGCGGGCCAGACCGCCTTTCCATGCACGGGTGGTGAAGCCCAGGATCTCGACCTTCACATTACAGCGTTCCAGCGTCCGGGCCAGAACGTCGGCGCAGATCGCGGCGATGGAGATTGGGCGCCCTCGCATCGAGCCGGAATTATCCAGGAGTAGCGTCACGACCGTATCGCGAAACTCGGTGTCTTTTTCGACCTTGAATGACAGTGGGGTGGTGGGGTTCGCCACGACGCGCGCCAAACGGCCGGCATCGAGAATGCCCTCTTCGCGGTCGAATTCCCATGACCGGTTCTGTTGCGCCTGCAAGCGGCGCTGCAACTTGTTGGCTAGGCGCGACACAGCCCCTTTGAGCGGTTCAAGCTGCTGGTCGAGATAGGCGCGCAGCCTTTCAAGCTCGACCGGTTCGGCCAGATCCTCGGCCGAGATCTCTTCGTCGTGGGTTTCGAGATAGACGCGATAGTCTGGATCCGCCTCGGAGATCGGCTGCGGAGCAGGGGGCTCGAGCGGTGCCTCGCCCTCGGGCATGTCCACCTCGTCACCCATCTCCTGATCGGCCATCTCGTCCATGCTGACCTGGGCCTGGCTCGCATCGTCCTGTTCCTCCTGCGAGCTTTCGGGCGATGCTTCGGCATCGTCCTGTTCCTGGTCATCCTGGCCGGTGCTGTCAGGCTCCTGGCTGTCCTCTTCGCCTTGTTCGGCCTCGTCCTCCTGATCATCGTCCAGTTGGTCGGGGTCATCGCCCAACTGGTCGCCATAACCCAAATCGCTGATGACCTTCCGGGCGAACTTGGCAAAGGCGGTCTGGTCTTCGAGGATCGTATCCAGATCTTCGAGCGTGCCGCCCGCCTGTTCCTCAATAAAGCCCTGCCATAGCTCCATCGCATTCTGCGCCGCATCTGGCAGGTCGCGCCCGGTGGCAAGGTGGCGAATGAGATAGCCGGCCGCGGTCGCAAGCGGGACATCGCTGGCCTGCTTGCACTGATCGAAGCCCTTGCGCATCGACTCATGGGCGATCTTGGCGTCAATGTTGCCAGCCGTGCCGGGCATATCCCGGGCGCCCATGGCCTCGCATCGAGCTGTTTCCATCGCCTCGTAAAGATCGCGTGCCATGTCACCGGGTGGGGCATAGCGGGCATGGGTTTCGCCGTTGTGATAGCGGCGATGCAGCGCCAGCGCGTCGGCCGTCCCCCGTGCAAGCAACACCTCGTCGCGCGTCATCCGGCGCGACACCTGAGGCAGGCGCATCGACTCACCGCTCAGACCTGCTGGATCAACCGAATAGCTGACATTCAGTTCGGGGTCGTCCGCCATGACCTTGGTCGCTTCGGCAAGCGCCTTTTTGAATGGGTCGGCTGGATTGTCGGATTGGGTCATGCTGCGGGGCGCTCGGTTGCTTCAACCGGCAATCTAGGAAGAATTGCCGCGAATGACCAACCGAAAAGCATCTCAGCCCAGCAGGATCGCCTCGCATTGCGAGATGTGCATTTGGGCCAGCCGCTCGGCCTCGCGGACCCGGCGAATATCCGTGCTGAAAACTGTATCTTGCAGCAGGGCGCTATGGGCCGCTTTCGCGCGCAGACGCCAGTGAAACACGCGCCGGGGTTCCAGATCAGCGGCGTCAGGCAGCACCGCGTCGATCATGTCGACAAAGAGATCGCGGCGCGCCTTGGTCTGATCCGCCGCCGGCCCATCCTTGATCCATTGATGCTCCATCACAGCCGAAAGGCGGCCCGAGCATGTGGCGAAAACCCTAACCTGCTCCTTGGGGTTCGCAGGCCAACCGGTCGCTCCTGCAACGAGGGGAAAGAGGAGCATGAACGTATATGCGGTTATCCGAAACATGGTCGAAAGAGTACCGCCGGCAAGTTAGCCAATAGTAAGGCGGTGCCGAAACTTTGATGCGAAGTTTCTAAGGCGGATCAACCGAGTAGGACCGACTGGCATTGTGTGAGATTGGCCCGGGCGGTCTGCGAGGCGATGACCTTGCTACGGCTGTCGCGGGAATAGTCCGCACGTTCCAAGAGCTTGGTCTGCGCAAGCTTTGCATGGACCCGCCACTTGAAGACAGTACGTCGGTCAAGGCCATCGATGTCGGGCAGGATTGCCTCGATCAGCGACGAAAACGCCTCGGAATACTGCTTGTTCTCGGTCGCGGCAACTTGGTCGATCAGCCAATCGTGATCCTGCTGTGCGGCCATCCAGCCGGCACAGGTGGCAAAGAACCGCACCTGATCCTTGGGACTATTAGGCCAACCCGGCGCGGCAATTGCCGGTGTTGTCATGAGGGAGACGGCGACCAGGGTCTTAAGTATTTTGCGAAGTCCAAACATGCCGAGAACCTGACGGCGCGTTCGGGCAAAATTGAGTTAAGTCCGGGGACTTTTCGGCCATTCATTGCGGCAAATTTGGCGATAAACCAAGATATCGCGGCCAATTGTGTCCGTTTTGTCTGGATCTCGCGTTCTACGCGAGGCTCAGATTGGCTGCGCTCTCCGGAAGTTCTTCGTCGAAAAGGCGCTGATAGAACTCGGCAACGGTCTGGCGCTCGAGCTCGTCACACTTGTTGAGAAAGCTCAGGCGGAACGCATAGCCGATGTTCCGAAAGATTTCGGCGTTCTGCGCCCATGCGATCACGGTCCGCGGACTCATCACCGTTGAAAGATCGCCGTTCATGAACGCGGTTCGGGTCAGGTCGGCGACGGTCACCATCTGCTTGATGGTCTTGCGTCCCTTTTCGGTGTTGTAGTGCGGGGCCTTCGCCAGAACTATGGCGGTTTCCGCGTCGATGCTGAGATAGTTGAGCGTGGCGACAAGGCTCCATCGGTCCATCTGGCCCTGGTTGATCTGCTGGGTGCCGTGGTAGAGGCCAGTGGTATCGCCGAGGCCAACGGTGTTTGCCGTCGCGAAGATGCGGAAATAGGGATGAGGGTGCAAAACCTCGTTCTGATCGAGCAGCGTCAGCTTTCCGTCCACTTCGAGGACCCGCTGGATGACAAACATCACGTCCGCGCGGCCCGCATCATACTCGTCAAAGACAATGGCCGTCGGATTGCGCAGTGCCCATGGGAGGATGCCCTCCTGGAATTCGGTGACCTGTTTGCCCTCCTTGAGCTTGATCGCGTCCTTGCCGATCAGGTCGATCCGGCTGATGTGGCTATCGAGGTTCACGCGGACACAAGGCCAATTGAGCCGACTGGCCACCTGTTCGATATGGGTCGATTTGCCGGTGCCGTGATAGCCTTGAATCATCACGCGGCGATTGTGGGAAAAGCCCGCGAGTATCGCCAGCGTGGTATCGGGGTCGAATTTGTAAGTCGTGTCGACATCCGGCACGCGATCGGATTTGTCGCCGAAGGCCTTTACATGCATATCCGAATCGATGCCAAAGACCTCGCGGACGGAAATCTCTTCGCTCGGTTTTGCATTCAAGTCCATTGACCCATCCGCCATCGCACTGCCTCTCGGTTTTTGGGCGTATCGCCGCGCCGTTCGTCGTGCAACATATCCTTGCCGAGGGCAAGGGGAAGGGGCCCGATCATAGGTCGCGTCGCGTCAGTCTTTGAAGTTGCGGCTGTCCTTGATCTGATCCCATGCCCAAACGACCTCCTGCAACTCTTCTTCTTGGCTGCGGTCGCCGCCGTTCATGTCAGGATGAAGCACTTTGATCAGCGCCTTGTAAGCTTTGCGCACTTCCGCCTTTGTCGCGTCGGGTTTGGCGTCCAGTATCTCGATCGCCCGCTTTTCGGTGGGCGGCAGTCGACGCGCTGCTGCATTCCCGTTACGCCCAGGGTTTTGCGTGCCATTGGCGCCCAGCACCTGATGTGGGTCCTCGATTCCCAGCCGCGCCCATGCGCGGGCCTCGGGGTCTCCCATCGGCTTGGTCTGGCGTTCCCACACCTTGTCCTTAGACTGCTGCGCGTTGATCTCCGCTTCGGTCGTGCCGTCGAAGAAATTCCATTTCAGGTTGTATTCCCGCACATGTTTCTGGCAAAACCAGAAGAAATCATCGAGCACATCGGGAGCCTTGGGCGCGCGAAACTTGCCGGCCTCTTCGCACCCTTCGTGGTCGCAGATGCGGGTGGACGTTTCTGAAGCGCCGGAAAGGCCCCGCCGACCGCGAGGGTTCTTCTTCTTTGAGGACGAAACAGAGATGTCAAAACCAAACGGGTCGGGCTTAGGCATGGATGGGTCCTTTTCGACTCAGGCGCTGAAGTTTAGGCTATGGAACTCAGGATTGAAGGGGGTGAACGAAAAAAATGCGCGTTGCTGACGAGATCGAAGCGAAATTACGCACAGCGTTTGAGCCGACAGATATAGAAGTGGTGGATGACTCCGCCAGTCATGCGGGTCACGCCGGGGCACCGGACGGGGGGCAGAGCCATTTCAACGTACGGATCCGTGCGGCGGCCTTCGGCGGGCAAAGCCGGATCGCCAAACACCGCGCGGTTCACAGGGCACTGGGCCCCGAGCTGATCGGGCGGATCCATGCGCTAGCTCTGGATATTTCTGATTAGATTCGCGCTCTAACCATCTGATAAGACGTCACTTCTACGCTCTGCAAGAATACGCAGATTGTCAGGCGGTTCCGGTGCGTCCGAAATCACCCGGTGAACGTGCCGTTCACCCAGATCATCGACGGTCAAAGGGCGGCGGAACACCAGAAGGTTGCGCCACTCCGTTGTCGTCCCGGTCAGGCCAGCTCGTTCGGTTGACGGCAGCGACTCGGCGCGCTGATACTCCCACCCCTCGACGCCCATCTGGTTCATAAGCTCTTGTAAAGCAAGAGCAAATCGCTCTTCGCCCGTTTTAACGCCCTTGGCCTTCACGCCTTTGACCGGCGCGGGCACCACCTTGTATTCATACCCTGACATGAGCACCGTCCCCGTTGTTCATCCCATGGTTACCATTCCGGGGGCGACGCGCCAAGAGTACAGGGCGTATGGCGACCGGCACACTTAGCCCGAATGAAGCGACCTCCGGAACGGTTCGCGATCTGGTGTCTCGCGAGATTTGCATCGGTCGGAACCAAAACACCATAGCGTTCATCTTGCCAATCCTTTGCGAACCGGCGAATGATCCTTGCCGCCGATATGCTCCGTATTATCCGTCTTGTCCTGGTTTGGTCGGGTTGCTGGAAAAAAGTGCAATCATGTTACCTTGAGGATCGCGCAGGTAGCCAACCTAGAAGCGAGGTCCATAAGAGGCAACAAAGCCCGGTTGGCCTTCCTCGGAGTCGCCTGCTAGACGAGCGGCGGCGTGAAAGTCACGAGCCTGCTCTTGATTGCGGGCGTCGAAGGCGACCATAGAGCCGTTGCGGGCCGAGGCCAGGCCTCAATCGGAGGGTTGTTCAACATAGAGGTCCGGTAGGGCAGCGGACTTGCCCGGCTCTACGGGCAGCAAGCAGCTTACGCCCTCGCCCCCTTCCTCAAGTTCTTAACCGAGATCGGGCTGGAACGCGGAATAAAATCGCTTCGCGCGGCGGATGTCACCTGCACCGACAGTAACATACGCAATCATGCGTGATGCCGCACTACGCAAGTTTGGTCATGCATACCAAATTCGCGCATGGGTTTGGGAAATTCAGAATTTGGCCGAACAGATGACCGCCGATCGAACCCCAAAAAGTCGACCTTCTGGCAATTACGACGATGGCCCGCTTCGGCTGACTTGGCTGATCTTGAGCCGCGCGAATTTCGCATCGTCGTCCTTTTTCGCACTCAGCGCGGGTGAGGTTGTTTCCATCGGACCATCTGGCCAAGCGCTAAACCGTCGGCGTTACGAAGACAGCTTTTTCGAGACCAGTTCGTTGACCACCTTCGGGTTCGCTTTCCCGCCCGTCGCCTTCATCACCTGACCGACAAACCAACCCGCCAGCTTGGGGTTTTCCTTTGCCCTTTCGACCTGCGCCGGGTTTGCAGCGATGGTCTCGTCCACCGCGGCCTCGATGGCGCCGGTATCGGTGACCTGCTTCATCCCCCGCTTTTCGACAATGTTTGCCGGGTCGCCGCCTTCTGTATAGACGATCTCAAAGACATCCTTGGCGATCTTGCCCGAAATGTCGCCTGATTTGATCAGTGCGATAATGCCGGCGAGCTGGGCGGGCGAGACCGGGCTTTCAGAGATGCCGTGGTCTTCTTTTTTGAGCCGACCGAAAAGTTCGTTGATCACCCAGTTTGCCGCGAGCTTGCCGTCGCCGCAGGTGCCTGCGACCTCTTCGAAGAACGCGGCATCGGCGGTGTCGGCTGTCAGCACGCTTGCGTCATAATCCGTCAGCCCGAAATCGCCCATGAACCGCGCCTTTTTCGCGTCGGGCAGTTCGGGTAGCGCGGCCTTGATATCGTCGACCCAGCCGTGTTCGATCTCAAGCGGCAGCAGATCCGGATCGGGGAAATAGCGGTAGTCATGCGCCTCTTCCTTGGAGCGCATCGAGCGGGTTTCACCCTTGTCCGAGTCGTACAGGCGCGTTTCCTGATCGACGCTCCCCCCGCCCTCGACGATGGCGATCTGGCGCCGCGCCTCGTAGTCGATGGCCTGCTGGATGAAGCGCATGGAGTTCATGTTCTTGATCTCGCAACGGGTGCCGAGATGCGAGAAATCCTGCGTCTCCTGATATTTCTCATACTGGCCGGGGCGGCAGATCGAGACATTCACATCCGCCCGCAGGTTGCCGTTCTGCATGTTGCCGTCGCAGGTGCCGAGGTAGCGCAGGATCTGCCGCAGTTTGGTGATATAAGCAGCGGCTTCTTCTGGGCCGCGCAGGTCGGGGCGGCTGACGATCTCCATCAGCGCAACGCCGGTCCGGTTGAGGTCGACAAAAGACATGGCCGGATCCATGTCGTGGATTGACTTGCCGGCGTCCTGCTCGAGGTGGATGCGTTCGATGCGGACATTGCGGGCGACGCCCGGGCCCATTTCCACAAGGATTTCGCCTTCGCCCACAATGGGGTGGTAGAGCTGCGAGATCTGATAGCCTTGGGGCAGGTCGGGGTAGAAGTAGTTCTTGCGGTCGAAGGCGGATTTCAGGTTGATCTCGGCATTGAGCCCCAGCCCCGTCCGCACTGCCTGTTCGACACAGAATTCGTTGATGACGGGCAGCATGCCTGGCATGGCGGCGTCAACGAACGAGACGTTCGAGTTCGGCTCGGACCCGAATTCGGTCGAGGCGCCGGAAAAGAGCTTGGCCTTCGAGCTGACCTGCGCGTGCACCTCCATCCCGATGACCAACTCCCAATCCTCCTTGGCGCCGGAGATGACTTTGGGCTTCGGGGTCTCATATGTCAGGTCGAGCATGGGGGTCTCCATGGTGGAACGGGAGATGGTTTAGGGGAGGGGGCGGGCACGCGCAAGCCCGCCCGGATCAGATGAAGCTGATCAAGTCATCGGTCCAGCTAGCGGCGACATCCTGGATGATGGCCAGCCCGTCATTGCCCGCGACGCTGAGCAGAACGTCATTGCCGATAATCTGGGTGCTAAAGGCAATCGGCCCGCCGTCAGGCGTGATCAGCCGGACGCGATCCATAACGACGTCGAAATTGTCAGCAATGTCGGTGCCGAAATCTCCTTGCGTCGTATTGAAGACAAAGTAATCCCCGGTCAGGTCGTGGCCGACGAGGCTGTCGTTTCCTACGCCTCCATCAAGCGTGGTTCGGTTCAGGTCGTCATTGAATTGAGCTTCGTCAGAGCCGGAGATGATCGTGTCGTTGCCCGCACCGCCAAGGGCCGTGTCGCGCCCGTCGCCGGTCTCGATATAGTCGTTGCCGTTGCCGCCTGACAGGAAGTCCTGCGACAGGTCCTGCAGCGTGTTCACCACCCGCAGATCGGTGTTGCCCCCAAAGATCCGGTCGTTCCCATCCCCGCCATAGGCGATGTTGTGGCCACCCTCGAAGGTAATGCTGTCATTGCCGGTATCGCCGATCACAGTGTCATCGCCATAGTCGCGGGCGAGTATGGTGTCGTTGCCCGTGCCACCGAAGAGATGATTGCCGCTTTCTCCCGCGCCGGTTTCGGAGGTTAGTTTATCATCACCGTCACCGCCATACGCAGAGTCGTTCCCGAGACCTGTCCCGATGACGTCATCGCCCTGGTTGCCACGCAGGATGTCGTTTCCCCAACTGTCGAGAAGCGTGTCATTGCCGCTGCCGCCCTTCATCGTGTCATTGCCTCTGCCGCCAAACAGGGAATCCAAACCTCTGCCGCCCTGGACGAGGTCATTGCCATCCCCCGCCACTATAGTGTCGTTGGCCCATCTCCCAAAGAGCCTGTCATTGCCGGCGCCCCCTTCGATTCTGTCGACTTTGTTGCCGCCTTCTATCGTATCGTTACCACTACCGCCGAGCAGGGTGTCGACGCCGCCGCGCCCAACGATCTGATCGTTGCCCGATCCGCCATCGATGCTGTCGTTGAAAAGGCCGCCTTCGATGCTGTCATTGCCGCTGCCGCCGGTCAGGGTATTTTCGCCGTATTGGGAACGGATCGTATCGTTGCCACCGCCGCCGTCGATGCGGTCGCTGTCAACCCATCCGACAATGCTGTCATTGCCTTCGCCGCCATAGACATAAGCCACGAGGTTAAGATCATAACCGGAGACACCATCGTCGATGATCACCGTGTCGTTGCCGTCGCCTGCATAGACCGTGTCCTCGCCCCGTCCGGTGATGATCCGGTCTTGGCCCGCGCCGCCGACAAGGTATTGGTCGCCTGCGCCACCGATGATTGTGTCGTTGCCCTCGGCCCCATCGACGGTGTCGCGCCCGTCGCCGGTTTCGATGCGGTCGGCGGAGTAGTTGCCGTAGATGACGTTGTTGCCGCGCCCGCCATCGATCGTATCGCCGAAGAAGCCAGCGTAAATCGTGTCGTGGCCCCGTCCGCCGCGCAGCACATTGCCGTCTGAGTCCAAGCCGGAGATCTCGCCGCCATAGATCAGGTCTGACCCGGTGTCGCCAATGATCGTGTCGGCCCCAAAGCCGCCAATCAGCGTGTCGCCTCCGTCACCGCCGTCGATGCTGTCATCGCCGGACCCTGCATAGATATAGTCTGATCCGCCAAGGGCGAAAACCGTGTCGTTGCTGCTGCCAAAGCCTCTGAAATCCGCAAATTGCGTGAGTGTAATAACGGGCATGTAAAATATCCTTCAAAACAATGCGGAAAGGATATCACACGCATGTACTCATGTCTTGGAGCGCTGTTTTGGCCGATCTGAGCGAGCGTTATTCCGCTGCGTACATCCCGTCATAAATCGGGCCCAGCGTATCGGCCTCGAACAGCGAACTGACCGAGGTCCCGTTCCAGATGTTCAGGATCGCCTGGGCAAAGATCGGTGCGGTTGGCACGATCCTGATATTCGCCGCGTCCTTGACGGGTTTTGTCGGCTCGATCGAGTCGGTGATCACCAGCGATTTCATGACCGATTTCGTCACCCGCTCGACCGCTGGTCCTGAAAGCACGCCGTGGCTGATATAGGCGTGGACCTCTTTCGCCCCGTTCGACATCAGCACCTCGGCCGCCTTGCAGAGCGTTCCGGCGGTGTCGCAGATGTCGTCGACGATTAGGCAGGTTTTGCCCTTCACGTCCCCGATGATTGTCATTTCGGCCACTTCGCCGGCCTTTTCGCGTCGCTTGTCCACGATCGAGAGGGGCGCGTTGATCCGCTTGGCCAGTTCGCGCGCCCGTGCCACGCCGCCGACATCGGGCGAGACGATCATCAGTTCATTCATCCGACCCCGAAAATTGTCGAGGATATCCAGCGCAAAGATCGGCGAGGCATAGAGGTTGTCGACGGGGATGTCGAAAAAGCCCTGAATCTGGGCCGCGTGCAGATCCATCGTCAGCACCCGTTCGACGCCCGCGCTGACAAGCATGTTAGCGACCAGCTTGGCGCTGATCGGCGTGCGTGCCTTGGTGCGCCTATCCTGCCGAGCGTATCCGAAATAGGGGATCACGGCCGTGATCCGTGCCGCCGACGACCGTCGCAGCGCGTCGCACATGATCACCAGTTCCATCAGGTTGTCGTTGGCGGGGTTCGAGGTTGGCTGGACGATAAACATATCCTCGCCCCGCACATTCTCGAACACTTCGACAAAGATCTCGCCGTCGTTGAAGCGTTCGACCCGGGCTTCGACCAGTCCCATGCTGATACCCCGATGCATCGTCATGCGACGGGCAATTGCCTTGGCCAGCGGCAAGTTCGCATTGCCCGCAATCAGTTTCGGTTCCTGAATTTGCGGCATCTCGAAGTCCTCTTGCGCCTTACGATTGTAACAGAATCGTAATGTTGACTCCGCTTAGCACGGCCTTACCGTCCGGCAAACCAAAAGGCCCATCAGAAAGACCGAAAATGCCCCACATCGACTATTACTTCGCCACGCTTTCTCCCTATACCTACCTGGCCGGGAAACGGTTCGAGGCGGTTGCCGAAAAGCACGGGGCGACTGTCACCTACAAGCCGTTTGATGTGATCGCCCTCTTTGGCCGGACGGGCGGAACGCCGCCAAAGGACCGCCATATCAGCCGGATCGAATACCGCGCTCAGGAGTTGGTCCGTCAGGCCAAGAAACTGGGCATGCCATTCAATCTCAAACCCGCGCATTGGCCCACCAACGGGGCGCCGTCTTCCTATGCCTTTATTGCAGCCCAGAACGCCGGGGGTGGGGATCTAGGCACGCTGGTCCATGCGATCCTGCGCAATGTTTGGGCTGATGAGAAAGACATCGCCGAAAACGACGTGATCCGGGCTTGTCTCGAAGAGGCCGGATTTGACCCCGCCTTGGCCGATAGCGGGCTCTTGGAGGGGGCAGAAACCTATGCCGCCAACCTCGAAGAAGCCGTCGAGGCGGGGGTCTTTGGCGCACCGTTCTACATCGTTAAGGAAACCGGGCAGCGGTTCTGGGGGCAGGATCGCATCGAGGATCTGGATGCCCATCTGAGCGGCGATCTGTGACCCCGCACAGTCGGACATTTGGCAAGGGGGCGCGGCGGGCTCTGGCCATTCACTGCACTATGGCCCATGCCGGGGCGTGGGGTGGTCTTGGGCGGGCGATGGCCGACGAACTGACGATCACGGCAATGGATCTGCCCAGTCATGGCAGTTCGCCCGATTGGCTGCCCGGCACGGATCAGCACAGGATAGCAACCGACATGGCCCTGTCGCTGCTAACGGAACCAATGGATGTCATCGGCCATTCGTATGGGGCAACTGTCGCGTTGCGCCTTGGGGTCGAGGCGCCGGACCGCGTCCGCTCTCTGACCTTGATCGAGCCGGTCTTTTTCGCCGCCGCCCTTGCCGATGAGCCGGAGCGGGTCCATGCCCATGATGCGGAGTTGGTCGACTACGAGGCCGCCCGGCTCCGCGGCGACATGGAGGAGACCGCGCGCGCCTTCAATCGTCTGTGGGGGGACGGCACCCGGTGGGCAGATTTCCCGCCGATGACCCGCAGATATATGACCGACCGGGTCCATTTCGTGTCTGGAAGCACGCCTTTCGTCATTGACGATTACGCAAATCTCATCGGATCAAGAGCGCTGGAGCAACTACCGATGCCGGTTTTGCTCATGCAGGGTGAAACAACGCCTGATGTCATCGATGCAACGCACAAGGCCATGGCCCGTCGCATTCCCCGGGTACGCAGAGTGACGATCGAGGGTGCGGGTCACATGGCGCCGATCACCCATCCCGAAACGGTCGCCGCCGAAATCCGGACGCTAGTGCAAGAGGTCTAGGAACGCATCGATCTGGGCGACCTCGATGGACCAGTCGCAGACAAAGCGGGCCGGCAGCATCTCATCCGGGTCATCGCCGTCAAGGCTGCAGCCCCACATGTAATACTTTGCGCCGTTCTCATGCAGATGCTGGTGCAAACGCCGGGGGAGGGCGGCAAAGATCATGTTGGCCTCGGGCTCGTAGAGAAACTGCGCGCCCTTGTCCCGCAGTCCCGCCGCCAGACGGGCCGCGTTGTCATTGGCCTGCTCAGCCAGTTCCAGCCATAGCCCATCCGCCAGGTAGGCCGCCATCTGTGCCGAAAGATACCGGTGTTTCGAAAAAAGATGCGCACCACGCTTGCGCCGCAATTCGAAATCCCAGGACTTGTCCGGATCAAAGAGCACAACCGCCTCGACCCCCATGCAGCCATTCTTGGTACCGCCAAAGCTCAGCGCCTCTACGCCCAGCTTCCACGTCATCTCGGCCGGGCTACAGCCAAGTGTGACAAGGGCATTGGCGAAGCGGGCACCATCCATGTGAACCGGTAGGCCGAAGGCTTTCGCCACATCCGTCAAGGCGCCCAGCTCGTGTAAGGAATAAACTCCACCGCGTTCGGTAACCTGAGTGATCGAAACCGGACCGCGCTGCGGGCCGTGTACTCCACGCGCCTCTTCGGCAGAGATCGACTGGCGCAGATCGGCGGCTGTCATCTTGTGATGGCCCGGCACCAGCGTCAGCTTCGCACCGCCGGTAAAGAACTCCGGCGCGTTGCATTCATCTTCGTGGATGTGGGCAACGGGCGAACAAAAAACGGTGCTCCACGGGGCGGCATAGCAACCAAGCGCGATGGAGTTGGCCGCTGTGCCTGTCGCAACCAGATAGACCGCAGCCTTTGGCGCTTCGAAAATTTCGCGGATCGAAGTCTCAACCCCGCGCATGATGTCGTCAGCCCCATACGGCATCGCAAAACCGTCATTGGCGACTGTCAGCGCTTCGATGACCTGGGGATGAGCCGGGCCCATATTGTCAGAGGCAAAGAACATCAGGTGGGTTCCTCGATGATATGATCTTCCCAATCGTCTTCGGGGATATCGAATTCGCTCAACGTCCGGTCGCGTACGCTGACACCCGCCTCATGCACGGTTTCGGCAGTGCCGGAAACCAACGGATGCCAGTCCGGCAGGCTCTTGCCTTCCCAAAGCAGGCGATAGGCACAGGTTCGCGGCATCCAGTATGCGTGTTGGTCGATGTTGTCCGGCGAAAGCGTGATGCAATCGGGCACGAATTGGTGGCGGTTTTCGTAATGGGCGCAGCGGCAGGTGCGATCATCGAGCAGACGGCAGGCGATGCGGGTCAGGGCAACTTCGCCTGTCTCATCGTCTTCGAGTTTGTTGAGGCAGCACTTGCCGCAGCCGTCGCATAACGCCTCCCATTCCTTGGGCGTCATGGTCTTGAGCGCCTTACGCTCCCAATATCGGGTCGGCAGCCCGCTGCGGTTGATCGGATCGGTCATAGGGCGGCAAGGATCGCACGGGACTGCGCGCTGTCGCCATCCATTTGCGCAATGAGAGCATCGAGGCTGTCGAACTTCGCTTCGCCGCGCAGGAAATCCACGAGCCCGACTGAAAGGTGCGCGCCGTAAAGATCGCCGGAGAAATCGAATATGAAGGTTTCGATATTGGGCCTGTTTTCGCCGAACATGGGCCGGATGCCCAGCGACGCCACTCCGTGATAGCTGCCCGCATGGGGGCCGTCGAGCACGTCGACCAGAACGGCATAAACGCCGAAGGCCGGGGGGTGCAGCCCATCGATGGACATGTTGGCGGTTGGATATCCAAGGGTGCGGCCCCGCTGTTCGCCCCCGATGACCTCGCCTTCGATCCGGTGCCAGTGACCCAGCATCGCTGCCGCGTCTCGCGGGCGACCCTGGGTGAGTGCGGTGCGAATGGCAGTGGATGAAACGACGTCCTCAGACCGTTCGATAAGGGTCGCGATGCTGACGCCAAATCCCATCGAGGCGCCGAACCGGGCCATGTCCTGCGCCGTGCCGGCGCGGCCCTTGCCAAAGCAGAAATCGGCGCCCACGACCACGTGGCGAAGCCCAAGCCCCTCGTTGATTACATCGCGGGCAAAGGCCTCGGGCGTGAGGGCGGCAAGGGCGGTGTTGAAGGGCAATTCGTACAGCCGCTTGACCCCGAGCTTCTGTAACCGGCTGGCCCTGGCTGCCGGGTTCATCAGACGAAACGGGGCTTGTCCGGGTGAGAAGAATTCGCGTGGATGGGGCTCAAAGGTCATAACGCCCAAGGGCGCGTCGGGCGCTGCATTCCGCGCCAGTGCGATCACCGATTGATGGCCCAGATGAACGCCATCGAAGTTGCCGATGGCAACCGTGGCACCCCGATCCCCTTCATCCACAAACTGATAGTCACGCACGATCCGCATGGTGCATGCCTAGCCGCGCACCTCGGCAGAGGCAAGGCGCTGGCCCGGCTTCTTCTGGCTCAGGTGTTCTGCGAGATTAACCCGAAAGGAGGGCATAGTGCGCCCGGTTGTTTCCGCCCACATAGAGAGGATCATGTCCCGAGGATAGTGAGCGCACCCACAAGGATCGTCGAGAGTGCAAATCCTGCGATCTTCTGAAAATGAAACCAGTTTTCGACAAAGCGGTTGCCGTGGCGGATATCGGCGTGATTGCCCGATAGGTCGATCAACGGCACCGCCGTCTCCATCGAATACCAGAACCGCGCCCAAGAGCTCCGGCCCTGCAGACCGTCATGGCGGCGATCGCCCACGCTCCAGCGCGCTAGGATGGTCCCAATCAGGACAAGGCCGAAGAACCAGTAGAGCACCCGGAACGGCTCCAACCCGTGCCCGACCAGCGCCCAGAGCATCAGGCTGCCCCCGAGGGTGACCGCATCCGTGGCGAGGGTTGCCAACCGCGACTGGCTTGGTCCGTTGCGCCAGTCTTCCCATGAGCGCATGAAATCCCTGTGCTCGACCACGCGCCGGTGCCGCAGCTTCGCCTTGTTGACCTCGCGCGCTGCCGCCTCGGCGCCCATGGCATTGAGCACGCTGGCAAGCTGTGCGTAGGGCTGCGGCGCGTAACCGGCGTGATGATCCTTGCCCGCCGCCCGGTCCCGGCGCGCGTCGGGCGCCTCGATCCAGGCGATAAGCGCTGCGTGATCCACTTGCGACAGATCCGCGTTGCGTCCAGAGCCCAGTCCCCCCAGCCGCTCGAAGGTAAAGCCCTGCAGATCAACAGGCAGCGGACCGTTGGGGCGGCGCCAGCTGTTGGGCATATGCGCTTCGAGCGCCTTGGCATGCGCGTTGCGAAGAATAAGCCGCGCTTCGGCTCCCCAAGTTACGTTCTGAGAATCGTGGGTCAGGGCCAGATCGTCATGAAGGACGGCGCCAGTCAGATCGATCGGGCCATCAAAGGTCGATCCGAGGAACTGAACCACGCCATGGATCTCGGCACCCAAGAGATCGACACCTTGTTTCCCGAAGCTGGCACCGCCCCGCATGTAAAGCCCGGACCCTACGGTCAGACCATCGGCGTTAAACGGGCCCTCGAAGATCGACCCGCTTGCATTGACGTCACCATCGATGCGAGCGCCAAGCAGGTGGATGCCGTCCTTGCCGAAATGTGTCTTGTCCTTGAGATAAAAGCCGCCCTCGATCTTCATCAGGCCGCCGTTGAAAGAGCCGAGAAACTTGGAGCCGTCAATCTCGAAATTGCCGCTGACGCGCATGCCGAGCGCCCGCACGTCGCGAAAACTGCCATCCCGCATCAGCAGATCGCCATCGGTCTTGAAACCCGACATCTGCAGAGGACCTTCAAGCCGCGCGCCGTCGAGGTTGATGTCGCGCAGTGCCCGCGCATTGGTCAGTACCAGCCCACCTTCGATCAGGTTGTTGCCCAGCCAGACTTCCGGCTGGATCACTTCGTTACGCAAACGGATCTGATCGCTGATCCGAGCACATCGCAGCCATACGCCGGATTGCGCCGGTGCCGATACGAAGGGCTGGCGCGTCATGATCAGCTTGAGGAAGCGGGCCGAGATGTTGCGGCTTTCCGGCCAGGCATCCGTTGCGGTCGTATCCATCGCGTCACAGCCTTTGCCGTCATCCGACCCGGTGGCATAGTTCATCATTGCGGTGTTGCCCGCACAGATGCGAGACCATGCGTATTCCTCGGAGGCGGAAAACCAGTCCAGCGGCTCGACCGGGCATGCACCCCGCGCATCCAAACGCCGGACCACGTCCTGCGCGAAAGCGGGCAGGGCCGATGAAATCAACAAAAGAAAAAACAGTCTGAAAAGCATTTGGAGAAAGGATAAGCCCGTTCGCCGATTCCCGCCTAGAGGGTTTTTCAGTGCGGGCCGTCTTTTATACCTGATCAACTAGGCGGGACCACCGCGCACGATTTCGTACCCTTCCTCTTCGGGCTCAACATCGATCATCTCTGCCGGGAAACCGTCAGCGGTGATGTCGAGGCCAGTCGCTTCTTCCAGCCTGCGCACGATGTCATCGGATTGGGCCCGGGCACCGTAACGCGCGACGCCATCCTGAAAGATCCGGATCAGCTGGGGCGACAGTTCCAGTGGAACACCCGCGTCCTCGGCAAGCTGTTGGAAAAGACCGATATCCTTGAGCACCAGATCCATGGTGAAGTTGATGTCGCGCGATCCGTTGAGGATCATCTGGCTTTCGGTTTCGTGCACGAAGGAATTGCCGGACGAGATTCGGATCGCCTCATATGTGGTTTCGAGATCGAGACCGGCCGCCTTCATTGTCGCAAGAGCCTCGCAAAGCGTCAGCAGGTTTGCAGTGGCCAGGTAATTGGTCATGACCTTGAGCTTCGAGGCGCTGCCAATCGGCCCGGTGTGCAGGATCCGCCGCCCGAGGCGTTTCAGCACCGGTAAGGCCCGCTCGAAGTTGGGCCTGTCGCCACCGACGAAGATCGATATGTTGCCGGTGGCGGCGCGGTGGCAGCCGCCTGAAACCGGGCATTCGATGGCGTGCCCGCCGCTTTCCTCGACCAGTGTAGCCAACCGCGCGACCTCGGCCGCGTCGTTGGTCGACATTTCGGCCCAGAGCGTTCCGGGCTGTAAGGCGATCAGCACCCCGTCGGGCCCTTCCATCACCGCGCGCACGGCCGCGGGACTGGGTAGGCAGGTGATGATCATGTCGCACGTGCGGGCCAGTTCCGCACCGCTATCGGCCCAAGCCGCACCACCCGCTTCCAGCACCTCGGCCTGGCTGCGGTCGAGATCACAAACCGTCAGTTCCAGCCCGTTGCGCAGTACACTACCCGCGAGTTTGGCCCCGACATTGCCGAGACCCACAAATCCGATACGCATCGACGCTCCCCATTTTTGGCGAGATTGGCACAAAAGCTGCGTTTTGAAAGACTTAAGATGGTTCGGTACACGGTTGTATTCCGTTAACACTCAGAAATTGTTGTATTTTTTCCTCGCCCACTCTATGTGTCGAGCATCGAGGCTGAACCCGAAACAGGCACGTTCCATGTCAACGATCCAAGACCATCCGCTGCGATACAAGCTGGCCAACGAGCTGCACGCGCGCCCGTTTCCGTCGATGCAGGCACCCTGCACGGCGGCCTATATCGCGTTCAAGCAACCAGACATGGCGGCGTCGCGGGATCGATCCAAGGACCTGGAGCATCTGACAGCCTTGCTCGATCGCCATGGCGCGCAGCATCCCCAGCCGGGAGCCACCCATTACTACGGTCAGATTGGGAAGCACTGGCTGAAATGGGAACAGCACACCGAATTCGTGACCTACACCCTGTTTTCCGAGGGGTTGAGCGATCAGGCCTTTGACCCCTTGGCCTTTGATCCGTTTCCGGACGATTGGCTGGCTGAGGCTCCGGGCGAACGCGTCACATCGATCCTGCTGCGCATTGCCGAGCGGCCGGATGACGAGGCCGTCCAGACTTTGCTGAATGAATGGTTCGTACCCGAAAGCCTTGCGGTCAGTTCGGTGCTGGATGACGGGGCCATTGTCGCCGGGGACTTCCGCATCGACAGCAATGGTCATTTGCGTTTCGCGGTCTTTGCAGGGGCTTTGACCGGCAAGCGCCGCATCGGGCGCATCGTTCAACGTCTGTGTGAGATCGAAACCTACAAGTCGATGTCGATGCTGGGTTTTGCGCGGGTGCGCGAGATCGGGCCGGAGCTGAACGCGCTCGATACCAAGCTGACGGGGCTCATGGGCGCGATGTCAGGCGAGACGGCGCGGGCCGAGGACACGCTGCAGGCGCTCCTGGCGATCTCGGCTGAGTTGGAAACCATATCGGCCCAGTGTTCCTTTCGCTTCGGGGCGACAGGGGCTTATGAGGCGATCGTCAACCAGCGGATCGAGGCGCTGCGGGAGGTTCGATGGGGTGGCCGCCAGAGCTTTGCCGAATTCATGATGCGCCGGTATGAGCCCGCGATGCGGACCGTCAAGTCGGCGGAAGGACGGTTGGCGGCGATGAGCAGCCGGTCGATCCGGGCCTCGAACCTGCTACGGACGCGGGTGGATGTGGAACGAAGCGCGCAGAACCAGAAGCTGCTGGAAAGTATGGATCGTCGGTCAGACCTGCAATTGCGCCTGCAGCGGACGGTCGAGGGCCTTTCCGTCGTGGCGATCAGCTACTATGCCGTTTCGCTCGCGGCCTATTTGTTATATCCACTGGCCGATGCGACAGAGATCAGTCGGGGCTGGCTGATTGCTGCCATCACGGTGCCCGTCGTGCTGGCCGTCTGGTGGATGGTACGGCGGTTGCGCAAGGGTATCGAATAGGTCGGGGGCGGTTCTGTTTGCCTTTGGCAAAGGCGCCCGCCCACCGACCCCTGGGACGGTTTGCTACGAAGCCGCGTTCTTCATTTTGACACTGTGAGGATCGATCCATGTCCGTGACTATCAGAGATGCCGTTCCCGCCGATGTCGATACCATGGTTCCGCTTGTGGTCCACGATGCAAGGCTGAGAGAGGCGTCTAACCCGCATTTGTGGCGGGTTGCGCCTGATGCGGCCGACCGGATCGCCCGCAGCTTGCACGACACATTAGCCGACGGCGCGCCGCGCATTCGTCACGAGTGGCTGGTCGCTGAACGCGACGGCTCCGTGGTAGGACTGGCCCATTCGATCCTATTGCCGGTACCACCGATCTATGCAGGCCTGTTCGGCCCGCCCGGTTTGATCATGGAAGATACCGTCGTTGTGAATGACGCGCCCGATAGCACGTTGGACATGTTGCTCATTGCGGCGGAAACGGACCTTGCGGCGGCGGGTGCGCAGGTTTTGTTGGCTTCGTCTGTTCCAAAGGGCGGATTGGAAGACGTACTTGCGGCGCATAACTACACCCCGCTTACCCGGTATCTTGCCCGCTCGGACTTGCGGCATGCCATCGGACATCAGCAGATCCGCCCTGCGCAAATCGGCGATGTTGCGGATATCGTTCGGCTGAGTGCCCAACATCGCTGTGTCCTGACGGATATCGACTCCTTTTGGGAATCCCATCCCGAGGCGGCCCGCCGGTTCGGTGCTTGGATGGAAAAAAGCCTGACGCTGACCGACCGCGACATGTTCGTATCGATGGTTGATGGGGACATCACCGGATACGCCATCTCGCAACCCGCCACGTCCCTTCATTTCCCACCGGCCCATGAGATCGGTGCCATCGGCGTAATTGACGACTTTCATCATGTAACGTTGTCCAAACCGGAATCGTTGGGACCGGCAGACACTGAGGCGGCGGCGCTGTTTCAAGCGGCTGAGGCGGCCCGCACCGCCCGCGGTAATCAAGCGATGATGGTCGTTTGCCCTGCGGCATGGACGTCGAAAATCGCCCTGCTCGAAGCCGAGGGGTATCGCAACGCCATTACGTGGTACAAGAAGTCGATGCCTTGATCAGCGCCCGCGGATGCGGGGATCCAGCGCGTCGCGCAGCCCGTCGCCCAAATAGTTCACGCTGAGCACGGTCAGCGAGATCGCGATACCGGGCAGCAGCACCCGCTCGGGGTATTCCTCCATCCGCTGGACCGCGTCGGCCAGCAGCTTGCCCCAGGTCGGGAAGTCGGACGGGAAGCCGACCCCGAGGAAGGACAAGGCGCTTTCGGTGATGATCGCGGTGGCAAGGCCCAGCGTGGCCGAGACCATGATCGGCGACAACACGTTGGGCAGCAGGTGCCGCCGGATGATGGCTCCGCTGGTGGTGCCGATCGAGCGGGCGGCAAGGATGAATTCCCGTTCTTTCAGCGCCAGCACATCGCCCCGTACGATACGAGCCGTTTGCATCCAGCTGGTGATGCCGACGATCCCCACGATCAGGATGAACATGCCCGTTTCCGGGCCAAAAGCCGCCCGGAGCGGCTGCCGGAAGAGCGTCACGGCCACGAGCAGAAGCGGCAGGATTGGCAACGAAAGTACGAGGTCGGTGAACCGCATCAGCCAGAAATCCAACCGTTTGAAATAGCCGGCCATTACCCCGACCGCTGTCCCGATGATGAGCGCCAGCAGCATCGCGGCCCAACCGACGGCGAGCGAGGCACGCCCGCCCTCGATGAGGTTCGCCAGCAGACAGCGGCCCAGATTGTCGGTGCCGAGTGGCCTGATCCAGCCCACCTTGGCGGTGCTGTCCCAGAGCGCGGTATAGATGGGGCGCATATCCTTGTTGCGGATGTCGAGCTGTTGCGCATCGACCTGCCAGATGAACGGACCCAGCAGGACAAAAAGTGTGATGAACAGGAGGAACCCACCTCCGAACATCGCGCCCTTGTGCCGCCGGAACTGCGCCCAGACGTCTATCCATTGGCTGTGAGGCGGCGCCGACGGCATCTTGTCTGTCAGAGCACCGAGCACTTCGGCTTCGTTCGTCCGGTCAGTCATAGCGGATTCTCGGATCAAGCACGCCGTAGAGCACGTCGGCGATCAGGTTGAAGAGCACAATCAGGATGGCGAAGATGAAGGTCAGTGTCATGACCGTCGGGATGTCGTTGGCAAAAAGTGCGATCAGCAGCTGGTAGCCGATGCCATTCACCTTGAACACGTTCTCGGTGATGATCGCGCCGCCAAAGATCGAGGGGATGCCAAGCGCGATGACCGTCACGACCGGGATCATCGAATTACGCAGAACATGGACCATCACGACGACACTTTCGCGTAGACCCTTGGCGCGGGCTGTCCGCACATAGTCCTGGTTGAGGTTGTCCAGCATGGCCGACCGCATGTACCGGCTGATCTGCGCCGTGGTTTGCAGCGCCAGCACCATGACCGGCAGGATCATCTGCTTAAGCTGGAAGACGAAGCTTTCCCAATCCACGACTTCGTGAACGGTGTTGTAGAAGGACGGCAGCCACTCAAGTTGCACCGCAAAGATCACAATCAACAGCGGCCCGGTAAAGAAGGGCGGGATCGAAAAGCCGATCATGGTGATAAAGGTGCCTGTCTGATCAAAGACCGAATAGTGCCGGTAGGCCGAATAAATGCCGATGGGCAGGGCGATCAGCACGCCCACGACATAGGCCATGCCGACAACCCACATGGTTTGGGGCAGGGACTGCACGACCAGATCCATCACCGGGCCGCGTGTCTGCCAGGAGATCATGCGCAGCTGACCGTCATAGAGCGATGTGTCGGGCAGCCATCCGAACAGAAAACTCTCGCGGGTCAGCCAGTCGATAAGAACCTGCGGCTCAAGCCAGAAGAACTGAACCATCCATTTCCAGTACTGCACATGGATCGGCTGGCCGAGACCGAGCGCTTCGCGCATCTTTGCCTTGACCTCCGGCGGCACGGTCAGCGGGACCTGCGCCATCGGGTCGCCCGGTGCGAGTTGGAGGAGGAGGAAGATAGCGAGGCTGATGAACAAAAGCGTCGGGATCGAAAGGATCAACCGGCGGATTGTAAATGTCAGCATGCGCGCGAGGTCCTAGACTGCTAATAAGACAAATTGGCGGGTCTGCGGGCCCGTCGAACCGTATTATGCCTCGGGAGGCGAAAGGGAAGGGCAGATCCGAAGACCTGCCCTTAGCCCGTTAGTCGAGGCGATACCAGTCCGCGACATTCCAGAGCTCGCTGTCCCAAACGTTCAGGACAACGCCGCCCAGCGTGTTGGAATGCGCTGAGAGCCGACCGCGGTGAACCAGCGGAATCATCGCGCCTTCTTGGACCGCCATGTCGTTCAGCTTCTTCGCGATCTCGGAGCGTTCCGAGAGGCCAGCCGTCTTGGAAAGCTGCGCGTGCATCGCGTCATATTCCTCGCGGCACCAGCGCGAGATGTTCTGACCTTGCCACTGGCTTTCGGGACGCGGTGCGTCCGAGCAAAGCAGGTTGGCCATATAGACCTGCGGGTCTGTGCCGTTGAACGTGTTGGCGTACATTTGCACGTCGGCATAGAACTTCTGGAACGTGTCGGGCGAACCCGGGTCACCACCAAAGAACACCGATGCGTCGAGGTTCCGCAGTTCGGCATCGATGCCGATCTGACGCCACCAATCCTTGATCAGCGCCTGGAAATCCTGGCGCACGGCGTTGGTCGAGGTCTGGTAGAGAACGCGCAGCTCGACGCCGTCTTTTTCGCGGACGCCATCACCATTGCTGTCAACCCAGCCAGCCTCTTCCAGCATGGCGTTTGCGCCTTCGAGGTCCTGCTGGTCACAGGTCATGCTGGTCGAGTTGAATGCGTCAGGCGCGGGCACCCAGTTGCAGGTCACCTTACCGGCTTGACCATAGCCAACTTCCACAAGCAGCGGCCGGTCGATGGCCAGCGACATGGCTTTGTAGACGGCGGGGTCGGTCAGGAAGGGGTGCGGATGGGCCGCAGTCGCACGCTCGCCCTCGGGCAGGTTCGGATCCGGGTTGGTCTGGTTCAGCATGATGCGCTCAACCAGCGGACCAAAGCCCGCAACGGGGGTACCCTTACCGGCGGCTTCCATGCGTGCAATCACGTCAGGCGCAAGCTGAAGGTTCCAGGCATAGTCGAATTCACCGGTCTCCATGACAGCGCGGCCCGCAGCCGTCGCATCACCGCCGCCCTTGAACAGAACCGTCGCAAAGGCCGGTTTGGCCGGATCGCGATAGTTCGGATTTGCCGAATAACGGATCACGTCATTGGGGCGGAACTCATCAACGACGAAAGGCCCGGTGCCGATCGGGTTAAAGTTCGCCTCGGTGCATTCCGGGGCGCGGGCGCCCATGCAATCAGCGAACTGCGCCGCTTGAATGATCGGGTTTTCACCGCCCACGAAAGGCACGTAGGGGTTCGGGGTCGGCGCGCTGAAGTTAACGACGACCGTCATCGGGTCGGGTGTTTCGACGCTCTCGACACCTTCGAATTTCACGAGTTGGGCACAGCCGCCTTCTGGGTGTGTGCAATAGTCGTAGGTGAACTTGACATCGGCCGACGTAAAGGGCGTGCCGTCCGACCATGTGACACCGTCGGTGATCTTCCATGTGATCGATGTCAGATCGGCCGCGACGCCGCCGTTATCTGTGGTTGGGATTTCATCGACCAGCCATGGAACGAGCTGACCCTGTTCATTGTATCGTGCAAGCGGCTCAATCACGAGCGAGGCGGACTCAATATCCTTGGTCCCGCCCGACAGGAACGGGTTCAGGATCGACGGAGCTTGCCAATAGATAATGCTGACATTGCCGTCGCTCCCGCGTTCGGCAAATGCCGCTGGCGCAAGCGCAACGCTGGCCGCAGCGCCCATCAGCAGGGTTTTGAGTTTCATATCATACTCCATGTTGGACACGCGGGGTGCCGTATTTCTCGCCGCTTTTGATGCGGTCGTAAGATCTGCGAAGGGCGGGGTCTTGGTCGGTCATGATCTAAGAACTTCAACCATAACGATAAAAACCCTCTACCCCTGTGCGAATATTGTCATCACAGCATCTTTTGCGGAAAATGCAAGCCTTGCCTCGGCTTGCCGTCGGGAAAGAGCATGCATCCGTTTGACACTGCCCAAGCCTTACCCGTAGCGTGACGACGCAGAATTTCGGAGAATTTGATGCTCGATCAGCCTGGCAACGGCCCAATTGCGGAAATTCAAGGCCTGCGTGTCGAATTTCAAACCAAGGATGGGCCGGTACTGGGTGTCGAGGATGTCTCCTTTGCCATCAACCCGGGCGAAACGGTTTGTGTTGTGGGTGAGTCCGGGTCGGGCAAGTCGGTTTCGTCACTTTCGCTGATGCGACTGGTCGAGTTCGGGGGCGGGCGCATCGCTGGCGGCCGATTGCTGTTTGACCGCCGGGACGGCGAAGACGTCGATCTTGCCAAGACCAATCAAGATCTGATGCGCACGATCCGTGGCAACGAGATCGGGATGATCTTTCAGGAGCCGATGACTGCCCTGAACCCTGTCTTTAGCGTCGGCCGCCAACTGACCGAGGGTCTGCGGCTGCACAAGGGTCTGTCCAAGTCGGCGGCGGAAGAGCGGGCGCTGGAACTGCTCCGGCAGGTTCGCATCCCCGAACCCGAACGGCGCCTCAAACAATATCCTCATGAACTCAGTGGCGGGATGCGCCAGCGTGTGGTGATCGCGATGGCGCTGGCCTGCGAGCCGCGCCTGCTGATCGCGGATGAGCCGACAACAGCGCTGGATGTTACGATCCAGGCCGAGATCCTGGCCCTGATGGACCGGTTGAAGCGGGAAACCGGCACCGCTGTCATGTTCATCACCCATGACATGGCGGTGGTCGCTCAGATGGCGGACCGCGTTGTCGTGATGTTCCGGGGCCATAAGGTCGAAGAGGGTCCGGTCGCCGAAATCTTTGAGAACCCGCAGCACGCCTATACCAAGGCCCTGCTGGCAGCCGTGCCGAAACTGGGCGAGATGCGCGGCAAGGCTTATCCTGAGCCGATGAAGCTGATGGGCCGCCCGCAGGGCAGCATCGCGCCCATCGAAGGCACGGAAGAAAAGCTGCTCGAGGTCGAGCACCTCGTGACACGTTTTCCGGTCAAGGGCGGATTTTTCCGACGCACGGTGGCGAATGTGCATGCGGTCGAAGATGTCTCTTTCACGCTGAATAAGGGCCAGACCCTTAGCCTTGTTGGGGAGTCCGGCTGTGGCAAATCCTCAGCGGGGCGATCCATTCTGCGGCTGATCGAGCCGCAATCGGGGCATATCCGTCTCGATGGCAAGGACATCATGGCGCTCAACCCGCGTGACTTGCGCGAAGCGCGACGCGATATGCAGATGATCTTTCAGGATCCCTTCGCAAGCCTGAACCCGCAGATGCACCTGTCTGATCAGGTGGCCGAACCCATGCGCAACTTCGGTACGCTCACAGGGTCTGACATCACCGATCGGGTGGCAATGCTGTTTGACCGGGTGGAATTGCCGCGCAGCTTCATGCGCCGCTATCCGCACGAATTGAGCGGCGGCCAGCGGCAGCGGGTGGCCATTGCCCGTGCGCTGGCCCTGAACCCCAAGCTGATCATCGCGGACGAAGCGGTATCTGCGCTCGACGTGTCGGTACAGGCGCAGGTGCTGAACCTCATGATGGAATTGCAGGCCGATATGGGCCTTTCGTTCCTCTTCATCAGTCACGACATGGCCGTGGTCGAACGGGTGAGCCACCATGTGGGCGTCATGTATCTGGGCCGTATCGTGGAAATCGGGCCGCGCGCAAGAGTGTTCGAGAACCCGCAACACCCCTATACCCAGGCATTGATGAAAGCCGTTCCTATTGCTGACCCAAATCAACGGAAGGCAGAAAAAGATCTGAATTTCAAGCCGATACCGTCTCCAATTCATCCAGTTGACTATGTGGCTGAGCCGTCGGTCTATAAAGAGGTCGAACCGGGGCACAAGGTTCTCTTGACCGACAGTGGGTACTGATGCGCCTGACCCAGATCACGCCTTTTATACCCTGCACCTCACTTGAGAAGCAGATAGCGTTTTATCGCGATGTTCTGGGGTTCGAACTGGGTTTTGCCGCGGACAATTATGCATTCATGCGCCGCGATGACGTGGCTGTGCGCCTGATCGAGGTGTCGCACGATGTCGATCTGTCTCATCCCCAGCGTGAAGGGTCATTTTACATCGATGTCGCAAATATCGACCGGGTTTATGCCGACATGAGAGACGCGCTCGACAAGCTGCCCGACGGCCGCGTGCGCGCTCCGTTCAATCAGGATTACGGCCAGCGCGAATTCCATGTGATCGATGAAGACTGCACCTTGGTTTTCTTTGGGGAGGCAATCCGATCATGAGGAGCCGCCTTAGCCCGCTGGAACTGATGACGCGGCTGGTCCAGTTTCCGACCGTCAGCCGCGACACGAACCTGCCACTGATCGACTGGGTGGCCGACTATCTTGACGGCCACGGCATCGCAAGCCACCGCCATCTGAAGCCGGGCGAGCCCAAGGCAGCGTTATTCGCACATGTCGGACCGATGGAGGAGGGCGCGCTCGTTCTCTCTGGCCATACCGATGTGGTGCCGATCGATGGCCAGGCCTGGTCGACCGATCCATTCGATGTTGTCGAACGGGACGGCAAGTATTTTGGCCGTGGCACGTCCGACATGAAAGGCTTTGACGCCCTGGCGATCTGGGCGCTGGTCGAAGCGCATTACGCCGGCGTCACCCGGCCGCTTCAGATCGCGCTGAGTTATGATGAGGAAATCGGCTGTGCCGGGGCCCCTCCGCTCATTGACGCGATGGCGGGCGTCGTGCCCAAAGGATCGGCCGTGATCGTGGGCGAGCCGTCGATGATGAAGGCGGTAACCGGCCACAAGGGCGGTATGGGTTTCGATACGCATATCGTAGGGTTCGAAGTGCATTCGTCGCTCGCCTATCGGGGGGTTTCCGCCATTCATGAGGCCGCGCGGATTATCGACTGGGCCAATCAGCAAAATGAGGCAGGGATGGCAGCGGCCCCGGCAGAGATGGCTGCCCTGTTCGATCCACCATATACCAACTGGCATGTCGGCAGGATCGAGGGCGGGACGGCGCACAATATCACCGCTCTGGATTGTAAGTTCGTTATGGGGTTTCGTGCCGTGCCCGGCGATGACGTGGAAACGCTGAAAACCGCCTACCTCGAAAAGATCGCTGCGGTGGAAGCGGCCATGAAAACCGTGCGCCCAGAGGCAAGGATCGACGTTGAGACGATGTTCGAAGTGCCACCCCTGACACCCGAAAAAGGCGGTCCGGCAGAGGGCTTTGTTCGTCAGATCACCGGAGATAACGGAAGCCATGTAGTCAGCTACGGAACCGAGGCAGGCCATTTTCAGGCTGCCGGCTACTCTGCGGTTGTGTGCGGACCGGGCGACATTGCACAGGCTCACCAGCCAGATGAATTTATCGAAGTTTCTCAATTTGATGCGGGTCATGACTTCATGCAGGATCTGATTGTTCGTCTGCGAGCATGACGCGCTTCTGAAACGTTGCAGTTTCACAAGATTCCCGTACAATGAGAAATCCGATGTGATCACGGTTGAGTCCTGATTTTAATGACGCAGACCTTGGGGAGAACGCAATTGCGCGCATGGGAACCTGACGCCAATTCTGACGCAGAGAACGCCGCGAAGCGTTCGAATGAAAGCATAGATCTGGCACTTGGATCGCTCATGCTTGCGGGTGCGCGCCGCATCGCCGCGGCGGGCGAGGGCCAGTTCCTGGGGCTCGCCATCAAACCGCAGGTGAGCGCGGTTATCTACCTTATCGGTCGTGAGCCGGGTCTGCGTCAGACCAACATTGCCCTGCAGCTGGGCATGGATGCTTCGACGCTGGGGCGGTACATCGACCGGCTAGAAAGCCAGGGCCTTGTAATCCGGCAGTCGGTGCCCGAAGACCGGCGGGCCTGGTCCCTGCGCCTAAGCGCGGAAGGCTATAAAACCTTTGGTCAGATCGATCTCGTCATGCGTGAAATCGACCGGAAAGTTGCCGATCGAATGGGCAGCCGCAAGTACGAGCGTCTGAGCGTTCTTTTGTCTGAATTCATGAAGGCGACCGACGGGCTCTGACAACGTCCCGCCTCTCGCTCGAAATTGTGAACGCCCTCACTGGGCTTTGCGAACGCAACTCCTTATCATGTTCCAAAACAAGGAGTTATTGGATGCCCGTAAAGAATCGGTTTGCCGAGTTGCACGACGAGATCACCGCTTGGCGGCGCGATCTGCACGCCCACCCCGAGATTTTGTTCGATACCCATCGGACTGCGGCGGTGGTGGCTGAAAAGCTGGCAGAGTTCGGGTGCGACACGGTGCAAACGGGCATTGGCCGAACTGGTGTCGTGGGGCTGATCAAGGGGGTCTCCACCGCTTCGGGGCGTGTCGTCGGGCTGCGGGCGGACATGGACGCCCTGCCGCTCGACGAGGAAACTGATCTGCCCTACGCCTCCACCACATCGGGGGCGATGCATGCTTGCGGCCATGACGGGCACACGGCCATGCTCCTTGGCGCGGCGAAGTACTTGGCCGAGACACGGAATTTCGACGGCACTGTCGCGGTGATCTTCCAGCCCGCCGAAGAGGGCGGAGGCGGTGGCCGCGAGATGTGCGAAGACGGCATGATGGCGCGCTTCGGCATCCAGGAAGTCTATGGCATGCACAACTGGCCGGGCCATCCAACGGGGTCATTCGCGATCCGGTCGGGTAACTTTTTTGCCGCGACCGACCAGTTCGAAGTGCGGCTTGAGGGCAAGGGCGGCCATGCCGCCAAGCCTCATGAGACGATCGATACCACGGTCATGGCGTCGCAGCTTGTCGTTGCCCTTCAGACCATCGCCAGCCGCAATGCTGATCCTGTAGATCAGATCGTTGTGTCGGTCTGCGGTTTTCAGACCTCGTCGAACGCGTTCAACGTCATCCCCCAAACCGTCGAGATCAAGGGCACCATCCGGACAATGACGCCCGAGATGCGCGGCCTGGCCGAGGAACGTTTCAAGGCGATTTGTGCGGGCGTGGCCGACACCTATGGCGGGACCGCCACGGTCACATGGCACAAGGGTTATCCCGTCATGACCAATTCGGATGACCAGACCCGATTTGCTGCCGAGGTGGCGACGGTCGTGTCGGGCAAATGCGAAGATGCGCCGCTGGTCATGGGCGGTGAAGACTTCGCCTATATGCTCGAAGAACGCCCCGGGGCCTATATCCTTGTTGGCAACGGGGATACCGCGATGGTTCACCACCCGGAATACGACTTTAATGACGAGGCAATCCCGGCAGGCTGCTCATGGTGGGCAGAGATCGTCGAGCGGCGGATGCCCGCCGCGAGTTAGCGTGGTCCAAGGCGGTCACTGGCAACAAACTCAGCGGTGTCTTACTTTTCCCGCCTTACCGTTATCGGGTCGTATTGCAGCCAAGGTCGGGTTTGGCTTGCTGCCTACGAGGAAGCATTCTCGGGGGCTACGCCGACGGTCTGTGAGACGCTCACTAACTCAACTCTTTCGACTTCAGCGCGACATAAGCCATGAAACGCGCGGCTGCCTCGTGACGACTGCCTTTGATTGGAGCGAATAGACTGACGTTTGCGTCTGCCAGTAACAACATGGCCAACTTGGTCACAACGGCAGGATTATCATCATAGCGGGTGGTTTGAACTGAAAACAGCGGCAGTCCTTTAGTTGCAGCCGCGCCGAACCAACGGCCTCTCCGTTCGTAAGACACCGAATCCCCGCGCAACTGATGCAGCGGGCGACAGTTCTGACAAACGATCGTGGCAATCCGTTCGCTGGATACGATCCGGCCTTAAAGACTGGCGGGCATGGGCTACGGCGTCCGACGGATGTCGAGGATGGAATCCCTGGGGCGGAACTGACCTTTCAGGACGATTGATCTTTGCGGTTCACCGGACTTACGCAGTCGCACCATGATGGCGTCAAAAACTGCATCGACCATGGGAATTACCGGTTGCGCCATGACCGTCATGCGCGGTTTGAACGCGTCCGCCCAAGCAAAGTCGTCGATGCAACAAACAGAAATATCGGCCGGGCACAACAAATCGGCGGCTGCAATGGCCTGCATTACGCCGATAGCCATGAGGTTGTTGCTCGCAATGATACACGTCGGGCGTGCCGCATTCGCCAATAGTCGCTCGGTTGCGCGACGACCACCCTCTGCGTCAAACGAGCCAACAGCACATGCGCCTTCAGTCGAAAGGCCAGCTTGTGCCATGGCCATCTCCCATCCTTTACGTCGGTCTCTTCCGGTTAATGTCGTCTCAGGGCCCGCGACGTGGGCGATGCGTTTATGTCCCATCGCGATAACATGCCGCGTCAATTCTCCTGCCGCCTCTGCGTTATCCAACGTAACCGTGTCTGCTGAAACGCCATCAATTTTACGGTCCAATAGTACCATCGGAACACTCACACTTTTGAGCAAGCCGCGGAGATCGTCATCGTCGCCGGAAGGTACAACAACAAGAGCGTCAATCTGCCGGGACAAGAGTAAGTTCAGAGTTTCTGATTGCGCCCCGCCATCCTTAGGACCGCACCCGATCATGAGCGCGAGGCCTTCGGCCTGAAACTTCGGCTGCAGCGCGGCTATGATGTCGGTGAAGAACGGGTTGGAAATGTCAGCGACAATAATGCCGACGATGCGCGTGCTTCCCGACCGCAGGCTGGCCGCCAGTGAGTTGTGTTGGTAACCGACCTTGTCGATCGCTGCACGGATCCGTGTTGTCATTCGGTCGCTAACCTTTGGCGAGCCGTTCAAAACTGCCGAAACGGTGCCCAAGGACGCGCCAGCTTCGCGCGCGACATCCGTGATGGTGGGTTTTTTTTGTTTGAGAGCGCGGGTTTGGTCTGACATGGCCCTGATTACCATTGTTTTGGAGTTATTCCAGCCATTTAGGGCAACAAGCGTTCATCGTCCGGGCCAAACACGATGATAGCATTTTCCTTCGGAACGACACGCAACCGGTCCCCGTACGCCAAAGGACGGTAGCCTTCGAGGATTGCCGTCAAACGCGTTTGCCCAAAGCGCATGTTCAGGTGGGTCTCGGTTCCTGTCGGCTCGACCGTTTCGACGGTAACAGGCAAGCTCTCTTTCGCATCGGTCTCGCGCCAGTATTGCGGGCGAACGCCCACGGTGAGAGGGCCATCGGGTAGGCCCTCAGGCAGGCGCAAGCGAACGCCGCCGCCGAAATCCAGGACACCCTGTTTTGCGGTGCCCTCAAGAAAATTGATCGCAGGCGAGCCGATGAAACCGGCGACAAACCTAGTCTCGGGCCGCTCGAACAGGTCCATAGGCTTGCCGACCTGCTCGATCCTGCCCGCGCGCAGCACGACGATGCGATCGGCAAGCGTCATGGCCTCGATTTGGTCGTGGGTCACGTAGAGCGTCGTGACACCAAGTCGGGCGTGAAGCGCCTTGATTTCCGCGCGCATCCGCACGCGAAGCTCGGCATCGAGGTTCGACAGCGGCTCGTCGAACAGGAAAATCTGCGGTTCTCGCACGATAGCCCGGCCCATCGCGACGCGCTGACGCTGGCCGCCGGACAGTTCCGAAGGGCGGCGATGAAGAAGATCCCCAATACCTAGCATATCCGCTGCCGCGAGCACTTTTTCGGTGCGTTCGACGCGGCTGCAACCGGCGATCCGCAGACCGAAGTTCATGTTCTGCTCGACCGTCATATGGGGGTAGAGCGCGTAATTCTGAAACACCATGGCGACGCCGCGCGACGGCGGTCCGGCGGACGTGACGTCCCGGCCGTCCAGCCGCACGGTGCCGCCGTTGGCGTCTTCCAGCCCGGCCACAAGGCGCAGGAGTGTCGACTTCCCGCATCCCGACGGCCCGACCAGCGCGACGAACTCACCATCCGCTACATCCAGATCAAGCGGCGGAATGACTTCAAGCGCGCCGTAGCTCTTGGTGAGCCTTGAGAGTGTGAGCGTCGCCATCAGTCCTCGCTGTCCGGTCGCTGCTCGTAAGGTGCGCGAAAGGCTGGCAGGCGCTCGGCGACAGGCGGCAGGGGATCAAAGGGCTTGTGCGGCTCCGACTGATACCAATAGGCGACGCTGGAGATTTCATCGGCGCGGCGGTTCGCGTGACCATGCTCGATCGTCACGCGGATTCGCTCCTGAAAGATCACAGGGTCTTCCAAGTGGAAGCGGTAGAGGCTCACCGGATCGGACCAGTTCTTGCCGCCCGCAGCGATGATCCCGTGATAGGGCGCGCTGTATTCCTGCGTGGGGCACCATGCGGTGTTGAAGTAGTCCTCGGTCCCTGTTCCGTGCAATGTGGGTGGCCAGGCATCATTCGCACCGGGTGCGCTTTCGGCTCTCGGCGGTATTTCAGGCGCCTTCTCCCCAACTTGCGCAACGCGCCCGCCCGTATCTGGGGGGCGCAGCCCGGGGGCTCCATCGACGAAGATCATGTCGTCCCCTTCACCGTACCAGTCCCATTCCGCCGCGCGACGCAGCGAATAGACCGACATGGTGCAGCCGACATAGTGGCCATGGCCCTCGGCCTCACACAGGACGTAGTTCTGGCTCGCGTCCGTCGTTTCGCCGCCGAACAGGATCTCTTCGTTGCTCATGCCATGCTCAGGGGGGGCCTTCGGTCGATCCATCCGGAATTGAGCGTGAAAGCGGCCGAGGCCCTCTTCTGGCGCGTCGTGGAGTTCGAGATCGATGTAGTAATACAGAAGCAATTCGCCGCCGGACTGGTTCTCAACCTCCATTCGCATCCCCGTTCCGAACGGCATCGGGAAGTAGCAGTTCATACCGCGCCCGTCCTCGGGACTCATCTGGAGTGGAAGGGACGCGAAGTTCGCGGTTTTGGCATGGCCCATACCAAAGAAATCACCGGTCGGGGCCTCGATCGAGGGCGTGTCTTCGCCATCCCACCACGCGCGCAAAATGACCTTGCGGTGGAGGTGCTTCTCATCACCGTCGAGCGTCATCCAGATGTGCGTGACGGTGCCTGCGCCCTCCAGACCCGCGATCCGCACGCTGCCACCGGCGGGGATGTGCATTCGGTCGTCATTCCCGCCCGTGGGATCGTAGGAGGAAAAGCGTCGGGTGCGTGCCTTTCTAAGCGTTGGTAGGCCCCGAAGGGGCGAGAGGCCCCTGCCTTCTTGGGTCATTTCAGTCCCCCGGTTTTGATTGAGTCCATGATGCGGCCCTGAAAAGCTAGAAAGAGGATGATCGCGGGCAGCACAACGATGACGGACGCCGCCATGATGTAGTTCCAACTGGCAGCGTACTGGCCGCGGAACGTTGAGATCGCGACCTGCACCATCCATTTGTCCTGATCAGTGGTGATGGTGAGCGGCCACAGAAACGCATTCCAGTTGGCCAGAAAAAACAGGATGGCCAAGGCTGCCAGAAGCGGGCGTGACATCGGCACGATCACGCTCCACCACAGCCGTAGGTACGACGCGCCGTCGATCTGTGCGGCCTCTTCGACCTCGCGAGGGATCGACAGGTAGTATTGGCGCAAAAGGAAGATGCCGAAGGCGTTGAAGATCGCCGGAATGATAAGACCGCCAAAGCTATTCACCAGGCCCAGCCAGCGCACCATCACAAACAGAGGGACGATGATCACGGGAAGCGAGACAAGAAACGTCGCGAACATCGCCAGGAAGATCGCATCGCGCCCCGGAAAGCGCAGCCGCGCAAGCGCGAAAGCGGCCATCGAATGGAAGACAAGCGCGGTCACTGTGACCGAGCCAGCCACGAACAACGTGTTGAGGAGGTAGCGTAAGAAATCCAACTCTGCAAAGACGTGCACAAAATTGTCCCACGTGGGAGCTTCGGGCAGGAGGGTCATCGAAAAGACCTCAGCAGCCGGTTTAAACGCGACTGAGACCATATAGATCAATGGTGCCACCGCCGAGAGTGCCAACATCAGCGTTACCGCAGACCAAGTGCCTGCCAGGATCGCGCTCCGCGCGCCGCCGCGTGTCATCATGTGACGCCCTTGACCCGGCCACCGGCCGTGGCAAGAAACAGCATCACCGTCACCAGAAGCAGCACGGCCACAAGGACGCTGGCCATGGCACCGGCATAACCGAAGGCGCCAAACTGAAAGGCCTGCTCATAGATGTAAAGAATGGTGAGCGACGTCGAATCCGCCGGTCCACCCTGGGTCATGACCCAAATCAGATCGAATGTCTGCGCGCCAGCGACTGACGCCACAAGAGACGTCATAAGTACGAACAAACTCGTAGGTTTGAGCATTGGAAGGGTCACGAACCAAAACCGTGTGACCGGGCCCGCCCCGTCGATGCGGGCGGCATCGTAGTACATCTGCGGTATGTCCTGCAGCCCACCAAGAAAGATCAGCATGTAAAAGCCTGCAAGAAACCAGACACTCACCACGGTCACGCTGATCAGCGCGTATGCGGGATCGCCCAGCAGAGACACATCACCCAACCCCAACCCGGCGAGCGCTCGTGGCAGCGCGCCGATCTTGTCGGCGGCCAGCATCTGCCAGACCAAACCCACAACCACGAGACTGACCATCTGCGGCAGGAACAGCATCGCCCGCATGACGCCGTTGAAGAGGTTCGTGCGTCGCACCAAAAGCGCAAGACCAAGCCCCGAGATATAGAGTGCGGGCACAAGCATCCCGATATATGAGAGCGTCACGCGCAAGCTCTCCCAGAACTGCGGATCGCTCCAGAGCCGGGCGTAGTTCGCCAGCCCGACATACCGATATCCGCCGAACCCGTTGGAGGAATAAAGGCTCAGCGAGAGCGACAGGACCATGGGGATCCCGACGAAGAGCAGCAGCCCCAGCGCATCCGGGGCAAGAAACAGGTAACCCGCCAGTCGCTCGCGCGACCGGCGAGACCAGCTTTGAGGTCGCGACAGACTCACAGGATCGGCGCACCGTCATAGGTGGCGAGGAAGGCGTCGATCCGGTCTGACGCCGTAGCGGCGGCCTCTGCCGGAGCGGTTCCGCCGAGCATCGCCGCCTGGATGGCGTCGGAGATAGCCGAATAGACCTCGGGCGGCATCCTCGGTTCTGCTCGGACCGTTGGCAGGATTTCGTTGGTAAACGTAGCCATTTGCCCGGACTGCAGTGCCTCTGCCCCGGCTTCGAGTGCGGAAGCGCGTGGCGGGATGTTGGTTTTGGCAACGGTGCACCAATCGACCATCCGCGCGGAGGATGCAGGGTCTTCAGAGGCAAGGGCCCAGGCGCAAAACTCGGCCGCCGCCTCGGGGTTGCCACCACGTGCATTGGCACAGAACGCCCAGCCACCGCCGACGGAGGTCGCCGCACCGCCTTCTGGCGTAGGCATCGGGAACACGCCAAAGGGCTCGTCGGGCATTGCATCCTGCAAGGCGGCAATCCCCCAGACGCCGCAATTCTGCATGGCGGCAAAACCGGAGCCGAGGTTCGGAACGATGTCCCACCCACCGCCGCCAAGGATTTGCCGCGGTGCCGCGCCCAACGCGACCGCGTTTTGCCACAAGCCTAGAGCGGCTTCGGCCGCCGGACTGCCAAACGCGCTGCCGCCATCCGCGTTTTGGAACGCGCCTCCGGCTTGCCAGAACCACGGGTACCAGGTGAAGTTCTGATAAAAGCCGGGATTCGTATCAAAGAGAAGACCATAGCGGTCATCGGTCGTCAGTCTCTCACCTAAGCTCAGCATGTCATCCCAGGTGGATGGCAGATCACTTTCATTGAGGCCAGCGTCTTCGAACGCGCGTACAGAATAGTACATTGCCATCGGCTCCACCTCCATGGGGATGCCATAGATCCGATCACCGACCATCCGACTGGCGAGCACGCCTTCGGAGAAATCCGCTTTCACGATGTCAGGTACAAACTGGCTTATATCGGCAAGTGCCCCGCCGTTCAGATAGCGCAGGAAGTCACCAGGGCTGAGCAAGAAGATATCGGGGCCTTCGCCGGTGGCAAAAAGCGTAGTCAAGCGCCCGCCCATGTAGTCGCCCGCGGGTACATATTCGAGCAGGACTTGCTGCTCGTGTGTCGCGTTCCAACTGGCAACGAGGTTCTCGAACCAAGCGACTTGTGCCGGGACTTCGCCGCCCGGCGCGTAGAACTGGGTGAAGCGAAGCGGTGTCCCCTGTGCCCGAGCGCGTCCGGCAATCAGCGGCGCCGCCAAGGCTGCGGTCCCGGTCCGCAAGACGGTGCGGCGGTTCAGTTTGTAAGTCATCGGTAGTCCTCCCGTTTTGATTTGGTTCAAGCCGTCTTCGCTGCGAACGCCCCTGTACCGCACCACGACACGCGCATGCCCAGCTTTGCTGCCAGGCGCGCTTTACAAAGTGCGGCGTTGCGGGCGCCTTCGGTATCGCTCCCGTAGGCAACCTGCACATGGTTGGCCTTGTGCCGCGCCATCAGCTGGTCCCGGTCCACCCCGTGCAATACGGCGTGCATGATCGGCCATTCCGGCGTGGTCGCATCGCGGCGCCGGCGGGTTTCCTCATCTGGCAAAGCGACCGCATCGCCCGTCCCGATATCCATGCACAGCACGCCGTCCTCGACATAGACGCGGCTCCAGACGATGGCACCGGGTCGCGCGACACCGGCGACGGTGCCGCCGCCCAGCCTGAAATACATGGGTGGCTGGCGGAAGCTTTCGGTTCCGGCATATCCGTCCACGTGATGTGCTGGCGGTGCGGCGCCCGAGATCAGGAACACCCAGACAAAGCCATCGACCGTGCCCGTAGGGTCCGGCCCGCCCCAACGGACGTCGTGGAGCGTCGTTTCCACGGGCTGACCGAGCGCGTTATGAACCCTGTTGGTGAGGAGCGCGTCAACGCCGGCGCATTCATCGACCTCGTTGAAGTGAACAATTGGCTGGCCGGGCCGGATCGGGGTGCCGTCGCGGTCGAGTGCCGGTGGGCGATCTGCATTGTTCAAGAGCCCTTCGGCGAGATCGGACGCGGGCAGCAGGTCTTTCAGACCCTGCTGATACTGTATGCCAATCGCCTCGCACCCGAAGTCATCCGCCATCCGCGCAGCCGCGATATACATCCGCAGTTGCTCGATGACCTGCGCGCGGGTGAGCTCTGCCTCCGGGGCAGTTCCGAAGTGAAACCGCATGCCCTTGTCGGTGAGCCAAGTCAGCGCGGCGGCGGCATATTTTGGATCGACATCTTGCGTTTCGGCATAGAGGGCCGATTGCGAGAGCCGCTCCTTGAACATCCCCATGGGAGCGAGCAACGCGTCGGGGATGATGGCATTCATCATGCCCATGCAGCCCTCGTCGAAAACGCCGAGGATCGCACCACGCGCCTTCAGGTCGGCCGCAATCGCGTCGGCGGTTTCGGCGGCCCTACCGGTGACAGCCTGCGGATCGAACGGAGTCACATGTGATAGGTCGTGTTCAATCGCTCCGGTTTTCAGCCATTCGCGCAACTTGCCGCGGAAGAAATCGTCGGTGAAATCGACACTCCACAGCGTGGAATAAGTACGGCCCATTGCCGTCAGTGAGCCGTTCAGGTTGAGCATCCCGACAAGCCCTGGCCACTGACCCGACCAGTTGGCCGCGGTAAGGACCGGGCCCCGGTGACGCAACAAACCGGGCAGAACGTGGTGAGAGTACTGCCAGACGGCCTCGGCTACGATCACGGGCGCGTCAGGATCGATTTTAGCAAAGGCGTCGAGGCCTTCCCGCTGCGATGCCAGAAACCCATGACCCGCCGCTTTGACCGGATGGGCGCGCGTAAGCGTGGCACCCTCAGCCGCGAGGGCAGAGGTCAGCGCAGCTTCCATCTGCTCCTGCGCGGGCCAACAAGCAATGTTGGCGCTTTCCCGCAGATCACCGGAAGCAAAGAGCAGCACGTTCTTTTGGGTCATAGTCCATCCATTTCGTTGTCGTAAGCGATTGCGTCTTGCTGCATGCGGCGGAACACGCGCTGTTTCGCGTCGTGGAAAGCGCGGGTTTGGGGCCGTGGGGCGATGGTCTGCGCCGGCCCCGCCATCGATTTCGCGACATCGATCAAGGGCGCCCCTTCGGCCGCCGCGCGCGCGAGCATCGCGGCACCCAGCAAAACCGGCTCTTGCGCTTGCGGGATGATCACCGGCAGGCCCGTCGCGTCGGCATGTTCCCGCAGGTAGAGCGGCGATTTCGCAAGCCCGCCGCTGACGGTCAGCGCTGTAACCTCGACGTTTTGCGCGGCCATCTCGTCCACGATCTGCCGCGTGCCATGGGCCAGTGCCTGCAAGCCCGCGAGGTAGGTCAGCACGAGATCGTCAAGCGATGTGTCGAGATCGAAGCCGATAAGGGCGCCGCGGCGTCCGGGATCGGCGAGTGGCGCTCGATTGCCCAGCACATCCGGCCCGATATGGCGCCGCGCGCCCAGACGATGGGTGTTCTCCGCCCCACCGGCGAGCGACGTGAGACGTGCATCGAGATCTGCATAGAGGTCCTTGCCAGGCGCCCCAGCGGGGTGCCCCGCGATGAGGCGGTCGATCAAGGCACCCGCAGCGCTTTGGCCGGCCTCAAGCGCCCAGAGGCCCGGCAATATGACCTCAAAGTAAGGCCCCCAGACCCCGGGGACGAAACTCGCCTCATCCGTCAGCGCCACATGGCAGGCCGATGTTCCCCCGATCAGCGCGAGACGCCCCTCTGCCGGAACGTCGGCCGCCGCCCAGAGCGATCCCAGAGCACCGGCATAGGCATCGATGAGACCCGCCGCGACGGGGACACCCTCGGTCAGACCAAGCTCCCTTGCTGCTTCAGCGGTGAGGGTCCCCACGACCTCACCCGGCGCGGCAAAGGATGTGCCGATGCTGGCGTGCCCCGCGCCGGTGACCGGGCCAAGTCCGATCTGATCAAAGAACGCATCGTCCCAGCCTTCGCCCGAACGACCCAGATGGCCCCGATAGGTCCACTTGCAGACGACCGAACACAGCGACCGCGTCTCGGACCCTGTGGCACGGAAACTCAGCCAGTCGGGCAAGTCGAAAAACCGGGCCTCGCCCACGGCGCCGGGGCGGTTGCGCAAGAGCCAACGCAGCTTCGGCACCTGCATTTCGGGGCTGATCGTGCCGCCGACATAGCGCAGGACATCGTGGTCGCCCGCATTGATCTGCGCGGCATCCTCAAGCGCGCGATGGTCCATCCAGACGATGCTGTCCGCACCGCTGTCAGAGACGGTGCCCCCCTCAACGACAAGGCTGCAGGTCGCGTCGAACCCGATCCCCTCGACGGCGTAGCCTGCGACATTGGCTGCTTTCAAAGCACCCTGACAAGCGCGGCAAACGGCGTCCCAGATTTGCTTGGACCTGTATTCGGCATGATCCGGGGCGGGGCGATCTATTTCCAGCGGCGCCTGATCCGAGCCGAGAAGCGCGCCTGCACTGTCAAAAAGCCCCGCGCGGGCGCTCCCGGTTCCAACGTCTATGCCGAGCCACATGGACCAACTCCTCCGCCAAAAAAGGGCCGTGCCACCCAGCGGGCGGCACGGCTATGGGCCTTACTCGTAGAGAACGGCCTGGATTTCGGGATCGTCGATGTTGGACGCATCGTACCAGAAGAACCCGGTGTCGATCGCAGGTGGTACCTCTTCTCCCTTTGCGGCGGCCACGGCCGCGCGGACGGTTTCGTATCCGATCCCCACTGGGTTCTGCGTGATGGCGCCGGCCATGAGCCCGTCGCGCACTGCGTTGATCTGCGCCGCGCCGCTGTCGTAGCCGATCACAACCAGCCCTTCGCGTCCGGATTCGCGCACGCCGTTGACGACACCGATGGCCGAGCCTTCGTTGGTGCCGAAGATCCCGGCAAGATCAGGATGCGCTGTCAGGATCGATCGCGTGAGTTCGGTGGACTGCAACTGGTCGCCGCCGCCATACTGAACGGTCACAATTTCCATGTTCGGATATTCGGACTTGATCCGATTGACGAAGCCATCGCGACGGTCGATGCCGGTGCGGCTGGTCTGGTCATGGGCGACAACCGCGACCTTCCCGGCCCCGCCCAGCAACTCCGCCATACGATCCGCGGCCAATGCGGCGGCGGCAACATTATCCGTCGAGGCGGTGGTAAGCGGGATGTCACTGTCCACGCCCGAGTCGAATGCGATGATCGGAACCTCGCGTGACTGCGCGTCGCGCAAAAGCGGGATCGCGGCCTGGCTGTCCAGTGCGGCGAATCCAATGGCGTCGGGATTGCGGCTGAGCGCTGCGGCCAGCATGTCGATCTGACGATCCACCTGGCTTTCGCTGTCCGGGCCCTCGTAGGTGATCGTCACACCCAGCTCTTCGGCGGCCTGCTCGGCCCCGGATTGCACGGCTTGCCAGAACTGGTGCTGAAAGCCCTTCGAGATCAGGGCCACATTCATCGCTGAATGGCCGTCGGCAAAGGCTACGCCGGGCAGCATCGCCGCCGCGGCAAGTGTTGATAATAGTGCTCTCTTCGTGATCATGGTTTCCTCCCTTGGATCATCGCTGTGTCGTTACGGTTGACTACGACGCCTTTCGGCGCCGCAATTGGTCGGCATAGACGGCAAGGATGATGATCCCGCCCGTCACAACAATCTGCCATTCCTGGGCGACCGACAGGACGCGCAAGCCATTCGTCAGAACAGACATTATGAGCGCGCCAATGAGCGTCCCGAGGATCGTGCCTCTCCCGCCTGAGAGTGAAGTGCCGCCGATCACGACGGCTGCGATCGCTTCAAGCTCATAGCCCTGCCCAAGCGCTGGCTGCGCAGAGTTGAGGCGCGACGCGATCAGCAAGCCCGCGATGCCAACAACCGCCCCGGCCAAGGCATAAACACCGATCTTCCACGCATCGACGTTGACGCCCGAAAGCCGCGTGGCCTCCTCATTTGAGCCAAGAGCAAAGGTATATCTCCCGAGCATCGTTTTTTGCAGAACCCAGGCCGCCGAGGCGGCAACAACGAAGAGGATCAGCACGCCATTGGGGATCGGGAGCGCCGGGACGATTTCGCCGATGATGGACCCGCGGCTGATCTGGTCGAAGCCTGGCGTGTCGTTGAAGTAGATCGGTCGTGTTCCTGAGATGACGAGCGCCAGACCCTTCAGCACTAGCATCATGCCGAGCGTCGCGATGAAGGGCGGGATCTTCAGTTTCGCTACAAGGATGCCCGAGACCGTCCCAGCGGCCGCGCCGGCGGCGATACACGCGATAATGCCAAAACCCAACGGCAGGCCGATATTGGTCAGCACCACCCCCGTGACCACAGCGCAGAACGTCATCATCGTACCGACGCTCAGATCAATGCCGCCGGTGATGATCACCAGCGTCGCCGCGATGGCGAGGACGCCGTTGACGCTCGTCGCCTGCAGGATCGCAATGATGTTGGACGTCTGCATGAAATTTGGCGAAAGGATCGAGAAGGCGATCAGCAGGATCACGAGCCCCAGAAACGCCAGCATCTTCTGCCATGCCCCAGAGGCAAAGAGCCCCTTGACGGCCATCGAACCATTGGTCGGCGTTGCATCGCTCATGCCGGAACTCCTTCGAGTATGGGTGTGGCCTGGGCGGTCGCCAGCGCCATGATCTCTGCTTGCGTTGTCCTCGGCCCACCGGGCAGGACGCCAGTCAGTCGTCCTTCGCACATCACTGCGATGCGGTGACTTAGCTGCAAAAGCTCAGGCAACTCAGAAGAGATAACGACGATCGCCTTTCCCTGCGCGGCGAGATTGCGCAACAGGTCATAGATTTCCGACTTTGCGCCCACGTCGATGCCCCGCGTCGGCTCATCAAAAAAAAGCACATCACATTCGCGCAGCAGCCATTTGGCGATTACGACCTTTTGCTGATTGCCCCCCGATAGCAGGCGCGCCTCCTGGTTTTCATGTGGTGTGCGTACGCGCAACTTGCCGATCATTTCACGCGCCGTCTGACGAATGCTCGCGCCATTCACGATACCGGCCCGGGCAAAGCGGCCAAGATCCGCAAGGGCGACGTTTTCGGCTACGCTCAACCCGATCGCTAAACCGAACCGGCGGCGATCCTCGCTAAGATATCCAATCCCCGCAGCGACAGCGTCAGCGGGGCTACGGATATCCACTTCGCGACCGTGCACGACGATGCGGCCTGCCTCTCGGGCGTCGGCTCCAAAGATCAAGCGCGCGGTCTCGGTGCGGCCAGCACCCATCAAACCGGCGAAGCCTAGGATCTCCCCCGCCCGCACCTCAAAGCTGACGTCGCGCACGCGCCGTCCAACCTTGAGGCCTTCGGCTCGCAGTAAGACGGGTGCATTGGAAAGATCTGGGATGTCGGGCGATTTGACCTCAACCTTGCGTCCCACCATCATCTCAATGATTTCGGAAACCGGTGCCTCGGCCCCAACGGTACCGATCCACGCGCCGTCACGCATGACGGTTACCCTGTCGGCGATTTGCGGCAATTCGGCCATGCGGTGCGAGATGTAGACAATCGCAACGCCCTGCGCCTTCAGACCACGAATGATGGTAAAAAGCTCTGCTACTTCGCGATCATTCAGCGGTGCGGTTGGCTCGTCCATCACTAGGACGCGCCCATCGACGGCAAGCGCCTTTGCGATTTCTACCATCTGCTGGCGCGCCACTGTCAAATTGCCAGCGTCGGCTTTTGGATGAATATCAAGGTTCATTGACGCCAGAATTTTTTCGGCCCGTGCGTTGAGCGCCGCTTCATCAAGAAGACCCAGAGCCGTGCGCGGCTCGCGTCCCAAAAAGATATTCTGTGCCACCGTCAGGTGCGGCACGATGCTGAGCTCTTGGTGGATGACGCAGATCCCGGCCTCCTGCGCGGCCCTCGGCGTGTCGAATGACACCAAGTCTCCGTGCAGCCGGACCTCGCCCCCGTCTTTCTGGTAGATGCCTGCCAAAACCTTGATGAGAGTGGATTTGCCAGCTCCATTCTCCCCCATCAACGCATGAACCTCACCAGCGCGAAGCGTCAGCTGGGCGCCGTCCAAAGCGCGGACGCCCGGGAAGGTTTTCACGATCCCTGACATCTCGGCGACCACAGGTGCCTCAGCGGAATTACTCTGTCCCTGCATGTCCCTCCCAACACATATCAAAGACCAGCTTCAAAAATCGAAACGTTTCAATTTGTAAACAACAGTCGCGCCACGAAGTCGAGAGAAAACTCTGCCAAAAGCTCAAAAATTAGGCTAAAATATTGATTTTATGAGGTTTTACACCAAAGAAAATAGAGATAGAACTGCGTTTTCGGCTGTGCCTTTACCTTTTGCTGTACGTGATAACCGCGCAGGTGCGCACAGCACGTCTGCTCGCAACCCAACCCGGAAATGAGGGTTCTTTCCGCCAAGGGGCGCGGTTCTAGGCTGGAAGCATTCTGCGACAGCCGAGCTTTGTTCTTGGAGTTCGTTAAAGGGATATCCCGGAGCCAAGAGTTGGCGGCGGTAGTTGCATCGAAAGTAGATAACCTCGAAAACGCCGCATGGGTCCGCTACGGTCGCACTCATGCTAACGCATCCATAAAAACGGATGTTGTCTGTGGACAAATACGCCTACCCAATCGACGTATTTTGCTTCAGTTTCGGACGACGGAGCCCTCCACCCAAGCAATTGCATCTCTGACAAGACAGAAGTGGACAGGACTGGGCACAACAGCGTGAGACCGTCACATAAAAACCAACTGCACACGGCATCACACACGGTAATATGCTTAGGTCAAATCATAAAGATCGCAGTGGGAATGCCAGCGCGTGCGACCCGTTGGGCCTGCTCAGCTGTGATCCCACGGTGCATCGGCAGACCTACTAACTTTTTCAGATTTACACTACATAGCTATCGAAAGCAGACCTTGGCTAGACGTGGCTAGACGGCCGCATTGGTCCGCTTTCCGTCCTTGTATCTTGGCCAAGCTTAGCCGGCGCAGCGAATGGCGTGTGAGGATGGCTCCTGCGTAGCAAGTCCTTTTTGATCTGATTTGTGCATTTGTCAGAAGCAGTCATGTGTCCGGCCTGTTTGCGCGGTTTTGACCGCCGGCCCTGATGGGTTCCGCAAACCAAGTTCCTATCAGCAATGCGGGCTATTGTGCCCGCGCCATTCGGCGGAGTGTCCTGGTTTTGGCGGCTGACTTATGCACCATCATCTCGCGGGTCTTGCTAACTCATTGTTCCTTTCGTTTCAGACGGCAGCACTTGGGCTGTAGGGTTCGTTGCGGGTGAGCACTGCCCAAACGATCCGGGCGGTCTTGTTGGCCATCGCGACAGTTGCGACGCGGGCGGCTTTGCGTTCGAGCAATGATGTCAGCCACTTGCTGGCGCGTTCGGGGTGGGATCGTGTTTGTCGGACCAAAGACGTCATGCCGACGACGAGCAACGATCGTAAATACTGGTCGCCCATCTTGGTGATCCGTCCCAGCTTCTCCTTTCCGCCGCTGGACTTATTCGCCGGCGTCAGGCCCAGCCAGGCAGCGAACTCCCGACCATTGCGGAACTGATGCCCGTCTCCAATGCTAGCGATGATTGCAGAAGCCGTTACAGCGCCAACACCGGGGATCGTGCGAAGAAGACGAACACGCGCATCCTCTTTGGCGACTTGTTTGACACGATCTTTGTACCAACGGATCCGTTTATGCAGAGCCATGAGTTGCTCGCACAGATTGTGGATCACTTCATTGGCAATGTCGGGCAGATCGAGAACTTCACCCAGCGTTATGTCTTCAGCGAACCCGATCACGCGGGCAAGGCCTCGTGGGATAAAGATGCCAACTCGGCAACCAGACCACGCAGATTGTTGATGAGTTGCGTTCTCTGGCGCACCAGAAGATCACGCGCCCGATGTAGCGACAGCAGGGATTGCTGCTCGACGGTCTTGATCGCAACAAAGCGCATAGTCGGACGGGTCACAGCCTCGCAGATGGCCTCAGCATCAATGGCATCCGATTTACCACGTTTGACGTATGGCTTCACATACATCGGTAGGATCAGTCGAACCTCGTGGCCCAGGGCGGTGAGTTTGCGCGCCCGATGTTGTGAGCTGCTGCAAGATTCCATACCAATCAGGCACGGCTCCAACTTCGCAAAGAAGGGCAAAAATTGTGCCCGCCGCAGGGGCTTGTTGAACACCACTTCCTCGCTGGCGGTTATCCCATGGACTTGGAAAACGTTCTTGGCCAAATCAACGCCAATTGTGGCAATTTGCATGGGGTGGCTCCTCTCATAAGCAGATTTTGACACCTGCACTATGGCGCATTGCGACGCCGGTTGAAGCAGGAGCCATCCACCCCATCAGCTACAAAAAGTTGTGGGGTGTGTTTGACTGAAAACGCTTTAACTTAGGAACGCTATGATGGAGCTGCAAATCATACGAACTAGCTCAAATCCAAATTCTGTAGCGCCGCATAGTCTTCAATAGAATTAGACCTTTGTTTAAACCAACGCCAACAGGTGGAGTTCACTCTTGACGGCACGATGGGAAAATGGATGAAGAATGTATTTTTGTTGCCAGCTTCGCTGGTGGTTTTGGTATCTTGTGATGTCGCGTCCACTTCGGAAGCAGAGAGTGTTTCCCGGTCAGAAACTCCAGAAGCCCAAAGCAGCCCTTCACCCCAAGTGGCTGAAGTTGATGGTCTTTCATTTAGGGTCGTTCCTTCTGACGACAGGTCAATGGCACTGGTCGGTATCCCAAGCCAACGTGGGTCATATACTGGAAGTGATGTTGAAGCCGCTGCGGAGCAGATTACAGGATGCGCCGCAATAATTGTATCAGGGGAATGGGTTTTCCTCGGTGATTTGAAGAACTTTGAATTGAGTAATCTACGACCTAATGTGCGGCGTCCAATTGCAGGTTGGCAGGTCGAACTCAGTTGTTGATTTATACCGATAAAAAATTTGATTCGAGTTAGCTGTTCACCGAAAGTGTTCTAGTCGTTGTAGGAAAACGGACATCTGCGTAACCGCAGCGAATTGGCGCTTCGTCCCGCAAAATACCAGTTCGCGATCGGCTCGATTGTGTACTTGCGGCGAATGGCCGGCAAGCGGTCGCGACTGCAGCATCGAGACACCTTGGCCAGTGACCGCAAGGGGCCGTCAGCTTTCAATGGTTATCGATTTTGGGCTGAACAGACGCGGCCCTTTTGCGCCAGGCGAAGACATGCGGCCCTTCAAACCTTTTCGAATTTGGGACGCAAAATCTTCTAAGGTGGCAACACGGATGTAGTCTTTTTCAAAGCGCGTAGGAGATATAACATATGTCCCATCTTCGTGTCGATGCGGCGTGACGATTTCGCCCTTCTGCGGCCCGCGTGAAACTTACGCGATGATCTTCATTTTCGATTTATCCTCGGGAAGAAATTTCGCCATGTAAATCATCGGGCAAAAGCGGCTGCAAGTATCAATGAAGTTAAAGGCAGGATATCAAAGGCGCGTCCATCCCTATGCGGCGTTTGACCAGTTTGCGTTGGCTGCACTGCAGCATTTTTTGCCTTGCCAATGTCGGCTCTGGGCCGACTTTGAAGAAGGCGCAATCCATTGGTTCGTTCGACGCTGCATTGCCTCCGATGGCCGCGAAGAGCCCAGAGTCACCGATGCTACGGCATGCGTAAATGACGGCTTTTCCTGAGCTTTTGATCTTTATACGCTGTCGGCGGAGGATATCTGCATGCGTAAAAACGTTTCTTCGGGGAGCTACCTTGAACCAGAGATCGGCTTCTCGCGCGCTGTGAGAAACGGTCAACTAATTGCCGTGTCCGGAACGGCGCCCATCGGCAAGGGCGGTAAAACGGTCGGGCAAGGCGATGTGTACCGTCAGACGCAGCGGTGCTTCGAAATTGCAATGGAGGCCTTGGAGGAGGCAGGAAGCAGGCTGGACGATGTCATTCGCACCCGGATCATGCTTACCGACATCGCGACGTGGAAAGAGGCGGCACGGGCGCATGGAGAGGTGTTTTCCCGTATTCGCCCGGCCTGTACCTTTGTCGAAGTCAACAGGTTCATCGACGCTGACTGGCTTGTTGAAATCGAAATCGACGCGGTGACTGAGGCGTGACGGTCGCGGTTCGTCCCCTTGTCGCATCAGACTTTTCGGCATGGTCAGACCTTTGGGCGCAGTACAATGCTTTCTACGGCAGGTCGGGTGAAACGGCATTGCACGACGATGTGGTCGCCATGACTTGGGCTCGATTGCTTGGGAACAATGAGCCGATCTACGGCCTTTTGGCCGTGCTGGAAGATCAACCCGTCGGACTCGCCCATTTCGTCTTTCACAGGAACCTGATCCAAATTGCGGAGACCTGTTATCTGCAAGACCTTTTCACGACGCCGTTCGCACGTGGCCACGGCGTTGCTCGCACACTGTTCGAGGGCGTGTACGATGCTTGCCGACAGCGAGGTGTTCGCGACGTCTATTGGCACACTCATGAAAGCAATTCGGCAGCACGAAGCCTGTACGACAAAGTTGCTCGCAACACCGGCTTCATTGTTTACAGGACCGATGTCGCCTGAACCTCCGCCACATCATGCAAGCTTGGCGACAAAGTCCCAAGACACAAAGCCGACCTTCGCTTGATGTAGATCATCGACGGCTTCGTCCCGCTGACCTGCCAAGGGACACCTGAGGGCCAACGTCCGCTTCGGGCTTGCACCAGTCAACCGAGCAGAACCGTCAGGTGATGGCTCCGAGCCCAAAGCACTTGACGCTGCAAGATGAATGAATGCCGGTTGACAGGAAACTTTGCAGCAGGGCCGATCACCTGCCTTCTGCAGAGGAGCGATTTGGCCTACGACCATAGTAACGATGACTCGTTTTGGATTTATTGGTATCACCGACTGGCGGAGGACATGAAAATGCGACGATTGGGATTAACTTTCGCTGCCATTTTTCTAGCGGGTTTTAGCAACGCGGAACCGTCCATAACGTCAGAAGACGAGTTCGGAATTCTCAACCCACAAGATACTGGTCGGGAAATGCTAAGACGCAAGATAGAGATGGGGGTCGTCGACTCCGTTACCTGCTCTCTTGGGATTAACGCAACCAAATACGACAATCACGAACTGGCGAAAAGCCTGGCCGAACGATGTGCCGAAGCAGGCTTCACCAAGGCTATGACCTGGATGAGTCAGATGGAAAACAATGGGTTGGGCGGAGAGTACAATCCCGATGAGGCTGCCGAATGGGACCGTCGTGCCGCCGAAGCGGGCGACCCAGTGGGCCGTTTCAACCATGGGCTGAACTTGATGCGCGGTCATGGCATTGCGCAGGATGTGGAGTTGGGGCGTCGCCTTGTCGATCAGGCTGCAGAAGACGGTTTGGAAATTGCGAAACGCCTTCAAGGGGCAGAGTATGATCTAGACGAAGTGACGCCTGACGCTGACAACTGGAAGTATGCGCCGCTCTTCTAAGTTATCAGCGCTGCCGTTCGCCATCGGCCCAGATGTAAAAAGTCGGTAGTAGCGCCTCAGGTTGCCCCGAAACGCCCTGTTAGCGAGCTTGGCTGAAGAACATACGATCAGGCTTTGATCCTTAGAACGGCCATTGATAGCAACTCTAGTAACGGCTGTTCCGTCCGCAATCGGTGAGTTCGTTTGCCTCATGTTTCGCACCTGCAGCGCATGGTCACTATGACCGACCGCGCTGTAGCATCTTGAACTTGAGTTGAAGAGCCGGTTGGACCGTTTCCAGCGAAGCGCACTCCAGGGTCAGCCTCTAGGCTGTCTCGATCGGGGTGCGGTAGTTCATGCGCCGCACCGATCCAGTCTTGGATCGCATCAACAGCGTCTCGCAGGTCAGCCAGCCCGGCTCGCGGCGAACGGCTGGCAGGATCGACCCGTTCGTGACGCCTGTCGCGGCAAAGATCACGTCCTGTGTCACCATGTCATCGCGGGCATAGACCCGGTCGAGATCCGCGATCCCCGCCTTGGCGGCCCGCCCTTTTTCGTCATCGTTCCGGAAAAGGAGCCGCCCATAGATCTGCCCGCCCATGCATTTCAACGCGGCCGCCGCCAAAACGCCCTCGGGTGCGCCGCCAGCACCCATATACATGTCGATGCCTGTGTCGGGCTCGGCGCAATGCATAACGCCTGCGACGTCGCCATCCGTGATCAGACGGATCGCGGCACCGGTCGAACGGATGCCGTTGACGGTCTCTTCGTGGCGGGGGCGCTCAAGGACACAAACGGTGATGTCGGAGGGCCCACAGCCCTTGGCCTTTGCCAGCGCCTCTACCCGTTCCGCGGGGCTCATGTCCAGGGTGACGGTATCCGTTGCAAATCCCGGTCCAATGGCGAGCTTGTCCATATAAACATCCGGCGCATGCAGCATCGACCCACGCGGCCCCATGGCGATCACGGTCAGCGCATTGGGCATGTCCTTGGCGGTCAGCGTGGTGCCTTCCAGCGGATCAAGCGCGATATCCACACCCGGTCCGTTCCCGGTGCCGACCTCTTCGCCGATATACAGCATCGGGGCCTCGTCCCGTTCACCTTCACCGATCACGACGACGCCCGCGATATCCAGCATGTTGAGCTGTTCGCGCATCGCGTTGACGGCAGCCTGATCAGCAGACTTTTCGTCGCCCCGTCCGACAAGCTTGGCCGATGCGAGCGCCGCAGCCTCCGAAACACGGGCGAGGCCAAGCGAAAGCATCCGGTCATGGAATTGAGCAGGTGTAGTCATCGGGAAATCCTTGTCAGACAAATGATCTTGAGGTCGGTTTAGCGGCGCGTGGTTGGCCCGACAAGCGTGCTGATCAAACCGCTTCGATCCGGAGCGCAACGGGGTCCGAGGCCAGAACACCGGTTGCGGCCATTGCAGCCATTGCCGCGTCGATCGCGGCCCGAGTGCTTTTGTGGGTGACGATGAGAACCGGTGCGGACGGCTCTGAGTGACCGTATTGCCGCATCCGGTCGATACTGACACCCGCCTCGCCAAGAACGGCGGCTATCTTGGCCAGCGCGCCGGGTTTGTCGACCAGCGCCATGCGCAGATAATAGGGCGCGGGCATGATGGACTTCGCGGGCTTACTTTCCGACAGGGTCGTGGCGGGTTGGCCAAAGACTGGCAGGCGCAAACTTCGGGCGATGTCGCAGACGTCGCCCATCACTGCGCTGGCCGTCGGGCCCTCGCCCGCGCCGGGGCCGCGCAGAACGACCTGTTCGACTGCATCGCCTTCGATCACGACCATATTCGTGCCGCCTTCCAGCTGGCCCAGTGGCGACGTGGCGGGCACAAGGCACGGCATCATTCGCTGTTCGAGGCCACGCCCGGTGCGCTGTGCGACGCCCAACAACTTGATCTTGAAGCCCATATCCGCGGCCTGCCGGATATCTTCCAGCGTGATCGACTGGATCCCCTCCAGCTCGACTGATGGGAAATCGACCTGTGTGCCAAAGGCAATGGATGCCAGAATGGCCAGCTTGTGGCCCGCGTCGATGCCGCCGACATCAAGGTTCGGATCCGCTTCGAGATAGCCAAGCCGGTCGCATTCTTCGAAAAGGGCGTTGTAGCCCTGACCGGTCGCTTCCATCTGGGTCAGGATATAGTTGCAGGTGCCGTTCATCACGCCCATGACGCGGGTGATCTCGTTGCCCGCCAGCCCTTCGGTCAGGGCCTTGATGACCGGAATGCCACCGGCCACTGCAGCCTCGTATCGCAGGGCACAGCCCTTGACCTCGGCCATTTCCGCAAGCGCCTGACCGTGGACGGCCAGCAGGGCCTTGTTGGCGGAAACGACATCCTTGCCTGCACCAAGGGCGGCTTCGGTGGCAGCCTTTGCCGGGCCGTCCGAACCGCCCATCAATTCGATGAACACATCGACATCGTCACGGCGGGCCAGTGCGACGGGGTCGTCCTCCCATCCGTAATCTTTGATCGGCACACCGCGGTCCTTGTCGCGGTTGCGGGCGCTCACGGCGCTGATCACGACGTCGCGGCCCGTTCGGGCGCGCAAAAGCGCGGCCTGTTTGCGAATGATCCGGACAACGCCGACGCCAACGGTTCCAAGGCCTGCGATGCCAAGGCGGAGCGGCTGTTGCGTCATGGAGCTGTCCTTTGGATGGGTCGTTTGGCCGAGGGTGTAACGGGTTGATCCGGCACGCGCAATCAGCCGGCACCCGCCTGCATGCGCCGGCGGGTTTCGGCATCGACGACCTCGCCCCGCAATCGGGCGGCCCGCGCCCGCAGCGCCGCGACGCGCGCATCGACACTGGTTTCAACCTCTGCTGGGTCGGTGCGGCCGGCCCGCGCTTCGGTCACCAGCGGACCAAGATCAACGAGGGCGGGGTAAGGGGCAGCTTGCGCCTGTTCCGACACCGCGTCGTCCAGTTCCGGGAACTGGGTGCAGGCTGATATGGCCGCAAGGATGACAAGGCACGGGGACAACCGCATCAACTCTCTCCGCTCGCTGTTGCTTTGGTGATGCACCAGAGACGACGGACAATCAACAATCCCTTGGTTTTGAACATTCGTTCAGTTAGCCATGATGCATGGCGCGTACGGCTGGATCACATTCGGACATTACGGGGCCCCGCATTCGTGCGGCGGCGCAGCAGCTTTTTGCGCGCCGGGGCTATGCCGCCGTTTCGATGCGTCAGATCGCGGCCGAGGTTGGTGTGCAGGCCGGTGCGCTTTATAACTACACCCCGGACAAGCAAAGCCTGCTCTATGACCTGATGGTCACACATATGGAGGAATTGCTGCGCGCGTTGCCGGTGCCCGCAGGGCGGCCCGTCGCCCGGCTGGAGACCTTTGTGCGGTTCCACATCGCCTTTCACCTCGAACGGCCGGACGCGGTGTTCATCGCCTATATGGAGCTGCGGAACCTGACGCCAGAAAATTTCGAGATCATCGAGGGCCTGCGTCGCCGATACGAAGACCATCTCGAGGCAATCCTGCGCGAGGGCGCGGACGAGGGTGCATTCGAGATGGCCGACACCAAGGTGACGACGCTTGCGGTCATCGCGATGCTGACGGGGGTGACGACCTGGTTTCGGGAGGGCGGGCGTCTTGGCGTCTCCGATCTGCAGGATGTCTATTGGGATCTGGTCCGGAAAACCGTCGGAGCGGGCCTCTAGGCCCCAAGCATCTGTTTGTAGATCGCCGTGATCGCAGCCGCTTCCTGTTCGATCCGGAAATTCTGCAGCATATGTGCCCGCGCGGCCTCGGCCATTCGGGCAAGGCTGCTTGGTGCGGACAGAAGATCATTCACCGCCTGCGCCATGACCTCAAGGTCACCGGGTGCGACCAATGATCCGGTGACGCCATCGACAACCAGTTCCTCGAACGCGCCAACCCGCGTGGCGATCACAGGTACGCCGCAGGCCATCGCCTCGAGCGGGGTAAGCCCGAACCCCTCCCATCGTTGCGGCGCGACATAAAGGTCGAGTGCCTGATAATAGCGTGGCATCTCCCAAACAGCCACTTCGGGCAGAAACAGGATGCGATCGGCAAGCCCCGCATCGCTGACCCGGTCCTTGAGGTCAGTCAGGAACGCGCTGTGCTGATCGGTTGCCCGCCCCATAACCAGCCCGAAGGCATTGGGATGGTCGGGCAGGGTCCGGATCATCGCATCGACAAAGACATCGGTGCCTTTCTGTGCGCGAATGCGCCCGTAGCAGCCGATCAGGCGGCCCTCCGGCAGATCGAGATCACGCCTCAGGGCTGCTTTGTCCGGAGGCGGTGCGAAGGCCTCGCAATCGATTCCATGGCGGATCACATGCGCGGGCCGATCAAGATAGGTGGCCGTTTTGCCGGAGGTGGCGATGACATCATCCATCTGCCGGATCTGCCATTTCGTCCAGCCTGTGTGGCGCCTTTGCGATGCGGATGTGAAAAGCAGCTTGAGCCGTTTGCCCAAGAAGTACTTCAGCGCGAGCCCCCCGATCATCTCGGTGTTGCGGCGGGCATGCCAGACGCGGGGGCGGCGGGACATGGTCAAAAGCCGGATCCAGTGCACGTTCGGAACGTCCTCCGGCATCTCGGGCGCGCAGGTACATATGGCGATATCCCTGGCCTGCAGCGGAACAAGGCGGGCGACGGTGGCCGTGACGCCGGACAAACGGCGTTTGAAGTTGGGCGCAATCACGTCGATTTGCGATAGGTCATTCATCGCCGGGCATCCCGTCCAAATCGGTCAGGGCAAGGACGTCATCGATCAGGGCATCCAGTGCAGGGCTGTCGCCGAGTGCGAGGGGTTCGGCCGCCATGGCCATCTTTTGCGCCTGTTCGGGGTGGTTCAGCAGCCGGTCGACCTCCTGTCCAAGGCTAGTGGCATCGGTGATTTCCAGGGCGGCGCCTGCCTTGGCAAAATCCGCATAGACCTGCTCGAAATTCGCATAAAGCGGACCGTGCAGGATCGCACAGCCCGCCGCCGCAGGCTCAAACGGGGTATGCCCGCCGATGGGCACGAGCGAACCACCGAGAAAGACGACCGGTGCGAGGCTGTACCACAGATCCATTTCTCCAATCGTGTCCGCCAAAAAGACCTGCGCCTTGGTGTCCAGATCGTCTCCCTTGCTGCGTTGTGCGACGGCGAGGTCAGGCATAAGGGTTAGAACGTCATTGGCCCGTTCCGGATGGCGCGGCACGAGGATCAGCATGAGATCCGGATGGGTTTCCAGCAGGCGGCGATGCGCATCGAGCACGACGGTCTCTTCACCCTCGTGGGTGGATGCGGCGACCCAGAGGGGGCGGCTTTGCAAGGCCCGTCGAAGACCTTGCAAAGCCTCGGGGCGCAGCATCGGCGCGGTCTGAATAGACTTGAGGTTGACGCCGGTCCGCGCGAAGTCGAGCCCCAGATCGCGGAGGTGGTCGCGCGTCCGCTGATCCTGGCAATGGGCCATCCCTACGGCACTCAGCACCGAGCGGGCCGTCGCGGGGAACCGCTTCCATCCCTGTGCCGAAGACTCCGACAATCTTGCGTTGAGCAGGGCCACCGGCAGCTTGCGCGCAGCACATTCGGTCAAGAGGTTCGGCCACAGCTCGCTTTCGACAAGCACCACGGCATCGGGCCGCCAGTGATCCAGAAACCGGCGTACCGGGCCAACACCATCGAGTGGCGCGAATTGGTGGATCGTGCCTTCGGGCAGGCGCGGCGCCACAGCCTGGGCCGATGTGGCCGTGCCGGATGTCAACAGAACGGTGATGCCCCGCTCAATCATGCGCGCCACTAGGGGCAGGGCGGATTTAGTCTCGCCCACCGACGCACCATGCACCCAAAGCAGGGGGCCAAGCGGCCGCTGCGCCGTCGCATGCCCCAGCCTTTCATGAGCGCGGTCGACAGAAAACCCAGCCGCCCTAATCCGCTGCACCTGACGCCGGGCCGCGAATGGCAGGACCAGCGCAGAAGCTGCGCGGTAAAGCTGGACCAGAAAGGTCATTGCAGGGCTCAGCCGCCGGTATGGCTCATGTGGCGGGGCATCTGCCCGTCGAGGCGCTGGCGGGAATAGTCGAAATCATGGCCCTTGGGCTTGAGCGCAATGGCCGCGCGGATTGCGTCTTCGAGGGGTGCGTCGTCGTCGGGATGGGCGCGCAGCGGCGCACGCAGGTCGGCCATATCCTCCTGCCCGAGGCACATATAGATCTCGCCGGTGCAGGTGATTCGAACCCGGTTGCAGCTTTCGCAGAAATTATGGCTGAGGGGCGTGATGAAGCCGATCTTCTGGCCGGTTTCCTCCAGTCGAACATAGCGGGCCGGGCCGCCCGTGCGCTCGGTCAGATCGGTGATGGTATAGTGTTCTTCGTACTTTTTGCGGACGTCCTTGAGGGACCAGTACTGCCCCAATCTGTCCTCGTTCCCGATATCGCCCATCGGCATGACTTCGATCCAGGTCAGATCCATACCGCGTTCAGCACACCATTCGCTGATGCGGGGCAGTTCATCTTCATTGAAGCCCTTGAGCGCCACGGCGTTAATCTTGATCCGAAGTCCGGCGGCCTGCGCCGCATCGATCCCCTTCATGACCTGGGGCAAGCGGCCCCACCTGGTAATCTGCGCAAATTTTTCTTCGTCAAGCGTGTCGAGCGAGACATTCACCCGGCGCACGCCCGCGCCATGCAATTCGGTGGCAAAGCGTTCGAGCTGTGAGCCATTCGTTGTCAGCGTGAGTTCCTTGAGCGCGCCGTTGTCCAGATGGCGGCCCATTGCGTTGAAAAAGCTCAGGATGTTGCGCCGCACCAGTGGCTCACCCCCGGTGATCCGCAGTTTTTCGACGCCGAGGCGGACAAAGGTCGAACACATGCGGTCCAGCTCTTCGAGCGTCAGCAGGTCTTTTTTCGGAAGGAACGTCATGTTTTCCGACATGCAATAGACACAGCGGAAGTCACAGCGGTCGGTGACCGACACACGCAAGTATTTGATCGCGCGCTGAAACGGGTCGATGAGGGGCGTGTTCATAGTTTAATTGCTAAGCATGGGGCGGCGATGCTGCAAGGGGGTATGGACCTAAGTCGCAGGAAAGACGAGGGCCCGGCCATCGCTGGCCGGGCCCCATTTCGCAAACTGCATCCGGGATCAGGTGCGGCGACGCAGGCCAAAAAGCCCTGCCACAGCGCCAATCAGCAGCCACGCGGCAGCCGGAAGCGGCACTGGCGCGATTGTCGCGGTCAGCAAGAAGTCGTTATACCCCCCGTTCTTGCCAACCCAGCCGTGGCCGGTGATCCCGTTTGGGTCACTAATCCGGTGACCGTTCGTATCGAAAATGAAGTATTCGCCGGCCCGGTTCGCGGCTGCCCCCAGCACGCGCGTCGTTGTCCCATCGGTCAATGAGCCCGAACCGCCGACAAAATCCTTGAAGAAACCCCCGCCCAGATCGCTCAGCCCTGTCATGGTATAGCTGAGCGTCCAGAGACCGCCGAAGGTCTTTGATCCGCCACTCAGCCCAAGGCTTTCGCGAACGCTGCCCGAAATGACAGCCGTACCCGCCGCATCGTCATAGACCAGCTGTGCCGACGCGCCGTTGCCAAATGAAAAGAATTGTCCCCATTCGTCCAGGCGGAGGCCATAATCATGCTCGGCGGTCTTTGATGCGCCGGGATGATCATGGAGGTCATAGGTAAATGTGGCGGCTGATCCCAGCGTTGCCACGAATGAAAGCGCGGCGGCGAGGACAAAAAGGTATTTCTGTGAACGCAACATGACCATTCCAGTTACTCGTTACAATTAACCGCCAGACGCCTACGACACATCCGCCTGGTATCGCGACCATAGCGCAGCAGCGCCCAAGTCGAAATAGCGTTTGATTTCAGGCATGTAACCTATGGGCGAAACATCAACCCCAGGGTGCAGAAACGCAGGGTCGATTGATCGTAAGCCTTTGAAATCCCACATTGGGTCAGTTTTGGGGAAAGTTCGTTTCCTGCCTCATCCACGCCACAATCTTGTCTGCAATCGCCTCGGGCTGCTGGTGAACCAGCCAGTGATCGGCGTCATCGAGCACCACCCGGGTCAGGCGGGGCGCAAAGGTTTCGAGCCCGTCGGTCGAGGCCGGCAGCAGGGCCGTGTCTTTCGCGCCCCAGATCAGCAGATGGGGGCAATTCACCATCAGGCGTTCGGTCGGCAGGTCGGGCATTTCGACCGGTTTGCCGGGATCCGCGACGACAAGGGGTGACGCGCGGTACCAGTTCAGCATCCCCCGTAGCCGTCCCGGGCGGGCCCACTCGGTCTTGTATGCAGCCTCTCGTTCCGGGGTCATCCACGTCATGTCCATCCTGGATGAAAACATCTGCATGAGCCTGCTGCAATTGTCCTCCGCCAGCCGGTCTTCGCATCCCTCGGCCCGCAATTTGTTGATGTATTGCGAGGCTTCGGATTGTGGCCCGCCTGACGCCATCGCCCGCTGAAACGGGACCGGATGAACTCCATTCGCGATAATCAGCCTGTCGACAAGATCGGGGCGGAACATCGCAAGCCCGTAGGCAACCGAAGCGCCCCAGTCGTGTCCCATCACTGTGACAGGCCCCGCGCCGATCAAAGTGGCCATGTCATCGACCAGCTTCGACAGAACATATTCCCCCACATCATCAGGCGCCCAGCTTTGCCCATAGCCGCGCTGGTCCGGTGCGATCACGTGAAAGCGGTCGGCCAGCAGCGGGGCAAAATCGCTCCAAGCGCCGCCATATTCCGGAAAGCCGTGCAGCAGCAGCAGACGCGGCAGCGCCGGATCCCCCCACCGGCGAACAAAGAACGGGTGCCCGTTCAGCGGGAGATTTTCGGTCTCCATCACTCGCCGCGCAGTTTGGTTTCGAAGCGCAGACCGACTGCAGTGCGCGGGGCAAAGCCCGCCCAATAGGTGTGGTCGTCGGTCGGCTGGCCATTGTCATCCAGCGCGACAACGCCGTCTTCGGCCTTGATCACGAGGTCAAAGTAGCGCGATTTTTCGGCGTCACTCTTGAGGTGCAGATCCAGAAAGGCCGTCGCGAAATGCTGGGCGATGTTGTTCATGCGGGTCGTGTCCCAAACGGCGTCCGCGTAATGCTCGAACGGGACGAAATCGAGGTTGTCGACGGATTGCCAGCTTTCCAACGGCGCCGGGATCGGGGCGGCGGCATTGTGGTTGGCGTGATCGAAGGTCAGCAGATGCCGGTCGGTGCGCACCGCCTCATCGAAGATCGCCCGCATCGCCGGATAGACCGACACGTCGTCGGCCCCGCCCGCCATGACGAGGGTCGGCTTGCGCAGCCCGGCCATCCCTTCGGCATCCCAAAAGCCCGCATTCTTGCCCCAGGGCCCGATTGCGATGACCGCCTTGAGACGCTCATCCATCAGCGCTTCATGGGTTTCGGTCCCGGCCAGATGCAGCGACAGCAGCCCTTCGGGCGTACCCCATGTCAGTTCGGTCGACGCTTGCGTGACGCCGGCACCCCCAAAGATCAGAGCGCCGTAACCGCCCATGGAATAGCCGATGATGCCGACGTTTTCGTCATCGATCAGCGTGGTCACCGGGTCATCGGATGCTGTCAGGCTGTCCAGAACAAAAGCCTGATCCAGAGGGCGGTTATAAAGAGTGGACCCAAAGGCCGCCTGATCGGAATAGGTGCTGTCGGTATGGTCAATCGACGCCACGACATAGCCTTTCGAGGCGAGGTTTTCCCCCAGATGGCTCATCAGATATCGGTTGCCCGGGTACCCGTGGCTGAGAATGACCAGCGGAAAGGATCCGCTCTCGACCGGTGCTGCGTCGCGCACCGCGCGGCCTGAGAGCGTAACCTCGGTCTGTCCGTCGCGGAGGATGGCGGTGTAGGTTCCGCGGGGAACCGTACCCTCGACGGCAGGATACCAAAGCTCGATCGTCAGGGGTCGGTCATAGACGGGGCGGGCGTTTCCCTCGACATTCAGGATATCGAGACGCTCGCCATCCACCAACATACGGGTCTGAACGCCAACCGGAAACGGCCCGAACGCAGCAAGCTCCGGTGCGTCCGGACGCACCTGGTCAATAGGGTTTATCATGCCGCCGACCGCGACGAAGAGCGCTGCAAGTATGAACAAACCCCGGACAAATACCGAATTCATCACCATCTCCAATACCGTATCCCCTAGCCGCAACTATCAATCTGACATGACAGCAGCATGCACGGGCGCACATTGCAGGGCGAAGGGGAGGCGTTGCAAGCGATTCGCGCTTAAGTTGCAAACCGATTGTGTTGGTGTGGTTAAGGTCCATGATGAAGACAGACAGGGGAAAGGGGCCACCAATGACCGGACAGACCTACGGAAGCGTGCGAAGACTCTTGCAGATCGAAGGCGGTGTTGTCGCCGCCGCTGCCATATGGGCCTACGCGCAAAGCGGGGTAAGCTGGTGGCTGTTCGCGGCTCTGATTCTGACCCCCGATCTGAGTATGGTCGGATATCTGCGCAACCCCGCTTTCGGGGCGCGGGTCTATAATTTGGCACACACATATGCATTGCCGGTGGCGCTGGCCTTTCTGGGTGTCGTTGTGACGCCTGCCGCCTTGCCGGTCGCGTTGATCTGGATCGCGCATATCGGCATCGACCGGGCGCTTGGCTATGGTCTCAAATATCCCGACGGTTTCAAACAAACTCATCTCGGCGGCGATACTGCGCCTTCAAACTGAAATCGGTCCTTCCAACCCGCGACGCGCAGGCGTAAGGGTTCGGCATGTCTACAAGCCAGATGTCATACCCGGCGCATGCCCGCGCCGCCCTCAGGCTTGGTCTGCCGCTGATCGGCGGGCATCTGGGCCAGGTCGCCATTGGCGTGACCGACACCGTCATGGTGGGCTGGTATGGGGTCGAAGCCTTGGCGGCCGTGACGCTGGGCTCCAGTTATTTCTTCGTGCTGTTCCTTATGGGCAGCGGGTTCGCATGGGCCGTGATGCCACTGGTGGCGGCATCGCTTTCAGCCGGAGATGAAGTCAGCATCCGGCGTGCCACCCGGATGGGGCTGTGGCTGTCATTTGCCTTTGCCGTGCTGGTTCTGCCGCTTATGCTCTTTTCCCAGCCGATCCTTCTGGCGATGGGGCAGGAGCCGCAAGTGGCCCTGGACGCCGCGCGATACCTCCGCACCGCGGGGTTTGGAGTATTTCCGGCGCTTATCCTTATGGTTTTGCGGAATTATCTTGCTGCGCTTGAGCGGACGCAGATCGTTTTCTGGATCACCATCGTGGCCGCGTTTGCTAATGCGGCGGCCAATTACGCGCTGATCTTTGGCAATTGGGGCGCGCCGGAACTTGGCATCGTCGGGGCGGCCATTGCTTCGGTGGTTACCCAGACAGTCAGCGTCTTGGGTGCCGTGCTATATGTGCTGGTCGTTCTGCCACATCACGCGCTTTTTCAACGGCTCTGGCGAGCCGACTGGGAGATGTTGAGACGGGTGTTCCGGCTTGGCTGGCCCATCGGGCTCACCAGTCTCAGCGAGGTTGGGCTGTTTGCAGGCTCGGCCGTGATGATGGGATGGCTCGGGGCCATCCCGCTCGCCGCGCATGGCATCGCTCTGCAGCTCGCCTCGATCACGTTCATGGTCCATCTCGGGTTGGCCAATGTCGCGACGATCCGGGCCGGCAATGCCGTGGGGCGGCAGGACAGGCCGCATCTGGTGCGGGGTGCACGGGTGGTGATCGTGCTCAGCCTGACGATGGCGGTCCTGACGATCATCGGTTTCGTGGTTTGGCCTGAACCGCTGATCTCGCTCTTCATGCAGCGGGATGAACCGGCCCGCGATCAGATCCTGGCGATCGGCGTGGTCCTTCTGGTACTTGCCGCGCTTTTCCAGCTTGTGGACGGGGCGCAGGCGGTCGCACTTGGGCTGCTGCGCGGAGTGCAGGACACGACCGTGCCCATGGTGCTGGCGGGCGTGTCGTATTGGGTGGTCGGCCTGCCGACCTCATATGGCCTTGGATTTGTCGCGGGCTATGGTGCTGCTGGCATCTGGATGGGTCTGGTTGTCGGTCTGGCCTGTGCAGCCGCGCTGTTGATGCTGCGGTTCTGGCGGGGCGGCGCGACCCAGCTGGCGCCGGTGGCCAAGCCGGGTCTGTCCTGACGCATCCCGCCTCGCTGACCGGATCTAGAGAATCAGGTCTTTCTGCATCAACCCCTGGATCCAGCCGCCACGCCGGCTGTTCGGATCCGCCTCTGCCAGATCGATCGAGATATGGCCGCCCTTCGTCTGATGGGGCAGGCTGTGCCGGACCTTGTCGATGCGACCGTAAAGGGCATCCTGCTCCGGCGCCTTTCGGATATGGCTGATGATGGCGGCAAAGTCGCTGGGGGTCAGGACCGGATTACTGGTTCCTGCGGCCAGCATCGCCGTCGCAATTTCTAGTGTCGTTGGTTGGATCGTCTTGTTCTGCTCGTTTTCCTGCCATGGATCGTTTTGGAGTTCACCCTCGTCGACCATAGCAGACCTCGGCAGCACAAAGGCCGCGGTCTTCGTCTTCATTCTTGCCCCGTTTTTTTGATTCCCAGTGAGTGGTGAGTGTATATGCACGCTCGGCAGATGGTCGAAAGGGCCGGTTCAGAATGCCCCCGTCATCGGCGGAATCCCGTACATACCTTGGCGTCTGTACTGGATTTTGAGACTTTCTCCACAGGCGCAAGCCTAGCGTTTCATCAGCCTGTCCGCTTTTTTGCGCACCAAGACGCTGCGCAGATCATGCATCGCCATCAACAGCGAATCCGTCACATCCTCCAGCTGATCCTCGGTCGCCTTGGACTGGGCCCACTGGGTTGTGAGGTTCAGATGATCGATGGCGCGATGGATGTCATCCATGTCGCGGCGACCCAGCAGTTCCATACGCTTGGTCATCCAATCCCGGATCGTCTCCATGTCCTCGTCGGAAAGAACACGATCGCCGTGCGGCTTGATCTCACCATTGCGGATGTTGATCACCGCAATCTGGTCCATCTCGATACGCCGCTGTCGGTTTTCGGTGTCTACGCGAAACACAACCGCGCCGTTTTCGCGAATGCGAAAATAGTATTCTGGCAGTTCAGTCATGAGGCGAACCTTTTTCCGCGCACCCTAGAAACTGGTTAACAGGCTGTCAAAGGCCCCGCAGGCGGAACCCCGCGTCGCTCCATAGCCGCAACGGGTTTACGAAACGATAAGGCTGTTTACCGCCGATTCAGGTTAGCGATGCGCAGAAATCCTGTATACGGGTGCAGGCCTCTTTGAGGGCTTCGTCCGATGTCGCATAGCTGACCCGGAAATTGGGTGAGACCCCAAAAGCCGATCCAAACACCACCGCGACACCCTTTTCCTCAAGCAATGCGGTCGCAAAAGCTTCGTCATCGGTGATGGCTGTCCCCCCGGCCGAGGTTTTGCCGATCAGCCCGGTGATCGACGGATAGACGTAAAAGGCACCTTCGGGAACTGGGCATGTCACGCCGTCGATCCCGTTGAGCATGGACACGACCAGATTGCGGCGGCGCTTGAAGACGGCGTTGTTCGTGGCGATGAAATCATGCTCGCCATTCAGGGCCTCGACGGCTGCCCACTGACTGATCGAACAGGGGTTCGAGGTTGATTGCGACTGGATCTTGCGCATCGCCTTGATCAGATGCTCGGGGCCTGCCGCGTAGCCAATCCGCCAGCCGGTCATGGCATAGGCCTTGGATACGCCGTTGACTGTCAGCGTTCGGTCATAAAGCCCGGGTTCAACCTGCGCCGGGGTGCAGAATTCGAAATCGTCATAGACAAGGTGTTCATACATGTCGTCGGTCATGACCCAGACATGCGGGTGGCGCATCAGCACATCGGTCAGTGCCTTCAACTCGGCTTTGCTATAGCCCGCGCCCGTCGGGTTGGATGGCGAGTTGAAGATCAGCCATTTCGTCTGGGGTGTGATCGCTGCCTCAAGCTGGTCCGGGGTCATCTTGAACGCGGTCTCGATCCCGCATTCGACGGGCACCGGTGTGCCGCCTGCCAGCAGAACCATATCCGGATAGCTCACCCAGTACGGCGCCGGGATAATCACCTCGTCACCCTCGTTCAGCGTCGCCATCAACGCATTATAAAGAACCTGCTTGCCACCCGTACCCACCGTAATCTGGGCGATGGTGTATTCTAGGCCGTTGTCGCGCTCGAACTTCGCGCAAATGGCCTGCTTCAGCTCTGGAATGCCGTCGACCGCGGTATATTTGGTCTTGCCAAGAGCAATGGCGACAACAGCGGCATCCTTGATATGCTGGGGCGTGTCGAAGTCCGGTTCGCCCGCGCCGAGGCCGATGACATCGTGGCCCGCCGCTTTCAACTCGGCCGCCTTGTTTGTCACTGCGATGGTCGGAGACGGTTTGACGCGGTCAAGCGTCGCGGAAAGCAATGGCATCGGGGCACCAGAAGGTTAGAAGGGTTCGCGCCTCTCATAGGCAGGGGCATGGCGACGATCAACCCGGATTGCAGCAAAGGAGCAAGGGACATGGACGATCAGACAGATTGGTACAGCCCAGAGGCCGCGACGTTTGGCGACCGGCTGGCGGCGGCCCGTGAACAATCGGGCATGTCGCAGACAGCCCTGGCGCGGCGGCTGGGTGTCCGGCTCAAGACCCTTCGCGCCTGGGAAGAAGACCTGAACGAACCCCGCGCAAACCGGCTGTCGATGCTGGCTGGTCTGCTTAACGTTTCGATCACGTGGCTGATCAATGGCGAAGGTGAGGGGCTCGAAGGCTCGGACATGCCGGTCGAGGTTTCGCCGACGCTTCAGGATACGCTCACGGCCCTGCGCGAGCTGCGCGTCGACCTCAAGGCCAAAACCGATCAGGTCGCGGTGTTGGAAAAGCGGCTGCGTCAGGCGATCAAGAACGAGGCCGGCGATGGAACTCCGTGAACACCGGATCAAGCGCCTGCGGATGCGCTCGATGCGGCGCGGGATCAAGGAAATGGATCTGATCCTGTCGGCCTTTGCCGATGCCCGGCTTGACGAAATGGATGACGCTGCGCTGGAGCAGTACGACGCATTGCTGGCTGAAAACGATCAGGACCTTTATCAATGGGTGTCAAATCAGGCCAATCCACCGACCGAGTTCTCGGATCTGCTCGCGGAAATTCAGAAGCAATTTCAGTCCTCTAGCGGGGGTTGATATCGCTTAACTGAAAATTTCCGTTTTCTGTCGAGTTTGGCTGACAAGCATTGTGAGTCGGAGAACGGCATGAGTATTCAGGAACCGATCGCCAAGGTGGCAGAGACCAACGAACAGGGGTTCATGGTCGGATACCTTGAGGCGCTCTCGCTGGTCGAACGTCTGCACCGGCTGCTGCTGGACGTCATCAAGGACGAATTCGAACGGGTCGGCGTGATCGAGATCAACGCGGTTCAGGCGCTGCTGCTCTTCAACATCGGCGATAACGAGGTAACGGCGGGCGAGCTCAAGACCCGTGGCTACTACCAGGGCAGCAACGTCAGCTACAATCTCAAGAAGCTGGTCGAAATGGGTTACATGCACCACCAGCGGTGCGAGATCGATCGCCGCTCGGTCCGTGTTCGCCTGACCGAAAAGGGCAGGGGGATCCGCACTATCGTCGCCGAACTGTTCGAACGACACGCTGCTGGTCTGCAAGGCAAGGGCGTGCTGGGACCGGACGGGCTGAATGAGATCACCTCGGCGCTGCGCCGGATGGAGCGATACTGGGCGGACCAGATCCGCTATATCTACTGATTGACGATTTTCGGCTCGCCAGCACCAACCAAATCGTCCGTCTCGCCCGCATCAGAGATCACGATCGTGTCCAGTTCGCGCTCCAGCTTCCGAGCCATGGCTGCGGCATAATCCTCAAAGCCCAGAGCGGTCTCAACGAACGCCTCAGGTCCCATGATGACGTTGGCCTGAAAATAGGCTGACAATTCGGAAATCTCCGATTGCCGCAAATCGTTGAGCACCGGCGCATCCGCCCCGATCACCAGGGCGTTGATCGTTATGTCGGTCGTTTCCAGCAAAGCCTTAACGTCGACCGGCCGGGGTCCGAGGTTGGATTTGCCGTCGCCCGAGATATCGAGCACCCGTTTCCAGCAATCCGGACGCTGGGCCAGATAGGCGCTGCCCTTCTGCATCGCGACACCGAGGGCGGTGCCGGGGCTGGCCTCGCGCCGTTCGGTCAGCAGGATCTGAGCAATCACACCGTCGAGCGCATTCTCATCCAAAATCGGTGTCCATGGCAGTATGAGAGCCTGATCGCTGGGGCCCGACCATTCGTAGACCAGGATTTGGACAGGCGCCGTGGGCAAGGTCAGCAGTGACTGGCGCACGCCCGGACTGCCCAGGGCCGCCGCGAGCCCTTCGATCTGCAGCCTGTATTCCCGTGCATCCACCGATCCCGAAACATCCAGACCAAGGGCCAGCGCCTGCCGGCACTGCGCCGTGCTGGCGCCCGCGCCCAGAACCAGACAAAGAAGGCCCCACAGAAAACGGATCATCCCGGCTGATCCGTCAAAGCGTCCATCCCGAAAACCGGCGGGCTCAGTTCCCGTTCAAGCTTGCGGCGCATGGCCCGCTCGTAATCCTCAAACCCCTGCGCAACCTCCAGAAAGGCACCGGGGCCGCGCAAAACCTCCGTCCGGTAAAAGTTGATGAGGCCCGTCTCGGCCTCGAAATCCGCGGCATTCACCACCAAACCGTTCACGGTCACCCCCTCGAAAGGAAATTCGTCATAAGCCAATGCAGGGCCAAATCCCTCGTTGTTCTGACCATCCCCCGCGACATCGATGGTCTGGAACAAACATTGGGGCGCACGCTGCAACATTTCAGCGCCAAACCCAAGGGCATAGCCAAGAGCCGTGGGAAATTCGTTGTGCTGGCGACGGCTTTGGCGAACGGTTTCCGAAACGCGGGTCAGGGCGGCAGGGCTGTCGATCAAGGTCCAATCGAGGATGATCTCCTGATTGTAGCGGCCTGACCACTCAAAAACCGCCAACGCCACGGGATCCGGACCCGCCAGAAAGGCGGCCCGAACCTCGGGCGCGACCAAGGCCGCGGCAAGGCCGCCGCGCTGCAAGTCGTCTTCGACCATGTCGACGGAGGATGATACATCCAGCGCCAGCAGCAACGCTAGGCGGCAATCTCCCCAGGCAGGCAGCGCAAGGCAGGCCGATGTCAGCGCCGCCGCGATCCTCACCAATGGCCTGTATTCTCCATGCTGGACCAGGGTTCGGCGGGGGGCAGGTCGTCACCGCGCTGCAAAAGCTCGATCGAGATGTTGTCGGGCGAGCGGACAAAGGCCATGTGACCATCCCGCGGCGGACGGTTGATCGTCACGCCGTTGTCCATCAGATGCTGGCACATCTCGTAAATGTTATCGACGCGATACGCGAGGTGACCGAAATGACGGCTATCAGACGGCAGCGCATCGTCGCCGTCCCAGTTATAGGTCAGCTCGACGGGACAGTCGGGTTGGTCGGGCGGGGCCATGAATACCAGCGTGAACCGCCCCTTTTCGCTCTCATGACGGCGAGTTTCCTTTAATCCCAATAGCTTAAAAAACGCCATCGATGCCTCTAGGTCTTTCACCCGCACCATCGTGTGCAAATATTCAACGCCCATCATGCTCTCTCCCCTGTTAGTCAGGGCCAGTCTAACACGCCGACCGGGACAGACCAGCGGCCTTAGAATGCCGACTGGATTTCAAGCGATATCGAGGTCTCGTTGGTGTCGAACCGGCTGACATTGGAGTCGCGGCGCCCGGTTCTTATGCGCAAAGTGGGGGCAAACCCCGCATAGTCATAGTCTGAGAAAAAGAAAGACACGTCGCCATAAACCGATTTGTCCTCGCGCCCGCCCGGCACTTCGATCCCAAGACCGGGCGTGTAGTCAGGAAAGTCAGAGATACCCAAGGTGAGCGAGGCACTGACCTGCGCCGGTCCAAGTTGCTTGGCAAAGGAATATGTCCCGCGCACCGTGGCCGACCGCGACAACGTATTCACGTGATCCCCGTCGACATGCTGCAAGGCCAGCGAAACACCAAAACGGTCGCCGTTTTCCAGCTTGTGACTCAGCCGTGTGCCCAGGGTCAGCCGGGTTTCGTCAAAGACAGCGTGATAGGCTGACCAACGGTGTTCAATGCCGCTGTCAAACGACAGATAGTTGCGCTCGTTCAGGGGCAGGCCCCGGTCGAGGGTCAGGCGGGCGAAGTCAAAGCTTTCTTCATCCGCGTACCATGACCTGCCGATCGCCGCGCCATAGCCCAGACGCCCGTCCTCGCCCCAAGCCTGCGCCCGCTTGAGGGAAAGCTCGGCGTAGGTCGATCCGAAATCGCTGTTCTCAGCTTCCGGGGCCTTTTCTTCGGCCTCCGACGACAGATACACCTGCCGCGTATAAAGCCGCCCGCCCAGCCGTGTTTCCGACCGGTCGGTCTGTCCCAACCGATAGCTAAGGATCGTGTCGAACGTGGCGACCGTGCCCGAAAGCGCCTGAGCTGAAGGCGACAGGATGCCTACCACATCAGGGTTACCGTCGATCACCTGCAGCGCGCTGTCGGCGCCATTGTTGACGTTGTTCGAGGGCTGAACGCTTGTGCGGATGCGAAAGCCAAAGGGATTGATTTGTCGGACCCGCGCATAGTCTCGCGCGATGAGTTTTTTGACGTCCTCATTCTCCGCGTGAAGGGCCGCCCGGCGCAGCCAAAGCTGGGTGAGTGTGGGCTTGTTCTCCGCCATTGCGGTGCGGGCCACGATGTCTGCGGCGTTCAGCTTTGCTGCCTTGCTGTCACTGAAACGATAGGCGCGGGCGGCGGCCTTGCGCGCTGCGGCGGGGCGGCCCAACTGGGCATAGCCGGCGGTCAGCAGCATATAGGCATCGCGATCTTTCGGGTCTGCCTTGAGCAGGCCCTTGGCGATGCGGATGGCGAGCTTCGGATTGCCGGCGCTTAACGATTGAACAGCCAGGGCGCGGGCCTGATCGAGGCTGACATTGACATCGCCCTGCGCAGCGACCGGCTGCGCAAGGCTGAGAGCTAGGAACAAAGCACGGAGAACGCCCCGCACCGGTCGGGCCTATTCGCCCACGGGCACAGTGCTGCAGAGGGCGCTGGTCTCCGATGCAGATCCACAACGTCCAAGGACGAAAAGCCCATACTCCTCTTCACCGGATGATCCGTTGTCAAAGTGTTCGGTGGCCCGGATGCCGCCTGCAACACCTTCGGAGTCCGTTCCGCCAAAGATCCCGCCGTATTCACCGACTGTGTTCCGACCACTTGGAAGAACGATCTCGGTCTGACCGGCGAATGTACCGTCCTCTGTGACGTCGGTTTCGATCAGGATGAGGTCAGGGACCTCAACCGCGCCGACAGCAAAATCCGGGGTAAGCGGCGTGCCGTCGGGGCTAAAGATCTGGCGATCATAGACCACACCCTTGAGCGTGTTGTCGATGAAGTCGACGTTGATAAAGATAAGGCCCTCGATCCGCGCGGCCTGGCTTGGCAGGATCGATGGATCGGTGCCACCGGGAACGGGCAACAGGTCCGGCCCCGCCGTTGTCCCCGAATTGATGATGCCGACATAGTTGCCCGCATAAGTCGTCAGACCTGACGTGCCCGAAACGTCGGGGCGGTCGAAATCACCGGAGCGGGTGTAGTTCACACCACCATTGTAACGCGCGAACTGGCCGCCCGACACCGCGATGGCGCCCGTGACATCGCTGATGGCCTGAACATAGGCCGTCACGTGCTGGTCAAGCGGGTCTTCCTGGGCGGTGTAGGCGATATAGCCCGGCACATCCAATGACGCCGTGCGGGTATAACCGGTGGTCGCCGGCTCATCGTCGAGGAACACGCCCGTGATGGTCAACTCACCCGTCGTCGGGTTGAAAGTGAACCCATCCAGATCACCCGCGATCTCTTCGGGGATCGAGGTATCCGTATCGGTGTCACCATCGCCCGTGCCCGTCCCGGTATCCGCGAACGGTGTACCGTCCCCGCATGCGCTAAGCGCTGCGAGCACGCCAAGTGCTGCGATAAATCGTTTCATGCCTGCCACGCCTTTTTCAAACTGCTCTTTGGCTTTTGCCCAAGACCTTTCCCGAAACGACTGAAAAGTCAACGGAATCCTCTCCACTCATTCTAGAAGTGTTGCCAAAGCGTGACCAAATCGCGACCATCATCTAGCGGTTCCTCTCTGGCAGAACACAAGATACAGTAAAGACCTGACAGATTCTGTGGAAAAATGAGGTTGCACATGCCGCTCAGCCCCGAACAGCTTGCCGAAATTGAAGACCTGCGCGCAACGCCCGCCTCGACGCTGCGGGCGACGGCCCCGGGGATGGAAAAACACCTCTATACCGCCATCCCCGTGCTCGACCACGGCTTTGTGCGCGTCATTGACTATATGGGCGACGACAACGCCATCACGCAGGCCGCGCGGGTCAGCTATGGCAAGGGCACCAAAACGGTTTCCAATGACGAAGGGCTGATCCGCTATCTCATGCGCCACTGGCACTCGACCCCGTTCGAGATGTGCGAGGTCAAGCTGCACGTCAAACTGCCCGTTTTCGTCGCCCGGCAATGGATCCGGCACCGCACCGCCAACGTCAACGAATACTCCGCCCGCTATTCGATCCTCGATCGCGAGTTCTATATTCCCGCGCCCGATGCGCTGGCCGCGCAGTCGGTGATCAACAATCAGGGGCGGGGCGAGGCGCTCAGCGGAGAAGAGGCCGAGCGGGTGCTGCGCTATCTGCGCGACGACGCAATGCGGTGCTACGATCACTACGAAGAGATGATTTCGCAGGACAGCCAACAGGGACTGGCCCGCGAATTGGCTCGAATGAACCTGCCCGCCAATATCTATACCCAATGGTATTGGAAGGTCGATTTGCACAATCTCTTCCATTTCCTGCGGCTGCGCGCCGACGCCCACGCCCAATACGAAATCCGGGTTTACGCGGACGCGATTTGCGAGGTGGTGAAGGACTGGGTGCCCGCGGCGTATGGGGCGTTTGAGGACTACCGCATGGGAGGAGCGACGTTATCAGCCACAGCCCTTGATTGTATTCGGCGAATGGTGAAAGGTGAGACCGTCACTCAGGAAAGCTCAGGCATGAGCAAGGGGGAGTGGCGGGAGTTTATGGGGGTGATTGGGTGAGTGATCTATTGATCCTGCATCTCATTTTCCGAAGGAGCAGAGACGCCGTCCCCTAGAAAATTAGGAAGTGGTTCGCGGGTTTCTTGAACAGTGTTTTGAATTGACTCTGTTGGCTGAAATACTGACTGCCAGACTTGATACCCAACATATGTGCACTGCAACGTGCACGCTACTACACTTACCCAAATTATAACTTTCCAGCGTTTATATTGGTCCCCAGTGAACGAACCCGGTTTGTCATCGATATACTGGATCAGATTGTTTAGTTCTTCTGACCGCGATGCGGAACTATCTGACGCGATTGCTTTGACATATTTGTCGGTCACATCTGCGTAGTCTAGGGCGCGAAAAGTGTGAACGAAGTGTTCCCATCCGCCCCGACTTGGGAACGACTTTTCTCGGAAATAGATGTATAGTCCTAGCCGTGATATGCGGTATCGTAGCAACCGTATTCGGCTGCGTCCAAAAATGAGGATCATGATCGTGATCCCGGACAAGAATGCCGTTTTTACGAAGTCTTGAATAGTGAGGTACGCTGACGAAATAACCCTTGCTTGCACAGCTTCTGCTATCATTTGGGATACTGGTATGAGAGACTCAATCTGTTCTGAACCAGAGTTTATCGAAAGCATGAACGTGAATGATACTGCGGCTGCAGTCAGCGTGAAGTTTTCTACTAAAAATTGGTGGTGCATGTACTGGTTCATCTCTTGCCGAAGACCGAAAATTTCGTACTTTTGCGACTCCGAATAAAGGCTTTCGTCTTTGGAAATTGGGCGAAAGTCTTCGGGAAGGTTAATAACGTTCATGCCATCGCGTTCTTTATCATTCGAATTATCGTCAACCATGTTTCCCCACTTTTATTAGCTCAATCGAATCGCTAAAATTTTTAATGTGATCATCGGTAATCGCTTTTCAAGTAATTTAGGCGCCTTGAAATACATAATTTCAAAAGCCGAAATTTATAGTCGAGTGTTCTGCGCAGTCGTAGGTAGAAGTCATGTCTGATCCAAACCGTGAGCGAGGGTAACGACCGCACAGTAAGTAAAGTGACAGCTGGGTTTGATTGAATGCGGAAATAGATATGGGTTTTGCGATCGAATCTAACGGCACGGAATCAAGGCCGCAGGCCGCCGTGCCAGCGCCGGATAAGCGGCTCTGCCGCGTAATCTGACAGTGTATTGCGTAGCAATGCACGAATAGACCGCCCCCCGGGCCGGCGCTACCTCACCACCAGCACCCCGCCCCGGCAAAATAACTCCCATCACCACCATAAACCGCGCCGCACAACCGAAGCTGCGCCATCCCGCGGCCCGGCGCTGTCCCGGCTCCGTACGCGGTAATCCCCCGGCCCTCTCGCGCATCGCTATGCGATACGCTGCCGGGTCACGCGGCAAAGCCGCTGAGCCGGCGCGACGTCCCCACCAGCACCCCGCCCCGGCAAGATAACTCCCATCACCACCATTAATCGCGCCGCTCAAAGCAAAGATGCGCCGCCCGGCGGCCCGACGCTGACGCGGCTCCGCGCCATGTCCAAACGCCCCCGGGGCTCCGCCCGTGATTGCCTAAAACGATCCCCCGGATCGTTTGTCGCTACGCGAACCGGCAATCACCCCACGGCCCTGCGCTCGCACGGCTTGGGATGTTGGTTGTCGATGATCCGTTCGAAAAAGCCGCAAATGAGATAATTATCAGACATTATGACCGGTACCGTCTGATTTGTCGCGAGCGCCTCCGCCGTCGGGTCGAATGGCCGGTTTCGCGCGGGACTAACCTCTCAAATTGGCGCCTCGCGCTCCTAAGTGCCGCTTAATTGGCAAATCGGGGCGTTTGCTCAAATTCTGTGCATCTTAAGGAGTTTTGCGCCCGCTTTCTCCGCCCACATCCAAATTGTACGAATTCGCCTGCAAAACGTAAGGTTTGCCCAAAACGGGCTCAGAATTGGGGTTTGTCCGTGGGATGAAACCGTACAATTTCACCGTCAAATCGTACGTTTAGCCCTCATCCGGGGCCCCAGGCCGCTTCGCTCCGCACGGGGTTGGGCGTGGTTAACAGGGCGGGCGGGCCGTTCATCTTTTGTTTGCATCTGCGACAGGCCTGACACAGAAAGTTACCCACAGGCTTTCATAAATCTGTTACAGTGCGAATATGATAAACAAAATCAAGCAGTTCACAGCCACATCTCTTGTTCTTCTTCTTGCCTCTCCGCTCGCCGCCGGACCGCTGGCCGAAGTGATTTGCTCACCCACCGAGTTGCTCCACACCCGTCTCACCAAGCAATACGGCTCCGAAAAACAATCCTCCGGCCTCCGCGGCCCCGACCAAATGATGGAGATTTGGACAAACGAGTCCGGGGATTGGACGCTTGTCATCCGCTATGCCACGGGCAATTCCTGCATAGTAGCTATGGGCGAAGCGTGGGAAACGCGGTCACGGGATCCGGCTTAACCTCTTGAAAAAATGTAATATTTTACAGAGCTGGGTCGCGGCGCGCGTTTGCCGACGACACACAGATCCAGATGGCGAAACCAAAAAAGGCGCCGCACTGATTGGATAGCACGAGGGTGTTTCAAACGGCTTGGCCGAAGCCGCGCACCCGCGTCAGAGCAGCTTCAGATCGCCGGCCATCTGGCGGCCATCGCGGCCCTCCAGCAGCTCGAAGCTGACTTTCTGGTTGTCGGCAAGCCCCGTAAGGCCAGACCGTTCAACTGCCGAAATATGTACAAATACGTCCTTGCCGCCCTCTTCGGGGGCGATAAATCCGTAACCTTTCGTGGTGTTGAACCACTTCACGGTGCCAACCGGCATATCCCGTGCCTCCTATTCGCCTTGCTTTCTTACCCCAATTCCACGCACTGGGGGACTTTGCCGCTTCGGCGCCGGGTGCCAACAGACACGCTTTGCCTCCACAATTTATGAGATTGCCTTCGCCTGAAAAAAATCAAGGATGACGTTGCCTTTGGGCTGCTTCATGCCTGAAATTTGATCGAAACGCGGGGACAATTCATGTGGATGTTTGGACTGAAGTCATGCGACACCTGCCGGAAAGCGCGGAAAGCGTTGCCAGACGCCGAATTCGTAGACGTGCGTGAGCAGGGTGTGCCTGCCGCGGTGTTGGAGGCGGCGCTGGACGTCTTTGGCGATGCGCTGATCAACACGCGGTCGACGACATGGCGGGCCTTGTCTGATGAGGATCGTGCGCTTGCGTCCCTCGCGTTGCTGCAGGCCCACCCTACCGTGATGAAGCGCCCGCTTATCAAAACGGATGAGACCTATCATCTAGGATGGAACGCGACCACCCAGGCTGCTTTGAAGCCTTAGCGCGCCAGTCGGTCCGTGAGAATCTTGTCGAGCGATAGCGGCCCCGGTCCCTTGATGACGATCACCAGCAGCATCAATACCCAGAGCGCTCGCTGGTCGAGGATTGCACTGTCAGAGATGCGGTCGAACCAGACCCCGACGGGGGTGCCGTGCCCCACGATGTCGGTCACCGATTGGACGATTATGAACCCGATCATTCCAAGTGCAGCCAGCCGTGTGAAGAGCCCCACGATGATCAGCGCGGGCAGAAGGAACTCGGCCCATGTGCCCGCGAGGATAACAACCTTCTGAAAGCTGGAGGCCTGGGTGATATCGTAGCTCAACGCTTCGGCCCCGCGAGGAAAGATCTGTGCGAAGGCGTTGAACGTAGGCGAAAAAAGCCCGCCGAGCGAACCGCCCAACTTAGTCATCCCGGACATCCAGAAATACATCAGCAGCACAGCGGCAAAGACGAACCGCGCCAGCGTGGGCAGCAGCCAGTCGGCGCGTTCGATGGGGCCAAAGACAGCATCGTGCAGGCGGATGAGGGCGTTCATGATTGGGTCCTTCAGGTCTTGAGGTCAGTGATTGCGTTGGTCTGCAGCAACAGCCCCAGCAGCGGAGCAAGGTCGAAATCTGGATCGATGGCCAGCGCCGCGTCATGAGCCCCCCCAAGCGTTTCATCAGCGGTGATCGCGCCCATCCAGGCATTTTGAGCCGGATCGAGGGCATGCGGCTGCGGGTCAAATTCGGGGCGGGTGATCAACACTGATTGGGCGACCGCCTGCGGCTTTGGTGCGCTGTCGATCGTGTTGTAGGCCCAGATATCATGAAGCGGCCATGGCGACGGGACGTGGACGACCGCTGGCGCCAGTGTCAAACGCGCGGCCATCAGCGCCGCTTCGTCGAATTCGCCAAATCGGGCAGGATCAATCGCATTGGAATCGGCAGCGTGGTATGACGCACGCAGTCCCAGTTCCAACCGGGCTACGTCCGCGAGGTAACCGAGATCGCGGAGGGGATCGAACCCTGCCAGAAAGGCGGGCATGTCCTGCCCGTAATGCATCATCAGCGGGGATTGCGGAGGATGAGCGCGCAAGAACACTGCGCACAACCGCTTGAACGTCTCGTGACCCAGCAGCTTGCGCAGAACCGGGAACCCGGTTTCGAGCGCCTCGGTCAGGGAAACAGCCACGTTGTTGCGATAGACAGAAAACCGTCGGCCCGCGGGGTGGCCTGCACCATCGTTCAAACCGTCGGGAACCGGCGCGCTTGGGTCTAACAGCGCGTTCCTGAATGTCGATTGATCTGAGGTCATGGCTAACTCACGGGCACCCGGGCAAGCGCAGCGCTGGCACGCTCGGCCTCACTGCGCAAAGTTGGCCAGTCGGGCACATCGGTGTCCCATTCAACGAGAACCGGGCGGGGGCCAATGCGACTGAGCGCGTGATCGAGCAAGGCCCAAACCGGATCGGCCGTCTCCCGACCGTGGCTATCGATCAGAAGAGTGTGGCCCAAGTCGTCTTCGTCTTCGTCATGCCCACCGACATGGATCTCGCCCACATGATCAATCGGATAAGCGTCGATATAGCCTTCGGGTGTGTAGTCGAGGTTGGTGGCCGAGACAAAGACATTGTTTACATCCAACAGCAGCCCGCAGCCCGTCCGCCGCACGATCTCGGCCAGAAAGTCGGTTTCGGACCACGTGCTTTCCGCGAAAGCGAGATAGCTTGAAGGGTTTTCCAGCAGCATGCGACAGCCCAGTTTCTCCTGAACCTCGTCGATGTGATCTGCGACCCGCTTGATTGTATCGTTTGTGTAGGGCAAGGGCAGCAAGTCATTCAGAAACTCGGACCCGTGTGTCGACCATGCCAGATGCTCGGAAAAGCTTACCGGTTTCAGCCAGTCGATCAGGTGTTTGAGACGTTTGAGGTGATCGGCGTCGAGTGCTCCCTCGCCACCAATCGACAATCCAACGCCATGGGCTGAGATAGGAAATGTTTCGCTTAGCGCCTGCAGTTGGGCCACTGGTCGTCCGCCGTGCCCCATGTAATTCTCGGCGTGGATCTCGAGCCATTTGACGGGGCCCGGCGTGGCGGTCAGATCGCTGAAGTGGATGGCTTTGTAACCAACACCGGGTGCTGAGGGCAGTGTGGTGTTTTGGGATGACACATCCAGCATGACAGCCTCGTCAGGGGGTGGGCCCGGGCCGCCACCAGGCGGACCGGGCGGAGTGGTTTAGGCGGTCGGCAGGTCGCGCTCGATTTCTTCGAGCGAGCCTTGGCGCGGTGTGCCATCGGCCATCGCAGGCAGTTCGATGGACTCGCATGTGCCGGCATCAACCAGCGTCCAGGCGTTGCCTTGGTAATCGACAGTTGAAGTGCCAGCGCATGTGGTGCCCGGGCCTGCCGCGCAGTCATTCTCGCCAGCGAGCGAGATGCCAAAGCACTTCTCTTTCGCGGCCGCCTCGGCTGCAGGTGTGTGGGCCGCGACTGCAGCAGCAACGGCACCGAAAAGCGCCATGGATTTCATTGTGTTAGACATTGCCTACTCCTCTCAATGTCGGTCAGTTCAATTAACTCTGTGCCACTCAAATAAGGCACCCGACCAGCAGTTTAACAGTCACGAGCGTGTGTGTCACAGCCGCGTGAAAGGATGTCAGGTTTCTGCAGATTATAGTGCCGTTTCGGGCTGAAATGTTTCAATTTCTGGCCCGAAACGATGCCGTGCGTTACAATTGACGGATCGGCAACGCAGCGCCGTCAAACGCGATATGAGGCCAATACCTTAGGCCGCCTGCGTATCTGGCAGCAAATCGGGAGGGGTTGCTTCACCCGTCAGCTGCGCGACGAGTTCGCCGAGCGACTGCGTCTTGGTCTGCTTTTCGCCCAGCCGCCGCACCGAAACCGTGCGCTCCTCGACTTCGCGGTGACCGACGGCAAGGATGACAGGCACCTTGCCGACTGAATGTTCGCGGACCTTGTAGTTGATCTTTTCGTTGCGCAGGTCAGCCTCGGCCCGGATCCCCTTGGCCTTGAGTGCCTCGACCACGTCGAGTGCATAGGCGTCCGCCTCAGACGTGATTGTGGTGACCACGACCTGACGCGGGGCCAACCAGAAGGGGAATTTGCCCGCATAGTTTTCGATCATGATCCCTATGAACCGCTCAAAGCTGCCTAGGATCGCACGGTGCAACATGACGGGGCGATGTTTTGCACCGTCCGCCGCAATGTATGTGGCGTCCAGCCGTTCGGGCAGTTGGAAATCGGCCTGGAAAGTGCCGCATTGCCATTCGCGCCCGATGGCATCGGTCAGTTTGAAATCGAGCTTGGGGCCATAGAACGCCCCTTCGCCCGGGTCGATGACGTAGTCGTTGCGCACGGTCAGGATGGCCTTTTCCAACGCGGCCTCGGCCTTGTCCCATTGTTCATCTGTCCCAATCCGCACATCGGGGCGGGTCGAGAGCTTGATGTCGAACTTGGAAAAGCCGGCATCGCGATAGATGGTCGAGAGCAGCCCGATGAAGGCAGCGCATTCATCCGCGATCTGATCTTCTGTGCAGAAGATATGGGCGTCGTCCTGGGTAAAGCCGCGCACCCGCATCAGCCCATGCAGCGCGCCATGTGCCTCATATCGGTGGCACGATCCGAATTCGGCCAGCCTAAGGGGCAGGTCCCGGTAGGACTTGATACCCTGGTTGAAGACCTGAACGTGGCACGGGCAGTTCATCGGCTTAAGCGCGTTGGTGCGTTTTTCGTTCGCATGCTCCTCGTCGATCTCCGTGATGTACATGTTCTCACGGTATTTGTCCCAGTGGCCAGAAGCCTCCCAGAGTTTGCGGTCGACGACCTGGGGTGTCTTGATCTCTTTGTAACCCGCCTCGGTCAGGCGGCGGCGCATGTAGGCCTCGAGCTCTAGATAAACTGTCCAGCCATTGGGGTGCCAGAAAACCATACCGGGGGCTTCTTCCTGAAAGTGAAACAGCTCCATCTCGCGGCCCAGTTTGCGGTGATCCCGCTTGGCCGCCTCTTCGAGCATTTGAAGGTGCGCCTTGAGCTTTTCCTTGCCGGTGAAGGCGACGCCATAGATCCGCTGCAGCATCGCGCGCGAGCTGTCGCCGCGCCAGTATGCGCCCGCGATGGACATAAGTTTGAACGCGTCTGCCGGAACCTGTCCGGTGTGTTGCAGATGCGGGCCGCGGCATAGATCCTGCCAGTGTCCGTGCCAGTACATGCGCAGCGGCTCATCACCCGGGATCGCCTCGATCAGTTCGACCTTGTAGGGTTCGTTGTTGGCCTCGTAGAACTTGATCGCCCGGTCCCGGTCCCAGACCTCGGTTGTTACGGGATCTCGACGATTGATGATCTCTTTCATCTTGGCTTCGATCTGGCCGAGATCTTCGGGGGTGAACGGCTCTTCGCGGTCGAAGTCATAGTACCAGCCATTATCGATGACCGGTCCGATGGTCACCTTGGTGTCTGGCCAGATCTCTTGCACTGCGCGGGCCATAATGTGCGCCAGGTCGTGACGCACCAGTTCGTTGGCCTGCTCTTCGTCCTGCATCGTGTGGATGGCGATGCTCGCATCCGCTTCGATTGGCCATTGCAGATCCCAGTGCTGATCGTTGACGGTCGCGCTGATCGCCTTCTTGCCAAGCGACTTTGAGATGCTTTCGGCAACTTGCGCAGGCGCAATGCCTGCATCGAAGTCGCGCGCGCTGCCATCGGGAAAGGTGAGGGAGATTTGGGCCATATCGGCATCCTCGTCAGTTTGGCGCCCACGGAACGCCCGGTTGCGGGTTTTTGGTAGAGCTGAAATGACAGGGCAGTTTGCCCGCGTCAAGCCAACTCTGGTGTTCGCGCGGCCGAAAGGATCAGGTGCAAAAGCGCCAACGCCGAACAGAGACCGGCTGCAAGACCGATGGCTGAAAGACCGTACAGATCGATCACGACCGCACCGATGGCTGACCCGACAGCCGCGCCGACATAGATTGCAGCCGCATTGAGGGCGAGGATGACGGCTGCCCTCGGACCGGCCAGCGTGATCAGCCGAAGCTGCTGCGCAGCCATGAAAGACCAGCCAGATGCGGCCCATGCCAGACACAGGATCAGCAGGGCGAGATCCGGCATAGGCAGCAGCGAAAAGAGGGGCATGATTGCCATCTGAAGCAGGCATAGTGTCGTGAGGGTCGCCCGCCATCCCACGCGGTCGGCCATGATGCCGCCCGCGATGTTCCCCATGACGGCGCCGCAGCCGAACAGCACCAGAACCAGGGCGACACCGTCCCTGCCGTATCCCATTGTTTCGCTCAGTAGCGGTGCGATGAACGTGTAGAGGACGTAAATGGCCCCAAGAAAAGTTCCGGTGAACATCACGGCGAGCATCATTCGGCCGTCTGACAAGGCGGTGCCCAAATCCGTCAGTGACACCGGCTGGAAGCTGAGCCCGGCCGGAACCTGTGTCCAGACCAGATAAAGACATGGCAGGGCGAGGGCCACAACGCTCCAAAACGCCCACCTCCAACCGAAAGTATAGGCCAGCCAGCTTCCGGCGGGAACGCCGATGACTTGCGCAAGCGTCAGCCCGAAAAAAACTGCAGCAAGAACCTTTGCTCTGTTTTCAGGCGGATAGAGACCCGCGGCGACTGTTGCAGCGACTGGCGTGAACATCCCCGCACCGGCTGCTGCAAAGACCCGGGCGATCTGCAAGGTGAGAAAATCCGGGGCCAGGGCCGAGAGCAGCGCCGCAAATGCGAACAATCCCAAACCCGCCGCCATCACACGCCGTCTGCCAATCGAACCGGTTAGCGAAACAAGAAGCGGAGAGAACACTGAATAACTGAGCGCGTACACCGTCAAAAGCAGTCCGGTGGCTGTAGCATCGATGCCAAGATCGTCGCCCAGCGGTTCGATTACCCCTACGATCACAAACGCACCCATTCCAACAAGGAAGTTGGAGGCCGAGAGCGCCGGAATCAGAAATCTGGGTGGATGAGACATGGCGCCGACTATGCTGCCCATTGCCTGCCTTTCAAGCGGCATACAAATGCATGCTGAAAAAGCGACAAAAAAAATCCCAAAACCGACCGAATCCTATGGACAAACCGATAGAGTTTCTTAGCTTGCACCAAGTGTTCACTATCGGAAACGCCAACCAATAAGGAGCAGCCGGTGCCCAAATACAATCGTAACTTTGAGCTTTCTACAGACGATCTTGAGTTGATCGAGAATGCGCTGCGAGCCAATAAATTCGCGCTGTCGCAAACAGTGTTGAAAGAGGGCGAAGCGGCTGATGGGGATGTGCGGCAGATCCACGATTTGTTGGGTCGTCTTCACAATCAAAAGACTTTCTATCGCCCGGCCAAAGGCGCCTATATCGGCGGCTAACGGTTTGCGGTTGGGCGGGTCGGCCCGCCCAAACCGATATCACGCGATCAGGATTTGAACGCCGATTGCGACGACACAAAGCCAAGCAAGAGTGAAGATGATGGGCCGCGCCGGCAGCGCGGCAAGCCCGGTGATCATTCCGATGGCATGTGCGACCCGCAGCCAAAAAAACCCAGCCGACGCCCAGACCGTGACCCACGTCGACACGCTCAGTTGGTGGGCCAGCAGGACCAGCGCGGCAAAGGGCAAAAACTGTTCCAAAAGGTTCAGGTGCGCGCGGAACGCGCGATGTACCCAAGGCCGCTGCAAGGCCGGATTGCCCGGGCGGGTGAAGTCGCGCGAGTCGACTTCCGCGTCGCTGCCAGCTTGGGATGTGTTGACTCCCACGATATAGGGTATCCACAACGATGCGGCGAGCAGCGCCGTGAGCACGAGATACATCAGTTCGGTTGTCATCCTGATGCCTCTGCGGTTTGGGCTCGGCTGCCGAAATGAGCGTCCTGACCGGTTTCCAGCCATGTCTTGAGGCCCGCGGCCCAGCGTGCCCAACCATCGGCGACCCCTTCTCCCGGTACCACCGGCAAGGTGAGGCCGTAGTGTTCGATGGTCAACTTACAGAATTCGCCTTCGGGTTGGATCACGTAGATAACCTTTGACGGGGCACCGCCCCCATCCCAATGCGGTTCGAATGTGCATTCCATCCGGCTTTTGGGATCTGCCTTGAGCAGAACCGAGGACATCAATGCTGTGCCGTCCGGCAGGTGCATGACGACCCGGTCGCCATCGCGCGACGCATGGCTCGCCATGAAATGATAATGCGCCACGTTTTTTTCGTCCGAAAGCGCATCCCACAGACGATCCTGCGTCGTCTTTATGTAGGTCTGCATAATGTAGTCAGGTTTAGACATTGCCGTTCTCCTATGAGGTGGGTCAGGCGGCTGAGGTGAATGTGGGCGTGAACTTCTGTGAGACGCCTGTTTCCAGCCACGTCTTCAACCCAGCGAGGGTGCGGTGCCAGCCGTCGGCGACACCTTCGGCATCCTGCTCAAGATCATAATGTTCGACCGTCAGGGCACAGAATTCGCCCTCGGGTTTGATCAGATACACAAACCGCGAGATCGGCGCGTCGGGGGCCCAGCGTGGCTCGAATGTCGAAGCGATCCGCGTTTTCGGTGTGGTCTCTGTTTCCGTACAGATCAACATCACGGAGTCATCGTGTGTGTAGTACACAAACCCATTGCCTTCGCGTTCGACCCGCGTTGCCATGAAGTTGAATGCAGCCTGGCTTTCGGGATCAAGCAGGGCATCCCACAGCGCATCCTGGCTGCACTTGATATAGGTTTGCATCATGAAATCAGGTTTCGTCATCTCGGTATCACCTTCCAGTTGAGATTTCAGGTCCAGAACTGCTCGGGCCGCGGGTTTGACGAGCAGGGGCTCGATCCAGCGGTCAATGGCTTGTTGGAGGGGTAGGGCGTTGAGGTAGTGGTGTTTGAAACGCCCCGATTTCTTGGTCACGATCAGCCCGGCATCTTCAAGTACGCCGAGATGCTTCATCACCCCAAATCGCGTCATGTCGAGTTGCCCCTGTAGATCCTGCAGCGATTGGCCGTCCTTTTCGCGCAGGCTGTCCAAGAGCGTGCGGCGGGCCGGATCGGCTAGGGCTTTGAAGATCGCGTCCATGGAATCAGTTATAGGTGATCAAGTAGTCACGTGACAAGATAGTCACGTAAAAATCCACATTGCCCTGCCGGCCCCCGCATGCATGATCGCCGCAAACGGAGGCAGGCATGGAATTTTTGGAGACACCGCAAGGGCGCAGGCTGGCCTATCACCGGACCGAAGGGCAGGGTCCCTGGATCGTGTTTCTCGGTGGCTTGAAGTCCGACATGGAAGGCACCAAGGCGATCCATCTCGAAGCCTGGGCCCAGGCCAATGGCCGGGCATTCCTGCGATTTGACTATTCGGGTCATGGCGAAAGCTCGGGCATGTTCGAAGAGGGCAGCATCGGTGACTGGGCCCAAGACACCGCCGCCGCCATCAATACCTTAACCGACGGCAAAGTGATCGTTGTCGGGTCGTCCATGGGGGGCTGGCAGGCCCTTCTATTTGCGCGCAATCATCCAGACCGGGTGGCCGGGATTGTGACTATCGCGGCAGCCCCGGATTTCACTGAAGATGGTTATTGGGCCAACTTCACCGATGCGCAAAAGGCCGAACTAGAGAGCGAGGGCCGTGTCGCAATGCCGTCCGACTATATGGAACCCTACATCATCACCAAGCGGCTAATTGAAGACGGACGGGACCAATTGGTATTGCGGTCACCGCTTTCGCTGCCATTTTCCGTGCGCTGCCTGCAAGGCACGGCCGACACGGCGGTGAGCACCGAAACTGCGCTGCGCCTTTTGGATCATGCTGCGTGTCCCGACATGCGTCTCACCCTTGTAAAGGATGCTGATCACCGGTTTTCCGATGAGCGGTGTCTGGCGCTGATTGAGGCTTCCATCCAAGACGTCCACGATGCCTAGGCTCATTTTCATCACCCATGCGGATGTGGCGATCGATCCGGCCGTGCCCGTCCCGGACTGGTCTCTTTCCGAGATCGGTCGTGCGCGACACCGGGCGTTCTCCGACAATCCGATCCTTGATGGTGTCGAGACGATCTATTCAAGCACCGAACGCAAGGCGATCGAGGGGGCCGCGATCCTTGCCGAGGCCCGGCGGGTGCCGCGCCACGAGTTCGAGGCTCTGCATGAAAACGACCGAAGCGCTACGGGCTATCTGCCAAAGGCCGAGTTCGAAGCGGTTGCCGACGCATTCTTTGAGCGGCCAGAGGAAAGCGTGCGGGGATGGGAACGTGCGATTGATGCGCAGGCCCGTGTGGTGACGGCCTGCCGTGATATCCTTTCCGGGGCCACCGGCGATGTCGCAGTTGTTGCCCATGGGGGTATCGGTGCATTGCTTGTTTGCGATGCCTTGGGGGTGCCGATTTCGCGTGACCAAGATCAACCTCCTACCGGGGGTGGCAACTACTGCGTGGTTTCCTATCCCGAATGGTCGCTCATACAAGCGTGGACCGACATCGCGCCGAGAGAAACGCTGCCGTGAAGTGGCTGATTTACCTCGCCCTCGTTGGGCTGCTGGCAGTGGTTGCGATTAGGGTCTTTGGCCCGCGTGAGCCCGCCGAATTGACCCATGATTTCGACCCGTCGGGCATGGGCGAAGATCTCGACGCCTATTTCGCAGCACAAGAAAGCCGCTTTGCCGATCTGCGAAGTGGCGTGGAGAAGCGGGTCGTCTGGGCGGGCGAGCCTGGCGAACGCAGCGAATGGGTCGTCGTCTATATCCACGGGTTTTCTGCTACCTCGGAAGAGATACGGCCCATACCCGACCACTTGGCTAAGCGGCTTGGGGCAAATCTGGTCTTCACCCGGCTTCAGGGACACGGGCGCAGCAACGATGCCATGGGCGAGGCGACAGTTGGTGGATGGATGACGGATGTGGCTGAGGCTCTGGAGGCAGCGCGGCGGATTGGTGACCGTACTCTCATTCTGTCAAATTCTACCGGCGGAACACTCTCTGCCGCGGCAGCGCTGGATGGGGATCTGAACCGTAATGTCGCCGGCTATGTCTTCTTCTCTCCCAACTTCGCCATCAACAACCCGCTTGCCCCGGCCCTTACGTGGCCTGCAGCGCGTCACTGGATGCCTCTCATTGCAGGTCGGCGCTACAGTTTTGAAACCCGCAGCCCCGAACAAGAGAAATTCTGGACAACTGAATACCCCTCTATTGCTGTGTTCCCGATGGCGGCCTTGGTTCGCAAGGTGCGGTCGCTCGACTTTAGCGCGGCGCAGACGCCGGCGCTGTTCTGGTATTCGCCAGATGATCAGGTCGTACGCGCTGAGGCAATCGACCGTGTGGTGGCTGCTTGGGGCGGACCAAAAGAAACCGTGCACCCCGATCTTGGCCCAGAAGACGACCCGTTCGAGCACGTGCTAGCCGGGGCTATCATGTCACCCAGCCAGACAGCCACTGTTGTCGAAGTTGTGCTGGCATGGGCGGAGGGACTTTAGCCATGGAGAACGCCTTGCAACACTTGGTAGCTGAGTGATGCGGCGCCCCGCGAGTATGTGGAGCCTTGAGACGCTCGGCCGCGTCCGCCTTTCCAAACACTTTTACATGCGCGATTTTCTCTATTCCGAGATCGGCAACTTTCATCAGCTGCAAAACCTGCCGCATGATCCTGATCTGGCCATCCAACATGGCAAACGCTTGTGCCAGGATTTGCTGGATCCGTTGGAAGAGACATTCGGGCGGATAGCGATCCGCTCGGGATACCGGTCGCCGGAACTGAACCAGTTCGGCAACGAAAATCGCTTGAATTGCGCTCGCAATGACAACCCGCTGGAATGCCATATCTGGGATTGGGGCAGGGGTGACAGGGCGGTCGCTGGGACGTCGCTGGTCATCCCGTGGTTCGCCGATCAGTATGAGAATGGTCGGGATTGGCGTGACCTTGCATGGTGGATCCACGACCATCTGCCTTACTCAGCGATGTGGTTCTTTCCCAAGCTCTGTGCCTTCAACCTCGATTGGCGGCCCGAACCATTGCGCACCATCTCGAGTTACATCAAACCGAGGGGCATGCTTTTGCGGGCGGGTGCCAAACCGGAAGAGCCTTCTGCGGCGCGCCGGCAACGCTATGCCGATTTCCCGCCTTTTCGTGGAATCAGATACCCTTAGCAGGCTTTGCTGACGCAAGGTTTCGAGTTATACTGTCAAAAAACGATAAAAACGATCGAGAGCAGGTCAGATGACAGAACCCGTCGTGTTCCTTCCGGGAACGATGTGTGATGCGCGCCTTTTCGGGCCGCAGATCGCTGCACTATCCTCGGAAGTCACCGTTACAGTAGCCCCCATCACCAAGGGCGAAAGGGTCGAGGAAATCGCCTCGGGTCTGCTTGATACGTTGCCCGCGCGTTTCGCCCTTGCCGGGCTCAGCCTTGGCGGGGTGGTCGCGATGGAGATCCTGAGGCGTGCGCCAGACCGGGTGACCCGGATGGCGCTGATGTCGACGAACGCGCTGGCTGAAACACCGCAGGCGGCGGCAGCGCGCGAGCCACAGATCGTCAAGGTTCGATCTGGCAAGTTCAAAGAGGTCATCGCAGAAGAGATCGAGCCGAAATATTTCGCACCGGGAGCTTGGCGTGAAGAGATCGTCGCGCTGGTGATGGATATGGCCGAATTCCTTGGTCCAAACGTCTTTGTCCGGCAGTCTCGTGCACTGCAGCGCCGTCGCGATCAGCAAAAGACGCTGCGCCAATGCAAGGTCCCCACGATGGTTCTGTGCGGTGAGCATGACCAGCTTTCACCGGTCAAGCGTCATAGCTTCATGGCCGAGTTGATCCCCAATGCCGAATTGCGCGTGATCGAAGGGGCAGGGCATCTGCCGACCCTCGAAAAACCAGACCAGACGACGAACGCGCTGCGGGATTGGCTCAAGCTGCCTTTTGTTTTGCGCTAAGATCGTTCGAGCGGCAGTTTGGCCCGGTCCTCGTCGGTCAGAACATAAACCGGTCTGATGGGCTTCCCGTCGCCCTCGATGTCAAAGAACGGGTTTGCACGCCAGCGCCCGGTCAGGCGGGCCTGAACCGTTCGACCAAGTAATCCGAGGATCAGCTTCAGCGTGCCTTCGTGTTTTTGCCGTCTGCCCGGCCGTGGCACAAACGCACGTGCGACAACTGGGCCTGCGATCGACGGATCAGACAGCCGCGGTGTTCTGATGGATGCAAAATTCCACCCCGGGCTGCGTAACGTGTTGAAGAGGATTGCACCGCAACAGCTGGCGTACCACCGGAGGATCTTGCCCTCGCCAATCGAAAACACGGCCAGTTGGTCTAGGCCGGTTTCGAACTCGATCCCATCCGCCGACATCTGAACCAGATCGACAGGATCGGGATGCGGGTCGGCCTGCCCGGCAAAGACTTCGGCCCCGCGGCACTCGGAACAAAAGCATTGAATACGGGCGCCTGATCGAGGTGCCGATTCTGACAGCGATCCGGAAACGGTTTTGCAGGAACAGGCGAAACCATATCTCGCCTGTTTCACCATACGTTAAGAGGCAGCCGCGTTTTTGTTGGCTGGCCGCCGCGCTGGTTTCTTGGGTGAATTGGTGTCGATAAAATCAAGCACCAGTGGGCGGATGTTGTTCCGCCAGCTCTTGCCCGCAAAGATCCCGTAGTGACCCGCGCCCGGCTCGACGTGGCTGGCCTTTTTGCTGTCGGGCAGCCCGGTGCAGAGATCAAGCGCAGCAACGCACTGTCCCGGCGCCGAGATGTCATCCTTGTCACCTTCGACAGTTTTGACCGCGACCGTGGTGATCTTTCCGATATCGACAGCCTTGCCTTTGACCTGAAATACGTTGCGGGCGATCTCACGCTTCTTGAATACCCGCTCGACAGTCGAAAGATAGAACTCCGCCGTCATGTCCATCACGGCGAGGTATTCATCGTAGAACTTGTTGTGTTTGTCGTGATCGCCGGCCTCGCCCCGCGCCACGCGCGAAATCTGGTCGGTGAAAGCCTTGGAGTGCTTTTCCGCGTTCATCGACATGAACGAGGCAAGCTGCAACAGGCCCGGATAGACCTTGCGGCCGACGCCCGGATACTTGAAGCCGACCCGCTGGATCATGAACTCTTCAAGTTGACCCATCGTAACCCGGGCGCCGAAATCGGTCACGTCGGTGGGGGTCGCGTCTGGGTCGATCGGTCCGCCGATCAACGTGAGCGAGCGCGGCTGCGCTGCCGGAGCTTCGTCGGCGAGGTAAGCTGTCGCGGCCAGCGTAAGGGGCGCCGGTTGGCAAATGGCAATTACATGCGTGTCCGGGCCGAGATGGCGCATGTAGTCCACAAGATATAGGGTATAATCTTCGACGTCGAACTTGCCCGCGCTCACCGGAATGTCGCGCGCATTGTGCCAGTCGGTCACGTAGACTTCGCAATCGGGCAGGAGTGACATGACGGTCGACCGCAACAGCGTGGCATAGTGGCCTGACATCGGCGCTACCAGCAGCACTTTACGCGTCTTCTTTTGTCGGCCCGGGATGTTGAAATAGATCAGGTCTCCAAAGTCGCCGGGCAACTCTGTTTCGATGCTGACAACATGATCCTTGCCATCCTCACAAGTGATTGACGGAATGCCCCAGTCCGGCTTGACGATCATCCGCTGGAATGTTCGCTCGGTCACCTCGCCCCATGCCCGCAGCCAACTCAGGGCGGGGTTGGGCAACATGGCCAGTTGAGGATAAGCGCCAAGTGCCGCGGCGGATGCGCCCATCCACTGGTTCGTGTTGCGCATCGTTTCCATCAGATCGTAGTTGATCATATACCGCATGACTGCTCCTCTTGGTTCGGGTTGGGCCACCGCCCAGTTTTTGGACCTTTTTGTCGCTTTGCTCCCCGACACATGCGACTTTACTGTAGACTACAACACAGGTGTAAACGCGTGCATACCCAGCATGCTGCGGCTGCAAAGATACGGCGAGATAGACTTTATGACAACTAAAGAGACCGCCGAAGGTGGGATCGCCCTCGAAAACCTTGAGAAATTAAAGTCTAACCTAGAAAAGGTCGAGGCGCTTCAGGAAAGGCTCGCCCGCGTTTTCTCGCATCGCAGCATCCGCAACCCTGCCTTGGACGGCCCGAATCAAGAGCTCTATTCCAAGGCGGCAACGGCCTATTGGGCCGAGGCCATTCAGAACCCGGCCAAGGTGATCGAGCACCAGCTTGAGTTCTGGTCGAAATCTGTCACCCACTTTGTCGAAGCGCAGCAAGCGCTGGCCCGCGGACAGCTGCGAGCGCCCGACAATCCCGGTCCAAAGGACCGCCGGTTTTCCAACCCGCTTTGGGACACGCACCCCTACTTCAACTTCATCAAGCAGCAATATCTGATCAATTCCGAAGCGCTTGAGCAGGCGGTCGAAGATGTCACCGATCTGGACCCCGTCGAAAAGAAGCGCCTGCGTTATTTCTCGCAGCAGATCATCGACATGATGTCGCCCACGAATTTCTTTGCGACAAACCCCGATGCGCTGGAAAAGGCCGTCTCGACAGATGGTCAGAGCCTTATCGACGGTCTTGAAAACTTGATCTCGGATCTTGAAGCGAATAACGGCGAGCTGGTCGTACGGCTGGCCGACGAGACCGCATTCGAGATCGGCGGCAACATCGCAACCTCGCCGGGCAAAGTGATCTACCGCAACCGGATGATGGAGCTGATCCAGTACGAGCCAACGACAGAGACGGTGCACAAGACGCCGCTGATCCTGTTTCCGCCGTGGATCAACAAGTACTACATCCTCGATCTCAAGGCCCAGAACAGCCTAGTCAAGTGGATCGTCGATCAGGGCTATACCCTATTCATCGTCTCCTGGGTCAACCCTGATGAAAGTCACGCCGACATCGGCATGGAGGACTACATCGAGGAAGGCTATCTTGCGTCGATCCGCGAGGTCAAAGCCATCACCGGTGAGGAGCAGGTCAACGTCGTCGGCTACTGCATTGCGGGAACGACGCTGGCCCTGACGCTGTCACTGCTCAAGCAGCGTGGCGACAAATCCATAAAGTCGGCCACGTTCTTCACGGCCCTCACGGACTTTGCCGACCATGGAGAGTTCACGCCCTTCCTGACCAACGACTTCATCGACGGGATCGAGGAAGAGGTGGAAAAGCGTGGCATCCTGCCGTCCGTCATCATGGCAAAGACCTTTTCGTTTCTGCGTTCGAACGACCTTGTCTATCAACCTGCAATCAAGAGCTACATGATGGGGGAGTCACCGCCCGCTTTCGACCTGCTTTACTGGAACGGGGACGGCGCCAACCTGCCGGGCAAGATGGCGATGCAGTATTTGCGGGGGTTGTGTCAGCGCAACGAACTGGCGCGCGGCGGTTTCGACTTGATGGGGCACCGGTTGCAGCTCAATGAGGTCGATGTTCCGCTTTGCGCAGTGGCTTGCGAAACTGATCACATCGCGGCGTGGAAAGACTGCTATCGCGGCGTTCAGCAGATGAACTCTCGGTCCAAGACATTCATTATGACCCAATCGGGTCACATCGCTGGCATCGTGAACCCACCCAGCAAAAAGAAATACGGCCACTACACCAACACTGACATGACCCTTGATCATGATGCATGGCTCGAAGGTGCAGAGTTTCACGAGGGATCGTGGTGGCCCCGCTGGGAAGCCTGGCTCAAGAAGAGGTCTGGTCGGCAGGTGCCTGCGCGGGTGCCGGGTGATTCGTCCCACCCTGCGCTGGCGGATGCGCCCGGCGCGTATGTGCTGGCACGCGCGCGACTCTAATCAACTCTAGGTAAAGCACTTTTCTGCGGCGCAGCATTTTACTTGATTTGCTGCGGCGCAGCATGTACATAGGAGCATGATTAACGCGGGACGGGCCCGCTATCAGACAAGGACCAAAAGCATGGCCACGAAGACCACAGATATGACCGCGATGTTCAAAGATATGATGGGTGCGTTCCCGGTTGACACGAAAGCGATGGAAGAAGCTTTCAAAACAACAGCGACGCTGAATGAAAAGCTGAGCCACGTTGCTCTCGATGCCGTTGAAAAGTCGACAGAGATCTCGAGCAAGTGGACAAAAGAAACTCTGTCCAAGCTGGGCGACATGTCCAAAGCCAAAGCCGAGCCAGCCGACTATGCGAAAGCGATGACAGACTTCGCATCGGCCTATGCTGAAACAGCAGCCGAGCACATGGCGGCCTTCGCAGAGATCGCGAAGAAGGTCCAGATGGATACTGTTGAGCTGATGATGGCGGCGGGCAAAGACCTGACCGACGACGCTTCCACCGCTGTTAAGAAAGCGACCGGCGAGATGACTGCCGCTGCTAAGAAAGCGACAGCAGCGAAGTAAATGGTGGCCGCTGGTTAAGCGGTTCCGTTTTCGCGCAACGTTCCTCCCTGACCGGCGCGAAAGCAGAGGCGGATCTGGCAACAGATCCGCCTCTTTTTTGGGGGAACAAGAGCCCTGACTTGTCCACGAGGCATCGGGATGCGGCATTGATTTGCCATGCCGCGCTGCGGCAGGCCCGCTTTGATCAACAGGCTTTCCTTTTCAAACACTTGGTCCTAAGCTGCGTTGCAGCACAAACCGGGGAGAGTGGTCTTGGCTGAAACTGACGCACCGCTTCTGATCAAGCGCTATGCAAGCCGCAGGCTCTACAACACTGAGACAAGTGACTACGTCACGCTCGAAGATATTTCCGGTTTCATCCGTGATGGACGCGAGGTGCAGATCGTCGATTTAAAGACTGGTGACGACCTGACCCGCCAGTACCTGCTGCAAATCATTGCCGAGCACGAAAGCCGCGGCGAAAGCGTGTTGCCGGTCGACGTCCTGAACGATCTCGTTCGCAGCTACATGACCCCGGGGGCGAGCGTTGTCCCGCAATTCCTGCAAGCTAGTTTTGAGATGTTGCGGCACGGTCAAAGCCAGATGCTGGAAAAGATGACGGCCATGAATCCCATGGCGAAGATGCCCGGTTTCGAAGCCATGCGAGCGCAGCAGGAAGCGTTTCTGAAAGCCATGACCGGCGGGATTTCAGGCAACTGGTCCGGCCCGAGCCCGCAAGACGGTGACGAGAAGAACGACGAGGGCGAAGATCTCGACGCGATCAAACGCCAGCTCGCCGATCTTCAGGACAAACTATCAAAGCTCTCTTGAGCGAGTAAACCTACGCGACCGTCTGGTTTGATGGTTCACGTGCCATAGGCGCGCTCTGTACCCATCACTCGCGTGATCGCCTCAAGAAGCGCGTCACCAACAGCATCGACCGTGGATGGCAGGATGTGAACCGGCAGGCGCACATCGCATGCCCGCTGTAGCATCATCCGCGTCTGGGGCAGGTCGGGCGTGTGGTCGAGGAACTGCCAGTTCCAGAAAGCGCGCGCGTTGTCGGTGCTCATCCCAAAGACCTGAACCTTCACGCCCAACTCCTGCGCTTGCGCCACAAAGGCGCGAACCTCGTCGTCACGCATCCCCATTAGATTGAACTGGATCGAGTCCGGCGCCCGTGTTTCTGGGATCAGCGGCTCAGGTACCGAAATCCACGGCGACCCATTCAGCCCCTGCGCGAGCCGGTCATGATTGGTCCGCCCTTGAACGACCCGTTGCGGCAACAGCGGCAGCTGCGTGCGGATTACGGCAGCGGACAGGTTGCTCATCCGCAGGTTATACAGGGGCAGGCGGTTCTGCCAGCATGCTACGGCCTCGTGCAGGATCGCATGCTTTTTCCAGCTGTGTTCGTATGCGCCCGACATCAGGATCGCCCGGGCGGCCAAGTCTGCATCGTCGGTGATCAATATCCCGCCCTCACCGGCATTGATCATCTTGTACGATTGAAACGAAAAACAGCCGACCCGACCAAGTGTGCCGATCTTCTTGCCGTGCCACAGCGTGCCCAGCGAATGCGCGGCATCCTCGATGACCGGTACGCCGGCAGCGTCACACAGCGCCATGATCGCATCCATGTCCGAGGTATGGCCCCGCATGTGGCTGATGATCACTGCTGAAACGGTCGGAAGTTTCTTCGCAAAGTCCTCGATATCAATCCGGTAATTGTCGCCAACTTCGCAAAGCACCGGCAGGCAATCGGCATGAATCACGGCCGATGGAACCGCGGCGAACGTAAACGCCGGGATCATCACCCGCGCATCACGCGGCAGATCGAGAGCCTTCAGCGTCAGAAACAGCGCGGCAGAGCAAGATGAAACGGCAAGGGCATAGCGGCTGCCCATCATCGCGGCGAATTCGGATTCGAGCAGCGAGACCGGGGCGTCCTTGTCCGCAGTGTAGCGGAACAGATCACCCGACTGCAGCAATTCCCGAATGGCGACTTCGGCCTCGGTCGGAAGAGGTTCTGCGGTGTGCAGGTCAGCGAGCTGCATATTTGAGAATCCTTATTAATGGTTTTCAACTTTCTAAAACCATCGAATTCAGATTTCAATCTTAAAGTGCAGCTAAAGGCCGAGTCGATCGCGCATAGCATACCAAGTCATAGCAAGCACCAGGAGCGAACTGCGCGCCAGCGTCCCACCGGGAAAGGGCGCGGTCGGGATGCTGGCCATGACGTCGAACCCGTCGCTTTCGCCCTCGATGGCTTGCGCCATCAGAAATCCGGCATGGGTTGCGGTGCCCAACCCGTGTCCGGAGTAACCGGAGCCCGACAGCATGTTCGGGGCCAGCCGCACGAGGTAAGGCAGTCTTTTCATCGTTATGGCGAGCGTTCCGCCCCAAGCGTAGTCGATTTTCACATCGGCCAGATGCGGGAAGATCTGCGCCATCGGTTTGCGTACCACCGCTGCGATGTCGCTTGGAAAACGATAGCCATAGCTTTCTCCGCCACCGAACAGCAGACGCCCATCATGGCTGAGCCGGAAATAGTTCACCACGAACCGGTCGTCGGCGACTGCGATCTCCTGCGTCAGAACCCGCTTGGTGTCTTCGCCCAATGGTTCGGTCGCCGCGACGAAGTTGTTGATCGGCATGACGCGCGCGGCGACTTTGCGGTCCAGTCCCCCGAGATAACCGTTACAGGCGAGAATGACATACTCAGCTTCGACCACGCCTGCATCGGTCCGGATTTTGGTCGGCGTGCCTGGCCGGATGTCGTGGACAGTGCTGCGCTCATGGATCGTCACACCGGCCGTGGCAGCCGCCCGCGCAAGGCCAATCGCAAAGGTAAGGGGGTGCAGATGGGCGGCGTCCCAATCCATGATACCGCCATGGTAGTTTGGGCTGGGACAGAGGGCGCGAAACTGGTCCGGCGGCAGAACCTCCAGATCATAGTCATAGCTCTCGCTCATCAGATCGGCATACGCTCGCATCTCGTCAAAGCTGCCGGCTGACGAGGCCGCCCACGCGATGCCGGGCCTCAGATGGCATTCGATCTTGTGATCCGTGATCAAAGATTTCACGAGGTGCTTGGCATCTTCGCCAAGGCGCCAAAGTGCGGCGGCTTTTTCAGGCCCGAACATCTTTTGCAGGCTGTATTGATCCTGTCGCTGGCCGGACCCGAGCTGTCCGCCGTTTCGACCGGATGCGCCGAAGCCGATCCGGTGCGCCTCGAGCAAGATGACCTTCCGACCCGCCTGTGCAAGATGAAGGGCTGCGGATAATCCGGTGTACCCTGCGCCAACGATACAGACATCAGCCTTGTTTGAGCCCTTCAAGGGCTCAAAATGTTCCAGAGGTTGTGCCGTTGCGGCGTACCAGCTGTTGGGGTATTGGCCGGGCTTGTCGTTGGAAAAAAGAAGGTTCATTCGGCCCCCCATCAAACGGCCCATTCAGTGCTGGGGCATCAGACGTTCAGCAGCAGATGCTCACGCTCCCACGGCGAGATGACGGCAAGAAACTCTTCGTACTCAGCCCGTTTGACGATGGAATAGACCCGCGCAAATTCAGGCCCCAGAACGTCATGCAATGATTTCGCGCCGTCGAAAAGATCGAGGGCACTGCCCAGCACCCTTGGGATATCACCTTCGCCCTCGTAGGCATCCCCACGGAACTGGGCGTCGGGCCGCCGTTCTTCGATGAGTCCTAGATACCCGCAGGCAAGCGAGGCTGCGATCCCGAGATAAGGGTTGCAGTCCATCCCGGCGATGCGGTTTTCGACCCGCCGCGCATCGGGGGACGAGAGGGGGATGCGGATGCCCGTGGTGCGGTTGTCCCTTGCCCATGATAGGTTAATCGGTGCTGCGTGGTCCTTAACGTAGCGACGATAGGAGTTAACGAACGGTGCCATGACCGCCAGCGCCTCGGGCAGGTGGTTCTGCATCCCTGCGATGAAGTAAAAGAACGCATCCGTATCACCACCTTGCGGCCCCGAAAACAAGTTTTGCCCTGTCTGGATATCGAGTAGCGAATGATGGACATGCATGGCGCTGCCGGGCTCGTCCTCGATTGGCTTGGCCATAAAGGTGGCAAAGCAGTCGTGGCGCAGGGCAGCTTCGCGGATCAGGCGTTTGAAATAGAACACCTCGTCAGCAAGCTTGACCGGATCGCCATGGCGCAGGTTGATTTCAAGCTGCCCCGCGCCGCCCTCCTGGGTGATACCATCGATCTCGAAACCCTGCGCTTCGGCAAAGTCATAAATGTCGTCGATGACCGGCCCGAATTCGTCCACCGCCGTCATCGAATAGGCCTGGCGCGCCGCCGCCGGACGGCCTGACCGGCCAACCATCGGCTCGATATCGCGCGCCGGGTCGAGGTTGCGGGCGATCAGGAAGAACTCCATCTCGGGGGCCACGACCGGCTCCCATCCCTTGTCGCGATAAAGCTGCACCACTCGCTTGAGCACGTTTCGGGGGGCGAAGGGCACCGGCACACCATCCCGGTCGAATGCGTCGTGTATGACCTGCAGGGTCCAATCACCCGTCCATGGCGCAGCGCTGGCGGTGCTCATGTCGGGGCGCAGGGTCATGTCCTTTTCGATGAACCCTTCATCCCCGGCGGCCTCGCCCCAATCGCCGGTAATCGTTTGGTAGAAGATGCTGTCAGGCAGATGAAAGTATTCCTGCCGCGCGAACTTGGATGCGGGGACGGCCTTGCCCCGTGCTATCCCGGGAAGATCGGCGATGATGCATTCCACCTCGTCCAGCCTTCGACCCTCGAGATAGGTCTGCGCGGCGGGCGGCAGGCCCTGAACCCAGTCGTCTTTCACGCCGCTGCCTCCTTCTTTTCCCGTTTGAGAAAAGCCGCAATGTCTTCGGCAATGCGTGCGCCCGCAGTCGGACCGGACAGACCGGCGATCGCCTGATCAATAAGGTCATCGGGCACGACGCCGCGCCCCCGGCTTTCAACAAGGCCCTCGATGGCCTCTGATCCGAATTCGGGGTGCGGCTGGATGGTCCAGATCCGGTCGCCGTATGCCAAGGCGGCGGCCCGGCAAAATTTGTTATGCGCCATAACTATCGCGCCATCGGGCACTTCGGTGACCTGGTCCTGATGCCAGGCATTCAGGGCCAATGGCGCGCCCCGATAGATGTATTCTGTCCGCCCGACAGCCCAACCGCCTTCGAATTTCTCTACCTTGCCGCCAAGGGCTTGTGCCACGATCTGATGCCCAAAGCAGATGCCCACTAGCGGGCGGTCGCTGTCATGGACTGTGCGGATCAGGTCCTCGAGTGGTGGGATAAAGGGCAGATTGTCGTACGCGCCGTGCCGCGATCCCGTGATCAGCCAGCCATCCGCCGCATCCGGACTGTCGGGGAATTCCATATCAACGACATTGAAGGTTTCGAATTCAAAACCGTGGCCGCCTAGTAGCCGTTCAAACATGGCGTCGTAGTCGCCAAGCTTCCCGAGCAATTCGTCGGGCGCGTGGCCTGTTTGCAAGATACCGATTTTCATTGATCACCTGAGGGTTACGTCCGCACGATAGGCCGAGGCTCAGACCGTGTCGAGATAGATGGCGCGTTGTTCATCAGGCGCAAGCGGTGCCATCCGTTCAATCTCCTGACGCTTGGTGAACAAGAGGTTGCGGATCAACTCTTCGGGAAAGATCGTCTTGATCACATCGCAGGTCTCGAACGCGTCAACCGCCGCCTCCCACGACTGTGGCACTTGCGGCAGGTTCAGCGCGTAGGCGTTACCGGTGATTGGCGCGGGTGGCATGCGGGCCTCTTCGATGCCGCTCAGGGCCGCCCCCAAGACGGCGGCGATCATCAGGTATGGGTTCACATCCGCGCCTGCCATCCGATGTTCAATCCGCCGCGCAGCATCGGGACCGGAGGGGATACGAATGGCGGCGGTGCGGTTTTCGTAGGCCCACGCAATGCCAGTCGGAGCATGCGCCCCAGGCACCATGCGATCATAACTGTTTGCGTGGGGTGCAAAGATCAGGGTCGATCCGGCCATGCCCGCAAGGCAGCCCTGAACTGCGTGGCGTAGCATGTCGCTTCCGGCGGGGGATCCACCGCCAAAGGTGTTCCGCCCGTCCCCGTCAACGACCGAGAAATGCATGTGCAGGCCAGATCCCGCAGTATCGCCGTAGGGTTTGGCCAGAAACGAGGCGGCAAAGCCATGTTGCCGTGCGAGACCCTTGACAAGCATCTTGAAAAGCCACGTGTCATCGGCCGCCTTCAACGCATCCGGCTGATGCCGTAGATTGATCTCGAACTGTGCCAGGCCGCTTTCCGACAGTGCCGCGTCTGCCGGGATGTCCATCGCAGCGCAGGCATCGTAGAGCGCCGTCAGAAATCCGTCGAACTGATCGAGTGTGCTGAGGCTCAGGATGTCGCCACCCGCAGGCCGACGCCGCGAAACAGGCCCCTTGGGCGGGCCCAGCTCAGCCTGACTGTCGTCTATCAGAAAAAATTCAAGCTCGGTTGCAACAACGGGCGTTAAGCCTTTGGCTTGATATCGTTTCAACACGCCGGACAGGGCGTGCCGGGCATCGCCGTCAAAGGCCCGCCCATCTTCATGAAACATCGAAACCGGCATCATCGCTGTTGGCGTTTCCAGCCATGGAACCGGCAGAAACCCACGCTCGGTCGGTTTCAGGAGGCCATCCTGATCCCCGGAGGCCAGAACCAGCGGGCTGTCGGCGATGTCATCACCCCATATATCGAGATTTAGGACCGAATAGGGAAAGCGGATAGCACCCGAAGCGATCTTTTTCGCGCTGTCGACTGGCAGACGCTTGCCGCGCGGCACGCCATTCAGGTCGCATGCTGCCACCCGCAGGGCCCGGATTTCGGGATGCTGTGCCAGCCAGTCAGACATCAGCGAATGAGGTTCGGCCGCAGCCGGACGCGCCGGCGCTGCACGGCTGGCAGATGCCGGTTAAGCTGGTGGTTCACCAGTCCGAACACGCCTACAATCACCAGCGTCAGCAGGATGAAATAGAAGGCCAGGATCGGGTAGGGCACGAACGGGTTGAACGTCTTGTCTGCGAAGTAGTTGGCATAATAGAGGGCGTCGCCCCGTTGCTGCCATGCAGGGAAGCCCGAGAAGTAGACCAAGGTGGTCGAGTGGAACAGAAAGATCGCCTCGTTCGTGTAGGCAGGCCACGCCAGCCGCAGCATTGTCGGGAAAACAATCCGCCGGAACCGGGTCCAGCCAGATAGGCCATAGGCGTCCGCAGCTTCGACGTCGCCCTTGGGGATAGCCTGCAATGCGCCATAGAAGATCTGGGCCGAATAGGCTGCGGTGTTCAGGAACAGGACGATCAGAGCGCCGAGCCAAGCGGCGGTGAAAGGGTCGAAAAACGGATAGACACCCTTGAGGTTCAGAAAGAGGAAATAGGCAAAGAAGAACTGTATGAAGAGCGGTGAGCCCCGGAAGATGAAGATGAACCATTCTGCCGGTGCCCGCAGCCGGGGACGCGATGAGGCCTTGGCAACGGCAACTGCGGTCGCGAGGAAGAAGCCGGTGCAGAGCGCAACGATGCCGAAATAGATATTCCAGATCATGCCGGAACCGATCAGCGTAAAGTGTTCACAAAGGGTAAAGTCGCTGCGTGGCAAGAGCCGCTCGCCAATCCCGAGAGACCGCAGCCCATAGGCCTGTATCGTCTCCCAACAGCTCACGCGGCGGCCCTTCGCTGCGCTTCACCGCCCGTGGTGGCCTGTCCGTGGGTAAGGCGCACCATCAGGCGACCTAGCACCTTTTCGGAGGCCCATGTCATGCAGAGGTAGAAGACAAGCAGGGCGAGGAAGTACCACATCCTCCAGTCCCCGTGCGGGTAATCGGTGAAGCGGGCGGTCTTGGTCCCGCCCAGTTCGCGCGCCCAATAAACAACGTCTTCGATCCCAAGAAGAAAGAGCAGTGGCGTCGCCTTGATGAGTATCTGCCAGAGGTTCGACAAGCCGGGCAGGGCATAGACCCACATTTGCGGCACGAGAATCCGCCAGAACGTCTGGCGGGGGGACATGCCATAGGCTTCTGCCGTTTCAAGCTGCGCTTTGGGTACTGCCCGCATCGCGCCGAACAATACGTTAGCTGCAAAGGCCCCGAACACCAGCGCGAAGGTGATCACGGCCAGTCCGAATGCATAGGTTTCGTGCACCACCTCGGGTGCTGTGCCCAGTGGAAGCTTCGCCTGCGGACAGACAAGAAAGTCCGTGCCTTGTCGGATCGGTTGGTCCCAGTCGGGGCAAAGCGCCTTGTGCCGGAGCCATTCAAAGGCCTGGTCGAGTGCGATCACGAAGAACAGGAAGAACGCGATATCCGGCACACCGCGTACGATGGCGATGTAGGTGTTGCCGATGCCGGACAGCACGATGTTGCGCGCCCGCGCTGCCATTGCACCGAGAAAGCCGAAAGCCAATGCCACCGGGGCCGTAACGGCAAGAATACCAAGGACCTTCAGAAAGCTCAGATAGAACGAAAAATGCACGCCCGTTGTAAGGTAGCAGGCGAGCCAGCGGCCGGTGCCGAGCGTGTCGGGATCTGAGCAGAACGAAAACATTCAGGATGTGGGGTGAGCGCGCGGCTCACCCCATCTGTCGCCTAGTAGGTCTGCGTTTCTTCGCCGAACCACTTGACGAGAAGTGTGTTCAGGCTGCCGTCTTCCTTCATCGAGGTGATCGCGGCATCGAACTTTTCCCGCAGTTCCGTATCGCTTTCGCGCAGGCCCATGCCGACGCCACCGCCCAGCGGGACAGCCGGGCCAACAAACATCAGCTCGCCGTTCGAGTCTTCGACCAGCGGCGCAAGATAGTCGCGGTCGGCAAAGACGGCGTCGGCTTCGCCGTTGCGGACAGCGGCAACCGTTTCTTCGGGCGTCGCGAATTCGACCAGTGTCGCACCGCTTTCAGCGATGTGTCCGGCCTGGATCGTGGCGGTTTGCGCCGCTACGACACCGCCTTCAAGATCGACGCCTTCCGATGCGGCGACATAAGCCGATGCGGTCGGCGGAAAGTAATTCTGAGTGAAGTCAATGACCTCGTCCCGTTCCGCCGTGATCGACATGCCCGCCATGATGGTGTCGTAGTTCGATGAAACGAGGTTTGGGATGATGCTGTCCCAGTCGTTCTTGACCCATTCGCAGGTCAGTTCGGCGCGGGCGCAAAGCTCATCACCCAGTTCACGCTCGAAACCGTCAACTTCGCCGGCATCGTTGATGAAGTTATATGGAGGGTAGGCACCCTCGGTGCCCATGCGCACCGTCTGAGCGTGGCCGTCGGCGAAAGCCAATGTAGCCGCGACAGTCAAAGCTGCGGTCGATATGATGAGATTTTTCATGAGGTTACTCCCTTTGGTTTATGTTGTTTATGCAGCGCGCGTCGCGGAGAGAAAACCGCGCAGGCGTTCTGATTTCGGTGCGCCAAACAGCGCTGCTGGTGGGCCTTCTTCCTCGATCAGGCCCTGGTGCAGAAACACGACATGGTCCGACACGTCTGCTGCCAGTTTCATGTCGTGGGTTACGATCAGCATGGTGCGGCCCTCAGCAGCGAGGTCCTTGATGACCTTAACGACCTCCTGTTCCAGTTCGGGGTCGAGCGCGCTGGTCGGTTCGTCAAAAAGTAGCGCCTCGGGTTCCATGCAGAGCGCGCGCGCAATTGCGGCGCGCTGTTGTTGCCCGCCAGACAGTTGTGCGGGGTAGGCATCACATTTTTCACCGATTCCGACCTTGGCAAGATATTGACGCGCGGATTGCTCGACCTTTGCCGGGTCCCGTTTTAGCACAGTGACGGGAGCCTCCATCACGTTCTGAAGGATCGTCATATGGGCCCAAAGATTGAACTGCTGGAACACCATCGACAGGTTCGTCCGGATGCGCAGCACCTGCTTGGCATCAGCCGGATGCCGGTTGTGGTTGCTGCCCCGCCAATGGACCGGCTCACCCTTGAAGATGACTTCGCCCTGCTGGCTTTCTTCCAGAAGGTTGCAGCATCGCAGCAATGTTGATTTCCCGGATCCCGACGAGCCGATGAGCGATACGACATCCCCCCGCCGTGCCGCGATATCCACGCCCTTCAAAACCTCCAGGCTGCCATACGCCTTGTGAAGGTCTCTGATTTCAATAACGGGTGTTTCTGTCACGAGGCGGCCGGGCTGCTGCGGGTCACACGGCATAAGGACGTAAATTTGGGGCCTTGTCCACGGGTGAATCGCCTCTTTCGGCGCGAATTGACGCCTGGACAGGCACTTGCCTAGGCGACAGGCGGTGAGGGCACCGCAAGATACTCGGATGCCGGGATGTCGATGAGCCCACCCAGGCGCAGATCGCACCGGTCCTCTTGGGACAGGTTCTTAATCGCAGCCCGGATGGCCTTTGCAATGGGCGTGGGATCACTGCTGAGCGCCGTGATGTACGGCAGTGCCGGTGTGGGACTGGTCCGCGCGAGGGTATCGAGGAGCATCATCCCATCGATATCGTCCTGCGCCCAGATCATCAGCGTGACGGCATCGATCGCCGCATAATCGGCTTGTCCCCGCAAGACGGCCCGGATGCTGCCGAGATGCGAATGGGTCTGTTTTATTTGCGCAGGCCGCAGTCCCAGCTCTGCCATAAAGGTCAGCGGCGCGGCCCATCCAGATTGCGACAGGGTGTCGTTGAAGGCCATGACCCCGTTTTTGGCGAGTTGTTGCAAATCTCGCCTATCGACCCGTCGCCGAATAATATAGCTGAAGTAATGTCCGGGGGGGCAGTCGGGCAGGTCGTAGTCGGGGGTTCCGATAAGCGCGACCTTGCTATGCAATCTGGTCCGATAGGGCATCCCGCAGGTTTGCGCCAACAGCAGATCCGGGGACTGCCAGATCTCCCAAAGGTCCACGCCGCGCATCAGCGCATCGGGCGCGTCGTCAAGATACGCGGCTATGGCCGTCCAGAACCGGTCAGTCGCGCCGCGTAGATGGGGCATGTCGTACATGCCAAGGCTTGCAATCATCCGTTTGCGACACGTTGACGGGCGAGGGCACTGTCCCGATCCGTCACACCCAACAGATTAGAAACAAGGCGCAGCAGCGCATCTTCTTCCTGTTCCCTGACGCCGTCGGCCAGGGCCACCTGCCACAGCGCCTCGATCACTCCGACCCTGTCATCGTAGGGTACGGCATCCTTGATTGCCCGGGTAAAGCGCACCGTGTCGGGGGCCTCAGCCTCCAGCGCCTCGGCATCACCCCGCAGCTTGGTCGCCTCGAAGGGGGAGAGGCCATAGCGTGCGGTTACGATCCGGTCGATCCGATCCTTCTCGGAACCATCATAATGGCCGTCAGACAGTGCGACCCGTACTAGCAGGGCCGTAAGGGCAAGACGGGCGTCTTCATCAGGCAGCGTGGCGGGTTGCGGCTCGGTCAGCCGTCTCAGGAAATCTCCGAACATGGATCGCATATATTGCTTTCGATCCAGCAGGCCAAGCTATTCGCCATGAGCGGCGTGCTTGATGGCGATGCTGTCCTCTGCTGTTATTCCAAGTGCCGCCTCGATCTGGTGCAGGACGGCTTCCTCTATCTCGGCCTCCCGACCGTCGGCCAGCAGGACCTGCCACATCGCGAGGGCGAGATCCTTACGATGCGCATAGTCGATCTCTTCTCGTAGAATCTCTGCAAATTCGGGGGTGCCGGGCGCGTCGCGTTCCAGGGCCTCACAAGTCGCCCGCAATTTCGCTGCTTCGATGGGGCCTATACCAAAGGTCGAGGCAAGGATGCGGTCGATTACGCCTATTTCGCTGGCCTTGTAGTCCCTGTCGGCAAAGGCCACGCGCACCAGCAAGGCACCCAAGGCAAGTTGCGGGTTGGGCTGCGGTAGGTCCGGCTTGGTGTTGGCGCGACGGGGAAACAGGCGTTCGAACATGGGTCTCTGACAGTTTATTGAGGCACCAGATTGCGCCGAATTCAGAGCCCGTCAAAGTGTTGTTTTAGGCGGGCGGCCTCTTCGCTCAAACCGTATGGCGGATTGACCACAAACATACCGGAACCAACCATCCCATGACCGGGCCGCGCGGGGGGGAAGCGGACTTCATGATGCATGGCCTCCGGGTGATCCCGCCTTAGGGTGCTTGTCATTGGTGCGTGTGCCCTGGACGTCAGGATTGGATACCAAAGGATGATAATCCCGACATTCCAGGCTTTGTGCCATTTCCGGATGTGTCCCGGGATCACGTCGTAGTCCGACTTTACCTCGAAACTGGGGTCAATCAGGATGAGACCACGCCGCGGTGTCGGCGGGATCAGGCTGTGAGCCCGTTCAAATCCGTCTTGGCGGTGACACGAACCGCGGGGCAGGACCTGCCGTAAGGCTTCATACTCCGCCGGATGCAGTTCGGCGACGTCAATTGCGTCCTCCCTGCGCAGCAGGGTGTGCGCGATCAACGGTGACCCCGGATAGGCGGCGCTTCCATATCTGGTCGCCACGCAGGTAAGAACCCGGCGATAGGGATGATCCGATGCAAACCAATCCTTTGCACGCGTGATGCCCTGCGCGGCCTCGCCCGTCTTTTGGGCTTCCACGCCGGCCAAATCATAATGACCACGCCCGCCATGGGTTTCGATATAGCTGAGCGGTTTGTCTTTGTTTGTCAGATACGAAAGGACCCACGACAGCATGCTATGCTTGTGGACATCGGCGAGGTTCCCGGCGTGATAGGCGTGCTGATAGCTGAGCATCAGGCCGTTTCGGAGGCAAGCGCTGCGTTGACCGTGGTCAAGACGTCGTCGGCCACTGCCTCCACGGGGCGGTTGCCGTCGATGACGCGGAACCGATCGGCGAACTCGTCCGCAAGGGCCAGAAATCCGTCGCGCATTCGTTGCTGCATGTCCTGGCCGAAGGTTTCAAACCGCTCTTCGGTTCCATTTCGGCCCAGGGCGCGTTTAAGGCCGGTCTCGGGGTCCATATCGATCAGGATCGTCAGGTCGGGCTCGCGTCCGATCATTAGGGTGTGGAGCTGATCGACGGTGCCCCGCAAATCGCCCCGCGAAAGCCCCTGATAAAGCCGGGTGCTGTCTGCGTAGCGGTCGCAAATCACGATCTGCCCATCGTCGAGAGCTGGCCCAATCAGCCGTTCAAGGTGGTCACGGCGAGCGGCTGTGAAAAGCAGGATCTCGGTTTCAGCCGACCACCGGTCCGGATCACCCTGAAGGACAAGCGCGCGGATCTCTTCCGCACCCGGGCTGCCGCCCGGTTCACGGGTCAGCACGACGTCGTGACCAGAGGCTTGCAGTCGCTCTGCCAACAGGCGCGCTTGAGTTGATTTTCCCGATCCGTCGATGCCTTCAAAGGAAATAAACAGGCCCTTGCCGTTCACGACGCTCCCTCTGGCATCTGAACAACCTGTTCAAACAGCTTGAAGGCTGCCGTTGTCATACGCGCCATAAAGCCCCCATGCGCGACGTCGGTCTCGGCCACCAGGGAAAACACCTGATCCGGCAGTCCCTCGGGTTTGACAACCAGTTGTGCCAGTTCCTGGCCCTTGGTGATAGGGGCCTGAAAGGGACCTGTGTAAACGACTTCGGCCTCGACCTCATTCGCGTTGAGGACGGGCAGCAAGACACTGACATCCTCGGCCGGGACAAGGCCGACGGTGGGGCTTTCACCCATCCAGACGTCAGCCGATGCTATGCGCTGGCCCGCTGTCGCCACCGGCTTCTGTGCAAACTGGCGGAACGCCCAGTTCACGATGGCTTCGGCCTCTTGCGCGCGGATCTGGACAGACGGCAAGCCCGAGAAAACAAAGATCACCCGGCGATCACCCTGCTTTGCAGACCCGGCAAGGCCATAGCCAGCCTCTTGCGTATGGCCGGTCTTCAACCCATCGGCCCCGATCCCGAGGCGCAGCAGGGGGTTGCGGTTGCGGATGTTCGACGGGGCGCGCCCATCAAACGCGAACTCCGTTTCGGCGAAGAGCGGATAGAATTCCGGGAAGTCCGTTATGATCCGGTTCGAGACAAGTGCCAGATCACGCATCGACATCAGGTGACCCGCTTGTGGCCAGCCGTTCGAATTGGTGAAGGTCGAGTTGGTCATGCCCATCTTCTGGGCCCGCTGTGTCATCATGCGGGCGAACCCTGCTTCGGTTCCATCAGGGCTCAGCGCCTCGGCGATGACAACACAGGCGTCGTTGCCCGACAGCACAACGATGCCGCGCAGCAGATCCTCGACCGTGACCCGGTCCGTCGTATCGAGAAACATGGTTGAGCCGCCATAGGACATTGCCTTGGTCGAGACCGGCAATTCTTCTGAAAGCGAGAGGCGGCCTGCCCGTATCGCCTCAAACGCCATGTAAAGCGTCATAAGTTTGGACATCGAGGCCGGCGGTAAAGGCTGATCAGCGTTCTTGCTGAGCAGGACAGTCCCGGTTGTCTGGTCCATGACGAAGGCCGCCTCGGCCCGGGTTTCAAAGGCCGCGGCGGGCAGCGTCAGTGAAATCAGGGTGACGACCAGTGAAAGGATGCGGATCATGACAGGCTCCCTCCTATTAGTTGGTCACGGGGTAGGCGTCGGGAAAGCCCTGTTCGCGAATATCGCGCAGGACCTCGCGACGTTCCTGCAAGGTCGAGGCCGGGCCGACGACAACCCGCCAGAACGCCTCGCCGTCATCGCGGGTGCCGGGCAGGATCGAGGGGACGATGCCCATGGTCCGCAACTGGTCTGCTGCGAGGTTGGCATTGGCTTCGACATTGAAGATACCGACCTGAACGTAGGGGCGCCTCAAAAGCGGGTTGGCGGCGGCAGGTGTTTCGGTTGCTGCAGCGGACGTCGCCGCCGTCTCGACTTCTGTGGCTCCAGCCGGTGTAGGGGCGGCCGCATCGATCGCCGCATCGGCTGCTTCGATCGGGTCCAGCGTCGTTTCGGTGATAGCACCCGCCGCGGTCGAGGCTGCGGCGACTCCGGTCACCTCAGGCGCCGGATCGCGGGTTGTTTCTTCGGTCGGGGCGGAATCGAGCGTGGCCTGTTCCAGTTGTGCGGGTTCCTCAAGCGTCACCGGCACCTCGGGCTCGATCACCACGGTCTCTTCGCGCAGGGCCACCACTTCCAACGTCGTGGGTGAGCCCGCAAGCATGCCAAGCGCGGCAGCAGCGTCCGACGACACCTGAATCCTTGGGCCGGGCAATTCCCGTTCGCGCTTGAATAGTGCGCCTTCGATCGTGCGGCCATTATCCGCATTCACGATGCGAACACGTTCCGGCGCGGTCACGTCCGGGTGCGCGACCCATGTACCGCCCAAGGACGGGCGCCCATCCCAAAGGCCCGCTTCGTTCGCTTCAAAAACGTCGGGCGCATCTACGATGCGGGTGACGGTCTCGGCCTCCGCCGTTGGGGCGCTGCCATCGCTAGTGGATGCGCGGGTCGCATCCGTTTTGAACGCCTCGGCCAGGTTAAATCCGCCGCCATCCTCGCAGCCGGCCAGTGCCAAGGCCGATGCAAGGGCCAAGCCTAACAGAAACTGCCTATCCAGATTGAAAATTGCCCCGCCCATCGTTGATTCCTTGCTACTCGATCCATTTAGCCGCGTGGGCCCGCCATTTTTGGCTGAATTTTGCCGATAGATTAACGACTGCCTCGCCGCGTGAAAAGGTTTGCTGAGCAGGATCGGCAGAATTCCCCAGATATTCCGTGCTTCCGGCGAATTGCCGAATCAAGGATCACCCCGTAGAGAGTCCGGACGCGGAGGTTTGGCAGAGTGGTCGAATGCGGCGGTCTTGAAAACCGTTGGGCGTGAGAGCGTCCCGTGGGTTCGAATCCCACAGCCTCCGCCACCGAAAAACAGAAGACGCTGTTTGTATTCTGTTTTTAGCTTTGTGCCGCTTCACTCTTCCCACCTTTGTGCCCATGCTCGGTTCGCGATGGTGTGGTAGCCAGTCGTCGGCTTCGTCCGGGTCTTCGCCGGTAATCAGTCTGCGCTGGACGTCTCAACTGATTGGCCCGTGATTGCGCGCTGTGGTCGGGATATCGTTGCGGCCAGGGTTCCGGGAATTGACCACGAACTCGGTGATTGACTTGCAAATCTTTGCAGCGCCGTGAGCCAGCATGCGCCTGAACGCCTGCGGGCCAAAGGCTTCCAACTCGGTATTCGCAAAGGCGGTGTCAGCGGTTTTGCGGGCGGGCTTGGTTGTCTTCGAATACCGCCCCAGCCGCCGAGCGTTTCGAGGTTGCGGTGGTCCCGCAGGTGGTGACTGAGACGATGGCCGAACTGGCCGCGCGCGCCGAAACTATCGCGGACGAGATCGAGGAACGGGCAGGGAAATAGGACGTGTTAGGCGTTGAACCTCAACTGACTTTGACCTTTAGGTTACCATCCGGCACCGGATGCGCTGCGTTGCAGAAAGTATCGATTATGAGCCCACCAGTGAATTCGGTTTTTTCGCCGCGCGGGCTTGCAGCGGTGTAAATGCTGCGCAAGCGTGAAATACGACGCCGCTAAGCAGCAAGAAAACCACCCATTCCAGCGGGCCGCAAGATGGATCAGTGGTCGAACTGACATATAATATGTCAGTTCG
>JBCBKL010000008.1:0-129335 GCA_038521825.1 Pseudomonadota bacterium | reverse complement strand
AATGAAGCGAAAGCCGCGAAACGGCGAGAAGAGCTGCGCGCCGCCATTCGGTCAGGCGGGGCGCCGTTGTCGAAGGCGGCTGAGTAGCGCCCTTCGACGCCGCCCGACTGGCTGTTCTTGCGGGCCGAAGCGGAACGTCGGGCAGCTTTTGCCGGATTGGGGGGCTGTATCCTACCAACGGTGTATGTCCGGCGATCCTGGCCCAAACACAGAGCATTTGTGGTTCGAAGTTCCGCTTTACGGAGATAGTGTTGAAAAAGTCCGTTGATCGGATGGCCTGTCGCTGATTCACTCGATTTGAGAGTGGAGGTGCGGCGATGATGGGACCAAGGCAGGTGGCGCAGGGTGCGCTGTTTTATGAGTTCTCGATTGAGGAGTTTGTGCCTTCAGATCACCCTCTGCGTGGCATTGATCGGTTCCTTGATTTGTCGGAAGTCCGTCCTTTTCTGGCGCCGTCTTACAGCCCACATGGCCGCCCTTCGGGTGATCCTGAACTGATGATCCGGATGCTGTTGTTAGGCTACTGCCAGGGCATTCGCTCTGAACGACGGCTCTGTGAGGAGGTCCATGTCAATCTGGCCTATCGGTGGTTTTGCAAGCTTGATCTCACTGATCCTGTGCCAGACCATTGTACCTTTTCGAAGAACCGGCATGCATTGCCCGGCAGGCGATTGCGCAGCAATCTGCCGAGAGGAGGCGCTTTCGGGAAAGCGGCCTGTTCCGCCGCCTCTTTGAAACCGTTCTGAGGCGCTGCATTGCTGAAGGCCTAGTCGGTGGCGAGAGCTTTGGCGTTGACGCCAGCCTGATCCCAGCGAATGCGAACCAGACACGCGGGATTGAAAGCAAGGAAGGTCTGCCACCGGACCTGACCACCCGAGTGGTTGAGGAATATCTCGAAATGCTGGATGACGCCGCATTCGGCGCGTCCACCGAAGTCGTCCCCAAATACATCTCGCCAGTCGACCCTGCGGCGCGCTGGACAGGCGCCGATGGAGGTGCCGCATTCTTCGCGTACTCCACCAACTATATGGTGGACTTGGATAATGCCGTGATCGTTGACGTCGAGCCGTCGGTACCCATCCGAACCGCCGAGGCTTTTGCCGCGCGGCGCATGATCGACCGGATCACGGATCGCTTTGGCATGACCCCAGACAAGCTGGTCGGCGACACAGGCTACGGATCAGCAGAGATGCTGGGCTGGCTGGTCGAAGCGCGCGGCATCGCCCCGCACATCCCTGTCTGGGACAAATCGAAACGCACCGACGGCACATTCTCACGCGAGGATTTTGTCTATGACCCGGCAACTGACGGCTACACGTGCCCCGGCAACAGGGAACCGCGGACATATCGCCGGAACTTCTCCAAGCCGCGAAAGGCAAATGGTGGGAAAGATGGGTTCATCCGATACCGCGCCTCAAAGCACGATTGCGATGCTTGCCCGCTGAAGCAGCAATGCTGCCCAGGGAACCCTGGCAGACGCGTGATGCGGTCAGTCCACGAAGCGGCCCGGGACGTCGCGCGCGATATCCGCAAAACCGATGCCTACAAGACTTCCTTCATCCAAAGGCGGAAAGTCGAGATGCTCTTCGCCCATCTGAAGCGATACATCGGCGTGCCGATGATGCGGCTCCGTGGACCCAAAGGCGCATATGAACAGTTCCAACTCGCAGCAACCGCCCAAAACCTCAGGAAACTGGCCAAGCTGGCGCCAGAACCTAAACCAACGGGATGATAGGAAGCCGGCAGCCTATACAGGCCGCATTCTGCACACGCCCAAACGGCTACTTCTTCAACACTATTGCGGACGAAGCTGCCGTTACCCAGCTTTGGGTGAAGGTCTGCTTTTGGATAGCCGGGTCCAAATAAAACCTACCAGAAGAAGGAACAGCACTGCCACAGTTGTTGAAACGGACTTGAGAATTGTGGCTGTGCTAACGGTGTACACCAGAGGAACAGAAACCTCTGGCCAGCTCCAAATCATTGCCACGATACCAAGGTTCTCGACATAGTCGAACAGAGCACTGCCAATCGAAAGGACGATGCCAAAGCGGAGAAGCCTGGTGTTTGGAATGCGTTGTCCAAACCTGCAAATCGTGGCGATCAAAGTCAACGCGAGTATGGCCGGATATAGTGTATCCAAGGTTATCTGGTGACTGAGGTAATACTTGCGCCCTTCCACCCCTAGCGCCTCAAGAAGTGTCGCGGCCTCTGTCGGCCCATAGCCGAAGGGACGCATGTCGAAAGGCACATGTCCCGAGACCATTTCGATATGGGCGAGCGTGACATTGATCATCAGCAAGTAGATCAATGCAGCAATCATTCCTGAGCCAACCGCAATCATTCCAATGTGTTTTGGCAGTATTCTGTTCGTCATTTTGTAATCTCCTACACCTGTGCCACACATGCCTTCAGACGAATTCACCCGCATTATCATTTGATAAGGCAAGCGAAGATGGATTTACGGACGTTTCTCACGCAGTCACCTGAGCTGTCAGACATGGCTTGCGCGGAGGGTTTTGCATCTGATTGGAAAAGAAGGCGCTTGAACAAAGGGGTGCACCTTACCCGGCAGGAACAACCCGAAGCAGATGAATTTGTTCTTTTGGAAGGGTGCTTGGCGAGCAGTATTTGTGACCAAGATGGCAAAGAAGTTTGTGTCGAATTTTTTGTGGGTCCATGTGTCGTCACGCCAAATATCGCTCGCACGCGCGACGGTGTGTCGCTCGTGTCCATTGTGGCAACGACCGATGCCTCGCTTGCACGGGTCGACACTGATCTGCTTGCAAATCGGATGATTTCATCTGAACCCGTCCGAAACTGGGCAAATGATGTTCTGCGGGACGCGCTAAGCCGAAAGGTCGATCGAGAGTGGTGCCTTGCCGCTCTGGGAGGGGCTGAGCGGCTCGTTTGGTTTCGCCAATCATTCCCCAGCTATGAAGACATCTTTCCCCATAACTTGATTGCATCCTTTTTGGGAGTCACGCCTGTCACATTGAGCCGCTTGCGGACCAGCGATAAAAACCCGTAGCAAGCTGACCTTCGGACAAACCGCAGCATCATGCACTGTGGGCTCTCAGGTGTCCCTCGGCAGGTCAGCGGACTACCTGTCTTTCGCTGCGCCTGCGCCAATGGCCGCTTGTCTAAGCTTGGGCGTGTGGGCCAGGCTGGTTCTTTTTTGTTCGGGTCATTGTCACTCATCCGGGTCACGCTTCACCGCCTAAGACAAAACCTGCCTTCTTCTCGCTGGAGCGGCATCGCGCTACGACCGCGCGTCGGCAGATTTCCGGAGCGATATGCTGACGCTGGAATAAAGGCGGTCAATCAACCACCTGCATGCGGCAGTGGAACTATTTGGGACTGTGTCGCGGGAGCCGCGCGCGCATTCATCTTAACATGATCGATGAGCGCCCTAAGCTTCGGGGCCATGTTACGGCGTTGCGGGAAGTAGAGGAAGAAGCCCGGAAAGGGTGGCAGATAGTCCTGCAACAGCGGGACAAGCTGGCCAGTTTCAATGTAGGGCCGGAACGTTTCTTCCGTGGCGAAGGTGATCCCGGCGCCCACCAGCGCCGCCCGAAGCATGAACCTCAGGTCGCTCGTGGTGATTTGCGCTTCGACTGCCACGTCGAATGGCACGCCCTTCTCTTCGAACTCCCAGCGATACGGCGCGACATCGGGTGCCGGGCGCCAGCCGACGCAGCGATGATGGACAAGCTCGCGGGGATGGCACGGCGTGCCATGCCGGGCGAGGTAATCCGGTGCGGCGACCACCGCCTCTCGCTGATCGCCTGTCACCGGTACCGCGACCATATCCTGCTCGATCACCTCGCCAAGCCGTACGCCTGCGTCGAACCCGGCCGCAACGATGTCGAATTCGTCGTCGGTTACGGTGATGTCGATGGTTACGTGCGGATGGGCTTGGGCGAAAGAGGCGATCAGGGGTCCAGACAGGAACCGCTCGGCGATGGAGGTCACAGCGATTCGCAGATGGCCGCGCGGCGCATGATCGCCCGCGACCTGTTCGAGCGCTGCCTGGATATCGCAGAGTGGCTGGGAGAGCGTCTCCAGCAGCCGCTCGCCCGCCTCGGTCAGGTGAACCGCGCGGGTCGTGCGTGTGGCCAGCGTGACGCCAAAAGCGTCCTCTAGCCGCTGCATCCCCTGGCTCACGGCCGATCGGGTGACGCCCAACCGGTCGGCGGCGGCACGGAAATTATCCTCCTCAGCGACGGCCAGGAACAGCGGGAGCAGGTTGAGGTCGATCTTCATTGTCAAGCAATGCTTACCACCGTGTATCAAAATGCACCAGTACTGGCGACACCGGAAAGCTGCCACATTCCCACCGTGATCAACAAACGAGGCAGCACGACATGGAAAAGATCATTCTCATCACCGGGGCATCGAGTGGGATCGGCGAGGGCATCGCTCGGGAACTTGGCCCTTCAGGTGCGAAGCTTCTTCTGGGAGCCCGGCGCCGTGATCGGATCGACCGGATCGCGAAGGACATCAGCGACAGCGGCGGCACAGCCGAAGGCATGACGGTCGACGTCACCGACCGTGCCGCGATGGTGGCTTTCGCCCAGAAGGCGATCGATCACTGGGGCCGGATCGACGTTCTGGTGAACAATGCGGGCCTGATGCCGCTCTCGCCGCTCGCTGCGGGCAAGCACGACGAATGGGAGCGCATGATCGATGTCAACATCAAGGGCGTGCTCTGGGGCATCGGTGCCGTGCTGCCGCAGATGGAGCGCCAGGAGAGCGGCCAGATCATCAATATTGCATCCATCGGCGCACTCTCCGTCGTGCCGACGGCGGCGGTCTACTGCGCCACGAAATTCGCCGTCCGGGCGATCTCGGACGGGCTGCGGCAGGAAAGTTCGAAGATCCGCGTGACCTGCGTCAACCCCGGCGTGGTGGAAAGCGACTTGGCGGCGACGATCACCCATGAGGAAACGAAGGCTGCGATCGACACCTACCGGGCGATCGCCCTTCAGCCTGTCGATGTCGCGCGCGCGGTGCGCCACTTGATCGAAGCGCGAGAGGGCGTCGACACCAGTGAGATCACCGTCCGGCCGACCGCCTCGGCCGCGTGATGCATGCGGACGATTCTCCGGGCAAACGCCCACCCCGACAACCAACCCGTGATGAAAGGAAAGACCGATGACCAAGATCCACCGCGTCGTGCATGTCGCTGCCTGTGCGCTTGTCCTGACAACAAGTCCCATTGCCGCGCTTGCCGACCAGACCGCCGACAACGAAAAGACCGTGCGCGACGCCTTTGATACCTGGGCCGAGGGGGAGTATATCTTTGGCCAGATCCTCGCGCCGGACGTCGTCTGGACGATCCACGGCTCCGGGCCGGTGGCTGGGGTTTATACGAGCATGGATGATTTCGTCGAACGGGCGTCCGTCCCCCTCGTCAGCCGCCTCGCGACACCTCTCATTCCGGAAGTCCACGATCTTTGGGCAATCGGCGACGCGGTCATCATCCGATTCGACGGCTCCGCGACCACCACATCGGGTGCGCCCTACAACAACCAGTTCGTCTGGATATTCAGAATGGAAGACGGGCTGGTGACCGAGGCGGAGGCGTTTCTCGATCTCATGGCCTATTACGAGGTCGTCGACAACAACGCGCCCCGTGCTGACTGACCAGACAATAGCCTGTCAGGCGAACCATGGCAGCCGCCTTCTATCCGGGGTCGCCATCGGTTCGTTGACATGGCCACTCGCGGAGAAATTTATGAAAGAACCATTTGCAACGCTCGCGATTGTCGTTCTCCTCGGGATGACCCCCGATGCGGCAACAAGGGACGCCAGCACCACCGCCGCTCACCCAAGGTCAGTTGATAACGCGACCACCCAAGTCATCTTAAGCCTATCGGCAGGCCCTGTTGCGGTTGACACCCAAGAGCGTCACATCGGTGTCATAGAGGCTAGGCAGGCAGGCCGACTTTGACTAAATAACGTCAAATCGAGAGTCGAGCCTCAGAGACCAGATGCCCAAGCCGGACCGCCAAGTCGCACGCGAAATCAGTTACGCCTATTCTGCCGAAACAAAAAGCGGGCGGGCGATGATCCGGTTGATGGAGAACACGACGGGCCGGCTGCGCCTGATCAAACGTGCCAAGGGTTATGAGGATGAAGTCGCGGCAGGCCGCGACTTCTGGCAGGTCATGGTTGAACGCTACGGACTGTCGTTGGACGTGACGGGCGGGTCGCTGGACAACATCCCGACAGAAGGTCCGCTGATCCTGATCGCGAACCACCCCTACGGCATTCTAGACGGCCTGATGATGGGGCATATCCTGTCGACCTTGCGCGGTGATTTCCGCATTCTGGCCCATCAGGTGTTCCGCAAGGCCGAAGATCTGAACCGCATCATCCTGCCGATTTCCTTTGACGAGTCGAAAGATGCCGTCAAACTGAACATCAAGACCCGCAAGGTCGCGCTCAATTATCTTGCCGATGGCGGTGCCATTGGGATCTTTCCGGGCGGCACCGTCAGTACAGCCGCCAAACCGTTCGCCAAGCCGATGGATCCGGGATGGCGCGGCTTTACAGCCCGGATGGTGGCCAAATCGAACGCAACGGTCGTGCCGGTCTTTTTCGAAGGCCACACCAGCCGCCTGTTCCAGATCGCCAGCCACATGCACTACACCCTGCGCATGGGCCTGTTGATCCGCGAGTTTCGCGAGCGTGTCGATACGCCGGTCAAGGTCGTCATCGGCAAGCCGATTGGCCGTGATGTGCTTGATCCGATGGCCAAGGATTCGAAACAGATGATGGATTTCCTGCGCAAGGCCACGTATGAGCTGGCTCCGGGCCCGGTGAAGTCTTTCGATCTGGGTTACGAATTCGAGGATAAGCATCGCGCCTAAGGCGCGTTCAATCGGGGACAGTGTTGCGCCTGAGGCGCGTCGTGGCAGATGGCAGTTGGCATTTTCGATTCTGGCCTGGGCGGGCTGACCGTTCTTGATGCCGCGCAAAAGCGCCTGCCGGACGTGGAATTTCTTTATTTCGCCGATAGCGCCCATGCGCCCTATGGGGTGCGGACTGCGGACCGGGTTTACGAACTTACAACGGATGCGGTGCAGCGCCTTTTCGATCGGGGCTGCGATCTGGTAATCTTGGCCTGCAACACGGCGTCTGCCGCAGCCCTACGCCGGATGCAGGAAAGCTGGGTGCCCCCGGACAAGCGGGTTCTGGGCGTGTTCGTCCCACTGATCGAGGCCCTGACCGAGCGGCAATGGGGCGACAATTCTCCGCCGCGCGAGGTTGCGGTCAAGCACGTGGCGCTTTTTGCAACACCAGCAACCGTGGCGAGCCGCGCTTTCCAGCGAGAGCTTGCCTTTCGCGCTGTTGGTGTCGATGTCGAGGCGCAGGCCTGCGGCGGTGTTGTTGACGCGATCGAGGATGGTGACATGATCCTGGCCGAGGCGCTGGTTCGGTCCCATGTGGACGCGCTGAAGCGCAAGATGCCCAACCCCGAGGCCGGCGTTTTGGGCTGCACCCATTACCCGCTGATGGAAGAGGCGTTTCAGACCGCGCTTGGTACGGATGTGCAGGTCTATAGCCAGGCCAACCTGGTGGCCGAAAGCCTTGCCGATTACCTTGAGCGTCATCCCGACAAGCTGGGCAACGGGCCGGGCGGGTACCTGACCACGGGCGACCCGCGCACGGTGAGCGACCGCGCCACACAGTTTTTGCGACGACAGATCACGTTTGAAGCCGCCTGATCTCTCGCATTATTCTGGATACTGACATGACACATTCCATCGCCATTCTGGGCGCCTCGGGCTATACTGGCGCCGAACTCATCCGGCTCATTGCCGGACACCCATCGTTTGAAATCAGGGCCCTTGGGGCACATTCAAAGGCTGGGCAACCGCTTGCACAGGTCTTTCCGCATCTTCGGCATCTCGATCTGCCGGATCTGGTCGCCTTTGACCGGATCGACTGGTCGGGCATTGACCTCTGTTTCTGTGCTCTGCCCCACAAGACGTCGCAAGAGGTGATCTCGGGCCTGCCGCGCGATCTGCGGATCGTTGATTTATCCGCTGATTTCCGGCTGCGCGATCCGGAGAACTATGCGCATTGGTACGGAAATCCCCATGCGGCTGTCGAGATGCAGAAAGAAGCGGTCTATGGCCTGACTGAATTCTACCGCGATGACATCCGGGGAGCGCGGTTGGTGGCCGGTACGGGCTGTAATCTGGCAACGGGGCTTTATGCGCTCTGGCCGCTGGTGGCCGCGCGGGTGGTCGATTTTGACGATATCATCCTCGATCTGAAGTGCGCCGTGTCGGGCGCGGGCCGGGCGCTCAAGGAAAATCTGCTGCATGCAGAACTGTCCGAGGGGTACCATGCCTATGCCGTCGGCGGGAAACACCGGCATCTGGGCGAGTTCGATCAGGAGCTTTCGAAGCTCGCCGGGCGGGACATCCGCATCCAGTTCACGCCGCACCTGATCCCGGCCAACCGGGGAATTCTTGGCACCGGATACGTTAAGGGCGATCCGGCGCAGGTCTATGACGCGTTGACCGAAGCCTATGCCCATGAGCCCTTCATAATCGTTCTGCCTTTTGGCGCAGTGCCCAGCACCCGCCATATCAGGGGCTCGAATTTCTGCCATATCGGCGTGGTCGCCGACCGAGTGCCGGGGCGGACAATCGTGATTTCCGCGCTCGACAATCTGACCAAAGGGTCATCGGGCCAAGCGTTGCAAAACGCCAATCTGATGTTAGGTGTTAACGAGACCGAGGGGCTGATGATGGCCCCGCTGTTCCCGTAAGGTGCGCTGATGAAATCGCTCAAGAAACAACGCCGGATCCAGATTATCGTTGTGGCTTTTGTCGCGCTGGCCCTGTCGACCGCGCTAATCGGGTATGCCATGCGCGACGGTATAAATTTCTTCCGCGCACCCAGCCAGATCATCGCCGAACCCCCCGGTCCGACCGAGGTGTTCCGGATCGGCGGATTGGTCGAGGAAGGGTCGATCATACGCGGTCAGGGCGAGAGCATCCGCTTTGTCGTGACCGATGGGGGTGCTTCGGTGCCTGTGGTTTACACTGGGGTCCTGCCTGATCTCTTTGCCGAGAATGAGGGCATGGTGGGCACAGGTACATACATCGACGGTGTGTTTGAAGCGACTGAAATCCTTGCCAAACACGACGAAACCTACATGCCTGCCGAGGTGGTGGATGCCCTCAAAGAGCAGGGTGTCTATCGCGCGCCCGAGGGGTGAGCGTACGGTCCGGTAGCGGACGTTAACCAATCTCTGGCCTCCTTAACGCCGTCATACAGGCGACGAGGCCAGCGATGCAGACCGTCAGAGAAATTGCCGACGAAATCGTCGTCCGCGAGGGCGGCTATGTGAACGATCCCGACGATCCGGGCGGGGCCACCAATTATGGGGTGACGATCCACACCATGCGCCGGCTGCGCTTGGATCTGGACGGGGATGGCGATGTCGATACGCACGATGTGCGGCGGCTGACCAAGGCGCAGGCGGTCGACATCTTTATCCGCCACTACTTCCACCGCCCCCGCATCGGGGAACTGCCCCGGCCCCTGCACGCCACCGTGTTTGACATGTATGTCAATGCGGGTGGCAACGCGATCAAGATTTTGCAGCGGTTGCTCAACGAGATGGGACATGTCGTCACCGTTGACGGTGCCCTGGGGCCGCAGAGCATCGGTGCGGCGCATGCCGCCGATGAAACGGCGCCGGACCATTTGGCCGATGCATACGGCATCGCACGCCGGAACTATTATTTCCGCATCGCTGATCATCGCCCCGCTTCGCGCAAATACGCGCGTACCCGGGCAGGGGGCAAAGGCGGCTGGATCAAGCGCGCCGAGGAGTTCATTTCGCCCCGGTATCATCTGTCGGCAGCGGCGTTTCAGCAGAGGGTTGCGTCATGGGTCTGATTGAACGGGTATTCGGCGTACTCTTTGGCGGCGGGCGTAACATGGTGCGCGAGACCGTCGAGGTTTTTCGCGAGAACGCAGAGACCGGTGGCCGGCGCGGTGCGCAAGTTCAGATGCAGGCAATGGATCAGTTGGGTCAGGAGTTCCTGGTTGAGCGCAAGGGCAACTTTGATCGCTTCATGGACGGTCTGAATCGCTTGCCCCGCCCGGCGCTGGCCCTTGGGACGCTGGGTCTTTTCGTTTCGGCCATGGTGGCCCCCCTCTGGTTTGCCGAGCGGATGCAAGGAATCGCGCTGGTGCCAGAGCCGCTGTGGTGGCTGCTGGGCGTGATCGTCAGCTTCTATTTCGGCGCGCGCCACCAGGTGAAGGCGCAGGAGTTCCAGCGCCAGATCGTCCAGACCATGGCGCATGTCCCGCAGGTCATGGAGAACATCGAGGCCCTGCGGGAGATGCGTCACAACGCTGTGGGCGCGGCGGACACGGCTGGTGATGTCCGCCTTGCCTCGGCTTCGCTGCTGCCCGATGCCAATGCCGCGCTGGAGGCGTGGCGAAAAGCGGCCTGACCCCCGCGTCATTGTGATCCAAGGCCCCCGATGACCCATTGGCGCGGCGCCGGGCCTTTCCTATAAAGTAAGGCATGATCACAGAACTCGGCCACTTCGCCCTGATCCTCGCCTTTGTCGTCGCCATCGTGCAGACGGTCATCCCACTCATCGGGGCGTATCGACGCTGGCCGGGATGGATGGCGGTCGCTGAACCGGCAGCGACGGCTCAGTTCCTGCTGACGGCCTTTGCCTTTGGCGCGCTGATGTGGGCCTTTATCACGTCCGATTTCAGCCTGCGCCTTGTGACGCTGAACAGTCATTCGGCAAAGCCGCTTATCTACAAGATTTCGGGGACATGGGGGAACCACGAAGGCTCCATGTTGCTGTGGGTTTTGATCGTTAGCCTGTTTGGCGCGATGGCCGCGTGGTTCGGATCGAACCTGCCGCCGACGTTGCGGGCGCGGGTGCTGGCCGTGCAATCGGCCATCGCGGTCGCGTTCTTTGCCTTCATCCTCTTTACATCGAACCCGTTCCTGCGGCTCGCTGTTCCGCCCTTTGACGGGCAGGATCTGAACCCGCTCTTGCAGGATCCGGGTCTCGCCTTTCACCCGCCATTTCTCTACCTCGGCTATGTGGGCCTGAGCATGGCATTTTCCTTTGCCGTCGCCGCCCTGATCGAGGGGCGCGTTGATGCGGCCTGGGGCCGCTGGGTACGGCCATGGACGCTGGCAGCGTGGGTGTTCCTCACCATTGGCATCGCGCTTGGGTCATGGTGGGCCTATTACGAACTGGGCTGGGGCGGCTTCTGGTTCTGGGACCCGGTCGAGAACGCGTCTTTCATGCCCTGGCTTTTGGCCGCCGCACTTCTGCACTCGGCTATCGTGGTAGAAAAGCGTGAAAGCCTCAAAAGCTGGACGATCCTGCTAGCCATCCTTGCCTTCGGCTTTTCGCTGATCGGGACGTTCATCGTGCGCTCGGGCCTTCTGACTTCGGTCCATGCCTTTGCAAACGATCCCGAGCGGGGCGTGTTCATCCTGATGATCCTCGCGTTCTTTATGGGCGGGGCGCTGACGTTGTTTGCCGCCCGCGCAGGCGCGATGGAGTCCCGGGGCGTGTTCGGCTTTGTCAGCCGCGAAAGTGCCTTGGTGGCGAACAATGTGCTGCTTGCCGTGAGCTGTTTCGTGGTCTTTGTGGGGACGATGTGGCCGCTCGTGGCGGAGATGTTCTTTGACCGCAAGCTCAGCGTCGGGCCGCCCTTCTTCGACATGGCCTTTACGCCGTTCATGGTGCTTCTGGGGCTTATCCTTCCGGTGGGTGCTATGATGCCATGGAAACGGGCCAGCGTTGCGCGGGCGTTCCGTCCGCTGCGCTATGTGTTCGTTCTGGCCCTTGCCATCGGCGGGCTGGTCTGGGCTATGCAGACCGGGCGCAGCCTTGTCGGGCCGGTTGGGATGTTCCTTGGCGCATGGCTGGTTATGGGTGCGGCCATTGATCTATGGACCCGGACGGGGCGGTCGGGCGCGGCGCGTCTCTTGCGCCTGCCACGGGCTGATTGGGGCAAGGCGATTGCCCATTCAGGCCTTGGGGTCACGATGTTGGGTGTTGCGGGTCTTACTGCATGGCAGCAGGAAGACATCCGCGTCGCCCAGATCGGCGAGCCCTTTGACGTGGGCAGCTATACCCTTACCCTTGAGGATGTGCAGCGGGTCGAAGGGCCGAATTATCTCTCGACCATGGGCTTCATCACGTTGCAGCAAAACGGACGCGAGATTGCCCGGCTTCGTCCGGAAAAACGGATCTATCCTGTCGCGCAGATGCCTACGACCGAGGCCGCCATCGACTATGACCTCGCCCGGGACGTTTATGTCGTGATCGGTGACCCGCAGGATGCCGGGGGCTGGGCTGTTCGAACCTATATCAAGCCGCTCACCAACTGGATCTGGATCGGGTCGGGCCTGATGGCGCTTGGTGGGCTCTTCAGCTTGTCCGACCGGCGGTTCCGTGTAGCGGCAGGTGCCCGGAAACCCAAGGCCAGCCCGGTGCCGGCGGAATGATACGCGTCCTGCTTCTGGGTCTTCTCCTTGCCACCCCTGCCTATGCGCTGGACCCGTCCGAGATGCTTGACGATCCCGCGCTCGAGGCTCGGGCGCGGACGCTCGATGCCGAACTGCGCTGCGTCGTCTGCCAGTCCGAGGCGCTGGCATCGTCCAACGCGCAATGGGCCGTCGATGCCCGGCGCATGATCCGCGAACGGATCGTTGCGGGTGACAGCGATGCAGAGGTCAGGGCGTTCTTTGTCGAACGGTATGGTGAATTCGTTCTGATGGACCCACCCAAATCCGGAACCAATCTGATCCTGTGGGCTGCCGGTCCCCTGATGCTGCTGATCGCTGGTGGGGTGGCCTATGGATTTCTGAGGGGGCAATCGACCGCGAAAGGCCGCCGGGAAGCGGCCTTATCAGCGGAAGAAGAGGCGCGTCTCAAAGAAATTCTCAAGGAGTGACGTGCCGTTCCTTATGGTCAGACCGCGTCCGACTGATATGAATTTCTTAACAATTTTGGAGGGCCGGGTATGGAATACCAGACAATTTCCGTTGATCTGACAGAGGGTGTCGCGACGCTTACGCTGAACCGACCCGAGGTCATGAACGCCCTCACGACGCAAATGCGGGCCGAGATCCAGCATGCGGTTCAGTGGGCCGGGACCAAGGCGCGGGTCATCGTGCTGACCGGGTCGGGGCGTGCGTTCTGCTCGGGTCAGGATCTGGGCGACCGGTCCAACGCATCCCAGCTCGATCTGGAACGGACGCTGCGCGAGGAATACGCGCCGATGCTTGACGTCATCACCAACAGTTCGGTTCCGACCATCGCCGCCGTGAATGGCGCGGCCGCCGGGGCGGGTGCCAATCTTGCTCTGGCGTGCGACGTGGTGATCGCTACCGAAAGCGCCTATTTCCTGCAGGCCTTTGCCCGACTCGGGCTAATCCCGGATGCAGGTGGGACCTATGTACTGCCCCGCACGATGGGGATGGCCAAGGCCATGGGTGCCGCGCTTTTTGCCGACAAGATCAGCGCGCGGCAGGCCGATCAATGGGGCCTGATCTGGGAGGCGGTGTCGGACGATGACTTCAAGGCCCATTGGCAGGCCCGCGCCCGGACGCTGGCCGACGGCCCGACCGCCGCCTACGGCGCAATCAAGCGGGTCATTCGCGGGTCGTGGCAGAACGATCTGCACGCGCAGCTCGCGCTCGAGGCGAAAGAGCAGGGCAGCTGCGGCAAATCCCGCGATTTCATGGAGGGCGTGCTGGCCTTCAACGAAAAGCGCAAACCAAGTTTCGAAGGGCGCTAGTCCGCCAAGGGGCTGTAGCTGCCTAAGTCTCCACTGCCGTCGCCCGGCCGGCGATCAACGTTGCGAGAGTCAGAACAACGACGCCACCGGATATCAGGGCGAGAACCGCCCACCCCAAGCTTGAAACAACTACGCCAGCGATAAAGGCACAGAGCGTGGAAACGAGCGCGATGATTGTATCATTGGCGCCCTGCACTGCAGCCTTCTCAGCCTCAGACACTGCCGCGTCGAGCATTGTCGTGGCGCCGATGAAGCCGAAGTTCCACCCAATGCCCAAGACTATCAAAGAGCCATAAAAGTTCGTCGCGGAAAGGCCGAGCGCGGCCGCGACAGCTGCTGCGATGATCATGACAAGGCCGTACATCGCAATGTTTTGCGCTCCGAACCGCTTGATCAAGAAACCGGTGAAGAAGCTTGGAGCAAACATCGCGACAATGTGCCAGCGCACGACATCGCTGGCGGTATCTTCACTGAACCCACAGTCGACCATCGCAATCGGTGTCGGGATCATAAGAAAAACCATGACGCCCTGTGATACGGCTGCGATTCCCACGGACCGCCTGATGCTACGGCGACGGAGCGCGGTCAGCGCGGAAAATCTGCCCTTCGGTTCAGCCGTCACGCCCTGCTTGGACCGCGGCATCCGAACGGCAGTGAGGGGGACAAGGCCAAGCACCGCGACCAAACCGGTTGCTGCATATGCGCCTGCAAATGGGATCGGGGCGAGCGCGTCTTTCGCAGTAATGAAGACCTGTGGTCCGGCAACCGCCGAGATCAGAAGCGAACTGAGCATCAGCGAGATCGCAACCGGTCTCCAGTTCGTATCGACCAACTCTCCCGCAGCGAAGCGAAAGTACTGGAACGACGCCCAGCCCGCCCCCATCAAGAAATGCGCCGCGCAAAGTAGGGCGAAGTTCTGCGAATATAGGGCCTGTATGGCGGTGACCGCCCCGGCGAGCGTCATCAAACCACCGATGGCAAAGCCGGCCGGTCGGCCCATCCGCGCCATAAGCAGCGAAAACGGTGCCGCTGCAACCATACCTGCCATGGTTTGGACCGAAGACGGTAAGGTGGCGAGCGTCGGGCTTGGTGCTAACGCCAACCCTGCCAATCCCCCCAGAATGAGCTGAATAGGAAATGCCGCTCCAAGGATTGTATTGGCCAACAAAAGGCCCGCGAAATTGCGGTTTCGAAGAATGGATGCCGCTGACATGAAAGGCAGGCCTGTGAACTGGTCGTCGATCAGTCAGTTGTAGGGCGATCAGCGGCATCTTCATTGTAAAAGAGCCGCCAGTTTCGCTGTCTGAAAAAACTGTCGCCGAGGGTCAGATCCGGCCAACGTCGTTTGCTTGGATCTCTAAGAAATGTTTGGTGCTGGTCTGCCGGTCGCCGATAGTCTCTTAGACCCCTACCTTGGGCCCAAGGCAGACCATTTCGTCGTTTTTCTCACGTGCTTCGTAGAGATCGACGCTGCTGTCATCGCCCGCGAACTGCGCTGTCAGCCCCCTTGCTCCAAGCCGAAAGGTCCAGCATTGCGGATCGGGGCGGTCTTCGTAGACGAAACAGATGAGCGGCCCGCTTTCGTACCAATACCCGTCCTTGCATTCTCCATCCAGAAACGACCAGCGCACGCGGCGGTTCTCGAGGTATTCCTCGACACCGTAGGATTCTCCGCCGCGGCCATAGAACAGGGTCTTGCCGGTCGTGTAGGCCTCGAACTCGGAGGCTGACATGGTATCGGCTGGTGCCATCACCGGCAGCAGGGCGAGCATGAACGCAAAGAGGTATGTCATGGCGTCACTCTTTCAGACCCTGCGGGGCAGGAACAGCCAACTTGACGTGACCGTGCGCCTTTTTGCCACCGATAAGAAATTGCGGGACGGGATCGTGGAGCTGCGCTGCTTCTTTGGGCCCGGATGTGTCGTTTTTGGGCTGAGCGTAGCCCGGCAGTTTTGCTAGTTTGCCCCCCAGAACTGGCAGGAGAGCGGCATGGCGCTTGATGAACGCAAGGGGGTCTGGAAATCGGGGCGGGGCAAGGGCCGCGTTCGCCCGAAGGGCCGTGCGCTGGACGATGCCGCATGGGATCAGGTCCGGGCTCTTCTGGGCGATCGGCCCCGGCGACGCGATCTGCTCATCGAGTTTCTGCACCTCATCCAGGATGCCTATGGCCACCTGAGCGCCGCCCACCTGCACGCGCTGGCCGAAGAGATGCGGCTTTCGATGGCCGAGGTCTATGAGGTTGCGTCGTTCTATGCCCATTTCGATGTCGTGAAGGAGGGTGAGACACCGCCGCCCGCCCTGACCATCAGGGTTTGCGACTCCCTTTCCTGCGAGCTGGCCGGCGCGCAACAACTCAAGGCCGCACTCGAAGACGGGCTTGATCCGGCCGAGGTTCGCGTCGTCCGCGCCCCGTGCATGGGTCGTTGTGATACCGCGCCAGCGCTTGAGATCGGTCATAGTCACATTGATCATGCGACCCCGGCCAAGGTTCATGCAGCGATTGCGCAGAAGGATTTCCACGCCTTTATCCCCAGCTATCAGACCCTTGAAAAATACCGGGAAACGGGTGGTTACGAGACACTGCTGGCGTCGCGCGCGAAGGGAAACTGGGAAGCGGCTTGGGATAAGGTTCTGTCTGCGGGCCTGCGGGGTCTGGGCGGCGCGGGATTTCCGGCGGGCAAAAAACTGCGGTTCGTCCGGGCCGAGCCGGGGCCCCGTTACCTTGCCGTCAATGGTGATGAGGGCGAGCCGGGGACATTCAAGGATCGGTACTTTCTCGAACGCGCGCCGCATCTCTTTCTCGAAGGTATGCTGATCGCGGCTTGGGCCGTCGAGGCGCAGACGTGCTTTATCTACATGCGCGATGAATACCCAGCGGTGCTGGAGATCCTGCGACGTGAAATCTTGGCCTTGGAAGAGGCAGGTATTGTCGAGCCGGGCTATATCGATCTGCGCCGTGGTGCAGGTGCCTATATTTGCGGCGAGGAAAGCGCCATGATCGAGTCAGTCGAAGGCAAGCGCGGCATCCCGCGGCATCGGCCGCCATTCGTGGCCCAGGTTGGCATCTTTGGGCGGCCGACGCTGGTTCACAATGTCGAAACGCTGCATTGGATCGCGCGGGTTCTGCGGGAGGGGCCCGAGATCCTATCGTCAGTTGAACGGAACGGGCGGAAGGGCCTGCGCAACTATTCGGTGTCGGGGCGAGTCGCAACGCCGGGCGTCTACGAATTGCCGGCGGGTTCCACGATCACCGATATCATCGAGGCGGCGGGCGGCATGGCCGATGGGCATGTCTTCAAGGCATACCAGCCGGGCGGACCCTCATCGGGCCTGCTGCCAGCGTCCCTGAACGACGTTCCACTCGATTTCGATACCCTGCAGCCACATGGCTCCTTCATCGGCTCGGCTGCTGTCGTTGTGCTGAGCGGTCAGGACAGCGCCAAGGCGGCGGCGCTCAATATGCTGCGGTTCTTCGAGGATGAAAGCTGTGGTCAGTGTACGCCCTGCCGGGTTGGCTGCGAAAAGGCGGTCAAACTGATGCAGGCGGACAATTGGGATCAGGGCCTGCTGGAAGAGGTGTGTCAGGCCATGGCCGATGCGTCGATCTGTGGGCTGGGGCAGGCAGCACCCAACCCGATCCGGCTGACGATGAAGCATTTCCCCGACGAGTTATAGGGTTGTCCGGACCGTAAGGCGGGCCTGCTTGCTGTTCCGGTGCCTTGTGGTTAGGTCACGGGGGCAATCGTAGCGAAAGTCCATCCATGGCGTTCTTCAAAAAGCTGAAAGACCGGCTGTTCAAATCCTCGTCCAAGATCGACGAGGGTCTTGAGGCGATTGTCGAAGAAGGCGGCGAGGAAAGCCTGCCCGATCCCGTCGAGGAGGTCGCAGCGCCAGAGGTCGCACAAGAGACGGCTGAAGCCGAGCCGGTGGCTGAGGCAGAAGCCGAGCCGGTAGCCGAGAAACTGGTCCCGCTGCCCACTGCTGCGCCACTGGTCGAGCCCGGGTCGGCCGAACCGCAGATGGAAACACCACCGGCTACCGTACCAGCACCGCTGCCACCGGCGACGGAACCGGCACCCGAGCCGCCGGCGGAGGCAAAGCCCGCCGGCCTTTTGGGCCGTCTCTTTGGCCGCGACACGAGCAAGGCCGAGATGCGTCGGGCGCTCGACGACGATATGCTCGAACAGCTCGAAGAGCTGCTAATCGCGGCGGACATGGGTGTCGACACCGCCCTTCGGGTGACCGCGAACATGGCCGAGGGGCGTCTGGGGCGCAAACTGAGCGTCCGAGAAATCAAGGCGCTGCTTGCCCAGGAAATCGCGCGGATCATGGATCCGGTTGCGCGGCCTCTGCCGCTTTATCCGCAAAAGCCACAGGTTGTGCTGGTGGTGGGAGTCAACGGATCGGGCAAGACCACGACGATCGGCAAGCTCGCCAGCCAGTTCCGTGCTGCGGGCAAAAAGGTCGTGATCGCCGCCGGTGACACGTTCCGCGCGGCGGCGGTCGAGCAGCTGCAGGTCTGGGGCGAACGCGCGGGTGTACCGGTGCTGACCGCGCCAGAGGGATCTGACCCGGCCTCGCTCGCCTTTGATGCGATGACGCAGGCGCAGAACGACGGGGCCGATCTGCTGATGATCGACACGGCGGGTCGACTGCAGAACCGCAGCGACCTGATGGAGGAACTGGCCAAGATCGTGCGCGTCATCCGCAAGAAGGATGAAACCGCCCCGCACAACACGATCCTCGTGCTGGATGCCACGACCGGTCAGAACGCGCTGAGCCAGGTGAAGATTTTCCAGGAGGTTTCGGACGTGTCGGGCCTTGTGATGACCAAGCTCGACGGCACGGCCAAGGGCGGGGTGCTGGTGGCGCTGGCCGACAAGTTCGGCCTGCCGATCCATGCTATTGGCGTTGGTGAGCAGATTGACGATCTGGCACCGTTCGATCCCGAGGAATTCGCCGCCGCCCTGACGGGGCTGGATGACCGGTGATCAGTTGGCATGACGATCCGCCGTCGCCGGACGAATATGTGCATTTGCGCAAAAAAGCGGGTCTTGGAACGCGCAGCAGGAATGCCGCCGAAATCGGGCTACGAAGAAGCCTGCACTGCCTGACATGCCGCGATGACGACGAACTGATCGCCATGGGCCGGGTGGTTGGTGATGGCGGTTGTTTCGTCCAATTGGTGGACATCGCTGTCGCCCCGACCCATCAAGGGCGGGGCCTCGGATCGGAGATGACCGACCGGTTGGTGAGGTGGTGCGAAGCGTCGCTGCCCGCCACATGCCATATCTCGCTCGTCTCATCCGATCGCGCCGTTCCACTCTACCGCGCCTGGGGGTTTCGAGACTGCCGGGGCCTTGATCGCTATGCTGATCCGACGCTTTAGGGCCATGATTTGACCGACTGGATCCTGTCCATCGAAGGCACGGCGGCGGGTGCGCGTGTCGCCCTTATCCTGGCCCTATGCTCGGCCTTCTTGCACGCCGCTTTCGGTGCATTGCAGAAGGGGCGGCATGATCCGTGGCTGTCGCGCGGGGCCATCGACATCTGGCTCATCATCTTTTCGCTGCCGCTGGCCCTTTTTGCCGTCCCGTGGCCAGAGGGCCCGGTCTGGGTCATACTGCTGGGGGCGCTGGTCATCCACTTTGTCTACAAGGTCGGGACGGCCATGTCGTACGAGCGCGCGGCCTATACAGTTGTCTATCCGGTCGTCCGTGGCACCGGCCCGCTTTTCACGGTTATCGGGGCCTACCTGATCTTTGGCGAGACCTTCACCGCGACGCAGTGGGGCGGGGTGGCCGTATTGCTGGCGGGGATCTTTGGGCTGGCCGCCTACAATCTTCGATACATCGAGGTTCAGCGGGACAGTCTCGTGCCCGCCCTATGGCTAGCCGTGGCGACGGGTCTGACCGTGGCAATCTATACCACCTACGACGCCTACGGCGTGCGGGCCACGCCGGATCCGTTCACGTTTCTGGCTTGGTTCTTTCTGGTCACCGCACTGGATTTTCCGGTGATCTTCTGGCGGCGGTGGCGCCGCATGGAGAGCCACCCACCATTGCGCCCCCTGATGTTGCGGGGCGCTGCCGGGGCGCTGATCGCCTTTGGGTCTTTCGGCTGCGTGATCCTTGCAACGCGGCTCGACTCCGTCGGGGAGGCTGCCATTCTGCGCGAGACATCGACCGTTTTCGCGGCCCTGATCGGGTGGCTTGTGCTGAAGGAAACGGTGGGCCCGCGCCGCATCGCGTTGATGGCGCTGATCGCCGCAGGGGCTGTTATTGTCGAATTCGGAGGGTAAGTAGGGCGGCATGGACGACGCAAAACCGATCAATCCCCTGCTAAAGCAGGTTTTGGAACTGGGCCCGACCATCGCCTTTTTCCTGATCTATCTGCAGATGCGGGACAACACCTATACGATGGGCGGGCATGAGTATTCCGGCTTTATCGTTGCCGCGCTGATCTTTGTGCCCATTCTGCTGATCGCGATGGCAGCGCTGTGGGCGCTGACGGGCAAGCTCAGCCGGATGCAGGTCTTTACCGCCGTGCTGGTCGTGGTATTCGGGGGGTTGACGGCTTGGTTCAACGACGAGCGGTTCTTCAAGATGAAGACGACGATCGTTTACGGCCTTTTTTCAACGCTGCTGGGCCTTGGATTGCTGCGTGGCGAAAGCTGGTTGGCCTTCGTCCTGAACGAGGTGATGCCCATGCGGAAAGAGGGTTGGATGATCCTGACCCGGCGCCTTTTTTGGTGCTTTCTGGCGCTGGCCATTGCCAATGAGATCGTGTGGCGCACCATGAGCACTGATGCCTGGGTCAAGATCGAAACCTTCGGCTTTCCGGTGGTGCTGATGGCATTCCTGCTGTGGCAGATCATGGCGCTGCAGGAACACATGATCGAGGATAGCGATCAGGTCTGAGCCGGTGCAGCACCGCCTGTCCAGTCGATCCGTTGTGGCGCGACTGCGAACGACACCTTGATCGCCAGATCGCGCGACACAGCGGCCTCAAGCGCAAGTTTGAAACGGGGCGAAGCCGCTGACCGGCTTCTGAGATCGGCCATATCCCAAACGATAACCTCAGCCCCCTTGTCCAGTATCGTCGTTGCCGAAGCGACCTGTCGGGTCAGGTAGGCGACCTCGCCCACAAAGACACAGGGTGGCAGCCGAAACCGTTCGCCCCGCTTTGCCACCTCTGTCGCGCCTGACACCACGTAGTAGAGCTTGTCGACGACCTGCGCCTCCCGCGTCAGGGTTCTGCGTTCGGTCAGAACTTCACGCCGTCCGGCGTTGATCAGGCTGCCGAAATCGCCGGGCGTCAGCCCCGCAAAATGGGAATAGAGATCTTTGTGAGCGCTCGGGACCGACCACGAAGACCGGCGATAGAGCAGGGTCAGCAGACCGATTACATTTGCGACGCCCATCGTGCAGGATGTGTAGATCGCGCTCCAAAGCGGTTCTTCGGCCACGTTTGCGTAATATAGCATGTAGAAGCCCGTGCCGATCAGCATGAAAAGACGCAGATAGACCTGATTGATGATCAGGTAGGCAATCGTGAAAGCCGCTCCTGCGGCGAAAACCAGAATGTCGGCGGTCAGGTGTTCGGTCAGCATTCTTTTCCCCCCGGGCCAGATTGCTGAGGGGAGCAGAATTCTCAAGAAAATTGTAGTGCCAGCTTTTTTGCCGGAACAGCGCGTCGTGTCCTGCCTTGTCATGCTGGGTCTTGCGCTTGTCGAGATGCAGCGCGTGCCCCTTCTGCACAGCAGGGCGCGCGCCCACTTGATCGAGCCAGCGCGCGAGGTTTGGTTTGTCATTCAAGGTTTGCTGCTGTCCCTTCCAAAGCGATGCCCATGGCCAGACGGCGATGTCCGCGATGGAATAGAAACCGCCCGCCACGTATTCGTTCTGGGCCAGTCTCCGGTCAAGCACCGCGTATAGCCGCCCGACCTCGTTGCGGTACCGATCCTGGGCATAGGGTAGGTCATGCCCCATCTGGGGCGCGTATTTGAGAAAATGGTGCGCCTGACCCGCCATGGGCCCGACCCCACCCATCTGCCACATCAGCCATTCCGTCACCCCGATCTTTTCACGGGCTGTCGCCCCGCCAAGGCGCCCGGTCTTTTGCGCGAGGTATTGCAGGATCGCGCCGCTTTCGAAGATCGAGATCGGCGCGCCGTCCGGCCCGTCCGGATCGATAATGGCAGGCATCCGGTTGTTGGGCGCGATCTTAAGAAAATCGGGCTGAAACTGGTCGCCTGAAGTGATGTCGATCAAGTTCACCCGGTGGGGCAGTTCGAATTCTTCCAGCGCGATGGAGATTTTCCAGCCATTCGGGGTGGGCCAATAATAAAGATCGATCATGATGCCTCCGGTGTCCGGGGCTTATGATGCGGCTTTCTGCAGGTGCGGCAAGGGCAGCGTGATGCGCGGACGCTGAACGACCCGTGACCAGCGGGGCGCGGTCTGGGCGGGCAAGGCGCGGCGCAAGGCATCCAGCGGCACCCGGTCGGGCTGGCGCATGGCCAGTTTGTAAAAGCGCAGAACACCGGGACGGGTGTAGCCCGACCAGTGGCAGACACGCCGGTTCGAGGGTTCGATATGGCCGCCGAAATCCGTCAGGCGCCGCAGCGTTTCTGGGCAGTCGATCTGGATGTTTACCGCATTGGGCAACTCAACGCCCGTGCCCATGGCCCAGTCCCCGCGTTCGGGCGGTGCGATCATGCGCTCATACATGAAATCAAAGACATCGTTTTCGCGGCTCGTGACATTAAAAAGCTCGCTGGTGCGGCCGGCTGGCGTCTGCATCGCCGCATTGGCGCGGCTGACATAGCTTGCGGCGGTGAGTGCAAAGATGCGCCCGACCGATCGTGTCGGAAGCCGTTCAAGCGCTGCAAAGGCCACCTCGGAGCCCAGCGAATGGGTCACCATATGGACCGGGCGTTCAGGGGCGATGTTGCGGATCTCTCGCACCACGCGGGCCAGGTTGCGCCCTGCAGCGCGGGCCGAGCGTTCGGCGCGCCAGAGATTGCCTCGGGCCCGCCATCCAAAGGCGATGGCAAGGCCCTCATCCGCATGTCCGTTGCCAAAGCCGAGATGACGCGGCCATTGCGTGTCGTCCGTACGATCCGGGTGCGCAGTGCGGGCGAAAATCGTCGAATGTGGGCTGCATGACCCGCAGTTCGGATCGTACTTGAACCCATGGATCATGACGATCACCGGACCGGACCCTCTTGCGGCCGACCTGATCCCTGACATTGCGGAAGCGGGGCTGCCGTTCAGGCTTAGGCCGTCTTCACCTACATTCAGTCTCAGGATGGGCATCGCAGCACCTCCTACCACATCTTGTGGCGCCCCTTTGCCCGAGACATATGACGCTGGAATGAAAGTTAGGTTACACCACCGTGACGGTGTTGACGCGCAACACCCCCTTTTGTACTGCGTGAGCGTGGCGATTTGTTACCGGATTGCGGGCCACGTAAAACATGCCGCTAAAAGGTCAGGTCGAAGGCCCCCTTTCGCTTGACCCAGCGTTCGGGGGTTTTTTGTGACCTTGCCCAGTCCAAAGGTCCGATGGAGTTGCGCCATGAGCGATACGTGGAAGCCCCGCACCCGTGCTGTGCATGGCGGCACCCGCCGCAGCCAGTACGGCGAGGTGTCCGAAGCGATCTTTCTGACCCAGGGATTTGTTTACGATAGCGCCGAAGAGGCAGAGGCCCGTTTCATTCAGGCGGGCGAGGACGAATTCATCTATGCCCGTTATGGCAACCCCACAGTCCGCATGTTCGAGGAGCGGATCGCGGCGATCGAGGGGGCCGAGGACGCCTTTGCGACCGCGTCGGGCATGGCTGCGGTTTCGGGTGCGCTGACGTCGATGCTGAAAGCGGGCGACCGGGTTGTGTCGTCACGTGCGCTCTTCGGATCCTGTCTTTACGTGCTCGAAGAGATCCTGACCCGCTTCGGTGTAGAGGTCGTTTTTGTCGATGGAACCGATTTCGAGCAGTGGGAAAAGGCAATCACGGCAAACACAAAGGCGGTCTTCTTCGAGTCGATTTCTAACCCCACGCTGGAAGTCATTGATATTAAATCGGTTTCAGCGCTTGCCCACAAAGTTGGTGCAATCGTTCTGGTTGATAATGTCTTTGCTACGCCGGTCTTTTCGAACGCGATTGCCCAAGGCGCGGATGTGGTGATCTACTCGGCCACCAAGCACATCGACGGGCAGGGGCGCGCGCTTGGCGGCGTGATCCTGGGCACCCGCGAGTTCGTCCGAAAGACGGTCGAACCCTACATGAAACATACGGGCGGTTCGATGTCGCCGTTCAATGCGTGGATCATGCTTAAGGGTCTGGAAACCCTTGATTTACGGGTGCGGGCACAGGCGGCGTCAGCAGCGTCCCTTGCGGAGGCGCTGCACGGTCATCCGTTTCTTGGTCGGGTGCTGTATCCAGGACACCCAAGCCATCCGCAGCACGGTTTGGTTCAGGACCAGATGGGCGGAAAGGGTGGCACCGTTCTTTCGCTGGATCTCAAAGGAGGGCAGGCGGCGGCCTTTGCCTTTCTGAATGCCCTACGGATCGCCGTCATCTCGAACAATCTGGGCGATGCAAAGTCGATCCTGACGCACCCGGCGACAACGACACACCAGCGGTTGCCGGAGGATCAGAAGGACGCGCTTGGGATCACCCCGGGATTGGTGCGGATGTCGGTTGGTCTGGAGGATCCAGCCGATTTGCTGGCCGACATCACAGGCTCACTTTCTAGCATTTGAAACAATTGCCAGTTCGCATCGAAACACAAATTTAAGATCTTCCCCCCATCAAGCTGTCATCCAAGGCGGGATTACTCTCGTAATAGTGATACCTGTGGCAATGTACTAAAAGCCGCCCTAAGTCATGAGGCGGACAGACTGAAAGGGGGGCTACTCTATGAACATTCATACGCCCGAGATTACCGCAATACCCGACCGTGACGAGGCAGAGGAGGCGCTTGCCGTTCTGCGTCGCTGGGCCCAACAGGCCGACACGACCGAGATTTTCGAACTCGACCCATCCGTTGCCCGGCTTGTTCCGGGCGCTGACGGGGTCGAATATCCCTCATTTGAGCGCATCTATCCCGACGATTTCCGGGTTGATGCGCGGTACAAATCTACGCTGCCCGATCTGCAGAATGGGCCAAGCAGCCTGATCCGTGGCGCCAAGCAGCAGATCCAGCATGTTGGGATCTCGAATTTCCGTCTGCCGCTGCAATTCCACACGCGCGACAACGGCGACATCACGCTTGAAACCTCCGTCACCGGCACCGTGAGCCTTGAGGCGGACAAGAAGGGCATCAACATGAGCCGCATCATGCGGTCGTTCTACAAGCATGCCGACCGTACCTTTAGTTTTGGCGTTATCGAGGCGGCGCTTGATGACTATAAAACCGACCTCGAAAGCTTTGACGCCCGCATCCAGATGCGTTTTTCGTTCCCGATGAAGGTGGATAGCCTGCGGTCGGGCCTGTCGGGCTATCAGTACTATGACATCGCGCTTGAGTTGGTCGAGCGGAACGGTGTGCGCAAGAAGATCATGCATCTCGACTATGTCTATTCGTCGACATGCCCCTGTTCGCTGGAACTTTCCGAACATGCGCGCGCGACCCGTGCGCAGCTTGCGACCCCGCATTCGCAGCGGTCGGTGGCGCGCGTTTCGGTTGCGCTGGAAGATGATGCTGATTGCCTGTGGTTCGAGGACCTGATCGAGGCATGCCGCCGCGCTGTGCCGACCGAAACGCAAGTGATGGTGAAACGCGAGGACGAGCAGGCCTTTGCCGAGTTGAACGCGGCCAACCCGATCTTTGTCGAAGATGCGGCACGGCTGTTCTGCGAGCAGCTTCTGGCAGATGTCCGGATCGGCGATTTCCGCGTCATCGCCAGCCATCAGGAAAGCCTGCACAGCCATGATGCTGTCTCTGTCCTGACCGAGGGTGAGACCTTTGCTGCTGACAGCCTGGACCCGAAGCTGTTCAACACGCTCTTTCACGTCGGCTAGGCGCAGCAGGTATCCTGAATGGAAGGCGGGTTTTCGGGCCCGCCTTTTTCGTCAGCTGGGTTTGAACAAGGCTCCGGCATCCTTGACTCACCTGCAAACCGGCCATGCGACGGCGGCCCTACCATACCTCGCCCGGTTGCGCTAAGTCGGCACCCAGGGAGGAAACCGAACGTTATCAAAGGGTTTCCAAATGGCACTCACCGACACCTTACAATCGCAAGAAAGAACGTCGTTCTGGAGCATCTTCTGGAGCTTTGGCCGCGGCTTGCGCCTTGCATCGGCTGCCGAAGGGCGAATGAAGCGGATCGAGGCACTGACGGCTAAGACCGACGAGGAACTGGCAGCGATGGGTCTGCGTCGCGTCGACATTCCGGCCTTTGTCTTCCGCGACATTCTCTACGTCTGAGGTGTCGCACCCGGCGGCTTGACACGCCCGTCCGAAGGCTCCAACGCTGTCGCCGATGGTTGACCTGCGCCCTGTTGGATATGTGATCGGACTGCTTGTCGCCGTCCTGGGCGCCGCGATGCTGTTGCCCTTGCTGGCCGATTTGGCCGAGGGGCGCGGGCACTGGCCAGCCTTTGCGCAAAGCGGTCTTATCACGGTTCTTGCCGGCGTCACTCTTGCGCTCTCCTGCGCGAACGGGGTGGGGCAGGGGCTGACAATCCAGCAGACTTTTCTGCTGACGACTGGCGTCTGGCTGACCCTGCCAATCTTCGGCGCGCTGCCGTTCATATTCGGCGCGACCGAGGCGGACTTTACCGATGCGTTTTTTGAGGCGATGTCGGGGCTGACCACAACAGGCGCCACAGTCCTGAGCGGGCTTGACCAGTTGCCTGCCGGTATCCTGCTTTGGCGCGGAATCCTGCAATGGCTGGGTGGCATCGGGATCATCGTTGTGGCCATGGTTTTTCTGCCCGAGCTGCGGGTCGGGGGCATGCAGATCTTCCGCTCCGAAGGGTTCGATACGTTCGGAAAGATCCTGCCCCGCGCGACCGAGATCGCGAGTCGCATTTCGGTCGTCTACGTCGCTCTCACGATGATCTGCGCGTTGGCCTACATGAGCACCGGGCTTGATCCGTTTGATGCCACCGTCCACGCCATGACCACCATCGCGACCGGTGGATTTGCAAACTATGATGCCTCATTCGCGGCCTTTGGCCCCAGCACCGAGTACGTGGCTGCACTTTTCATGCTGCTCGCGGCCCTGCCATTTGTCCGCTTCGTGCAGCTCAGCACCGGTACAGCGCGGCCCTTGCTGCTTGATCCGCAGATCCGCGGGTTCTTTGGGACGGCTCTGGTCATCGTGGCGCTCGTCGCAACATGGAACCTGACACAACAGAACGGTGAGGGCGAAGAGGCGGTCCGCAAGGCCCTCTTTAACGCTGTCTCATTGCTGACGGGGACGGGCTATGCCAGCGCCGACTATATGGTCTGGGGCAGTTTCGCGATCACGGTTCTGTTCTTTGCCGGCCTCATCGGCGGCTGCGCGGGCTCGACCGCCTGTTCGATCAAGATCTTCCGCTACCAGCTTTTGATCGCGTCGATCCGGGCCCAGTTGCAGAAAACCCGCAGCCCCCACGGCATCTTTACCCCGCGCTACGCAGGCCGCGCCGTGGGCGATGATGTGCTGAGCTCGGTCATGTCATTCTTCATGTTCTTCACCGTGACGCTTGGGGCCCTGGCCGTGGCGCTTGGCCTGACGGGCCTTGATTTCACGACCTCCGTCTCGGGGGCCGCGGCGGCGCTGGCCAATATTGGGCCGGGTCTGGGCGACATTATCGGACCGGCGGGCAATTATGCGCCGCTCAACGACACGGCCAAATGGCTGCTCGCCATGGCGATGCTGATCGGGCGGCTGGAGCTCTTGGCGGTCTACGCGATCCTGACCATCCAATTCTGGAGAGCGTGAATGCAACGCCCACTCGGTGCGCAGATTTCCCACATGCTGAAGGATCGCGGGGTCGATGTGATCTTTGGCATTCCGGGTGTGCACAACCAGGAAATGTATCGCGGCATCGAAGAGGCGGGCATCACCCACGTGCTGGCCCGCCACGAGCAAGGTGCAGGCTTTATGGCCGACGGCTATGCACGGGCGACAGGCAAGCCTGGAGTGGCCTATGTCATCACGGGGCCGGGGCTGACGAATATCATGACACCGATGGGTCAGGCCTATTCCGACAGCGTACCGATGTTGGTGATCTCGTCATGTCTCGATGAGACGGCAGCGATGCGCGGGCAGCTGCACCAGATGCGGGATCAGCGGGCAGCGGCTGCGACGGTGTGCGCTTGGTCGGAGGAGGCACGGACGGCGCAGGCGGCCTTTGCATTGATCGATCGGGCATTCACCGAATTTCGCACGGAGCGCCAGCGACCAAGGCATATTCAGGTGCCTATCCGCGCATTGGAGGCGCAGACATCGGAGCTTTTTTCGAGATGGAGACCTGAAAAGAAACAGGATGAGCCCAGCAAGTTTACAGTCACAAGATTACCGGCCCCGATCAAATCAACAAGCCCGCTCGATTTGATTGATATGCTGGCAATCAGGTTGCTGCATGCCGAGCGGCCGTTGTTCGTCTTTGGTGGCGGGGGTGCACGATTTCTCGGGGCACAAGGTTCGCCAGTCGCTGATATGTTGAAGCAGTGCAAGGCAGCTGTGCTCACGACCTATGCCGGCCGAGGTATAGTACCTGCCGACTGGCCACTTCTGTTCGGGTCCGGACTTGCACATCCAGATAGTGCTTCGGTTCTGGATGCGAGTGATTGCGTCGTGATTGTTGGCAGCGATCTGGCGGAAGTAGACATTTGGCGATCAGTTGCGGGGCACCGCCCCGGTGCCTACCACATCAACATCGATCCGGAAGTCTTGGCCCGAGCCCACCCAAAGGACTGGTGCCTTCAGGATGATGCTGTCGAGGCGATTATCCGGTTGCAGATGGCTTTGGGGAAACACGCCAGCAACGTCAAGAAACCGCCAAAGTCTGGCTGGTCTGCCGACATAGTGGCAGGCTACCGGGCCCGCTGGCGCGCCGAGGTCGATGCCGAGCGGCCCGGTATCGTCCCCGTTTGCGATGCTCTGCGCGAGGCTGTCTCGCCTGACACCATGATCTACTCCGACATGACCCAGCTGGCTTATGTCGCGAAGGAGGTCTGGGACATGGACCGCCCGGGCCATTGGCACCATCCGACGGGCTTTGGCACGCTTGGCTACAGCCTGCCTGCATCTATCGGGGGCGCGGTGGGGCGTGATGGCCTGCCGACGATGTGCATCATTGGCGATTACGGTTTTCAGTATACGATGGCCGAATTGGCGGTCGCCGTGGAGCTCAAACTGTCGATCCCGATTATCCTTTGGGACAATGATCGGCTGAAAGAGATCGAAGACAGCATGGTCCGCGCCCAGATCGCGCCCAATGCCGTGCATGCCCGCAACCCGGATTTCGCGCGTCTTGCCACCGCGTTTGGGGCACATTCCGCCAGCCCCCAGACGCTGGGTCAGCTACAGGATGCCGTCCGCGCCGCGTTCAATGCGGATCGCCCGACCCTAATTCACGTGAAAGCCGATATCGCGCTGCCTGGCGTTTCGAGAAATAACTGATCACTTCTTCGCGGCCTCTCCCTGACGTCGAACGCGAAAGGCGATGCACCGATCTTTCAAGCCTTTCGCGAAACGCCCTAATCCCAGCAGCTGACCAGCACGGTCATGCCCGTCGCGGCCTGCGCGAGTTCCACCGGATCGAGCGTGCCATTGCCGTTGGCCTCGCTCACCGTCTTGCCTGCCTCGGTCAGAACGTCCGCGATTGAGGCACTGTCGGCAGCAAAGTTCACATCCTCCGGCAATTGCCGCGCCCCGTTGCCGCGCGGCAGCAGCATGCCCAGCACACCGCCCTGACTATCGAGCACGGGCCCGCCCGCATCGCCGGGCAGGGCGCTGAGCCCAAGCCGGGCAAGCCCCGCCTCACCCCGCAGCCCCCGCAGATCGTCGAGTGTGCCGGCGGTCACCGTGGGCGCGTTAAGGATTCCTTCATAGCTGTAACCGGCGATCAGCACATCCGATTGCAGTCGTGGTGGCACCGGGCTGAACCGGCCCACTGTCAGTGGTGAAAGCGGGGCGTTCGGGCTCAGCACCGCCACACCGCGCAACGGATCGTTCAGCGCGATGCTCGCCTCGGTCTCGTCGTCGAGCGTGATGCGGGTGCAGCTCTGGACCGCTTCAGAGGTGGTGACCACTGTGCCTTGCGGGTCGACGAAGAACCCGGAGCGGGACAGGCGCGGACGGCGGACCTGCAGCCCGGCAACCAGATCGAGGGATTGGCTGAGCTGAGCATTCTCATCTTCGAGTACGCCCTGGATGCGGGTAAAGCTCTTGTCCATCTCCTCCAGCAGACGGGTTCGGCGCTCTTCGTCGCCTGCGGGCCAGACCAGAATGTAGCCCTTGATTTCGTCGCCCTGCAGGCTGACCCGCGCCTCCGACACGATCTTGTCACCCTGGCCCGTGATCGAGAACGCATTGCGACCCCGTTCGCGCGGACCTTCCAGCGGCATGATCTCGAGGGTCTGGAGTACATCGTAAAGACCGTAAAGCGTATCGCGGGTGCCGCGCTGGCTCAGCAACAGCACGCGGGCCGGGCCATTGCTGTCTTCGAAGTGCGCAAAGGGGGCTTCGTATCTGTCAAATCCAACGATCCCGAGCGGGACTTTCATCGAGATGCCTGTACGGGTGTCGTTGACAAAGTCGAGATCCAGCCCCTCAAGCACCGCGTTGTACTGCGCAATGAGTGCCGCGCGTTGAAGGGTTGTGAGAATTCCGGTCGCCTCGAAGCCGTTTGCAGTTTGCCAGCCGCCCATGGCGTTTCGCGTGCCACGCCCGTATGCGCCGTCGATGGCGCCTTGGTAAAAGCCGGCCCATTTCAGGGCGGTCTGCAATTCCTTCCGCTCTTCGGCGGTCAGGTTGCGCTCGCTGCGCCGCGCCTCGTTCGGCGTTTCGTCGGAGGGCTCGGGCAGCCGTACTTGTGGTTCTGGCTGGGGGCTTGGAACTGGCGCACGCAAGACGCCACGCCCCAACACATCGCCGCCTGGCGGAAAGAACTGCTGGCCGTAATTCCCCGGGAAGGCGATGAAGCTGTCGCGGGGGATGATCCCTTCGGCCCGGTAAACGCGCAAAACCTGGTTGGCATCGGCCCGGGTATAGGGGCCAAGGGCGATGGCGTGCCATCCGCGCCCGATGGCAAAACCGTTCACGTCCGCCAAACGCTGTGAATAAGCCTGCGCACGGGAAACCGCGAGGGCCAGATCCGGTTGCGCCTCGATTTGTACGAATACGATGTCGTCGGCATTCTGGGCGACGGCGCGCATGGTCCAGAAAATCGTCAAGAAAAACGCAATGATCAATCTGCGCAACATTCAGCCCGTTCCCAATAAATGGCGCGTTCGGGTGAGCATAAAGCAGGAATTCGCCCATATGAAAACGGCAAACGGTGCAAATTGCCGTGGGTGTTGCTTTGGGCATCCCAGACTGCGGCCCAAGACGGTTCAGATGTCTGGTGTTACACCGAACGCCAGATCGCCGATTGACCCTTTGCCCGGGCTTTCTTAAGGGAGTGAAACCTCTCCTTCGCCGCGAGACCGCCCATGTCATCGACCACATTCGACGCGCCCCTTTCGTTTCAGGAAATCATCCTGAGGCTCCAGACCTATTGGGCGTCGAAGGGCTGCGCGATCCTGCAGCCCTACGACATGGAAGTGGGAGCGGGCACGTTCCATCCCGCAACCACCTTGCGGTCGCTCGGGACGCAGCCTTGGGCCGCCGCTTATGTTCAGCCTTCGCGTCGCCCGACCGATGGCCGCTATGGCGAGAACCCGAACCGGTTGCAGCATTATTATCAGTTTCAGGTGCTGATCAAACCGTCGCCACCCGATCTGCAGGAGCTCTATCTAGGATCGCTCGAAGCGATCGGAATCGACATGGCCCTGCATGACATCCGCTTTGTGGAAGATGACTGGGAAAGCCCCACGCTCGGTGCATGGGGCCTCGGCTGGGAGGTCTGGTGCGACGGGATGGAGGTCAGCCAGTACACCTATTTCCAGCAGGTGGGCGGTCACGATTGCCACCCGGTTTCAGGCGAGCTGACCTATGGGTTGGAACGGCTGGCCATGTACGTTCTGGGTATCGATCATGTGATGGACATGCCCTTCAACGATCCGCAGACACCGATTGCGCTGAGCTATGGCGACGTGTTCAGGCAGACCGAAGAGGAATACGCTCGGTGGAACTTTGACGTGGCTGACACATCCGTTTTGCTGCGTCATTTCGAAGAGGCGGAGGCAGAGTGCCGGCGCATTCTGGACGAGGCTGCCCATGATCCCAAAACCGGCAAAAGGATCGTGATGGCCCATCCAGCCTATGATCAATGCATCAAGGCGAGCCACATCTTCAACCTGCTCGATGCGCGCGGCGTCATCTCGGTCACAGAACGGCAGGCCTATATCGGGCGCGTCCGAGCGCTGGCCAAGCTTTGCGCTGACGCCTTCGTTCAAACGCGGGCCGGTGGCTGGCAACCGGAGGATGCGGCATGACCTACAAGAACGCGACACCGGTTTTGCGGGTTTCGGATTATCAACGCGCCCGATCATTCTATACCGACGTGCTGGGTTTTGAGGTGATGCAGGAAGCCGGAGAACCGGTCGTCGGCTTCGGCATCCTCCGCGCCGGTCAGGCTCAGGTCTTTCTCATTGCCTGGGACGGTCCCGAGGCCGACTACAAGCGGTGGCGGGTCTATCTCTATCCTGAAAGCCTGTCCGACATGGTCGACCATATCACCGGGGTCGGAACAGCCGTTGTCGGGCCCACCGTCACTGAATATGGCATGCGCGAGATCGAAGTCACCGATCCAGATGGCAACGTCCTGTGCCTGGGCGAGGATGCCGGATGAGCGGCAAAATCATCGGAGTATTCATATTGCTCAGCGCTCTTATCGCCGGTCTGGCGCTCTATTATCTGCAGGTCTACGGCTTCTATGAAGAGGTGGAGGCAGCCGAGATCAGCCTTGTTTCGGTCGTCTCGAACGAACCCGAAGCTCTGCTGGTAGAAAACCTGCAGGCGATCGATGCCGACAGTTCACCAATCCGGTTCCGGGCCTGTTTCACCACGCCCACCAGCCTTGCAACAATGACAGAAACCTTCGTGTTGCTCGATGATGTGACCCCCCGCAATGCGCCCGACTGGTTCGATTGCTTTGATGCTGAGGCCATTGCGGCCGAGCTTGCATCCGGTGCGGCCCTGCCGTTTCTGGGCGAAAAGAACATCCAGTATGGTGTCGACCGCATCGTGGCCATCACAGAAGATGGTCGGGGTTACGTCTGGCACGAGCTGAACGATTGCGGCGAAAAAGCCTATGACGGGACAGTCGTGGGCGAAGAATGCCCGCCAAGAGACAACAACTAAAAAATGCCCCACAAGGGACAGTGAATAATGCCTGACCTCCTGATCGAACTCTTTTCCGAGGAAATTCCGGCCCGGATGCAACGCCGTGCCGCCCATGACCTTAAGCGTCTTGTGACGGACGGTCTGGTCGATGCCGGACTGACCTACGCGAGCGCGGGTGCCTTTTCGACACCGCGCCGTCTAACGCTGTCGGTCGAGGGGCTGCTGGCCGCGTCGCCTGATCTGCGCGAAGAGCGGAAAGGGCCGCGGGCAGATGCGCCGGAAAAGGCGATCGAGGGTTTTCTGCGTGGCGCGGGGCTGACACGTGATCAGGTCGAGGAGCGGGAGACGCCCAAAGGTGCCGTCCTGTTCGCCACCATCGAAAAGCCGGGCCGTCTGGCAGCCGAAATTGTGGCTGAGGTTCTGGCCAACACCATCCGCAATTTCCCCTGGCCCAAGTCGATGCGTTGGGGCGGGGGCCCCTTGCGGTGGGTCCGCCCTTTGCAATCGATCCTGTGCATCCTGACGGACGAGGCGGGCGCAGAGATCGTGTCGCTTGACATCGATGGAATAGCGTCTGGCGACACAACCGAAGGCCACCGTTTCATGGCGCCCGGCCGCTTTGTCGTGGGATCCTTTGATGATTACGTCGCCAAGCTGAAGAAGGCCCATGTGGTTCTCGACCCTGCTGAACGGGCCGATGCGATCTGGCATGACGCCACAAATCTGGCATTCGCCCAGGGCCTTGAGGTTGTCGAGGATGCCGGATTGCTGCACGAGGTGGCGGGCCTTGTCGAATGGCCGGTGGTTCTGATGGGCAATATCGGGCCCGATTACCTGGAGCTGCCGCCGGAGGTGCTGCAGACCTCGATGAAAGAGCATCAGAAGTTCTTTTCCGTGCGGGATAAATCGGGGCGGATCGTCAAGTTCATCACGGTGGCGAACCGGGAAACCGCGGACAACGGCGCAACGATCCTTGCGGGTAACGAAAAGGTTCTGGGTGCACGGCTGGCCGACGCCAAGTTCTTTTGGGAAAACGATTTGAGGACGATCGCCAATGTCGGCCTTGAAGGCATGGCCGCACCTCTTGCAAATGTGACCTTCCACAACAAGCTGGGAAGCCAGGCGGATCGCATCAAGCGGATCGAAGCACTGGCCCGCAAGCTGGCGCCGTTGGTTGGGGCCAAACCCGATCTCGCCGCCGAGGCCGCGCGGGTCTGCAAGGCCGATCTTGCCAGTGAGATGGTCTATGAGTTCCCCGAATTGCAGGGGATCATGGGTCGGTATTATGCCGAGGCTGCCGGACATGATGACGGTGTGCCCGAGGCTTGTGATACGCATTACTCGCCCCTTGGCCCTTCGGACGACGTGCCGGTCGACCCGGTCAGCATTGCTGTGGCTCTTGCGGACAAGATCGATCTCTTGATGGGCTTCTGGTCGATCGATGAAAAACCGACTGGATCGAAGGACCCCTTCGCGCTGCGCCGGGCGGCACTTGGGGTCATCCGAATCCTGCTGGGGGAACACCCCAAGCCCGAAGCATTCGAGTTCGAAAAGGTTCGGCCACTTGCCGCCCGTATCCGCACCGAGGGCGAGGTTGAGGCTGCCGTATCACAGGCCCGGGGTGATCTTGAGAACCTTATCGAGACCGAAAAGGAACTTGGCGAGCTGGAAGCGGCTTTTGGCCAGCGATCATCGGACCGTTTTTATGCGGCTCGATTTCACGAGGTTTCGTCCAAGGCGGCCGGCACTCTGGACGGTGGCCTTGATCAATCCGCCCGCAACGCGGCCTGGATGAAAGGCGTTCTGGATGAAATCGGCAGCATGGCGGAAGAGGCGTTTATGGCCAAGACCATGAATTTGACCGAAGACCTGCTGGGCTTTTTGCATGACCGGCTCAAGGTCTATTTGCGCGATCAGGGCATCCGGCACGACATTATCGATGCGTGTATCGCGATGCCCGGTAATGACGACATTGCGCTCCTCGCCAAGAGGGCCCAAGCGCTGCAGGCCACGATAGGCACCGATGACGGCGAAAACCTGATCCAGGGCTTCAAACGGGCCAACAACATTCTAACCCAGGCCGAAGAGGCGGATGGGGTCGAGTATTCCTTTGGCGCGGATCCCAAATTTGCCGAGACGGACGAGGAACGCGCGCTGTTTGCCGCACTCGACGCTGCCGAGGCGCGGATCAATCCCGCGATGCAGCAGCAGGATTTCGCAACGGCGATGCACGCGATGGCGGGGCTGCGGGGCCCTATTGATGCGTTTTTCGAGGCGGTCAAGATCAACGACGACAACCAGACAATTCGCCGGAACCGGCTGAACCTGCTCAGCCGGATCCGCTCGATCTGCCTGGGCGTTGCGGATCTGACCCGGATTGAAGGTTAACCGCCTGCTACAGCCGAATACCGCGAGCGGCGTGGGCCGGGACGATCTGTTCCTTGCCGGAGATTGGTCTGTAGGTGCCAAGAGCCATTTCATCCCCTTGTCACATTTCGTTTACCGCCTATTCTGCCGACAACTTGAAAGGTGCCGCAGTGCAGAATAATCCGCATACCACGCTTGTTACGCCCAAGGCGCCGATCGCAGCACACACGCATGGCGGCCGGGCCAAGTGCCTTCAGCGTCTGACCCGCCTCGAATTGCCGGTGCCCACAACGGTTGCGCTGTCTTTCGATGCGGTACACAGGATTGCACAGGGGCAGTTGCCGGATATCGACGCGATTCTCGAACAGTTTCCGGACGAGGCCCTGTTATGCGTGCGCCCGTCTTCGGAAGATCCCGACTGGGGCGGCCCGGGCGCCGTTTTGAACATCGGCATGAACGGGATGCGGTACGAAAGCCTGTGCGGCGCGCTTGGTGTCGATGCCGCCGCGACCCTCTATACCCGGTTCGTTCAGTCCTATGCCGTGCATGTCGCCCGGCTAGATCCCGATATGTTCGACGCGGTCGAAGGGGACGGCGCAGAAGCGCTCAACCATACGCTGCGCGCCTACGAAGATGAAACTGATGAGGCGTTTCCCGATGACAGGGCCGAACAGCTTTCGGCCGTCCTGAAATCGATGGCCCGCGCGTGGGAGGGGACGTCGGCCCGTCTTCTAAGGCAGGCCAGAGGGGCTCCGGTCGATGCCGGTCTGGGCCTTATTGTGCAGCAGATGGCCTTTGGCATGGGGCACGGTGAAAGCGGGTCAGGTGTTTTGCAGCTGGTCAATTCCGATACCGGATTGCCACAGATCACAGGCCGGTATCTGAGGCAGAGCCAGGGGCGCGACGCGCTTTTGGGCGATTCCGACAGCCTTTACCTGACGCGCGATCCCCGTGGCCCCTCCCTCGAAGAGCTGGTGCCGGAGATCTTCTGTGCCCTGCAACAACACGCCCGCCAGATGCGAGAGAAATTGCGCGAAGAGATGCAGGTCGAATTCACCGTGGAAAACGGAGTGCTGCATATCCTCGACGGCGTCCGCGTTAGCCGTTCGTCGCGCGCGGCGGTACGCATCGCGGTCGAGCTGGCCCGTGAGGGGATCATTCCGAAGGAAGAGGCGCTCATGCGGATCGAACCGCGCGCGCTGAACGAGTTGCTGCATCCGCAGGTCGCTCCGGGTGCCAAGCGTGACGTCATTGGCAGCGGTATCGCCGCCAGCCCGGGTGCTGCCACCGGCAAGGTCGTCTTCTCGGCGACCGAGGCGCAGGCAAGTGCTGCACGAAACGAACCTTGCATCCTTGTCCGCCGCGAAACCGCGCCCGAGGACATCCGTGGCATGCACGCGGCCAAGGCGGTTCTGACTGAACGGGGCGGCATCACCAGCCACGCCGCCGTGATCGGCCGGGGTATGGGCCTGCCCTGTGTGGTAGGGGTCAGCGACATGACGTTCCGGACGTCGAAAAAGCTGATCATCGCAAGGGACGGTCGGGTTATCTCCAAAGGCGACACGATCACCGTCGACGGAACCAGCGGTACGGTTTTGCTGGGCGCGCCTGAAATGCTGGAGGCAGCGCAAGATGACGCCTTTCAGGCATTGATGGAATGGGCGGATGCTGTACGCGATATCGATATCAGGGCCAATGCCGATACGCCCGCCGACGCCCAGACCGCACGCAACTTCGATGCGCAGGGGATCGGCCTGTGCCGGACCGAGCACATGTTCTTTGAGGATGGCCGTCTGACGTTGATGCGCGAGATGATCTTTGCCGAATGCGAAGAGGATCGGCGCACCGTCCTCGACAGGCTGTTGCCCCTTCAGCGCGATGATTTCACCCAGCTTTTTCGGATCATGGAGGGCAAGCCCGTCTGTATCCGGCTGTTCGATCCGCCGCTTCACGAGTTTCTGCCGACCGATCGCACCGGACAGCGTGAACTGGCAGAGGCGCTTGGTTTGCCGTTGTCGGACGTGACCCGCCGGATCGAGGCGATGATGGAATACAACCCCATGCTGGGCCTGCGCGGGGTCCGGTTGGGTGTGACGATCCCTGAGATCTACGAAATGCAGGCCCGCGCGATATTCGAGGCCACGATCGAAGCCAGCCGCGACGGCGATCCGGTTGTACCCGAGATCATGATCCCGCTGGTGAGTGCAAAGCGCGAGGTCGAACTGGTGCAAACCCGTATCGATGCGGTCGCCGCTGCCGTGCGGACCGAACGGCGCAGCCGGTTCGAATACCGGCTGGGTGTGATGGTCGAAACCCCGCGGGCAGCCCTGCGCGCGGGCGAGATCGCACAGCATTGCAGTTTCCTGAGTTTCGGCACCAACGACCTGACGCAGATGACCTACGGGCTCAGCCGTGACGATGCCGGACGGTTCATGTCCGACTATGTTCGGCAGCAAGTCTTCGCGGAGGATCCGTTTCATACCCTCGATATCGAGGGCGTCGGAGAGCTCTTGCGGCTGGGGTCAGAACGCGGCCGGCAGACAAGACCGGACTTGACCCTGTCAATCTGCGGTGAACACGGCGGCAACCCCGAATCAATCGCATTTTGCCGAGATGCCGGTTTTGACTATGTCAGCTGCTCGTCTTTTCGTGTTCCAGTAGCACGACTGGCTGCCGCTCGTCTTGCGATCGAAAATCAGATCGCGCCCGAGGCTGCCAGCTAGGTCCCTGATATTAAAGCATTGCCTGATTTTTTGGCAGCATCTTTTTGCGACGCTTGGTCATTCGCGCGCTCGGGAACTGGACCAAAACCTGAAAATTATTTAAACGCCAACGAATTGGGTAATACTTGGGGCGCTCCATGCGAGTAATTCTTGCTGCTATCTTGGCCGCAATTTTTGCGGCTTCTGGTCCTGTGTCCGCTTCTGACGATCACAAGGCGCTGGCCGATCAACTGAGACAAACCGAGGCTCGTGGCCTCAGCGCGCTTTCACAATCGCGCTTGCGCGCCATGCTGCGGGCGCCAGATATTGGTACAAACTTCAATCCGTCGCTCGCCTGGCTCGACAATCAGCCGGTGGCAGAGGGCGGTCGGCAATGGGAGTGTTTGGCCGAAGCGCTCTATTTCGAAGCGCGCGGCGAAACCGTGCGTGGCCAATTCGCTGTGGCCGAGGTTATCATGAATCGGGTGGACAGCGCCCGTTTTCCCGCGACGGTCTGTGGTGTTGTAAATCAGGGAACCGGTGAGCGTTACCGTTGCCAATTCACCTATACCTGCGACGGGCTGGCTGAGCGGATCCATGAACCTCGTGCTTTTGATCGCGTGGCCAAGGTCGCGCGGGCCGTGTTGGATGACAAGGCGCCGGAACTGACGAACGGTGCCACCCACTACCACACGACCGCAGTGCGCCCGCGTTGGAGCAGGATCTACACCCGCACCGCCCGCATTGGTAAGCACATCTTTTATCGCCACACCTACCGGACCGCTTCTAAGTAGGGTCTGCCGTTTCTGACACGGCAGATGCCGCCTTTCCGCCTGTCGCTCTTGACGATGCGGCGCTAGAAGGCTCGCACTAAAACCTTGGGTGATTGAGCCATGGCCTCTGAGATCCATCTTGCGTTTTCCCATCCGTCCGAGCGTGCGGAGGCAACGGCCGATGCGCCCGTAGATCGGATTTCGGTGCGAGATCATGTTGTCAGCGTCGAGATCGGCGCGTTTCAGGCCGAACGTGGGATCACCCAGCGGATCCGGTTCAACATCGTGGTCGAGGTGCGTCCGGTCACGGCGCCCGTTGATGACGACGTGGATCGGATACTCAGCTATGACCGTGTGACCGAGGCGATCGATCTGGCGTTGACTGAAGAGCGGCTGAACCTCCTCGAAACACTGGCCGACCGGGTGGCCGAACTGATCCTTCTTGAACCGCAGGCGATGCGGGCCTTTGTGCGGGTCGAAAAGCTTGATCGGGGCCCCGGAGCCTTGGGCGTTGAAATCGTTCGCAGCCGCGCCGCGGTTGCCCCGGTGGAATCGCCCGACGTGCCGCACCCTGAACTCGTCTATCTGTCCAACGAGGCGATTGTGTCACCGCTCTTGTCGGACTGGATCGACCAGTTGGAGCAATCGGGGCGGCCGCTTATCTTTTGCGTGGGTGCCGCAGACGTTGCCGCGCCCCCGTCGGCGCACCCGATGGCTCAGCGAAGGATCGATCTGCTTGCCATCGAACAAAATGCCTGGGTGCTTGCAGCGCAGGATCAGCGTTGCATGGTTGTTGGCACCCGCACCGAGCTTGATTGGGCTATGAAGAACGGGCAGATCAGTGTCTGGGCCCCATCGAAGATCGTGCTTGATGCGGTCGATGGCCCGTCGGCTGAGCCGTGCGATGCTGTTGCGCTGGCGGCATGGTTCGCGGCGACTTTCGATGCGCAGGAAATGCTCGTCATCGGGGCTGAGCCACCGGCAAACGCATCCGTTCCGTTGCGCATCATGGGGGTGGGGCAGGTGCGCATTCCGCTCAAATGAGCACGTATCTCAGGCCCATCCCGCAGGTCGGCCCTGCACGGCCGGAGGGGGCGCTTTTGCTGGCCGGAGGGTGGGCGTGGTTCACGCATGTCGAGGTGCTGCAACGCGATGCCTTGTCCAGAATAATCGATGTGCAATCGGTGGGCCCGGAGGGTTTGGATGCCCTCGTCAAACCCAGATCCGCGATCTCTGGCCTCGATTTCTCGGCCCCGGTCCTGATGGGGATCCTGAACACAACGCCCGACAGCTTTTCGGATGGCGGAGCATATGTCGACACGGACGACGCAGTGAATCATGCTCTTGGCATGGCGCGGGATGGCGCCCACTTGATTGACGTGGGTGGGGAATCCACCCGGCCCGGCGCTGAGACGGTCGCGGTCGACGAAGAAATTCGGCGTACCCAATCGGTGATTGCAGTGTTGCGCGATGCGGGCCTTGGTCGGCCAATCTCGATCGATACCCGCAAGGTCGCCGTGGCCGAAGCCGCGATTGCTGTTGGTGCGGATATCGTGAACGATGTGTCGGGCTTTGCCTACGATCCCGATCTTGCCCGGTTATGCGCCCGCCACGGCACGCCGGTTTGCGTCATGCATGCGCAGGGCGCACCCGAAACGATGCAGGACAATCCGAAATACGACGACGTTCTTCTGGATGTGTACGACTTTCTCGACAGCCGCATTGCGCATTTGGTCGAAATTGGAATTCCTCGAAGTCAAATCATTGCTGATCCGGGGATCGGGTTTGGCAAGACCGAGGCCCATAATCTCGCGCTGCTCAGCCGTCTCAGCCTGTTCCACGGTCTTGGTGTGCCCATCCTGCTTGGTGCATCGCGGAAGGGGTTCATCGGTAGAATTGGCGGGGCCCGGGATAAGGCAGCCCGCATGCCCGGCTCGGTGGGAGTTGGGCTGGCCGCAGTAGCGCATGGCGCTCAGGTGGTTCGTGTTCACGATGTCGCCGACACACGGCAAGCCATTGCTCTTTGGCGGGCCAGCATGGCAATAGGATCACCATGACAAAGCTCTTTGGTACGGACGGCGTTCGCGGCAAGGCCAACCAACATCCCATGACAGCCGAGATGGCGCTGCGCATCGGCGCCGCCGTGGGCCGGTACTTCAAGCCGGACAGTCTGGGCGTGCATCGGGTTGTGATTGGCAAGGACACCCGGCTGTCGGGCTACATGTTCGAAAACGCCCTGACGGCCGGGCTGACCAGCACTGGCATGAACGTCCTGCTGCTTGGACCGGTTCCGACGCCGGCGGTTGGGCTACTGACGCGGTCCATGCGGGCAGATCTGGGCGTCATGATCTCGGCCAGTCACAACCCGGCGGACGACAACGGCATCAAGTTTTTCGGACCGGATGGTTTCAAACTGAGCGACGCGGTCGAGCAGGAGATCGAGCGGCTTGTCACTGAAGGTGTGACACCCGTCGAAGCGCCGCAGATCGGCCGGGCCAAGCGTATCGACGACGGCCGGTTCCGATACATCGAGCGGGTGAAGTCTTCTTTTCCCCGCCAGATGCGCCTTGATGGCCTGAAGGTTGTGATCGATTGCGCCAATGGCGCGGCCTATCGCACCGCGCCAGAGGCGCTGTGGGAACTTGGCGCGACCGTGATACCCGTCGGGACGGCACCGAACGGTTACAACATCAACGACGGCTGTGGTTCGACCCATCCTCAAACCGCGGCTGAGGCGGTTGTGGCTCATGGCGCGGACGTGGGCATTTGCCTTGATGGAGATGCCGACCGGGTCATCCTGCTGGATGAAAACGGGCGGGTGGGGGATGGTGATCAGTTCATGGGGCTGATGGCGGCCCGATGGGCGGCGGACGGTTTGCTCAAAGGCGGTGCCCTTGTCGCGACCGTCATGTCGAATCTGGGTTTAGAGCGGTATCTGGGGGGCCATGGGCTCAACCTAGAGCGAACGCCTGTCGGTGACCGCTATGTCGTCGAGCGGATGCGCGACGGGGGGTTCAACCTTGGTGGCGAACAATCGGGTCACATTGTTATGACCGATTATGCCACCACGGGTGACGGCCTTATGGCCGGGCTTCAGTTCCTGGCTGAACTGGTGCGCAGCGGCAAACCGGCCAGCGAGGTTTTACACGTGTTCGACCCAGTGCCGCAGCTCTTGAAGAACGTGCGCTACGCGGCTGGACAGACACCGCTCGATGCGGACAGGGTTAAAGGTGCCATCGCCGAAGCCCAGGCGCAGCTCGAAGGTCAGGGGCGGCTTTTGATCCGGAAATCTGGAACCGAACCGCTGATCCGTGTGATGGCCGAATGCGAAGACGAGGCCGCCCTGACAGCAGCGGTCGACCATGTCGTCTCAGCCGTCGAAGGTGCTGTGCGCCAGTAGAGCCCCCATTGCGGTCGCAGCGGGGCGGCTGATACACATCATCCAAACAAGAACGGAGCGAGCAGTTGACCTTTTTGGGGGTGGAGCGGTCACTGACGGGGCGGCAATGGGTGGGCCCCCCGCTTGAGATCGCGCGCGCTGCCGAGGCGATGATGCAGCGCACGGGGTTGCCCGTTGCCGTCTGCCGGGTGCTGGCACGTCGCGATGTCGACCCGGCTGAGGCCGAAACCTTTCTTGCCCCCACCGTCCGTGACCTGCTGCCAGATCCGCGCAGCATGATCGACATGGAAAAGGCGGCGGCCCGGTTTCGGAAGGCCGTCGACCGCCGCGAGCGCATCGCGATTTTTGCTGATTATGACGTGGATGGCGGTGCATCGGCTGCGCTGCTGCTGTCATGGCTGCGCGATATGGGGCAGGGGGCGACGCTCTATGTGCCTGACCGTATCGACGAAGGATACGGTCCAAACGAGGCTGCGATGGCGGAACTGGCCGCCTCGCATGATCTGATTGTCTGCGTCGATTGCGGGACGCTTTCGCACGGTCCTATCGCTGCGGCCAAATCGGCGGATGTGATCGTGCTCGATCATCACCTAGGGCTTGAGACGTTGCCTGACGCCTACGCAATCGTGAATCCCAACCGGCAGGATGAAACCGGTGCGCTTGCGCATCTTTGTGCGGCGGGCGTGGTATTTCTGATGCTCGTCGAAGCCGGGCGGCAATTGCGCGTTGAGGGAAAGACCGGCCCTGACCTGATGGATTTTCTTGATCTCGTGGGGCTTGCCACGGTTGCCGATGTCGCGCCCCTTGTCGGGGCCAACCGGGCATTCGTCCGGCAGGGCTTGCGGGTCATGGCGCAGCGTGGGCGTATCGGACTTGCGGCACTGGCTGATACCGCGCGGATCGACACGACCCCATCGGCCTATCATCTGGGCTATGTTCTTGGTCCGCGGATCAATGCAGGGGGCCGGATCGGGGCGGCGGATCTGGGCGCGCGGCTGCTGGCAACCGCCGACCCGCATGAGGCCGCTGCGCTGGCCGAGCGGCTGGATGCGCTGAACGCGGAACGGCGTGATATCGAACGATCGGTGCGCGATGCGGCACTGGTTCAGGCCGAAACGCGCGGACTGGACGCCCCGCTGGTCTGGGCCGCAGGCGCGGGTTGGCATCCGGGCGTCGTGGGGATTGTTGCGTCTCGCCTGAAGGAAATGTCGGACCGCCCCGCAATCGTCATCGGGATCGAAGATGGGATCGGCAAAGGGTCAGGCCGTTCGGTGGTGGGTATCGATCTGGGTGCGCCGATCCAACGCCTTGCTGCCGAGGGGCTTCTGCTGAAAGGCGGGGGGCACAAGATGGCCGCCGGTTTGACCGTAGCCGAAGACCAGATCGAGGCTGCGATGGAGCGGCTGACCGAACTGCTGGCAAGGCAAGGGGCAGACAGGTTGGGGCCAACCGATCTGCGATGCGACGGCGTGCTGATGCCCGCAGCTGCAACGGTCGAACTGGTCGAGCAGCTTGAACAGGCGGGGCCATTCGGAGCAGGGGCGCCAGGACCCCGCTTTGCCTTCGGTGACATGCGGATCCATCATGCCCGCCGCGTTGGCGAGGCACATCTCAAGATCAGTTTCGGTGCGCCGGGTGGCGCGCGGATGGACGGGATCGCGTTCGGCGCATTCGAAGGCCCGCTGGGTCCCGCGATCGAAGCCCATGGCGGTGCCCCATTCCACCTGGTGGGGCGGCTCGACATCAATGTCTTCAAGGGGCGGCAGAGCGTGCAACTGAAGCTCGAGGACGCCGCGCCCGCATGAGATTAGGACGTCGCGGCGCGGCGCTCGGCTGGCTGATTTTTCACTTGCGCGTGCCGCGCGGATTGCCTATCTGAGCGCTCACGGTAAAAGTGGCCCGTTCGTCTATCGGTTAGGACGCCAGGTTTTCAACCTGGAAAGAGGGGTTCGATTCCCCTACGGGCTGCCACTTTCCCCTTCTCCTGGAATAGATCGTTGAAATTCGCCCGCAATTCGGTGCGCCCGCACGCCACTGCCCGGATAGCCGCGCTCACGTTTTTTTGAACCGACGCGTAGCGCGGCCCAAGTCGACATAGGATTGGGGCGTGTGATGCGGAGCTTGAGTCTCAATATCTGGGACCGAACAGCATTCGACACGACGCTCGGCGATTTGGTATTTGCCCAGGCAAAATAATCGTGACCAGTGCCGCCGCTTGCTTGTTAGGCGATCCACGCACACGGGGCTTTCTTTGCCAGCCACCTCAGGCGGTTTTGGGCAAATCCTCTCGTCCGGAGGGAGGGGCGAGGTTCTGGTTGTTGTTGCGCAAGTCGGGCCTGTAGAAGGTCATCTGCGCCCGACCGGCATGCTTGGACGCGTAGAGGGCGATGTCGGCGTTTTCGAGGATCGTAGCGACATCCAGATCGCAGCCAGGCCGAAACGCCGCCGAACCGATGCTGGCGGAAATCCGGCACTCATGTCCCTGAAACGCGATCGGCACCGAAAGCCGCTCGATGACCCGGTGACCAATTGCTTCGACCGCCTGGTCGTTGGGCGTGTTGGGCAGCAGGATGACGAATTCATCGCCGCCCACCCGCGCGACGGTATCGTTGTCGCGCGTCTCCTCGACCATGACACGCGCAACAGTCTGCAACACGTGATCGCCCGCGGCATGCCCGAGCGTGTCATTGACGGCCTTGAACCAGTCGAGGTCGATATGCATCAGAGTGAACTGCGTGTTCCACTCGATATGCCGCGCCATGACATGATCCATCGCCCGGCGGTTCTTGAGGCCCGTCAACGTATCTGTAAACGCTTGTTCCTCGGCCGCGATCTTGGCGCCTTGAAGCCGCAGGTTGAGCTTGCGCGACGCTTCCATCGCGGCCGATTTCGCCTCAACGAGGTACAGCATCTCGATCGTAAGGTCGGTCTGGGCAAAATCGGCACTTGTCAGGCTATAATCCTGTACGCCGTCGACGACCGAAATCCCGAATGAGAGGTTCATGATGATCTGATCCTGCGCCAGCCCGGGAACCAGAACGCCCTTTAATTCGGTTTGCGGCGTGTCGCGCAACTGCATGTGCAGCTTGGTCCCGGCGACTTGCCTCAGATCTTCAATCTTGCGGAGATCGCGCGGGCGCTTGAGCGAGAAGATCTCAAAGAATTCCCGACCTTCGAAAGGCGTATCCGGGCGCAGTTTCTGCAGGGTCGGGCCTGCGTGCATGACCTTCCCGGATTGGTCCAACACCAAATGCATGGGGCAAAACGCATCGAGGATCCGGCTCAGATCTTCGCATTGGGTTCGCGAACAAGGTATCATACGGCGCGCGCCCCCAGATCAAAGCTGCGTCCTTCGGCGAATTCGGTCTCGATCAACGCGATCGAAACGGTTTCAACCCCTTCGCCGCTGCCCTGATGGTCAAGCAGGGCGAGGGTGCCATAATCGTCGGCCATGACGCGCAGAATACCCATCATGACGTATCCATAACCCGCGATCGGGCTGTCGCATTCCAGGGTGAAGCTGCCGCGACCATGTTCCCTCAGGGCGATGCGTGGCAACTCGAGATCGGCCACGGCCAGCCGGGCCCGATCGGGCAGGTCGTCGAGCGAGTGGAGGAACTCAACAAAGGTCACGCCGCCGAAACGCAAAAGCCGCCGCAACGCTTCGACGTTGGGATGAGAAACAAGGTAGGTACCCAGATCTTCCATGACTTCAGACCGGGGTCTGTTCAGCACTTCGCCAACCGCATCCAGAACGCGGGGTGTCAGCGCCGCGTCGTAGCTCAGCATCGCCTCGAATTCCTGAAATCCCAGGTCGGAAAGTTGCGTTACTTCGGTCCACCGTTCGGTGCCGTAGCTGTCAGTGACAAAGCACTGAATTGCCCGATTGATCAGCCCATGCATGGCATACTCATCCCATTTCCCACCGTTAAGATGGGCGAGCAGCCATTAACATTCCCCCAACAAATCCAATTTGACGGATTTGTTGGGGGTGCAGCGCCTTAGTGCGCGCTTTTGATGAACGTTCCGTTTCGCAGGTCAGCCATGGCCTGCATCAGCTCGTTCCGCGTGTTCATGACGATCGGCCCGTGCCACGCGACAGGCTCGGCAATCGGTGCGCCTGAGATCAGCAGAAACCGGACACCGTTCTCGCCCGCCTGAACGGTGACCTCGTCACCGCTGCCGAACCGGATCAGGGTACGGTCGCCCGACAGGTCGCGGATGTTGAGTTCTTGGCCCTGATACTCTTTCTCGAGCAGCACGCCTTCCGGCGCCGCGGCATCCGAAAACGCGCCCGCCCCTTCAAAAACGTAGGCGAAGGCACGACGGTACGTGTCGATCCTGAACGTTTTCTTGACGCCGGCGGGTACCGTCACATCAAGGTATTGCGGATCGGCGGCGATCCCGTCTACCGGTCCGGTCTTGCCCCAGAACTCGCCCGTGATGATCCGCACCTTGGTCCCGTCATCATCGATAACCTCTGGTATGTCTCCTGCCGTGACATCCTGATAGCGCGGCGCGGTCATCTTCTGGCTCGACGGTAGATTGCCCCACAGTTGAAAACCGTGCATCTGGCCGCGGCCGTTTCCATGCGGCATTTCCTGGTGAAGAATGCCGGAACCGGCTGTCATCCATTGCACGTCGCCTGCGCCAAGCGTGCCGGTATTGCCCAACGAGTCGCTGTGTTCGACGGTGCCGTTCAGGACATAGGTGATGGTTTCGATGCCCCGATGCGGATGCCAGGGAAAGCCTTGGGCGTAATCTTCTGGCCGCTCGTTGCGGAAATCATCAAAGAGCAGGAAGGGATCCAGCTCGCTGGGATCCTGAAAGCCGAAGGCACGGTGCAGTTTGACGCCGGCGCCTTCCATCGTGGGAACAGCCTGGCGGGTCTCAAGTACGGGTCGGAGTGACATTGCGCTCTCCTTTCTGATTGCGTTAACCCGCATTTAGGCAGTGAGGCAGTGTGCACAATTGCGCCGCGCGAACGCTGTCTGTGCATCGATGCAGGGAAGGTGACGGGACCACCACAGCCGTACGGTTCTCTCATTCCCGAGGACCTGTATATACAGGTGGGCGCCAGGTAACCGAGCCACGACCCGGCCAGAGCCAGCTCCCTCGGAATTGCTTAAGGCCACCGGAATGCAACCTGCTACGAGAAGGGCAGAACCCGCCGTCGTTCAACCTAGGGGCTTGTCAGGGCGGGGGCAAGACATGAAGGATGGACGGAATCTCATGAATATGATAACCGAGTAGTTATGGAACTAACCGGTTATGATAGCGATGCCCTGAATTCGGTCTTTGCCGCCCTGGCCGACCCGACCCGGCGCGCCATCCTCCAACACCTGGTAAAAGGCGATGCGCCGGTCAGCGAGCTCGCAAAACCCTTTGCGATGAGCCAGCCGGCCATCTCAAAGCATCTGAAGGTGCTTGAACAGGCCGGATTGATCGAACGGGCCATCGACAAACAGCGGCGTCCGGCTCGTCTGAGGGCCGAGCCGATGGCTGATGCTGTGCGGTGGCTGGAAGTCTTTCGCGACTATTGGGCGATCCGGTTCGATGAACTCGACAGCCTGCTCGATGAATTGAAGAAAGCTGATGGGAAAGGACCCGGCAATGACTGACTCAACTATATTTGTCCTTGAGCGGGTTTTTGACGCCCCGAGAGAGCTGGTTTGGCGTGCCTGGACTGACCCTACGCTTCTGGCCCGTTGGTATGGGCCGAATGTCGAAACGATCGTTCATGAATTGTCAGTCAAGCCGGGCGGCGTCTGGCGCAACGAGATGAAGTGGGGCAATGGCGGTCAACGCGAGCGGATGGAGTATCTCGAGGTGATCGAGCCGGAAAAACTGGTCTGGCTGCATTCGATGACGGACGAAAACTGGACCGTCTCAGCCAACCCGATGATGCCCGATTGGCCGCGTGTTCTGTTGACCACGGTCACGTTTAAACCAGACGGCGATCAGACGAAACTGCGCCTCACATGGCAGCCGTACGAGGCGAGCCAGGCCGAGATTGACTGTTTTGCGGGCGCGATGGCCGGTCTGGACCAGGGCTGGGGTTCAGGGATGGACATTCTGGCAGAGGTGCTCGCCGAACTTCAGGCCTGACTTACTCCCCGTCGAACGCGCAGAGGGCCTGGACGTCCATCCCAAGGCCCTCGAGCCGCTTTCGCCCGCCTAGATCCGGCAGGTCGATGATGAACGAACAGCTTATGATCTCGCCGCCCAGACGCTCGACCAGCTTGATACCAGCTTCGGCTGTGCCGCCCGTGGCCAGCAGGTCATCGACCAGCAGAACCTTTTCGCCCGCATCGATGGCGTCGTCATGCACTTCCACCACGGCCTCGCCGTATTCGAGTGTATAGGCCTGGCTGATCGTGGCCCCTGGCAGCTTGCCTTTCTTGCGTATCGGAACGAACCCGATCGACAGTTGGTGTGCGATAGCGCCGCCCAGGATAAAACCGCGTGCCTCAAGCCCGACCACCTTGTCGATCCGCATGCCGGCATAGGGATGCAGCATCTGGTCGATGGCCATCCGGAACCCGCGCGGATCGGCAAACAAGGTTGTCACGTCGCGAAACATGATACCTTCATGCGGGAAATCGACGATGGTGCGGATGTAATCCTGCACGGTGGCTTTGCGCGGTTGCATGTACGCTCCTGATCAGTTGACCGCGCGCAGGAAATACGAATGGATCGCGGGATGGCAAGTGAAATAGGAGGAAGCATGCGGCGGAACCGACGTAGGATCCTGATGTTGGGCGGCGGGCTGTTTATTCTGGCCGCGGCCTGGCAGCGATTTGGGGTGGTCGGGCCACGTTTAGACTTCGAACCGATCCGCGGTGCGCCCGGTTGGCAATCGGCGGTTGCCGGCGGGTTCAGCGGGTCTGCCTCGGATGCCGTTTTCATGGGTCTGGATCAAGCTGCGGGCCTTGAAACCACCCCGCCGTTGCCTGCGCGCCGCTTGGACGATGTGCTGTTTGGTCCGGTGCTAGATGGACACGCACCCGTTGCTGTTTTCTCGGATTTCTTCTGTCCGTTCTGCCGCGGTCTGACCGTACGCATGGCGGCGCGGGATCAGACCCGGATGCATCTGCGCTGGCACGAATTGCCACTGCTTGGCCCGTCTTCGGTGATTGCCGCAAAGGCGGGCGTCGCGGCGGACCTCCAGGGCAAGTATGCGCCGTTTCAGCGGGCGCTGGTGCAGGCGTCCTTCCGTCCAACGGCGAGGCACATGGGGTCAGTGGCCGCCAGCGCGGGCCTCGATGGTGCCCGGTTGATGGCCGACATGGGCGGTGCAGCGGTTGCCGAACGGCTCATGGAGAGCGAAGCCGCCGCCAAAAGGCTAGGCATCTTCGCCACACCCGGGCTGGTCATAGGGCGCAAGGTCGTTCTGGGCGAGCTTGACGAGGATGCCATCGACCGGCTGATCGCCTCCGCCTAGGCCGAAGTCGCGCGGCGCAACGTTGCGGTTAGCACGCCCATGCCGATCAGCGTGGCCCCACCCGCGCGCGTCAGCCACGTGATGACAGAGGGGCGGCCCACCATCACGCGCATCCGATCCGCCAGCATGGCATAGGCCAGCGCGTTCAGGGCGGCGAGGGCCACGAACGTTGCGATCAGGATACTGAATTGTGGCATGAGCGGTGCGTCCGCCCTGATGAACTGGGGCACAAAGGCGATGAAGAACGCGATGGATTTCGGGTTGAGCGCTGTCACGGCCATGGTGTGCCCAAATACCCCGCGGGCGGTTACATCGGTGCTTGGGATAGAAAGGCCCTTGGTCGGTGCGGACCGGATGAGCTTGTATCCCAACCAGACAAGATAGACCGCGCCCGCCCATTTCAGGACAGTGAACAATGTGGCCGATGCAAGAACCAGCGCGCCCAGACCGGCAAGCGATGCCGTCATTGCGATGAGATCCCCAACGGCCACGCCAGCGGCCGAAGCGACGGCGACGCTGCGCCCCTTTGACAGAGCGTAGCTGAGGACGAGAAGAACCGTGGGACCGGGTATCAAAAGCAACGCAGTGGAGGCGGCCACAAAGGCCAGCCAAAGATCGAAAGGCACAATTACTCTCCCTCAATGCTCACTTCCGCACCATGCTTTGCCGACGGCACATGGGCAAGGTTCTCCTTACCTGCCGGCTTCGCGTTATTGTGGTAACGTCGTTCTATTCAAAAAGTTTTTTTGATTCGGAGGCAATGAATGAAACGTCTTGTTGTTGTTCTGAGCCTTGTCGCTGCCAGCGCCTCTGCTCAGGATGATCCGCCCAAATGCCCAAGCACACACTTTCCGTGCGGTGGCAAAATCTGCTGCTCCAAGTAGCCAGTCCGATGTTTTGGAGAGAAATCAAGATCGCCGCAGTTTTCATGGTGATCGGGGGTGCTGCGTACTACTTGATCAGCGATATTACCCGAAAGGACATCATCGCGGCCAACGCCTTTGCCCGCCCGGTCGAGGCTGAACCACTTTCGGCGGGCGATATTGTAGTGCTGCCCAACGAGCGCGGCTCGATTTCGCGCATCTGCAATGCGGTTGTGTCCGCGGACGTGTTGGAAAACGTTCCGAAATCCGAATTCTATTTCAACCGCGCGCAACGGATTGTCGCTTGGTCCGCGGAGTTGGCCGAGCAGATGGGGCTGCTCGAAGCGAAAAAGGCCGAAGATGTGGTGCGCAGCAGCGGCCTGACCTTTGTTGGCAGCGCGTCCAGCCTGATGAGCAACGAATTCACCTATCAGAACCCAGAAGATTGCGAGTGCCTGATGGCCCGCTCTATGGCATTAGGCGAGCGGGTTTGCACCGTAAGCGCTTCACTGATCGAAACCAGTGAGGCGTGGGTCAACGAGGGTGGCGAGGCCAAGTTTCGGCCTGTCGAGCGCAGCCTGGCTGTGACACTGCGCCGCCACGTTGTCTATCTGCCGCAAGAGGTGTTCGAGAGCTGCGGTGTCCCCTTCACGCCAGAAGCCAAGCTGGTCCAGCAAGAACTGTGCGATGATCGCACCGCTCTGCCGCCGGACGTTCGCCTGCGCAAGTACCTCAATCTGATCGAAAGCAAGCCCTTCGTCGTGACGAAGGCGATGACAACACAATGAATGGGTCGGCGGCGGCTTGCGCCGCCGGCGGTTCGCTCAGCCCTGGTTCGCCAGTTTCTGCAAGGCACCCACGAAGCCATGCCAGCCCTCATCGAGAGCCAGAACCAGACCGAACCGCTCGGCTCCGTCGGGCAATCCGGAGTGTTCGAGCGTCAGGCTTGTCCCGCCATTGACCGGGGCGAGCCGCCATTCGACATGAGTCATGTGGCCGTTGAGCGGTTTCACCGTGAAGGCCCATCTCATGTAGGTCACGGGATCCATCGCCTCGACCTTACCCCAACACATGCGGTCGCCGCCGCGTTCAGCAAGCAGGGTGTATTCCTCCCCCTCGGCCAGATCAGCTTCGGATGGGTGAAACCACTTTTCCAGCAGTTCGGATTTGGTCAGGTGATCCCAGACCTTTGTCGGGTCGGCCGCCAGAAAGATGGATTTGCGGATCGTTTGGGTGGTCATTCCGGGGTCTCCCCATTTTCGAGTGTGGATTTCAGATCGGACAGGCGGTCATCCCAGAACCGGTCGAAGTAACCGATCCAGTCAAAGACGGGGCGCAGCGCCTGCGCATTGAGGCTGTTGATTGTCTCGCGTCCGGATCGTCGGGTGGCGATCAGGTCGCCTTCTTCCAGGATGACCAGATGCTTTTTCACGGCTGCCCGGGTCATCTGGAACTTGCCCGCGACTTGGCCGACCGTCATGTCCGATGCGCTAAGCAGACGCAGGATATCTCTTCGGGTGGGATCGGCGAGGGCCCGAAAGGCCGGTTGCAGCGCGGTCATTGCGTAATCGGCACGAAGTCGAACGCGCCATCTTGATAGAGGAAAGTGACACAGGGCACGTCAGAGATACATGATGATACATGCGCGAGTCCTGCTGGGATTCGGTAGAACGCACCGGGTCCAATGGGTTCGGCCGGTTGATTGGCCCGCGTATGGGTCATCGTACCCTCGATCATGACCCCGATCATGTCCGCCGATTTGAGGTGAAGCGGGCTGACCGTGCCAGCGGGCAGGCGAACCATGGCGCTGTAGGGCTCCGCAAATCGATCGCCGTCCAGCGCGGCAAATCCCACACCTTCCGGCGTCGTTTCAAAGTCCCAAGCATCGGGCGAGACCAGCGTGATTTCCGGCTGGGCAGCGGCCGGACCGGTCAGCATGAGTGTCACGGTCAGCTGTTTGAGCATCAATACCTCCATAATAAAACCTTTCGGTATCATTTATGGGATACCATATGGTATTATGTCAAGGGCCGTTCGTTGCTTGCAAATGTTCATGGATTGTTCATATTCGGAGCATGTTATTTTCGGAACCCGCACAGACAGATCTGCTGCCCGGCCAGATACTGGCCCGGGGCGTCATGCGACACCTTTCGAGCCACGGCATGGTGTGCATCGATGAGTTTGTTCCGTCCCGTGGCCTGCGTGTCGATGTACTGGCGCTTGGTCCGAAGGGCGAGCTTTGGGTCGTTGAATGCAAATCGTCCCGCGCCGACTACCAGTCTGATCACAAATGGCAGGGATATCTGGAATGGTGCGACCGCTTCTTTTGGGCGGTGGACGATGCCTTTCCAACAGAGCTGCTGCCGCTTGAAACCGGCCTGATGATTGCCGACAGCTATGATGCCGAGATCGTGCGGATGGCCGAAGAAGACAAGCTAAAACCGGCCCGCCGCAAGGTCATGGTTCAGAAATTCGCGATCCATGCAGCGCGGCGCCTGCAGGCCTTGCGCGACCCCGAAGCAGGGCTGTCTTTCGGCTGAAATCGCGTCGGGGCAGGGGGCTTGTTACCCCTTAGGACCGGCCCTATAACCCGCGTCATGTTGCGCGCATTCGCGATCATTATTCGAATTATCAACCCGGCGCTCTGATCCGTTGAGACGCCGGGCCAAGGTGTATGACCAAACGCACCGACCTGATCCAGAACAGACCGTATCTGAGGGACGCCAAAGATGAGCGCCGACGCACCCGAGTATAAAGACACGCTGAACCTGCCCAAGACCGATTTCCCCATGCGGGCCGGGCTACCCAGACGCGAACCTGACTGGCTGGCCCGGTGGGAACGGATCGGCGTCTATGACCGCCTGCGCGAAAAGCAGGGCCGCGAGCCCTTCACCCTTCATGACGGTCCGCCCTACGCCAACGGGCATCTGCATATCGGCCACGCGCTGAACAAGACGATCAAGGACATGATCGTTCGGTCGCACCAGATGATGGGTTACGACAGCCGCTATGTGCCAGGATGGGATTGTCACGGCCTGCCGATCGAATGGAAGATCGAAGAGCAATACCGCAAGCAGGGCAAGAATAAGGATGAGGTCCCAATCAACGACTTCCGCGCCGAATGCCGGAAATTTGCCGAAGGCTGGGTCGACATCCAGCGCGAGGAATTCAAACGCCTTGGCATCACCGGGAACTGGGCGGATCCGTACCTCACGATGGATTTCCATGCCGAACGCGTGATCGCCGAGGAATTCATGAAGTTCCTGGTGAATGGCACGCTTTATCAGGGCTCAAAACCCGTGATGTGGTCGCCCGTTGAACAGACGGCGCTGGCCGAAGCGGAGGTCGAGTATCATGACAAGGAAAGCTTTACGATCTGGGTGAAGTTTCGAGTGGTTGAGACCGGCGATGTGACGCTCGACAACGCCTTTGTGGTGATCTGGACTACGACACCGTGGACGATGCCCTCGAACAAGGCTGTCGTTTATGGGGAAGACATTTCGTACGGTCTCTATGAGATCACCGGTCGACCTGAAGAGTGCTGGGCAAGGATCGGGGACCGTTACATTCTGGCGGACAAACTCGCTGCCGACGTGATGAGCCGGGCGCGACTGGATGAGACGATGTATCGCCGCCTTTGCGATGTCACTCAAGATGATCTGGCCAAGATAAAGCTGACCCACCCGCTGAACGGATCGGCTGATTCAGCAGGCGAATGGGATCAGATCCGCGATTTCCGCGCCGCCGATTTCGTGACCGACGAGGAGGGGACCGGTTTTGTCCACTGCGCTCCGTCCCACGGGATGGAGGAGTTTGAGCTCTACCGCGACCTGGGCATGCTCGAAGACGTCATCACCTACAACGTCAATCCCGATGGTCGGTTCCGCGATGACCTGCCATTCTTCGGCGGTAAAGCAATCCTTAAGCCGAACGGTAAGGAAGGGAATGCGAACGCTGCCATCATCGACAAGCTTGTCGAGGTCGGCGGGCTGCTGGCCCGGGGCAAGATCAAGCACAGCTATCCCCATTCCTGGCGGTCCAAGGCCCCCGTCATCTATCGCAACACGCCGCAATGGTTTGCTGCCATCGACAAACCGGTGGGCGACGGCCAGAACGCGCATGGGACCACCATCCGCGAGCGGGCCCTGACCGAGATCGACAATGTCAACTGGACCCCGAAATCCGGGCGCAACCGGCTCTATTCCATGATCGAGGCGCGGCCCGATTGGGTGCTCAGTCGCCAGCGGGCCTGGGGCGTGCCGCTGACCTGCTTCACCAAAAAGGGCGCGCTGCCGACCGATCCGGATTTCCTGCTGCGGGATCCAAAGATCAATCAACGGATCGTTGAGGCGTTCGAGGCTGAAGGGGCCGACGCCTGGTACGAGGACGGTGCAAAGGAACGGTTCCTGGGTAACGACTATAACCCGGATGACTACGATCAGGTGACCGACATTCTGGATGTCTGGTTCGATTCCGGATCAACCCACGCTTTCACCCTGCGCGACCGCGACGATGGCACCGAGGATGGCATCGCCGATGTCTATATGGAAGGCACCGACCAGCACCGCGGCTGGTTCCACTCGTCCCTTCTTCAATCGGTCGGTACGACAGGGCACGCGCCCTATCGGAACGTCGTCACGCATGGCTTCACGCTCGACGAGAAGGGTATGAAGATGTCCAAGTCATTGGGCAACACGATCGTGCCGGATGAGGTTGTGAGACAGTACGGCGCAGATATCCTGCGGCTCTGGGTGGCGCAGACCGATTACACCGCCGACCAGCGGATCGGCCCCGAGATCCTGAAAGGCACCGCCGACAGCTACCGCCGCCTGCGTAACACCATGCGGTTCATGCTGGGTTCGCTCGCCGACTTTTCCGAAGCTGACCGGGTGGAGCCGGCCGACATGCCGGAACTGGAACGCTGGGTGCTGCACCGATTGGCGGAACTCGATCAGGTTGTGCGCGCGGGGTACCAATCGTTCGACTTTCAGGGGGTGTTTTCCGCCGTCTTTACCTTCGCCACAGTGGATCTGAGCGCGTTCTATTTCGACATCCGCAAGGATGCGCTTTATTGCGATGGTGATACCGAACGGCGGCGTGCGGCGCGGACGGTCCTGGATTTGTTGTTCCACCGCCTGACCACCTGGCTGGCTCCAATCCTTGTCTTCACGATGGAAGAGGTCTGGCTGGAGCGGTTCCCGGGCGACGACAGCTCGGTCCATCTGACCGACATCCCGGAAACCCCGGCGGCATGGCGTGACGATGCACTGGCCGAGAAATGGACTGCGATCCGTCGGGTCCGGCGTGTTGTGACCGGTGCGCTGGAGGTTCAGCGGACGGACAAGGTGATCGGTGCATCGCTTGAAGCGGCCCCTGTCGTTCACGTGAGTGCCGAGACCGAGGCGGTGCTCAAAACCATCGCCTTTGACGACATCTGCATCACCTCCGGAATATCGGTGACCAGCGATCCGGCCCCGGCAGAGGCATTTCGGATGCCCGAGGTTGAGGGCGTTGGTGTGGTCTTTGAGCGAGCCGAGGGCGAGAAGTGCCACCGCTGCTGGAAGATCCTGCCCGATGTAGGCGCCCACACGCATGTTGGGGTCTGCCGCCGCTGCGACGAGGCGCTTGGGTAGAGGTTGTTGCAGACTATGACGCGGCTTTGGCTTGATGGCGCACTGCCCTTTTTAGTGAAGGGTTGCGGATTTGCTGATGGGCGGATTGGCTTTGAGTGTCATCCGCCGAAGCGCGAGGCCAAATTCCTGTGCAAGACCGACAAGAGACGGTGCCATGTCGGGCCGCACGATCGTGGTCGCGATCAGAAGAGCGTCTTCGCGTTCGCCTTCGCTGGCATAGCCGACGAAGTTTGCAAAACACGACTCGTCGGCGCCAAGGCATTTGCAGGTCACATGATGGCGCATCAATGGTCGACGTCCATGGCGGACGCATAGATCGCACAGCCTCTCAAACGATTCCAGGGCTTTCCGGCCATGCTTGGGTCCAAGGGCAACGGCGAAGTCATTCCACACCTGCGCCTGGGACTCGGGGCCATCGCACCAAAGGCGAAGGTACAGGACGGCCCCTGCCTCGATGGGTTCCAGCTCGGTGACATAGCCAACTGGCGCACCACCACGCATCGGCTTTGTCCCCTTCATTTCGTTAGTATCAGCTTGCCCGCCCGCGTGATGCGCAGCGTATATAGCTGATCCTCCAGTTTGATCCGGGCCAGGTGACCGCCTTTCGTCAAGTCAGTTGCGTCGTACATCGGCGGCCTCTTGTCGGGCTGGATCGCCGTTTCACTGGCAGCGTTCACCACCACATCCCTTCCCATTCCCCGGTCTCGGTCCGGTCGATCAACCATTCGATGTTGAACGGGTTCGGCAAGCTCAGATCGACCGCAACTCTCATGGTTTCACGCCAGTCCGATACGGTGTCTTCGGCGGTCACGTGGACGAGTTCCATCTGCGCACTCCTTTCAGCAGTCTGCGTTTATGGCTCGCCCCGGGATTCGGTGGCTGGCTATTGATGATAAATCTGAGTAAATTACTCGGATAAGTCAATCCGGCAATCCGTTTGGGTAGTCTTGGGCATAACTTCGCAACGCGTAGACAGCATCCCCGCGAGATGAGGCGGCGACACCTGGATAATTATGGCTGTTTTCCTGGACGGTGGCGCTGCCGCCGACGGTCATTTGGCGCCGCGAGGACCGGCGGTCTCTGACCTTTCACGCTACTCGCTCAAGTCGAAACCGTCTGAAGTTCGACTGAGCATAACATGGGCGTTTGGAGCGATTGATTGCCAATCGCTCCAGCGTGATCCCGGCCATCTGACCCGCACCCGGATGTCAACTGCATCGCCTAGCCCGAAATGCTGCGGGCCCAGCAAACCGCCCGCATGGCCACCACCGATGGTGACTTCGCGAGACTGGATCGTCTTGCCATCGTCCACCTCTATCCATGCGCCGATGGCATCTGTGTTGGGCGGCGGCTGGCGCAAGGTGACGCTCAGCCAATTCCCGTCGCCGGCGCTGTTATTCTGCCAAACTTCAAGCGGTGCGCGCCGGTTGACCACGACCAGATCCAAGCGCCCGTCATTGTTGAAATCAGCAAGCGCCGCGCCCCGACCCCGGTGCAGGCTGGAAATGCCCGCTGTTTCCCCCGCCTCGCGAAAAGTGCCATCGGGGTTTTGCATCAACAGATTGTTGGGATCCTCCATCGCCATACCGGGCATCTGCTGCACATTCCCCTTGGCGATGAACACATCGTCGCGTCCGTCATTGTCGACATCGCCGAAAGCGATATGCCAACCCGTCGACGGGCGCCCGTCACCCCCAGTATAGGGACGATGCGCGGTCGTACCGAGCTCGAAGGGAACATCCTCATAGGTCGGCCCGTCACCGGTTTGCCGCTGAAGCCGCTGGTCGCCCATGGAACTGAGAAAGACCTCGTCCCGCCCATCCCGGTCGATGTCGCGCGTTGCGATGCCCATGCCCCAGAGTTTGTGGGGAACCCAGCCGTCTGCCTCGGTTAACAAGCGTGGCTCTCGGTCAAGCCGCCAAAGCTGTTCGGCACCGTCGCTGACATAATAGTGGCGGTCGTTGCTGATACGCAGATCGGGTTGCCCGCCGCGGGACCAGTCGGTGAAGAGAACAGACAGGGCGCAGTGCCCTGGTGTAAGGGACGTTGCCGCATAGCCGGGCTCGGAGGGTCGATAGAGCGTGTTGATATCGCAGGCTTCGAATGGGCCGTTTGGGTCGGCGCGATCAACGTAATGCCCGAACGCGAGGGTGGGGCGGTCCTGGTCCGCCTCCCATGTCGCGGAGAATGCGGTGCTCCAGCGGTCTGCAAAGTCGATGCGGATATCTGCTTCCTCAAAGGTGCAATCGCCGCGTCCACGCAGGATCTGATCCCGACCAACGCGTAGCACGGCCAGATCGGCCAGCCCGTCATTGTCGAGATCTATGGGATATGCACCCGTGGAGCCAAGGATCGGTAGCGGTTCCATCCGAAAGCGTATCGCGCCGTCGCTTTCGTTGATCATCAGCGCCGCAGGCCTGCTTCCGCCCGCGGCCACCATGTCAAGCTTGCGGTCGCCATTGCAGTCAAAGACAGCTACGCCACCACCGACGAAGTGTTCCCATCCGCCGTCGTATTGGTGCGTAGGTACGGGGACGGGGACGAATTGCGGATCGGCGGTGGCGGCTGTTGCGACCGATGCGGCAAGCAGCGATGCGCTAAATCGCATCCTCAAGTTCCTCCAACGCGATGTCATGTACGAAGTCGAGTGCATAGGCCGCAGCACCGCGTGCAAACATTTGGTTGCCCCATTTGTGGATGACGACCTCGGGCGGGGCGCGATCAATCTCGACAATCGATTTGCGCATTTCGTCGATCACTGTGTCCGCATAGAGATGGTCGAAATGCATCTGTTCGCCCGCGATGATGATAAGCTGGGGGTCGAAGATGTTGACGAGGTTGGCAAGCCCGATTGCAAAGATATGCCCGGCGCGGTCCACCACCTGTCGCGCCGCTTTGTCACCGGCCCGGGCAGCGTCGAGGATATGCTTGACCGTATCGGCAGTGCGGCCGGAGGTGTCGATGCCCGGTACTGACGCCGCCTCGCGCACCAGCGCGTAATCGGCCACGTAGGCTTCAAGACAGCCGCGTTGACCGCAGCGGCAAAGGGCACCGTCGGGCTGGATCTTGGTATGGCCGAACTCGCCGCCTGACCCCCGCGTGCCGCGATAAACCTCGCCCCCAAGGACAAGACCCATGCCGACGCCGCTTTCGACGGTGATGACGATGAAATCGGAATGGCCACGGCCGAGACCAAAGGATTTTTCGGCCATCGCAACCAGGTTGGCGTCGTTGTCCAGAAAAACGGGCAGGCCCAATGCATCAGACATGATATCCCGCAGCTTCACATTGCGCTGATCCAGAGAGGGCGACCAGTAGACCAGCCCGGTATCGGCATCGACCTGACCGGCGAGGCCGACGCCAAGACCGGAAATCTCCGCAGTCGTGACACCGGCTGCATCGGCCAGCGCTTCCAGCCCCGCACCGATTTCGGCGGCAAGGGTCTTTGGGTCGTTGGTGCCCCGCGCCATGCGGCGTTCGATCTGGGCGATTTCAGAGCCCTCGAAGTTCAGCAGGACGAGCGAAATGACCCGGTTCGAGACCTTGAGACCAGCGACACGGTGCGCGTTTCCGGCGATCCGCAGGTCGACCTTGGGCCGGCCCCGTGTCCGGTCCGCGAGGGCCGAATCATTGGGAACTTCCTCGACCAGACCACCCCGGATCAAGTCCGCCGTAACGGCTGTGACGGTCGCGCGGCTGATGCCGGTGCGGGCCGCTAGATCGATGCGCGGCACCCGACCTCCCTGAGATATCTCGCGCAACAGGATCCGTCTGCTTTCGACCTTCTGATGTCCGAAGGGCATGATATTCCTTGCTTTTTCCTCCCGCCGTCATCGCTGTGCGAGGCGGCTCTTATCCTGAAGATGGCCTTTTTTCAGCAATCTGTCCAATTTAATTTGCAATTCGAATTTAACCATATCACTATGATCCCACCTGCCGCGAAGATGACAGTGACGGCGGGATGTAGTCTTGGGAGGACAACATGAACTTCTTCAAAAAACTGGCTGCGTCAGCGGCTGTGTCCGTCATGGCCGTCGCTGCTGCGGCGCAGGACATTACTGTTGGCGTGAGCTGGTCCAACTTCCAGGAAGAGCGCTGGAAGACGGATGAGGCGGCCATCAAGGGCGCGCTCGAAGCGGCCGGCGCCAAGTACATCTCGGCAGACGCGCAAGCTTCGGCTGCAAAACAACTTACAGATGTCGAGGCCTTGATCGCACAAGGGGCGGACGCGCTGATCATTCTGGCCATGGACAAGGATGCGATCGGTCCCGCAATTGATCAGGCCGACAACGAAGGCATCCCGGTGGTAGGCTATGACCGCCTGATCGAAGACAACCGGACATTCTATCTGACCTTCGACAACAAGGGTGTTGGCCGGATCATCGCTGAAACCGTCAAGGCGGCGCAGCCAGAAGGCAACTACGCCATCATCAAGGGCGACAAGGGCGATCCGAACGCGCTGTTCCTGCTCGAAGGTATGATGGAAGTTATTGGTGACGACGTGGCTGCGGGCAAAATCAACATCGTCGGCGAAGCGTTTACCGATGGCTGGAAGCCTGACAACGCGCAGAAGAACATGGAACAGATCCTGACAGCGGCGAACAACGAAGTTGACGCCGTGTTGGCTGAAAACGACGGTATGGCCGGTGGCGTCATCGCCGCGCTCGAGGCGCAGGGTCTTGCCGTACCGGTTGGTGGTCAGGATGGCGACCACGCCGCGCTGAACCGTGTCGCCCGTGGCACGCAAACGGTTTCCGTGTGGAAGGACTCGCGTCAGCTGGGCGCCAAGGCAGCTGAGATCGCGCTGGCTCTGGCGGGCGGCACCGCGCTTGCGGATGTAGACGGTGCAGTCCAGTGGTCAGGTGGGGCGAAGGGCGTTGAGATGAACGCCATCTTCCTCGCGCCGACACCGATCACCAAAGACAACATCAATCTCGTGATCGACGCCGGGCACATCGGCAAAGACAAAGTCTGCGCGGGCGCAATCGCCGGCGTTGCGGGCTGCTAACCAGCCTTTCTCTTCGCACCGGTGGCCGCGTGCCGCCGGTGCACACTTAATCAGTCCTTACCCCGCAACCTCCGCATTGCTGCCCCTGGGCAAATCTGCACGCATGGATCGGATCCTGATATGACAGACACGACCGACACAGCGACACAGCCCTCTACTGCGCAAAGGGGCCCTGTCGCCCGCTTCCTCGAAGCGACCGAGCTCGACACCCGCCTTCTCGGCATGTTGGGCGCGCTCGCCCTGATCTGGGTCGGCTTTCACCTCTATGGCCAGATCGTAAACGGATTTGGCGCGTTCCTGACCCCCCGCAACCTCTGGAACCTCAGCGTTCAAACCGCATCAATTGGAATCATGGCCTGCGGCATGGTCCTTGTGATCGTGACGCGCAACATCGACCTTTCCGTGGGCTCACTTCTTGGCTTCTGCGCAGTGATGATGGGGGTCACGCAGGTTTGGATCCTGCCGCAATTCCTTGGGTTGGAGCATCCGTTGATCTGGATACTGGCCATTGTCGTGGGCCTGATCACCGGCACGCTGATCGGCGCCTTCCACGGCTGGCTGATCGCGTATCTGAGTATCCCGGCCTTTATCGTCACGCTGGGTGGCCTGCTGGTGTGGCGCGGTGCTGCCTTCCTCGTGACACGGGGCGAGACGATCTCACCCGTCGACTCGACCTTCAAACTGCTGGGCGGTGGCCCCTATGGCGCCATCGGCGAAACGGGCAGTTGGATCGTTGGTGTGATCGGGTGCATCGCTGTCGTCGCACTCGTGCTCTTCAGCCGTCGGCAGCGCCGGCATCATGGCTTTGCCCTGCGTCCCGTCTGGGCCGACACGCTGCTTGGCGCCGTTAGCTGTGCGGCACTGGTTGGTGCGGTCCTGCTGGTCAATGCCTATCCCTGGCCCCGCGGCATCGTTCGCCGGTACGCTGAGGCCGAGGGGATCGAGGTTCCCGAAACTGGTCTCTTCATCAGCCATGGCTTTGCTATTCCAGTTCTGATCCTGATCGCGGTCGTCATCGTGATGACCATCATCATGCGCCGCACACGGTTTGGGCGCTATGTTTATGCGATCGGGGGCAATCCAGAGGCGGCCGCACTCTCGGGCATCAACACCCGGTGGATGACGGTCAAGATCTTCGCACTGATGGGTTTTCTCTGCGGGCTTTCGGCCGTCGTCGCCTCGGCCCGTCTGGGATCGGCCACGAACGCGCTTGGCACGCTTGACGAGCTTTACGTCATCGCCGCCGCCGTCATCGGGGGCACATCGCTTGCCGGCGGGATCGGGACGATCTATGGCGCGGTTCTTGGCGCCTTCGTGATGCAATCGCTGCAGACGGGTATGGTCCTGATCGGCTTTGACGCTGCGATCCAGCAGATCGTCGTTGGCTCGGTCCTGGTCCTCGCCGTCTTCCTCGACAACCTCTATCGCCGCTCGGCCAAGTAAGGAGACGCGACATGTCACAGACACCTCTTGTCGAAATGCGCGACATCTGCATCAGCTTCGGCGGTGTCCACGCGGTCGATCATGTTTCGGTCGATCTCTACCCGGGCGAGGTCGTGGGCCTTCTGGGCCATAACGGGGCCGGCAAGTCGACGCTGATCAAGATCCTGTCTGGTGCCTACCAGATGGATTCGGGCGAGATCTATATCAATGGTGAGCGGGCCGAGATCGCCAATCCCCGGGATGCACGGGCCCACAACATCGAGACAATCTATCAGACGCTGGCGCTGGCCGACAATCTCGATGCGGCATCGAACCTCTTTCTGGGACGCGAGCTGGTGACCCCGCTTGGCTTTGTGAACGAGGACGCGATGGAGGCCGAGACGCGCAAGATCATGGCGCGGCTCAACCCGAATTTCAAAAAGTTCGCCGATCCGGTCAGTGCGCTTTCGGGCGGTCAGCGCCAGTCTGTCGCGATCGCGCGGGCGGTCTACTTCAACGCGCGGATCCTGATCATGGACGAACCGACCGCCGCACTCGGGCCACATGAGACCCAGATGGTCAGCGAGCTGATCCAACAGCTCAAGGCCGAGGGGATTGGTATCTTCCTGATCAGTCACGACATCCACGATGTTATGGACCTGTGCGACAGGGCAAGCGTGATGAAGAACGGAAAACTGGTGGGCACGGTTGACGTCGATAAGGTTACCGACGATGACCTGCTTGGGATGATTATTCTGGGTAAGCAACCGGGCGAGAGCTGATGGAACCACATTGGTTGGTGGCCGATGTCGGTGGAACCAATACCCGGGTCGGCCTCGCCGGTCCGGACGGGGTTCAGGCGACCACGGTCCGACGATATCGGAACGAAAACTATGATAGCTTTACCGCGGTCGCGCAGGATTACCTGCGCGATCACGACGTTCCGTCCGCCATGGCCGTGGCCATCGCAGGTCCGGTTACGTCGCATACGGCCCATCTGACCAACCGGGATTGGGACTTTGATACCCAGCATCTGGGCCGGGATCTGACGGTATCGAACGTCTTTCTGCTGAACGATCTCGCCGCCCTTGGCCATGCCCTGCCGATCCTACCGTTCTCGGCCATGACGTCCCTGACAGACGATGCGCGGGCCGACGGACAACAGGCACTGATCGTGGGCCTTGGCACAGGTTTTAACGTCAGTCTGGTCCATTTGCGCACCGAAGAGGTGTTCGAGGCGGAACTGGGCCACGCGAGCCTGCCCTACAGCGTGGTTCGGGTTCTGACGCCCCATGTCGCGGACGTGGACGTCTTTCAGACGGTCGAGCATCTGTTTTCTGGGCAGGGGCTGCGCCGCCTGGACGAAAGCCTTGGGGGTGGTGGCCGAAAGCCGGAAGAAATCGTGCTAAGGGCCGATCCCGTCTCGGCAAAGACGATGGATCTCATGGCCAGTGCGCTTGCCGTGTTCGTTCGGGAGATCGTCTATCAATATATGCCGCGCGCGGGGCTCTATTTTAACGGCAGCCTTGCTCGGACGATGCTGGGGCCGGATTATCGGGAGACTGTTCTGTCAGTCTTGCGAGCCGATACGCGGTTTGCGGGGCGATTTGCTAGCGTTCCGGTCTTTACGTTGACCGAAGACGCTGCGGCGCTGCATGGCTGCGCGCGATACCTCGCGCATCAGGTGCCAGCGCGGTGAGAGCCTTCGTAACCAGCTATTTGCGAAGGCCCGCTGCGGCCTTTGCGGCGGCCAGAATCTCTTGGGCAATCTCTTCTGCTTCCTCGGGGTCGAAATCCATCGGTATCTCGACCTTGCCCGCTTCGATAAACAGGCGCACCATGCCCTGATCCGTCGGGCCGATCTGAAGATTTGCTTCGGTGTTGCTTTCGTTGTTGATGCCCATTGCGGTCTCCGATCCTGCCGGGGCGGGGTACTGCGGCCAGCCTTGAAAGGCAAGCGTGGGGCGGGCAGGGTGCGGGTATGAACGAACCCCTTCTTCGTCCTTTTCAGCCCGCCGATACCGACTGGCTCGTTGAGCGACATCAGACGCTTTATGCGGTGGACGAAGGTTTTGACGACACGTTCGGGCCGCTTGTCCGCTCCATCCTCGAGGATTTTGTCGCCGACCACGATCCGGTGGCCGAGCGTGGCTGGATCGCCGAAGAAGACGGCGTGCGGCTAGGGTCGATCTTTTGCGTTCGAGCCGATGCCAACACCGCGAAGCTGCGGCTTTTCTTGCTGACGCCAGAGGCGCGGGGCAAGGGGCTGGGCAAGCGGCTTTTGTCGACATGTATGGGTTTTGCGCTGGGTGCTGGCTATTCCGGGATGCGGCTATGGACCCATGAAAGTCACGCGGCGGCCTGTGCACTCTACCAAAAGGCAGGATGGTCGTTAACAAACTCGAAACCTGTCCATTCCTTCGGTGTCGACCTTGTAGAACAGGCATGGGCAATCCAATTCTAGCCCTTGCATTCGACCGATCTGAAATTTAATAACCGCGGGCGTGCCGCCTTAGCTCAGTTGGTTAGAGCGCTGGATTGTGGATCCAGAGGTCCCCTGTTCAAGCCAGGGAGGCGGTACCATCTTTTTGGGCAAGCACCTCATTCGCGGTCTTCGATCCGCACCGTTTGCCGCAGTGTCCCGTCCAGCCCATAGATCAGGATCCTGTCGTCGGTTGTCACGGCCATCCAGTCGGACCCCCGGGTGAAGGCGGTCGGCGTTGTGCCATCAGGCAGAGCAACCGCATCGGGCAGGGCCATTGGGGTTTGGTTCAGCCGGATGACAAGCAACACGATGACCGCTAGAACGCCAAGGATCATCGTGGCCGTCAACACGGTTACGAGCCGCCGCAAAAAGCGCAGATTTGCAGGTTCCTGAGGGGGATCGATGTCATCCACGGTACTGACCTTTGAAATCGCGGCCGATCCGCCGCCGCGCCTTGATAAGGCCATTGCACGCGATGTGCCAGGTGAGGCGGCCTTGTCCCGCACCCGCCTTGCCCGTCTGATCGCCGATGGCGCGGTCCGGATCGAGGGCGTCGTCGCCGACAATCCCAAAGCGCGCGTCGTTGCCGGGGCAATGGTCGAGATTGCGCTTGAGGAAGCCGAGGAGAGCCATATCGGGCCCGAAGCGATCCCGCTCGACATCCGGTACGAAGACGATGATATTGTCGTCGTGAACAAACCCGTGGGCATGGTTGTTCACCCCGCCCCTGGCACGCCATCGGGCACGCTGGTCAACGCTCTGCTTGCCCATTGCGGCGACAGCCTTTCCGGGGTCGGGGGGCTCAAAAGGCCCGGGATCGTCCACAGGATTGACAAGGACACCAGCGGTCTGTTGGTCGTTGCGAAATCCGATGCGGCGCATCGGGGCCTGGCCGACCAGTTCGCGAAACACTCGGTCAAGCGGATCTATTCGGCGCTAACTTACGGCGTTCCCGAGGCGAGCGAACCGCGGTTGCGTGGCGTCAGGGGCGTATCGTTCGAGGCAGGGGAGGTGTTGAGGATCACCACCCATCTCGCACGGCACAAGACGGATCGGCAACGGCAGGCAGTTCTGTTTCAGGGCGGGCGCCATGCGGTCACCCGGGCCCACGTGGTTGAACGGTTTGGCAACCCGTCGTGCATTGCGTTGATGGATTGCTGGCTCGAAACCGGGCGGACACATCAGATCAGGGTGCATATGGCACATGTCGGGCATGGTTTGATCGGCGACCCGGTGTACGGCGGACGGCGCAAGATTGCCAAGGGCGCGCTAAACGATGATGCCAGCGCAGCGCTGGCCGCATTCAACCGACAGGCACTACATGCGCGTGTTCTGGGGTTTGAGCATCCGATCGGCGGTGAAACCATGACTTTCGAAGCGGAATTGCCCGCAGATCTGGCCGCTTTGATCGCCTTGTTGCGTGCATGAAATGAAAAGCACTTGCGCGTGAGCGCACTCTACCGTGACTTAACAGTGAACAGTTGTGCGCCAATATATAACCCAAGACTGCACGAAGCCCCTTGAACGGGGGCGATGGCCGTCCCATATGCGATGTTAAGCCCTTATACATCAGGGAGAGGGACAGAATGGCGAATTACGCAAATCTACCTGCGCCGACTCCGGAAGGCGGACTGAACCGGTATATGCAGGACATCCGCAAATTTCCTCTGCTCGAGCCAGAGGAAGAGTATATGCTGGCCAAACGCTGGGTCGAGGATCAGGACACTGAGGCGGCCCACAAGATGGTCACGTCGCACCTGCGCCTCGCGGCGAAGATCGCCATGGGGTATCGCGGGTATGGTCTCCCGCAGGCCGAGGTCATTTCAGAGGCCAATGTGGGCCTGATGCAGGCCGTCAAGCGGTTCGATCCCGAAAAAGGTTTCCGTCTTGCCACCTACGCGATGTGGTGGATCCGGGCGTCGATACAGGAATATATCCTGCGTTCGTGGTCGCTGGTGAAACTAGGGACAACAAGTGCCCAGAAAAAGCTCTTCTTCAACCTTCGCAAGGCCAAGGCGCGTATCGGCGCGCTTGAAGAGGGGGATCTGCGCCCTGAAAACGTGGCCAAGATCGCCAACGACCTGGGAGTGACCCAAGACGAGGTCATCAGCATGAACCGCCGTCTGTCGGGGGGCGACGCGTCTTTGAACGCGACCGTCGGCACCGAAGGCGACAGTGCAATGCAGTGGCAGGACTGGCTTGAGGACGAAGATGCCGATCAGGCAGCGGATTATGCCGAACAGGACGAATTGTCGGTCCGGCGCGAGATGCTCGCAGAGGCACTTGAGGTCCTCAATGATCGCGAGAAGGATATTCTCACCCAGAGGCGGTTGAGCGACGAGGTCGTGACACTTGAAGACCTGAGCACGCAATACAATGTCAGCCGCGAGCGGATCCGTCAGATTGAGGTCCGGGCCTTCGAGAAACTGCAGAAGAAGATGCGCGAAATCGCGCGTACAAAAGGTCTGATGAGCGCAGCATAAGGCACCTGATCAGACGATTGGCAATAGCCCCGCCTGACCAGCCCTGACAGCAGCCGTTACGCGGCTGCTGGTTTCAAACTTGCCCATGATCCGCCGACACAGCGTATCGACCGTGTGGATCGACACGCCAAGGATGTCCGCAATGCCCGCATTGCTCTTACCAAGGGCGATCCAGCGCAGCACTTCGTTCTCGCGCGGCGTCAGTGGCGGCCATTTGGAATCGGTCGTCTCTTTGACGAAATACGAGGGGCGGACATGTTTCATGGTGGGCTCTGAATACCTTCTTGCTAAGCTGCTTTTCTGGACTTCACCGACACATTCCGTTGATAGTTCAACCATCGGTGAGGTGGAGGTAACGCGAAGGTAATCCAGATGTCAGGTAACTTTGACAATGTAACCGTTACAGATCTGCTAAGCCTTTGATTTTATTAACGGGGAAGAATCGAAGACTTTTCCCCGATCACCCTTTCATAGTCGGCCATGACCGAAGGATTCGAAAAGGTGATCCGCACCTGCCCCATCGGGTCAGCTGGATCAAAAGCGGGATCTGTCGCCGCCTGAGCCAGATACCCCGCCGCAGCTGGTCCGTCATCAAGTGCTAGGCTTGCAGCAAAGGCTAGCACGTGGCCGCGCGCATCCCCCAGATCGATGATGCGCTGCGCCTCTTTTAGCGAGGCGGCGAAGTCACCTTGGCGAAACGCGTTGAGCGCGACCGGGACGAACATGTAGCCGGGGGCCTGCTGCGTCATGTCGAGCGCACGTTCGATCATTACCATCCCTTCGCCCCAATCACCCTGCAGACAGATCTGCCAGCCAAGCAGAAAGTTGAGCGATGGTTTAAAGGGGCTCAGCGCCAGCCCCCTCTGGTAGGATGCTATCGCCTCTTCTCTTTCGCCCCGGGCTGACAGGATCGACCCAAGATGTTCGTGCGCAACGGCGTTGCGCGGATCAAGCTGCACTGCCCTTCGTGCTGCCGCGAGTGCATCATCGAGGCGGCGCGCGGCGCTGGCCCCGTTATCGGGAATGTTGGCGTCGAGAAACAGGATCAGGGCATGTTCCGCCCAGATGGAAGAATTCGACGATCCACCGTCAACCAAACGGTTCAGGCAGGCCCTAGCGCGTTCGCCGACTTGCGGATCCTTGGTGGTGTCGTAAGCATACGCGTTGAGCAGGCATGCATACTCGCTCGTCCCGGGCTGACCGATCGCCTCGGTTCTGTCGTTGAGCCTGTCGGTCATGTCAGTGACCACGACGCCACTTTCCCCCGAGATTTCGGCGGCGATACCTCCGACCAGCGTACGCATGAGCTGGTAGAATTCCGAGTCGTTCTCTGGAAATGGCACTTCGCGACTCCAAAGCACGCTATTATCCGGCCCCGAAAGCGACACGACGATGTTGTCTGCGGAGAACACCGTCTGACCGCGCAGGATGTAGTGGACCGAGTCGGGGAACCGGTCGTCCAGTTCGCGATGCGTGATCTCCTCTTCCTCGTCGCTGACAATCAGCGTCGTGCTCTGCGCCAAATCGTTGAGTAGTTGGGCGCGGATGCCAGTGACAAAGACCGAGGCTGGCCCTTCAGGGGGTCCCGAAAAGGGTGCAACGACAACGATGGGCGGGCGGATCATATTCTGCTTGGATGCCTGATCGCGAAAGTACCAAAGGGCAGTGCCTGCCACGGCGATCATCGCGGCGGCTGCCGCAATCCGCCAGGGCATCCAACTGCGGCTGACGAAGACGACATCGCCGACCTCGTCAACAGGCGGCAGGTTTGGTTCCTGTACCGAGTACGTGGGGACATAACGACCGGTCGGCACCTCGATCCGCACCGGTTGCGCTTGCCCCTCGTCGGTATCGTAGAATGCGGTCAAAGCATCCCGCATCCGTTTGGCCGTGACCCGAACAATCGGGTCGGTAGAAGGGTCAAAGCTTGCATCCTTGCCCAGAACGTCCAAGCCGATCGTATAGGCTTTCACATCGGGCGCTTCTCCGGCAATGTCCTTTTCGACGATGTAGCGGATCAGGTCAGACAAACGGGGTGAGCCGGAAAAGGAATCCGACTGCAACACAGCGCTGAGCGCCTGACGTTTTTGTTCGGCGGTGAACATCCCGCTCCCCAGTCAGCAGGTTCATCGTCATTCTAGCTACAGATCGAGTCTCGCAACTATGGGTGGCAAATACTAGAAACTATACAATTAAGAGTTTTGAAATACATATGAATACTCGTGCAGTTTAAATTCACTTTAACCGAGCGCGCAGCACCCGAACCATGTTCTCACCCATGACCTTCCGAACTTGCGCTTCTCCCACCCCAGATTCAAGCAAAGCGTGCGTGAGGGCCGGCAATTCCGACGTGTCAAAGGCCGTTTCGACCGAGCCATCGAAGTCCGAGCCAAGGGAAATATGATCCTCACCCACGGCCTCGATCCCCGCCCGGATCATCTTTGCGATGCCCGACGGCGTTATGTCTCCGCAGGCGACCTCGGCCCAGTAACCGATACCGATCACGCCTCCTTTTTCTGCCACGGCCCGCATGATGTCATCGGTAAAGTTTCGTTTGACAGCACAATGGCTGTGGATGCCGGTGTGGCTCACCACCATGGGCATATCGGTCATCTCAAGGACGTCGCGCGCCACGCGAGGGCTGGAATGGGCCAGGTCGAGGATCAGGCCCCGTTCGTCGATCTGCCTGACCACATCGCGGCCAAAGTCGGTCAGGCCTGCATTGTTAAGCCCGTGCAACGATCCGCCCAGTTCGTTGTCGAAGAAATGGTGCAGGCCGACAAGCCGATGACCCGCTGTCATCAATGCGTCGAGATTGCCGATATCGCCTTCAAGTGCGTGTGCGCCTTCGATCCCCAGGATGGCTCCAACCGTTTGGCTCCCGCCCTCGCGGGCGCTCAGAAGGGCCTCAAGATCCGCCGCACTACGGATTATTGTGACCTGGTCGGGTGCACGCGCCTCGAATTCCTGCATTTTTTCGGCCTGATAGACGGCTCTTTGCAGTAAGCTGCCCCATGTTCGGGGTGGCCAAAGCTGCCCGATCGCAAGCGGGGTTACATTGTCGAATGTGTCGGCGGCATTCTGGTCGTAATTCTGGCCCGCAGGGCTTTTGGTAACGGACGTAAACACCTGTATTGCGACGCCGCCTTCGATCAGACGAGGCAGATCAACCTGCCCATAGGTGGCGCGTTTGGTAAGATCGCGGTTCCACAGCAGGCTGTCTGCATGCCAGTCGCCGACGATCAGCGTGTCATGCAGAGCCTTGGCTTCGGCCGCCACCGGATAAGGGTCATGGGGCACGACCGAATTGCGACCCTGCTCCACATAGCCGGGGGCGAATACGAGGAAGGCACCGATGCCGACGATCACCAAACCCAACAGGATCAGAAGGCCACGTTTGACAAACCGCATCACTATTCCCTCCGGTTGAATCCAAGCTAGACAAAGCCGTGTGGTTCGCGCCACCTTTATCCTACGGCAGGAAAGGGAGAACGTGAAATGGAACCGGTCCGATGGGGCATTCTTGGGGCGGCAAAATTCGCACGCGAGCACATGGGCCCCGCAATCCACGCCGCGCGCGGCGCCGAGCTTGCAGCACTTGCGACATCGGATCCGGCCAAGGCGGAACCCTTTCGCGCGTTCTGCCCGGGTCTAGCGGTACATCAGGGCTATGACGCTCTTCTTGCCGACGAGAGCATCGATGCGGTCTACATTCCGCTGCCCAACCACATGCATGTCGAATGGTCATTGAAGGCGTTACAGGCGGGCAAGCATGTCCTCTGCGAAAAGCCGATGACCATGGCGACGGCCGAATTCGACGACCTAATCGTCGCGCGCGACAAGGCCGGGAGACTGGCGGCAGAGGCCTATATGATCGTGCATCATCCTCAGTGGAAAAAGGTGCGTGGACTGGTGCAGTCCGGGGCCATCGGCAACGTGCGCCATGTCACCGGCGCCTTCAGTTTTGATAATCGTCAGGACGTCGATAACATCCGGAACAAGGCCGAAACCGGCGGCGGGGGGCTGCGTGATATCGGCGTCTATGTATTTGGATCGGCCCGCTATGTCCTTGGGGCCGAGGCCAGTGACGTCACCGCGCGGATCGAATGGGAAAACGGATTCGACACCTTCGCCGATGTGCAGGCGCGGTTCGGGGATGTGACCTATTCCGCCTATGTCTCGATCCGGATGCATCCTTATCAAGAGATGTGCTTTCACGGAGAGAGCGGGGTGATTCGCCTGACAGCACCGTTCAATGCTGGTGTCTTCGGCGAGGCGCGGGTGGAATGGCACAAGCCCGGGCTTGTGACCGAAGTGATGCGTTTCCCGTCCGACAACCACTATGTCCACCAGGTCGAGGCATTCTGTGCAACGGTGCAGAAGGGGGCAGACTATCCATGCCCGCTCGAATTCTCGCGCGGAACGCAAGCGATGATTGATGCAGCATTGGCGGCAGGGCAGACCGGCTGACCGCCAGCAAGGTGGATCGTTCGTAGGAGCATCGAAAGAACTAAACCAGACTGACGGGCCAAAGGCGACGCGGCTCGAAGAAAAGTAAGCTGAATTAGGATAGAAGGTGCGGCGAAGGTCTCCTGAGAGCCCATAACTCCCGAATGCTGCATAGTGCCCGAATGGCTGCTCAATCGCTCTCAGCCGCTTGCCATACCGGCAATCATTGCGCCTAGCGCGACAAGGTGGACAAGCATGAGCGCCTTGTCATTCCATAGCGCGCCGACGGCGAACCACCCCACGACACCGACAAGAAACAGGTAGAGGTTCCAAGGTGTCCAGCCAAACCCCGTTGCGGTGTATCCCATGATCTGAACGGCGGATGCGCCCCACTTAACCGCGAAGACAAGGCGCTCGCGCGGTGATGCAAGGGCCAAGGTATCAGACAGCACGGGTCAACCCTCCGTCGATACGCAGGTTTTGTCCCGTCATGTAGCCACCATCTTCCGAGGCGAGCCACGAAATGAGAGAAGACACTTCCGAAGCGAAACCGTAACGCACCATGGGAATACGCGCCTTGCGGTCTTCGGTTTCGGGCAAGCTGTCGATGAAGCCCGGAAGGACGTTGTTCATGCGAATATTCTCTGACGCATACTTGTCCGCAAAAAGTTTCGTGAATGCGGCAAGCCCGGCCCGGAAGACCCCAGACGTTGGAAAAAGAGGGTCGGGTTCGAATGCCGCAAAGGTTGAGATGTTGATGATTGCTCCGCCGCCCTGCGCCTGCATTGTGGGTGTGACAAGCCGTGTCGGACGGATCACGTTCATCAGGTAGACTTCCATTCCTTGATGCCAGTCATCGTCGCTGATTTCGAGAACTGGTCCTTTTGGCCCGTGGCCAGCAGAGTTCACCAAGACATCGATACGGCCCCAACGATCCTTCGCACCCTCGACCAAAGCGTTCAGCGCTTCTTCATCAAGGTTGGAGCCTGTCACGCCGAAGCCGCCAAGTTTGCCGCCGAGCGCCTCACCCTTGCCGGACGAGGACAGGATGCCAACTTTGAACCCATCTTCCGCAAGTTTACGGGCTGCATCCGCACCCATTCCGCTGCCGCCTGCTGTGATTAGAGCTACTTTTTCTACTGTCATATCGAGCATCCCTTGATGATTTTGGCATATATGATAATCTCATTGGGAAAGTTCGATTGAGAATTGATGTTGCATGACAGTAGAAATACTGTTGCAGAATGACTGAACTCCCTCCACTCAACAGTTTGCGTGCTTTTGATGCAGCAGGCCGCCGCCTCAGTTTCCGCTCAGCCGCCGATGAATTGGGTGTCACGCAAGGGGCCGTTGCGCAACAAGTGCGCCAACTCGAAGCGCATCTTGATGTGGTCTTGTTTGAACGGGTGCCTAAGGGTCTTGCATTCACATCGGTCGGGCGAAGCTACCACAACAGGATTGCGGGGATTTTTGCAGACCTTCGATCCGCAACGGCAGAGCTGAAGCCAGAGCCGAACAAAGTCCTTATGAGCGTCACTCCGACGTTTGCTGCGAAATGGCTGATCCCCAGTCTACCAGACTTCACGGCAGCACACCCGAACATTGACTTGCGGATAATGGCCACCGAAAAGGTCTCCAGCTTCCATAGCGACGGGATAGACCTTGCAGTCCGTCAAGGATCTCCGCCGTTCGGCGCATCACTGGACGTAACGCTTTTGTTCAAGCAAACCCTCATCGCGGTCGCTGCGCCAAAGTTTGCGGACATAGGTGACACTCATCTTGATCCAGAAACCCTTGCCAAACAGCCGAAGGTCCATGACACCCATGACCAATGGCCCAGCTATCTTGCGCATTTGGGCGTACAGGACCAGTCGCTTCGCCACCTTCGTCTGAGCCAAACCTCTCTTGCGGTCGATGCAGCCATCGCAGGGCAAGGTGTGGCCTTGGTAAGCCGTTTTCTGGTGGCTCATGACCTTGAAGCCGGACGTTTGGTCGAGGTTGGAGCTGCCTGGGACGCGGACAAAAATGACTTCTATGTCCTCACGCCACGAAACGCCAAAAACAATGAGTCGGTGACCAACGTCATGACGTGGCTCAAGTCGCGCTCTGCCGAAGTTTCCTGCCTCCTTGAATGAAAGCGGTCATTTAGATCATTCGGACAAACGGCAGCAGGTTCCTACAAAGCGGAAACGAGAAAGCGCCCGGCAGAACCGGGCGGTCTTTGTGCAATCTGGCTCAATCAGACGTCTGGTGCTTCGACGTCGGACCATTCTGCCACGAGCGCGGGCGCGCGGCCGCCTTGGACGTCGATGGCGTCCAGCGCGGACGTCAGCTCGGCCAGTTCACTCTGCGTGAAGACAACCTCGGCAGCGGCGATGTTTGTGCGCAGGTGAGGCATCTGCGTCGTGCCCGGGATTGGGACGATGTTGTCACCCTGCGCCAGCAGCCAAGCGAGCGCGATCTGACCGGGCTTTGCCTGCTTACGCGCCGCCCAGTCACGGACCAGTTCTACGACTGCCATGTTGGCGGCGCGGTTCTCAGGGTCCATCCGCGTTGTCATGGCACGGAAATCGCCGGGCGCAAAGCTGGTGCCCGCGTCGATGGCGCCGGTCAGGAACCCGTAGCCTAGCGGAGCGAAGGGTACGAAGCCAATGCTCAGCTCTTGTGTAAGGGGCAGGATGTCTGCTTCGCGGCCACGCCAGAGCATGGAGTATTCGCTTTGAACTGCGGTGACAGGCAGCAACTCATGTGCGCGGCGCAGCGTGTTCGGCCCCGTCTCGGACAGACCCCAGTTTAGGACTTTGCCCTCATTCATCAGGTCTTGAACGGTGCCTGCAACATCGGCGATGGGCACGTTCGGGTCAACGCGGTGCTGGTAGAGCAGGTCGACGCGGTCGGTGCGCAGGCGTTGCAAGGACCCTTCCACAGCGCGCCTGATTTGCTCGGGACGACTGTTCACGGTGAAATCCCATGTGCCGGTGTTGGGGTCGACGTTGAAGCCGAACTTGGTGACGACTTGCACGTCATCGCGGAAGGGCGCCATTGCCTCACCGAGGATGCGTTCGTCCTCGAACGGGCCATAGACTTCGGCACTATCAAAGAACGTGACGCCTTGATCATAGGCTGACCGGATGAGGTCGATCATATCGTCGCGATCAGGGACAACGGTGTGGAAGGTCCGGCTCATGTTCTGAACGCCAAGGCCAAGCTCAGAGACCTCAAGGGAGCCGAGCATCCGGCGGCCAAGGGCGCCATTGCCCGCAGATCGGCTTTGCGCCGTGGAGGGTTTGGTGGCCGCACCGGTGCCGAGGGCGAGAGCTGCGGCGGTTGCGGGGATGCCGGCAAGAAACGCGCGGCGACGGGGATTGATGGTGTTGGACATTCTGATATTTCCTTTGATCTGGCGTTTCGACTTAGTTGCCGGGGGTGTTGCGAACGAATGTGCTGCCGCGCTCGGCGGTGGCAAAGAAGCTCATGGCGTCGATGCGCCAACCGTCATCGGTGAGGGTAAAGCTGTGCTCATAGGTGCCCCAAACTTCCCACATTGGGTCGCCACCGTTTTCCGGCAGGGTACCGCGCTCCATGCGGTTCCAGGCGTAGCCGTGGCTGACCATCATGGCGGCATCGTCGCCGTCAAAGGTGATGCGGTGGTTGCCACGCAGGTGAAACGAGGTCTTTTCCGCAGTCAGGTTGCCGGACCAGCCCGCGATCAGCCCGTCAGCGGGGATCGTTGCGGGTTCGCCGCCCACAAGAGAGGTGAAATCCACCGTAATTTCATCAGTGAAGAAGCTGCGTACGAGCGTCCAGTCCTTGCCGTCAACGGCGGCGTCGAGAGCATCCGCGATGCGGATCATTTCGGCCTGGGCCACAAGGTTGTCGGCGGTGATCGACGTGCCTGCGCTGACCTTTTGTGCTTTGGCCGGGACGCTGATCGCGGAGGCTAGGACTGCGGCGATGAGGGTAGATGTGATCGTGCGGTTCATGATGTGTCTCCATCGGTGTGTAGTTTGATGAAGCAAACATGGCGCACAGAAATGATGATCAAAAAGTTTGTTTTGTTATTCTATTGATGCCTTTTGAGTATTTATCATCCAGACGATGGCCCTGAGAAGCTCGGTGAGACTGCCGGGCGACTTTCGCGTTACGAAGAGCAATTCAATAGGCAGGTGCAGCCCCTCGACCTTGCGGAACTGAACCTGTCGCGGAGGGCGCTGCGTATGCGCAGAATTAACGAAGGCGCAGCCGACGCCCGCCGACACAAGGCTTAGGATCGTGGTCTCGTCGTTGGCCTCCTGCACAATCTGGGGCACAAATCCGATATGCTCCAAAGCGCCAAACAGCCGGTCATGATAAGCAGGTGCCGCATCCCGTGGGAAGGCCACAATCGGCAGGCCGTCGATGTCATCGAGCGTCAACGGATCATCGGTTTCGAAGTCCAGATCGATAGACGCCGCCAACACAACATCGTCTTGGCGCAAGGGCGTTGTCTCAAGGGCGTCCTCGACGATGTTGTTTTGCCGATAGACAAATGCCGCATCCAGTTCGCCTGCCAACACCGCATCAATCTGATCGACCGAACTCATCGGGCGAATGTCCACACGTATATTTTCGTGGCGGCGTTTGAACTCGTTTAATGCTTTGGGGACGTGACCGGCCCAGGATGCGCTTTCAAGGAGTCCGACCCGGATCGTACCAACCTCGCCCTTGGCAATGCGGCGCGCTTCTTCGGTTGCCTGCCCTGTTTGCTGAAGAATGACGCGGGCACGGTCGGCAAAAACGCGTCCCGCGTCGGTTAGCACAACGCGCCGTCCTTCGCGCAGCAAAAGGTCAAACCCAAGCTCAAGTTCCAAGTCACGGATTTGCCGGGACACGGCAGGCTGGGCTATGTGCAACCGTTCCGCAGCATGGCTGATCCCCCCATGATCTGCGACGGCCACGAAATAGCGCAGGTGACGAAGCTCCATGATACATTCCTGCAAAGCATAATTTTGAGCAATTCATAGCATTGGATGGCATGGTTCAAAAGGAGCATCCTGGTGCGCAACGCAAACGACGCCGGAGCCACGACCATGCACCTATCCAGTTCTTCTGCCGCTTCAGGAGCCTTGCTTGGCGCGCTCACTGTGCTGAGTTGGGCCAGCTTCAACGTTGCCGCCAAGGCCGGGATCGACGCAGGCATGTCACCGGCGGCCCTCAGCTTCCTGCGGTACACCACGCCCGCGCTGCTGGCCTTGCCCGCGTGGTACTGGCTGTCTAACCGGGCCGCTACCGGGCAGATCGCCGTGCACAAGCTGGTGGTTTTGTCAGTCTTGGGTGGCCCGATCTTTGGCTTGATTGCCGTGGCGGGCTATCAATACGCTCCGCTGTCCCACGGGCTGCTCTTTGCGCCGGTCGCCGTGTTTGTGACAGGCACCTTTTGGGCCGCGCTCTTGCTGAAGGAGCGGATCGCCCTGCCACGCGTTCTGGGCGCCGCTGTGATGTTTGCGGGGCTGGCACTTTTGGTTGGAGTGAGCACTGGCCAAATGGGCGCAGGGTGGCCCTTTGGGATTGCGCTCTTTGTCTTCGCCGGTGTGCTTTGGGGCAGCTACACTGCGCTTTTGCGGCACTGGAAGGTCCCGACCCTTGAGGGGACCGCTGCGGTGGCGTCTTTCGGGTCCATCATCGCGGCCGTCCTGATCGGCCCGTTCGCGTGGGAGACGCTGCGCGAGATATCGTTGCCGATGTTGGTGATGCAAATTGTGATGCAGGGTATCGTCGGCGGCGTCATCAGCGTTGTGGCCCTGATCGCGGGGCTGCAAAGGCTGCCCGCGCAAACGGCGGCGATGCTGCCCACCTTCACCCCGGCGGCGGCCCTTCTGATCGCTTGGGCGACCATCGGCACACGCCCAGACCCTGTTGAACTGCTTGGCGCGGGGATCATTTTTGCCGGGTTTGTGTTGGCAAGCCAGCGCCAGCTGAACATCCTCCTAGCCTTGAAATGGAGACTGACATGAAACACAGATTGGCCCTCGTCACCGGGGCGAACCGTGGCATCGGAAAGGAAGTGGCTCGCCAGCTTGCCCGCGACCATGGCCTCAAGGTGCTGATCGGCGCGCGCGATCACGCCCTTGGGCAAAAAACCGCGCAGGGGATCGGGCACGACGCTGAGGCGATCCAGCTTGATGTGACCAGCGACGCGTCCATCGCTGCGGCCTTCGACGAGATCGCGCAGCGGTTTGGTCGCCTCGATGCGCTCGTTAACAATGCAGGCGTCGATTATGACACCGACCAACGCGCGCGCTCGGCGGCTCTGGACCGGGTGCGGGCGACCTTCGAGACGAACCTTTTTGGGGCGTGGGCGACTGCGATAGCCGCCGTTCCCTTACTTGCGCGCGGGGAATCACCACGGATCGTCAACGTCTCCTCCGGCGCAGGATCGCTTACAGGGATGGGCGGCGGCACACCGGGGTATGGTGTGTCAAAGGCCGCCCTGAACGCTTTGACGCTGAAGCTCGCGGATGAACTGCGCCGCGACAGCATTTTGGTCAATGCAGTCTGCCCCGGATGGGTGGCAACCGACATGGGCGGTGGCGGGCGGTCAGTGCACGACGGGGCCGCGGGTGTGGTCTGGGCCGCAACACTTCCCGATGACGGGCCCACGGGGGGCTTCTTCCGAGATGGAAAGGCAATCGATTGGTGACATGATGTCAGTCTACCCTGGAAAGCGCGTTCCCCGCATACTGATGTATTGATCGCGTGCAAATACGCCGTCGCTGTCTTTAGCGAAACTAGCGTTGTCAACGCTGCTCAAAGATGCGCGAACACTTGCGACAGAGGCCGAAGATCGCAGTCGCCGCGATTTAGGGGAGCCGCGATACCGGACGTTTTTCTGGCATAGTTCAAAGACAACTGCGTCCCGCACTTGGTGAGTTCGCTCATCCACCAGTTTTGCTCATGCGGCGAATGGCCGGAGAGCAGGCCGCGACTGCAGCATCTCGACCGCGTGTCCAAGGTCGGTAATGGGCCGTCCGATCCCCTCTAAGACAGTCAGGACTTCGAGATGCTGCACGGCCTCCGATGATCGCAATGAGCCCAAACCTTCTAAAACGGTGGTGCAGCAAATTTATAGCATGCCGCCCTACGCCTTTGTCTGCGCGACAGCATCGTCTTCCTCGACAGGAGGCCGATCGGCGACCTCGCCGGCGTTCTTGATCGAAGCCAAGACCGCAATCAAAACCAATCCGCCGCCGATTAACGTGGCGGCGGTCGGAACTTCAGTGAAAACCATGAAAGCCAGTACGGGGGCTAGAGGTACCTCCAACGCAACGATCAGGGCAGTCTGTCCCGATGGCACGCGTTTCGCGCCTTCAGCTAACGTCACCGAGGCGATTGCGAACAAGAGGCCAAACGCGGCAAGCACCAGAATTTCGAACGGTGCTGTTTGAAACGGTTGCCCGAACACGAATGATGGCGAGATAAGAAATAGCGATTGCAGCACCGATGGACCGGCTCCGGGGGTGTCGGGGTATTTGCGGTAGATGACCATGATCGTGGCCATGGCCGTGGTCATGACAAGTGCCAATCCATCGCCCTGAAGGCTGATCTGCCCGAACGATCCGGATACGATGATCCCGACTCCGACCAGTGCGACGATCGAGCCGATTAGTGTTCGTGCCGTGATGCGCTCGCCAATCGCCAGCCAGGCCAAGACGGCGGCGATCAACGGCGCGATCGCATAGATGAAAGAAACGTTAGCAATGGATGTCAGCTTGAAGGCCGGGATAAACGCAGCGGTGCCAAGCGCACCGATGATCCCGACAGCCCAACCGCTTCTTCCCATCTCAAAAAAGTTGTGTCGGAACGTGCCTTTTCGGATTGTCCATCCGGTCGTGAAACAAGCCGCGAAGACACCGCGCCAGAAAATGACCGACCACGCACCCGCAGCCACCCCTTTGGTGAAGAGACCGGCTGTGCTGTAGGTCACAGCCGCCGCAATTAGCAGCAAAACTCCAACAGAGTATTGAGATCGCGTCGCTTGCTTCATCACTCTGTCACGCGGTCGGCGCCCTTGTACACGCGCGGCAATCCGGGCGCACCAGCGAAGGCCCAGATGCCCCCCGCGACCAGTAAAACACCCAAACCTGTCAGCATCGACAGCGGTTCCCCGAGCAGAACGAGGCCGCCAAGGGCGGTCAGTGCCGGAACCACGGCACCGCTGACCGCGGCGATGCTGGCCCCGAGATGGCGAATGGTGGCCCCGTAGGCGGCGAGCCCCAGAAGCCCGGCCAACACCCCTTGGGCGGCTACCTGCAAGGCGATGTCTGGCAACGGCGCAGACGTCAAGGTCGTGTTCGGAATGATTGCCCAGAGCGGTGCGATGAGAATGGCCGACCAGAAACAGATCAAGGCGGCACCGTGCCAGGGGTCCAATCCACTCTTGCGATAAGCGACCGTATAGACCGCCCAGAACACACCCGCGAGGATGAACAGGGCATCCCCGACCAAGACGTTCGACCCGCTTGCGGAGCCTGAGAGAGCGGCTCCGACCACGCAGATGACGCCGATAACGATGACGCCTAGGCCGATGATCCGTCCTTTGCCGAAGCGCTCACCCAGTATGAAGGCGCTCAGCAATGCCACAAAGACCGGCATCGAGCCGGGCAGAAGCGCGCCCATGTGGCTTGCCGGGGCGAACTGTGCGCCGGCCATGCCGAGTAGCCCGAATGGCAATCCGCCGCCCACAAGAATTAAAACAAGAATCCAATGTGGCACGCCGCTTGGCAGGAAACCCTGTCGGAACAGGACTGGCAGCAAAACAACGGTGGGGATCACATAGCGCAGCAGCGCAAGATCAATGGGTGTCAGTGTGGTCGTGACGCCGAACCGGGTCGCCAACTGCCAAGTGGCTCCGATCAGAATTGTCGCGATCCATGCAAGAATGCCCGCCCGATAGTTCGGATGGGCATTATCAGGCATGAACCGCCCCGGCGCGTTCATCAAAGGGGATTTGCCGCCCGTTCTGCCAGACTGTAAGCGGTCCCAGTGTCGCTCTCCCATGCGGGGCGTTCCAGTCGATCTCTGGCAGGTCAGGCACAATCCCGTGCGGATTGTTGTCGGTGTCGTTGAGAAAATAGCCCTGCAAGTTGGCTGTGAAATCGACCGTTTCAGCGACGCCGGGCCATTGGTACACGTCAAGGGCGAAGGCCCAGAGGGCCGGGTAATCGAGAAGTCGTCGCCGGGTGCATCGAAAGAGCGGCAGATAGACGGCATCGAAGCGCACAAGCGACGCGAAGAGGAATAAATCGGCTTCAGTGATCTGTGCGTCAAACAGGCAGCGCTGATGGGTCAGGATGCTTTCAAGCTGATCGAGGGTCGCGTAAACATCCGCGATCGCTTCATCATAGGCCTGCTGTGAGGTGGCAAACCCTGCACGGTAGACCGCGTTTGCAAGCCCTTCATATATGCGTGCGTTTATTGCGTCGATCTCGTCGGCTTGCGCGTCAGGAGCCAGCCGCCAGCCTGACCCCGCTATGTCCATCGCCCGCGCGATTGTCGCACTGTCGTTTGACAGGATTGTCTGCGCTTGCGCATCCCAAAGCAACGGCACTGTGGCGCGGCCAGTGTAGCGCGGGTCGGTCGCGCGGTAGAGTTGGTGGACTTGGCGGGCCAGTTCGTTGCTCAGCCTGAGGGGGTTTGCGTCCGTCAACGCGTAGCCTTCCGTCCGAGGGCCGCCTGCGACCGCCACGGGAACCGTCTTCAGGTCCTTCACGGCCCGCACGAGCGTTGCGCGATGTGACCACGGACAACTCAGTGATGCGACGAGTATCGGTGCTGGTTCGTTGCCCAGTCGCTTTGCCAACAGCGATGCGGGGATGACCGGAAGAGCGGAAGTCTCGCGTCTGAAAGCCCCATCCTTTTGGGTGCGATCCGTGTCCGCGTGCCACTCCCCGTTTATCAGCATTCCCATATAGCGTTCCCTTTCTGGTCCACATTCTAGCGTGCCAAGAAGAGGCCATCTGTTCACAAATGCAACGCTTTCGGTCTAACTTAGTCACCATGCGCGACCTTCCCCTCACCCTGCTGCGCTCCCTGGCGGCGGTCTATGATACTGGCGGCATTCGGCCTGCCGGGCGGCGGTTGGGTGTGCAGCATTCGGCCGTCAGCCGGGCACTGCGCGATCTGGAAGCCTGGCTTGAAATCCCGCTCTTCGAGAAACGGGGTAGACAGCAGGCACTGGTGTTCACCGCTGAGGGCGCGGCCTTGGGGAAAGCGGCGCTTGCTGCGCTGATGGATCTGGAAAATTCTGTTCAGAAGACGCGCGAGGGATCCAGCGCGAACTCGGTGACCATCGCGACAACACCGTCATTTGCTATGCGCTGGTTGTTGCCACGGTTGCCCAAGCTGACAGAAATGCACTCAAAAATCGAAGTCTCGATCATTGTGGATCAGGCGCGCAAGAGCCCCGTTGCGTCCGGAGCCGACCTGAATATCCGCATGGGATCTCAGCCGACCGACGCCCCAGACCCGCTCCCACTTATGGACGAACAGGTATTTCCTGTGATGGCACCGCAGCTCTGGGAACAACTTGGTAGGCCATCAGGTGTCTCCGACCTCCAAGGTCTTCCCCTCCTTCATGATCGCGATCCTGCGACGTCCTGGGCGACTTGGCGGAAGTCCATGGGCCCCGACCGCCTCGATGTCAGGCGCGGCCCGCGCCTCACTTCCTCGGACTTGATCCTGCGCGCTGCTGAACAAGGTCAAGGTGTTGCCTTGGCACGCGGACGGTTGGCGACTGAAAGCTTGGAAAATGGCACACTGATCCGACCGCTCGGACAGAGCGCAATTGATCTGGGCGACAACTATTGGATCATCGCCAATCCTGAAACCAGTGCTCGGCGCGTGGTACGTTCAGTCATCGCGTGGCTGATGGCGGAGGCCGGGTGATCCAATGAGACAAATTAGACGTGCTGATACCAAGAGGATTTGGTCGAAGTAGTTCGGCGTTGCCTCCAAGGTCGCCCATTGGTGCGCAAGCAGCGAAAGCCCGCTAAGTTCGCGACTGCGGGTTTGCCCGTCCCTAGATTGTGCCGGCGCAGCGAATGGCGGCTATGCGTGCGCGACCGCAGCATCTTGGCCGGTTGGTGAAGGGCAAGAATGGGCCGTCCTTGATGCTGGCGGAGTGGTGATTTGGCTCAATGCTGCGGCGTAACCGAGGTCCGTAAGGCACCCTAAATCGACACTTGAGCACTCTGCTGTCAGTGCGTCCTTCAAGCGTTCAAGGGGTGCAACAGCTCAATTATCCGGCTTCTCAGCCATAGGTGTGGCGGACTCTCAGAAAACCGACGGTGCCAAATCAGAACCAAGCGGGCCGGATCCACAGGGATCGGAGGCTCGAACACATTGAGATTTGCTGACTCGGCAATGCGATGGGCCAACGCGGATGGAAGCAAGGCAATGAGGTCCGAACCGGCGACAGCACGGTATACTCCAGAGAAAACTGGCAGGGTCATTGCCACACGACGTTCGCGCCCGATCCGCGCAACGGCCTCATCACCAAGGCCTTTAGGATTGCCTTCGGTCGAAAACAGGACATGCCCCAGGTCGCAGAAGAGGTCGAGCGGCATGACATCGCCGGGCGCAAGCGCAAGCTCGGTTGTCCGTGGATGAGCCTTCCTGGCAATGACTGAGAAGGATGAGCTGAAGACCGGTTCGCCTTCTGCCCAGTCGGGCAAAGGCGTTTCAGGGAGCAAGGCAAAATCCACGTCGTGGCTTGCCAAAGTGCCAACTCGATCGTCCGGGACAAGGTCAACGAGGTGAACGCGCAGTGAAGGAGCATGTGCTGTCAAATGCTCGGCCAATGCTGGCATGAGCATTTCCGCAAAAAAGTCACTGCCCGAAATCCGGAACCTGTGTTCAGCCGTCGCCGGGTCAAACGCATCCCGGGCGCTGATCAGCGCCTCGACACGGCTTAGAACCTCTTGCAGCGGTTCTTTCAGTGAAAGGGCGAACTCGGTCGCTTCGAGCTTCTGACCGCTCCGAAAGAACAACTCGTCGCCGAGAGACAAGCGAAGCCTTTTCAACGCTCCGGATACGGCTGGTTGGGATAGTCCCAAACGCTCACCAGCCCTGACAGTGGACTGCTCAATGACTAGCGCATCGAGCACACGTAGAAGGTTCAGATCAAAGCTGGATAAATTCGCCATAGCAATTGCTATCATACAATCTATCAATTTAACAGATTAACCTGGCGCGAGTAACCTGCGATCAGTTCCAACGATCAGCCCAAGGAGGATCAAGATGCTGAATCGCCCCCGTACCTATAACGTTTTGAACATACTCATGAAGTTCCATGCTTTTCCGTCCGAAACGATGAACAAGTTCTGCTTTGTCGAATGCCTTGTCCCCGTCGGAGCCGGTGCGCCGCCGAACCACCACGCAGGCGAGACCGAGTCATTCTATGTCATCGATGGACAGATCGGTTTCATGGTCGATGGCAAGGAAATCGTGGCTGGTCCTGGCGATCACATCGCAATTCCTGATGGGGTCGTTCACGCGTTTCAAGCTGTCGGGGACAAGCCGGCCCGCCTCTTGATCTTCAACGCCCCCGGCCACATGCATGACAGGTTTTTCACCGGAATTGGACAACCCCTTCCCGAGGGCCAAACCGAACTGCCCGAACCCATCGAGCCCGATATTCCGTCAGTGTTATCCATCGCGGAGAAAGTTGGCATGACATTTGTGGCTCCGGACGAAGCACCGGCTTGATGCGGCCCGCAAAGCGCAAGCACGACAGGCGCGGGACGCAAACAGCGCCCGCACCTGCACTACCCAGACATGGGAAAGACGACTTTATCCCGCAAACTGTGAGTTCAACCAGCCCCAGATGCTTCTCTTGCAGCGAATGGCCGGTAAGCGGGCTGCGACGGCATTTGAGACCAAGGTCGAGTGACCGCCATGGGCCGTCCGTAAAGACGGCCCTTAAATCTCAGATTTCAACAGCCTCTGCGATGGCCAAGGCATCTTCCAGCTCAACCCCGAGATATCGGACGGTGCTGTCCATCTTCGTGTGACCGAGCAGTAGTTGAACCGCGCGTAGGGTTCCGGTTTTCTTGTAGATTTGGGTAACCTTGGTCCGCCGCATCGAGGGTGGGCCATAAGCGCTGGCCTCGAGTCCGATGGAAGTGACCCAATCACGAACAATGCGTGCATACTGTCGCGTCGAGATGTGGAGGCGTTCGTGAAACCGGCCCGGCCAAAGAAACTCGGATCCAATCATCAGTTCGTCTTCCATCAACTTTGCAACCGAGGCCCGGGTGCCTCCCGAAATCTCGAAGCGTAACGGTTTCTGGGTTTTGCTTTGCAGAACGGAAGCTCGCTCTTTGATTTCGCCCGAAGCCATGACATCGACCACTTTCATCTTCACGAGGTCGCAACCACGAAGCTTGCTGTCGATCGCCATAGTGAACAGGGCAAGGTCACGATGGTTCTCCGCTAGCTCCAGACGAACTCTGATCGCCCAGACATGCTTTGGCTTCAGAGGTCGTTTCGACCGACAATGCGACCTTTGTTCCAAGCAGGGTGCAGTGCTCGAATGGCATGTAAGTTTGGTGTTTCCATGACTGATCCTCCGATCCGCCAAGTCCACCCACAACGACAACCTGACGTTGACCGAGGCAGAATATCACAGGACGCTGCGCCGCATCTGAGGTCGGCAAAGAGCCCCATTGACCAATGCCGCCGCATCAATGACTACGAATGGTTGGAAGTTCACCTTCGTGGCGCTAGCCGGGCCCTCTTGAGCATGAACGCGCTGCGCGTGGATCGCAGGTCTGCCAACTGGATCGCAGACAGCTGCGCGGCCGGTCGAGAGTTGAAACCTCATCTCGCAGGTGCGTTCAGGCCTCCAGTTCGATCAGGAGGCAAAATTTCGTCCAGATGTACCAGACCAAGGTCATCCAGAATGGAATAGGCCGAGGGGACCACAAGCAAGATCAAGAGGGTGGTTGCCAGCAGTCCAAAGGCAATGGACGCGACCAGGGGGATCAAGATCTGAGCTTGCAGGCTGGTTTCGGTTAGGAGCGGTAGAACCCCGGCAATCGTTGTCACCGACGTGAGCAGGATCGCACGGAACCGGGCGAGCGCCGCCTTCGGAGCGGCGTCTGCGACGCTCGTCACACCTGGCTCGTGTTCCGATTTGATGAAGTTCACAAGCAGAATAGAGTCGTTGACCACGATCCCTGCAAGCGACACAAAGCCCAACATGCTTGGCAACGAGAGATTCAATCCAAGGGCCATATGCCCGAACACCACGCCGATCAGCGCGAATGGAATGATCACCATCACCACCACTGGCTCGACATAGCTGCGCAGTTGGAAGCTGAGGATAAGGTAGACACCGATGAGGCCCAGCAGCAGCCCATTGATCATTGAGTTCATGGTCGTGGCGGCTTCGGCGTTCTGGCCTTGGACGTCAAACTCCAGCCCGGGATAGCGCGCCAGCAGCTCCGGTATGAACTGCGCCCCGGTGTCGCGTACGATTTCATCTGCGTTGGCGATGGTCGTATCCACGTCGCCCGTCACAGTCACGGTGGGCACACCGTTCACCTGTTTCATGACGGCATAATTTCGCGCGGGTACAGACTCGGCCACGACGCCGAAGGGCACCAGGCTCCCGTTCGGTGCAACAAGGGTAAACTGCTCAAGATCGCTTAGAGTGTCACGATCATGTGCCGACAGGCGCAGGTCAATCTCGTAGGCTTCGGCATCAATGCGCACCTCGCCCGCTTCCACCCCCAGGAAGCCCGCGCGCAATTGATCAGCGACGCCCCGCGCATCAAACCCAAGGCCCGACGCGCCATCGCGCAGTAATATGCGCAATTCCGGACGCCCGAGGTCAAGGTCGTCGGCGATGTTAAATGCGCCACGATAACGCGCAAGCCACGCCCGCAGATCGTCAGCGGCCCGGTCCAGCACCAAAAAGTCCTCGTGTTGAAGGCGCATCTCGATCGCCCGTCCCGCAGGGCCGAGGGCGGGTTCCGTCAGGTTGAGGTTGCGCATGGCGGGTGTCGCAGGCGCTTCTAAGCGCCAAGCAGTCAGGATATCGTCCAGCGAGACGCCGCGGGTCTCGGCGTCCAAAAGATCGATCCGCGCCGTGGCCAGGTGCGGCCCGGTCGCTCCGGCATCGATATTCTCAGCATAGGTGACTACCACCTGCCTGACGAGCGGTACGCCATCCGGGTTGCGTGGAGAAAGCGCGTCATTGATACGGTCGAGTGCCGCCAGAAGATACGCCATCTCTCCTTGCGTCTGTTCTAGAGACGCGCCGGCGCGCAATTCCAGACGCGCCTCAATCTGATCTCCGTCGATTTCGGGGAAGGCCTCGAATTTCAGGTACCCCCCGGCCAATATGGCGACAGAGGACAGGAAAAGCAGAGACGCAATCCCAAACGTCAGATATCTTTGACGAATGGCAGCGTGAACGACCGGGCTGACAATCCTGACTTTAACGTCGTCGAGCCACCTGTCCGCGCGTCGCTTTTCAGTGCTCCCCGCTTCATCGCCATGGCTGAGATGCGCGGGCAAGATCAGGAAGGCTTCAATCAGCGACACCACAAGCACCAGGATCATGACAACCGGAATGACGCGCAAAAGTTCTCCGAGATCACCATCGAGAAAGGCTATGGATCCGAATACGATTGTTGTGGTCGCAAAGGATGCCATCACCCCGGGTGCCACCTGACGAACGCCCGCGACGGACGCTTCGACCGGTGACCGCCCCGCAGCGCGATGCGACGCAATGTTTTCCGCGATCACGATGGCGTCGTCCATGAGGATTCCGATGACAATCAGCAGACCAACCATGGTGAGCATATTCAGCGAATACCCCATGGCCGCCATCACGGCGACGGCCCCCAAAAAAGACACGGGCAGTCCGGCGGAAATCCAGAACGCTGGGCGGAACCCGAAAAAGAGCCACATGGTCAAGAAAACGAGTGCGAGACCCTGAAGCGCGTTCACCACCAGCATCGTCAAGCGATCGACCAGAATACTGGATGTGTCACCTGTGATGATAAGTTCGACCCCAGCGGGTTGGCGTGCCTGCTCGTCAGCGATATAGGCGCGCAAGGCGTCCATCACGCGCAGTGTGTCGTCACTTGGCGTCTTTGTGACATTGAGGAGCGCCGCGCGTTCGCCGCCGCGTGTCGTCAGAACTTCGGGGTCTTCGAATGTGTCAGTAATTGTGGCAATGTCACCCAGGCGCACTTCGCCGCCAGCGTCGTTCGACACAATGACGATGTTCGCGTACTCGTGCAGATTACGGCGCTCCGCCGTCACACGCAGGAGCGTTGAGCCGGTGTCTGACGTGACCTCTCCTACCGGTTGATCCAGATTCTGACGCGCAATGATTCCGGCGATATCCGACAGGCTGGTCCCGAGTTGTCGCATAGCGACTTCCGGTATTTCAATGCGGATCTGATGATCTGAAAAACCGGAAACCTCGACGCGCGGGATGCCGCCCCATTGCATCATGCGCGCTTTGATATCTTCGGCGAGCGCTTTGAGGTCTGACGCGTCGATATCGTGTTCGACCGTGACGGCCACCGTTGCCACCGGATCAACCCGCCCAAGTTGCGCGATCACAGGGTCTTCGGCGGCGTCTGGCAGATTGGTCAGGGCCCCAACTTCCGCCTCGATGTCGGACGTGAACCGCTCGAAGTTCCTCCCTTGCGTCATTTCAGCCGTGATGAGCGCAAGGTTTTCGCGGGCGATACAGATCACCTCCTGAGCGTTTTCGACACCGTCGATGGCGTCTTCGACCGGCTGGCACAGGCTGCGCAGGACTTCGGTAGGCGTCGCACCGGGATACGTCACCGAAATCTGAACGGTACGCGGTTCGATCCGTGGAAAGGTCTCACGCAAGAGCGACGGCACAGAGATCAGGCCAACCACAAGCAGGCCAACCATCATCAGATTGGCAGCGGTCGGGTGGGTCGTGAAATAGCGGATCATTCCGAGTCTCCGGAGGTCTCGGAGGCAGATTGCGCCGCAACCGCTGCCGCCAAGCGCGCTTCGACGTCCGCATCCCGTCGCGGTATCAGGGCCATGCCCGGGATGGCCGGTGATGGGTCGCTGACAATTACCTCGGTGCCAGACGCCAAACTCCCTTTGGCGATGACGGCGATATCGTCGGTGGTGAAGAGTACATCCACGTCTTCAAAGCCGAGCCTTACGTCCGGGTCCACAACCATCACCCGCCCTTGATCAATGGCAGATCGCGGAAGCACCATGATCCCGTCGACAGCGGGCCCCACGATCTCTACTTCGACAAACATGCCCTTGATGAGCGGCGGTCGCGCACCAAGCTGCGCCGCGCCGTATGGGTCCGCGACCGTTACGAACACGCCGATTGCGCGGGTTTGAGGATCGACGCCGTCGGTGATCCTATCCACCGTCGCCGCCCATTCCGGATCGACGCCATCTGCCACAAGTCGTACGCGCGCTTGCAGTGTTTCGCGCAGTTGATTGGCCAATCCTCCGGGTTCGGTTCCTGCCTGGCGGCCCACAAGCCGTGACATTTGGGCCATTTGTTGTGGTGCTACCTGCGCTTCGATTTCCGCCGCTGCCACGCTGTCCAACGTCCCCATCCGCGTGCCCGAACTGACAAACTCGCTGACATCCACATCAGCCGCTGCGACGCGCCCGTCAAAGGGTGCCTCGATGCGAGTCCGCTCCAGATCGAGATTTGCCTGATTTAGGGAAGCCTCGGAAACAGCGAGGGATTGTTCCAGCGCGCTTCTTTGTGACGGGACCAGGTTCAATTGGTTTTGCAGGGACTGAACCGACGCTTGCTGCGCCAGAAAGGAACGTTCTTGAGCTTCGACCACGACACTGGAAACCGCGCCGCGTTCGGCCAACTCTTGCTGTCGGGCCAACTCACGCTCGGAAAGCTCAAGCGCTTGTTGTTCGATAGCCAAAGAGGCTTCGGTCGCCTTGGCGCTTGCCTTCAGCTCTTCGATTTGAGCGGCGGCGCTGAGGATATTCGCCTCGGCCTGCGCGACAGCCAATTCGTATTCATCGGCCGCGATCCGCACCACATCCTCGCCCGCTCGGATAACGCCACCGCGCACGAAATTCGGGTGAAGATAGTCAATCCGACCTCTGACCTGCGCCACCGCGTCCCAACTGTGGGCCGGTTGAACAGTGCCGAAGGATGTGACGCTTGGAACGAAACTCTGCGGTTGCACTTCGATAAAGGCGACTGGTGTCTGACGCTCGGTGATCTCGGCAAGTTCAGGCTGTGACCGGTTCGACGTCGCCCAGTAGACCAAGGCAAGTCCAACGATCACTGGAGGCAGCACAGCCAAGCGTTTCCAGATCAGCATTTATTTTCCTCTTTCTGGTCGGAGCTTTGTCGGGGCTCCGCCCATGCTTCTTCAACACGATAGGGTGGTCAAATCCTCGGTTCGATACTCCGTCCATTTACTTATTGACCGAGAAGGAGGGAACTTGAACGGCGTCCGTCAAGCCGTTTGCTCCAATTTCCATCAGGGCGCCTCTTAGGGCTTCTAGCCGCTCGACCGCCTGTGCCTCATAGTCTGACTTTGCAACCGTTTCGTTTTGCATCGCAAACTCGAACCAGGAGCGGGCCAGCGTCGCATCCTGGTTTGCGCCAACCCCAAGGGCGAGATGGTATCCCGCGTACTCGGCATATACCGGCGCTTCCAAAGCCGTCAGGAGGACTGCTGAACCGATGGCCAGATCAATTTGATCACGACGGTATCCAACGCCAACGCATACTTTGGCGATACCTGCCATCTCTTCCGGGTCCTGTCCGGTCCGCTGCACGAATTCGGCAGCGCCCTGGACCACATCGCTTGCCGGCCCTTCAGAGACAGACGCCACGATTGACACCAACGCGGGCTCGAAGGCGACGCACTGCTCTTCGATCTGGGCAGGCGTGAAACCGGCCACGTTGGCGGCAAGCGCATCGCTTTGAGCAATGGCTGAGGCGGTCGCAGTGCAAAACAGCGGGCGGAGTGTTTGATCCATGGACGGTTTTGACGCCAACGCGGCGGCGGGTTGCGCGCAGAAGGCGGAAACACCCTTCTGGTTACCCGTTGCGGGAAAGCTTGGAATAACGCCTGTCGGCTGCGGCGGAACACCGTCCCGCAGGATCTGAAGCAAGCCTTTGATCCCGTCGGGATGGGTGGCCGCGACCTGTTGGGCCTGGCCGCTGTTGGTTTGCGCGCCCTGATAGGCCGTCATCAAGAACTGCGCCTCGTCTTCGGCCAATTGACCGGTCACGGGATAGTCGAGATAAGCCTGATACTCTTCTATCGCGGCACGCGTTTGCTGCCCCATAAGGCCATCGACCGGGCCCGCATCGAAGGTGAAATAATTCAGCGCCGTCTGCACTTGGCCGACCTTGGCCATCTCTGCGGGGGATGGGCGCGCCGCGATCTGCTGTTGAACCTGCCGCTCGATCTGTGCGCGGGCTTGTCCCGACTGTCTCTGGACTTCGCTTTGGATCTTGTCCTGCAGTCGCCGCTTCAATGGACCGTCGCCGGATTGCGCGACCGCAGGCGGAACAGCCAAAAGGGATACGGCGCAAACTGACAGCAGAAGGGTGGTGGCTCTTTGTGAAATCATGTGCTGCATCCGAATGTTGGCTTTATGTGATCAAGGAAAAAGAGCGCGCGACCGTCCGTGAGTGGTGTGTTTTGACGGCGAGGGCCGCGCGCTGAGTTCGGTTTATCCGCGGCCCTCGGCCATCTGTTGCATTTCTTCCTTGGTCAGGAAGCCGTCACCATTGGCGTCGAGACGATTGAACACCATGCCGTAGCGGCCTGATTTCTTGACCCGCTCCGCGCGTCCAAGTTTGTCCGCTGCATTGAGGTTGATCAGTTTTTCGAATTCCGAAGCGCTGAGGACACCGTCGTCGTTGCGGTCCGCCTCGACCACGTTCTGCAAGAGTTTTTGACGGTCCGCTGCGGACATGTTCTGTGCCTGCGCGGCCTGTGGCAACGAAAGTCCTGCGAGGATCGCGAGGCTGAGAAGGATAGTTTTGGTCATTGTGTGGTCTCCTGCGAAACGTTCGTCTTGGATTTTTTGTGGGTCACCGCCGTTAGGGGCAGTCAACAATCGCCCCGGTCGCATCGATGCACGTCACCGCGCGCGATCCGCCGGAGCCGCGTTCATATGTGCTGTCGACATTTGCTGTTTGGCCTTCGTCCCCTGTGTAGGTTCCGTCGCGGGTGTACGTGCCTTCATCAAGGGTCGATGCGCCGCTGTAAGACCCGCTGGTCCCCGACGCATCGGTGGTGCGGTTGCCAGTCCATACGCCATCCGCGCTGCGGTCCAGGCGACGTTCGCTGCTGAACGCGGCATTCTCGCTGCTGCCACCGCTTTGTAAGGTGCGTGACAGCGACCCGTCATCTTGCCATGTCGCAGATCCACCACGGCAGGCCGATCCATCAACGCCGTTCGCACATTTGCCAAATCCGGCAAAGCCATTGCCAGCGCCGTCGGATGCAAAACCACCGCGCCTGAATCCGCCTTGCCCCGCGCCGTTTGAAAGGACGCCGCGCGACCGCGCCGCGGCACCGTTCTCTCCTGCTGCCAGCCCCTTGCGAACGAAAAGCCCCTCGGCGGAGGCCGGCGTTGCCGGAATGCTCAGCATCAACGCGCTCAAGGCCGCGACTGCAACCAACGTCAGTCGACGCGCAGTGCGGCCTGAGCGATCATTTGTCATAGAAGTATCCATTTGTTCTGCTCCGTCTTGGCCTCGTGGCTCGAAATGCTGTCCGACGAGGCGTTGTTGAGATGGAGGCAAAGTGAGGGACGCGGTTTGCAGCAGTATTTCAGCAGCTTCTCAATGGAACGAAATCTTTCGGCTTCTATGTTTCAGTTTGTTGCAAGCTGACAATCTGGTGAAACATACGAGAGTCATGCCGCTGAATGATGATGCACAGTGAAACGATTAGCGGCGCGTTAGAGCGATGGCGGCGCAAGGCTCCAGCGGGCGGGCAAGCAATATGACGCGCGTCGCCGTGATCGAAGACGACCATGAGATACGACAGCTTGTTGTCGACTATCTCATCCGTGAAGGGTTCGAGGTGGCAGGCTACCCCGATGGCGGTGCTTTTGATCAAAACGTGTCGACGTTCCAGCCCGACGTCATTGTCCTTGACCTCATGATGCCGGGCGAGGATGGCTTGTCGATCTGTCGAAGGGTTTCGCCGGACCTGCCGATCTTGGTGCTCTCGGCAAAAGGGGAGGAGCTTGATCGGATTATTGGCCTCGAAGTTGGTGCGGACGATTACTTGACCAAGCCGTTCAATCCGCGAGAGCTTGTGGCACGTATCCGGGCCGTCTTGCGGCGCCGGGATCAAATGCCGCCAGCATCCGTTTCTGAGGCGCATGTCGCCAGTGGTTCGACGGAAAGTGAACAACTTGGAACAGATCGAGAAGTCCTTGTTTTTGACGGCTGGAGGCTGGACGTGGAGGGGCGTCGTTTGTTTGACGTGTCGCGAGCTGATGTGCCGCTCTCATCAGGAGAGTTCGCGCTGCTCACCGAGTTTGCCAGGCGCCCGTATCGTGTGTTGTCCCGAGACCTGCTGCTAGAGTGGACACGCGGCGACGCATCCGACGCATTTGACCGGGCGATCGACGTGCAGCTTTCCCGCTTGCGAAAGAAGCTGGCAGAGCGGGGAGGCAAAGGGTTGATCAAGACAATCCGGGGTGACGGATACCTCTTTTCTGCAGATGCGCGGCGCCTTCGAACGCCCAAGACTTGAGTACGCGATGACAAACAGCCGGCGGCAAAAGCGGTTTTCGGTCCTGAGAGCTCTTCGGCAGCTTGGCATGCTTGGATTTCGCAGCCTCGTTCTGACCGCGCTGATCGTAGCACTTCTAAATGTCGCCTTTCTCATTACCCTCAGCCAGATCAACTCGAATTTTGATCGAAGTCTTATTGCGCCGCCTTTGGTGCGGCAGGCCGCCGCCGCCGCCGAATTGATGGACGCGCTTGACGAAGATGGACGCGCCCTCGCTTTGGCAGCGACGAATTCAAGCGGGCTCAGGATGACGATCGCACCAGATTTTGCGGCAACGCCGCCGGTGGAGAACCCGATTGAGGTTTTCGTCCCTGTTATCGAAATCTACAGGGCCGTTCTGGGCGACAGGCCGTTCAGCGTGTACAGCAGGTCTGACCGGGGGCAAACAGGTCAGCGCGCAGCCCTTCTCACCGATGATTTGATCATTGTGATACGGCTGCGCGACGGATCTGCGCTCGCTGTAGAAAGCAGTGCAGAATTTCAGCGCAACGTCGGTCTTTACGGGATCGCTTTGGTCATTGGTTTCCTGAGCCTCCTGATCACCGGCCTCATGATCTGGGCGAGTTTCACATATGCCAGACCACTCTCGCGTCTGGCGCAGGCGTCGCAAAACTTCGTCGACGCGGTCAATACGTCTTCGCCTCTGGAACCGTTACCGGAAACCGGACCCAAACCGGTACGCGATTTAGCGGTGGCCATGAACACGGCCGGGTCGAAACTTGTTCGCTTGACGCTCGAGCGCACGAATACTCTGGCTGCTGTCGCGCATGATCTTCGGACCTATCTGACCCGCCTGCGGATGCGAAGCGAGTTGATCGAGGACGAGACGCAAAGGGGCAAGAGCATTCGTGACATCGAAGAGATGACGCAACTGATCGAGGATACGCTGGCGCTGGGCAAAGCGGTGGCCAAGCCGTCACCGTCTGAACAAATGGACTTGGCGGGTTGGCTTGAGGCCTTCGTAGCGCATCGCGTGGATGCGGGCGACCCAATCGAAATCGATATTCACCTGCAAGGACCGATCGTTCATATCGCAGCGGCACCACTGTCGCGCGCTTTGAACAATCTGATCGACAACGCTATTCGATATGCGGGCCAAGCGGTTGTGATACTGGAGAGTGGAGTCGCAGGGACCGCCCAGATTAGCGTTCAGGATGAGGGGCCTGGGGTGCCGGCCGATTATCTACAGCAAATGAGCAAACCTTTCAGCAGGTTAGAGACGTCCCGTTCGCGGGACACTGGTGGTGCGGGTTTGGGATTGGCAATTGCGAAGGCCTTCACGGAACAGATTGGCGGCGAATTGTCGCTGAGCAATCGAAGGGATGGCGGGTTCTGCGCCCGGATTGTCTTGCCTTTGGTCAATGAGATCTAGTCAGCCGATTTCAAGAGTGATCCAGGGACCTTTGGACATCTCAAAATGACTGGCTTGCAACAGGACACCGCAGGCCGTCAAAGCACTGACAACTCTCGCTCGGTGATCCAGGACACCGGGCGGTCACGGCCCCGATCTGGGATGATCGGCAACGGCAGTCCTCTCTCATGTGCACGTTATAGAAAAACCAGCTCATTTGGTTTCAGCTAAAGTCGGCTTTGCGGGCTCGACTGCAGAAATCGAAGTCAGCGCCCAATGTCCGATTAGGGCCGACTTTGAAGAAGGCGCAATCCATTGGTTCGTCGGACGCTGCATTGCCTCCGATGGCCGCGAAGAGCCCACAGCGGAAATAATGGTTTTTTGCTGCACGCGCTTGCAGCACCTGGAATGCTGCGTAGGCTTAAAGTCTGGTGCAGCGACGCAGCGAGAAAATCGGTCATTGATGTAAGTCTTAGCTAAGAATTGCGGAGGCTTTCGGACATAGTGGAAAATTGCGCCGATCAGTTCACGGAAATGAAGGTCGGATTGTCTCGACCGATCTGGTGGTGCCGCAAGGAATGAACCTACTCAAAAAGCTGTTTTACGTCCAAGATGGTGATGTCCTTGCGGCTAATCCTGAGCGCGCCTTCGGACTGCAAGCGATCGAGCGATTGTGTTACCCATTGGCGGGTTGCTCCGACGATTGTCGCGATCTGGTCATAGGTGATCGTGCGATCAATCACAGTCCTGCCCTGTTCATGCCGCCCGTAGGTCTCAGCCAGGATCACTAGCAGTTGGCGCAGACGTTCGGACACGGTACGTGTGCCCAGCATCTGAATTAGCGCGGAATAACATTTGCCTTTGTTGACCAGCCCGTTGATCACGGCGATGGCCACGTCGGGCACTTCGCACACCAGTTTTTGCAGATTGGCGCCGGACAGAAACAGCAAGTCGCAGTCCTCCAGCACATCGGCAGACCAGACATGCCGCCCCGTACCAAAGACCTCCGGCCCACCGACAAAGTGACCGACGCTCCAGTAGGCGAGTGTAATCTCGCGGCCCGATGGCCCGGCATAGAACGTTCGGACCCGACCCGATTCAACGATCCAGACGCCGGTGTGGGGATCGCCCTGGAAGAACACACCCTCGCCCTTGGAAACCTTGCAGCGTTTCCCAAGCGCGCGCACCGCCTTTTGATCCGGTTCGGACAACGAGTTCAGGAACCCGGCACCTTTGTTGATGTCGAGCAAGTATTCAGAAAGGAAAATGGCGCTTGGTCCATCGCTATCAGGCGCTGTGAGTTGGGTCACCCAGGTCTTTCCAGTGAGGCGAGGTAGGCAGCAATATCATCGATGCCGGTTTCGAGATCGGCAAGCAAATTGGCGTGCATTTGAGCAAATTCGCTGTTCGTGCGCCGATTTGAGAGAAAATCGTGCATTTGTTTGGCAAGGTAGCCGGGATGTTGGGCGCTTAGGTGCGGGACGTCATCGGTGATGTCGCCTGTATGACAGCTCAGGCAACCGGCTTCCTCGGTCAATCGCTGGCCGGTGTCGTCTTGAGGTGCGTCAAACGGGTCCGGTGGCGGCTGTTCGGAAAACCACGCAACCACGACGGCAAAATCCTCTGGCTGGAGTTCGGTCACGACACTGGACATCTGCCCGCCATCATTGGTGCGTTCACCAGACAGGAATGCATCAAGTTGGGCTTGGATATAGGCAGGCTTTTGTCCCGCAAGATGGGGGAATTTGTTGAGGCGCGATTGTCCGAACAAGCCGTGACACAGCGCGCAAGTCTCGTAACGTGGATAGCTGTCAGCATCAAAATCGGCCTGCGCTGCGGTGGCGGCGCAGGCCAGTGCCAAAAAGACGCTTACAAGTAACCTCATGATCCGGCGTCACAGTGCCTGATGGTCGCGTCCACGTTGATCACCGCTCCATTGGCAAAGGTGAAGGTCAAGGGGACGGTATCACCGATTGCCGTGGGCCCGTTGGGGCGCATCAGCATGATGTGAAAGCCGCCGGGCTGCAGCTTGACCGTTTGTCTGGGCGCGATATCCAGTTGGTGGATCATCGACATGGTGGCCACGCCGTCGCTCTCGGCGCTTTGGTGCAGATGGGCCATGCCATAGCCGTTGGCCGAGACGCCGATCAGGCTGCGCGTGGTGTCGCCTGTGTTTTCAAGCGCGAGATAGGCGGCATGCGCTATCACGCCAGGGGGCGCAATGGGGACATAGGCCCCTTCGATCTGCATCTCTTCGGCGCTGGCCGCGGTGGCCCCAAGTGCCAGGGTAAGCGTGACGAGATAGGGTTTCATTGCGACTGTTCCTTTCGGTACGTGAGCTGCAGCCGGGCCAGAAACTCGGCTGTGAGGCCGGGGTCAAATGGCGGCTGAAGCTTGGCCCGCAATGTGCCATCTGGTGCGATCACAGAAACGGCTGAGCTGTGCTGCACCTCGTAATAGCCGGTCGAATCCGGCGGCATGAGGCGGTAAAACCCGTCCGTTGCCTCGATAAAAGCATCGATCTGATCCCGCTCACCGGTCATGCTGCGAAAATCAGGGTGAAAGAAGGGGGCGTATTCGCTCACATATTCGCTATCCCGGTCGGGATCGACCGAGAGAAACCAGACATTGGGAACGTTGTCGGGCCGCACGCGCATGCCTGTCTCGGCCACTGCTGCCTCGAGATTGCCTAAGGTGAAGGGGCACACATCTGGACAGGTCAGAAAACCTATCATGATGATGGTCCACTTATCCGTCAGATCGCCATTGGAGTATTCGGCATTGTTTTCATCGCTGAAGGTGAAGTCGGGCAGGTCGACGGGCGTGTCGAGCATTACGCCCTGCACTTGCGCAGATGTCATGATCGGGGCACAAATCAGCGCGCATATGCTCAGAATTCGTTTCATTTGTTCTGCTCCGCAAACGCCTTGCGGCTTTCAGCCCGGATTGTCTCCAGGCAGAACTTCCGCGCTTCGAGGTACTCGGGTGAGGTGGCCATATCGGTGGAGCGGGGCCGCTCCAGATTGACTTTAAGGTCTTGGATGATGCGCCCCGGCGCGGCACTCATGATCAGCACGCGGTCGGCCAGAAAAACGGCCTCGTCCACATCGTGCGTGACAAAGACGACCGTGGTGCCAAACTGGCGCCAGATATCGAGCAGGCTTTCCTGCATCATCAGCCGCGTCTGCGCATCGAGCGCCCCAAAGGGTTCGTCCATCAACAAGACGCTGGGATAATTGGCCAGCGCACGAGCAATCCCGACACGCTGCTGCATGCCGCCCGACAGTTCCGCAGGATAACGGTTCCCGAATTTCTTGAGACCCACCAACCCCAGAAACGTGTTTGCAATGGACCCGGCCTCGGTGCGCGACGCCCCGGCCATTTTCGGCCCAAAGGCCACGTTTTCATAGACGGTTTTCCATGGCAGCAGCGAGTATTGCTGGAACACCATACCGCGATCGGGACCGGGGCTTGTAACAGTCATATCGTCCACATTGACGCGTCCGGTCGTGGGGTTCGTGTAGCCTGCGATGGCGTTCAACAACGTCGACTTGCCACAGCCCGAGGGTCCAAGAATGCAGACAAACTCGCCCGCTGCGATGTCGATAGAGGTTGTCTCGACCGCGCGGTAGGCCGAAGCGCCCTGCCCGAAAGTGATCGAAACTTCATCGATCTTGATCTGGCCTTTGCCGACATTGTTATCAGCGGACTCTTCAGGTTTTTTGAACTTCAGAACGTCAAGCATGGGTCAGTTCTCCCGCCGTGTGCTTGGGTATGCGGGTCTTGCGCCACGCCAGATAGACCACTGTGAACATCAACAGACCAAAGCCCGCCATGTTAAGAGCAGGTCCCATCGACTCAAGGGCCAGTGAGGTCGAAACCCCAAGGCCCAGCATGGCAAGGCCCACGACCCAGGAGGGCGCCGCACAGCACACAACCCAGCTCATCGTGGCATTGGTCATGGCGATCAGGATCGTGCCGATACCTGTGGTGGCTCGCAGGGTGGTGCCCGTGGTCAAGTCACATTGATCCGCGCGCAACAGGCTGAGGCACAATGCGACCAGCGCGCCCAATACAAACAGCACCACCATGCGAACGGGTACGACATTCAGGCTCCATTCCGAAATGCCCGTGCCGTAGTCGTAGTTCATCTTGCCAATCTCGATCAGCCATTCCTGGTTGATGATGGGCATCATGTCGCTCCAGGACGGAGTGGACTTGATGATGTGGATCACGTTGCCGAACCAGTCATAGCCGACCCAGTAGTTCGGCAGCCCCTGAAAGCGCACCATCAGTGCGATCATCATCAGCACCTGCATCAGAACGGCAAACATCACGCCCATAAAAACCATGCGCCGCCAATCCTGACGGACGGCCTCTCCAATTGTCGAAAGAACCTTCATCAGCGTGTCCTCTTTTGCCATTTGAGCATGGGAGACGTGGCGTATTTCACCGCCGCCGTAGAGGCGGTGCCGAGGCCGCCAATGACCAACATCCCCACAACGATGTCCTGATAGTTGATCAGGCTGTAGGCGTTCCAGGTGAAGTACCCGATCCCATACTGGCCTGAGATGATTTCGCCTGCGAGAAGGGAGAACCAACTGACGCCCATGCCAATGGCCAACCCTGCGGCGATTGATGGCAGGGCGGCAGGGATAACCACGTGGCGGAACACATCCAGCCGAGTCGCGCCCAGCGATTGCACGGCGCGCACCAGAACTTCGGGTGTTTGTTCGACCCCGTGCAACGTGTTCAGCACGATCGGGAACAGGGCGCCAAGGAAGGTGATGTAGATGATCGAGCTTTCTTCGGTCGGCCACATCAGGATTGCAAGCGGGATCCAGGCCACAGCTGGAATCGGGCGGATCACCTCGATATATGGCATGATAAATGCGCGCACGACGCGCGAGCGGCCCATGATCAACCCGATCCCGATGCCTAGGACCACAGCAATCGAATAGCTGATCAAGATGCGGCGCATCGAAACGCCGATATGGGTCCAGAAGATCTCGGTCTGGATGTGCGACACAAAGGCGACAAAGACCTTGAGTGGTTCCGGCACATTCGAAAAGTTGATGTAGAAATCAAGGTTTATAGTCGTCGCGATGTGCCACAACAAAACACCAATGCTCAGCGAGCCCAAGGCCATGGCGATGTTTTGCAGTTGCGTGATCGAAACACGCGGCAACTGTGGACCCGTAGACGCGGCCGCCAATGGGGCGGCCGGGGCGCTGTCCGGCACATCCTTGGTCGATGTTTCGGCTTTTTTTACAAGGGTTTGCATAGGCTCGTGCCTTAAGTCATTGGGGTGCGTCATTATGCAAGACCTGTGCCCCGGGCACACACAGCGCCCGGGGCAGTATGAAGGTCCTCAACTTTCGGAGCTGAAATCAGCGATTGCCTCTTCGAAAGTAATGAGCGCACCAGAGTTCGCGCTGGCATAGGCCTCTGCTTCGCCTTTGCGCAGGAAGGTGGCATAGTCGTCACCGGCCTTGACCCAGAACGCTGTCTTGCCGAAAAGCTTCAGCCCAGTTTCGACATCATAGACATAGGTGGCGTTCACCAGAGCTGCGGTGGCGCGGATATCAGCCATCGCTTTCAGGAGTTCCGGCAAAGTTTCAAAGGCGGCGACGCCGTCGCGCGAGTGCCAGATCTCAACGGGCAGACCCTTGTTGGCGACGGCGGGATCAACCATCGTAGCCTTGTCTGCTTCATAGTCTACGCCCATCTCTTCGTAGGCTGCTTTCAGGTAGTCCTCAGTGATCCACTCGTCAAAATCGAGCGGTGGGATGGCTTTTTCCTTGACCAGAACACTGTGGTTGAACTTGAGGGCGTCGACCCATTCGGTTTTGATCGAAGGTTCCAACGTCAGGTGACCGCCTTTAGAGAAGTAGAGATACAGAACCTCTTTCTCGACTCCGGTCCAGCCTTCCATTTCGGTCACGGCGCGCATCGGATCTTCACGGATCCACTCACCGGCATCATAGACAGCCTTGATGAAGGCCTGAACAACTTCGGGATATTCTTCGGCAAAGTCCTGGCGGACAACAACGCCATGCAGGTAAGGCACGCCGGTTTCGGAACCGTCATAGATCTTGCGGCCCGTGCCGCGGAATTCCATGATTTCGGACCAGGGGCAGAAGTCGGAGTGTGCATCGATCTTGCCAGCAGCAATGTTTGCAGCGCCCACGGCCGGGCTTTGGTTTTTCAGCACATATTCAGATGTCGGGATACCATTGTCCTGCATCGCCTTGAGTAACATGCCCCAAGCCGCCGAACCGACGGGCGTCGAGACTTCTTTGCCCTTCAGCTGGTCGATGGAATAGAGGTCGCTTTCCACCGGCACGACGATCGCGTTGCCCGAACCTTTGAGGTTATACCCGGTGCCCGCGACATAAACGGTGCGCAGGCTTTCGGTTTCCTGAAACTTGGCGCCATTCACGATCAGGGGATAGTCACCCATCACACCAAAGTTCAACTTGTTGGCCAGCATCTGGTTGGTGATCGGCCCGCCCGAGCTGTAGTCCGCCCAACTAACGTCATATTCGGCATCCGCATAGTCACCATCGGTCGGCAGGTACTTTTCAAGAAGCCCAAGCTCCTTGATCACGATGCCGGCTGTGTAAGTGTCTGTGCACATCGACTGGTGTCCCACGGCAATCGATATTTTTTCGGCATGCGCCATCATGGCACCAAGCGGGATGAGGGTCGCCGCAAGTAAGGTGGATTTAATGTTGAGCTTCATCTTTTTCGTCTCCGTTGGGTCATTTTCGTTTTTTGTTCTGGAGATGAGTATCCAACAGAAAACGCCCACCCGTGCAGGCAATCAGGCGTTACAACCGGCCGAAACATGGAGCGGGCAATAAACTTGCTGTTTCGTGCGCAAAAGTTGAAATTGTGGGCGCAAAAAAGCCAAAAAAGAGCGATTGCGCACAAGAATCCTGCACAGGTTTTTGCTATCAAAAACAATGCGTTATGGGACTATTTTCACGCGAAAATGCACTCCGGGACGATTGTCCTGGATTGCAAGTTTTTTCGTTTTTTCGTCCGCGAAACGCGCTTAAGACGCCGTCATTTTCCCAAGTGCCCAACGTACGTTCTTGCGCACATCAGGGTCGGCGTCGTCTTGGTATTTCTCAAGAAATGGTCGCGTTTCCGGCACAGCCATTTCGCCCAGTACTGCGGCGCATTCCTTGCGCAAATTCGGGATGGAAAGATCCATCATCGGTGCAATTTCAATGGCGGTTTCCATCGCACCTAATTTGCCCAGAGACCTGACCGCCTTGAGGCGCACTTGCCAGAATTCATCCTGCAAAGCCGTGCGCAGGGCAGGAACGGCAGATGAACTGCCCGTCTTGGCCAGCGTTTCGGCAGCGGATTCCCGAACCAGCCATTCGGGGTCTTCCAGACCGGTGATCAGTGTCGCCTCGGCATGTTCCGATTTGGAAAACCCCAAAGCGGCCAGCGCGGTGCGGCGCACCTGCGTTTCGCCGTCTTTGGTGGCATCACGCAGAGCGGGCAGGGATCCTTCGTCCTGCAACCAACCGATCACACCAACGGCTTCGATCCGCACGCCGGCATCCTCGTGTTGCAACGCTGAAATGGCGGGGCCCATCGCTTCTGGGCGACGCAGTTCCTTGATCCCGGCCAGACACGCCTTGAGCTTGAAGGTATCAGGATCACCCAAATGTGGCAGGATGGCGTCGCCAGACGCAGGGTCCTTCAATTCGGTCAGGCTAACCGACGCGGCCTCGACAACGTTAGGTTCACTGTCCGTCAGGGCAGATACCAAAGCGGCAGCCGTGTCCGGCCCGTCAAAATCGGTGAGGGCGTGGGCGGCTTGCTTGCGCACGCCTGCGTCTTGGTCCGCAATGGCGCGGGCGAGATATGGGATCGCGGCGGGATCCGCACTGTCTGCCAGTTCAATCACTGCCATGATACGCGCACCGGCCGAGGGATCGTCGAGCCCTTCGGCCAGTTCACCGATTTCATCAAAGTCTTCGAAAAGCGCGGTCATATGCGTCTCACTTTAACAAAAAAGGCAGGTTCACGGTGACAGCGCCCGTTGGGCAATCTGCCTCGCAGGGCATGCAGTACCAGCATTCGTCGTACTTCATGTAAGCGGTTTGCGTGCCGTCCTCGGTCGCGGCAATGCGCAGCACGTCCAGAGGGCAGACGTCCACGCAGACGGTGCAGCCCTTGTCGGCAATGCACAGGTCCTTGTCGACGACAACAGGAACGATTGAAGAGGTTTGTGCCTGAGGCATGGGGGTCTTCCTTATTCCGCCGCAACCGTGCTGGTTACACGTTGGTTGGCATAGGCATCCTTTTCGTCGTCATCAATTTCGACCACATAAGGCTGAACGTCTTGCTTCCGGTGGGCCGGTTTGTCGTCGTCCCCTTTGGTCAGGATCGTGTGGCAGAACCAGTTTTCATCATCACGCTCGTATTCCACCCGGTTATGGTAAAGGCCCCAGCGGCTTTCGGTGCGGTACAGCGAGGCGGCAGCGGCCATGTCGGCGCAATCCATGATCGCGGACGCCTCCAAGGCGCGCATCAACTCATGACTGTCCTTGACGCACATCTCGGTTTCCATGTCATGGCGGACTTCTTCGAAGCGGCGCTGTGCCAGTTCCATCTTGGCCGTCACTTTCGGCGGCTGTAGGTAGTCGTTCACGAACCGGCGGGTCTTGTATTCGATCTGGTTGGGCGGGATGCCATCGTCGCGTTTGGTGGGGGCGAGCACGCGGGTGCGTTCTGCATCCACATCGCCCATGTCAAATGTGGCGAAATCCACATCCTTAATGAAATCGACCGCATCGAGGCCAGCAAAAGCCCCGTTGGTAAACGCACCCAGCATGTAGTTGTGAGGCACGTTCGCCATGTCGCCGGCAGCATAAAGCCCGTCGATGGTGGTGCGCGCACGTTCGTCCACGAACACACCGCTGGCAGAATGGCCTGAACAGAAACCGACTTCGGAAATGTGCATCTCGATCATGTCGGTGCGGTAGTTGGTGCCGCGCCCTTTGTGGAAATGCCCGCGTGTGGGGCGTTCTACGATGTGCAGTACGCGCTCGATCTCGGCCACGGTCTCTTCTGCGAGGTGGTTGAGCTTGAGGTACACAGGTCCCTTGCCGCCCTGCAGCTCGTCATAGAATTCCTGCATCATCTGGCCGGACCAGTAATCGCATTCGATAAATCGCTCGCCCTGAGCATTGGCCGTGTAGCCGCCCATCGGGCCCGCCACATAGGCACAGGCCGGGCCGTTATAGTCCTTGATCAACGGGTTGATCTGGAAGCATTCGAGGTTCGCTAGACCAGCACCGGCATGGTAGGCCATGGAATAGCCCTCGCCCGAGTTCGAGGCGTTCTCGTAAGTGCCATAAAGATAGCCAGACGAAGGCAGGCCCAAGCGGCCCGCGGCTCCTAGCGACATAACAACGGCTTTGGCGCGCACCACAAGGAATTCAGCCGTACGAGTGTTCACACAAATTGCCCCGGCAATCCGGTTCTCGCCCGTCAACAGGCGTGTGGCCATATAGCGGTTGATGATGTTGATCCGCGCCTTGCGCAGCTGACGATACAGCGCCTTTTTGACGGTATCACCATTCGGCATGGGCAAAACGTAGGTGCCGATATGGTGCACCTTTTTGACGTCATACTCGCCGTTCTGATCCTTTTGAAAGCGGATGCCGAACTGGTCGAGCTCCTGGATGATATCGTAGCATTCCTCGGCGTAACGATAGACCGCCTTTTGGTCGACGATCCCATCGTTCGCGATCGTGATTTCCTTGGTGTACTGCTCGGGCGTGGCGTAGCCGGGGATGACGGAATTGTTCAATCCGTCCATGCCCATCGATATGGCGCCGGATCGCTTCACATTGGCTTTGTCCAGCAAAACGACGTTCGCCTCCGGGTTTTTGCGCTTGGCCTTGAGGGCCGCCATCGGTCCGGCCGTGCCGCCGCCGATGATCAGGATGTCGCAGTCAATCTGCGTTGTGCCATCCAAAATTTCGTCCATGAAACGCTCCCGTATGAGGTATTGCAAACAGCCTGTGCGGTGCCACGAATGGCCAAATGTCAATTAGTTTCCGTATTGGTCGGAAAGTTCGCGGAGGTAGACAAAAGGGTAGACCGCGCGGTCATGACCGTCTGAAAAATGAACATTTACGCCCGCCGCGCCGACCTGAACAAGGTTGGTTATGGTCAGGCCTTCGGCCACGGAAATTTCGCCGTGATCGATTCGCGCCCTTTGTGACAAAGCGTCCCGTGCCTTTTTCCGCAGGTAGGCGGCGGGTAGTTGGGACATGGTACCGCATTCCCACTCAACAATCAGGTGGCGGCTGTCGGGTGTGGCGGAAAGTCTTTCAATCATAGTGGCTCCCTCGGTTTCACGGACAATGCCGCATCGCAGAAACGCCCAATAGCAATTTGTTGACGGACGGCGTTTCTGCAGCGCGGCACAATTGGCAAAATCGATGAGAGAACCCGAGCCCATGACCTTCGTCGTCACCGACAATTGTATCGCCTGCAAATATACCGACTGCGTGTCGGTCTGCCCCGTGGATTGCTTTTACGAAGGCGAAAACATGCTGGTCATCGACCCAGTGGAATGCATCGACTGCGGTGTATGCGAGCCCGAATGCCCGGCTGACGCGATTCGCGCTGATACCGAAGAGGGTATGAAACCCTGGGTCGTCTTCAACGAGAAATACTCCAAAATCTGGCCCGTGATCACCGAGGCCAAGGAGCCATTGCCCTCCGCCGACGAAATGGACGGGCAGGTCGACAAACTCGGTACGCATTTCTCAGAAAAACCCGCAATCGCAGCGGGATAAAGGACAGTCGTCATGAACGTTCAACCGCCCGCCAAGATCATGCCCGACGCGCAAATTGTGACCTCGGTGCAGCATTGGACGGACACGCTCTTTTCATTCCGGGTGGCGCGTCCGCAATCCTTGCGCTTTCGCTCGGGCGAATTTGTCATGATTGGTCTCTTGAAAGATGATGGAAAGCCGCTGCTGCGCGCCTATTCCATTGCCTCGCCATCCTGGGGCGATGAGTTGGAGTTTTACTCCATCAAAGTGCCGGACGGTTCGTTGACCTCTCGATTGCAAAAGATCGAAGCCGGTGACGAGATCATCCTGCGCCCCAAACCCGTGGGCACTCTGGTGCTGGACGCGCTTTTGCCTGCCAAACGGCTCTGGATGATCTGCACGGGCACCGGCGTGGCCCCTTTTGCCTCGCTCTTGCGCGATCCCGAAACGTGGGAGCAATACGACGAGGTGATTCTTGCCCATACCTGCCGGACGATCGGCGAACTGGCTTATGGATGCGCTTTGGTGAAAGCTCTACCCGACGATCCGCTGATTGGAGAGTTGGTCGGCGACAAGCTGAAATACTACCCTACCACCACGCGCGAAGCCTCGGCAAACGAAGGGCGTATCAGCGATCACATTCGTGATGGGCGTGTGTTCATGGCCCTCGATCTGCCTGAATGGAATAAGGACGATGACCGCGTAATGATCTGCGGCAACCTTGCTTTGAACAAGGATATCATGGGGCTGTGCGAAGGGTTTGGACTGGCCGAGGGAGCCAATTCAGAGCCCAAGCATTTTGTCGTGGAAAAGGCCTTTATCGACTGACCCAAGCGTCAACGAGCGCTTGCGCATCAGTCCCGCCAAAGCTGACAGACCATGGGGTAACAAAGGCAGGCGTGCCTAGAATATCCAGATCAATGGCGATGTCGCGGTTGCGCGATATGCGCTGTGTGACTGCATCGCTGTTCATCTCGGCCTGCACAGCAGGCCAGTCGAGGTTGTGGTCTGCCGCGATCTGCGCGAACACGTGATCGCGCAATGGCCCCTTGAGCGTCCAAAGCACGTCATGCACCGCCCTATAATTCTCTGGCCCGGCAATGCTGTTCACAGCCAATGCAAATCGGGCACCCCGCTCTGACCCCGGCGAGAGGATTGGCAACTGCCGCATCACAACGCGTACATTAGGATGCGCCTCAAGGGCGGTTTTCAGCTTTGGGTGTAGCGCCTTGCAGGGCGCGCAGCGGTAGTCAAAAAACTCAACAACGGTGACGTCCGCATCTGGCGGCCCAAACTCCAGCACGGTCGGGTCAGTAAACAGATCAGGATGCCGGGCAATTTGCGCCGTTTGTGCGGCGCGCGCCTCGCGCGTCGACAGGATTTCGAGCGCCTCCAGAATGACCTCCGGATTGGCGAGAATGTAAGCACGTACTCGCTCTTCAAAAACGGCATCAGGCGCATCTGCGCGCGCATGTGACCCCGCCATTAGCAGAGCAAGACACAGTGCCATAGTTCGCCAGAACAGTATCTGTGTCCTGCTATTTCCTAGATACCCACCGATCACGTGATACATGTCGCAATTTCCGATGTGATGCGTTGCAGCGAAGATTTTGGGAGGCTGCCGTGCGCGCTGCAACTGAACGGTGCCGGACGTAGAGCATTCACCGACCACGCCAAGGAAATGCTCAACATTGGCACAGCTGATCAAACCTTTGCCGGTTTTTCGTGCAATTGCGATGCAACCTTTTGCTGCGAGTTCGATTGAGACACCCTGCGTCGCGCAGATCCACCTAGCGATGCGCGAGAAGGTTTTCGAAGCGATGTCAGCCGTAGACGTGGAAATGGTAAGAACATTCATAAAACGCATTGGTATCTGGTCTTCAGTGGTCGCTGCCAAAACAACAGAACCAGAAATTGATCGCTGCAAGGTGCGGCCCAATTCGATCATATCGGTGGGTCATGACACTGCGCGGCGTTTTGTGCAGGTCGAATATTTCAACGTTACTCTATAACGGATTGATGAGGTGCCGAGGGATATCTATCGGGCGTTGATCAGTGCCGAAGACTTTGATGTGGTCTATCGCTCAGAGATACGCGGCAAAAGAAAGCTCAGAAAAGTTGGCCGCGTCTATCCTTTTTATGGATAACCAGAATCATCCGAACCAAGGCATCGTGGATCGCTTTCACCATTGATACCCGTCCTGCCCAATTCAGCCACCGGAACCGTGCCGAGTGAGTAGGCTTTGAACCTGTCGCCCACTTCAAGATAGAACGGCCGCTCTGACGACCCGTGCCGCAACGCAGAGTATCGGCCGCTGCAAGTGCGAAGGAATGCCGCGTCAGCAACATGCGCAGACAGCAATGACGGGAAAGTCCGCGACGCGATCATTAGCCGTCCCACCGTAATTGTCTGCTGTACGGCGTGAAGCGGACCTCATCGCTCCGATCCGCGGCCTGCTTACCTACGATAGTCGGTTAGTGGCGAAGACCGGTCACCTAACCATTTTGCACAGATACGCGTACGAGCCCAAAGCGACAGGTCTTCCAATGGCTTCGAACGGCAGTTTGGGGACAACAGCGTCAATTAGAACAACGGTACTAAGCGGTGGCCGGTGCGACACGCGGCGGCCGCTCAAGAGCCGCAGCCAGAAAAACACCCGAACGGACGGGTCTGATCGGGTGTATCGGACCGTTGAAACCGTTCGCCTATCGCAGCGCCGGATAACCCCAGGTATAGAGCCAGTCGGTGTCCTGCGCAGGGACGTGACAGGTACGGCACTCGGCCTCGTAGTCTTGGGTAAAGGTCTGGTCCGGCGCGTCGGCGGTGAACTGTGCCCAGCCCCAGCCGTCGCCCCAGAGCGGATTGCCCGGGAAGCGGCCCTCAGTGTCTTTCACCATGACGAACCACCCGTTCAACGAAGTCGCATGCGAGATGAACCCGGTGGTCATGTCCCGGGCCTCCGCCGAGAGCAGTTCCTTCAAGACGACGGTGCCGTCGGGAAAGACGCCGTTTTCGAGATAGGCCGCCACAGCTTCGGGCTGGGCGTAGACGGTGTGGATCTCGTCAGCGAACTCCGAGCCGTTGGTGATCCAGTTGCCGAGCACAACCCATTCGCCGCGATAGTTGACGTCGGGCACGCGGATCTCGCCGGCCGGGCCGACCGCGCCACGGGTGTCGAGGGCGAAGTCCTGGGCAGAGGCCGCGCCAACGACGAAAAGGGACAGGGCCACGAAGACGGTCGCGGGGCCCCTCATGGCTTCGCCGCCCGCAAGACGGGGTAATACTGGGTAAAGACGAAATCGTCGGCGGCGTTGCCCTCGTGGCAGGCGTTGCACGCGTCGGTCGGGAAGGCCGCGGCGGTTGCCTCATATGGCTCCGGCTGGTGCCCGAAGGAGAAATAGGCCCAATTGCCCGGCTCACCGGCAAACCGCTCAGCATCGCGGACCTTGAGTTCCAGACCCGCGAACTCGCCCTGGAAATATCCCAGGCCCGAACTTTCGAAGCAGGCCTGATTATCTTCGACGCAATCGTCGCCTTCACGGATAAGCACCAGCTCCTTGGCGAACTGTGTCCCGTCGGCCCACTCACCGGTGCGCGACCAATGCTCGAACGCAGAGGGTTCGATATAGACGTTGTGGTATTCCGGGAACGCTGCCTCGCCGCCGTTGAGTAAGTTCGGGGTCAGGGGCGCGCCAACAAAGACCCAGCTGCGCCAGTTGACGGGCTGATTCACTGTACCGTCATTATTGAAGCTTGCGCGGTTGACCTCACCGCCATCCTGGGCGCTGACGAAGCCGGTATGGCCAACCGTAAATGCGACGCCAACCACGCCGGCTGAGAGAAGAGCCGCGGTGAAGCGACGGGGGAGGAGGAGCATCGGATTTCCTTTTCTGTCCTTGGGAATCAGCATTTTTGCGCGCTGCTGGTCAGCGGCCCGGCAAGGGCCGCAGCGATCCGGGTGGCTTGGCTTCTTGCGGGGGTTGCCGGGTTAGCGTCATCGCGCGTCTGGGTCTCCTGGTCCGGCTTGCGATCCAAGACCAGTTTCAGGGTGGTGCGGTGTTCGGCATAGGTCGGGGCGGGCTGGGACATGGGACCTCTCATTCAGAACGTGGGGCGCCGGGACAGAGTGTCGCGACCTTTGAGCAGAGCGGCCCCTTCACCGGTCCGAGATCTCGCCGATCCGGTTTGTCGACTGCGGGCGGAAGAGCCAGGCGCACCATAATTTTGCTTTCTATTCATAGGCTTGGATCAGCTTTCCAAGCTGCCTGATCCCGAGTGTCCCATCATCGGCGGCTTCGGTCTTTCAGGTTAGTGACGGGTGGCCTGCGCCCGAGTGGCCCCCGATACGCATCTGAACAGGGACTTTGCCTAGACCGCAGGCAGGCCACCGCAATAATTTGTAAGCACGGGGCTTAGGTTTGCGCCTATCGCTGGATCATCTCGTTGGAGCACTTGATGGAACGGCCCACATGAAAGACGACGTTCGCGGCGCCGGCTGGACCGCCGATGCAGAGACATTCCACGCCCTCACTGGGTCGTGCCACCTACGTTCGCACGCGTGCTTTCGCGCGAACCTTGGAGCGCTCCGGACCAATGTGGCGCGCGTCGTGGGGGCGCCGCCCGGCTACTACGAACACCCGCCGTATGACGGCATTTCGATTTTCATGTCCCTGTCGCGTGCGGTTGGCAGGGTTGATGTCGGCGAGGGCCTTTGCGACATGGCCGTGCAGTCCGGCGATTTCGTCGTGGGCGTGCCGGGCGCGGCGGGGCGGATGGACTCCTACCGCGGCGGACATTGGATGCACGTCGTTCTCTCTCAAGAGGCGTTGCGGGTGGCGGCCGAGACGCGTGTGGCCGAAGTCTGGAACTTTCGGCGCCTTCACAAGGTTTTCCACCGCGACACGACCATTCGCAACCTCATCACGAAGCTTGTCGATGGTGCTTTGGCTACCAAAGTGCAAGAACCTCTGCGCATAGACACGGCTGCTCTGTCGCTGCTCGAAGCCCTCGCCAAGTTCGCCGACGCCTGCGACCGGCGCCAGCGCGAGGTCGCGCCCCTTGACGCGCCAACATTGGCAAGGATCGACGACTTCATGGATGCACATCTTTCAGAGAAGGTCACTCTGGAGTCGCTCGCTGGCGTTGCGGGGATGCAGCGCCCGCGGTTCATCAAGGCGTTTCGCAACTCGGGGGGCAAGGCACCCTACCAGCATCTACTAACCAAACGTCTCGAGGCGGCACGGGCCTCTATTATGGAGAGCTCGAGCAGCCTGACCGAGATCGCCTTCGACTGTGGATTTTCATCGCATCAGCACATGACCGGGCTTTTTTCCGAAAGGTTTGGGATTTCGCCCTTCGATTTTCGCAAGCAGGTCGAGAGGTGCGAGATCGTTGAGCGACGAAGCGTGGTGCCGTGACGTGCAGTCGACAAAAACTGCCTGTTTAAGAGCGTGATCCCTATTCGGATACGTTGAGGCTGCGCAAGGAACAATTCGGCTGTTAGCTCTCGAACTTCAGCATCTTCGCTTTCACCCCGTCATTGGTGCCTCGCCGCATGTGATCAACGGCGCGCCTATCCGGTAGAGGGGGCGTTTGGGGTAAGTGCGGTTTGTCCCGCACAGCGAAAGCTCGTCCAACCCCTTGTATTGACCGCGCAGCTAACGACAGGTTTGACGGGCCGCTCTGCAGCATGACGACTATGTCATGGGTGTCTCCTTAGGGACGTCCTCAACGACTGCATTTCTGGAAGCATAGCGCTCTGTGTTGCATCACCGCATGACGGCTTCGAGCCCCAAGCACGGAATGCTGCGATATGGATGAACGTTCAAAGCACATGCAAGGGCAGTAGTTCAAAGATGGTCTTTTGGCGTCCCCTTCGCTGCCGCAGTGTTCCGTTTTGCGAGAAACGGTTCGGCGTGGCGCAAAGTCAGGCGCTCGGGATCTGGTCGACCAGGTTGAAGAAGGCGTCGAGCGTCTGCATTTGCTGTCCAATAGGGAAGAAGACCACTTCCTCGCTCGTTGTCGAGCCCCCCGTGAGCGTAATCTGTGCAACATCATCGCCGCGACCCGTGCTTGTTTTCCAGACAAAACCAACGCCCATTCCGTTGGCGACGGCCTCGTAGACCCCATCACGGGTGTCGAGCGTCAGGTAGGCCGAGGGTGTGAATCCATGGCCCCGGAAGTACCTGTCGACCACTTTCTGGGTTGAGGACCCATCAGCACGGAAAATCAATCGCTCGTCCATTAACTCCTTTGCTGTAACCTCGGACTTCCGAGCCAGCGGGTTTTTTGGAGGTACGATCGCCACAACGTGGTTTACCAAGAGCACCTTACGTCGGAACCGTTTGTCTTTGGGTATGTTGGGCAGAATTCCGACGTCCACCGAATGATCAAGCACCGCACGCATGATTTTCTGAAATGATCCGGTTTTGACGCGCAAGGGCACATCCGGGAAGTTCTTGTTGAAGGCCGCAACCAGCGCCATGCCGGGCATCGCGTTGCCAAGTCCGACGGACAACTCGCCATTCTTGAGCGAGCCATGATGGCGCATCATACGTTCGAGGGCTTTCTGTTCCAGCAGCATCCGGTCCGCCGAATCGCAGACCCTTTCGCACAGTGGGGTTGCTAGTAGTTGCCCGTTTGAACGGGTAAACAGTTGTACGTCATAGGTTTTCTCGAGGTTGCGCACATGCTGTGACACACCCGGTGCAGTCAGCCCAAGCTGCCGCGCCGCGGCTGCGAAAGAGCCGGTCTCGGCCACAGAACGCAACGCCTGCAAGGCGGGAATGGACAGCGACATTGAATCCCCCAAAGCGAATCTTCGGAACTTCGACAGTCTACCTTTGCCACATCACAGCCATGTCACATCCGGAGCCGACGTTCCCCGCATCCGGACTCTGCTGCCGGACCTGATGCTCAGACCAGTATCGACACGCGATCAAACGGGGCCTTGGTTCCGAACACGGAAGGTGTGCCATCGTGGGGGTGGACGTTTTGTCAGACACATCTCAGGTCAGGCGGCTGTCGGTCGACCTGACCGAGGATGCACGGCTTGTCCTGGCTGACCTCGACGGTTGCCTGATATCGGAAGGGCGACCCTTTCCCGATGCCCGCGACTTTGTCGAGGCGTGCGGTGATCGGCTCTGGATCATCTCGAACAACTCCAGCCATACCGCCGAGGCACTGAGCGCCGAGCTTGCGGCAATAGGCCTGCATGTGACCGCGGACCGCATTCTGCTGGCCGGAGAACAGACCCTGCGCCATTTGCGCACGGTACAGCCGGGCCGTTCGATAGCACTTTATGCAAGCGACTGTCTGAAAGCGCAGGCGCGGTCCATCGGATTGCAGGCTGAATGCCAGCAGCCCGACATCGTCATCCTGTGCCGCGATCCCGCATTTGCGATCCCGCAGATGGCGGATGTCGCCGCGCAATGCCTGCGGGGCGCGCGGCTTTGGGTATCGAACACCGACAACGCGCATCCCGGTCAGGACGGCCGACCGGTTCCCGAAACCGGCGCACTTCTGGCCGCCCTGCGCGCGGTGATGGGTGAGATTCCGTTCGACTGCATCGGCAAACCTCATACCCATATGGCCCATGCCGTTCTGCGCCTGACCGGCACCGCCCCGGAAGAAGCGGTCTTTCTTGGCGACAGCGCCGACACCGACGGGGCCATAGCCCAGGCGATGGGAATGCGGTTCGTCCACGTGGTGCGGGAGGGCGCGGCATGACGCTGTATATCCTGCGCACCTTACTGAAGATGGCTCTAACGCTGTTCGTGATCATCACGCTGGTCTTCTTCGCCACGCGCCTATCGGGAAGCCCGCTCGAGACCTTCCTGGGCGACGGTCTGACCGAGGAAGACCGCCAGTTGATGATCGAGTATTTTGGCCTGGACGGATCGATCTGGCAGCAATACCTGTCCTATCTACGCGGCGTGCTCGAGGGCAATTTCGGTCTGTCCTTCCTCGAACGCCGTCCGGTGGCCGAGATCGTGGCGGAACGCATCTGGCCGTCGCTGCAACTGTTGCTTGCGGCCTTGGCGGCGACCCTTTGTGTCGCGTTGCCGCTGGGAATCCTTGCAGCGCTGTACAGGACAAGCTGGATCGGATCAGCCATCATGGCGCTGGCTTTTGTGGGCTACGCGGTGCCAAACTTCGTAATCGCGACCTTCATGGTGCTGATCTTTGCCTTTATGCTGAACTGGTTGCCGGTCGTTGGCAATGGCACCTGGGCGCATTTCATCATGCCGACGATTGCGATGTCGGGCGTTCTGATCGCGGCCCTGACGCGCTTTACCCGCAACGCCATGCTGGATGTGCTGGGACAGGATTTCATGCGCACCGCCCGCGCCAAGGGCCTGCCGGAAACCGTGGTGATCTTGAAGCACGGGCTGCGCAATGCGGGTGTGACGGTGCTGTCAATTCTGGGTCTGCAGATTGCAGGTCTGGCGGCGGCGGGCAATGTGGTGGTTGAAGCGATCTTTAGCTGGCCGGGCATTGGCGAGCTTCTGGTCAACGCCGCCATCACGCGCGATTACCCGGTGCTGCAATTCGGGGTGATCACCGTGGCGGCGGCGGTGATCGTCATCAACGCCCTGACCGATATCGCCTATGCCTATGCCGATCCGCGCATCCGTCTGGGGAAGGGGTAGGGCGATGGTTGCTGTTACCGACACCCCGCAGCGATCCTTGGTCGCAACCCTGTGGGCCGAAGCGAACTGGGTTCAGCGGATCGCAGCGCTGCTCGCGCTGGCGCTGTTGCTGGCGGCGGTCCTTGCCCCCTTTATCGCGCCGTTCGACTCGCTCAAGCAAAGCCTCATCTCGCGCCTGCGCCCGCCCCTTGGGTTCGAGCGTTACAAGGACGGTTTCCTTCTTGGCACCGACGAGCTGGGCCGGGACGTGCTATCGCGCACGCTTTATGGTTTGCGGTTGACATTGGGGCTGGCGCTATTGGGAGCGCTGATTGGGCTCGTGATCGGCGGAACGCTTGGCCTACTGGCCGGGCTGCGCCGGGGCTGGGCCGAGGATACGATCATGGGGGCGGTCGATATCCAAATCGCCGTGCCGTTTACCCTGATTGCCCTTTTGGCTTTGTCGATCTTTGGCTCTTCCCTGCCGATCATGATCTCGATCCTCGGCATCGCCTATTGGGAGCAATATGCCCGCATCGTGCGCGGCGAGGTTCGCAAGATCACGGAAATGCCTTATATCGAGGCGGCCCGCGCATCTGGCGCAGGCCCGCGCTACATCGCGCTGCGCCATGTGCTGCCGAACATCGTCTCACCGCTGGTCGTGCAGTTCACCCTGTCGCTGTCGAACATCGTGATCCTGGAGTCGACGCTGTCCTTTCTGGGCCTTGGCGTCCAGCCGCCCACGGCGACGCTGGGATCCATGGTGGGTTATGGGCGAGACTACATGCCAACCGCGCCCTGGATCGTGATCGCACCGGCGGTAGCCATCATCCTGCTGACCTTTTCCGTGCAGATCCTCGGCGACTGGCTGAGAGACCGCGCCGATGTGCGCCTGCGCGACCGCTGATCCAAGAGGCCAAGAATGCCCCCAACCGCAACCTGGAGAGAGACATGAAAAAGCTACTTCTGACGACCGCCGCCATACTGGCCGCATCGGGCGCACTTGCCCAGGAAATCACCGTGGGCGCCGCCAACGTGTCGAGCTATCTCGACCCGGGCCGCGATCACTCGAACGTGGGCTCGCAGTTCTACTACAATGCGTTTGATACGCTGATCGAGCGCGACCATTCCAAACTGGAACCCGTCTGGGAGCCCGCGTTGGCGACCGCATGGGAACAGGTCGACGGTCTGACCATGGAATTCAAACTGCGCGAAGGCGTCAAGTTCCACAATGGCGAAGACATGACCGCCGATGACGTGGTTTTTTCGCTGAACCGCATGTACCAGGCGACCTTTGCGCCTTATGTCGTGCGCTCCAAGGACCGTCTGGGCAACTTCGTCGAAGCGATCAAGATCGACGATCACACCGTGCAGATCAAGGTCGAGCGCCCCGAACCGCTCTGGGAAACGCTGGTTTCTCTGCAGCAGGTCATGATCATACCTGAAGAGTACACCAAGGCGCTGTCCGGCGATCCGATGGTCGCCGAGGACAGCGATTTTGAGGCGTTCTCGCTCGCCCCCGTCGGTACCGGCCCTTACGCGATCTCGGAATTCGTGCCGGGCGAAAAGGTGGTTTACAGCCGCTTTGACGATTTCTGGGGCGACCTCGCGCCGCTGGGCGAAGCGACCGTGATCCGCATCCCCGAGACCGCCTCGCGCATCACCGCGCTCAAGACCGGCGAAGCGGATATCGTCACCAACATCGCGCCGGATCAGCTGGCGCTGATCGAAAGCGACGCCAATCTCAAGACCGAAGGCTCTGCGACCGCGCTCTTTCACGTCATGATCATGAACGTGAACCACCCCAACCTGACCGACCCCAAGATCCGTCAGGCGATGTCCATGTCCATCGACCGCGACCTGCTGAACGAGGCGCTGTGGCTGGGCAAGGCGATCGTGCCGTCGACCCACACGATGGAAGAGATGGGCGCGCTGCACCAGCCGGACCTTACCACCTTTGAGTACAACCCGGAGATGGCCAGGCGGCTGCTGGAAGAGTCCTCCTACAACGGCGAGGAGATCGTCTTTGACGCCTTCCCGGTATACTACACAAACGGCGTGCTGGCCGCGCAGGCGGTTATGGAGATGTGGGCCGAGGTCGGCATCAACGGCAAGCTGAATGTCACCGACAAGTGGACGGGCAACGACCCGGAAATGATGGCACGCAGCTGGTCGAACCCGATGTATTTCGCTGACCCGTTCGGCAGCTTCGGCGTGATGTGGGCACCCGAAGGCCCTTCGGAAGGGGCAGGCCGCTTCAACACAGATGCCGAATACGCCGCGATGTGGGAGCGGTTCCGCTTCTCTGCCGATATCGAGGATCGCAAGGCTGCCTATGCCGAACTGATGGAGCGCATCAAGCAGGACCCGCCTGTGCTGCCGCTCTATCGCCCGTTTGAAAGCTGGGCGATGCACAAGTCGGTCAACTGGGCACCGCAGCCCGGGCACATCCCCTACGTACTCGACTTCCGCGCCGGTTCGATCGCGCTGGCGGAAAGCTGACCCTTGGTTTCGGCTCGCTGTCGCGAGCCGATCCGCCGGGTGGGGCGGTGCCCCTCCCGGACCCTCCCCAGAGTATTTTCGCCAACAAGAAGAGCGCATCCTCATGACCCTGCGTATCGCTATCGTCGCGGATATTCATCACGGCGCGCCCAGCCATACCAAGCGCGGAGATGCGGCACTTGGCCTGATGGCGCGATTTGCCGATTGGGTGAAGGACGCCGCGCCAGACCTCGTCCTCGATCTGGGCGACCGGATTTCCGACATCGACGAAGACACCGACCTGCGGCTGGAACGCGAAGTGGCCGACGCATTCAGCGCCATCGACGTGCCCATACACCACATCTGCGGCAACCACGACCGCGACCACCTGAGCGTGGCGCAGAACGAAGACATACTTGGCCAGTCCCAGCAGAATGAGATACTAGACTGCGGCGATTGGCAGGTCGCGTTGTGGCGTGCCGATGCAAAGATCTGCCGCGACCCGGATCGGCGCGGTTTTCATCTGCCGGAAGCCGATCTGCTTTGGCTTTCACGCACCGTTCAGGCGGCGGAGAAGCCCACGCTGGTGGTTAGTCACGTGCCTGTCTCGGGCCATGACCAGACCGGGAACTACTATTTCCAGCGCAGTCCGCAGTTTTCCCGTTACCCCGAAAGCGATCGCGCGCGTCAGGCGCTGGCGCAGGCGCGGGTGCCGGTGGTCTGTCTGGCGGGTCATGTGCATTGGAACACCGTCACCATGGTCGATGGCATCCCGCATCTGACCCAGCAAAGCCTGACCGAAAGCTTCACCACCCAAGGCGCTCCGGCCGAGGCCTGGGGGATGCTGACCCTAAGCGACACCGCCCATTGGCAGGTTTTTGGCAAGGATCCGGTCGAGGCGCGCGTCACACCGCAAACCGGGCGCTGGACGCCCCCCTTGATGCCTTTTTGAATGTCCTACCGCTTCGCTACTTGAGGACTTTGTACTGATGCCGGATTTGCCCGTCCTCTCCGTCAAGAGCCTGTCGGTTGCCTTCGGCAGTCATGCGGCCGTGCGCGATCTGTCCTTTGACATCCATGCGGGCGAAACACTGGCGCTGGTGGGCGAAAGCGGATCGGGCAAATCAGCGACGGCGCTGTCGGTTCTGCGGCTGATCGAACGCGAAGGCGGGCGGATCACGGGCGGGCAGCTCCTGCTCGGAGCCTCCGACCCGGTGGACCTGGCGGCACTGGATGACCGCCAGATGCAGGCCTATCGCGGCAATCGCATTTCCATGATCTTCCAAGAGCCGATGACCTCGCTCAACCCGGTGATGCGCATCGGTGAACAGCTGGGCGAGGTGCTGCGTCGCCATCAGGGATTGTCGCAAGCCGCTGCTATGGCAGCCGCGCAAGAGACGCTCGCACAGGTGCGTATACCGGAACCCGCGCGGCGGTTGCGGCAGTATCCGCATGAGCTTTCTGGCGGGCTGCGTCAGCGCGTGATGATCGCCATCGCCTTGGCATGCCGGCCTGACGTGCTGATCGCCGATGAGCCGACAACCGCGCTGGATGTCACGACCCAAGCCGAGGTTCTGAGACTGCTGAAAAGCTTGCAGGCACAGCTTGGCATGGCCGTCCTGTTCATCACCCACGACATGGGCGTGGTGGCCGAAGTGGCCGACCGCGTGGTGGTGCTGCGCCGCGGCGTGACGGAAGAAGTGGCGCGGGTCGACGACCTTTTCAAGGCGCCACAATCGCAATATGCACGCGACCTGATGGCAGCGACGCCCAAGCTGGGCCAGTCAACCCTGCGTCCGCCGGTGCCAGAGGCTGCTCCGGTGCTGAAGGTTGCGGGCCTGTTGAAAAGCTTTGTGCAAAGCGGCGGCTTCCTCAAGCCACAGGCTGTCACGCAGGCCGTGCGCGATGTGTCCTTTGAGATCCGTCCCGGCGAGACGCTGGGGCTGGTCGGTGAATCCGGCTGCGGCAAGTCCACGCTCAGCCGCGCCCTGATGCGTCTGATCGAACCGGATGCCGGGTCGGTCACGCTAGCAGGGCAGGAGATCACGGGACTGGATGAGGACGACCTGCGGAGAGCGCGGGGCAACATCCAGATGGTGTTCCAGGACCCGTTCGCCAGCCTCAATCCGCGCATGACGGTGCGCGATCTGATCACCGAACCGGCCTATCTGCATTCCGGTCTCGGTCCCAGGGAGCGCGCCGCACTGGCGGGCGAGCTGCTGGAGAAGGTCACTCTGGAGCGCAACGTGGCGGATCGCTATCCGCATCAGTTTTCCGGCGGGCAACGCCAGCGGCTGTGTATCGCACGGGCGCTTTCGGTGTCGCCCAAGGTCATCGTTGCCGACGAGGCAGTGTCGGCGCTGGATGTCTCCACTGCGGCGCGGGTCACGAGGCTCATGCAGCAATTGCAGGACGATCTGGGCATCGCCTTCCTGTTCATCAGCCATGACATCGCCGTGGTCGAACGCGTCAGCCACCGCATCGCGGTGATGTATCGCGGTGAGATCGTCGAGATCGGCCCAACCGAACGGGTGCTGCGTCACCCGCAGCACGAATACACCCGCAAATTGCTATCCGCCGTGCCCGTCCCGCGCCCCGGCGGTCGTCGGCCGCGCCTTGTACCGGAGCCTGCCGCGTGATGGATGCACCGCTCTGCCCCGACGGCTTCACCTCTGAAACCCCTTGAGATCGCGGTCAGGGCATCGCACGCACCATCAGTTCGAGAGGAACGATGCGAACGACCGCAATCGCGCACCAACCGGACCTGGACCGTTATCCGCCGAATTACCGTAAAGTCCCGCAACATGGACGTTGCTCACTTCACTTTTCCATCGCCTCCAGTTCGTCGATGAACCCCGAAATCATACTCAGCCCCTTGTCCCAGAACCTCGGGTCGCTTGCATCGAGGCCGAAGGGGGCGAGCAGTTCCTTGTGGTGCTTTGATCCACCGGCGCGCAGCATCTCGAAATACTTGTCTTCGAACCCTTGCGCCCCGTCCGTATAGACGGAATAGAGCGCGTTTACGAGGCCATCACCGAAGGCATAGGCATACACGTAAAAGGGCGAGTGGACGAAGTGGGGGATATAACTCCAGAACACCTCGTAGCCGTCCATGAACTCAAACGCGGGCCCAAGGCTTTCGCCCTGCACACTCATCCATATGCCGTTGATATCCTCGGGCGTCAGTTCCCCGGCCCGGCGTGCCTCGTGCAGCTTGCATTCAAAGTCGTAGAAGGCGATTTGGCGGACGACCGTGTTGATCATGTCTTCGACCTTGCCCGCCAGCAGCACCTTGCGCTGATCCTTGGTTTCGGCCTTGTCGAGCATTTTGCGGAAGGTCAGCATCTCGCCGAAAACGCTGGCTGTCTCGGCCAGTGTCAGAGGCGTTGACGACAGCATCTCACCCTGGCCGGCGGCCAGTACCTGATGCACACCATGCCCCAATTCGTGGGCCAGCGTCATCACATCGCGCGGTTTGCCGAGGTAGTTCAGCATCACGTAGGGATGGACATTGGTGACCGTCGGGTGGGCAAAGGCACCCGGGGCCTTGCCCGCTTTCACGCCCGCATCGATCCAGCCCTTGGTAAAGAAGGGTGCCGCGATTTCGCCCATGCGCGGGTCGAACGCGTTGTAGGCGTCCATGACCGTCCGTTCGGCCTCGGCCCAGTCGACGATCCGCGGGTCATCCATCGGCAAGGGCGCGTTGCGGTCCCAGACCTGCATCTTTTCGAGGCCCAGCCATTTGCGCTTGAGGTCATAGTATCGGTGGCTGAGCTTGGGATAGGCTGCCACGACCGCGTTGCGCAGGGCCTCAACGACTTCGGGCTCTACTTGGTTGCTCAGATGCCGACCGGTTTGGGGCGTCGGCATCTCGCGCCAGCGATCAATGATTTCCTTTTCCTTGGCCTGCGTGTTGTGAACACGGGCGAAGGTCTTGATGTTGTCCGAAAAGACACCGGCCAGTTCCCGCGCCGCCGTTTCGCGCTTGCCGCGATCCGGGTCGGTCAAGAGGTTGAGGGTGCCCTCGATGTTCAACGCCTCGCCATCGACGTCGAATTCGAGACCGGCAATCGTTTCGTCGAAAAGACGCTCCCAGGCATCGCCGACGACACCCAGATCATGCAGGAACTTTTCGAGCTCATCAGACAGCTGATAGGGCTTCATCGCGCGGATCTTGTCGAAGATCGGCTTGTAGCGGGCCAGATCTGCATTCTGATCCAAGAGCTTGGCCAGATGATCGTCCTCCAGCCGGTTCAGTTCCAGCGTGAAGAAAACCAGCGGGGTCGTGTAGTTGGTGATCTTTTCCTGGCAGTCGGACATGAATTTGGCCCGGCCGGCATCGGTGGTCAGCTGATAATACCGCAGCCCTGCAAAGGACATGACCCGCCCTGCGATCTGGCTGATCTTCTCGTTGCGCTGGACGCATTCCAAAAGGCCCGCCGCATCCAGATCGCCCAGCTTGCCCTCGTAGTCGCTGGCAAAGTCCGCACAGGCCTTTTCGAGCCACCCAAGGTCGCGTTCAAGTTCCGGCGCGTCCTCTCCGGTGTAGAGATCGCTGAGATCCCATTCGGGCAAATCGCCCAGATTGTCGTTGCCGGAACTTGCATTTGCGTCGCGCACGGGAAAGGGCAGGTGGATCATGCGGGCCTCTCTGTTGGGTCAGGATCTTAGGTACGGCGGGTCGGGCGGCGGGGCAACCGTTCAGTTTGCGGGTCGGCAGTATCAACCATACTGCGCCAGCATGTCGTTTAGATCATCAAGCGTGTTGGCCTCTTGCACCGGTTTGTCGTGACGCCAGCGGGACATCCGGGGAAACCTGAGTGCGACGCCGGATTTATGGCGGGGTGACGCCTGGATCCCCTCGAATGCGATTTCAAACACGTGTTCAGGCGTGACCTGCCGGACCGGTCCAAAGCGCTGCAGTGTGTTCTTTTTCACCCAAGCCGTGATCTTGCGGAATTCCTCATCAGTCAGGCCGGAATAAGCCTTGGTGAAGGGTACCAGATCATTCCCCTTCCACACAGCAAAGGTAAAGTCGGTGAACAGATTGGCCCGCCGCCCGTGACCCGATTGGGCATAGATCATCACCGCGTCGATGGTCAGGGGGTCAAGCTTCCATTTCCACCAATCGCCCTTCTTTCGCCCGGTCAGATAAGGCGATGTGGCCCGTTTCAGCATGATGCCCTCGGCCTGGGCATCGCGCGCGGTTTGGCGGATCCGCTCAAGCTGTGGCCAGTTCTCGAACGCGACCTGCGGTGACAGTCTTACCGGGGCATCGTCGGGCAGGTTGGCGCAAAGTCGATCAAGCTGGGCCCTTCGCGCTGCAAAGCCCTGGCCGCGCATGTCCTGCCCGTTCCATTCCAGAAGGTCATAGGCGTAGAGGATCACGGGCGCTTCTTGTAGCAGCTTTTTCGGAACGGTTTTGCGCCCAATCCGCTTTTGCAGCGCATTGAAGCTTTGCGGGGCACCCTCGCCCCATGCCAGCAATTCACCATCCAGAACTGTACCTTGCGGCAGAAAATCGACCGCGCGTGCCAGTTCCGGAAACCGGTTCGTCATCAGCTCTTCGCCCCGCGACCAGACGAAATGCTGCCCATCTCGCAGGATGAGTTGGCCGCGGATGCCATCCCATTTCCATTCCGCCAGCCACTCCTGCGGATCGCCCAAATCCTCGACAGCACCTTCGATCGCATAGGCAAGGTAGAACGGGTAGGGCCGGGATGCATCTGCGGAGGCATCTTCAGCCTCGATCAGGTCGTGCCAAGTCGTTATGGCCGGATCCCAGTTGCCCATCAGCCGGTGCGCCAGTTCCGCCTCCTCGCGGTCTGTCGCCTTGGCAAGAGCGCGGGTCATCAGCTTTTGACTGATACCGATCCTGAACCCGCCGGTGATCAGCTTGTTGAAAAGAAACCGTTCCGTATCGGCCAACTGGTTCCAGGCGTCGAGCACGCGGTCCTTGCGCTCGGGCTCTTCGTAAGATCCCAGACGGCGCACCAGATCGATCCAATGGCTCAGCGGCTTATCTGTATCTCGCGTGGCAGGGGGCAGGACCAACGCGATGGTCTCGGCCAGATCGCCGACGATGGGATAGGCCTCTTCGAAGAGCCACAGCGGAATGCCTGCCTGCTCAGCCGCCCATTCCCGCAGCCGCGTCGTGGTCACCGCGCGTTTGGGGCGGCGGCCCGAAAACATCGCGATGGTCCAGATCCGGTCGGTCTCAGGCGCTTCCGCAAAGTATTCGGCCAGCGCAGCCACTTTGACGTTGGTCTTGGTGGATTGGTCGATTGCGTTGAAGAGGGCCGCGAACCGTTTCATGCAGCATCGCCCAGATCGAGGCTCTCGCCCTCAAATTCGGTCGGCACGACCTGCGCGTCATAGCCAATCTCATTCAGATGGCGGGTGAAGATCTCCGTGTAACCATGTGTGACGTAGACATGTTCTGCGCCGGTTTCACCTATCGCCCACAGCAGTCCACCCCAATCGGCATGGTCCGATATCACGAACCCCCGGTCGCCCGCGCGGCGGCGGCGTATGCCCCGCAGCTGCATCCACCCCGAGGCGAATGCGTTTTCTTGTGCGCCGAACTTGCGCGCCCATTGCGAGCCAAGCGCTGATGGCGGCGAAAGCACGATGGCGCCGGGAGATGTCTTTGGATCAAGGTCTGGCCCCGCATGAACGGTGTCCGGCAGTGCGATACCCTGCCGACGCAAGACCGCGTTGGTATTCTCGATCGCACCGTGGGTCAGGATGGGGCCGATCGCCGGGTCCAGCATTGTCAGCAACCGCTGCGCCTTGCCCAGGGCATAGCAGCCCAGAAAGGCCGTCTTGCCAGCGGCGGCGCAGCCGGCCCACCAGGCGTTCAGATCGGCAGCGACATCCGCTTGCGGCCGCCAGCGGAATACCGGCAGGCCGAACGTGCTTTCGGTGATGAAGTGGTGGCAGCGAACGGGTTCGAATGGGGTCGACAGCCCGTCATCCTCGACCTTGTAATCGCCGGATGCGACCCAGACCTCGCCCTCCACCTCGACCCGGATCTGCGCCGATCCCGGCACATGTCCGGCTGGGTGAAACGAAACCAGCGCATCCCCGATCTGCCGCTCTTCGCCATAGCGCGTGGTTTCAGCGTTGATGTCACCCAACCTGTGGCGCATGACCGGTTCGGCCACATCGGTACAAAGATATGCCCCCATGCCAGAACGGGCGTGGTCTGCGTGCCCATGAGTGATGAGGGCCCGGTCGACCGGCCGCCATGGATCGATGTAAAAGTCACCTGAAGGGCAATAGATGCCGCGGTCAGTGAAGGTCAACGCGCTCATAGAGAGCGTTTTAGCACTACCCGGCTTCAGAGCCACCCGCCGCATCGAAGAGCGCGGTCATCTTATCAAAGATCTTGTCGGTGATGCTTTGGGCTTCCATCAGGATTTCATGCTCACCCGGAGTGATCACGTGCAAATCGCCGTTGGTCCATCGGGCCAGAAGGTCACGAATGCGGCCGACATGGACGATCCGCTCGTTTTCGCCCACGAAAGTCGCGCAGGGGACCTTGGGGGCGGGCATGGCCGATATCTCGGCCGTTTCCGCCAGCGCCTCGCGCAGCCAGACATAGCTCGGGCCGCCAAGGCCAAGCTCTGGATGATTGGTGATCTGCTGAACCATCATGTGCCACGTCTCGCGATCCGTGGTGAGCGTGTTGCCCTGAAACGGCGTTGCGTGAACATAAGGTTCTGGCTTGCGACCGGGCGGCAGGTGATAACCAAGGTTCAGGACCGGCATGATGCGGCTGAGAACCCAGGCGACGGGGCGCAGTACCATCGAGATGCGAATGCCCCACATCGGGCCCGTAAAGGCTGCAGCAGCCACCGGCAACCCGCTGTGCAAAGCGCGCAGGCCAATGCAGCCACCCATCGAATGACCCAGCAGGAAATAGGGTTCGGGCAGGTTCAGCGACCGTGCTGCGGAGACAACCGCATCGACGTCTTTCTGATACTCGTCGAACGTCTTGACGTGGCCGATCAACGGATCGTCAAGAAACCGGTCCGCCAGCCCCTGACCGCGCCAATCGATGGCCAGCGTCGTGTATCCGCGGGCCGTCAGGGCATGCGCCGCCTTGCCATACTTTTCGATGTATTCGGTGCGGCCTGGGAAGAGCAGAACAGTTCCCTTGGCATCGTCAGCGTTCCAAACGCCGATCCGGATCCGTACGTCATCGGATGTCGTCAGCCAATAGGCGCTGCCTGACGCCGGTCCGGCCTCCACATCGTCGAAAAGCGGTGCGGGGGCCAGTTCGTTATGCAGGTTGCCGTCGATTACGCCAGCACCGACGCCAGCTTCATGGCCATGCCCATGTCGCCGTCCACTTTGAGCTTGCCGGTCATAAAGGCCGAGGTCGGGTTCGTGTCGCCCGACAGGATGCCCTTGAACGTGTCGACATCCGCCGTCATCGTAACATCGGCATCTTCGTCAGAGGCCCGTGCGCCTGCACTGTCGATGATGATTGACCCTTCGCCGTCGATGACGAATTTGGCCGAGCCGCCGAAATCAGCGCCGCCCAGTTTATCGTTCAAGGCCGCTACGGCTTCGGTTACGGTGTCACTCATTTTTGATGCCCTTTTTGCTGGGGGGTGGGCGACGCTCTGGATTTGCGTCGACAACCTGTTACCTTAAGCGGTGTTATGGGTATATCGACACGCAATCTCTACCGTACCGTTGCGGCATTTTTGCTAATAGTAGGGAATTCCTTACCTGCGGTAGCACAAGCCAATCTCGACGACATGATCGACGCCCTGCGAGATGCCGAACCGGCAGAGGCGACGCGCCTGACGCGCGAGATCGAACGGGAATGGTCGCTCTCTGGGTCCACGTCGCTGGATATGATCCTGCGCCGCGGGCGCGATGCACTGGAACAGGAAGAAATTGATCTGGCAATCGAACACTTTACCGCCGTTACCGATCACGCGCCTGACTTTGCCGAAGGCTGGCACGCACGGGCCACTGCCTATTATCAGGCTGGCAAGTTCGGTCCTGCACTCAGCGATTTGCAACGTGCCTTGACCCTCAACCCCAACAATTACAACGCGCTTTTCGGGCTGGCCGTCATGTTTCAGGAAATGGACGATGTCGACCGCGCGGTCGAGGCCTTGGCCATGGTGCTGGACTTGCATCCCAACCACGCGGACGCCAAAGAGGCGCTCGAGCAGCTAAAAACTCGCGGGATCGGTCGCACTCTCTGATCCTGCACCCCGGGGGACGTCCATGACGGGACAAACGCGGGTGGCGGCCGTACTTGGCCCCACCAATACCGGAAAAACCACCTATGCCATCGAACGGATGCTGGCGCACAGAACAGGCGTTATCGGCCTGCCGTTGCGCTTGCTTGCGCGCGAGGTTTATGACCGGATCGTAGCCCTGCGCGGCCCGTCGGTGGTGGCCCTCGTCACCGGCGAAGAACGGATCGTCCCGCCCCGCGCCCAATTCTGGGTCTGCACGGTCGAGGCGATGCCCGAAGGGATGGGGTGCGATTTCCTCGCCGTTGACGAAATCCAGCTCTGCGCAGATCCCGAGCGCGGCCATGTTTTTACGGACCGGCTGCTGCGATCGCGGGGCCTGCACGAAACCCTGTTTCTGGGGTCCGACACGATGCGGGGCCCGATCGCGGCCCTCGTCCCCGAGGCGCATTTCATGCGTCGCGAACGGATGTCGCAACTCAGCTATACCGGGCAGAAAAAGATCGGACGGATGCGGCCACGGTCAGCCATCGTCGGGTTCTCGGTCGAGAATGTCTATGCCATCGCTGAACTCATCCGTCGTCAAAAGGGCGGTGCAGCCGTGGTGATGGGCGCGCTCAGCCCGCGGACCCGCAACGCGCAGGTCGACATGTACCAGAATGGCGACGTTGACTACCTCGTGGCCACCGATGCCATCGGCATGGGGCTGAACCTCGATATAGATCACATCGCGTTTTCCAGCCTGACCAAGTTCGACGGGCGGCGAATGCGTGCCCTTGCGCCGAATGAACTGGCCCAGATCGCCGGCCGGGCGGGGCGCGGACAAAAAGACGGCACATTCGGCGTGACCGGGGACGCGCCGCCCCTCGACGAGCAAGTGGTCGAGGCGATCACCAGTCACCGGTTTACGCCGCTCAAGAAATTGGTTTGGCGCAATCATGCCCTGCAGTTCGGCTCGATCGACAGGTTGATCGACAGCCTACAGGCCCCGGCCCAGGACGAGTGGCTGGTTCGGGCACGCGAGGCCGATGACCTGATGGCCCTGAAATCGTTGGCGCAAGAGGCGGAAATCGCGGCGCGGGCGTCTGACGGTCCATCTGTTCGCCTGCTCTGGGATGTGTGCCGCGTACCCGATTTCCGGGGCATCAGTCATCAGGAACACGCCTCGCTTCTGTCGGCTATTTTCCGCTACCTGCACGAGCGTGGACAAATACCGAACGACTGGATCGCGACGCAAATCCGCCGCATTGATCGCCCTGATGGGGATATAGATGCGATTTCAAAGCGGCTCGCCTATATCCGCACCTGGACATATGTTGCGCAACGCAAAGGTTGGGTTGATGACGAAAGCCATTGGCGCGACGAAACCCGCGCTGTAGAAGACCGATTATCAGACGCGCTGCACATGGCGCTCACAAAACGATTTGTAGACCGGCGGACATCCGTTTTGCTTCGCCGGCTGGGCCAGAAGGAGGCCATGGTGGCCGAAGTAAACGACGCAGGTGAAGTCACCGTCGAGGGCGAGTTCGTAGGCAAGCTCGAAGGGTTCCGGTTCACGCAGGACAAAGGCGCGGGTGCGGCCGAGGCAAAGACCATCAAGACCGCCGCCCTCCAGGCCCTTGCGCCGCATTTTCATCTGCGCGCAGACCGGTTCTATAACGCGCCCGACACAGAGATCGACTTTACCGAACAGGGTGGTTTGATGTGGGGTTCTGCCGCCGTAGGCAAGCTGGTGTCCGGTCAGGATCCGTTCAAGCCACAGGTCGAAGTCTTTGTCGACGATGTGGCCGGACCCGAGGTTGCCGAAAAGGTCAAACGCCGGCTGCAGCACTTCATCGACCGGAAGGTCGCAGCGCTGTTCGAACCGCTAATCGCCATCCAAAAAGATGAAACGCTAACGGGCCTTGCCAAGGGTTTCGCATTCCAGATGATCGAAGCCTTTGGTGTTTTGCCCCGGGGCAAGGTCGCCAACGAGGTCAAGGCACTGGATCAAGAGGCGCGGGGGCTCTTGCGCAAGCATGGCATCCGGTTCGGCCAGTTCACGATCTTCATGCCGCTCTTGCTCAAGCCCGCACCGACGCGCCTGCGCCTTGTGTTGTGGTCACTTGCGAACGGTCTCAGCGAATTCCCGGAGGCGCCGCCGCCTGGGCTGGTCACTATTCCGGCGATGAAAGACGCGCTGGAGGGGGCCGATACGATGGCCGGCTATCGCAACGCTGGCGAACGGGCGATCCGGATCGACATGCTGGAACGCCTGGCCGACATGTTGCGGGCCGAGGATTCGCGGGGCGGGTTCGAGGCTAAGGCCGACATGCTGTCGATCACCGGCATGACGCTCGAACAATTCGCGGGGCTGATGGAAGGGCTGGGCTATCGCTCCGAAAAGGGCGAGCGGCAAAAGGTCAAGGCCCAGGATCCCAAGGAGGTTCCTGAGCAGCCGCAGGAAACGCCGGAGCAACCGCAGGAAACACCGGAGCAACCGCAAGAGACACCGGATCAGCCCACCGAAGTGCCCGAGCCGCCGGAGGAATTGCCGCGGCCGCCGTCTGAGGCGCCGGTTGAAACACCGCCCGAGGTCAAGGACGAGACAGTTGCCGAGGCAGCAACGGATGACGAGCCTGAAGTGGAGGTGTTCTATACCTTCACCTGGGCGCGGCAGCAGCAAAATCGGGGCGGTCAGCGCCAGCGGCCGCAGGGACAGGGCCAGCGCCGCG
>JBCBKL010000007.1:0-154856 GCA_038521825.1 Pseudomonadota bacterium | reverse complement strand
CATCCAACATCGAGAGGGAAGCGACTGTCATCACCGCCGTGATACATCGGTTGGTCGAAGTCGGCCCAACGTTCGATGAGCTCGGCGTGCAGGACCTCGAAGGGCGGCGCGGTACCCGAGATGTTGATCCAGACGATGTCCATCCAGACATGGCTGCGCACCTCGATCAGCCCGAGCGTCTTTTTGTCGATACCATCGCACGCATTCTGGCCCGGTCCGCCTACATGGGGCGTTGCGACCAGAACACCTTCGGTCGAGTAGCACCAGCTGTGATAGGGACAGCGGATCGCACCTTCGATGCGCCGGGGCTCATCGACCAGTATCATGCCCCGGTGGCGGCAGATGTTCTGATAGATGCGGATCGTGCCAGATCGGTCGCGCAGTAGCAGCAGCGGCTCGTCCATGAAGTCGATTGGTTTGGCATCGCCACGTTCCGGCACATCGGATGCGACCGCAATCGCTGCCCATTGTTGCTTGAGCAGGCGGTTCGCTTCCAATTCGAACATCTGATCATCAACATAGTGCCGGTTCGAAAGCCCGTTCGCCTGCGCGATTGGCCGCAGCACGTCCTCAAGATCATCAGACCGCATTGCGCCCTCCTCTCTCTGTTGGGAGAGGAGGCTAGGCGCAAACGTTGAGGTGGTCCGGTCGATTTTCGACCAGACTATTCTGCCAGCGACAAGATCGTGCTCGTGTTAGGACGCTTGAGCATTGCGGCGCAACAGCCGCCGGCGTTCGGGAGTATTTTCCGTGAGTGGCTTAAATGGAACGACTTCAGCCGTTTGACTAGCAATGTGATGTGTCTGTGGATCTTTGAAATTCATTAACTGATCTGCAAGGCCGGTGCCTGCAGTATGCTGAATACGGGTGACGCTTTTCGCGCGCCGGCGCTTGCTGTCGTGTTCGAGTTCGAACTGCACAAAATCGCCAACCTCGAGGAAGGCGCCCTCTGGCTGATCGTTCTGATCGTCGCGATAGTAAGCCAGTTCCTTCTGGTCTTCGCACCATATGACCGCTTCGCGGTCGAGACTGTCGCTCCAGAGTATCAAACCGATCATATTCTCTATCCAGCCTGCCTGCATTTCGAAGAAACTGAATTCCGTCGCGAAGATACATTCAAAACTGCGCACGCCTGGCTTGCAATTTGTGTCCGTAACCTCCATGGTCGGTCTCAAAATAGCGTCAGCAATGACGCCAAATAGGGTCAAGTCTTTCCTGAAATGATACAATACCGAACTGTTTCAGTAGTTGCTGGTGCAATTTCGCGCCTAGGGGAAAGGAAGGGACGATGACCGCGACACGAAAAACACCGGCGGAATTGCGCAACATGTTTGGCGAAAACCTGAGGAAACTGGCGACGGACTACCCATCTATATCCGAACTTTCTCGTCAGTTGGGAATTAATCGCACTCAGTTCAACCGTTACTTGTCCGGAGAGAGCTTCCCGAGGCCTGATGTGCTGTCGCGGATCTGTGACTTCTTTGACGTCGATGCGCGCGTTCTTCTGGAGCCGGTGGCACAACTTGGACGCCCTGCAGATCCGATGACAGGGCCGTTTCTGGCAGGCTATCTTGGCCAGGGCGTGGCCAACCTTGATGAGGCTGAGTTCCCGTCGGGATTTTATCGCTTTTCAAGGCGCAGCTTTTTGGACCACACCCGGTTTGTCGTTGGGTTGATCTACGTGTTCCGGGACGAACGGCACACCTTCATACGTGGATATGAAGCGCGGGCAGCCATCGAGGCCCAGGGTTTGCCCATGACCGGGGAAGCGCGCGAATTCCGGGGTATCGTGATGCGGCAAGAGGAGGGTATCGCCGCGATGATCTCGCGCAAGGGGGCGATGACCTGCTCATTCAACTATCTCAGCAGGGTAACGTCGTTCGAAAACAACTACTGGCTGGGCTACGTGGCCCGCACGGTGCGTGAGATGCCCGGATCAGAGCGGGTCGTGCGAATGGTTTACGAGCATCTGGGCAATGATTTTGGCAAGGCTCGAAAAGCTGCGAGAACAGCCGGCTATTGCAGTTCAGAGGAACTGCTGCCGTTCCATCAGCGTCTCTTGCAGCCCGAACAGCCGTTCAGCTGAGGGCGCCGCCCCGTGGCAGGGCGGCGACACCGGTTCGCGCGATCTCGCTCAGACCCAGTGGACGCATCAGGTCAGCGAATGCGTCGATCTTGTCTGGCGCGCCAGTGATCTCAAAAATGAAGCTGTCGAGCGTGCTGTCGACGACGTTGGCGCGAAAGATGTCGGCCAGCCGAAGGGCCTCGACCCGCTTGTCACCCTGACCGGTCACTTTCAGCATTGCCAGTTCGCGTTCGACGCTGGGCCCTTCCACGGTGAGGTCGTGAACTTCATGGACCGAAACGATACGGCCAAGCTGCGCCTTGATCTGTTCGATGACCTGCGGCGTCCCGGTCGTCACGATCGTGATGCGGCTGAGATGGCCCTGGTGGTCAACCTCGGCGACGGTCAGGCTTTCGATGTTGTAGCCGCGACCGGAAAACAGCCCGATGACACGTGCAAGAACACCGGCTTCGTTGTCGACGATGACTGCGAGTGTGTGCGATTCTGCTATGTCAGAAAAGGTCGGGCGAAGGTTATATGCCGACTTGGCAGATGAGCCCTTTTTGATTTTCAAAGCAGACACGGTGGACCTCTTGCATGATCACTGTCTCAAACAGTGTCGCAGGCCTATCGGGTGGTGATCCGCATGGCAAGTGCCTGACTAGCCTCAAGGGCCTCGTCTCCGGTCGATGGGCGGCGCAGCTGATGCTGGGCCGCCCATTGGTGTTCAAAGGTCAACCGACCGACAGTTGGCGCGGCCCGGCCATTGCTTCGGGTCGATCGTCGTCGCACGGACCGATCTTGGAGGTGTCTATACTTCGCTCGCCAAAGGATACGACCACGTGCTCCGGCTCTAGCCTGAGCGGTGCGTCTTCAGCATCGATGGTTGCCGCATGCTTATTGCGACGGGTGAAGTAGACGACCAAACCAAGGTCGACCATCGTCACCGCAAGGTTCCAGACATAGAGATAAATCAGCGGGCTGAATTCACCTCCCTCCTGCCAATGAAAGATTTTTGAGCAGATGCCGCACAGGTAACCGATACAAACAACCGCCACGAAAACCGGGCTTTTTCCTACTGCGGTGCGTTTTTCAATCATCTTCGCGATCGACCAGTACCAGCCGATAGAGAAGAGGAAAAACATCGCCGCCTCAAACATTTGTGCGTGCGTCAGCGTCACGGGCTGCTCCATTATCATTTAAGTTTGTCGAAGGAGTTTTCCGTAACCGCCGGTGCCCCTTTCGCTATTCATTTTTCTATCAATTCAATTTGCTTAAAGTAGGGCAGATCACATGATCAGCAGTAGAAGATTTGGCGTGATCCACTACCCCTTGGCGAGATTGTGGCGATTGTGTGGAGACTTCTCGGAAAGCGCGTGCGGCGGAGTTGTTTTTGACACAATTGCCGCCCTGACGCGCCGCAGTGATTCCCTCAAATTTTTAAGTGTTCGAATCAATTGTCGTTTACCAATTTTGTGGGACCCGAGAACAAACGGGCAACGCAACCAGTCAATACTTTGACGAGATACCGAGCCTACTCCTGCGCGCTCCGGAGCAATGAGAACTCTCCGTCCGGTGAAATACCAGCTCTGGCGGCTACGATTCCCCGACTGTGAAGGTCCACAAGATGTGCAAATACATTTCTGGTTGCCGCAGGTAGCAGCGCCGTCGGGGTATCAACATAAACATGTTCGGCAATGGCGGCCGCGCTCGATGGCCCGTTACCGAGTGCGTCGACAATCGCCGCTTCGCGCGCCCGCCTATGCGCGATCAGCCAGCGAAGTCGGTCGGCCGGATTTTCCACCTGTGGCCCGTGGCCCGGGTAAAAGACGCGCCAATCGTTTTGATGCAGTTTCTTGCAGGACGCCATGAAGTCGGTCAGATCACCATCAGGGGGCGAAACCAAAGACGTCGACCATGCCATCACGTGATCAGCAGTCAGACAGGCGTCGTTCCAACCTAGGGCGATGTGGTTCCCGGTGTGGCCGGGTGTATGGATCACCCGGAGTGACCAATCACTGCCCGTTACGACCGACCCGTCCTCGACCGTTTCGTCGGGGGAAAAGCGCAAGTCTATCCCTTCACCGCCGCCTGCCATGCCTTCTTGTGCAAGTTTCTGCATGATCGGGCTGCGCCCGGAGCTGGCATCGCCAAAAGCCAAAACAGGCGCTCTCGTCACCTTAGCCAAAGGCCGGGCTAGCGGCGAGTGATCGAGATGCGTATGGGTCACGACGATGCAGCGCACCTTGCGTCCGGTAGTTGCTGTCAGAATGGCGCTCAGGTGGGTTTCACTGATCGGGCCGGGGTCGATGATGGCGATGTCGGTGCCGCCGAGGATATAGGTGTTGGTGCCGCGGAAAGTCATCGGCGAAGGGTTCGGCGCAACGATCATCTCGAGTCCCGGCTCAAGCGGAATAGCCGCGCCTACGGGCGGATTGTACTCGGCATCGTTCATCACGCTTTTCCCTTCCCGCTGGCACCGTTAGGGTCCGGTCATGACCCTGTCTTGGCTCAAACAATACATGCCCCGGAGCCTTTACGGACGCGCCGCGCTCATACTGCTGCTGCCGGTCGTGTTTTTGCAACTCGTCATTTCCGTGGTTTTTACACAGCGGCATTTCGAGGACGTCACAAACCAGATGTCCGATACGGTCGCCCGGGAATTGCGGCTGGTGCTCGATGGGGCAGCGGAATTCGCTGGAACTGCGGACGCCTTTGCCCGCATCGAGCGGAACCTCGCCGCCCTCGAAGTATCCGTCGCGCCCGCACCGAGCGAGAAATTAGAGCAGGCGGATGCGCGCGTCTGGTACGACTTTTCCGGGGCGGTGATATTCCTGCGTTTGCGAGCCCGTCTCCCCGAAGTTGGGTACATCGATCTGACAGGCAACCGGATTGTCAGTGTCTTCGCGCAAAGCGCATTGGGCCCTATTGAGATGCGGTTTGACCGGCGCAGGCTATCGGCCTCCAATCCTCACCAGCTGTTCGTCATTATGGTCTTCTTTTCGGTTCTCATCACGGCGGTTGCGTTTATCTATCTGCGCAACCAGCTCCGCCCCATTAAGCGATTGGCCAGCGCCGCCGAAGCCTTTGGGAAGGGACGACATATGCCCTACAATCCATCCGGCGCGACTGAGGTGCGCGCGGCTGGTACCGCTTTCGTAGACATGCGCAACCGGATCGAGCGGCAGATCGAGACGCGCACGCTGATGCTGTCGGGTGTCAGTCACGATTTGCGGACGCCGCTGACGCGCCTGCGTCTTGGGCTCAGCCTGCTTGACGATGACGAGCGTCAGCCACTCGAACGCGACGTGGATGATATGGCGCGCATGATCGACGAATTCCTGAATTTCGCCAAGGGATCGTCGGAAGGCGAGCCGGAGCCGATCGATCCTGTGGCGCTGACCGAGGAGCTGGTTTCCGACGCCGCCCGGGCGGGACAGAACGTAACAATGAAAGAGGTGATCGGGCGCGGCGAAGTCATGCTGCGCAAGCACGCGATCCGACGGGCATTAGGCAATCTGATCAGCAATGCCGTGCGCTATGGTGAGCGGGCCGAAGTGTCGGTGACCCTGAGCGATAAATCTCTGCGCTTTCGCGTCGAGGATGACGGGCCGGGCATACCGGAGGATCGGCATGAAGAGGCGCAAAAGCCGTTCTCACGCCTTGATCCCGCTCGCAATCAGGATCGAGGCGGTAGCGTCGGGCTGGGTCTTGCCATCGCCCGAGACATCGCGCGCGCGCACGGCGGTGTTCTGCGGCTGGGGCAAAGCGAAGAGCTGGGCGGATTGCGGGCCGACATCGTCATCGCGCGGTGATGTGGTGGTAGGCCCGGAGGGACTCGAACCCCCAACCAAAGCGTTATGAGCGCTCTGCTCTAACCAATTGAGCTACAGGCCCGCCGGCCCCCTGCCTAGGACCGCCACATGCCGCCGTCAAGTGGCCCGTTGCGGTCTGCGTGGCTTTGGATTAACCGGGCTCAAACAAGGCGAGAGGGGCAATGGCGAAATCTGCAGATCGGGGCAAGAACGGCCTGTCCTATGCCCAGGCCGGGGTCGATATCGATGCCGGAAACGCACTGGTCGATCGCATCAAACCCGCCGCAAAATCGACCAACCGGCGGGGTGTGATATCAGGCTTGGGCGGGTTCGGAGGGCTTTTTGATCTCAAGGCCGCGGGATACGAGGATCCGATCCTTGTCGCGGCAACTGACGGTGTTGGGACCAAGCTGCGCATCGCGATCGACACCGGTCACGTCGCGGGCGTGGGTGTTGACCTCGTCGCAATGTGCGTCAACGACCTCGTGTGTCAGGGAGCTGAGCCGCTTTTCTTTCTGGACTACTTCGCCACCGGCAAGCTCTCTGTCGACCTTGCGGCGCAGGTTGTCGAAGGGATTGCACTCGGATGCAAAGATTCCGGCTGTGCCCTGATCGGGGGTGAGACGGCCGAGATGCCGGGGATGTATCCGCCGGGCGACTTCGATCTGGCCGGCTTTGCCGTCGGCGCGATGGAACGCGGTACCGCTCTGCCATCCGGCGTGACTGAGGGCGATGTGATTCTGGGGCTTGGCTCGGATGGCGTACATTCCAACGGTTACAGCCTCGTGCGAAAGCTGGTCGAGATCTCGGGGCTCGACTGGGATGCGGATTGCCCATGGGCCGAAGGTACCCTGGGCGCAGCTCTCCTGACCCCAACACGGCTTTATGTGCGGCAGTGCCTTGAGGCCATCCGGGCGGGTGGCGTTCATGCGCTGGCACATATCACCGGCGGCGGGCTGACCGAAAACCTGCCAAGGGCGCTGCCCGACGGGCTGGGCGCAGAGGTCGATCTCGGTGAGTGGCAGATGCCATCCGTCTTCGCGTGGCTGCGCGATCAGGGCGGCATCGATCAGGCAGAAATGCTCAAGACCTTCAACTGCGGTATCGGCATGGTGCTTGTGGTCGAACATGATCGGGCGTCTGATCATATCGCTGACCTGCAAGGCGCAGGGGAAACAGTGGCTGTCATCGGCAAGGTGGTGGCAGGCGAGGGCGTTAACTTTTCCGGCTCTCTCAGTTGAAGCGGGTCGCCATTCTGATTTCCGGCGGCGGGTCCAATATGCGCGCGCTTGTCGACAGCATGAAAGGCGACCATCCGGCGCGACCATGTCTGGTTTTGTCGAACAATCCGGGCTCGACGGGCATCACATGGGCAGCGGATCACGGGATTCCGACCGCGATTGTGGATCACAAACCCTTCGGCAATGACCGTGCCGCGTTTGAAGCTGAGCTCACCAAGGCGCTGAAACCCCATGCGCCCGATATAATCTGTCTTGCGGGGTTCATGCGGGTTCTGACCGAGGGTTTCGTGACCCCGTGGAAGGGTCGGATGCTGAACATCCATCCATCCCTGTTGCCCAAGTATCAAGGGCTGTACACCCATGCCCGCGCAATCGCCGCTGGTGATGCCGATCACGGCTGTACCGTACATCTGGTGACGCCCAAGCTCGATGACGGCCCCATCCTTGGTCAGGCCCGGGTTGAAATCCGGGAAGATGACACGCCCGACGGTCTCGGCCAACGGGTGCTCGCGCGTGAACACATTCTTTACCCGGCTGTCCTACGCCGATTTGCCGAAGGTCAGAACCAAGCGCTCTACATCTGAGGAACTGGCCCCTTGTTAGGCCTTGGTATAAGGGCATAAGGTCGCAAGACGCGGGCAATCAATAAGAACCAGAACGGATCGCACATGCAAATACTCACCTCGACCGATGCTCTTGCCACATTCTGCAAAGAGGCAAGGCAGCAGCCCTATGTTACGGTCGACACTGAGTTTCTGCGGGAGCGGACATATTATTCAAAGCTCTGTCTCGTACAGCTTGCCATGCCGGGTCAGGCGAATGACGGTGCGGTGCTGATCGACCCGTTGGCAGACGGGCTGGTGCTCGACCCGCTTTACGATCTCTTCAACGACGAAGCGGTTGTTAAGGTTTTTCACGCCGCCCGCCAGGATCTCGAAATCTTCTATGTCGATGCCCAGGTGTTGCCCCAGCCCCTGTTCGATACCCAGGTTGCGGCGATGGTCTGCGGCTTTGGCGAGCAGGTCGGGTATGAGACACTGGTTCGGAAGATCGCAAAGCAGTCGCTCGACAAGACATCGCGGTTTACCGACTGGTCCCGACGCCCGCTCACGGATGCCCAGCTTTCATACGCTCTGGCCGATGTCACCCACCTGCGGGACATTTACGAGCATCTCGCCAATCGGCTTCAGGAAACCGGGCGCAGCCGGTGGGTGAACGAAGAGCTTAGTACGCTGCTGTCGCCTGACACCTATATCGTCAAACCTGACGAAGCCTGGCGTCGGGTTAAGACCCGGACAAATTCGTCCCGATTTCTGGCGGTGGTCAAGGAGCTTGCTGCCTTTCGCGAAGCTTACGCGCAAGAGCACAACATCCCGCGCAATCGTATCTTCAAGGACGAAGCGCTGATCGAGCTGGCCGGAAACAAGCCCAAGTCGATCGAAGAGCTGGGACGCTCTCGGCTTTTGCTGCGCGAGGCGCGCAAGGGTGCCGTTGCCGATGGTATTCTCAGCGCCATCAAGCGTGCGGTCGAAATGGCACCTGATGACATGCCCAAACCGGATCGAAGCCGCGACAGGCTGCAGGTCAACACGGCGCTTGCCGATCTGCTGCGCGTGCTGCTCAAGGCCAAGACGGAAAGCGAAGGCGTTGCTGCCAAGCTGGTGGCCCCCGCCGCTGACCTTGATGCGATTGCGGCGGGTGTTCGGGATCTTCCGGCACTCAAGGGTTGGCGCAAAGAACTCTTCGGTCAGGATGCGCTGCGTCTCTGCGACGGAGAGATCGCCCTTGCCGCCGAAGGGGGCGACGTGCGGATCATACCGCTGGATTGATCAGCGGCGTCGCGATGACATGGCGTTGCGCACCCCGACGACCCGAATGACACGCACGCCGCTCAGTTGCTGATCGGTCAGTGCTACGGCTGCTGTAACGGTTCGGACGCGTTCGCTTATGCCGGTTCCAGCCTCGTCCGGTGTGACACCGGCAAGTTGGAAGGTCAGAACGCCGTCTTCAGAAACGGGCTGTTCTTCATCGGTGACCAAACGCACGTCGTAAACGCCCTGGCGGGCCGCCGTTCCGGAGGCGCGGACAATGGCGCCGCCTGGCACACGTTCGATCACCAGTGCGGTGACGCTGTCGAGGGGACTGCCCCGATAGCTGCCATCGTCAGTGGGAGAGCCCAGTAGCCGACCACCTTGCCGGGTAGGGATCAGCGGGTTGACCTCGGCATCCGGATCCACTGCAACCGGGGCGGACCGCGCGTTGCCGAACCAGTTCGTCGGATTGAGACGGCTGTCGCGAAAACCACCGCAGGCCGCAAGCGCCAGAATGCTCGCCAGCATCACGCCCGTTGTCAGTCTTTTCATTGGTGGCGTCCCCCGTTTCCTGTCGCGTTTGGTACCGCAACTCGGTCGGTTTGAAAAGCCACGTGGGCGTGGTCTGGACCTTTGGCTGCGCGCCCCCTAACTGTCTTTTGTCGAAGGGAGAATACCGAATGGCCGCACCCGCCTTTGAAGAAATCGTCGAAGACTTTGAGTTCCTCGAAGATTGGGAGGATCGCTATCGCTACGTCATCGAGCAGGGCAAGGCGATGGAGCCGCTGGACGAAGCGCTGCGCGTTCCCGCAACCAAGGTCGACGGCTGCGCGAGCCAGGTCTGGCTGCATGCGGGCATCGAAGGCGGTATCTTTCATTTCGATGGTGAAAGCGATGCGATGATCGTCCGGGGCCTTATCGCCGTGCTGCGCAGACTGTACAACGGATTGTCGCCCGCCGAGGTCATGCAGGTCGATGCACGGTCAGAGATGGCGCGATTGGGGCTGAATGATCACCTCTCGGCACAACGGTCAAACGGGCTGAGGGCGATGATCGAACGGATCCGAGGCCTCGCAGCGGCAGAGGTCTGAGCCACCCATAGGCCCGGTGCGGCTGGTGTCCGGTTATAGCCGCGACAGCGCGGGATCAAGGTCACCATAGCCGGTGAACCGCCGCTCGAAGGCCAGTCCTAATCGATCAGCACATTCCCGCGCCTTTTCCGTCAATGCCGGGTCATCGGTCTGCGCCTGATAGACAAGTGTCTTGTAATGGCCGAAATAGGCGTCCCGAAGCTCGGGGTGACGGTCGAGGCCCAGTGGCCTGATCACAAAGGCATCGAACTGCCGGACAAGAAAATCGGTTAGATAGAAAGCATCGATTTCATCGCGGGCGGAGAATGCTTCGTTGCCTTCGAAGAAGCTGTAACAGTGGGGTCCCTCGATCATCTCGACCCCAAGCTCTGCGCAAACCGACTGCAGTTGCCCCCCCGTTCCGCAATCGGCGTAGGCGATAAAGATGTGATCATAAGAAGCCCGATACTTGGCCACGGTGTCGTGGACGGCACCGGGGATCCGCTCTGGATGGTTATGGAGGATCGCCGGGAGGCAGGTGAGATCCAGATGATTGAGACCGGCTGCTGCTTTGATGGCGATGATCTCACGTGCCAAGGCCCCGCAGGCTATGATCAGCGCTTTCCCGCACCCTGACGGAGCCAAGCCCTCGGTCGTCAGTGTGCTTTCGTCTGTCATTTGCCTGTTCTGGTCAGCCCGCGACCATCTGGTTGTGTTTGCGCGCCATGAATTCCTTGGCCGTCTCGACCGCGACAGCGGCGTCGCGGCAATAGGCGTCGGCACCAATCGCCCGTCCGAACTCTTCGTTCAGTGGGGCGCCGCCGACGAGTACAATGTAATCGTCCCGCTTGCCGGTTTCGATCAGCGTGTCGATCACAACCTTCATATAAGGCATCGTTGTCGTCAGGAGGGCGGACATACCGAGAATGTCGGGTTGTTCCTTATCGAGCGCCTCCATGTAGCTCTCGACCGGGTTGTTGATGCCCAAGTCGACAACTTCGAACCCGGCACCTTCCATCATCATGCTGACCAGGTTTTTACCAATGTCGTGGATGTCGCCCTTGACCGTGCCGATCACCATCTTGCCCATGCGCGGTGCGCCGGTTTCGGCCAGCAAGGGTTTCAGGATCGCCATGCCGCCTTTCATCGCGTTTGCCGCCAAGAGAACTTCGGGCACGAACAGGATCCCGTCGCGGAAATCGTTGCCAACGATGGTCATCCCCGAAACCAGCGCTTCGGTTAGGATCCGGTAGGGTGCCCATCCACGATCCAGCAGGATCTGAACGCTTTCCTCGATCTCTTCCCTCAGCCCGTCATACAGATCATCGAACATCTGCTGAACGAGTTCTTCGTCGTCCAGTTCGCTCAGAATGATGTCGTCGTCGTCCGACATGGCAAATCCTCTCGATCAGGTGGCACAGGCCATTTTTCGCATATGGGCGGATTGACGTAGGCCGACATTGCAATTTGCGACATGGGTGATGCCGTCGGCGACCAAACCGGTCGCATTGTCATCATTGTGACCCGGTTTTCGCGTCTCACGCGAGGAATGGGGTGGTTAATGTTCCCTTTATGTTCTATTCTTGCCAGATGACCGGACCGATACAGAGCGCAAAGGCCAAGGGGCGCGGCGCGGTGTCGAATGCGCCCAGCCGTTTTGAGCGGCATGACAGGGAGGTGTTCGATGACGGTTGGAATTCTGAGCCCGATGACCTGCCGGCGCTGCGGACCGAGGTCAGTCTTGAGCGGCCCAGATCTGCCATCACCTACAATCGGTCTCCTGACCTGTCGTTTGATCGTTCGATCAACCCGTATCGCGGGTGTGAGCACGGATGCGTTTACTGCTTCGCGCGCCCGACGCATGCCTATCTGGGCCTTTCTCCGGGTCTGGATTTTGAAACGAAACTGATCGCGCGCCCGGACATGCCAGACGTCTTGCGGCGCGAGTTGCGGCGGGCCCAGTATCAGCCCGCAACCCTTGCCATCGGAACCAATACAGACCCGTATCAACCAATCGAGGGCCAGCATCGGATCATGCGACAATGTCTGGAGGTTCTGGCCGAGTTCAATCATCCGGTCGCGATCGTCACGAAGGGCAGCTTGATCGAGCGCGATCTGGATATCCTGGGCCCAATGGCTGAGCGCGGATTGGCCAAGGTCGGCATTTCGGTTACAACGCTTGATCCGGCCATCTGCCGCTTGATGGAACCGAGGGTGCCGTCCCCCGCGCGTCGTCTCAAAACGATTGAACGAGTATCTGATGCGGGCGTTCCAGTGCGGGTCATGGCTTCGCCGATGGTTCCGGCTTTGACAGACACTGAGCTGGAGCAGATCCTTGAGGCCGGCCGCGACGCGGGCGCGACCGCGGCAAGCTGGATCATGCTGCGGCTGCCGCGTGAAGTGTCGACGCTGGTGCAGGAATGGCTGGCCGAGCATTTTCCGGACAGGGCAGCGCGGATTATGGCGCGTCTGCGCGAGATGCACGGCGGACGTGACTATGATCCGCAATGGGGGCGCCGGATGCGGGGCGAGGGGCCCTATGCCGAGATGGTCGAGCATCGGTTTAAGATCGCCATAAAACGTCTTGGTTTAGTGACAGAACTTCCGGATTTGCGGACCGATCTGTTTCGTCGATCCGGTGCGCAGCTGACGCTGTTCTAGTGTGCCTCACGCAACGCGCCGACGGGTCCGGCGCCTTGCCGGGACAGCGTCGCCCGTTCCGTCGGTGTCTGAGGAAAACCCACCAAGTTTGGCGGTGATTTCTTCGAGTTGTGGCGCCGCTCCGATCGGCTGCGTATCAAGTGCCTCGCGCATATGCCGCAAATGATCGGGCGTCGTTCCACAGCAGCCGCCGACGATACGCGCGCCGCAATTGCGGGCCAGTACAGCGTATTCCGCCATCAATTCCGGTGTGCCGTCGTAGTGAATATGGCCGTCGTGGAATTTCGGGATCCCCGCATTGCCCTTCGCGATCAGGGGCCGTTCGGTCCCCGAGGATGCAAAGCCCAGGACAGTGCGCAGCAGATCCGATGCGCCCACACCGCAATTCGCGCCAAAGGCGAGGGGCGGGTTTGGCAGTTCCTCGACAAGACGGGACATGTCGGTGCTCGTCACACCCATCATGGTGCGCCCCGCCGTGTCAAAGCTCATCGTTCCGCACCAATCAAGACCCGCCCGTGCAAAGCCTTCGGCCGCGGCGCGGAACTCCTCTGGGGCCGAGATCGTTTCGAGCCAACCGATATCGGCGCCGCCTTCTTTCAGTCCATCTGCCGTTTCGTGGAACATTTCAACCGCGATGTCATGGGACAGCGTGCCGACCGGTTCCATGATTTCGCCGGTCGGGCCAACGGATCCGGCAACGATCACCGCGCGGCCAGCGGAATCTGCGATGTCGCGTCCGATTTCTGCCGCGATCCGGCTGAGTGCATGCGCCCGCTTTTCCGCATCGTGCAATTTCAGCCGCGATGCGTTGGCCCCGAAACTGTTGGTCAAGAATAGATCGCTGCCTGCATCAACCGCGCCGCGATACAATGTCTTGATCTTCTCCGGCTCGGCATCGTTCCACAGTTCTGGCGCGTCGCCTGACTGAAGCCCCATATTGAAGAGGTTGGTGCCCGTCGCGCCATCGGCCAACAGCGTCGTCTTTTCATCCAGCAATGTCAGCAGCGGATTCGACATGGGGCACCTCCGATTTGCGCGGTAGAATGCTTCTGTCACGCTGTACGGGCTGAGGCCACTTCATAATCTGCATCAACATTATGAGGTTCATTAGAGGTAAGGCCGGGATCCTGTTGGATCGGCGGTGGCATGATAACCTCGCGTGCAACGTCGCACAGGCCCAGGATCAGCGGCACCGGGCCCGGTGCGGCGGCGTATCGCGGCTCCCATTGGGGTGCGAAGTTGGATTTGAACTGCCGCAGCCCTGCTGTTTTTGAGAAGGCCGTCGCCTGAACCGCTGCCCATCTCCAGAAAGCTGAATTGGGGTTGGGGCAGGCCGGTGTGGCAGCCATGTTGAACCGCGCGGCACCTGCGCCGTCCGCATGTTTGATCGCGGTGTCGACAAGGGCGTGCATCGTTCCGTCTGGCGCATCGCTCGTTGATCGCATGAGGTCGAGGCACCATTCCTGCGTGGATTGATGACAAGTGATGAAGGCAACCACCCGATCTTCGCATTTTGCGAGAGCGACCCACTGACCGGCGACATAATCAGGACTGAAGCGCCCCATCGTGCCGCCGCGGGCCATGCCGTTCCGCGCCTGCCATTCGGCGTCGACGCGTGCGAGCTCGGCCCAAGGCCAGGCCGGGGTCAATTCGATTCTGACGCCTGCCTTTTCAGCCGCTCGCAATTTTCGTCGTAACGTCCGGCGGGCCGGGATGTTTGTGTCGTAGTGGGGCGCATCGATCACCGCGTCATCGGCCAAATGCAGCACCGACCAGCCACCGTATCTGAGGCCAGCGGCGATGCGGGCGGAACATTTATAGACCATGGGGATTCGCCCGTGCTGTCGGCCCAGAAAGCGCAGACCATGCATCAGACTGGGTGCGCCACCGCTGATCGGGTCGAAAAGCGCCGTCATGGTCTGACCCGTTGGCCAGATCGCGACCTTGGCGCCAAGAAGATGAATGGCCTTGCCGCCATTCTGTCGGATAACGGCGACCTCGCTCCGTGGTGCATCGGCCAGTGATGGCGGTTCGTCATGCCGGACGGGGCGCTGAAACGCTGTGAAGGGGCGCAGCAGCACGAGGCCCGCAATGATAGCCGGCACCACGAAATAGACTATCCGGAAGGCAAGCAGACTGCCCAAGAGATCGCCGAACGCGATGTGCGGCATTGCTGCCATGAGCGTCACCTCGAAAGGGCCGATCCCACCTGGCGTGTTCGAAACCAGTGCTGCTCCAAGAGCGATGAGAAACAACGGCAAGATCTGCAGAAAGCTCAGCCCATGTTCCGGCGGCAGAAGAAAATAGAGTGCGGCCGACGCTGTGGTCAGGTCAATCGTTGTCCAAAGCAAAAGGTTCGCAGAATGTCGCAAGGTGGGCAAGTGAACCGCCCGCCCTCTGAAGCGAAGCGACGGTTTGAAAAACAGCGTGAAAAGCAGGGCGTAGGTGACGACGACACCCAGAATGCCAGGCCAAAAAGCCCAGTCCGGTGCGGGCAACAGAACGCAGACAATCGACGTGAGCGCCACCCAGCTGACAATAAAGCAAACCGAAACGAAAGCCGAGTGCCGCAGGGCCTGCCCCAGGCTGAACTCCGGCAGAAGGCGCCAACGGGCGAGGGCGCTGGTGACCAACGCGAATCCGATGAACTGGCCAAGTGCTATGGCCGCCGCGCCAGTGGTCCGCGCCTGTTGTGGCGGGATCCCCGTACGAAAATACAAATGACCAACTTCGTCATAGCGCCCAACAGACCAGAAGCTGGCGATGGTCATGGCCAGCGCGCCCACCCAGGCCCATGCCGGGATCGCCCCAACCTTGTCCGGCAACTGACTGAGCGCCTCGGCTGTCATCTTGTCTTTGACGAGGAGGTAGCAGATCGTCAGCGCGATTGCGGGCACCCCGCAATTCATCACCAGTTTCTTAAGTCTTTGCAAGCTGTTCCGCACCATGACCGCCCCACAAACTCCACGGGGTCGATCGTTAAGGCGCGGGAATGAGGAACTGCTTAACGCGCTGGAAAATCTATAAACGAAATACCCCCGAGCCATCGCAGCTCGGGGGCGTTAGAGACCTTAACGTCTGACGTTAAGTCTATGAATTAGCTTGTTTCCGACAGGATTTGCGCCTTGGCCTCGGCCATCAGCTCGCGCATTTTGGTTCGAATTGTCTGTTCGTCTGCCCGGTGTCCCAGATCGCCGGATACCTTTCGATAGACATCCTCGTCGCCAGCCTCTTCGAAATCCGACTTAACAACCTCGCGCGCGTAGTCGTCTGCCTCGTCGCCGCTTTTGCCCAGAAGATCGGCCGCCCATAGCCCAAGCAACTTGTTGCGACGCGCCTCGGCCTTGAATTGCATCTCGGCGTCATGGGCATATTTGTTTTCGAATGCGCTCTCGCGGTCGTCAAAGGTGCTCATCGGCGTAATCCCCTCGGTCTTGCTTGCCTTTCATATGCGGACCTGGGGCGTCTTGCGCAAGTCGGAAGATGCGCGGTTGCTTGCGGCATTTGCACCCTTGACGTATGAGGGCGCGACCAAAGCGGGATTCACGCTTGTCTTACCCCGAAAGGACACGAATGGCGCGCCGTAAGAAGATCTACGAAGGCAAGGCAAAGATTCTGTACGAAGGGCCTGAGCCGGGCACGCTGGTTCAATACTTCAAGGACGATGCCACGGCCTTCAATGCGCAAAAGAAAGATGTCATCGAGGGCAAGGGCGTTTTGAACAACCGCCTGAGTGAATTCTTCATGACCGGCCTGTCCCAGATCGGGGTGCCCACGCACTTTATGCGCCGCCTGAACATGCGTGAGCAACTGGTACGCGCATGTGAAATCATTCCCCTCGAGGTGATCGTCCGGAACTACGCTGCGGGCACGTTTACCGAGCGGCTGGGTATCGAAGAGGGTACCCAGCTGCCCCGCCCAATTGTCGAATACTGCTATAAGGACGACAAGCTGGGCGATCCGCTCGTGACCGAAGAACATATCGCGGCGTTTGGCTGGGCCAGTCAGCAGGACATGGACGATATCCTCAGCCTTGCCCTGCGGGTCAACGATTTCATGAGCGGCGTGCTCTTTGCCGTCGGGATCCGACTGGTTGATTTCAAGATCGAGATTGGGCGCATCTACGACGGCGATTTCGCGCGTCTGGTCGTTGCAGATGAGATCAGCCCGGACAGCTGTCGTCTGTGGGACATCGAAACAGGGCAGAAACTCGACAAGGACGTTTTCCGCCGGGATCTCGGTAACCTGACCGATGCCTATACCGAAGTCGCCCGGCGTCTGGGCGTGATGCCAAAGACGGCAACCGCGATCACGAAACCCACCCTGATCAATTGAACCGGCCATTCCTCAGACGGAGAGAACAAAGATGAAAGCCCGCGTGCATGTGATGCTCAAGAACGGTGTCCTCGATCCACAGGGCGAAGCAGTGCGTCACGCCCTGGGGTCAATGGGCTTCGAGGGTGTCGCGGGTGTTCGACAGGGCAAGGTTATCGAACTGGATCTTGCCGACGATGCGACTGAGGCGGATGTAGCGCGGATGTGCGAAAAACTGCTCGCCAACCCGGTCATCGAATCCTACACGATCGAGATAGCCGGATGAGGGCCGCGATCGTCGTCTTTCCGGGTTCCAACTGCGATAGGGATCTGGCCACCGCTTTTGACGCGGCGGGCGCAGATGTTCATATGGTTTGGCATAAGGATACCGCGTTGCCGGGAGGCACCGACATCGTTGGCGTGCCCGGTGGGTTTTCCTTCGGCGACTACCTCAGATGCGGCGCGATCGCCGCGAACTCTCCGATCTGCAAGGCGGTCAAGGCGCATGCGGATGCCGGCGGGTTCGTGCTGGGAATTTGCAATGGGTTCCAGGTGTTGACCGAGACGGGGCTATTGCCCGGTGCTCTGCTTCGGAACGCCGAACTGAAATACATCTGCAAGACCATCGGTTTGACGGTCGAAAGCTCGAACAGCGCGTTCACCGAGGGATATAATGCGGGCGATACGCTGCAGATCCCGATCGCGCACCACGACGGCAATTACTTTGCCGACGAGGCGACAATCGCGATGCTGGAGGGCGATGACCGCGTCGTTTTCCGCTATGTCGACAACCCCAACGGGTCGCGCAACAGCATCGCAGGTATCGTTTCAGCGAACAGACGCGTGCTCGGAATGATGCCGCACCCCGAACGGGCGGCGGACCTCGGCCATGGTGGCACAGATGGCGTGGCCATGTTCCGCTCACTCGTCGGTGCGGTGACATCTGCGTGACTTGAGCCGGTCAACAGCGGTCTATAGTGTCGCTCTATGGCTGATATGGGGCTTAAAATCAGCGGTAAGTCGATGGGGTGGCGTGTTCGCGCTGCCCTTATTCTGCTTATAGCCATCGCTGTCGCCACGATCAGCATCACGAATTCGTATCTGACAGAGCGATTCAAGGAAACGACCCGCAACCGGGCCGAGCTGCGACTGACCCTTTACTCCGGCAACCTGCATGCCGAATTGCGCCAGAATGCCATCATTCCGCAGCTGCTTGCCCGCGACCCCGCCTTGATTGGCGCGCTCAATTCAGCCGACTACAAGCAATCGACGCAGCGCTTGATTTCATTCATCGAAGAAAGCGGTGCTGCCTCGTTGTCATTGTTGGACAAAGACGGTCGGACCGTTGCCGCGACAGATCGCAACCAGTTGGGCTCAAACCACCGGAATGCGCCCTATTTCGTTAATGCGATGCGGGCAAACGACACCGTTTTTACGGTCTATGAACGCGAGGTGGGCGGGTATTCATTCTATCACGCGCGGCGCATGCAAGCCGGTGGAGATACGATCGGGGTTATCATCGCCGAAGCCGATCTGCAGAAGTTCGAACGGGCATGGGCCGGTATCTCGGCCGCCGTTCTCGTGACCGACAGCGAAGGCCGTATAATCCTTGCAACCGAGCCACGGTGGCGTGGCCGTTCGGAGGAAGAGGCCCTTGCGACGCAAACGCCGCAAAGTGCCATCGAGCGCGCCATACGCGCGACGGCCGATTGGACCGCTTTGCCCGCAGATGCGTATCTGCAGGGAGAGGGCGTGCTGCGGCAGGATACCCGGATCCCATTCCGTGGCTGGAGAATGGCTTCATTCACGACCTATGCGAGCGTCCGCGAGCGGGTGAACGGCGTTCTGGCGCTGGAGATCATGGGATTTGCGATTCTTCTCGCCGGTGTCTTCTATTTGCTCAACCGCCGCTCGGCCCTGCGGGTTGCCCTTGTTCAGAGGGAGTCGGCGCAGCTTCGCCAGTTGAATGTACGGCTGCAGCAGGAAATCGCCGAGCGCAAGCGGGTTCAGGAAGACCTTGCCGTCGCGGAACAGACCCTCGAACAATCCAGCAAACTGGCGGCGTTAGGTGAGATGTCGGCCGCTGTCAGCCATGAACTGAACCAGCCTCTTGCCGCGATGAAAACCTATCTCGCGGGCGCGCGCCTGTTGCTCAGCCGTAGCCGCCCGGACGAGGCGCTTTCAAGCTTCAAGCGTATTGATGATCTGATCGAGCGGATGGGCGCGATCACCCGCCAACTCAAGTCCTATGCGCGGAAGGGATCGGATGAATGGAGCCCTGTAGATATGGGCGATGCGCTTGCTTCGAGCCTTGCAATGATGGAGCCGCAACTGCGTCAGCGTCATGTGCGCATCACCAAGATAGCGCCCGACAAACCGGTTCTGGTCATCGGGGATCGTCTGCGGATAGAGCAGGTTCTTGTTAACCTGTTACGTAACGCGCTGGACGCGACCAAGGCGGTCAGGGAACCGGCCATCGAACTGATCCTGTCGGCGGGGGAGACGGCAACCCTGACCGTTCGGGACAATGGGCCGGGCATCGTTGATCTTGATGCTCTTTTTGAGCCTTTCTACACAACCAAGGAGCCCGGCGACGGTGTCGGGCTGGGCCTTGCCATTTCCTCGGGCATCGTAAACGAACTGGGGGGAAGGCTTACAGCACGCAACGGTCAAGCGGGCGGTGCTGTGTTTGAGGTGCAATTGCCGATCGCACCCGAAGAATCCATCGAAGCGGCGGAGTAATATTATGACCCAGGCGATGAAAATTGCGATTATTGATGACGAACAGGACATGCGGCAGTCGATCAGCCAGTGGTTGGCCCTGTCGGGCTACGACACAGAGACATTTGCAAGCGCCGAGGATGCGCTCAAGACTCTAGGGCCAGAATATCCCGGTATTGTAATCTCCGACATCAAGATGCCCGGTATGGACGGGATGCAGTTTCTGAAAAAGCTGATGGGTTCGGACAGTGCACTGCCTGTCATCATGATCACCGGCCATGGCGATGTGCCAATGGCGGTTGAGGCGATGCGGGTCGGCGCGTTCGATTTCCTTGAGAAGCCGTTCAATCCTGATCGTATGTCGGAGCTTGCTAAAAAGGCGACGGGGGCCCGCCGTTTGACGATGGACAACCGTGCGCTGCGGCGCGAGCTGTCAGATGGCGGTCAACTCATGAAAAAGTTGATCGGGAACTCGCCAGTCATGGAACGCCTGCGCGAAGACATTCTCGATCTTGGCCAGGCTGACGGCCACGTTCTGATCAATGGCGAGACCGGTACAGGCAAGACGCTGGTCGCACATGCGCTCCATGCCGTAGGCAGCCGTGCAGGCAAGAAGTTCGTGCTGATCAGCTGTTCCTCGATGGAGGAGGATGCGCTGACAAAACGGCTTTTCGGGCCCATGCTGCCCGAGGACACCCAATTGCCCGCCGTCGAAGAGGCGCGGGGCGGAACTTTGGTTCTGGAGGATGTCGAGGCCCTTAGCGAAGTGCTGCAGGCCAAGCTCTTGAGCGTGATCAACGAACAGGGCACCCCTGCGGAGACGCGGATCGTGGCGATATGCAATCTGCAAGAGGCGGGCCGGACCTGCGAGGACGCCTTGAGGCCTGACCTGTTCTATCGCCTTGCGGCTTTGCGCATCACGGTTCCGCCATTGCGACAGAGGGGGGAGGATATCCTGACCCTCTTTACCCGGCTGTCGGACCAGTTCGCCGACGAATATGGCTGCGAGGCACCTAAGGTGTCAGCGCAGGAGGCGGCACAGCTTTTGCAGGCGCCTTGGCCAGGCAACGTGCGCCAGTTGATCAACATTGCCGAGCGGGCCGTGCTGCAGGCGCGGCGCGGCACCGGCACTATCGCGTCGCTCTTGATGAACGATCATGAAGAGATGCAGCCTGTCATGACGACGGAAGGCAAGCCCCTGAAAGAATATGTGGAGGCCTTCGAGCGGATGCTCATCGACAACACGATGCGTCGGCACAAAGGCTCAATCGCGAGTGTCATGGAAGAGCTCTGCCTGCCGCGCCGAACGCTGAACGAGAAGATGGCGAAGTACGGTTTACAGCGGGCGGATTATCTTTAGGTCCTGTAAGGCGCCGCTGGGCGATACAAGAAAATTCGAATTTTCTTCGCAAAACCCTTTGGAAGGGTTTTGGTCAGCCGTGTCCGCGGTTCAGACTGGTCAAGAAATCGCGGATCGCTGCCTACAGCCTTTGACCTTGTAATCCCCTAAGGTGTTCGCTTATCTACAACCAAGGGAATGTAACGCCAGTTGGCGTCAGGCAAACCCGCCGAGTTTCGCTGTTTCATTTTCGCGATCGACGATCATTCGCACCATGAAGCAGACCGATTGGGCCCATCGGGCCGAGAGACGCTGACGGTGGCCGAGGCTGCGCGCAGCAAATAACGGATGCGCGACGAGCCCCAGGCCGCGCGTGTCGGAGAAGAACCGCGATGACGCGCGCAGACAGCTTCATAAGCACGGCAGGCGCCTTGAGTGCCGCCCGCTGCGTATCGTTCGATATCGCCAGAACAAGTCACGCTCTTAACACTGCCGCGCCCCCGGGTCCGGCGGTCCAACGGCGTGCAATGGACATACATGCCAAAGAAAATGCTCATCGACGCCACCCATGCGGAAGAGACCCGCGTTGTGGTGGTGGACGGCAACAAAGTCGAGGAGTTCGACTTTGAATCCGAAAATAAACGCCAGCTTGCTGGCAACATCTATCTCGCCAAAGTAACCCGCGTCGAACCGTCGCTGCAGGCGGCCTTCGTCGACTACGGCGGCAACCGCCATGGTTTCCTCGCCTTTTCCGAGATCCATCCAGACTACTATCAGATCCCGGTCGCCGACCGCGAAGCACTGATGGAAGAAGAGCGTGCCTATGCCGAGACGATGCGCGCCCGGGATGATGCCGAAGAAAAGCCAAAGGGACGCCGCTCACGGTCGCGCGCGGCCAAGGCGAAGGACGCAGATGCGGTCGTCTCAGCCGAAATCGAGGGGATGGAGACCATCGATCTCGAGGCGGATGACGAAACCCCCGAGGCTACCTCTCCAATGGAAACGGTTGCCGAGACGCCGGTCGACACACCCGCTGTCGGCGATCCAGAGGATGAAACCGAAAACGGATCGGCAGAGAAAGCCCAGACTGATGCAGAGGCCGATGACGGCGCCGCATCGACCTCGGAACCGGAGGGCGACGTGGTTGATGATGCCGCGTCGGACGACGAGGAAATTAAGACTGCCGGCAAAGATGCTGCGTCCCGCGACGAAACCATCGAATCCGTTGCGGACGAGGATGACAGCGAAGACATCCGGCCGCCTCGCAAACCGCGGCCGCGCCGATACAAGATCCAGGAAGTCATCAAGGTTCGTCAGATCCTGCTGGTTCAGGTCGTCAAGGAAGAACGGGGCAACAAGGGCGCCGCGCTGACCACATATCTCAGTCTTGCCGGGCGTTACTGCGTGCTCATGCCCAACACCGCCCGTGGCGGTGGCATCAGCCGCAAGATCACGAATGCCACCGACCGCAAGAAGCTCAAGGAGATCGCCGGTGCGATGGAGGTGCCGCAGGGTGCGGGCCTGATTGTTCGCACCGCCGGTGCCAAGCGGACCAAGGCTGAGATCAAGCGCGACTACGAGTATCTGCAACGGCTATGGGAGCAGATCCGCGAACTGACCCTCAAGTCGATCGCTCCCGCCAAGATCTATGAGGAAGGCGATCTGATCAAACGTTCGATCCGCGACCTCTACAACCGCGAGATCGACGAGGTGCTGGTGGAAGGCGAAGCGGGTTACCGCAACGCCAAGGATTTCATGAAGATGATCATGCCGTCACACGCCAAGAACGTGCAGCGGTACGAAGATGCGCTGCCACTCTTCGCGCGCTATCAGGTCGAAACCTATCTGGGCGGTATGTTCAATCCGACGGTTCAGCTCAAATCGGGCGGATATATCGTTATTGGCGTGACCGAGGCCCTGGTCGCCATCGATGTGAACTCGGGTCGGGCCACGAAGGAAGGCTCGATTGAGGAAACGGCGCTCAAGACCAATCTCGAAGCGGCCGACGAAGTCGCGCGCCAGCTGCGACTGCGTGACCTTGCGGGTCTGATCGTGATCGACTTCATCGACATGGATGAGCGCAAGAACAACTCGGCTGTCGAGAAGCGCATGAAGGACCGGCTCAAGACGGATCGGGCCCGCATCCAGGTGGGCCGTATCTCCGGCTTTGGCCTGATGGAGATGAGCCGCCAGCGCCTGCGCCCGGGTATGATCGAGGCCACGACCCAACCGTGCCCGGCCTGTCACGGCACTGGTTTGATCCGGTCTGATGACAGCCTTGCGCTCTCCATCCTGCGCCAGATCGAAGAGGAGGGCACCCGCCGCCGCTCACGCGAAGTTCTGGTGCGCGTACCCGTTGGCATTGCCAACTACCTGATGAACCAGAAGCGGGAGCACGTCGCCCAGATCGAGGCCCGTTATGGCATGTCCGTGCGGATCGAAGGCGATCACACGCTGGTAAGCCCTGACTTCTCGCTGGAGAAATTCAAGACTGCGACGCGTGTTCTGATGGCGTCTACCGGCCCTGTTGTGTCCGTCGACACGTCGATCATGGATCAGGTGGACGACGAGGCCGAGGAAGCTGAACAGGAAGAAGCACCTGCTGCGGACGATGCCGAAGGCAAACCCAAACGCCGCCGTCGCCGCCGCCGTCGTGGTCGGGGTCGTTCGGGGGCGGATGGCGCACCCGAGAATACTGAGAATGCCGAAGATCAGTCAAACGGTGATGAGACCACCGAAGGCGACGTCGAAGCGGAAGTGACCGATGCCGCCGAGTCCCCCTCGGACGACGCCAAGAGCGAAAAAGCTGAAAAGCCAAAGTCGCGCCGAAGCCGCTCACGCTCGAAGAAGTCCGAAGAGAAGACGGTTGACACTGAAAGCGAGGCCGATGCGGCCCCAGAGGCCGCAGAGGACACCGCGCAGGAAGAGCCGGTCACGGAAGAACCCGTCAAGAAAAAGCGGACTCGAAAGCCGCGCAAGAGCGCTGCGGAAAAGGCCAAGGAGGCGGCTGTATCAGCAGCCTCGGCAGCTGATGAGGCGGCTACATCAGACGAGGCAGAGGCAGAGGTAGCGGTCGCTGAGCCCACCCCGGTTGAGGACAAAGCGGCAGAGTCTGCGAAGGAGGCAGCGACAGCCGAGCCGGTTGCGGTCGAAGCAGCCGGACCCGCTGAGGCCGAAGACGCCGCTGACGACCGCCCAAAACGCCGTGGCTGGTGGTCACTGGGGCGCTGACGAACTGGGGCGGTTAACACCCGCCCCTAAGCCTTTCTGATCACGTAGGTCTGAACGGGGCCGTCAAGGTCGGTCGAGACGAGGTCATGCCCCGCCTCGGTACAGAAATGCGGCACATCGACGATGGCTGCCGGATCGTCCGCGAGGACGGTCAGGCATTCACCGGGCTCCAGCGCCTGCAACCGCTTGCGGGCCTTGAGAACGGGCAGGGGGCACAAAAGCCCGATTGCATCCAGCTTCAATCGGTCGTTCATGGCATTGGCTTATGACGGATGTTTCAGACAGTCCACAAGGATGTGACAACGCTGTGGGTGACGCGGCGGTGAGATTGGCATAGGTGGGAATGCATGTTCGGAATTGACATCATCGATGCAGGGCTCTTGCCCGCCATGATCGTGGCGCTGCTTGCGGGGCTTATCAGCTTTCTTTCGCCCTGTGTTCTGCCCATCGTGCCGCCTTATCTGGCTTACATGAGCGGCGTGAGCGTCAGCGAGATGACGGCCGAGACAACGGCGCGAACTAAGGCCACGATGACGGCGCTCTTCTTCGTGCTGGGGCTGTCGACGGTGTTCCTGATCCTTGGCTTTACCGCGTCGGCTTTCGGACAATTCTTCTTGCAGAACCAGGTGCTGTTCGCTCAGGTCTCGGGCGCGGTTGTGATCGTGTTTGGCCTGCATTTTCTGGGACTGTTCCGGATCCCGTTTCTTGATCGCGAGGCCCGGATCGACGCGGGCGACCAGGGCGGCAACGCTTTTGGCGCATACGTATTGGGCCTTGCGTTCGCCTTTGGTTGGACGCCCTGCATCGGGCCGCAACTGGGCGCTATCCTGTCACTTGCCGCATCCGAGGCGTCTGTCGCGCGGGGTACCATGTTGCTTGGCATTTACGCCGCGGGGCTTGGCATTCCGTTCCTGCTGGCGGCCATGTTCATGACCAGGGCCATGGGCCTGATGAACCGGATCAAGCGGCACATGGTAGCGATCGAACGCAGCATGGGCGTTCTGCTTGTCGGAGTAGGGATTGCGATGCTGACCGGGGCGTTCACCGCGTTTTCGTGGTGGTTGATCGAACAATTCCCGGTGCTCGCCGCTATCGGCTAACCGCCAATCTGACCTCGCCTTTCTTTACGCTTTGATAGTAACTTGCTCTGAAACATCGCCGCCGAAGAAAGGATAGCGATGACAGGGCAAGAGCGGATCGTGCGCAAACGTCGGGTGTTCTACATCCCCGGCTACGACCCCATTCCGCCGCGCCGCTACCGCGAGCTGTACCGGAAGGAGGGGAAGGCGCAGGCGGATCTCTGTGAATACGGGCTTTCGCTGATCGAACGACCCAAGTCCGACCGTTTCGGTTGGGCGGTTGAGGCGCAGGTCGATGGCGCGTCGGTTGAGGCAGATTTCGAAGTGCTCGTCTGGTCCGACATCGTGCGTGACAGCATGGACGCCTCTATCCTGCGCACGTATCAGCAGCTGGTGCGCACCGCGTGGCTTTACATCGCAAGCGGAGCATTGGGGCGTCTTGTCAGATTGCGGAAAGGTCCGGTGATCGCGGCGCTCTATCCGGTCGGGATGCTGCTGATACAGCTGCTGATGGCGGTGACCGTTGGCGTAATTGTCTGGCGGTTAATGGCCATCCTGGGAGTTTTCGGAAGTATTGCCGGGGCGGCCCTTGGTCTTGCCTTGGTTCTCGGAATCCTCAGCTGGTTCCGAGGCAAAGACGGCCGGTTCTTCGCCCATTACCTAATGCATGACTATGCCTTTTCAGCGTCCGAGAACGGGGCTTATCCCGAAGCATTGGAAACGCGTCTGGATGACTTTGCCGACGCGGTCGCTGATGCGGCGCAAGCGGATGTGGACGAAGTGCTGGTCGTCGGCCATTCCTCGGGCGCGCATCTGGCCATATCCGTCCTTGCGGATCTGTTGAGAGCTGGCCGGGTAGAGGCAGACAGGGTTTCGTTGCTGACACTGGGCCAAGTGGTTCCGATGGTCTCATTCCTGCCAAACGCGGATCGGCTGCGCGCCGATCTTCGGCTGATGGCGGCGCAGGATAATATCGCATGGGTCGATGTGTCTGCCCCAGGTGACGGATGCACCTTTGCGCTCTGCGATCCGGTGGCGGTCTCTGGGGTTGCGCCAGCCGACAAGAAGTGGCCTCTGGTCCTTTCCGCGGCCTTCACAAAGACCCTGCAACCGGACACTTGGAAGGCACTGCGATGGCGGTTCTTTCGGCTGCATTTCCAGTATCTCTGCGCGTTTGATCGACCAGGTGATTATGACTATTTCCAGATCACCGCAGGGCCACGGTCGCTGAGGGATCGGTATGCGGGCCGCGCGGCATCACGGTCTCGGATCGAAACACCGGTTTCGAAATTCACCTCGGTGGCCGCTTGATCCCGCCCAAGCCGGATACCCGCAAAGGACGAACCTCGCTCTGGCGATATGCGCGGCTCTTTCGTCAAGACATCCTCTCGGCCCAGCCCGAACGGCTTTACAAGGCTTGGATGGCTGAGTTCCGCACACCATTCTTCCGCAGTTACATGGTGAATCAGCCTGACCTCTTGAAACTAGTCCTCAAGGATCGTTCTGACGATTTCCCAAAATCCGATAGGATCGCCGAAGGGTTAAGACCGCTTTTGGGTAATTCGGTTTTCCTGACAAATGGTGAAACGTGGAAGCGTCAGCGCCGCATCATTGACCCGGCATTTGAAGGCGGGCGGTTGCGAGAAAGCTTTCCTGCTATCTGGGATGCCGCCGAGGCTGCCGTTGCGAGGATGCAGCAGGGCGAGGTCGAGATCGAGGCGCAGACCAGCCACGCGGCCGCAGACGTGATTTTTCGGGCTCTGTTCTCCATCCCGATCGAGGATCGGTTGGCGAGCGAGGTGTTCCACGCCTTCCGCAACTATCAACGCAGTCAGCCGATATTGAACTTGGCGGCCTTTCTGCCATTGCCACGGTGGATGCCACGCGGGTTTCGGCGGTCGACGCGGCGGAACGCGGCCAATATCCGCGCGCTCATAACCCGGCTGACCCAGCATCGAATGGCCGAAATTGAGAATGGTGATGCGCCAGACGATCTTGCCACCAAGATCATGACACAGGTCGATCCTGAGACCGGAGAGACCTTCGATGTAAGGGAAATGGTCGATCAGGTTGCTATTTTCTTTCTGGCGGGTCACGAAACCAGCGCCTCGGCGCTGGCTTGGGCGCTGTACCTGCTGGCCCTGAACCCTGACTGGCAGAACCAGGTCGCCGAGGAGGCGGGGAGCCTTGAAAACGATTTCTCGACCATGGCCCGCCTTCCACTGACGCGGGACGTGTTCCGCGAGGCGTTGCGGCTTTATCCCCCCGTGCCAATGATGGTGCGCGAAACGACCCGCGCCGAACGGTTCCGCGACCGGGACGTGCCGAAGGGCAGTCAGATCGTCGTCAGCCCGTGGCATCTGCATCGGCACACCCGCCTTTGGGACCGGCCCGATGAGTTCGATCCGGCCCGCTGGCAGACCGAGAACGGCAAGGCGTGCCAGCGCGACGCGTTCATCCCGTTTTCTGCGGGACCCCGTGTGTGTACCGGGGCGGGGTTCGCGATGGTCGAGGGGCCTTTGATCCTTGCCCATCTGGTGCGGACGTTCCGTTTCGATTGTGTCGCGGGGCGCAACCCAATCCCCGTTGCACACCTGACTGTTCGCGCCAAGGACGGTATCTGGCTGCGGATTACCAAGCGTTAACGATAACACCCTTGTTACCGATTTGCGGTTAACGATGAATGGGTTAGAGCAACATTTGAAGAATCTGACAGGAGGGCCCCCATGGCTGATTTCGATGCGATGCGCACCCAAATGAAGGAAGGGGCCGGATTCATCGCCGCCCTGGATCAAAGCGGTGGATCGACGCCGAAGGCTCTTGCGCTTTATGGCGTGGATGCAGGGGATTACGACGGCGAAGACGCCATGTTTGCCGAAATCCAGCGCATGCGCGCCCGGATCATGCAGGCATCCGATTTCACCAAGGCCAAGGTGATCGGCACCATCCTCTTCGAAAAGACCCTGCATGAAGCGGTCGATGGTATGAAGGTTCCGGAATTTCTATGGAGCCAGAAAGGGATCGTCCCGTTTCTCAAAATCGATAAGGGTCTCGAAGAAACAGCCGATGGTGTGCAGGTGATGAAACCGATCCCGGGCCTCGCGGAAACACTGGCGGCGGCAAAACCGCTGGGTATCTTCGGGACCAAGGAGCGCTCGGTCATTCATGAGGCGGATGCAGGCGGGATCGCACGGATCGTCGCAAACCAGATGGACGTCGCCAACGTGGTCCTTGATGCCGGTATGGTCCCAATCATCGAGCCCGAGGTGAATATCAAATCCGCAACCAAGGCCGAGGCGGAGGACCTTCTCGAAGCAGAATTGAAAGCGGCGATTGATGCCTTGCCGGATGGTGCGGAGGTGATGTTGAAACTCACGCTGCCCACGAAACCGGGTCTCTACGATACGCTTTCCGATCACCCCAAGGTGTTGCGCGTCGTTGCGCTGTCAGGTGGCTATTCGACGGAAGAGGCTTGCGCGCTTTTGGCCAAGAACCCCAAGATGATCGCGAGCTTTTCGCGGGCATTGACCGAGGGTCTGCAACGATCGATGTCGGATGATGAATTCGGCGCGGCGCTTGGGCAGAACATCGACCAGATCTATGAGGCCTCGGTCGCCGCCTGAGCCTTGGCACGGTAGTAGTTTAGAACGAAAAGACGGATAGCGGTCGCCAGTCCCGCGTCCGTCCCGCGATCGATATCGATCGCGGCGGCGAGCGCGTTCAGCGCCATGCCGCGTTCTTTGGCAATGTCCTGAAAGGCGCGCCAGAATTCGGGCTCGAGCGATACGCTGGTGCGGTGTCCTTTGAGAGTGAGCGAATGTTTCTCTGGGCGGCTCACGCTGAGACCTCGAAGTAAATGGGCCAATGCGGTTTGCGCATTGGCCCGAGACTAACATGCGATCCGTTACCGATTACCTCACACTTGTCAGGTTGGGTGACGTTTGTGGCTATTCGGAGGCGTCATTGGCATCATCCTCGGACTTTTGAATGACTTTACCATCAAGCGCCTTTTCCGTGCCTTCTTTTTCAGCCCTCACGCCTTCGCGTTCGGCTTTCGTCAACCCGAACGCAACCGCATTCCGGTCAGCCTGCGCCTTTTTCGACGCCTTCTGCCTGGCCTTGCGGTACCGGTTCAGGTTGACGACATTTGTCATTTTTTGGGGCCTATCATTTCCTCGGGTCTTACAACCCGATCAAACGTTTCCTCGTCGACAAAGCCCAGCTTAATCGCTTCTTCCTTCAGCGTAGTGCCGTTTTTGTGCGCCGTCTTGGCAACGGTCGTGGCATTGTCATAGCCGATTTCGGGCGCCAGCGCCGTCACCAGCATGAGTGACTCGCGCATTAGCTTCTCGATCCGATCTTCGTTTGCCTGCAGGCCGTCGATGCAGTTGTCAGTGAACGCCTGGCAGGCATCGCCGATAAGCTGCATGGATTGCAGGACGTTATAAGCCATCATGGGCTTGTAAACGTTCAGTTCGAAATGGCCCTGACTCCCCGCAAACCCGACGGCCGCGTCGTTGCCCATCACGTGGGCGCAGACCTGGGTCATCGCTTCGCACTGGGTTGGGTTCACCTTGCCCGGCATGATCGAACTGCCGGGTTCGTTTTCGGGCAGGATCAATTCGCCTAGACCGCAGCGCGGTCCAGACCCGAGCAGGCGAATGTCGTTGGCAATCTTGAACAGGCTGGCGGCGACGGTTTTCAACGCGCCTGACATCTCGACCATAGCATCATGGGCCGCCAGCGCCTCGAACTTGTTGGGTGCGGTGACAAAGGGCAGGCCGGTGATCTCGGCCATGTTGGCAGCGACGCTTTCGGCCCATCCAACCTTGGTGTTCAGCCCGGTACCCACTGCCGTGCCGCCCTGCGCCAGCTCGTATATCCGCCCGAGGGCGTCATTGACCCGGGCAATGCCCATGGCGACCTGATGGGCGTAGCCGCCGAACTCCTGCGCAAGGGTCAGGGGGGTGGCATCCTGCGTATGCGTGCGGCCGATCTTGATGATGCCGTCGAATGCCTCGACCTTCGCCGCGAGGGCGGCATGCAACCTTTCAAGGCCGGGCAGTAGCACATCCCGCGCAGTCATCGCCGTGCCGATGTGCATCGCGGTCGGGAACGTATCGTTTGATGACTGCCCCATGTTGCAGTGATCGTTCGGGTGCACCGGATCCTTCGATCCGATTGTTCCACCCAGTATCTCGATCGCCCGGTTCGCAATCACCTCATTGGCATTCATGTTCGATTGCGTGCCCGATCCGGTCTGCCAGACGACGAGGGGAAAGTTGTCATCGAGCTTGCCGTCGATCACTTCGCCCGCGGCCTCGATGATCGCATCGGCGAGGCGGGTATCCAGTGTGCCTTGTGCCTTGTTCTGCATCGCGCAGGCCTGCTTGATCACCCCGAGGGCCCGCACGATAGCCACTGGTTGCTTTTCCCAGCCGATAGGGAAGTTCATGATAGACCGCTGCGTCTGCGCCCCCCAGTATTTGTCGGCAGGAACGTCGAGTGGCCCGAAACTGTCGCTTTCGGTGCGTTTGGCGGTCATGATCAGGCTCCGTCTGTGTATTCTACGGTATTCCGTTTAGTGTCGCCCTGGGCCTAGCACAATTGGCCAGTTTCGCGCAGTCTTGCGGCACACTGATTTGAGAAAACTTGATATCGTTCCTACATCTATAACAGCGAGCCTGCACCATTCGGCTCGGGAGGGCAGAAAGATGAGAGTACCGGCCAACCTGGCCTATATCGTGATGGGGTTTGCCGTTGTGCTCATGCTCAGCGTTGCTGCGGCGAGCGCGAACAATATTGAGCGGTTCGTTGGCACATATACCGGCAGCGCGGTCATGAAGACTGTCGAGGGCGAAACCCAGCCACGAAATCTGAGCGTCAAGATCGCAATGACCAAGCGCGGCTTTTCCGTGGATTGGACGACGATCATCTACAGAAGCGACGGGCGCGAAAAGGAAAAGTCCTACAGCGTCAACTTTGTACCGAGCGATCGCGATGACGTTTTTGCGGCCGCCATGAAGAAGAACATTTTCGGCCACGAGGTGCCGCTCGATCCGATGAAGGGCGAACCTTATGTCTGGGCACGCCTCGCCGGCGATACGCTCACGGTCTACTCGCTCTTTGTCGACGATATGGGCGACTACGAGATGCAGCAGTTCGACCGAAGTCTTGTCGAACGCGGTCTGCAGCTTGAATTCACGCGCTTTCGTAACGGCGACAAGCAACGAACGGTGTCCGCATTGCTAGAGCGCCAGTGGCCCTAGTGCTGACGAAACCGGAACGTATAAACCCGTGCGGGCGGCAGGTTGCCCCAAACGATCTGGCTACGAGTCCACGTTAGGCCAAACGTATTTCTCAGCCGCTCCGCCACGGGCGGTGTATGCCCATAGGTGAATTGCACAAACACGCCATTCTGGGCCAAAGCTGCCCGTGTTGCCTTGAGTATCGAGAACTGGATTTTGTTGGGCATTGATAGGAGCGGCAGCCCCGAAACCACGGCGCGCGCGCCTTGGAGGCCGAGCTTGCCCATGTGCTGTGCTGGCGCGTGATGAATGTTAACCCCTTCGAAATGATCCTGAAGATGGTCAACGAATTCGTCCGAAAGCTCGAAGGCGTGCAGGTCGGACTTGACGATGCCGCTTTCCAGCAATGCCGACGTGATCTTGCCCGTACCCGCACCCAGTTCGATGATCGGGCCGTCACCGGGCGGCACGGCCAAGGCCATCTTGCGTGCCAGCGCCTCGGATGACGGGGCAAGTGCGACGACTTTGTGAGGTTGACGGATCAGTTGGCCCAGAAAAAGCGGCAAATCTTGTGGCATGACATCAAAATTCTGTTGGTTACGCTTCGTTCAGAAATGCCTCCCGAGCGTACCAAGTAAAGGCAAAATTGCGGCATGTCCGGGGAAATTTACCGAGCGTGACCGCGATCTGGGCACGCGCCGGAGGTCATGGTTTGCGGAAGCTGTCAAGCGAAACGATATCAGCGTCCTTTTGGGGCTTCTCGCTGGCCGTTTCGAGCTCGACCGCGGCTGGCAGAACTTCTGTCGTCTTCTCTACCGTCTCGGCGGTTTCGCCGCCTTCATCCTGGGTTTCGAACCGCAAACCGAATTCCACAGAAGGATCGACGAATGTCTTGATCGCGTCGTAGGGAATATAGAGGGGCTCGGGCGAGTCGCCGAAGTTGAGCGTGACCGCAAAGCCTTCGTCGCCCACATCAAGGTTGTCGTACCAGTGTTGCATGACGACCGTCATTTCACCCGGATACCGATCAGACAGCCAATCAGCGAGCTCTGCGTCGGGATGACTGGTGTCGAACGTGATGAAGAAATGGTGCGAACCTGGCAGGCCGTTCGCCTCGACGTCGGCGAGCACTTTTCGGATGAGGCCGCGCATGGCCTCGTGCATCAGGTTGCCGTAGTCGATGGTCCGGCTCATGCTTCTCCCCAGCGAGATATCGTTACCATAAGCTATTTCACAGGCAAGGAAAGGGGGAGAAGTATTAAGGAATTTCGAACAGCCCAACGGCAACACCCAATGCCGCCATTATGGCCAAGGTGAGCGGCAAACTGAGCCTTATCCGCAATAGCAAGACGCCCGCAAAGATCGTCAGAACCAGTGCCGCAAGATCCATGCTCTTCAGATCGGGCAGGGGCAGAGCGAGGTGATCGACTGCGCCGATCCGCGCAAACAGAACGTGCAGCGCGAACCAAACCGAGAGGTTCAGGATTACGCCGACAACCGCGGCCGTCACGCCCTGCAGAGCTGCCGATAGCCTTGGGCGTGCCGCGATGTAGTCGAGTTGGGGCCCCGCAAGAAAGATCCACAGGAAACACGGTACGAAAGTGACCCAAAGGCTCATCATCCCAGCGACGACGGCCAACCCGAGGCCACCCACGTTCTGCCCCGCGAGAATTGCAACGAACTCGGTCACAAGAATCAGCGGGCCAGGCGTCGTTTCGGCAAGACCGAGCGCGTCGATCATCTCACCCGTCGTGATCCAGCCGTAATCCTGGACAACCTCCTGGGTCATATAGGCGAGCACGGCATATGCGCCGCCGAAAGTCACGACCGCCAAGCGGGAAAAGAATAGTCCAACCTGCAGCAGAAAGTCGTGTTGAAAGGCCCATACGGTCAGGACGGGCAAAGCCCAGAGGCCACCCCAGATCAGAAGTGTTTGCACCGACCCCGCTGAATTGAGGCCGGGCGCCTTCGCCTCGCCACCGCCCTGATATCTGAGCCATCCAAAAACCGCCGCAACCGCGATGATGGCGGGAAAGGGCAGGCCGAACACAAAAAGTGCGACAAAGGCAAACGCGGCCAGGCCCCAATCCGCCGTGCCGTTCAACGCCTTCTGACCCAGCCGCAACAGCGCCTGCAGCACGACAATGATCACGGTTGCCTTGATTCCCAGAAATGCCGCCTGCACGAGCGGAACCTGACCAAAGCTGATGTAACCGATGGCGAGGGCCAGAATGATTGCGGCACCGGGCAGGACAAAGAGCAGCCCGGCAATCAGGCCGCCGATAACCCCGCGCAGACGCCACCCGGCGTAGGTGGCAAGCTGCATGGCCTCGGGTCCCGGCAACAACATGCACAGTGAAAGGGCGCGCAGATACTGTTCTTCACTCAGCCATTTCTGCCGCTCAACCAGGGTGTCGTGCATAAGTGCTATCTGCGCCGCGGGCCCACCAAAGGACAGCACGCCAATACGACCGAAGACGCGAAAGAGTTCGGAAAGCGGTGTCTCGGTCATGCGGTGCATCCGGTCAAGCAGTCCTGATCTTCTTGGTGGCCACCCCGCGCGCAGCGATAGAGCGCATCATACAAACCCATACCAGCCTCCAACCGGTCGATATTATCCGCATATTGGCGGCATAACCCCACCGACATGGCCAAAAGACCTGCGGCCTTCGGGACAAGATCACGTGTCTTTGACGCCCGGATCACCCCGGCCATACGGTCCAACGCGTCCGTCCGAGGCGCAAACTCGTCGAGCATTGTGTCAAATGTGCAAAGCGGTCCGCGACGGCTCCAGAATGTGCCGTCGAGGTCGAAGGACGTGCCGCCAAAGCGGCCCGCTACGCCCCGCACTCCGCTTATAGAGACGAACAGAAACCGCGCGTTGTGGTCGATAAAGTGACGGATCAGCCATACGCAGGCCATTCGATCGACGGCTGGTGTGTCATCGGTGACCAACTGCGTGCTGCCCATCTTAGGATCAGGTATTTTGCTTGCCGACATGCGCGGCGCCGGGGGTTGGTCCCGCCAGACAAACATGCCACCGCAAAGGTTTTGTGCGCCAATTCTTGCACCGCTCAGCCATGCTGCGAGCCCCTGGCTCAGTTTGAGGCCGCGCTGACAGACCACAACGCCGGCACGGCTGGCAAGGCGGTCCAGCAAACCGGGTATGCCGGTGTGCAAATGTCGAAACGATCCGGGCATCAAAGAAGGATCTTCGGCAAAGTCGCGATCGATCCTGATGTCAACGACCTGCGGCGCGTCGGGGGTTCCGACCATGCGCATTAACTGGTGGGGCAGGGTTTCATTCCTGGCGGCCATGGCATGCATCCTCACAAGCGGAAACATGCGAACGTTGGGCTGCCGCCTGACGGGGTGTTCGCACTAACCCCATGGCTGCAAAAGGCGCTCATGGAATGCGCGTTGTCAAGAGAGCGGTAGGGAAAGTGCAGGCTTCTGTTGCCAGGTGCCTGCGAACCCCGCCTTACGCTGCTAGGCGCAAGGGCTTAGATTTCGGTCTGGTTACTGCTTACGCAGCAACTGCAACCGGAGCACGATTGTCGTTTGCAATTGTACTGTTCGGGCCGGTACGGTGGCACCCCGCCGAGACAAAGCTAACCCCTTTAGACGTCCGTCGATCCTATTTCGGCCCCATGATCCCCAAACGAAGGATATTTGGTGGAGCCGCCGGGTACCGCCCCCGGGTCCGATCCGCTTATTACGAGCGCGTTTATGTCCATAGTTCTTGCGAACATCAGGAATATAATCTGGCGCTTTGGGCGGCGCAAGTCCAACCAAACGAAACCGATCGGCTTTCCCGCGTCGAATTTAGGTTAACTTTTATCACCAAGGGGCTAAAAATATTGTTAAAATTACCTGTTTCCGGGCTGTGTCACGCTCACACATTCAAACCGATGGCAAAGACTGCCATCCAGAAATCCCCGAAAAAGACCATCCATCGCCGCCGCGTCGGGCCGTGGCGAAGAATGCGGTATGCGAGGATCAGTGCGCAGCCTGCCCAAAGGTAGCCAAGGCAGATCATGCAGTTCCTGTCGTTCAGGATCAATGCGATTGTGCCGATTATGGTAAGCGCGCCACCCGAAAGACCGCAGCCAAACCCCGTTTCAAACGGAACATAAGACGGATGCGTACGGGCTAGCTCGGTCGGCGACATCGCGACCAACAAAAGGAGCAACCCATAAAGGACGGTAATGGCCGCGAGGGCCGCGTTAACAAATTCTAATGTCATATTACTGCTCGAATAAATCTACTTTAAGTAGTTTTATTACTACGAAACATTACCCTAGGATACTATCAAAAAACATTATTGCGCCAGATTGGCGAAAATCAGCCAAGCAGCGAGTAGGGCTTCGATACCGCCGTAAATCACTGCCTTTGCAAATGGTGGTCGGTCGAATGCAATGGAAACGAGCCGCCCCAAGGCAGCGCCGGCATAGACAAATCCCAACATGACATAAGCGGATGGAGCGTTAAGCCAGAGTGCCGCGAGCCCGGCAATTACGAACAAACCGCCGACGCTGGCTCGTACCTCGCTCAGACCCATGGTGCTGTCCGTGGTCTCGAGATCGAGGACGGCGGCGGTAAAGCGCGGTGCCACGAACCCAAACAATCCGAAACCAATCGTTAAGAGACACGCGACAACATTTAGCAGATCAACCATGCTCGCGCAGTTAGAGCGTCAGGACGTCGGGGCAAGCATCAATAGAGTGTCAGTGTAGCGGCCTGCGGTGTCACACCAGTCACGGCATATCCAAGCATGAAAAGGGCGCCAACAAGGGCGACAAGAAAACGGTTCATCAAAAATGCTCCTTCAAAAATATCCATATCGTAACCCATTCGATCACTATCGGAAAGTCCGGCTTTCATGACCGTTGGTAACCGGCAAATTTCCGATTGCCGCCCCCGATTTGCTCTGTCAGGAATGCCGATCAGGGAGAGGACATGACGCACGCTGTTCGTACATCGCTGTGGCTGGGTTTTTTTGGCTTCGTTCTATGGTCTTGGTGGTGGCTTTACTCCATGGCCGTTCGGATGGACGTCGATCTGATCGGCCGGCCCGGACCCATGGGCCAGCGCATGGCCGCGATGGATCCGCGAATGGATATGGTCATGCCGATGGCCGAATTTTCGCCCCTATTTTTGATGTGGGCCGTCATGATGGCGGCAATGATGCTGCCAACCCTGGTTCCGACATTGACTACTTATGACAGTTTGATCCGCAGCGCTGACGGAACGCGCGCGGGTTGGGTGGGCGTTCTGCTAGGATATTTCATCGTGTGGGTGGGTTTTGCGGGGCTTATCGCGATGATCCAGCTTGCGTTGTTGTTCGGCGGCGTGATCGACATGCTGGGCATTGCCAAGGACCCCTTGGTGGCCGGCGGGCTCCTAATCGTGGTCGGGTTGTTCCAGTTCACCCGCACCAAGGAGCTGTGCCACGGGGTGTGCCATGCGCCGATGACCCATTTCCTTGGTCATTGGAGAACCGGTTTCGGTGGCGGACTTCGGATGGGTCTGGGCCTCGGCGCGTTTTGCGTCGGGTGCTGCTGGGGCTTCATGGCGCTTGGGTTCGTCGGCGGAGTGATGAGCCTGCTTTGGATGGGTCTCGCGACACTTTTCATGGTGTTAGAGAAGTTGCCTCAAATCGGTCATGTGATCATGAAACCGGCGGGCGTGATTTTGATTGTGGGCGGCATTGTTTGGACCGCTCAGGGTGTAGGAGGATAAGATGGCGCCTAAACGCAGACCTCAGGCCGACAAGCTGCCGATTTCGCAGCGGATCGACAGCCGGATGCCGAACCCGGGGCGGCGTCAAATGCGCCCCACGGAATGGGTGATCAAGGGTGAACTGTTTCTGAACTGTTCTTGTACCGTCTTCTGCCCTTGCGTCGTGTCGCTTGGTGCCCATCCTCCGACCGAGGGCGACTGTAGGGCGTGGATGGCCATTGCCATCGACGAGGGCCATTTCGAAGGCGAAGACCTCTCCGGTCTCAATGTTGGTCTGATGGTCGACATCCCCGGCAGGATGGCCGAAGGCGGCTGGCGTGTCGCCGCCTATGTCGACGAGCGCGCAAGCGGGAAGGCCTATAACGGTATCCTACAGATCTTTTCCGGCGCTGCGGGAGGCACGACTGGCCTCTTTACCATGCTGGTCAGCGACATTATCGGTGCTGAACGCGAGAAGGTGGAGATCGTCCGCGAGGGTAACCGCCGCGGCCTCTATGTCGGGCGCAAGATCCAGGGCGAAATCGAGATGATCGAGGGCAGCAGCCCGGATCACCCTGTCGTCATCAGCAACTCGAAATACTGGATGGGTCCGGACATCATCGCCGCGCGCGGTCTTAAGTCGAAGGTGCGCGACTATGGTCGGGTCTGGGATTTTGGTGGCAAGTCGGCAGAAATCTGCTCGATTGACTGGAAGGGCCCCAAGTGATGATCGGGCGCGATTATTGCGTGACGATGGCGCGGTACAATGCGTGGCAGAACAAGCAGTTGGCAGAAGCTATTGCACCTCTCGATGCCGAAGAACTCACCCGCGATCGCGGTGCCTTCTTCGGCTCGATTTTCAGAACGGTGAACCACCTCGTCTGGGGTGATCATATCTGGATGTCGCGCTTTGACGGTGGTTCTGCCCCAGACTGCGATGGTCTCGAAGGTCTGGACGCCTTTGCAACCGTCCCGGCCTGGAGGGCCGAGCGTGAACGGATGGATGGGCGCATCTCGCTTTGGGCGGCGAGCCTTGAAGATGCGGATCTGGCAGGCGATCTGACTTGGTTTTCGGGGCTGTCGCAGGTCGAGATGACGCGGCCCATGGCAACTTGCGTCATGCAGCTTTTCAATCACCAGACGCACCATCGCGGGCAAATTCATGCGATGATCACAGCCGCGGGCGTCAAAGGTTACGTAACCGATCTACCCTTTATGCCCGAGGACCAATAATGAGGATCATATCGCCGTCGCGCCGGTTGCGCCGTACCCCTTTTTCCGAAGGGGTCGAGGCAGCCGGGGTCAAGGCCTATACGGTCTACAATCACATGCTCTTGCCGACAGTCTTTGAAAGCGTCGAAGAGGATTACAAGCATCTCAAGTCCAAGGTTCAGATCTGGGATGTGGCCGCTGAACGGCAGGTCGAACTGCGCGGGCCGGATGCGGGGCGTCTGATGCAGATGCTGACACCGCGCGATCTGCGGGGCATGCTGCCCGGCCAATGCTACTACATACCGATCGTAGACGAGACAGGGGGCATGCTGAATGATCCGGTCGCGGTGAAACTGGCCGAGGACCGGTGGTGGATTTCCATCGCAGACTCCGATCTGCTGTTCTGGGTCAAAGGCATTGCCTACGGATTCCGGCTGGATGTTCTGGTGGACGAACCGGATGTGTCACCGCTTGCGGTTCAGGGGCCACTTGCCGAAGACCTAATGGCCCGCATCTTTGGCGATACGGTCCGCGATATCCGCTTCTTCCGTTTCAAAATGCTGGAATTTCAGGGACGCAGTTTGGCCGTTGCCCGCTCAGGCTATTCGCGCCAGGGCGGGTTCGAGATCTACGTCGATGGCAGCGATATCGGCATGCCGCTGTGGCATGCACTGATGGAGGCCGGGCGCGATCTGGATGTCAGGGCGGGCTGTCCCAACCTGATCGAGCGGATCGAAGGCGGGCTTTTGTCCTATGGGAACGACATGACCGACAACAATACGCCACATGAATGCGGTCTGGGCAAGTTCTGCAATACCCAGACAGCCATAGGATGCGTGGGTCGGGATGCCTTGCTGCGGGTGGCGCAGGAGGGGCCTATCCGACAAATCCGCGCGATTGAGATTTTTGGTTCACCCGTGCCGTCTTGCGACCGGCGCTGGCCGCTGATGTCCGGCGAGCGGCATGTGGGCAACGTGACAAGTGCTGCCTGGTCACCCGATTTCAACACCAACGTGGCCATCGGCATGGTCCGCATGACACATTGGGACGAAGGAACCGATCTGGATGTCGTGACGCAGGATGGCGTGCGGGCGGCGAACGTTTGGGAGACTTTCTGGCTTTAGGTGTCGACCTTTCGGAGAGCCTCCGGCGGGCGTATTTTAGACGAAGAGAAGGGGCAGGACCCCGGAAAGGCGAGCGATGTTCAATGCATTGATTGTTCGTAAAGACGAAGAGAGCGGCCAGACATCGGCGGCGGTTGAGCAGATCGGGCTTGATGATCTGCCTGAAGCCGAGGTCACGGTGGCGGTCGAACACTCGACCGTGAACTACAAGGACGGTTTGTGCATCGGGCCGGGTGGTGGTCTTGTTCGAAAATACCCCCACATCCCCGGCATTGATTTTGCCGGTACGGTCGAAGCATCCGAGGATGATCGCTATAAGCCGGGCGACAAGGTTGTGCTGACCGGCTGGCGCGTGGGCGAGGCTCATTGGGGCGGGTATTCGCAAAAGGCGCGCGTCCGGGCGGATTGGCTGGTCCCGCTTCCTGCTGGTCTCGATACGCGTCAGGCCATGGCCGTGGGCACGGCAGGCTTCACTGCGATGTTGGCCGTCATGGCGCTGGAGGATCATGGGTTGGTGCCCGGTCAGGGGCCGGTTCTGGTGACCGGCGCGGCAGGCGGTGTCGGATCCGTTGCAACGGCCATTCTCGCCAATCTCGGTCATGAAGTGGCGGCGGTCACTGGGCGGCCCGAAACGGGGGATTACCTGAAATCGCTGGGCGCGATCCAGATCGTCCCCCGCGAAGAAATGAACGAAACAACCAAGCGACCGCTGGAAAGCGAAACCTGGTCTGGCTGCGTCGACGCTGTTGGCGGCAACATGCTGGCCCGCGTCCTGGGGCAAATGAAATACGGGGCATCCGTTGCAGCCGTTGGTTTGGCCGGTGGAGCGGCGTTGCCGGCGACCGTCATCCCCTTCCTTCTAAGGAGCGTGAACCTTTTGGGCATCGACAGCGTCATGCAGCCCTACGAGAACCGGTTGCGTGCATGGGAACGGATCGCGACGGATCTGCCCATGGACAAGCTCGAGGCCATGATCAACCCGGCCACGCTGAGCGATTTGCCGAAGCTGGGTGCGGATATCCTTAAGGGGCAGGTCAAGGGCCGCGTCGTCGTGGATGTGAACGCATGAGCGCCTATGACGACCAGAACATCTTTGCCAAGATCCTGACCGACGAGATCCCGTCGATCAGGGTCTATGAGGACGATGACACGCTGTGCTTCATGGATATTTTTCCGCGGGCGGATGGCCATTGTCTGGTCATCCCCAAAACCCCAGCGCGCAATGTGTTGGACGCGACCGACGCACAGCTCGCGACCGTGATGGCCACGGTTCGCAAGGTTGCGAATGCGGCAAAAACGGCGCTTGGAGCCGACGGCATAACGATCCAGCAATTTAACGAGGCGGCCGGAGGGCAAGAGGTGTTTCACCTCCATTTCCACATTTTGCCGCGCCATGAGGGTGTTGCATTGCGCCCCCCGGGCCAAGCCGGCGACATGGATCAGATTGCGTCGCTGGCTGCACAGATTCGCACTGAAATTTAACGTCTTTTCTGCATTGCAGCAGCGTTTTTGGGGATTGTGTCGGTTTGCGAATTCCGGTGCGAGACGCAAAAAGCGGCTGATTTGCCGCGTATTTAGGCAATCAAAAATATAAACATTTTGTAAAAATGCCGAGCCGTGTTTCCCTGTTGTCACAAATAAAATGATAACAGGAAGGTAACCATGGCACCCAAACCCCCTCTGATGGATCTACCCATCAGAACCGCAGACAGCGGGTTCTATTCGGGCTTTAGTCCCAGCGTCGCCGTCATCTCGAAATTCATCATTGCTGCGCTCGTTGTCTGGGCCGTGGTTTTTCCGGATGCGGCGGGCGCAGTGCTGAACGCAATCAACACGTTCATCCTCGCGAACACGGCTTATTGGTATGTTTATATCGTCGCGAGCTTTGTGCTTCTGTGTTTACTGTTGGCCATCTGGCCCGCAGCGGGGCGCCTCAAACTAGGCGTCGAAGATGACAAGCCCGAATTTTCGAATTTCTCTTGGTTTTCGATGATGTTCGGTGCGGGTATCGGCGTAGGCATGCTGACCTGGGCCGTAGCCGAACCGGTCTATCATTTCCAGAACAATCCGGACGTTATTCAGGGCTTTGTGGCCGGAGAATCCGCCGAAACAATTCGCAGCGCGTACAAGTGGTCATTCCTGCATTGGGGTCTTGGTGCATGGGCCTGCTATGCGATTGCGGGCCTCTCCCTTGGCTTTTTCTGTTATCGCCGCGGCTTGCCGTTGACCATGCGGTCGTCACTGACACCGCTCTTCGGCAAAGCACTTTCGGGACCCCTCGGCAGTCTCATCGATATCGTTGCCGTTGTAGCAACGATCCTCGGTGTTGCGCAGACCCTCGGCTTTGGCGTCGAGCAATTTGTGGCCGGTCTGACCCGTATCGGTATTGGCGGTCTGACGAACGAAGCGGGCACCTCGAACACGCTTGGGGTAATTGTTGCGATCCTCGTCATCATGGGCGCATCGACGCTGTCAGCCCTGTCAGGTGTCGGTAAGGGCATCAAATGGCTGTCGAACCTCAACATGGGGCTCTCGATCTTCCTTTTGACGTTCTTCCTGCTCTTCGGGTCCACGTTCTTTGGTCTTCAGGCCCTGTTCGTCGGTATCTGGGATTACCTCCTCGCGATGCCCGAGATGCTCTTCACGGTCTGGCGCTCGGACGGTGTCGAAGGTTCGGTAGCCACCCAGCTAGAAGGCTGGCAAGGTGGTTGGTCGGTCTTCTACTGGGCTTGGTGGATTGCATTTGCCCCGTTTGTCGGCCTGTTCCTGGCGCGCATCTCCAAGGGGCGGACAATCCGCGAATTCGTGATCGGCGCGATCCTTGTGCCGTCACTGATGTGCTTTGTCTGGTTCACCTGGGCCGGGGGCACCGCGATCGACCTTGAGCTCAACGGTAACGCCAATGGTGCCATTCTTGGTGCGCCGGATGGTGACAAGATCTTTGCCATGGTGGTCCATATGCTTGGGGCCGCACTGGGTTGGACCATGTCAGTTGTGATCGTTGTGTTGTTGATGACGTATCTGGTCACAACGGCGGACTCGGCTGTGCTGATCGTCAATACGATCAACGCCGCTGGTGACGAAGGGCCAAAGGCCAAGCCTCACATCTACTTTTGGGGTGTCGCCCTTGGGTTGGTTGTCGCCGCGCTGCTTATCGCCGGCGCGTCCGATAACGATCCCAAAGGCGGTCTCAAGGCGATCCAGACGGCCATGGTGATCGGCGCGTTCCCGTTCTCGATCGTGATGGTTCTGCAGGGGGTTGCCCTGATCAAAGCCATCTGGAACGACAGCCGGCGTGAAAAGCACGGTGTGGCAACCACGTCCGACAATGCGGCGGCTGCCCCGGCGGAGTGAACTTAACACCTAAAGAAAGGCCCCGGGTGACTCCCGGGGCCTTTTTTGTTTGGCCTGACGCTGGGTGATGCCGCGCGGAATTGATCCATCGGCCAAAGGGCTACGTACGCTCTTAACAAACGGACGTGGAAGTTGAGCAGTCATCCAATCATCATCTGGTTCAGGCGCGATCTGCGGCTGAGCGATCATCCTGCCTTGCACGCGGCGGCGCAGAGCGGGCGGCCTATTGTTCCGCTTTTTGTGTTTGACGAACAGGTCGATGCATACGGGGCTGCGCCCAAATGGCGGCTGGGCCTTGGCCTTGAGGTGTTTGGGGACGCCCTGCGCGAAGCCGAAAGTCGGCTAACCCTGCGCAGTGGCGATGCGCTCGAAGTCTTGCAGGACCTCATTGAGGAAACAGGTGCCACGTCGGTCTATTGGACCCGGCTTTACGATCCACAATCGACTGCGCGGGACAGCAAGATCAAAACGGCCTTGAAAGAGGCTGGGATCGACGCCCGCAGCTTTGGCGGCCATTTGATGTTTGAGCCTTGGACTGCGGAGACGAAAACGGGCGGTTTCTATAAGGTGTACACGCCATTCTGGAAAGCAGTGAAGGATCGTGACGTCGATGTACCGTTGCCAGCGCCCAAGACGTTAAGACAGCCGGAGGCATGGCCGGAAACGGACGACCTAGCCGACTGGAAGCTTAACGATGTGATGAAGCGGGGCGCTGGAATTGTCCGGCCTTACGTCCGACTGGGCGAGACAGCTGCGCAGGACCGGCTGGCCGAATTCATTGATAACACCGTTGCAAGGTATGCAGATCTGCGGGATCTGCCCGCCATCGATGGCACTTCTGGTCTCTCAGAGAACCTGTCGCTCGGAGAGATCAGCCCCCATCAGTGCTGGCATTCCGGCATGCGAGCCCTTCAGGAGGGCAAGGCGGGCGCAGAGATCTTTCTCAAGGAACTCGTCTGGCGAGAGTTCGCGTACCACCTGATGCATCACACGCCGCATATGCTGACCGGGAACTGGAAACCCAATTGGGACGCCTTTCCCTGGAATACAGAAGAAACCCCAGAAGTCTTGGCATGGAAACAGGGCCGCACCGGTATCCCGTTCGTCGATGCCGCCATGCGCGAGATGTACGTCACCGGACGGATGCACAATCGGGGGCGTATGATCGTGGCATCCTATCTGACGAAACATCTGCTGACGCATTGGAAAACCGGCCTCGATTGGTTCGAGGATTGCCTCATCGACTGGGATCCGGCCTCGAACGCCATGGGCTGGCAATGGTCGGCGGGTTCAGGGCCTGACGCTACACCCTATTTCCGCGTCTTCAACCCGGTTACCCAACTCGACAAGTTCGACAAGAACCATGACTACGTCAACCGTTGGATCGCCGAAGGCCGGGCCAACCCACATGCGGATGCGCAGGCCTATTTCGAGGCCATTCCGCAAAGCTGGGATCTGTCGCCAAATGATCCATATCCGCGCCCGGTCGTAACACCCGAGGCAGGGCGCAAACGGGCGCTAAGTGCATATGAAAACCGAAGTTTCTGAGGTTGCGTGAAGTTGTGTGTCAACGTAGCTTTACAAAAAAGAGGATGAGTTCCGGGGATGGTACTAACGACGACAGACGGAGAGACGGGGCTCCCACGCTACTTCGCGCAGGTTTTTGCGGCCGCGACAGAACTTCAGTACGGGCGGATCGATTTCGTGCTGCCCGATGGCCGGTTGTTCCGGGCTCAGGGCCATAATCCCGGGCCGATCGCCGAACTGCACATTCACAACGCCGATCTTTTCGCCCGTTTGATCCGCGAAGGCGATCTTGGTTTTTGCGATGCGTACCTGGACGAATGGTGGAGTACGCCGGACCTGCAAGCTTTCATGGACCTCGTCCACGCCGACAATGACGAATTCTATGACGGGTTCCGGGGGCTGTGGCTGTTGCGCCAGTTTGAACTCTTCCGGTTCTGGTTGCGTCGCAACCACCGTGGGCAGGCAAAAAAGAACATCAGTCATCACTACGATCTCGGCAACGACTTCTACGGTGTGTGGCTTGACGACACGATGACCTATTCCTCCGCCTTGTTCGAGACCGGCCAGGAAAGTACGGAGAAAGCACAGATCGCGAAGTATGCCAGCATGGTTGATCAAATGGGTGCGCAACCTGGTGACCACATTCTTGAGATCGGTTGTGGATGGGGCGGCTTCGCAGAATACGCTGCAAAGGAACGGGGGCTGCGAGTGACCGGCCTTACCATCAGCGAAGAGCAGTTCAAGTACGCTCAGCAGCGCATTGAAAAGGCCGGACTATCAGAGATGGTGGATTTCAAGTTGCAGGATTATCGCGACGAAAACGGCACCTACGACGGCATTGCCAGCATTGAGATGTTCGAAGCCGTGGGTCAGCGTTATTGGCCCGTTTATTTCAAGACGGTTCGCGAGCGCCTGAAGCCCGGAAAAAACGCGACTTTGCAGATCATCACGGTGCAGGACAAGCGCTGGCACATCTATCAGCGTGGTGTCGATTTCGTTCAAAAATACATCTTTCCCGGAGGCATGCTGCCGTCGCCCTCGGCCTTGCGCGAGCAGATCGCTAAGGCTGGTTTCGCTGTCGAACGCTCAGTCGAGTTCGGGCAATCCTACAACATCACGCTGCGGCGCTGGCACGATACATTCAATGAAAAGTGGGACGAGATCGCTCATATGGGATTTGACGAACGGTTCCGGCGCATGTGGAATTTTTACCTGACCTCTTGCGCCGCGACGTTTGAAAGTGCCAACTGCGATGTAACGCAGATCACCATAAGACGACCCGGATAAGAATGACGAGCAGCGGAAAGATCAATGCCTAACGCGGCACGCCTGACGGCCGCAGCGACCCTCGCAATTCTGGCCTTTATTGTATCGGGGCAGATCATGCCGCTGATGCCCGAGGGCACTGCATTTGGCTATTTCACCCCGATCAACATGTTCATCGGCATCCTGAGTGGCTGGATCGCGGTTGGTCCGCGCATGGGCCGTGGATGGACATCTGCCATAAACGTGGGTCTGACCGGTGCATTTTTGCTGGTGTTCTGGGGCATCTTTGTGCAGGCGACCAACGAAATGACACGCCTCGCCATGCGCAATCGATATGATGGTCCGTTCGAGGCGATCATAGCCGTCTTTCAGATCGGCGCCGAATACGCGCTGATCATGGGGACCGTCACGATCATCGGCACATTGGTCGGCGGCGGGATCATCACCGGACTTGCAGCGGAGTATTCTTGGCGCAAGTGGAATTGACGCGTGGCTCAATGCTTCTTCTACGGCGCGCTCCGTTATCAGCCTTTGCTGGAACTGGTTCTGGGTCGTTCCCTTGACGTCGATCTGATCGAAACGGCGCTGCCTGATCATGTCGTGCGGTCCGTTTCGGGCAGTTTCTATCCGATGATCCAGCGGGCGGCGGGCGAAGACGCGCCCGGTGTCCTGATTGCAGATCTGACCGAGGCGGATTTGGCTCGTCTCGATTTCTACCAGGGCGGCCATGGCTGCAAGACGACCGAGGTTACCTTGGCAAACGGGGCGCAGGCGCTGGCTTATCTGCCCGCTCCGGGCCGGGCTGTCGACGGGGACATCTGGTCATTGGATCGCTGGATCGAAAGGTGGTCGCCCCTGATCATGGTGGCCGCCGAAGAGGCGATGTTGTACTTCGGATCGCGGTCGGCCAAGGAACTGGCAGGCCTCTTTCCCCGAATTCTGGCGCGGGCAACCACCCGGCTGATTGCCCAAGAAGGATCGCACGATCCGCTGACCTTGCGCGGCGCGGTCGATATCATCGAAAGACGCCGGGTTTATTCGTCGTTCTTTGCGCTCGATGAATTCACGCTGTCGCATGAACGGTTCGATGGCCAAATGAGCGATCCGATTGACCGTGCGGTCTTTGTCTCAACCGACGCGGCGATCGTTCTGCCCTACGATCCTGTATGCGATCGGGTGCTGTTGGTAGAGCAGGTGCGGCTTGGGCCACTGGGGCGGGGTGATCCGGCGCTTTGGCAACTTGAGCCGGTTGCCGGCCTCGTCGATCCGGGCGAAACACCCGAGGAAACAGCGCACCGCGAGGCGCAGGAAGAGGCCGGATTGACCTTCCGGCACCTCGAATTGGTAGGCCGGAATTACGCGTCACCCGGGGCGGCGACAGACTTCTTTCACCTCTATGTCGGCCTTTGTGATCTACCAGACGATGCGCGGCGCAGCGGTGGTGTGGACAGCGAAGGTGAAAACATCCAGGCCCATATCTTGCCCTTCGACACCTTGCTTGAGCGGTCAGAGACCAAAGTCACGGCCAACGCGCCGCTCAACCTGCTGACCTACTGGCTTGCCCATCACCGTGACCGGCTGCGCGCGGATTACTCTGGTACCGCCGCGGGTTGAGGTCCGGTTGGGGCGGGAGTACATCTGATTCAGTTTTCAGGAAAGGACCGGCTCATGCGGTACGCTTCGGATTTGGCCGACGCCATCGGGAACACGCCTCTCATCAAGCTCCGAAAGGCGAGCGAAGAGACGGGCTGTACCATTCTCGGGAAGGCCGAATTCATGAACCCTGGCCAGTCCGTCAAGGACCGCGCCGCGCTCTTCATCATTCGGGACGCTGTGGCAAAGGGTCTGCTGCGGCCCGGCGGCACGATTGTCGAAGGGACGGCCGGAAATACCGGGATCGGTCTGGCGCTGGTGGGTGCTTCGATGGGCTTCAAAACGGTGATTGTCATCCCGGAAACGCAAAGCCAGGAAAAGAAAGACATGCTGCGGCTGGCGGGCGCGGAGCTGGTGCAAGTGCCTGCGGCACCCTATCGCAACCCCAACAATTATGTCCGTTATTCCGGTCGTTTGGCCGAAACCCTGGCCAAGACAGAGCCCAATGGCGCGATCTGGGCGAACCAGTTTGACAACGTTGCCAACCGTCACGCCCATGTCGAAACGACGGGGCCAGAGATCTGGGACCAGACCGACGGCAAGGTCGATGGGTTCATTTGTGCGGTCGGGTCAGGCGGAACGCTCGCGGGTGTGGCCGAGATTTTGCAGCCCAAGGGCGTCAAGATCGGGCTCGCCGACCCAGATGGAGCCGCGCTGCACTCCTTCTATACGACCGGAGAGCTCGCGTCGCATGGGAGTTCGATCAGCGAAGGGATCGGGCAGGGGCGGATCACCGCCAACCTCGAAGGCTTTCGCCCGGATTTCAGCTACAACATCTCGGATGCCGAGGCGTTGCCTATCGTGTTCGACCTGTTGAGGGAAGAAGGTCTTTGTCTGGGTGGCTCGTCCGGTATCAACGTCGCTGGTGCAATCCGATTGGCAAGAGATTTGGGGCCGGGGCATACGATCGTGACCATTCTTTGCGACTATGGAACGCGCTATCAGTCCAAGCTCTTCAATCCGGAATTCCTCAAAAGCAAAGACCTGCCGTTGCCATCATGGCTGACCGAGGCACCTGCCAGCATCCCGGGTGTGTTCGAGGACGCATGATGCGGTTTCTCCGCTATTGGTCCTTTGCGTTTATCCTGACGCTCATCGCGACGCTGGCAAGCGCGCAGAATTCGCAGCCCGACTATGATGCATGGGAGGCGCTCAGTGATCGCGCCATCGCCGCGATCGAGGCTGGGCGGGCGTCGGACGCGGCGCTCGAGACATTGCGCTCTGACATCGCCGAATACCGAAGTCAGTTTGAAACGGCGCGCCAAGGCAACGACGCCCGGCTGCGAACGATCCGGTCACAGCTCAATGCGCTCGGACCTGCGCCGGAGAACGGCAATGAAGAGCCCGATCTGGCGCAGCGTCGATCGAACCTTCAGGCGGAACTTGCGCGATTGCAAGCGCCGTCAATCGAAGCAGATCAGGCTTACACGCTCGCCGATGGTCTGATTGACGAAATCGATCGAGTCATTCGCGAACGACAAGCGCGGGAGCTCATCTCGCTCGGGCCATCGCCGCTGAACCCGACCCAGTGGCCGCGCGCCCTTGAAGCTGTGAATCAATCCTTCCTTTCGACGGTGGGTGAAGTTCGCGACGCCATTCGGAATCCTGTGCATCTCGCAGAACTGCGCGACGGATTGCCCGTGGCTGGCGTCCTTTTCCTCATGGCGTTCGTTCTGATTGGTCGCGGACGCGCCTGGTCCAATCGGTTTGGCAGGTGGCTATATGAACGAAGCGGGCGCGGTGGCAACGTCTGGGACCTGCTTGTTTCGCTGGGCCGTATCGTGCTGCCGTTTATCGGCGTTGCAGCTCTGGTGGCAGGGCTTCAGCAGCTCGCGATCTTCGGGATCCGAGGATCGCTGATACTGGACGAACTCCCATCCTATGCGGCCGTCATATTGATCGTCCGCTGGCTCTGCGAACGTCTGTTCGCAAAGGACGAACGGGCTGCCATCATCAAGGTGTCGGCTAACCAACGGGCCGAGGCACGCTGGTACGGAACCGCGCTGGCTGTAATGATTGTGCTGCGTGGACTGCACGAACTCGTCGTCGGTTTTGACAACTACGATGCTGCAGAGCGGTCAGTCCTGTCCTTCCCGCTTGTCGTCATCAGCAGTCTCATCCTGTTCCGGCTAGGCCAGATCCTGTCGAAAGTCGGGGCCGGGGACGAGGAGGCAGAGGCTCAACAGGGCGGGGCGCGGGTTATTCGGATCGTCGGCCGCATTGCTATGATCCTCGCGCCAATTGCGCCCGTCTTCGCGGCTTTGGGATACGGGTTTGCCGGCAACTTCATCCTGTATCCGACAATCCAGTCGCTCGCGCTTCTGGGCTTTGTCATGGTACTGCAGCGCTTGGTCGAGGATATCTATCTCTGGGTCACGGGTAAGGGAGAGGACAGCCGGGACGCCCTGACACCCGTTCTGCTGAATTTCGTGGTTCTGCTGTCCTCGGTGCCGCTTCTGTCGCTCTTTTGGGGAGTCCGCGTCGCCGACCTGACCGAGCTTTGGAACAGTTTCCTCGCCGGTTTCACGATTGGTGAAACAACGATCTCGCCCATAGACTTCCTGACTTTCGCGATTGTTTTTGCCGTTGGTTATGTGGTGACCCGGCTCCTGCAGAGCGCCCTGCAACGTTCGGTTCTGCCCAAGACCCGGTTCGATGTCGGGGCACGTAATGCGATTGTTTCGGGCACCGGTTATCTTGGCATATTTCTTGCCGCACTCATTGCGATTACAACCGCCGGGATTGATCTCTCATCCCTCGCCATTGTTGCCGGTGCCCTTTCCGTCGGCATCGGTTTTGGCCTGCAGAACATCGTTTCAAACTTCGTGTCAGGTATTATCCTGCTGATTGAACGCCCGATTTCAGAAGGCGACTGGATCGAAGTTGGCGGACAGATGGGCTATGTCCGCGACATCTCCGTCCGCTCGACCCGCATCGAAACGTTCGACCGGTCCGACGTCATAATCCCCAATGCAGATCTCGTGAGTGGCACAGTCACCAACTATACGCGCGGCAATACCGTGGGCCGGATCATTGTTTCGGTCGGGGTCGCTTATGGGACCGATACCCGGAGGGTTGAGGACATCTTGCGGGAGATCGCACAGGACCACCCGATGATCCTGGCCAATCCGGCGCCTGCGGTTCTGTTCGCAGGCTTTGGTGCCAGTTCGCTCGACTTCGAGATCCGCGCGATCCTGAGGGATGTGAACTGGTCACTCAGCGTCAAGAGCGAGCTTCATCACAAGATCGCAGCACGCTTTGTCGAAGAGGATATCGAGATCCCGTTCACACAGACCGACATCTGGTTTCGCAACGCCCCGGGGGTTCGCGAAACCGTTCAGACCGATGCCGATTCGGAAACGGATGCGAAAGGCACCGATGTCGCTGCAGACGACACCGGCGCTGCTGCAAACTGATCAGCCGTACTGGAAAGGCGCGGGAACCCAGGCAAAACCCTCGCCCGCCCGCTCGACATATCCGAAGCCAGGGAACGAGATATGCGCCCCCGCCACCATGAGCCGGTCGGTCGCCACCATGTCAAAGACGCGTGCCCGCGTCGCGGCGGCCATCTCGGCATCTGTGTCGAACGCGATGGTCACTTCGGGCCTTGCGAACTGGACCGGGCCGACGTGGACGATGTCGCCCCAGACGAGCAACTGGGTGTCGGAACCGTCCAGCATGACACCCATATGGCCGGGGGTGTGGCCGGGCATGAGCATGGCAGTCATCCCGCTTCCCAGATCGGCGTTGTCCTCGACGGTTGTTAGGCGGTCACCGAAGGCAGCCACCGCACCGGCGGCTACGTCAAAAAAGCCCTGTACCCCCTCAGGAGCGCCGGCCTTGATGTCGGCATTCGTCCAGAAGTCGACCTCGGCCTGCGAAACAACCAGTGCGGCATTCGTGAACGGGTTCTTGCCGCCTGATACGACGCCACCGATGTGATCGGGATGCAGGTGCGTGGCGATCACACGGGTGACGGCATCTGGCGCGACGCCTACGGCCTCGAGCTGAGCAAAAAGCTGGCCAAGTTGAGGCCCCATAATCGACCCTGTTCCCGCATCGACAAGCGTGAGCTCAGATCCATTATCGACCAGAAATGCGTTGACGCCCGTCGCTATAGGGCCGGGTGCGCGATAAGCTTGGGCGGCAAATTCATTGAACTCATCCGCTTCGATCCCGTTCATCACGCCGGGCTCGATTGGAAGGTACCCGTCCGACAGCGCCGTTACGGTCAGGTCTCCGATCTTGAAACGTTGCGCAACAGGAAGTGCTGCGGCATGAGCGGCTGCAAAGGCGGGCAGGGCAGGGGCAAGGCCCGCCCCGACGGCGGCCAGGGCGCTTGTCTGCATCATCTCTCTTCGGTTCATGGCAAAGTCCTTGTGTTGATCGCGCGCAAATGCCCGACAACCGATAGATGGGGGCGGCATTGACCCGGCGACAAGGGCAGGGGCGGCGACAACAAAAAATTGCAGCCGTCCTTGCGTTCCCCCGCGGATTTTCGCTAAACCCGCCGACGGAGCGGTGGCCGAGTGGTCGAAGGCGCACGCCTGGAAAGTGTGTAGGCGGGAAACCGTCTCGAGGGTTCGAATCCCTTCCGCTCCGCCATTTTCCTCGAAATCGCTATCTCACAACCGATTGATAGTAGAGCAGAATTCGGCATTTTCGCGCTAGTGGCGGTGTTTGGTCCGCTTGATTTTCTGCACATTTTGCTACACATTTTGCTGCACAAACGCGGAGGATTTCCGCCATGAGCATCGCGAAACGAGGCCGTCTTTACCACCTCCGCCGGCGCGTCCCGCGCCGGTATCGGGGGATCGAGCCGCGTGAAACCGTCTGGATCAGCCTTCATACCGATTCCGATACCATTGCCAGAAGCAAGGCGGATCGCGCGTGGAGCTAGATGATCGAGGCGTGGGAGGCGCGGCTGGCCGGGAACAGTGCTGAAGCAGGTGCGCGCTATGAAGCTGCCCGCGACCTCGCGCGGGCTCAGGGTTTTCGGTATCTGGATGTAGGGGCCGTGGCCAAGCTGCCGGTCGAGGATGTGGTCGAGCGCGTCGAGGCGATTCCCGCGCCTGCGAACCAGCCTGACTCGGTGGAAGCCGCCGCCCTTCTCGGTACCGTTGCCGAGCCCCGCATCACGGTCGGCAAGGCGCTGGAGCTTTATTGGACGCTTGCCAAGGAGAAGACGCTGGGCAAGGGCGAGGACCAGCTGCGCCGCTGGGAGGCGCCGCGCAAGAAGGCGGTGAAGAATTTTGTCGCGGTCGTCGGCAATAAGGAGATCGCCAACATCGCCCACGACGACATGCTGGACTTCCGCCAGCACTGGCTCGGCCGGATCGAAGCGGGCGAGGTCACGGCGAACTCGGCCAACAAGGACCTGATCCATCTTGGTGATGTGCTCAAGACCGTGAACACGATGAAGCGTCTTGGCCTTGCACTGCCGCTGGGCGAATTGTCCTTCAAAGAGAGGGTGAGAAGCAAACGCGCCCGCCGTTCAGCGAGGAGTGGATCAGAACGCGGCTGCTCGCCACCCGTGGGCTGGAGGGATTGAAAAGCCAGGCCCGCGCCTTACTCCTGGGCATGATCAACACCGGCTACCGGCCGTCCGAGGGTGCGGCGCTGACGGCGGACACGATCCGCCTCGATTGCGATGTGCCGTACATCTCCATCGAACCCGAGGGACGGCAGTTGAAAAGCCACTACGCCCGCCGCGTGATCCCGCTGACCGGGGTCTCGCTCGAGGCCTTCAAGCCGTACCCTCAAGGCTTCCCGCGTTACCGCAACCGCGCGACCCTCAGCGCGGCCGTGAACAAGTTCCTCCGCGCGAATGGCCTGCTCGAGACGCCGCGCCACTCCTTCTACTCGCTTCGCCATTCCTTCGAGGACCGCATGCTCGCCGACGGGATCGACGACCGGATCAGGCGCGACCTGTTCGGTCACCGGCTCCACCGGGAACGATACGGCAAGGGCGCGTCGCTGGAACATGTCGCCAAGCTCGTCGCCCGCATTGCCTTCTGAGCCAATAACGCCTGCGCCCGGCGCTGCGCTTCCGACAGCCGCTTCTCTTTCTTCACGGCCGCGGCCAGTTCCGCCTCCAGCCGCTCGAAGATCGGTGCGAAGGCCGGTCCTGTGTGACCAGCACGGCCACCTTCACCAGTGCTGCCTCGATCCGCGCGACATCGACCGGCTGGGCCGGGTGAGCGCACGGTCGAGGGATGCGAGGCATAGGTGTCATGCCGATTAGCATGGGGCACCAGGTCACGTTGTGCAGGGTTCAACACTCGTCATCGCGGTTCGACAAGCTGCGGCGTGTAAATCGGACGGTGCGCAGATTCAGATCGAGACACACAGACTGATCAGAGTCGGCGACGAACACGGACCATCTGATAGACTGCAAGATAAAAGAGGTGCGGCAACACGTGCCTAGTGTCTGGTGTTGATGAGGAAATCGCACAGCACGCCTCCAACCTTTGCCGCTCAAAGGTACCTAAATATCTGATTTTGCGTTGAATTTGACGCCGCAGAAAGCGTCCATTGGGAATGTGCCGCTGAATTATTCTCGCAAAGTCAGTGCGTTAACCGCATCGTCGCCGCATCACATAAATGGGTGCGGCTGAAAAAGCCCGTCACAACAACCAGTTGCGTGCCGAATGCGGCAACCTTTTTATCTCGCGCTCCATTGATGCGCTGTTTCGGTGGCCGTGTCTCGTTAACACAACTCAGTGAAAGCTTGCCTGAAAACTGGTCGCCGTGAGAGACACATGCGCATCAAGCGGCGGGCGCAACTCGAACGCTTTGGCCGCTAGTGGAGCCGCTTGCCAGCGTCCAGATGTTGATATTGGATGAGAGATGATGCCCCTCAAAACCTTTACACCAGACGATCCGGTCATTCCCATGAGCTATCCAGGGTTTGTATTCCGGGTTTTGCGAAGACAGGGGTACCCGGCAGACGCATTGTTGTCCAAAACCGGCTTGGTCGAAGAAAATTTGGAAAGTTCCGAGTTTCGGACCATTTTCAAGCCGATTCAGCGCCTCTTCGAAAATGCTCTGAGCACCACGCAGAACCCGCATCTTGGGATCACGCTCGCGTTGCGGTTTGAGCCCGCCAATATTGGTCTTCCAGCACACACGGCGATGAACGCGCCCAGTTTAGGTGCCGGGTTGGATGTTCTCGCGCGCTTCTTGCCGCTGAATTTTCCGTCTCTGGACATCGCAGTTGTGAGTGACCGATCTGATTTGACAGAGGATGAGGCAGCCATTTGCTTGCGCTCCAAATTCCCATATGGCGACATCGAGTATTTCATGTTCAGCAGCGCGCTTGTCGCAATCAATTCGCTGCTCAACGCGATGCGCAAACAGGAGCATACATTGAGCCGGGCGCAGGCGATGGTCAGTCGGCCAGAAGGGTGGAGCGATGTTGACCATCAGCTCAATTGCCCCGTCACTTTTGATGAAACCGAAAACCTGCTCGTTTTTCCACGCTTCTTATTGGACGAACCGCTTCCCGGCAGCGATCCAATCAATCACGCGCGGCTATTGATGCTCTGCGAACAGCTTGCTGCCACGGCTGCGTACGAGGCGACGCCTGTCACTCAAGTTATGGCCATTTTGGAGGCTCATCCAAACCTGACCTTGCAGCTTTCAGATGTCGCAATGGAACTCGGATATTCTGAACGCAGCCTGCGAAGACAACTGGATCGGTCGGGAACATCGTATCGAAGACTAATGGATCAGGTCCGTGAGAACCGCGCACGTGCCCTGCTGTCAGGCAGCACGCAACCCATCAAGTCCATTGCGGGCGCGCTAGGGTTCGAATCGTCGTCGAACTTCGCGCGTAGTTTCAAACGTTGGACCGGGCTCACACCAAAGGCTTTCCGGGACCGGGCTGAGGTTCAGGACGACGCTGGCCGAAAATGAATGTCCACTGGCCGTAAGTGATCCCGAACTGCGTTCGAACGACGCACCCCTCTCCGTATACGCTGCACATGCAGAATATGCGGAGAGGCACATGCCACACATATCCCAAATTGGGGTTCTGACTGAAAGCCTCGCCGGCGGTGCGCTTTGTCGGCGTCTGTTCGCAGTGCTCATACGCGTGATGGCCGGTGCATCGCCGAGCTTGGCAGAGGTCACCAGCCTTGATTTGACCGACACAACCACCGACGCGGGCCTCCCGCGCGAGAGCGGCGGCCAATCCGCTGAGCTTCTGTTCGCCTTCTTCGGCTTAGACAACGCTTTGTCGCCCCTGTCCCGGCTGATCTGCCGTGGCGCACCGGGCAAAGATGGCATGCCGGTGATCTTCTCGACCGAGATCGATCACACCACGATGCAGGCCGGCGATTTTCGCGTAACAACAGCCTCCGGTGCCCTAGGACAAATGCAGTGCGTCACGCTCCTGCAGGCAACGGATGGCGGCGAGTTGCGCACGGTGCTGCTGGTGGGCGAATTCGGAACGGCCGAGACCGATCCGCCGGTATCGGTCGAAATTGTCGGTCACCTTCACTCGATCGACGGCATGTTGAATTTCCGCGGGGCATCGATTGATGTCACCCCCCCCTGGCACCCGGCCCAACCCTTGTCATGGCCGAAATCGCGGATCCAACTGCCCCAGACCTCGGTCTTGGCCAGCGCCGAACCGACGGCGACGACTGCCCATCCGAAGGTATCGCGCAAGCGGTGCGGGTTGTCTGGGCGGGCGGAGTCGTGCTGGCGAACGGCGATGAGCCGGGCGACGCGGAACGTGATCTCTACCGCGTGACGGTGCGCGCGGCGGGCGGCACGGAACGGGATATCAAGCCTACCGCTCTGGCCGATCTGGGGGATGGCGACAACAACCATCTTCTCTGTCTTGGAACAGCAGACACGCCGATATCTGTTGCGTTTCCGGCTGGCGTCTTTGTGGACCCGAACAAGGACTTGAACCCCGAAACCGAAGTTGCGGTGTCGGCTTTTCGCACTGAATGAGGCGCGGCATCCGCTGTTCGCGGATACCTTTCTGGAGACATTCCCATGACACAAGATGTTGACGTATTTTGGTCATTCAGAAGCCCGTACTCGTATCTGGTCACGCCGGATCTCTTGCGGCTTCGGGAGGATTACGACGTAAACGTGCGGTTTCGTCCGGTCCTGCCGATCGCGGTGCGCGCCAAGCAGTCGCTCTTCACGGAAGACAAGCGCCGGGTCCGATACATCATGCTGGATATGGTGCGGCGCGCCGAGTTTCTCGGGATGGCCTTCGGCATTCCGTCGCCGGACCCGATCGTACAGGACCTCGAAACGTTCGAGGTTTCCCAAGAGCAGCCCTACATCCACCGGCTCACCGGGCTTGGCGTGGAAGCGGAACAGCGCGGCAAGGGGCTGGAGTTCGCCTTTCATGTATCCGCTCTGATCTGGGGCGGCACGCCTGGTTGGAACGAGGGTGACAAGCTCGCGACAGCTGCCGCCAAGGCAAAGCTCGATCTTGCAGACATGGATGCGGCGATTGCCGCCAACGATCCCACGCCGGAGATCGAAGCCAATCAGGCGGCTCTGGACACTTCGGGCCATTGGGGGGTGCCGACCATGGTGTTCGAAGGCGAGCCGTTCTTCGGGCAGGACCGGATCGACACCCTGCGCTGGCGTCTCGGAACCGCCGGAGTGTCCAGGCAATGACCGCGACACGCGAATTCCGACGGCAATGCGCTGCCATATCCGCACGCGGTCGCTTCCTTTGCGACGAAACAGGACCTTTGACATGAATGCACGCCCCCGAAACGCGCTTGTCGCTCTTCTGATTACCGCCGCGACGGCTCTGCCTGCGACCGCTCAAGAGACGCGCCCGAATATCCTCGTGGTGCTTTTCGACGATGTCGGCTTCACCGGCTTCGGCGCTTACGGGGCGGATGCCGCAACGCCACGGATCGACGGGTTGGCGCAATCGGGCACTCTGTTTTCACGCTACTATAGCTCGCCTTTCTGCGGTCCCAGCCGTGCCATGCTGATGACGGGCCTCGACAATCACCAGACGGGTATGGGCACGCTGGTGGAAACCGTCACGCCCGAACAGCGCGCGCTTCCTGGCTATTCCATGGTCTGGGAGGACGACCAGCAGACCATCGCGTCGCTTCTGGCAGAGGCTGGTTACCAGACCTATGTCTCCGGCAAGTGGGGCATTGGCGCGAAAGGTAAAAATCTGCCCGACCGGTTCGGTTTTGATAGGTCCTACGTGATGGATTCCACGGGGGGCAGCAACTATGACCATTCCCATTACTTGCCCGGCTATCCGGAGGTGTCCTGGTACGAAGATGGCGAACCTGTTCGGCTGCCCGAAGACTTCTATTCGTCGCGCAACCTTGTAGATCAGATGATCCGCTATATCGAAGAAGGTGATGCGGATCAGCCGTTCTTTGGGTTCCTGTCGTTGCAGGCCGTGCACATCCCTGTTCAGGCCCCGGCTGAGTACATCGACCGCTATGACGGCGTGTTTGACGCAGGCTGGGACGTCATGCGCGAAGAACGTCTGGAGCGCGCCATCGCATTGGGGCTCGTGCCCGCGACCACGACATTGGCCCCGGTGCACGAAGACCACCGCGCGTGGGATGCGTTGTCAGACAGGGAAAAAGAGGTCGCCGCACGCGCCATGCAGGTGAACGCCGGCATGAAAGAGGCGGCTGACTTCCATATCGGACGCCTCTTGGACCACCTTGACGCAACAGGGCAGCTTGAGAACACCATCGTCGTCGTCACGTCCGACAACGGAGCTGAATCGGGTGTCACATCGCTTGAGAACCCGGTGTTCAATACGTTGCTGAGCGGTATCCACCGTCTTGAGGGCTACGATACTTCGCCGGAAAATATGGGCCTGCCCGGCAGCCTGACAGCGATTGGCCCTGAATGGGCATCGGTCGAGGCATCACCGTTCAATCTTTACAAGTTCTATTCCAGCGAAGGCGGTCTGCGGGTGCCTTTGGTAATGGCGGGACCGGGCATTGACGTGACGGGCGTGCAGGATGCGCCGGTACATGTGGCCGACCTGATGCCAACCCTTCTGGACGCAGCAGGGGTCGCCTACGACGCAGGAGCGCTTTATGGCCAAAGCATCCTGCCACTTCTTTCGGGTGCGAGCACCGAGACCCGAAGCGCCGACGAAAGCTTTGGTGTCGAAGTGAGCGGCAACGCCGCGCTTTATCGTGGCAATTGGAAACTCGTGCGCACCGCGTTGCCGCGTGGCGATTTCACCTGGCGGCTGTTCGACCTGTCGGTCGACCCCGGCGAGACCACTGATTTGTCGGCGGAAAACCCTGACCTCTTCGCCGAAATGCGCGCCGAGTATGACGCCTACGTGACCGATACCGGTGTGTTTGAGTTGGGACCCGAGGACTACGCCGAGAAGCAACTGTTTTCGAACCTTATGGACCGGACGATCAGCAAGTACTGGCCCTACCTGGCTGGCCGCGTTCTGGCACTTCTGGGCGGCGTCTACGTCCTCTTCCGTGTCATCCGGATGGTCATCCGGCGACCAGCGCACTGACCCGTATTTCAATCGGTGCCCCGACCGGGATGCCATCCTTGATACCCATTTTGGGAGACCTGACATGAACTGGATTGTTATCACCCTTCTAGTCCTCGCGGCTTTGGCGATATTCACATATCTCTATCTGCCCGCCTTCTTGCGCCTACTGGGCATCCACCCGCACTACACCATCCCCGATTTCGACATGAAGGGGCGGCGAGCGCTAGTGATCTGCACCAACCACAATCGCTTGGACCCGAAGAAGCGTGACACCGGTGCCTTTGGCTCGGAGTTCACGGTGCCTTATTACGCCTTTGTCAATGCCGGGATGGAGGTCGACATGGCCTCGCCCAAAGGTGGTGAGATCCCGATCCAACCGGGCTCCTGGTCCTGGCCGCTGGCGTGCGAGGACGACAAACGGTTCATGGCCGACAAGAAGGCGATGCATGACTTAAAGAACTCCAAAGCCATCGCCGATCTCGATCCCAATGACTATGATGTGATCTTCATGGCGGGCGGCTGGGGTGCTGCCTACGACCTGATGCAGAGCGAAGAACTGGGCGATTTTGTTACGCGCGCCAATGCGGCGGGCAAGATCCTTGGTTCGGTCTGCCATGGCGCTCTCGGGCTTTGCAGCGCCAAGGGGCTCGACGGTGAGCCGCTGGTCAAGGGCCGGCGCGTCACCGGCGTGACCAATGGCCAGATCAACACCTTCGGCATCGCCGTCACGCCAAAGCACCCCGAGGAAGAGTTGCGTAAACTGGGCGCGATCTACGAATGCCAGCACGCGTTCCGTGACCCCTTCGCGACACATACCACGATCGACGGCAACCTGATCACCGGCCAGAACCAGAACAGCGGCTACGAGACGGCGCATCGCATCCTGGAAAAGATGGCAACGCAGCGCAATGTCTGACGTGGACCGGCAAGGGGACGGGTCCATGGCGATGCCGCGCCACGGGCTCCACCCCCATTTGGCATGGGGACCCGTTCACCGGGCCTCGTTCGGGCTTATCTATGGCTCGATCCTCGTCCTGAGCCTCTTGATGGCCATGGACGAGGTCCGAGACGGGCCTTTCGAGGCCGCCCTTGTCCTGTTCGGTTCAGTCCTTGCGGTGACGCTGGCAAAGATGTTTGCCGAGCTGTTGTCCCACGCGATGGAGACAGGCGAGCGCATCCTGACGCGCAAGGCCTTCGGGGCCGCCTGGTCTCACAGCCACTCGACCCTTCTGGTCGCGAATGTGCCTACGGCGTCTTTTGTCGTGGCAGGGTTGGGTTGGCTGAGCGTTGAGACAGCAACCGGACTTTCGCAGGTGTTCTGCATCCTTGTTTTGATCGTTCTTGGCGCGCGGGTCGGTTGGGTCATCAACCACAGCTGGTGGCTGCCCATCGGCGGCGCGCTTTTTTCCGGAAGTGTCGGGTGCGCATTAGCACTTTTGAAATATGCGATTCACTGAGGGTAGCACTGGAACAATGCCAAACCGGCTGAAGTGTTTGATTCGCGGTGGCGTCGTCGCAGCGCTTTTCCTTGTGGGCTTGGCAACAGCTTGGCTTTACGCCAGCTCCGACAACAGATCTGACCGTATCTGTGCCTTGGGCGACGCGCAGCTTGGCGGCTTTGTCGACATTCCAGGTGGCGGCTTTGTCATGGGGGTCGATCCCGTCTTCCCGGAGGAAGGCCCGCCCCGGAAGGTCCTTGTCTCGCCGTTTCGACTGCAGGCGCATGAGGTCACGAACAGGCAGTTCGCCGCCTTTGTCGCGGACACCGGCTATGTCACCGAAGCCGAGCGCCATGGCGGTTCTGCCCAGTTCAGCGAAAGCGACACGCCCGATGTGTTCTTGTCCTGGTGGTCGCTGGATGACAGTGCGACGTGGCGCACGCCCGACGGCGCGGGTTCTGATCTGACGGGGCGCGACCTGCACCCTGTCGTACATGTCACACTGAACGACGCCCGCGCCTATGCTGACTGGGCCGGTGGGCGCATCCCGACCGAGGTCGAATGGGAATATGCCGCCAGCCGGGGCCTCTTCGATCCCATGGACCCGGACTCCGGTATCCGCGCGCCGGATGGCACCGCGCGGGCAAATATCTGGACGGGCCTCTTCCCGGTGCTCAATTCCCGGCGCGACGGCTTTGCCGGTACCGCACCGGTCGGCTGTTTCGAGCCCGGGCTGACGAGCGCATATGACATGATTGGCAATGTCTGGGAATGGACCGATAGCCCGTTCGCACCCGCCATTCCACGTTTCACCATTAAGGGCGGGTCGTACCTCTGCAGCGAAGACTACTGCCAGCGCTACCGCGTCGCCGCTCGCGAAAGCCTCGAGCACGATTTCAGCACCGCACATATCGGGTTTCGCATCGTGCGGGACGTCAGATGAAATGTAAGGAGAAATTTCCCCATGCCTCTTAGAGTTACCATTGCCATGCTCACCGTTGGTGTGGTCGCAGGATGTGCACAGACAACCCAGAACGAGCGCGCCGATCTACTTGATCGCCCGATTGATTGCGCGACGGCAGATATCGACATCGCGGCCCTTGAAGCCGCCATTCCCGGTGCGGGCGAACGCGCTGCCGCTGGCGTGCGGCTTGTCGTGCCCGTGTCCCGCATCGCCGGTCGCGTCACCGGGCAGCTTGACGAACGGCGCGAGATCGCATCGGGACGCACCGAAGACGAGCTGCGCGCCCGCATCGTCGAGATCAAGGCGGCCTGTCCCGATGCAAGCGCGTCGAACGCGGTCGCGGCAGGCTGACGATGACCGCCGATCACATGCAACGCGGCCTGCTGCTGGCCATGGCAGTTGGGCTTATCCCGATCGCCCTGTCCTACGGGGCGGCACCGCAGGCGAGCCTGCCGTGGCTTTACGGGATAGATGCCGACAGCGCTCCGACACGTCACATCTTTCGTGCGATCATGGGGCTTTATCTCGCCATGATCTGCCTTTGGGTCGCAGGCGCGCTGCGGCCAGCGATCAGACTACCTGCACTCTGGAGCCTCTTTGTCTTCACTCTGGGAATCGCGTTGGGACGTAGCCTTAGCTTGCTGCTCGACGGTTGGCCCGGTCCCCTTCTTTTCTTGTATCTGCCCGCCGAAGTTGCCTTGGCGGCAAGCAGCGCATGGCTCATCTCACGAAACGGGGATCGCCATGCCGGTGCGTGAGTGAACATGCCCAACACGATCGGCCTGCAAGGCACCACTTCGTTTATTGGAGGTACAAATGTGATAGAATTGCGCTTAATTCTCGCCGCCAGCTTTGCACTGGCGCTTCTTGTCGGTTGCGCTGGCACACCCGAGCAATTCGTTGCTCCAAATGATCAGCTTGGCGCGGCGGATGTGCAACGCATCTACCTTGCCACAGACCGCATCCTTGCCCCCGATTTGTCAGGCACCACCGAACGCGGCGGCGCGCTGTCTTTTGCACAATATGACATCACGATCCCGCCTCTGCATGAACCCGGCATGGTCGAATTTTCACAAGCCAACCCCAACCCCGACACAAGTTTTGCCGTGGCCAGCGCCCGCCCGGTCTCGAACCGGTCCGAACTCGGTCGCATTGTCCGCGGGCAAGCGGGCCCCCTTGGACGCCCCATCGACAGCCCGGTGGTCTACGTGCATGGCTTCAATACCGCGATGGAGTATGCTGTCTATCGCCACGCGCAGATCGCACATGATTACGGCTTGCAAGGGCCGCAGGTCACCTTTGCCTGGCCGTCGATCGAACGCACCCTTGGATATGTGCGCGACAAGGACAGTATCCTGATCGCCCGAGACCATCTGGAAGAACTGCTGGTCGAACTGACCCGCAACAATCAAAATGTCTTCGTCTTCGGCCATTCCATGGGCACGCAGCTTGTGGTCGAAACCCTACGGCAGTTGTCGATCACCGGCCAACAGGACGTTCTGAGCCGCATCGGCGGCGTCATTCTTGTTTCGCCAGATATCGACCTCGATCTGTTCGAATCCCAGCATGAACGCATCGACCCGCTGCCCAATCCGTTTGTGGTCATGACTTCTGAAAGCGACTATGCGCTGCGCTTCTCTTCGCTGCTCACGGCGCAACCGGAGCGGCTTGGCTCGGCTCGGGACCGTGACCGGCTTTCGGCGCTCGATCTTCTGGTGCTTGACCTGTCGGGATTGCCCAATGCGCGCAACCACTTCCTTGCCGCGACATCGCCAGTCGTCATTGATATCGTGACCAGCGCCCGTGCCGATGTTCTGGCGGGCAGGTTCCCGAAGAGCGGCATCATAGACGTAGCCGCGTTGCAGGCAGGAGAGACCAACTAGTCGCGCTGATAAAGGTGGTCTCGCCATCGTGACGGTGGCGATGATCCTTTGGCTTCTGGTTAGACAGGAATGCCGTTTGGCCATTCCTGAGCCCTGGGGCCAATGGCAGAGGGTTTGTCGCACTCTGGTATAAATCGGTGACGGGCGTTGCGCCCACAACCTAAAAACCGGAGACCACAGCCATGGCCGAGGAGACCTGGCGCTACACCGGCATGTTTTACAGATGGCTGCCCGGTGTGGGCACGACCGTCGAAACGACCTCGGGCGATGTGGAAGCGGAAGTCGAGTTCGCCGATATCCTCGATAAGCTGGATTTCGCCTTTCTGGCCGCGCTCGAGGCGCGAAAGGGGCGTTGGGCACTTGTCGGTGATCTTCAGTATTTCGATCTTGGCGCGCAGACATCGTCCGACATTGCGTTCATCGAGTCCGTTGAGATCGACTCGAAAATGGCGATCCTGGGCGGCTATACCCTTTACGACCTATCAGACAGTCCCGACACGCGCATCAAGCTCGGCGGCGGTCTGCGCTACTACGATGCCAAGTTTGACACGGTTGTATCGGGGGCCATTCCCCTGAGCTTGTCCGACGAAGGCAATTGGGCCGATGCGGTGCTGTCGGCACGGGTCATTCAGACATTCAATGAGAACTGGTTCGGTGTCGCCTGTGCGGATATCGGCGGCTTCGGTCTTGGCTACTCGTCGGACCTGACATGGCAAGCCTATGTGGCAACTGGCTACCGTCTCAACGACTCGTGGTCCGCGGTCGCCGGGTATCGGCATTTGATGTTTGAACGCGATTTCGACGGCGGAACGGTCACCTCCGACGTGGGCGGACCGGTGGTCGGGTTCCAAAGGCAGTTCTGACCTAGCCGATACAGGCCGCAACAGCGCAAAAAAGTGGCTTTCGGTCTCATTGGCTGTGGAGTCTTGAGACGAAGGGATCCCCGCAGATGAAATCCATTCTGAGCGCGGGGCACCGGGACCGGCATCGGCAAGGACGCCGCCGGAGCACTTCTGGAACATAGGCAAGAGGTGTATAACACGACCAACAGTACCGCAGTGGTCGCACCTTTGCGGGACGTTCCTGCGTGATCGAAGTGCGATGCAGGAAGAGAACAAGTGATCATGCCGTCGAATTTAGCGTCAGCAATAGCGGCGTGGCCAAGACGTAGAATAGTTCTGCGTTCTCGCAGATTTGAGTGCCTAGAGAAAGTACAGCCGTGGCGAAATCCCGGTGAAACGGGCCGCAGCGCAGGAAACGATTGTGGCTTGACCGGCCTATATGGGCCGGAAAGTTGTTTTTGGCACCTATCTCGGAGGTACGCCACTTCCAGCGTTCGCGGACATAGACTTTTAATCCGTCCGTCTCACAAGTGACGTTTCCCAGCATCAGGGAACTTTGGTTGGAGACCATGAGCAGGGCAAACCGTCCAATTCTGCTACACACTTTGCTGCACAAGTCGTAACACTCAAAAATCCAACGTCCAGCAAATTCAATAACTTAAGAGTATGATATAAAACAACTTTCGAACTTCCGCTCCGCCACCCCAACGTTCGGCTGCCGGTCGCTCCTTGCCGCTGATCCGCATTTTAGGTGAGTGAGAAGAACGAGGGGTAGAACGAAGTGACCCGTCGGACCTGAGAGGCCGGATAACCGAGTTAAGCCCCACCGGCGCCGATTGCGGAAAGCGCGGCATTGGCCACGTCCTTGTCTTGCTCGGGCAATCCCGAACCCACGCCGATCCCTCCGACGCACGTACCATCGATAAATATCGGAAGGCCCCCACCCAGACGTGTCACGGCGTTTTCGGTTGCCGCAGCTATGGCCGGTCCGACGGTCTCGGGTATGGTGTCGCTCGGCGCGCGGATGGAGGCGGCCGTGCGCGCCTTGGCCTCTGCGCTTTTGAGGCTGAGGAACTTGGCACCGGTCATACGCAATTGTCCTAGTGTCACACCACTCGCATCCACGATGACAATGCATTGAGGTTGGCCGATCGCCTCGGCTTTGGATATGGCGGCCTGCAACATGGTCATGATTGCCTGGTGTGTGAGGACAAGCGACTTTTCGGTGTGCATGGGTTCCCTCAGTCTGATCTATTTGTTATCGGTAACATAGCTGTATTGCGGGAAAGAGGAAAGCAGATGTCAGGAGCGGAAATTGGTGTGATCGGGTTGGGCACGATGGGGGCCATGCTGGCGCTTAACCTCGCGGACCACGGCTTCTCTGTCGCCGTGCACAATCGCACTGCAGCGCGCATTTCGGACTTCATTGAAAACGCTGGAGATCTGGCAAGTCGGGTAACCGGCCATGCGGATCTGGAAGACTTGGTGCAAGGCCTTGCCAAACCCCGCAACATCATCCTGATGGTTCCCGCAGGTGACGCGGTGGATACCCAAATCAACCGGTTGCGCCCACTGCTTGATACCGATGACATGATCATCGATGCGGGCAATGCGAATTTCCACGATACTGAGCGGCGCGCGAAAGATGCCGCGGATGCTGGTTTCCCATTTCTGGGTATCGGTGTGTCGGGCGGCGCGGAGGGCGCGCGTTTCGGCCCGTCCATTATGGGTGGTGGCACGCCCGCGGCGTGGGACCGCGTGGCGCATATCTTGAAAGCCATCTCCGCCAAGTATGACGGGCAGCCTTGTGCCACCTATATGGGCGCGGGCGGCGCCGGTCATTTCGTAAAGACCGTGCACAATGGCATCGAATACGCGGATATGCAGCTGATCGCCGATGCCTATGGCGTGATGCGCGACGGGATGGGAATGGATGCAGCCGCTTGTGGTGCGATCTTCGATCGGTGGAACACGGGGTTGTTGCAAAGCTACCTGATCGAGATTTCGGGCAAGGTGTTAGCGGCCATCGATCCGGAGACAGGCAAGCCGATGCTCGACGTGATAGTGGACCGGGCGGGTCAGAAAGGCACGGGTCGGTGGACCGCGATCGAAAGCCAGATGCTGGGGGCGCCGGTCCCGGTGATCGAGGCTGCCGTCGTGGCCCGCAACATGTCCGCTGCGCTCGACCTGCGACTTGCGGGCTCGGCGGCCTTTGGCCCCAGGGACGGAACGCTTCCAGGCGGCGTATTGTCGTTCGCCGACCTCGAGCAGGCACTGATCGCTGGCAAGGTGCTGTGCTACGCTCAAGGATTCGAGCTACTGAGTAAGGCAGGCGTGGAATTCGACTGGGACTTGCCCATGGCGGCGATTGCAGAGGTCTGGCGCGAGGGGTGCATCATCCGCTCGGCGATGTTGAATGACATGGCCGCCGCACTGACGGACGAGCCGGAGCGAAACCTGGCCCTTGCCCCTTACTTCGCGGATATCCTGCGGCAGAACATCGCTGGACTGCGCAGGGTTGCAACGGTGGCCATGAGCGCGGGTCAGCCGGTCCCGGCGCTGGCGGCGGCGCTAAACTATTTTGATACCCTCACCAGTGCGCGAACAACGGCCAACATGCTTCAGGCGCAGCGCGACTATTTTGGTGCGCACGGTTTTGAGCGCATCGACAAGGACGGTGCTCATCATGGCCCTTGGCTGGATCAGCACCTAAACGGGTGAGACGCCGTTCACGTTGAGGAACACGGAGTAGAGCGACGTTGTCCCGGCGACGAAAAGCCGGTTCAGCTTGGCGCCCCCGAAGCAGACATTCGCGACGAGTTCGGGAATGTGCACCTTGCCAATCAGTGTCCCGTCCGTGTTCATGCAGTGAACGCCGTCACCTGCAGAGCTCCAGATGCGGCCATCGGTGTCGAGGCGGAACCCGTCGAACAGCCCCTCGGTACATGTCGCAAACACCTCGCCTCCGCCAAGTGTGCCGTCGGCATTCACGGTGTGGCGACGGATGTGCTTCGGGCCGTCCATGTCGTGGGTGATGCCTGTGTCGGCGATGTAGAGGATCGACTCATTGGGTGAGAATGCAAGGCCGTTGGGTTTGACGTAATCGTCGGCGACGATGGTGATGTCGCCAGACGGGTCCACACGGTAAACGTGGCAGGCGCCGATTTCGCTCTTGGCCCGGTTGCCTTCGTAATCCATGAGGATCCCGTAGCTTGGGTCAGTAAACCAGACCGAGCCATCCGATTTCACAACGACGTCGTTGGGCGAGTTGAGCCGTTTACCCCGATAGTTGTCGGCGATCACGGTTATCGACCCGTCTAGTTCGGTGCGTGTGACCCGGCGGGCGAGGTGTTCGCAGGACACCAGTCGCCCCTGTCGATCGACCGTGTGGCCATTGGAGTTGTTCGAGGGCTGGCGAAAGGTCGACACCGACCCGTCCGTATCGTCGTATCGCAGGATGCGATTGTTCGGGATGTCCGACCACAAAAGGTAGCGCCCGGCAGCGAACCAGACCGGTCCCTCCGACCAGCGGGCGCCTGTCCATAGCCGCTCGACCCGCGCGTGGCCCACGAAGCATTGTGCAAATTCGGGCTCGATGACTTCAAACCCGGTCCCCTCGATCACGCCGAACATCGTCTATTCCTTCCGTCGTCCCGCAGACCCGGCGGACGCTCCGGCCGGGCGGTGACCCCTGTTTACCGGGGTCCACGTATTCCCTTGAATGTTGCCGATCACACTAAAAAATGTGAACGGTGACACAAGCCAAAACGAGAGAACCAAGCCGTCGAGAACTTTGCTTTTGCCATCTATCGCGTCGACAAGTCTACGATCACAACCACGCCGGTGACCTAGATCTCATCGGGTGCGAGGCGGGGCGCTATTGGAGATAACCGCGATCGCCGACAAATAAGGCGGGCTAAGTGCGGCTGGCGCCACCCGGTTTTGGGTGACGCCACTCCTGTTCAACGCTTCAGCGCGCCGACGCCCGAGAAACGGAATGCTTCTTGTTCCAGCGCGTCGATCTCCTCGACGCTCATCTGGTCATGAGCCACGGTAATTCGGCCAAGGAAGACAAAGGGCAGGTCGCCCGCGCGGCCCTCGAGATCGGCCTTGATTGCCTCTGCAGTGGCAGCACCAACATCATCGCCCATACGCATCGGTGTGGCATCCAGTTCACCCCGGCGGATGGCCTCCAGTTCAAGGCCTGTACCACCCCAACCGGTTGAGAATATCTCTTTCTCCTTACCGGCCGAGACTTGCGCTTCGACAGAACCCATTGCCATAGCGGTATTGGCGTTGTGAATGATCTTGGCCTCGGGATAGGCCTGCAGGATCAGCGACGTGCCGTCGAAACCGCCTTCGCGCTGATACTCGCCGTAATGCTCATAAACGGTGTTCCAGCCAGCTTTCTCTTCGACGCAGGCTTTGAAATCGCCAGAACGCTGGTTGTCCGTGATGCCGGGGATGCCCCGGTTCATCGCCATGGTCACGCCTTCACCAAGCCGCCCGATCATATAGTCACACATGGTGAGTGCCCCAGCAGCGGAAGAAAAATCGAACCACGCATCGGGCTGGTTTGACAGATCCTTAAGCGGCGTATGAAACGCCCAGACATAGGTGCTGAAACCGTCATTGCCTGCCAGCTTGCTGATATTGTCGGCCTGGATCGCAAGCTCGGATGGGCCGAATATCACGTAGTCATAAAGGTCCGCGTCCTGCTCGACCTGGTTGGCATAGGTTGATTGCAGCGAGTGTTCGATCTGGCGTGACGCGAATTCGGTAGTCTCATACGCGATGCCCAGTTGGTCCAACCGCTTGGTCAGCGCCAGATAGTTCCGCGCCCAGAAATCCGACGTGTCGGCTGACGGGTAAATCAGGGCGATCTGCACCGGGTTGTCGAGCGTTCCGGTAAAGGCCACGGCGTCCGAACCGACGACCGCTTGCAACGCCTCAAGCTTGCCATCGGCATTGACTTCGCCGGGGATCCAGTAGTCGCGGTCGGCGATGCCGGGCAGCTCTTTCAGGGGCAAGGTTGCGTGCCCATCGGCGAGTGCCATCCCGGCCACTGCGCTTGCCACCATGCTCATGGTTGCTAAAAGTCTCATCTTGGTTCCTCCCTTTGCAATGAGAGCGGGGCCATCGGTCGGTGTCGGGGCTGCACCCCCGGCCCGGCCACCCCGCATTTGGCCGATCATCCGCTTGGATTTGGATCACCGGCAAAGATCCCGCCAATAGCCAAGAGGCCAATCAGCAGACCGATCAGCAGCGCGGAAAAGCGCAGCATCTTTTGACCATCGGGCGTTTGCAGGCCAGCCAGCAGGCCGCCCGCGCCATCGCGGTCCTTCTTTTGCATCCATGTATAAAGCGCGACGGAGCTCACGATGACGACGCCTGAGGCGACGGATTGCCAGAAGAACTCGATCCGCAGGGTCACCAGCGCGTTGATCATCATGCTCAACAGCAGGACACCCGCAAAGGACCCGAGCATCGACGCGCGCCCACCGAAGAGGGACGTGCCGCCGACAACTACCGCCGCAATGACGTGCAAGTTGAAGTAGGGGGCTGATGTCGCCTGGATCGCGTTGAGTTTGCCCGTCAGCATGACGCCGCCCAGGGCAGCCGCGGCACCGCACAATACGTATGCATAGACTTTGTGCCGTTTGACGCTGATCCCGGTCAGCTCGGCAGCCTCCGGATTGGACCCGATGGCGATTGTGTAGCGCCCGAAATAGCTCCGGGTCAGCAGGACATAACCAATGATCATTGTGGCAATCCCGATCAATACTGGGATCGGTACGAAGCCCGGGATCTGGCCGCGTCCGATCTCGGTCAGGAAATCGGGAAAGCGCGCCAGTACCAGACCCTTGGCGATCACCAGTGCAAAACCGCGATAGACGAGATCCATCGCCAGCGTACCGATCAGGTCCGGCACATTGAAACGCGTAATGATCAGCCCGTTGATCAGACCCATCAGCGCCCCCAGCATGATGGCAATGGGTACGGCGATATAGACCGAAAACCCGTACTGCTTGATCAGGAAGGCCATGAGGATCGAGGACAACGCCGCGATGGACCCGATCGACAGATCGATCCCCCGCTGCGTGATAACGAAGGTCATCGCCATCGCCATCGGCATATAGAGTGCTGCGTCCAGCAGGATCAGGTTGAGGTTGGTGGCGCGGAAGTATCGCGCCGGTTCTGCGACGCCCATGAACAGGAGGATGGCGAGGATCATGACCATCGGGCCAATGATCGCGATGTAGGGCTCCAGCCGCTCGGTCATGGGTTTTGCTGCTGCGGTACTCATGCTGCTTCCTCCGCTCCGACGATGAGACCGAGAACCTCTTGTGTGCTGCTGTCTGCAGTTCTCACGACCCCCGCGCATTGTCCCCGGCGCTGCACGTGAACACGGTCCGAAACTTCAAAGACGTCATCCAGCGAGTGACTGATCAGGATCACGGCCAGCCCTTGCGTCTTGAGCGTCTGGATCAGTTTCAGCGTACGGGCTGTTTCCTGAGGGCCAAGAGCCGCCGTGGGTTCGTCCATCACCAGAACGCGCAGTCCTTCGCTGTAGACGGCGCGCGCGATGGCCACCGCCTGACGCTGCCCGCCCGACAGACTTTCAGTCGGCGCATCAAGCGATTTCAGTTTCACACCCAAGCGCTCCATCAACACGCGCTCGGTCTCGGATCGCATTCGTTTGTTGTCGAGAATTTCGAAACCAAGGACCGACTTGGTCAACTCGTTGCCGAGGAACATGTTGGCCGCCGGGTCGAGGTGGTCAGCAAGCGCGAGCGTCTGGTAAACCGCATCGATGCCAGCTTCGATTGCATCGGCATGGTTGGAAAACTCGATCCTCTTGCCGTCAAGGTAGATCTCCCCCTCGGTCGGTTGATAAACGCCTGTAAGCACCTTGATCAGCGTTGATTTACCCGCTCCATTATCGCCCACAATGGCCAGAACCTCTCCGGCATAGGCGTTGAGATCGACGTTCTGAAGGGCGGTCACACCGCTGAAGCGCTTGGTTATCCCGCGCATCTGCACGAGTGGTGTATCAACCATGTCTTTCTCCTCCGTCAGACGGAAAGGACGGGCAACGCACATGCCCTGCTGTTTGGATTAAGGTGCGGGGCCGGACCTTGCCGCCCGACCACGCGGGGAGAACTATTTGCCCCAGATCTCCGCATAGGCTTCGCGGTAGGGGATATCCGGATCGAACTGGTTGGTATCGCCGAGTTTGGCCAAACCTTCGGGCGTCACCAATGCGGGCGAGGTGATATAGCCCGAGCACGCCTCACCCTGAATGGCCCGGTTCAGCTCATCCACCAGTTGCCAACCCTGCAGGTTCAGCGGCTCCGCCACCGTGATCGCCTGATAACCGGCGGACCGGATGCGCTGAAATGCAGCTTCGGACCCATCCCCGGCCGAACCCGCTTGCGGCCCGGCATCGGGCGATAGCCCGGCGGCAGCCAGCGACGGGCCCATGAAGTCGAAATAGAGGTCGTTTATGGCCAGCGCATGGGTCCAGCTTTCCCCATATTTCTGCAGCAGCGAGGTAGTCAGCGGCCCCATGCGGGTCGATGTGTCTGCAATGGGTGTGTCCACATATTCCAGAACCTTGCCGCCCGCGGCCTCGACCGTTTCTTTCAACCGGTCTGCCTTGTCGATGGCGATCTGGTAGGTGCTGTCGGTAAAGATCACCACGCCGATATCCTTGCCACCGTCCTCAATGGCCCACTCGGCGGCCACTTCGGAGACTGTCATCGCGTCGGTCGACACATTCGCAAAGATCCCGCCGGGTGCGTCACAGCCGATCTTGGGACCGGAGTGCCAAGCGACCATCGGAACGCCTGCGTTCACGACACCCTCGAGGGCTGCTTGCTGTTCGACGGCGTCAAAGCCATTGATGATGATGCCGTCAGCCTTAAGGGCGAGTGCCTGACCAATCGCTGCCGTGCGGCCTTGGATCGATCCTGCGCCGTCCAGAACCCGCACATCCCAGCCGATCTTGGCGGCGGCTTCCTCGACACCATTTGTCACGCCCAGAATGCCACCGTTTTTCAGATCGCCAGCCACGACCACGATGGATTTGCCGTCTGCGGCGGCTGGTCCGGTCGTGGGCCCGTCCCACTCCGCCCAGGCGGGCACCGCTGCCATAACGATACTGGCGAGCAGCCCGGCCGCTAATGTGTGCTTATTCATGGTTTCCTCCCTTTGCACTAGAGATGCTCAGCGCTTGTCTGCACCCTTTTTGCGCTGCGCGTAGCCTGCGATGCCGATGGCAACCAGCAGGGTGACTCCGTTGAACAGCGGTTCGACCCAGAAGGAACCGCCAAATTGTTGAATACCCGAAATGCCCACTGCCAGGATGACGACACCGACGACGGTGCCCCAAACATTGACCCGGCCCGGCTTGATCGTCGTAGAGCCCAAGAAGGCCCCAACGAGCGCGGGCAGCAGGAATTCAAGCCCAACAGACGCCTGTCCGATCCGCAGTTTGGCTGCGAGCAGGACGCCCGCGACCGCGGTCATTGTTCCGGAGGCGACGAAAGCGCCAACCACGAATTTCCGTGTGGGAATGCCGTTCAACTGCGCCGCGCGTTGGTTGGCGCCAATGGCATAGAGATACCGACCGACAGGCGTGTATTCGAGGATGATCCACATCACGACGGTAATGGCGATCAGGTAATAGGCCGTGATGGGCAGGCCAAAGACGAAGGTGGTGTTGAGCGCATAGAACCCGTCCGGCAGCAGCCCCACCATCTGCCGCCCGCCCGTGTGCCACAGCGCAAGCGCATAGAGCACTGTGCCCGTGCCGAGCGTGGCAATGAAACTGTCGATCTTGGCGACTTCGACCAGCAGGCCGTTGAAGAAACCTGTCAGCGCGCCAAGCAACAAGACTATGGCGACGGCCATCGGCCAGGGCAGGCCCAGCATCGTTTGCAGGCTGATCGCCAGAATGTGCCAAAGGACGATCCCATAGCCCACTGTCAGGTCGATCCGCCCCGCCGCCATGGGGATCATCGCCCCAAGCGACAACAGCGCGATGATCGCCTTTTCGGAGATGATTGAGCGCAGGTTCAGCATCGTCGGAAAGGTGTCGGGCAACAGGATCGAGAACAGCCCAATCAGAAAAACGGTCAGGATCACGAGCCCGTAGACCGGCAGGAACCGCATCAGGCGTTTGCCAGTACTCAGACCTCTGAGGTCTGCCTTGGTTGGCTCAAGTGCACTGGATTCAAGCGACTGCATGCGACCCGTCCCCTTCAGACGTTATGTTTCCGGCAGAGGCCGACTGTATCAGGTTCTCGGTGGTCAGCCGCGTGCCGCTCAACTCATCGACGATAGCGCCCTGGCTGAATACGATGGCGCGGTGGCAGATCGTGGCGATCTCTTCGAAATCCGTTGATATGATCAGGATTGCTACACCGTCACCAAGCGCCCGGTTAAGAAGCGCATAGATCTCTGATTTCGCGCCCACATCCACACCGGCGGTCGGGTCCTCGCAAATCAGCAGCTTGCGATTGGTAGCGAGCCAACGGCCGATGACGACTTTCTGCTGGTTGCCACCCGAAAGCGCTTCGATGGCCAAGGTCGGGTCATTGGGTGACAGGCCAAGTTCCGCGCCGATGACGGCCGCCTGTTCGGCCTCGACCCTTGGTGAAAGCATGCTGAACAGTTTGCGCCCGATGCCATCGGGGTTGAGAAAGGTGTTTTCCCGAATGGTCAGGCTCATCGCAACGGACTCTTCGGTTCTGTCCTTGGCGACCAGCCCAACACCCGAATGCAGCGCTTTTTGCGGGGTCGACAGATCCGGGGTTGTCCCGTCGAGCACGACACTGCCTTCGAAGGGTACGAGACCGAAAAGCGCGCGGGATATCGCCTCGTGCCCGGCGCCCCTCAGTCCAACGAGGCCCAGCACCTCGTTCTTCTGCAAATCAAAGCTGAGGCGCTGCATCCCAGCAACCTCGAAATTGCGGAGCGATAGGACCGCATCGCCCAACTCGTCTGCGGCCTTGACCGTTTCGCGTGTCTTGCGTCCGACGATCTTTTGCACCAGCTCCTCGGGTGTCGTGTGGTCGATGTTGCGCACGCCGACCATCGCGCCATCGCGCAGCACGGCAACCCGATTTGCGATCTGGAAAATCTCGTCCAAGCGGTGCGAGACGTAGATCATACCGACCCCTTTGTCCCGCAAGGGCCGGATCGCAGCAAAGAGCCGTTCGACCTCATCCGCCGGCAAAGAGGCTGTGGGTTCATCAAGCACCAGAAACTCGCTGTCCACGGCCAGTGCGCGCGCGATGGCCACGAGGGATTTTTCCGTACGGGTCAGTTCCTCAATCCGTGTCGTTGGGTCGAATTCGGCTTCCACGCGGCGCAGCGCCTCGACCGCAAAGTGTTCAACATCCCGCCAGCGGATCAGGCCGTTCTTACGCGAAAACCCGAGCGCGAGCCCGATATTTTCGGCCACGGTCATCCATTCGATCAGCCCGAGATCCTGGTGGATGAAAGCGACCTTCTGGCGCTCGCCGAATCCTGCAGGTTTGTGCTGGTATGGCTCGCCATCAATCAGTACCTGACCGGCATCTGCCGCATGGATCCCGCCCAACACTTTGATCAGCGTCGACTTGCCTGCACCGTTCTCGCCCAACAGCGCCACGATCTCGCCGCGGCCCACAGTCAGCGACACATCCTTAAGCGCGTAAGTGCCACCAAAATGCTTGTCGATGCTGTCAAAGAACAAACCTGATTGCAGGTCTGGCATAGCGGCTCCTCCGGGGTCACGGTGCCCAACCTCCCCGTTGAGTTACCCGTAACGTTACGCTAGCATCAGGTCAGAAAGTGGGCGCTGTCAAGGTTTAAGTTACCCGTAACGTAAGTTGGCTAAAACGTGGATAAAAACAGTAAAAACAACAAGGTAAGTTTGTCCGAGGTGGCGCGTGCTGCGGGGGTGTCAAAAATGACCGCGAGCCGGGTTTTGCGCGGCGAGGGCGGGTATTCGGAAAATACCCGGATCAAGGTCATGCAGCAGGTCGACCAACTTGGTTACCTGCCGAATCGACTGGCCACGGTTTTTGCCGGCGACCAAAGCTCGACCTTCATTGGGGTATCGATCCCGGACCTTGGAAACGAGGTTTTTGCACAAGTGCTCGAAGGCATTGATCGCAAGCTTGGCACCTTCGGATACCAGTCCGTTCTGGGCCTCACACAGCACACGCAGGAAGAAGAGGAAAGTTGGATCAGAACGGTCCTGTCCTGGCAGCCCGCGGGCCTCATTCTGACCGGGCGATACCACTCGCCCCGTGCCACCGACATGCTGCGTAATGCGGGGATTCCTGTCGTCGAGATCTGGGATCTTAACTCTTCCCCCCTCGACATGAGTGTCGGGATCAACCACTTCGACAGCGGATTTGATATGGGGCGCTACCTGACCTCGCTCGGATACCGTCGCATCGGCTATGTGGGCACGTCCCACGATACAGCGAATGCCGCGACCGAGCGGCTGAATGGGTTTTGCAAGGCGGTCGAAGGCGCCGGTGGCGCGGTCGTCAAACAGCTCTGCCTGCACGATACGGCAACGTATTATCCGGGCTTTTACGGCACCGAACAGCTGCTTTCCGCTGCGCGCGACGTCGAATGCATCTTTTTCCAGAACGACGCGATGGCATTCGGCGGCTTGCAATACTGCGCCGCAAAGGGCCTGCGCGTCCCGGATGATATCGGGATCGCGGGATGGGGAGATTTACCAATCGCGTCGGTCATGAACCGGCGCCTCACATCCTGTCACGTCCCGCATCTGAAGCTGGGACAAATGGCGGCCGAGATGATGATGGGGCGATTGACAGATGAGCCAGTGCCGACATGCACCGACATCGGGTTTCGGTTGATCCCTGGATCAACGGTGCAGAACAGCGGGAACTGATCGGTTAGCTCGTCTCACCTTCCACCAATGCCGACCCGACATCGATCCGCAAAGGCCCATCGATTTCACCGTCGAAGATACCGCTGAGAACAGCAACCACCCGCAGCCCGATTTCCTCGGCGTGCACGTTGACGGTCGTGATCCGTGGGTTAGACACTTTTGCGACCTCGAAATTGCCAAATCCGGTAATCGCCAGATCTTCCGGCACTCGCAATCCCATCCGTTGAACGGAGCTGAGGCATCCAAAGGCCACAGGGTCCGAAACGCAGACAAGCGCGTCGTACTTTGCGACGTCGCGCCCCATATCTTCGATCACAGCCGCGCCATGGCGCATCGACACCGGCGCAGGCCCGGCATCAATCATCGCGACTTCTGGCAAGCGGTGCATCCGCGCGGCACGCACTACGCCCGCCCGCCGGACTGCACCGCGCATGTCGGCGCCCTCCGACGCGCCGACAAATGCCAGTTTGCGCCTGCCGGTCCGCACCAGATGCCCCACGACATGCGCCATCGCATCACCATTGGAAAAGCCCACCACATGGCCCAGCGGATCGGCGGGCAGATCCCACATCTCGATGACGGGCAGGCCACGGCCCTGCACCAATTTGCGCGTCTCAAGGGTATGATGCCCGCCGGTTAATACCAGCGCCTCGGGGTTACGGGTGAGGAGTTGTCGGACCAGCTGCTCTTCCCGTTCCACCCGGTAGTTGGTGCTGCCCAAGAGCAGTTGAAGCCCGGCCTCGCCCAGACCGTTTGTCAGTGCGCGAAACGTCTCGGCGAAGTTGGCGTTGTTCACCGAGGGAAGGGTGACGGCCACAAACCCGCTCTTTTGGGTGCGGAATGCCTGCGCCGTGCTGTCATAGACATAGCCCAGATCGTCCGCCACTTGCCGGACGCGGGCGCGTGTTTTGGCGTTTACGGTACGGTCATCGCGCAGGGCGCGGCTGACTGTCATCGGCGACATGCCAACCGCCCGTGCGACGTCCCGCATTGTGACCCGTGCACTCACCACTCAGGCCCGATATTCGTTAAGCTGGGTGACGTGGTGATGGATGCGCCCATCGAAATGCTCGGCGACAATCTGCCCCGTCACATTCCGCGATTGTGCGCGGTAAGGACTGTCGAGCGCCGCCTCCATCGCCGCCTGGTCGGGGTAACTGATGGCGAGTATCAGCGGGAATTCCGGCGCACCGGCGTCCCGATCATCGCTGAACATCACTCGGACATCCGAGTTGCCGGGGAACTTGGTCCACAAGGGCACCAGCCTTTCAAGCACCGCGCGGCGAAAGGCGTCTTGGTGCCCCGGTTTCACTGCGCCTTCGAACAGGGCAAACCGTGTGATCATGCGAGGGCCTCCTCTTTTGCGCCTTTGAAGAATTCCATGACAGTAGCCTGATCTTCTCCGCCCAGCCCTGCCGCCGTCAGCATCCTGTGGATCTCGGCGCAGAGTGCTGTCATCGGCATCGATGTTCCTGTTTGGCGGGCCAGGTCGTTTACGGCATTTAGGTCCTTGACCATGTTATCGATCCGGCCCGTCCGCCTGTAATCCTTGGTTGCGAAGCGGGGCAGATACTCCTGCAATAACGCCGAGTCTGCGCGACCGCCTTTGAGCGCCTGCGGGATCATTTTCGCGTCCACACCCGCATCGAGTGCGAGCTGCGTGGCCTCGGCGACGGCGAGAAAGCCCAACCCACAGAGAACCTGATTGATCAGCTTGGTCGTCTGGCCGGCCCCCGAGGGGCCCATATGCGTGTAGTTCGACGCCACGTGTTTTAGCGCCGTATGAGCTCGCTTCACATCCTTGGCTTCGCCGCCTGCCATGAGGGTCAGTTCGCCAATCAGCGCCTTCGGCGCCCCACCGGACAGGGGGCTGTCGACCCATGCCAACCCCCGCTCGGCCGCCATTTTGGCAAATCTGCGGGTGGCGTCCGGCTCGATCGATGACATGTCGATGATGAGAGTGCCCGGCTTGGCCCCGTCGGCGATCCCATCCTTGCCAAAGGCGGCCAATCCAACGATGTGCGATGCATTCAGGCTGGTGATCACAAAATCCGCCTCGCGGGCTGCGTCCGCGGCCGACGCAGCCGGCAGTGCGCCATTGGCAACAAGTCCTTCGACACGGGCGCTGTCCAGATCGAAGACCCGCAGGATGTTACCGGTCTCCAGTAACCGCATGCCGATAGCGCCGCCCATAGCACCTGCGCCGACGAGCGCGATCTTTTCACTCATATCATTGCCCCCCGCACATAGGCTTCGGATCGGGCGACCACCTCTGCATAGGGTCGCGCGATGTCGACTTCGCTGCTCCACTTATCCGGATCCAACCGCTCAAATGCGCCGAACTGGCTGTCGAGCAGCGAAGGGGGTATGAAATGCCCAGACCGATGTGCCACCCGTCGCGACAGCACGTCGCGAGGAACGTCGAGATGCGGGAGGTGGACCGGCTCGTCCACGTGCTCCGGTATCCATTAGCAGTATTGTTTCCTGATCGCGGAATAACCGATGGCGATGGTACCGTCTTGGTGGGCCAGCCTGCGAACGACGTCCGCGGGCCACGGGGCGCGATCCGGATCATCAAGCGGGACACGCTACCCATCTTGCCGATGCTGGCGCGAGGATGCAGATCGTCGCGGTCCACAATGTCGATGTCGCAAAGCACCTGCAAGGCCTTGCCGACCGACGACGCGCCGCAGCCCGAAACCCCCATGAGCACGCAACATCGCATCAGAGCGACGCCGTTATGCCGCCGTCGACGAACAGCGTATGCCCGTTGACGAAACTCGAGGCGGCCGAGGACAGGAAAACTGCAGCACCGACCAGTTCATCGACTTGGCCCCAACGTCCGGCAGGTGTCCGCTTTTCGAGCCAGGCCGAAAACTCCGGGTCGGCAACAAGCGCTGCGTTGAGCGGTGTATCGAAATATCCCGGCGCAAGTGCGTTGCACTGGAGACCGTATTTGGCCCAGTCCGTCGCCATCCCTTTGGTCAGGTTCGCGACGGCGCCCTTGGTTGCGGTGTAGGGTGCGATACCGGGGCGGGCGAGCGCTGTCTGAACCGACGCGATGTTGATAATCTTGCCTGCATTGCGCGCAATCATGTGTCGCGCAACCGCCTGACCTACATGAAACACGCTTGCGATATTGGTTTGAAGCAGCCGTTCGAAGGCGTCAGCGGGGAAATTCTCCAGCTCCGTCCGGTGCTGCATTCCTGCATTGTTGACGAGGATATCGATAGGTCCGGTTTCCGCTTCGAAGCCATCAACCGCTACGCGCACGCCGTCATGATCCGTGGCATCAAAGGGCAGCTGGTAAACCGTAGCGCCGTCACCCTGCAACGCTTCGGCCGCTGCAGCAAGCTTGCCTGTGTCACGCCCGTTCAGCACGATCTCGGCCCCGGCTACGGCAAGACCTTTGGCCAGCGCAAAGCCGATGCCTTGCGAAGATCCGGTAATAAGGGCGCGACGGCCAGAAAGTGAGAAGAGTGTGGACATGCAGCGCTCCGAATTTGATGGCGCAGGATTGACGCCTACAGACTGGTACCGATAACATGATACCGATAACAGTCTGTGTCAACGTGGAATCGCTATGTCCAAACCTGTTGTTCTTCAGGTCGGCCCGTACCCTAAATGGGATCAGGCACCGCTCGAGGCCGAGTTTGACGTAAGACGCCTGTTTGAAGCGGTGGATGGGCGTGACTTCCTCGCAAAACACGGGCCCGGGGTTCGGGCCATCGAAACGCGGGGCGAGTTGGGTGCCGATGCCGACATGATCGCAGCCTGTTCGGCGCTCGAGCTGATCTCGGTTTATGGTGTGGGCTTCGATGCGGTTGATGTCGAACCCTGCGAGGTGCGTCACATTCGGATCACTAACACACCTGATGTGCTGACCGAAGACGTGGCCGATCTTGGTGTCGCAATGATGCTCTGCCAATCCCGCGGTATGATCGGTGCCGAAGCGCGGGTGCGCGATGGTTCGTGGGCCAAAGGGGGGCTTTATCCGCTAAAACGTGGCGTCTTTGGACGCAAGGCGGGTATTCTGGGTCTTGGACGGATCGGGTTCGAAGTTGGTAAACGGCTTGCAGGTTTCGGTATGGACGTTGCCTATACCGGCATTGACCCAGAAGACTATGCGCCGGATTGGACCTATGTCGATGATCCATTAACACTGGCACGGCACGCTGATTTCCTTTTCGTGACTATGGCCGCTTCTGCGGAGACGCGGCACATTGTCAACGCCAGCATCATCGAAGCTGTCGGTCCTGATGGCATGATCATCGATATCTCTCGGGCCTCCAATGTGGATGAGGCGGCATTGATCGTCGCGTTGCGCTCGGGCTCTCTTGGCGCCGCAGAGCTCGATGTCTTCGGAGACGAGCCGGATCTCGATCTGCGGTTTCTGGACCTCGACAACGTTCTGGTGCAACCGCACCACGCCTCGGGTACAGTCGAAACGCGGCAGGCCATGGGCCAGCTCATGCGCGACAACCCGATCACCCACTTCGCGAGTAATGCTCTGCTCACGCCCGTTTTGTGAAAGGCCCGGACATGAAAGTAATCGTAGCCCACGCAGCCAAGGATTTGCGGATCGAAACCCGTGACAAGCCCCTGCCGGCCCGCGGCCAGGTTCTGATCAAAATGGCGGCGGGCGGCATCTGTGGGTCGGACCTGCACTACTACAACCATGGTGGCTTCGGGGCCATCCGATTGCGAGAGCCGATGATCCTTGGGCATGAAGTGGCCGGGCATGTCGAAGCGCTTGGCACCGGTGTTGCGGATCTCAGCCCGGGTGCTCTGGTGGCCATATCTCCGTCGCGCCCATGCAATGCTTGCAAATACTGCGCCGAAGGGTGCCAGAACCACTGCCTGAACATGCGGTTTTACGGATCAGCCATGCCATTCCCGCATATTCAGGGTGCGTTCCGCGAATACATCGTGGCTGACATTGCACAATGCGCGCCAGCCGGCGATCTGAGCGCAAGCGAGGCGGCGATGGCCGAACCGCTTGCGGTCGTGCTGCATGCTGCCAAACAGGCGGGTGATCTGATGGGGAAGCGGGTGCTTGTTACGGGTTGCGGCCCAATCGGCCTTCTGGCGGTGTTGGTGGCACGCGCCGCTGGCGCGGTCGAAATCGCGGCGACGGATATCTCCGACTTTACTCTTGGAAAGGCCCGGGACGTTGGTGCCGATCACATAATGAACGTGGCTGAGGCTCCAGACGCCCTTGATGGTTTTGAAGTGCAGAAGGGGCATTTCGACGTTCTTTTCGAGTGCTCGGGTGTGGCATCGGCGCTGGCATCCGCGGTTCCTGCGCTTCGGCCCCGGGCGACCATTGTGCAACTTGGCCTCGGCGGCGACATGAACCTGCCCATACAGGCCATGACCGCGAAAGAACTCAAGCTGAGGGGTTCGTTCCGGTTCCACGCCGAGTTTTTCACCGCCGTTGAGATGATGCGGTCGGGGCGCCTGGACGTTAGTCCGCTGATCACCCACACACTGGATGTCGCGTCGGCGGTTGAAGCGTTCGAACTTGCCGGTGACAGAACACAAGCGGTCAAAGTGAACATCGCGTTCTGACGGCCGTTGGCTGATGGGTTGAAGCCTAAGCGGTGCGGCGCCCTTCACCTTGGTAGGATGTTGGTTCTGAGCTGACGGTCAGCTGCGATAGCCGGCGAAGCCCTGTTTAGGGCTTCGCTGGCCAATGCCGTATTAGGTGGTCACGCTGCCAGCCCTGTTTCCGGCCATGCAGGGCGCTCTATGCCTGAAGCATGGGCCGACAGAATGCCCTGCGCAATTCGATCCGGGCCTTTTGCAGCCGAGTGGAAGTAATCCTGGAGTTCTGGCCGAAAGCCATTGAACCAGAGGCCCGGCAACGCGGTATACCTGCGGTGAATGTTGAGCCGCAGCACCGGATCACTTTACCGCCAGTTCCAAGCGACACGATCGGATGCGTCAAGAACCCTCGCCGCAATGCCTTTGTGCCGGAGGATGTCGGCAGTCAAAAGGCCGGCCAATCTGGCCCTCATGATACGTATATGATTGTCGGCCTGGTTCACCCGGATGGTCCTATCAAGAGCGGTGGAGCGCCCCGGCGGACAGACCATCGGTTCGTCGAACACTCTTGGGAGCGGTTGTGAGATTGCGATGCGAGTTGCGCCGCTGGCGAGGCTGGGCTGGGCGTCGCATTAGAGCCGGGACGTACACCGTCCTTCAAGCTTGAGGCGCTCGCTGCAAACAGCGGCGTTCGCGCGTCCGCATGGCAGATGGTCAAAGCAATAGTTCGGAATGGGACCGCCGCGGATGAGCGACCGCGTTTACGCCAGATCTCTATGGCTGATCCTGCATCACTTCCTCTGCGATCTGCCGGAGTGCTAGATGCCGGGTGCAATGCGGGCCCGTCCGGGTATTTACAAAGTGTGAAGCATTTGGGCAATTTGCGTACATGGAGACGCTGCCGTTCACGCACAGTGCTTTTCTCGTTGCAATGGCGTGCCTTGTCGCCGCGGTTGCTGGTTTCACGGGCTTGTCGCTCACTCGCGAACTTTCGACGAAACCGGCATTCGAGAAAAAGGTCGCTGTCACTTTGGCGTCGGTCGCCCTTGGCGGCGGGATTTGGGCGATGCATTTCATCGCGATGCTTGGGCTGCAGCTGCCGATCCTTTTCTACTACGATGCGGCTATCACCCTTGTTTCAGCTCTGACAGCGATCCTGATTGTCGGTGCTGCGCTGATCCTGTTGCATTTCACAGAGCGCACCCCCGTCGTCATGACGCTTGCGGGCGCGATTGCGGGCGTGGGTATTCTTGTTATGCACTACATCGGCATGGCGGGTCTCGAGTTTTGCCGCGCCGTTTATTCCCCGATTGGCATCGTTCTCTCGTCCGTCGTGGCAATCTCGCTTTGCGTGCTCGCGATCTGGGTGGCTTACGGGCGGCGGACGAACCGCAACATTCTTCTTGGCACGCTCTGTTTCGCCGCGGCAGTTTGCTCGGTTCATTTTCTCGCCATGGCCGGAACCCGTTTCATGGCGGTGCCCGGGACAACCGAATTTGGCCCGAGCATGAGCAACGAAACACTGGCCTTGGGGGTTATCCTGTTCAGTTTCGTGATCTTCGGGGCCTGCTTGTGGGTTAGCGTGACGTATCTGGAGCGGCCACAACAGCCGGATGGTGCGGCATCCGCGCCCCGATTGAATGCTCTTGAACCCGGCCTTAAGATCCCTTGCGAGCGCGATGGCGGAAAGGTCTTTGTTTCGCCGTCCGAGGTGCTGTTCGTGCGCGCGGACGGACATTACACGCAGGTCTACACCGAATCCGAACGGCTCTTTTGTGTTTGGCCAGTGACCGAGGCGTCAAGGCGGCTCTCGCCGATGGGATTTTTGCAGACCCATCGGTCATACTTGGTCAATCCGGTCCATGTTGCACGGTTCGAGCGGACCAAGGATAAGGGCCGGTGCATCTTTCCCGGGGACGATCTGCCGCCGGCTCCGGTGAGTCGGTCAAAGCTGAAGGTCACACAGGATGCACTGGGGTCGCATGTGGGTGCAGCTCGTGCGAGCTGAGGCGCATTTCGTGCAAAATAGCTGTTTTTCATTGGAATTCTGAAGCGCGCGCATACTGGGGTATGCATTCCTCCCCCCAAGCCAGAACGTTCGCTTCAAGGGAGGAAAGCTGATGATTCCAGCCGCATTCGAGTATTACAGACCCAAGGATATGGCAGGCGTTCTGTCGATCCTTGAGGAACATGGGGACGATGCGCGCGTCATGGCAGGCGGGCACAGCCTGATCCCGATGATGAAACTGCGCATGGCCGATGTGCCCCATCTGATCGACCTACAAGATGTGGGCGGCTTGGCCAGCATCGAGGTCGGAGCCGATAGCATCCGCATTGGCGCAATGGTCACGCAGCACGACATCATCGATAATGATGCGCTTGCATCTGCAGCCCCAATTCTGCGGGAAGCGGCCCTGCAGATCGCCGATCCGCAGGTGCGATACATGGGTACCGTGGGTGGCAACGTCGCCAACGGTGACCCTGGAAACGACATGCCGGGACTGATGCAGTGCCTCGACGCGATTTTCACAGTCGTGGGGCCGGACGGCGAACGCGATATCCCTGCGCGCAATTTCTACGAGGCTGCCTATATGACAGCCCGCGAGGATGAAGAGGTCCTGACCGCGGTGACCATCCCGAAGCCGTCGGGCGGCTATGCCTACGAAAAGCAGAAACGGAAGATCGGCGATTATGCCACCGCCGCTGCGGCGGTGCAGATTGTCAGACAAGGCGGCAGCTGTACTGCGGCCTCAGTTGCTATGACAAACCTGAGTGATACGCCCGTCCATTCCGAAGCGGCAGGGGCCGCGCTGATCGGGACTTCGCTGGATGACACCGATATTGCGGCTGCTGTGTCTGCCATGCTGGGCGACATTGATCCAACCGAAGACAATCGCGGCCCTATCGCTTTCAAGAAACACGTCGCCGGTGTGATCCTGCGCCGCGCCATTGAGCGCGCCTGGTCTCGCGCGTGAGGGGAAGAAACATGTCCAAGAAACAGCACTACAAGATCACGGTGAACGGCAAGGAGGAGGAATTCCTCGCCGAGCCACGTGAATTACTCATTTATACGCTGCGCGAGCGGCTCAATATCACGGGCCCCCACATTGGCTGCGAGACCTCGCATTGCGGTGCATGCACTGTGACGATCGATGGCAAGTCGGTCAAAGCCTGCACGATGTTTGTGGCCCAGGCCGATGGCAAGGACATCACAACGATCGAAGGCATAGGAGGGCCAGACAATCTGCACCCGCTTCAGGAAGCGTTCAAAGAGCATCACGGCCTTCAGTGCGGTTACTGCACGCCGGGCATGATCACCCGCGCAACCAAACTGCTCGAGGAGAACCCGAATCCGACCGAAGAAGAGATCCGCTTTGGAATGGCCGGCAATATCTGCCGCTGCACCGGGTATCAGAACATCGTGAAATCGATCATGGCCGCCGCAGCGGAGATGAACGCAGCCAAGGAGGCGGCAGAATGAAAGACGAAGTTGACAGCCGCGAGGACCGCGTCGCGAAACTCAAAGGCATGGGGTGCTCGCGCAAGCGGGTCGAAGATGCACGGTTTACCCAAGGCAAGGGAAACTATGTCGATGACATCAAACTTGATGGCATGATCTTTGGTGACTTTGTGCGCTCTCCCTACGCACATGCGCGGATCAAGAGCATCGACACATCGGCAGCTCTCGAAGTGCCGGGCGTCCTGGCAGTGCTGACGGCCAAAGAGTTGGAGCCTCTCGGACTGCACTGGATGCCGACGCTTGCTGGAGACAAACAAATGGTGCTGGCCGACGGCAAAGTGCTGTTCCAGGGGCAGGAGGTCGCGTTCGTTGTGGCCGAAGACCGCTATGCGGCCGCTGACGGGATCGAAGCAGTCGAGGTGGATTATGAAGAACTCCCCGTTCTCGTTGACCCCTTCGAGGCTATGAAATCCGACGTGGTTCTGCGCGAGGATCTGGTGGCTGAGGACGGTTCGCTGCCCGATGGTGCGCACGGACCGCGCAAGCATCACAACCACATCTTCACCTGGGAAGCGGGCGACAAGGAAACGACCGATCAAGTGATCGGCAGTGCGGAGGTCTTGGCAGAAGAGACCATGTACTACCACCGCACGCATCCCTGTCCGCTGGAAACCTGCGGCTGTGTCGCCTCCATGGACAAGGTCAATGGCAAGCTGACGCTGTGGGGCACGTTCCAGGCGCCACACGCCATTCGGACGGTCGTGAGCCTGATCTCGGGCATCGAAGAGCACAACATTCGCGTGATTTCCCCCGATATTGGGGGCGGCTTCGGCAACAAGGTGGGCGCTTATCCCGGCTACGTCTGTTCCGTCGTGGCGTCCATCGTCACCGGCAAGCCGGTGAAGTGGATCGAGGATCGGATGGACAACCTCATGACCACTGCCTTCGCCCGCGATTACTGGATGAAAGGGCGGATCAGCGCGACCAAAGAGGGCAAGATCACCGGCCTGCACTGCCACGTCACCGCTGATCATGGCGGCTTCGACGCCTGTGCCGATCCAACCAAGTTCCCTGCCGGTTTCATGAACATCTGCACCGGGTCCTACGACATCCCGACAGCCTTCCTTGAGGTGGATGGCGTTTACACCAACAAGGCCCCGGGCGGCGTCAGCTATCGCTGTTCGTTCCGCGTGACTGAGGCAGTGTATTTCATCGAGCGGATGATTGAGGTTCTGGCGATCAAGCTGAACATGGACGCGGCAGAGTTGCGCAGGATCAACTTTATCAAGAAAGAACAGTTCCCCTATAAGGCCGCTCTGGGATGGGAATACGACTCGGGCGACTACCACACCGCGTGGGACAAGGCGCTGCAGGCCGTGGACTACGAGGGTTTACGCGCCGAACAGGCGCAACGGGTTGACGACTTCAACGCTGGCAAGACCCGCAAGCTGATGGGCATCGGTCTCTCCTTCTTCACCGAAATCGTGGGCGCGGGCCCTGTAAAGAACTGTGACATCCTGGGGCTGGGTATGTTCGACAGCTGCGAGATCCGCATCCATCCAACCGGGTCGGCGATCGCACGTCTGGGGACAATCTCGCAGGGGCAGGGACATGCGACCACCTTCGCGCAAATCCTCGCCACGGAAATCGGTTTGCCTGCAGATTCGATCACGATCGAAGAGGGCGATACCGACACCGCGCCCTATGGTCTGGGCACCTATGGCTCCCGGTCAACTCCCGTGGCTGGGGCGGCAACGGCAATGGCGGGTCGCAAGATCCGCGCCAAGGCGCAGATGATCGCGGCTTACCTGCTCGAAGTGCATGACGACGACGTGGAATTCGACGTGGATCGCTTTGTTGTCAAAGGCGCACCTGAGCGGTTCAAGACGATGAAGGAAATCGCCTTTGCCGCCTACAACCAAGCCATTCCGGGGATTGAGCCGGGGCTTGAAGCGGTCAGCTACTATGATCCGCCCAACATGACCTATCCGTTTGGTGCCTACGTCTGTGTCATGGATATCGACGTCGATACCGGCGTGCCTGACATCCGCCGCTTCTACGCGCTGGATGATTGCGGTACCCGGATCAATCCGATGGTCATCGAGGGGCAGATACATGGCGGCCTGACCGAGGCGCTGGCCGTCGCTCTGGGGCAAGAGATTGCCTATGATGATATGGGCAACGTCAAGACCGGGACGCTGATGGACTTTTTCCTGCCAACCGCCTGGGAGGTTCCGAATTACGAGACCGATCATACTGTCACGCCGTCCCCGCATCACCCGATCGGGGCCAAGGGCGTCGGCGAAAGCCCCCACGTAGGCGGGGTGCCGTGTTTCTCGAACGCGGTGCAGGATGCGTTCCGCGCCTTTGGCAACACGCACACCAACATGCCTCACGATCACTGGCGCATCTGGAAGACCGCCAATGAACTCGGCCTGCATGGATAGCGGCAAGGGTAGGGCGGGGTTAACCCGCCCTGCGGAGACACATATGACCTGGACCGATCTCAAAGACGCTCTTGAGGCTGCGGGATATGTTGCATCGGACGACCTTGCCGTCGCGTTGCAACTGGCCTTGTCCTTGAACCGGCCATTGCTGCTGGAAGGTGCGGCTGGCGTGGGCAAGACCGAAGTGGCGCGCGCATTGGCATCGGTGCGTGACACCCGCTTGATCCGGCTGCAGTGCTATGAGGGCCTGGATGCGGCGCAAGCCATCTATGAGTGGAACTATCAGCGGCAACTACTGACAATTCGCGCCGCTGCCGAAGATGGCGAGACCGGAAAGACGGTCGAAGACCGGATCTTTTCCCGCGACTTCCTGCTCGAACGCCCGCTACTTGCGGCCATCACGCAGGACACGCCGCCGGTGCTGCTGATCGATGAAATCGACCGGGCGGATAAGGAGTTCGAGGCGTATTTGCTTGAGGTCCTGTCAGACTATCAGGTTTCCGTCCCCGAGCTTGGCACCATCACAGCGACCAGTACGCCCATTGTCATCCTGACATCCAATGGCACCCGCGATCTGTCTGACGCGCTGCGCCGTCGGTGCCTATACTCGTATGTCGAATACCCGGACCGGGCGACCGAACTCGCGATCCTCAAGTCCCGTTGTCCAGAGGTCGAGGCGAAACTGGCTGAGCAGGTCATTGGCTTCGTTCAGAAGCTCCGGGAGGAGGAGCTGGAAAAGAAGCCCGGCATCGCCGAGATGCTGGACTTCGCTGCTGCTGTGATGGGCCTCGGGATCGCGGATCTGACAGAAAGCCCGACTGTTCTACAATCCACGCTGACGACACTGCTCAAGACGCAAAGTGATCAGGCGCAGATCACACTCGAGGTCGCAGCCCGCATCGCTGGCAAAGCGGCATGAGCCGCGTCACCCGCTTTGCCGCCCGCGACCCCGGGCCTGCTGCACGCATGACGGGCTTCATTGCGCATCTACGGGAGAACGGTTTGCGCCTGGGTGTCGCCGAAGCGGATTTGGGCCTGACCGCGCTGACCCATGTAAACGCCGCACGTCCCGAAGAGTGTCGCCGGGCCCTGCGCGCTGTCTGTACAGGCTGCAAGGAAGAGGCCGAGCGGTTCGATGCCCTGTTCGACAGCTACTGGATGGATGCCGGGCGAGTGAAACAAAAGGTCATCCCCAAGGTGAAATGCACGCTGAATGACGATGTTCACTCCACGCGTGATGGTCGGGGACACGATAGTGGCGCCAGCGGGTCTGCGACTGACCCCGATAATGGCGATGGAGACGCCAGCAGCGACGGCACCGGCAAGCTTATTGCGACTGAGCAGCGCAATCTCAGCCGCCGCGACCTGCGTGACATCGTTCGCGCCGAAGAGATCACCGAAGCCGAGGCCGTCGCCCGTCGCATTGGCGTCGCTTTACGCGATCGGCGGTCGCGGCGCCGCATTGCTGCGCGCAAAGGTGATCGGCTGCATTTCCGCAAGACGATCCGTCAAAGTCTCTCGACCGGGGGCGAGCCACTTCGCCTTTTGCGCAAACGCCGCCCCGACCGGAGTCGCAGAATCGTGGCACTTTGCGATGTCTCGGGATCGATGAGCGTTTACGCCCAGGTTTTCCTTGCGTTCTTGGCCGGGTTGATGCGCGCCGATACCCAGGCCGACGCCTATCTGTTCCACACCCGCCTTGTTCGCATCACCGAGGCCTTGCGGGACAAGGACGCGATGCGCGCGATTGGGCGCATGTCGCTGATGGCCGACGGTTTCGGCGGTGGTTCCAAGATTGGACCATCCCTCCAGCGTTTTGCTGACACGTACGCCAAACGTTTTGTCGACGGGCGCACCGTCGTGATGATCCTGTCGGATGGTTATGACACCGAACCACCCGACCAACTCGAAGCCGCGCTTGGCAAGCTGAAAAAACGTGGCTGCAAGATTATCTGGCTCAATCCGTTGAAAGGCTGGCGCGATTACGCCCCGGTGGCCGGTGGCATGGCTGCAGCTTTGCCCCATCTCGACCTCTTCAAGCCTGCCAACACGCTGGCTGATCTGGCTGCGCTAGAGGCCGATCTGGTGATGCTATGAGCCCGGCCGAGATCCTCGACACTGACCTGGCCGAAGCCGCCCAAGATCTGCGGGCGCGTCAGGTGCCCTTTGCTTTTGCGACGATAGTGCGTACCGCCGGGGCCACAGCGGCAAAGCCGGGGGCCAAAGCCCTGCTCAGCGCAGATGGGACGATTGTGCATGGTTGGCTGGGCGGCGGCTGCACGCGGGGGGCGGTCAAACGCGCTGCGCTTCAGGCGCTCAAGGACGGGCATCCACAGCTGATTTCAGTCGCACCAGAAGAACTGCTCGCAGAAAAAGGTGTCGAATCCGGCGATGAGGTTGAAGGCGTCCAGTTCGCGCGCAACGGCTGTCCTTCGCGTGGCACGGTGGACATCTTCATCGAACCCTGCCTGCCGATGCCCGAACTCGTGGTGTTTGGCGCATCCCCCGTGGCGCAGGCGCTCAGCACGCTCGCGCCACAGTTTCACTGGGCGGTTTCGCCCGCGTTGTCGCCGGACGGGTCAGAGACCCGCCAAAAATACGTGGTCATCGCCACTCAGGGCCAGGGCGATCTGGACGCGCTGACAATGGCACTCTTGGCTACACCAGACTATGTCGCCTTTGTCGGCAGTTCCCGCAAGTTCGCGGCCCTGGCCAAAAAGCTCCACGCTGCGGGGATCGATCCAGAGGCAACCAAAGCGGTGGATGCCCCGGCGGGCATCGACCTTGGCGCGGTCACACCGGAGGAGATCGCCCTGTCGATCCTCGCTCAACTGGTTCGAGTACGCCGTCGCGGAACGGGGATGTCGGGTGAATGAGGTCGCCGCCATCCTCTTGGCAGCTGGTCTTTCGCGGCGGATGGGCCAGCGGAACAAGCTGCTTCTCCCCGTCGGGGGGACCCCGATGGTCCGGAGTGTGGCCGAGGCTTATTTGGCCGTAATAGATACGCCTCTGACAGTCGTGACCGGGTTCGAAGCGGATAAGGTGCGCGACGCGCTGGTCGGTTTGCCTGTCACCTTCGCACACAATTCCGACCATACCAGAGGTCAGCCAAGCTCAGTCGCCACGGGTCTTGGTTGTGCGCCAAACGCTACTCTGTTGCTTATTGGTTTGGCGGACCAGCCGAGGCTCGCGGCCACCGACCTTGCCGAGTTGATCAGGACACACAGGATTGGCCATCCCGACAAGATCACGGTGCCCATGCATGGAGAACAGCGCGGTAACCCCATTGTAGTCCCGCACAGCGTGCGCTGGCGCCTGACGCAGAATCCCGATCGCCCTGGCTGCATGCGCTTTACGCGGGACCATCCCGAACATGTTCAGACGGCTATCCTGAACGCGCCCGGGTTCTATGCGGATGTGGACACGCCCGCCGACTACGCTGCGCTGATGCGTGCCGAAGACGAGCGCGCGACATGATCCGATTTCTCACTCGGCTCGGTCGATTGCAAAGAAGACCGAAATCACCTCTCAACACGCGGAAAATATTAGATTTTCCTTCTTCTAGAAAAGGATACTCAAGACATGGAACTTAACGACGAAATAACTATCAATGCTACCAAAGATCGGGTCTATGCCGCGCTGAACGACCCTGCGGTGCTCAAAAAGTGCATCCCGGGATGCGAGGAATTGGTCAAACACTCCGACACCGAGCTTGAAGCAAGGGTGGTCCTGAAGGTCGGCCCCGTGAAGGCGCGGTTTAGTGGCGACGTGGTACTGGATCAGACCGGCGCGCCCGACGCGTTCTCTCTTTTTGGTCAGGGAAATGGTGGGGCTGCGGGACATGCCAAGGGCGGCGCCGATGTTACCCTGACCTCAGATGGTGAAAACACGATCCTGCGCTATGAGGCAAAGGCTGAGATTGGTGGCAAACTCGCTCAGCTTGGCAGCCGTTTGATCCAGGGCACGGCAAAGAAGCTGGCCGGCAAGTTCTTCAAATCCTTTGCGGATGTGGTGAACGAAGACGTTGCCGCCTGAACAAGTCGCCCGAGGAAAACATGCCGTTGACGGGCCGCCGCAACTTTGCCAGCATCTTTTCCCGTTATTGAACAATAAGGTTTGTCGCGGGGGCAGGGCAGTTCCTTGATCTGCCATGTCACCCACCGACACTCTTGATCTACCGCACTAGGGCGCTCGCCCATGTCTGATAGTGCCGAAATCGGCTCCGGTCTCGGCACCGCATCACTGCTTGTCACGCTTTGATATCTGGGCAAAGGAAACTGTAAACTTGACCGACGGCGCCATCCCGTGAAGTGTCTGCGATCACCGGGTAATTCAAACGCCTGGACATATTGGCAGGCCTGGGGGGCATCGTGATTGTAGAACCTGTTTCTTCCAACCCATGGATTGCGTCCATTCGCCTGAGGGCCATGATCGGCACCGGGCTGATCATGTTTACGTTCATCAGCATGCACTTGGCGAACCTGTCGCTTGGTTTGTTTTCGGTTCAGCTGATGGAGGACTGGCGCTGGATGCTCAGCGGGGTTTGGACTTCGTTTCCGCCGCTAAAGCTGGCTTTGCAGCTTTCTTTAGTCGTGCATTTCCTGTTGGCCCTTCTGTCGCTTTACCTGCGAAACACGATGCGCGTGCCCACCTATGACATGGCTCAGATGATTGCGGGGGTCATGATCGTTCCGCTTTTGGCGACCCATGTCTTTGGTGTCATGGCAACCAAGGAGCTTGGTCTCGAACCGACCTATACGCTGATACTGGGTCAGTTCTGGGTCATTTCACCGGTCGACGGCCTGTTGCAGGTCGTGATGCTGGTTGTTGCATGGATCCACGGCGCGATTGGCATGTATACTTGGCTCTTGTCGCGGGACGGATCAGCGCGGATCATGAAGGCGTTCTATCCCCTTGTCGTGGCGCTGCCGATTCTTGCGCTGCTGGGTTATGTCGAGGGCGGGCGCCAGATCCTACCGGTGGACGAAGGCGGCATGGGCTTTGTGCTTGAGAACGATCCGAACGCCGCCGGACCAACCGTCCCATCCGAAGACATCTCCGCCATCATTGCCAAGGCCAAGTCGCGCGCCCAATCGGCCACTCGGGTGTCCTTGGGTTTAGTGCTGTTGGTTCTTGCCGCCCGGTGGTTGCGTCTGCGGGGGCTTCAGCCGGGCCGGGTGAGCGTCACCTACACAGGTGTTCGGCCCGCTACCTTCGAGGCCGCCTCGGGTCTTACGCTACTAGAGCTGGCGCGCGCGCACGACGTACCCCATGCCAGCGTGTGCCGCGGGCGGGGACGCTGCGGCACCTGCCGGGTCAGGATCCTATCAGGCGGCGACCGGCTGCCGCCACCGTCCGAAGTCGAAGCAAAGGTGCTGGCCCATTGGCAAGCCGACCCCGATCAACGCCTTGCCTGCCAGATCAGGCCCATAAATGGCCCGCTTGAAGTGGCGCGAGTGATCGAGCCGGACTATTCCAACCTAGACTATACCGAGACGAAGCGGGCGGGCAGAGCATCGGCCGGAGCTACGTGATGCACTGTTTGCGAGCGGCAACACTTGTACTGGCCCTGATCCTGAATGTAGGGGCAGTCTCGGCTCAGTTTGTGCCCTCGGGTAGCGAGGCCGAGGCGCCTGTGGTTTCAGATCCATCGCCCAACGACGTCAAGGAATTCCTGCGCCTTTTGGGCGATCCTACCATCCAGGCCTGGATCACGGACAGCGCCAATTCCGATGGTACGCTCGACGGCCGGTCTGCACTGACGCTGCGCGAACAAGTCGACGCGCAACTGGCCCGGATCGGTGAGCGGGCGCGATCACTTGCGCTCGCCTGGCAGGTCCTGCCACAGGTGCCGACAGTCCTGTCCGACATTTGGGTCACTGAACTCAGCCATGCGCAAAAGGTGCGGTCCCTCACCTACGTTCTGGTCTTTCTGCTGATCGGTTTTGGGCTCGAGTGGCTTTACCGGCAGATGCTGCACTATCCGCTCTTGCGCATCGAACAGGCGCCCAAGGACGCACCATCGCAAAAAGTGGTCGGGGCGCTATTGCGGGCTGCAATCATCTTTGCTGGCCTTGGGATATTTGCCATCGGCAGCATCGGTGCGTTCGACAGCTTCGAATGGCACCCGCTGGTGGAAAGCCTCGTGCTGGATTTGCTGGTGTCGGTCCTGATGTTCCGCGTGCTGACCACGGTATCGCTTTTTTTTCAGGCGCCATGGGCTCCTGAACTGAGGCTGGTGCCTTATGGCACGGCAGCCGCCCAGTTCCTGCATCGGGTCGTGCAGGTCATGGCGTTTGCCGTCGTCGCGGCTTTTGCGCTGTCTTACATACTGAACCGGGTGGTCGATTTGAACGGGATGAATCTCGACAGCGGTCTCGCAACCGTCGCTCTGGCCCAGACCGTGGTGTTGGCGCTGGCGGTTGTGTTGGTGACTTGGGTCTGCATCCTGGCCACCTTCCGCCGCTTGCCTGCCCTGTGCGAGATGGAGGCGTCTCCCCGAACGATCCGTGTCTGGCGCAACTTCCTGATCATCCTGGTGGGCCTGGTCTTTGCGCTGTGGCTGTCGGGGCTCTTTGGGGTGATGTGGGCCGTGCTCATCATCGGGCTAGTGATACCTGGGTTGGGCTTGATGCGGGCCTGGATCGACCACTTCTTTGACCAATCGACCGCCGCCCTTCATGCCGAGCACATGGCCGAGGCGCAGGCCGTGCTTGACGCCTTTGCCGAGGCCGAGGGCAAGGGCGAGCTCGAAGAAGGCGAGCCGCAGCCAGAGGTGCCCGAATTCGCCGATCCCTACGCCACGGCGCGGCCCATCGTGCAGCGCGGCGCACGCTTCGTCTTTATTATCACTGCAGTGCTGCTTCTATCCGGGGCTTGGGGCGTGAGTGTGTTTGACCTCTCTGCTGATCGCTCGATCATGGGCCGGGTTATCGAGGTGCTGATCGACAGCATCGTTGCGTTGCTGCTGGCAGACCTTGTCTGGACCTGGGCCAAGACCGTGATTGACAAGCGTATTGCCGACTACGAGCCCCCAGTTGATGGCCAAGCACCTGGCCCCGAGGCGCGCATGATCACGCTGCTGCCTCTCCTGCGCACGATCCTGATGGTGACCTTGCTCATTATGGTCGTGCTCAGCGTATTGTCGGCTTCGGGCGTCAATATTGCCCCAATCCTCGCTGGCGCCGGGATCGTTGGTATCGCCATCGGCTTTGGTACGCAGTCGTTGGTCCGCGACATTGTGGCTGGGATCTTCTTTCTCATCGATGACGCTTTCCGCCTTGGCGAGTATATCGAAGTCGGCGATCTGATGGGTACGGTCGAAGGCATCTCGATCCGGTCGATGCGTATTCGTCACCATCGCGGCAAGGTGCACACGATACCGTATGGCGAGCTGAAAAGCCTCACCAACCACAGCCGTGACTGGGTGATCATGAAGCTCGAATTCCGCGTACCTTTCGATACCGACCTGCAGCTGGTCAAGAAACTGGTTAAGAAGGTTGGCGCCGAATTGCAGGCCAACGAACATTACGGTGCGTCGATCCTCAGCACTCTTAAGTCGCAGGGTGTGCGCCGGATGGAAGAGTTCAACATGGTTGTGGGCGTCAAGTTCATGACGAAACCGGGCGAGCAGTGGTTGGTGCGGCGAGACGCATACCAAAAGGTCCGCGATGCGTTCGAGGCAAATGGCATCCGTATGGCCGAGCGCAATGTGAAGGTGGAAATCGAAGGCGGAGAGCACTTGACCGAAGCGCAACGCAATGCCGTGGCGGGAGCAGCCCAAGATGCAGTGCAGGGGCCGCCGGGAATAAAGACGCCAGTACCGGACGAGCCGTGACATGTACGCCGATTGAACCGATCGGCATGTGTTTGAGACGGCATGTCTTGCAAAGCGGCGATCTATGGGCCAATCGCCTGAGCCAGACCGGCGAACCCGCGAGTGTCGCATCGGACGGAAAACTCTCTGTCTCGAAGGCTTAGGACAACGGGGACATTTTCATTAATGACGGCGCGGACATTGCTGATCTTTCGGTCGGTCATCTTATCTTTTCTGTGCTGAGCCCTTGCCGAACGCCGCCCTTGCGACGTGCCGGTCGGGTCACCGGGGTGGGAAGTCGTTAATCGGCTGAGTGCGTTTCAAAAAGAGCAAAATACCACGTTTCAGAGACTGAAATACAACGCTCATGACAACGCTCGTGACAACGGTTCACGCACATCAAGCGCCCCAAGGCAAACCCGGCTGCTCGCGTGCCATAGTCTCAACGCGGGTGGGTGGGCGCGCCCCATTTAACCAAGAACTGCCTAGCACGGCACCCATTGAACAAAAAGCGCAGCCATTTCCGCGCTGAGCTGACACGGTGCCGGATTTCATGAAAGGCACTGACGGTCTCGTCCATGCTCTTCGGCAAAGGCGACATACCGGACACGCGCGGTGCAAATAGGACGATGGCGCTCAATTTTGGACAGCAGCCAACACATGAAAGGGCTTCGATATTTCACCACGACCGGCCACCCCGACAGCACGGTCGGCGCATTCGCAGATATGTATTTTAACGAGTATTGAAGGCGGTCCTCCGCAGCCGCCTTCTTTTTTCATCGGTCGGGCGGAGGCAAAGCAAGCGTTGAGCCAAGGGTCGGGCCGTCCCGCGACGGACAAACCTGCCCAACAGGTGCGTCCCAGTCAGTCATCCAGCAGGTTACGCATCTGCCCTTTGTGCCGCCCTCGTTTGATGCGCTGGCCAATTGAACTGGAGGTCGCAGGCTTCTTGCTCTTCGACGCGCGGCATCGGGTCAAAAACAACGACAAAGTGCCGACTTAACCACTGCAGTTACAACGCTCAGAACAACGATGAGTTTCTATTTCGCCGCGAAACGCTCTGCATGACGCAGCTGCGACGGGGCGTTCGACATGGTTTTTTGTACCGAGGAGAGGAGCGAACGATGAAGATCCAACCCCAAACCTACGCGACCCAGGCGCCCGTCGTTGACCCAAAGACCTTGCTCACGGATCCGCATGTGCGCCTCGCCGCACTGCGGCAGGAAACACCCGCAGTGCAGCTTGGACCCAATCAGTATCTGGTCTTGCGCGCGGCGCATGTTTCATCACTTCTGACCGACCACAGAACTCGCCAGATCGAGGGGCGGGAGCTTGTCGCGCTGAACAGGATCCCCGACGGTATCACTGCACGCTTCGTCTCGGACCTGTTTCTTTTTGGAGATGGTGACGCGCACCGGCAGAAGCGCGGCCTTTTTGCGCGCAGCTTCGCGCACCGGTCGATCCAGAACCTGAGAAACCAGATCAGGAGCACAGCGAACGGGATCATCGCCGAATTGCCACGCGGCATGCCATTTGATTTCGTTGATCGAGTGGCCAGCCGCGTCCCAGCCGACATCATTGCAGCGATCCTCGGACTTCCAAGGGAATATACGCGCCACTTCGCTCAACTGGTCAACAAGGTCTCCCTCGCCCTCGGGTCGATCTATCCGAGCGACCGGCACGACATGATCGAAAGTGCAACGGCAGAGCTTTTTGACTATGTCGAGGGGCAGATGCAGGCCCGTACGACAGCGCCTCGTGACGACATGCTCTCCCGCCTCGTCGCGGATTGGGACGCCAAGGGCGAGATGCCTTTCGAAAGTCTCGTCTTTCAGGTTGTCGGCATGATCATTGCGGGCAGCGATACGACCCGCGGCGCGTTTGCCGTGCTTTGTGCAGTGTTGTTGCAGCGCCCTGCAGATTGGAGCGCATTGTGCAACGACCACAGTCTGATCTCGGGCGCTGTGGCCGAAGGTCTGCGTTACGAACCCGCCGTGGCCACCATCCCGCGGGTGACGACGGCCCCAATAGACCTCGAAGGCATTGAAATACCGGCAGGTTCGGTGGTGCGCCTGAGTACGATGTCGGCGATGCGGGACCCTTCTTTTTACGCGATCCCCGAGGATTTTGACATACGACGGCCCGACCATCCGCGTCTTCACCTTGTATTTGGCCTTGGGCCCCACAGGTGCATCGGCGAATTGCTCGCACGGATCGAAATGGAGGAAAGTTTGGCCGCGCTCCTTGATGCTGCGCCTGAGATGGAACTGGTATCAGCGCCGAATATGTTGGGCTTTGGCGGTTTGCGTTCGGTCACTCCGATGACGGTCAGAATTCCCGAGGGGGCTTGATCTGGCTTGTGCTATCAAATTTCAGCCCGGTACTTTTTAGATCGCGTGGCGCGCTGAATTGGGGACCACGCCGTTAATGACACTGGGAAATAAGTTTGAGTTCCCGCTCACGCATCAATCCTGATACGAGACAATGCGAATGGAATTTCGGTCATCGTTTGCTGGCTCGCCGGATTGCTGCGGCTTGGGGCCGTGGGTCGCCTCGACCTGGGCGCCGATCAGGGTGGTGCAGCCACTGATGGCTCTTAGCGGATTGGGGTCGGGAGAGGCGGCAATTGTTTTAGCAAGCGTTGTCGGCCTTGCGCGATATTTCCGGCCGTTCGGCGTTGTTTCTCCGGCTTAGGGCTGGCACAGCGGCAATAACACGCCTAGCGTGTAGTTTTTTCGTTTCTCAAAGAATTTTGATCACCACTTAAGGCGTTAGCATTCCGAGATCACTTTGAATGAGTTGAGTGCGGGCCAAGCGCACCAGTCCGGGTCCGAAGAAAGAGTTATTAATGATGTCGACACACCCAAAGCCTTCTTCGTCGGCCTGTGCATTGTCATTCGACCTCGAAATCTCACTGTTGGGTGAGTTGCGTGTTGTCCGAAATGGCACGGAGGTACCGCTCCCTGCTTCCCGTAAGGCACGCGCGCTTCTGGCGTTCCTGGCCGAAACCGGACGACCCCACCGACGCGAGCGTCTTTGCGAACTCTTATGGGACCTGCCCGACGACCCCAAAGCGGCCCTGCGCTGGTCGCTCAGCAAGCTGCGCAAGGTGGTCGATATTCCGGAAAGACCCAGGATCGTAGCGGACCGCGAACGCGTGGCCCTGAATGCCGACGGCATTTACGTGGATATTCACAGCGCGCAGGCCCGGCTGCGAGAGCAGGGCGAAGAACTATCGGTAGTGGAACTCGAGGGATTGGCGCAGCGACTAGACGCGGTTCTTCTGGACGGCCTTGACGGCGTGGGAGACACCGCCTTTCAGTCCTGGCTTTCTGCAGTACGGGAAGACGCCCAAACGGCGCGGGCCCGGGTCTTGGGCATGCTGGCCACCCACGACGACGTCACGTCCGTTGAGGCGGCGAAATGGCTACGCCTTTGGCGCGAAGTTGACCCAGAAGGTGCGGATGCGTTCGAGCGGTCGGAACCCGCAAAAAGCACTTCTATAGGGGATGATGCGCCGGCGAGAGGTCAGACCGATGTATCGAATGTGCGTTTCGTCGCTGTCGAGACGCCACCGCCCAATACCAACGCGCCGGCCCTGCGCGCGCAACGCATAGGGTTCAGCGATGCGGCAGACGGAACCAAGATCGCCTATGCGACGCTGGGGTCGGGACCGCCACTGTTGAAGGCCGCCAACTGGCTGACGCATCTGGAGTTTGACTGGACCAGCCCGATCTGGGGCGAGTGTTTTGCCGAGATTGCGCGGACCCGGACCTTCATCCGCTATGACGAACGTGGCTGCGGACTGTCGGACTGGAAGGTGAAGGACCTCAGTTTCGACGCTTTCGTCGAAGATCTTGAAGCGGTTGCGGACAAGCTGGAGTTGGATCGGTTCCCGCTTCTTGGCATCTCCCAAGGTGCGGCCGTTTCGATAGAATACGCCGTACGGCATCCCGAACGGGTATCGGGACTGATCCTGATCGGCAGCTATGCCGCAGGCTGGCGTCACGTTGCCAGTGCGGACGAGCAGGCTAGGCGCGAGGCGGTTCGGACCCTCACAGAGGTGGGGTGGGGCACCGATAACCCCGCTTACAGGCACATCTTCTCCAAGACGTTCATGCCCGATGCAGAGACGCAGGAACTTGCCTGGTTCGATGAACTACAGCGTCTGACGACCTCGCCGCGAAACGCGGCCCGTTTTCAGGATGCATTCGGCGACATCGATGTTCGTGACCGGCTCGACCAGGTCCGGTCACCGACGATCGTGCTGCATTCAAAAGACGATCAGCGCATTCCGCTTGAACAGGGCAGGGCCGTCGCCTCAGGCATACCAGACGCCCGGTTTGTCCCTCTCGAAAGTCGCAACCATGTACTTGTGAACTACGAGCCCGCCTGGCGGACATGCATGGATTTGGTGCAGGGCTTTCTCGCAGAGCACGGGATCTGATCTTTCGCCGTCCCCCTTCTCGCATGGTGTAACGGCCGCGCTTGGCGTGTTGCCGAGCACTGGTAATGCTAAACGCCTCATGGCTCAGCGCGGGGTACCTCGCATGCGGGATCTACAGAGCATGTCCAAATCCCCGCCGGCCCGATCAGGGAAAATGCAGAAAAATACGGTGCCGACCTCCAAATTCAACGGTGCCGACAACGGTGCCGACAACGGTAGGCCGCTAAATCGCCAGCAATCGTATCAAAGCAAGGCCACGGACTTCTGCCCACAGCGCGGCGCCTGTCCCGCCGACGCTTGCAATTGTTAAGTGAGGATAAGACCAATGACTGACACTCCGGAAATTCTTTTCGACGGCTTCCAGTCCAACACCACAGCCACAGCCTCGAACCCACAGGTCCTTCAGCTGTCGAGTGGAAACTTTCTGGTTGCCTACATGACCCAGCTCGGCGGCCGGCCAGGCAATGACGACGGGTTCCGCGTCCGCGGTCAGCTCTTCGACCCCGACGGCAATCCGGTCGGCTCTGAGATCGCGTTCCCCTTCCCCGATGCCATCCTCACCCGGGACTTCGACATCATCTCCCTGCAACCAGGGCTTGTCGCCGTCATCGCGGATCAGAAAGACGGCGGTATTCGGGGATCGCAGGGAGGCGACAACGACAGACCCTTCGTGCGGCAATTCGTGATCGACGAGACCGGTGGCAGGATCGTCGTTCCCGGACCCCTCGAAGATGTTGGCGGCCTTGGCTTGAGGTTCCTGGATTTCACGATCACCAACCGGGCCGGCGACGGCTACCTGACCCACGTCATTCAGCGAATTGTGGCAGACACCGAGATCGGGCAGGATGACGAAACCCGGTTGGCGCGTTTAGAAGGGGACATCCTTGATCTCGACGGTCTCGAGCTGGAAGGAACGCTTGCTTCGACCACGCTGGAGAACGGCCGCATCGTGCTCCTGATCGATCCCGACGGCTCAGCTAGTGAAAATGGCAGCCGCATGACTCTCGCCCTTCTAAGACCTGATGGCTCGGTCCTGCGCGACAGGTCGGACATCGGCGCCACCAACGCCAGCGAGTTCAGCGCGACGGTGACCGCGCTCAAGGGCGGCAACTTCGTTCTGGCCTTTGCCGAGGATGACGGGGATGTGGACCCGGTGTTCCAGGTCATGGACGCCAATTTAGACTCTGTCTCGGACCGCCGGGAGTTCGGCATCGAGGACGTGCCGGGCCGCAGCAACAACAACGAGCCGGCGATCGCGCCGCTGGAGGATGGCGGCTTCATCATCTTCTACGACAAGGATGCCGGCGTGCCTCAGATCCGCGGCCAGCGCTTCGATGCCGAGGGCAACGAGGTGGGCGCGGACTTCCTCGTGGCGAACGAGAACGGCGGGCAGATGGACGCGACGCTCCTGTCCGACGACCGCGTAGCGGTGTCGTACGCCATCGGGGGCGCGATCAAGACCGTGATCCTGGACGGTCAACCGGAGGTGATCCGCGGCACCGACGGCAACGACCGGTTGAACGGAAGCGACGAGGCGGACATCATGCTTGGTTTGGTTGGAAATGATACCATCTCTGCCGCGGGTGGCGACGATCTTGTCGAAGGCGGATCCGGCAATGACATCATTAACGGCAATGCCGGAAATGACAGGCTTTTGGGTGACGAAGGCAACGACCGTCTCTCAGGCGGCGGTGGCGATGACGTGCTTGACGGTGGAGCGGGTAACGATCGCCTGACAGGCGGCGGCGGAAGCGACAACTTCATCTTCCGGGATGGTGACGGCGAAAACCGGATCGTCGACTTCAACGCGCTCAATGACAACGAAAAAATCGACCTCAGTGGCGTGACGACCATCACGAGTTTTGCCGACCTGGCCGCAAACCACATGACCCAGCAGGGGGCCGATGTAGTGATCAGCGACCTCAACCCGGGAACAACCGCAGCGGGTCCACTGACAATTACGCTGGCTGGTGTGGATATCGCCGACCTCGACGCGAACGATTTCCTTTTCTGAGGGTGATGAGTGCAACGACAGCGGTGATCGCATGCTCGCCCCCTTGAACAGTCAGGCGGTTGGGCTTGGGTGTTTCGACATGCGATCGCCGACTTTTGCCAGTCCCGGGTCGGGTGTCCCTCAAGGCGGTGCGCGATCCGGTGCAGTGTAAAAGAACAGAGATTTGTCAGATGAAGACCATTCCCGTCCCAAAGACTGATATACGGTCTTGGCGCCCGATTGCACACAAGATTGCAGCACTCGACGTCGAGGAGAACTACGAAGATATCGCGCGCCTACTCTACGCTTATGAATTTTCATGGGACATCGAGCGCGCGCTGGAATTTGCGCTCTTTCGGACGTACGCGATCCCTTCGATTTCCGCCCTGCTAGCAAACACCCGCGAGTTCGAAATACGGCCGCGCAAGCGATACGATGATACTGAACTGATCCTCGCCGAAGCGATGGAGCACGGACAAAACAGCGATCGGGGACGAAGGGCGATCGCCCGCATGAACGCGATGCACCGTCGGTTCAAGATCGACCACGCTGACATGGTCTATGTCCTGTCGACGTTTGTCTGCGAACCGATCCGGTGGCTCGACCGTTTCGGGCGGAGGAGCATGACGGCACATGAGCAAAGGGCATGGTTCCTGTACCACCGTAGTTTGGGCAGGCGAATGGGCATTCGGGGTATTCCTGAAAGCCTTGCCGAAATGATGCGTTTCAACACAGAATACGAGGCGGTCAACTTTCGTTTTGCCGAGACGAACCACGTGATCGCTTCAGCGACCCGCGATCTGCTGCTTGGTTTCTACATGCCACGCTGGCTGTTTTGGTTCGGACGGCCTTTGGTCTACGCGTTTCTGGATTCTACCCTGCGCGATAGTATGGGATTTCCATCCGCACCCAGCTGGCTCCCGCGATTGCTCACAATGGCGCTCGGTCTAAGGGTCGGTGTTCTGCAGCTACTGCCACCGCGCCGCAAGCCTCGACGTCTGACGCAAGTCCTGCGTCCGACCTACCCGGAAGGCTATAGGATCAACGAACTCGGTACGTTTGGTTCAGCAGAGACGGAGCACTAAGACCCGACCGCCCGGAATATAGAGCGGGATAGTCTACTCAAGGTATGGTTGGGCAGCTGTCCGCTCCGTCACAGGGCAAAGTCGGCGACCGGCGTGCATGCGTTTCGCATGGCCTTGCCGCCATGGCTTGCGGCGATAGACACAGGCGTCCGAATAGTATCCAACAAAAAAAGACGCCATGATATGTCGGCGCACTCTTCGCGTTCGTGTGTCCGAAACGCCGTGTTCAACTCTCACCATCGCAGACCAAGTCTGTTCGGGCGTCAGCCCACGATAAGGGAGGAATGAATGAAGACGATATTTTCAGCCAGTATTTCCGGGCTGGCACTGCTGGCCTCTGGCGCTGCCATGGTCTCTGCCGGAGGGCATGAAGCGCCGGTGAAAGTGGGCGTTCTTGCGACGCTTGAGGGGACGTATACCGCACTCGGAGAAGACGGTGTACGTGGCCTTAAGACCGCACTTGTGCAGGCAGGCGAAAAGATGGGTGGCCGCGACGTCGAGCTGATCATCGCGTCGACCGATGCGAGCCCCGACAGTGCCGTTCGCGGTGCAAGGAAACTTGTCGAACAGGACGGGGTCGACATTGTGATCGGGCCGTTGTCCGGGTCCGAAGGGATCGCCATTCGCGACTATTCGAAAACCCAACCGCAGGTCACCTTCCTGAACGGCATCTCCGGTGCGCAGGAAACGACTTATGTCACGCCCTCTGAGAACTTCTTCCGGTTCAATACGGATGGGGCCCAATGGTCCGCCGGGCTGGGCGACTATGTGTTCAATGAGAAAGGGTGGGAAACCGTCGCAACGGTCGGCGAAGACTATTCCTTCATCTATACGCAGGTGTTTGGTTTCGCGCTGGAATATTGTGCTGCAGGCGGTGAAATCACTGATCGCTTCTGGGTGCCGCTAGGAACGAAAGACTTTGGCTCGATCATTGCTGCCCTGCCGGACGATGTTGACGCCATCTATCTTGGGCTCGGTGGCGGTGATGCCGTTAACTTCCTAAACCAGTATCAGCAGGCAGGTGGCGATGCTAACCTGATCGGCGGCTCTATCATGGTGGACGGGACGGTCCTGAACTCCAAGGGCTCTGCCAAGGATGCTCTCATCGGGACGCCTTCGGCTGGGCCGCAATCCGACACATGGGATGATCCGAACTGGCAGGCCTACGTAAAGGCTTATCAGGACACATTCCCGCCGGATCAGCGGTTCCCAAGCCCATCACTGTTGGCGACTGGCTACTACAACGCAACGTCGGCTGCGACCCAGTGTATGGAGGAGGTCGGTGGCGATCTGACCGACGGTCATGCCGCGTTCCGGTCTTGCTTGTCCTCGCTTCAGCTCCAAGCGCCCAACGGAACCATCACGCTGGATGGCAATCGTCAGGCAATCGGCGCCAACTTCGTTTCCGAGGTGGTGCAGCTGGACGATGGCAACCTCGCGACGCAGGTCGTCTCGATCAAGGAAAACGTTCCGCAAACGCTTGGGATTGATCCTACCGTTTTCGCATCGATTGGTCTTCCCAGCCGGGAAGTTCCGGAGTGCAAGGCCTACAACTAGGCCCTTTATAATCGGACCCGGGCGGTTTTGGACGCCCGGGTCGCTTATCTGAACCAGACACCCCTTCAACCTGCATGTGGCTGATGGCGATGACGCTGATCACATACCCTACTCGTGTGCATTTTGCCGACGGCGTGCTCGAAGAGGCGCTCCGGTCAGAGTTGGAGGCGCATGGCTATGTTCGACCTCTGATCTTGTGTGAGGAAGAGGATTTCGAGGGCGATGTAGCGGAAAGGCTTCGTTCGGGACTTCCGCGCCGAACGAAAGCGACGGAAATCGCCATCGGCGCCATAGACACCAAGTATGACACGGCACGGGCGGCAGAATCCCATGCTGCGCTGATCATGCCAGATGTGATCATCGCGTTTGGATCGGCACGCGCGATAGCCTACGCCCGCAAGTGCCGTCATGTCTTGTACCTGTCCCGGACCCATCAGCGCGGGGCGGTAAAACCTGCAGACATCTTCGCGGTTCCGGGCATTGATGGCCTGCCAAACCCGTGTCGGTCATCGCTTGAGCCATCTCAGACGCTGCTCGACAGCGTCAGCCGAACTGGCCTGCCGAATATCGTGATCTGTGATCCGACTGTGACCGGAGAAGCGACCAACGATGCAGCCGCCTGTGCCGCGACCGACGCGTTTTCTCGATGTCTCGAAGCGTACCTTTCAGAGGCTTACAATCCACCGGCGGATGGCATCGCGCTCGATGGTTTTGCGCGAGCCGTTGCAAGTCTGAAGTCCTCGGATCTACCTGAAAGGCCTGAGGCGCGGCGCGAATTGATGGCAGCGAGTTTGAATGCAACACTTGCCCAGCAGAAGGGCATCGGGCCGACCCAGTTGATCGTCGACATTCTGCGTGAGCCTTATGGCAACCGGGTGCCATCAGGCGCGCTGGCGCGCGTTCTTCTGCCCGGGGTTCTTGGTAGTCGCAACGTGCCAAGCGATCGTCAGGCGCGTCTTGCCCAAATGCTGGCGGTTGGTACGACTGCGCCACTAGATGAAGGCGTCGAGGATTTGCTTTGCAGTCTGCCGCTCGCCGCGCGCTTATCGGAACTGGGTCTGACCGAAGCGGATATCGTCAATGCATCCGAGGAAATCGAGGGACCCCTCAGCACCGCGATCCACACCAGCGCGGCGGGCGCAAGATCGATCATGGAAGCGGTCTTTTAGAAGCGGAGCACGGAATGAAACCCTTGCTGATCGGTGGCGAGTGGGTCAGCACCTCCCACGGCGTCGACAATGTGAACCCATCGGATATCACGGATGTGATTGATGCATATGCGCAGGCTGGCAAGGCTGAAACACAGCAGGCCATTGCCGCTGCCGCAGATGCGTTTCAGGACTGGTCCCATTCGACACCGCAGCAGCGTCATGACGTGCTGAAGGCCGCCGGGGATGAGATTCTGGCGCGCAAAGATGAGATCGGCGCCCTTCTTAGTCGTGAAGAAGGGAAGATTCTGGCCGAAGGTGTCGGTGAGACAGTGCGCGCGGCCCAGATCTTTCACTTCTTCGCCGGTGAAGCCCTGCGCCTTACCGGCGATGTTGTTCCTTCGGTTCGTCCAGACATAACGGTCGAAGTAACCCGCGAACCCATCGGTGTCGTCGGCGTTATCACCCCATGGAACTTTCCCATTGCTATCCCGGCGTGGAAGGTCGCGCCCGCCATATGCTACGGCAACGCGGTCGTTCTGAAGCCGGCCGAGCTCGTACCTGGATGTTCCTGGGAAATCGCAGAAATACTGCACCGGGCCGGGCTGCCGGCGGGCGTTTTGAACTTGGTCGTTGGGCCCGGATCGGTTGTCGGGCAAGCGATGCTGGACGATGCCGGGATTGACGCCATCACGTTCACGGGTTCGCAGGCGACGGGCGCACGCGTCGCGGATGCATCGAGCCGGGCCATGCGGCGATATCAGCTGGAAATGGGAGGAAAGAACCCGCTCGTCATTCTCGATGACGCGGATCTCGATCGTGCTGCCGACATAGCAATGAACGGAGCGTACTTTTCGACTGGGCAGCGCTGCACCGCCTCATCACGCCTGATCGTGACCGAAGGAGTTCACGGTCGCTTTGTTGAAAATCTGGCGGAACGTATCAGGGCGACCCGCGTTGGTCACGCGCTGGAGCCCGATAGTCAAATCGGACCGGTGGCAAGCCAGGATCAGCTGGAGCAGGATCTGGCATACATCGAAGTTGCGCGGCAGGAGGGCGGCACATTGCGCACAGGAGGAGATCGGCTGACCAGAGCGACCGACGGCTATTACCTCAACCCTGCGTTGATAACGGACACTACGCCACACATGAGGATCAATCGCGAAGAGGTCTTTGGGCCGGTTGCATCGGTTATCCGCGTTCGCGACTACGACGAGGCTCTTGCAGTCGCCAACGAGACCGAGTTCGGACTGTCTGCCGGTATTTGCACGTCCAGCTTGAAGTATGCCTCGGATTTCAAAAGGAAATCCGAATCCGGGATGGTGATGGTCAACCTTCCAACGGCCGGTGTCGATTATCACGTTCCGTTTGGCGGGCGGAAATCATCAAGCTTTGGCCCACGTGAGCAGGGCAGTTATGCAAAGGAGTTCTTCACCGTTGTGAAAACGGCATACACCACCGCATAGTTCCGTGGTTCAGAGCATGCGGATGTAACGCTCCGTATGATTCTTGTCGCGAAAGCCTTGCACGAGGCTATTTCGTATGGCCGACTGCAAGGCCTGCAATACGCCGGATTATAAGGCGTGCGCGGATCAGGGAGGACTGGATATGAGCCAAGCCGTATCCGTCGCGCATGGCGAGTTTGGCCGTGCTGCGCTTTATGCGCTTGACCGGCCGATAGTGAAACATGCGCATCGTGAAGGACACCTTGTGTTCCATGTAGACGGAGCACCGGCGACCATGACCGTGGGTGAGACGACGTATCTTAACGACAAAAACACCGCGATTGCCGTTAGTCCATGGGAACCACACAGTTTTGACAATGCACCGTCCGGGCAATCGCTGAACCTGGTGCTCTACATCAAGCCGATGTGGTTTCTTGAAAACAGCAACTCGGCCGAGTTCGCCCTGCGTTTCGGGCGATCAGACATTGCGGTCACCCCAGTCGTTCATCAGTTGGCGACGCGGCTTACGGCACATCTTTTGAACGACGACGGCGACGCGCGCTTTGACGGGCTTCTTTATTCTCTGGCAAGGGAGTGTTTTGAGCGAAGCTGGACCCGCTCTGCCAAACAGGTGGCTGCGCTGGCCCATGCCCGTTTCAACGACTACCGGGTCAGACGATCCTTGCGTCTGATGCAGGACAATCTGACCGAAGAATTCGAAATGGAGGATCTTGCCCGGTCGGTTGGTCTTTCGCGCCCGCACTTCTTTAAGCTGTTCAAACAGCAGATGGGTGTCACGCCAAACATCTATATGAATACGCTGCGAAGCGAGCAGGCGATTGAGGATCTGTTGACCACATCGAAATCGGTCACCGACATCGCGCTCGATCTCGGGTTTTCGTCACAGGCCAGCTTCACGCGGTTCTTTTCCTCGAACGTCGGGATAGCACCTAGCGAGTACCGCAGAGTGTCGCTCGATGCCGACGTCAGTTTTCCTATGTTGGGCCAACAGGCAATACTTTCGGGTATGCCCAGATAAGCGGCCCGGAAATAGGCTTCTCTCAACGGAAAGCATGAACGCTTGGACGTTCGGTTTGGGAGGAACTCCGGCGTGATGTCGGACAACGATCTTTTTTTGACCTCGCGCGTGGCGCTGGTCCGATGAGGCAGTTTGCGCAGAGCTATCCTGTTTGGACTGGGATTATCGGACTGGTGATCGCCGTCCTGCTTTGGATGGTATTCGCGATCTGGCCGGAGTGGCTGGTTGATGCGATTGGCCGCAAAAAGGTGTTTCTGAACGCGCTTTTCAACGGGATCACGCTTGGTGGGCTGTATTTTCTGGTCGCCAGTGGCTTTACCCTGATCTTTGGGCTCATGCGCAACGTGAACCTCGCGCATGGTTCGCTCTATCTGTTTGGCGGTTATGTCGGATACTTCGTGGCCGAGGCCTCCGGGCTCTGGCTGCTCGCGTTTCCCGTGGCCTTTATCGTGGTCGGCTTTCTTGGCGTCCTGCTGCAGATTTTCGTCTTTCGCCGAATGGAGGGACAGGATTTGCGCCAAACCCTCGTCACCATCGGTATATCAATCGTGATGGCCGATCTGATGCTATGGGGATTTGGCGGCGATTTCTTCAACATCTCTCCTCCCAGCTGGCTCTCCGGACCGATGGAGACGTTCTTTGTCTCGACCGTGAAACGGTCGTCCGGGGAGCTGGTTTATCTCAAGTACCCGTTGGTTCGTATCGTGATCTTCGCCGCATCGGTCGTCGTTGGTGTCGCGATGTGGCTGGTACTCAATAGGACACGGATCGGGATGCTGATCCGCGCTGGCGTCGATGACCGGGACATGCTGTCGGCGACCGGTGCGCGCATACAGCTTGTCTTTGTTGGCGTCTTTGCATTCGGTGCGGGGCTTGCCGGCATCGCAGGGGTGGTCGGTGGCACTTTCCAATCGGTTGCGCCGGGCGAGGATATCCGCTTTCTTTTGGCCTCTCTCGTCGTCGTGATCGTCGGCGGCATGGGGTCGATCCCCGGCGCGGCGCTCGGTGCGCTTCTGATCGGGCTGGCCGAGCAGTTTGGATCGGTCTACTTCCCCACATACGCCGTCGTGCTCACCTTCCTCATCATGGTTCTGGTCCTCGCCTTCCGCCCGCTGGGCCTCTTGGGGAGGGCCTGAGATGTCGGTCGGCGAAGTTCCCGCGCTGCGCAAACGGGCTGTCGACGAGCGCATGTGGCTTGAGCGCATCCCGGCACCCTATTGGGTGGTGGGGGCTCTGCTGCTGATTCTGCCCGCATTCGCAAGCAATTTCGTGATGTTCCAGATCATGGGGTGGAGTTTCATCCTCGGGATGATCGCGCTCAGCCTCATGTTTCTCGCCGGCTACGGCGGCATGGTGAGCCTTGCCCAGATGGCGATTGCCGGTCTCGCCGGATACATGGTCGCGGTCTTCGGCGACAGCGCGATCACCGATATCTCCCAAGGCTGGCCCTGGTACGTAGTCATCCCACTGGCCCTCATAATCTCAATCCTGTTCGCCACCGCTATCGGTTGGCTCGCCGTGCGGACCGAGGGGATCTACACCATCATGATTACCCTCGCGATCTCGGCAGCGTTCTTTTATTTCACCCGCCAGAACTACGAAATCTTCAACGGTTTTTCGGGCTTCAACGGCGTGCTGCCCCCGCGGCTATTTGGGGTAAACTGGCGTTCTGCCGAGGGGTTCTATTACCTCACGCTTTTCTGGGCGGCGGCCGCCTACTGTGGTGCCCTCTACATCTCGCGCGCGCCCTTTGGGCTGGCGTTGCAGGGCGTCCGGGACAACCCAAGGCGCATGGCCGCGCTTGGCTACAACGTGACGGCCCACCGAGTCGCGGCCTACGCCGTTGCCGCGCTGCCTGCGGGCATCGGGGGCATCCTGCTGACCTGGCAATCGGCTCAGATATCGCCTGGTACTGTAGGGATACAAGCGGCCATCGATATCCTTGTGATCGCCGTGATCGGCGGTCTCAGCCACCCAATCGGTGCCTTCATAGGGGCGTTCATTTACGTTTTGCTCAAGACCTTCGCCATCGACGTTCTCGTGGCTTTGGGCCTTAGCGGTGAACGCTTTCAGCTGCTCGTTGGTCTTGGCTTTCTGATCATCGTGTTTTTCTCGCCCGATGGTGTGCTTGGCCTTTGGAAACGTCTGCGCGAAAGCCGGATGAAAGATCCCCTCACGGGCCTCGATCGGGGGGCGTCATGAGCCTGACCGACGCCCAAGTCAACGACCGCCACAGCGGGACTGGCACCGCGAACGCGCTGGAACTGGGCGCTGTTTCCAAGCGTTTCGGTGCACTCACGGCGTTGGCCGATATCGACCTTACCGTCACCCCGGGCGAACGGCGCGCGGTTTTGGGATCGAACGGTGCGGGCAAGACAACGCTTTTTAACTGCATCACAGGTGACTTCCCACCGACCACGGGTTCGATCCGCTTTTTTGGCGAGGATGTCACCGCCTTTCCGCAGCAGGAACGAATACGCCGTGGTCTGCGCCGCACCTACCAGATCTCGCTGCTCTTCAATGGGCTTTCTGTTATCGACAATGTCTATCTCGCCTGTCGGGGCGTCTCGCGCGGAAGGTTTTCGATGATCCGACCGCGGCGCGACGAGGCGCTGATGCAGTCAGCCGAGGAACTGGTGCATGTCGTGCATCTCGATGAGGCCGCGCAGACGTTGGTGTCCGATCTTTCCTATGGTCAGCAGCGCCAGCTTGAGATTGCGATGGCGCTCTCAGGTGCCCCGCGTTTTATCCTCTTTGACGAACCCGCTGCGGGCCTCAGCCCGGCGGAGCGTACCGAGCTTATCGAAATCCTGACCGGGCTGCCCTCCCATGTCGGCTACATCATTATCGAACACGACATGGACGTAGCGCTGCGCGTCTCGGAATACGTGACGATGATGCATAACGGGCGCATCTTCAAGGAAGGAAAGCCCGCCGAGATCGAGGACGATCCGGAGGTTCAGGCGCTTTATCTCGGAGGCGATGATGAGTGATCGCACACCCTCAGCGCCGGTCTTGCAGGTGCGCGACCTGAATGTCTTTTATGGCCATTCCCATGCGCTGCAGGGCGTCGATCTGACCCTCGACCATGGCGTTCTCTCTCTTGTTGGCCGGAATGGCATGGGTAAGACGACGCTTTGCAAGGCCATCATGGGTCTAGAGCCTGTCGCGAGCGGTTCTATCAGTTTTGCTGGCCAGTCTCTTGCCGGGCGCGGGCCATCTGAGATCGCACGGATGGGCATTGGCTACGTCCCTCAAGGCCGCCGCCTCTGGCGCTCACTTACCGTTGACGAACACCTGCGGCTGGTGGCCCAAAAAAGAGGGCCTTGGACCATCGAGCGGATCTATTCGACCTTTCCACGTCTGGCTGAGCGCAAGTCGAATGGCGGCGCACAGCTGTCTGGCGGTGAACAGCAGATGCTGGCCATCGGGCGTGCGTTACTTTTAAACCCACGCCTTCTCGTCATGGACGAACCGACCGAGGGCCTCGCTCCTGTGATCGTCAATCAGGTTGCCGAAATGCTGATCCGGCTGGGGCAGGAAGGCGATATCGACGTTCTGGTCATCGAGCAGAACATCGGCGTGGCCTGTTCCGTGGCCGAGCAGGTAGCGATCATGGTCAATGGCCGGATCAACCGGGTGATGGATGCGGGCGTCCTCTCGGCGGATCGGGACCTGCAGCAGGCGCTTTTGGGCGTAGGGCGACACGCCCATGACGAAACGCCTGATGTCCCCATTGAGAATGTCGTCGAGGTGGAAGCGCCCAAGGGGCCGCAGCAGGTCTATCTTTCGAACCCGAAAGTCCCGACGCGCTGGTCGCCACCCGTGCCGGTCCGCGTCATCGAGCAATCAGCACGGACTATAACCGAGGTTCAAGCGCCCAAGGCCGCTGCTACACCAGCCGAGTGGAAGGATGCGCGCAAGACCGGCACCGTCTATGTTTGTGGCACGCTGGATACCAAGCGGGACGAGCTGCATTTCATCCGCGACATCCTCAAGGCCGATGAGGTCAGGGTGGCGCTCGTCGATCTTTCGACCAGTGGCAAACCTTCTGGGGCCGAGATTCCGCCGCATTCCGTTGCCGCCTTCCATCCACGCGGAGCGGCGGCGGTCTTTACCGGTGACAGGGGCACGGCAGTTGCAGGCATGACCGTCGCGTTCGAGAACTGGGTGCGGTCGCGTGACGACGTCGCCGGCCTGATCGGGGCAGGGGGTTCGGGCGGCACCGCTCTGGTCTCGCCAGGCTTTCGGGTGCCTCCGGTTGGCATACCAAAATTCATCGTCTCAACAGTCGCATCAGGCAACACCGGCCAGTATGTCGGCCCGTCGGATATCACGATGATGCATGCCGTTGCGGATGTGCAGGGCATCAACTCGATCACGCGCGAGGTTCTGGGCAACGCCGCTCACGCAATGGCGGGGATGGTCAAGGGACGTCGTAGACAAACTGCGGCCCAGGACGACAAACCGGCCATAGGCATCACGATGTTCGGTGTCACGACACCTTGCGTCCAGCAGGTCACCGCGCAGCTCGAGGATGACTACGACTGTCTCGTCTTTCACGCAACGGGTACTGGCGGGCGGTCGATGGAGAAGCTCCTGTCTTCGGGCATGCTGAGCGGTGTTCTGGATCTGACCACGACTGAGGTCTGCGATCTGGTTGCTGGCGGAGTCTTTGCTGCCGACGAGACGCGGTTCGATGCAGCCATCGCCTCCGGTCAGCCGTTCATCGGGGCCTGCGGGGCGCTCGACATGGTGAACTTCAACGCGCCCGAAACCGTGCCTGCGCAGTATCAGGGCCGCCTGTTCTATGAACACAATCCTCAGATCACCCTAATGCGCACAACGGTCGAAGAGAACGTTCAGATGGCACGCTTCATCGGTGAAAAGCTCAACCAGATGAATGCGCCGGTGCGATTCTTTCTGCCGGAAGGCGGTGTTTCGCTGCTCGACGCGCCCGGTCAGGCGTTCTGGGATCCCGAAGCGGACGCGGCACTGTTCCGAACGCTCGAGGAGACGGTGCGGCAGACCGCAAACCGCCAGCTGGTTCGGGTCCCCCAAAATATCAACGATCCCGAATTTGCCGATCTCGTCGTCAAAGCCTTCCGGTCCTTTGAAAGCACCAAACCGCGCATGAGCCGAGGAGCCTGATATGTTCGATCGCACCAAGCTGATGCAGAGGTACCGAAAGATGATCGCCGATGGTGAGCCGGTCATCGGTGGTGGTGCTGGCACTGGCCTTTCGGCGAAATGCGAAGAGGCGGGCGGGATTGACCTGATCGTCATCTACAATTCAGGACGCTACCGCATGGCAGGGCGAGGATCTCTTGCTGGTCTTATGCCCTACGGAGACGCCAACGGCGTTGTAATGGAAATGGCGGGCGAGGTGCTGCCGGTTGTCAAGGACACGCCGGTGCTTGCCGGTGTCTGCGCCTCTGACCCGTTTCGTGTGATGGACAAATTTCTCGACGAGGTGAAGGCGGCGGGTTTCTCGGGGGTGCAGAATTTTCCAACGGTCGGACTGATCGATGGCAATTTCCGGGCCAATCTCGAAGAGACGGGCATGTCCTACCAGCTCGAGGTGGACATGATCGCGATGGCGTATGAAAAGGACATGCTAACCACGCCCTATGTCTTCTCCGAAGACGACGCGACTGCGATGGCTAAGGCCGGGGCCGATATCATCGTTGTCCATCTGGGTCTGACTACCGGCGGATCAATCGGGGCGGAAACGGCGGTGACGCTGGAACAGGCGCCCGCGCTGACCGACAAATGGGCGGCTGCAGCGCTCGCGGTCAATCCGCATGCCGTCATCCTCGTTCATGGCGGGCCTGTGGCGATGCCGGACGACGCCGATTTCGTTCTCAAGAACACCAAGAATTGCCACGGGTTCTATGGCGCCTCCTCGATGGAGCGCCTGCCCACCGAAGTCGCGCTGACCGAACAGACGCGTAAGTTCAAGAAGATCGGCCGCTAGGCCGCGCGGGAGGGTCCCATGACCGGACAACTGATCGGACAACTCATTCTCTGGCTCATCCTGGCCGTTATCGTCATCTTCATTCTCTACTGGGTGATGAACTGGCTCTACAGGCGCTCAACGAAGGAAATCGCTTTTGTAAGGACCGGGTTCCTAGGTGAAAAGGTCGTGATCGACGGCGGCGCATTCGTCTGGCCGATCATTCACGACATCACACCAGTCAACATGAACTCGCTCGACCTCTCGATCACCCGCGAGCGTGAGGATGCGCTGATCACCAAGGATCGGATGCGCGTCGACGTCGACGCCGAGTTCTACGTTCGGGTCAAGCAGGACCACGCAAGCGTCAGTTTGGCCGCATCCACTCTGGGGCGTCGCACGCTCGAGCCTGAGCGCCTGCATTCGCTCCTCTCCGGCAAGTTCATCTCGGCCATGCGTCAGGTGGCGTCCGAGATGACGATGGAGGAACTGCACGAGAACAGGAATGCCTATGTGGCCAAGGTGCTTGAGACAGCACAACAGGGGCTCGACAAGAACGGGCTCGAGCTCGAAAGCGTTGCGGTCACGGATATCGACCAGACCGACATTCAGTTCTTCAACCCGTCGAACCGGTTCGATGCCGAAGGTCTGACCAGTGTGATTCAAGAAATCGAAAGTCGCCGCAAGTTGCGCAACGATATCGAACAGGAGACTGCCCTGTTAATCCGAGCGCGTAACCTCGAGGCCGAAAAGCAGTCGCTCAACATCGAGCGCGAAAGCGAAGAGGCGCGGCTGGAGCAGGAGCGCGATATCGAGTTCCGGCGTGCGCAACAGCGGGCTGAACTGACCCGCGAACGGTCAGAGCGCGAGAAAGAGGCCGAACAGGCTTCGCTGCTCTCTCGCGAGGCGATCGAGACGGCGCGAATCGCCAATGACGCGCAGATCTCCGAGGCGCGCATCGCATCCGAAAAGAAGATCCGCCAGCAGGAGATCGAGCGCCAGCGCGTGATTGATGAGGCTGAAATTGCGACGCGCGAGCAGGTCGAAAAGGCGCGGATCACGCAGGAGAAGGTGCTGACCGAGACACGGATCAAGACGCAGAAGGAAACCGAGGCGGCGGATATTGCGGCGAAGGAGGCCGTTGAAAAGGCGCGCATCGCGCAGGAAAAGACATTGACCGAAGCACGGATTGCGAAGGATCAGGAGACCCAGGCCAAGGATATCGAGCGCCAGCGGATCGTGGACGAGGCCGATATCTCGGCCCGCGAAGTGATCGAGAAGGCGCGCATCGCGCAAGAACGAGAGATAACAGAGGCGCGGATCGCGCTGGAACGGTCGACGCGAGAGAAAGAGATCGCCCGAAACCTCGCCATCGAGGAGGCAGAGATCGCCAGCCGTGAGGCGGCGGAGAAACTGCGCATTGAGCAGGAAAAGACCATCAACGCCGAACGTATCTCGTCCGATCGAGAGACGCGCGCGCTGGAAATCGAACGGCAAAAGGTGCTGGAAGAGGCCGAAATCGCGTCGCAACAGGCGACCGAAGCCGCGCGCATTGCACGAGAAAAGGCGCTTTCGGCCGAGCGGATTGCATCGGAACAGTCGACGCGTACGCTTGAGATCGAACGTCAGAAGACCCTCGACAAGGCGCAGATTGCGGCGTCCGAGGAAACGGCGAAAGAGAAGATCGCGCAGGAAGAGCGCGTGCGTGCGCTTGAGATCTCGCGGAACGAAGCGATCGATCAGGCCGAGATCGCCAGCCGCGAGGCAGTCGAAAAGGCCCGGATCGCACAAGAATTGCAGCTGAGCGTCGAGCGAATTGAGGCACAGGAACGCACGGACGAGCGGGAGGTTGCACGCAAAGCCGCTGTTGAATCGGCCGAGATCGCCAAGGCCGAGGCTATTGAAGCCGGCCGTATCGCCAAGGAGAAGAAGGTTGCGGCCGAGCGAATTGCCTATGAGCAGGACCTGCGCGAACGGGAGATTGCGCGGAACCGTGCCGTCGATGTGGCCAATGTCTCCGCTCAGGAGCAAGTGAACGCGGCGCGCATCTCTGAACAGGCCAAGACGCGTGCCGCAGAGATTGCGAAAGAGACCGAGGTCCGCACGCGCGAGATCGAGAAGACTGAGGCCATCGAAGCGGCCGAGATCAGCTCGCGACGCCTGATCGAACAGCAGCGTATAGAGAAAGAGGCTGAGACTACCGTCGAGAAGATCGCGCGGGACGAACGTATTCGCGATATGGAGATTTCGAGGAACAAGACCCTCGACGCTGCTCAGATCGCTGCCGATGAGGCAATCGAGGCAGCGCGCGTGGCCAAGGAAAAAACCGTCGACGCCGAAAGGATCCTTGCCGACCAGGAGCTCGAAGCGAGGCGGCTGGAACGCAAGAAGGCCATCGAACAGCTCGAAATCTCACGTGTGCAGGCGCTGCGCGAAGCCGAGATCGCCAGTCAAGAAGAAGTGGAACGGGCCAAGATCGCGTCCGAACGTGGCCTTGATGATGCGCGCATAGGTCATCAGATCGAACGCCGTCGGCTTGAGATCGACCGAGAGAAGACGATCGAGGAGGCGTCGATGGAGAAGGCCATCACGCTTTATCAGAAATCGCTTGAGGAGAGCGCGGCCGCGATCGAGGCCGAACAGGCTCGCGCACGCGCGGTCGAGGCCGCCGAGAAGGTCAAGACCGCCACCGAAACCGAAGTGGCAGCACGCCGCAAGTCTGTTGGCGTCACGCTTGCCGAGAAGGAAGCGGAAGAGAAACGCATCGCCGCCGAGGCTGAGAAGATCCGCGCGGCTGTACAGGCCGAGGCACAGAAGCTCATCAACGAGGCCGAGAATGTGCTGACGGATGAGGCGCGGCATAGCCTCTTCAAGCGCAAGATGCTGGAGCATGTCGAAGGCATCGTTGCTGCTTCGGTCAAACCGCTCGAGAAGATAGATGAGATCAAGATCGTGCAACTGGGTGGCGTAGGCGGCGGCGGAAACGGCTTCGGTGGAAATGGCGGCGGCGGCGCTGGTGTCGGCGACGGGGGCAGCCCGACCGACGAAGTTATCAACTCAGCCCTCCGCTACCGGGTGCAGGCCCCGATGATCGACAGCCTGCTGAGCGACATCGGTGTGGACGGCTCGAACCTCGCAAAGTCCAGCGTGCTGCGTGACGCGCAGGATCTGGCGCGCGCAGGCAACGAAGCCAAGCGCCTGCATGGCAATGGCAAGGCGTCGGAGGACAAGAAGTAGATGGCGCGGGTTTACGTCTCCTCAGTCATCAACGCCTCGGCCGACAAGGTCTGGGAGCGCGTGCGTGACTTCAATGGCTTGCCAAAATGGCACCCGCGTATCCGCGACAGCCGGATCGAGGACGCGCTACCGGCCGACAAGGTCGGCTGTGTGCGCAACTTCCATCTTCAGAACGGCGACGGCTTGCGTGAACAGCTTTTGGGGCTGAGCGACTATGACATGTTTTGCACTTACTCCATCCTCGAAAGCCCCATGCCGTTGAGCGATTACATCGCGACCTTGCGGCTGACGCCTGTGACCGACGGACCCCGCTGTTTCGTCGAATGGTCGGCAGAGTTTTCGTGCGATCCGGGCGATGAGGACGGGCTGGTGAACGGAATTGGAACGGATGTTTTTCAGGGTGGCTTTGACGCGCTCAAGAGGCATTTCGGAAGCTGAACCTGCGAGCAGACAACCGGGAGAATGATGATGAAAAAGACATTTTCGACACTTGCGGCTGTTGCGGCTCTTGGCACGCCCGCAATGGCTGATGGGCATGCCAGAACGCTGCCGCCGCTCAAGATCCAGCCAAACGCCGAGATGGTGACGTTCGAGCATATCGAAGCGCTCAACGCCTGCGATTGGGACCGCCTGATGGCGCAGTATCCAGAAGAGGTGCTCTTCATTCTGCCGAACGGCGTCTGGGTCGAGGGACGCGCGGCGATCGGCGACGTCTTCGCAGGTTTCTGTACACCAAGGGAAGAAGGCGGTTTTCTGGGTGCGACCTTCATAGCCGAAAAGGTCAAGAAGGTGGGCGATACGGTCAACGTGTCATGGCGGGTCGAGGCCGATTGGCTGGCCGAGCCCTACAAGGGCGCCGATGCTTACGTGACCGAGGATGGCCTGATGTACGTTCAGGTCACCACGTTCGATCCGGCAGACATGAAATTCAAATAAGGGCGCCGGTCGTGGTCAAAGTCGTCCGCAGCACCGTTCTGGATCAACCGCTTGAGGCGGTATGGGACGTGCTGCGTGATTTCAACGGCCACGACCGCTGGCATCCCGCCATTGCCGCGAGCCAAGTTGAGCGGGGGCATTCGTCGGACAGGGTCGGCTGTGTGCGGCGTTTCAAACTCTATGATGGGGCGGAGTTGCGCGAACAGCTGCTGACGCTTTCGGATCTGGAGACGACCTACAGCTACTGCCTGCTCGACACGCCCATCCCGCTTTTCAACTATGTCGCTCACGTTCGTCTCTTCCCTGTCACCGACGGTGATCAGACCTTTTGGGAATGGGAGAGCCGCTTCGATACGCCGAAGGGGCAGGAGGATGACCTCGCCGACATGGTCGGCAGCAACATTTACGATGCGGGCTTTGAAGCGATCCGCGCGCACATGGAACAGGAGACCTGAAATGCTGAGCGTCGAAACGTTTTCCACGCTGAGCGCTGCCGCTGGCGCGATGAGCGGACGGGCAAGGTATCTCGCGGGCGGTACGCTGGTGATGCGGGACGTCAATTACGGCGCTCATGGAATCGACAGGATCCTGCGGACGACCGATAGCGATCTGCGCCAAATCCGCAGCGAGGGCCCCCGGATTCGGATCGGGGCGGGGGCGACGATGTCGGACATCATCGCTTCACCTGATCTCGGCGCTCTCGCACCGGCAGCCCGGGCCATTGGCGGGCCGGCCATCCGCAATATGGCAACCGTGGGCGGCAACCTCTTCGCACCGCACCCTTATGGCGATTTCGCAACCGCGCTGCTTGCCCTCGATGCGGAGGTACAATGGACGGACGGCCGCTCCGAACTGCTAGAGTCCTTCTTGACGCGGCGCGACAGCGCGACGGGCCTGGTCGCTGCCGTGAGCATCCCCCGTATTTCAGCGGGCGAATTCCGCTTTGCCAAGGTCAGCCGCACAAGGCCAAAGGGCGTTTCGGTGATGTCGATTGCCGCTTGGTTGCCGGGTGGGCCAAGCCGCTTGGGCGACCCGCGCATCGCGTTCGGAGCCATGGGCCCGACTCCCCTGCGCGCCAAGGCGACCGAGGCGGCGCTTGCAGGGGCAAGCCTTGATGAAAACGGGATCGCGCGGGCGCTGGAAGTATGCACCGAGGGCCTTGCACCTGTAGATGATCCGCTTGCCAGCGCCTGGTACCGGAACGCTGTCGCGTCCGTTCACCTCAAGCGGCTGCTTCTTCAGGAAAGGCGTGTCTGATGGCCAAGACCCCCGTCACCTTCACATTGAACGATGCGGAAACTGCGGTGTTCGTCGATCCCGGTGCCAATCTGCTGGATGTGCTGCGCCGTGGCGTGGGAGATCTCTCGCCCAAGCAGGGGTGCGCGCAGGGCACATGTGGCAGCTGCACGGTTTTGTTTGATGGTGAGGTGCGCCTTGCATGCATGACACTTGCTGAAACGGCCGAAGGTGCACGTATTGACACGACCGGCGGTCTTGCCGGTGGGCCCGATCTGCATCCTTTGCAACAGGCCTTCATGGAAGGTTTTGCCGCCCAGTGTGGGTTCTGCACTTCGGGAATGCTGATGGCTGCCAAGGCGCTGCTCGACCACAATCCGAACCCGACGCGGTATGACGTGATCGAGGCGATCTCTGGCAATCTCTGCCGATGCACCGGCTATGAGCCTATCGTGAACGCCATTCTTGCAGCTGCGGCGCGCATACAGGGGAGGGCGGTCTGATGTCCAGCTTTGAGATGCGCAAGGATCTCTTTGCCGACGAGCGCGACGACGATCTCAACGAGATCGGCAAGCCGACAATCCGCCAGGACATTCTAGGTCACGTCACCGGGCGTACGGCGTATTACGACGATCACCTGTTCGACGGTCTTCTGCACATGCGCGCCGTGCGTTCGCCCCACCACCATGCCCATATCCGGTCGGTTGACATCTCTCAGGCCGAACGGATGCGGGGCGTCCGGCGCGTGGTTCTGCCGAAGGATGTGCCGCACAATATCAACACGCTCTTGTCGCTGATTAACTTCGGCAGGGACGACGAACCGCTTCTCTCGCCCGAAAAGGTCACCTACATGGGGGAGCCCGTCGCAGCAGTGATCGCCGATACCGAGCTGCAGGCCCGCGCGGCAGTCGAAGCAATCCGAGTGGATTGGGAGGTACTGCCGCATGTCCTTGACGTCGAAGAGGCACTAAAGCCTGGCGCGCCGGTGGTTAACGAGACTTACCCCAATAACACATTCGACTATCACAACCGATACGATCACCAGAAGCTGCGGTTTGGGGACGTGAATGCGGCTTTCGCGCGGGCGGATCAGATCGTCGAAGCCGAATATGAGATGTCGCCCATTGAACAGGCGCCGGTCGAGACGTGCGGTGCTATTGCGGCGCCCGAAACCAACGATCGCTTTGTGTGCTACACCAGTACCCAGGCGCTGTTCTTCTCCCTCGGGACCACGGCGAAGTTCCTGAACATTCCGTCATCGCGGTTGCATTTCATCGGTGGGACCGTGGGCGGCGGCTTTGGCGGCAAGGTCGACAGTATCGTCGAGCCGATGGCCGTTCTTGGTTCCCTTCTGACCGGGCGTCCGGTCAGGTTCGCCTGGGACCGGGAAGAAGAGATGCAGGTGGGGGCGCCCCGCGGCGCAGAGCGCTGGCGCATCAAAGACGGTATAATGAATGACGGTCGCATCGTCGCGCGCGAGTTTACGGGCTTCTTCGACGCCGGCGCCTACACCAGGCTGTCGTCCTATGCGATTATTAAGGGGGTGGGGCACCTGCCCGGGCCGTATTCGATCCCAAACGTGTCCGCCAACGTCTATTGCGTGTTCACCAACAGAACTCCGGCAACCGCGATGCGAGGATTCGGCATCACGGGCGTAGATTTTTCCATCGAGTGCCACATGGATCGCGGTGCAGACGTTGTTGGGATGGACCCGATCGAGTTCCGAATTCTCAACGCTTACCGCGATGGCGACATGAAGGCGCATCGGCGGGTTGCAAAAAACACTGCTCTGATCGAGTGCTGCCAGGTCGCGGCGCACAAAGCCGGGTGGGTGATTGGTGCCGAATACTCTGCGGCGTCTTCCAAGATCGGTGGTGGTACGGCAGAGAAATCGCTGATTCCGGAAACGGTAACCGATGCCGAGGGTGAAATCGGAGCGCGGCGCGCGGGACGCGTGAGCGAAGCGGCCCCGGCAAAAAATGGGACACGCAGAGTTACCGCAGGGACATCCAGACAGGCCGAGGGCGCTGCGCCGCCGCAACGACCGGATATGGAGATTGATCCTGCGCGTCTGGGTCATGCGATAGCGACAGAACCCGTCGCCGCGCCGGCTGTGAATTCGCCCATGCCGCGGCCAGCCCCGGCGCCGGCAGGACCGTCTATGCCGGTCGCGTCAGCGCAAGCTCAGCAACCAGCCCCGGCGAGAGATCTGGCACCCCAACCCGTAAGGCAGCCCGGCGCTCCGGCCGCTCAGCTGTCCACAGAACCGAAACCCGCCGCAGAAACGAAGCCTTACAAACCTGATCAACCATTTCAGCGAGGCGTCAAACGGCCCGGCGCATCACGCTTCATTTCCGGCACAAGGAGGCGCTGAAATGGCCATACACCAAGGACGCGGATTTGCAGCGATAAACTATCCGATCGGCATGAACCTTGGCGGTGACCCCAGCCAGGCGCTTGTCCATTCAACGCCTGATGGGAAATTCATGGTGACCCTGTCGTCGATCGATCTGGGTCAGGGCATGAAATCGGTAAGTCGACAGATCGCTTCGGAAACTCTGGGTGTTCCGGTTGAAGATGTTTATGTCGATACTGCCGATAGCGACACCGGCCCCCATTGCATGGGTTCCTTTGCCTCCCGTGGTACGCACCGGGTCGGCAATGCCGTGATCCGGGCCGCAAACGAGGCCCGGCAACAGATGCTTGATGCGGCGGCGGAGGAGCTTGAGGTCAACGCGGCCGACCTCGATACCGATGGCGCGGGCAACATCCACGTCAAAGGCGCACCCGGCCGTTCGATCACGATTGCCGAGACGGCGATTGCGGCGCAGTTCAAGCAAGGCCGAACGCTGTCGGGTAGGGGCATCTTTCTGATACCTCCGAACGAAGCCGATCCGGATACCGGCGAAATGACACCGGTCAGCTGTTTTGCTCATGCCGCGCTTGTCGTCGACCTGACGGTGGATGACGAGACGGGCGAGGTGGAAGTGACCGAGATCAACTCGGCGTATGAGGTCGGGCGCGCACTAAACCCAAAGCTGGTCGAACAGCAATTGATCGGCGGTGCATGGATGGGGGTCAGTCACGCGCTCTATGAAACGACCGAGCCTTACTATCCCAAACGGGATCATCGGCCTGTCGATTTCAACCACTACCTCATGCCAGGCCCGGGCGAGATTGTGAGCCACAATGTGGCCGTCTTGGAGCGGCCAGCAGAGGATGCCCCCTATGGCGGAAAGGGCCCGGGAGAGATGTGCGCAAATCCGGTTCTTCCCGCCATTACCAACGCGGTCTACAACGCGGTCGGGGTGAGGGTCGATAAGCTGCCCATCACCCCGGAAAAGATCTTGAGGGGCATTCAGTCCAACGGCGGCGCCCGGCCGCAGGGGCGGCGCTAGGCCATGGCCGTCTCTCGCAACATTGCCGGCATCGGGAGCCCGGCCGAACTGCGCGGCGCATTCGAGGCAGCCCAGTACCTGGCGGATGATGCGCTTTCAACGGCGGCCTATCTGGCCCTCGCTCTCGGAAAACCTCTTCTTCTGGAAGGTGCTCCCGGCGTCGGCAAGACCGAGGCGGCCAAGGCTTTGGGCGGCGTTCTTGGCCGGGATGTGCTGCGGCTGCAATGTTACGAAGGAATCGATGCCGCGGCGGCGCTTTACGAGTGGAACTATCCGCGTCAATTGCTTGCCTTGCGACAGGTCGAGGGTGGATCGCTTGACGTCTACGGCGATGACTATCTTCTGGAACGTCCGATGCTCAAAGCCCTTCGGGCGCCAGACCGTACGCTTCTCTTGATCGATGAGATTGACCGTTCCGATCACGAGTTCGAGGCTTTCCTTTTGGAGTTTCTATCGGACTTCACGATTTCAATTCCGGAAATAGGGACGACGCGGGCTGAGCGACCGCCGGTGGTGGTTCTGACCTCGAACCGGACACGCGAATTGCACGAGGCGCTGCGGCGTCGCTGCGTTTATCACTGGATCGACTATCCGGATGCCGAGCTTGAGGCCCGTATTGTGATGGCTCGGGCGTCATCCGTGGCTGAGGCCACAGCGCGGGCCGTTGTCGCGTCGGTCAACCACATGCGCATGGAACCGCTGGCAAAACCGCCTGGCGTGGCCGAAACCGTGGAATGGGCCGAGGCCGCAACGCTTCTGAACAGTCAGGGAGTGACCTGGCCCCAGGCTTTTTTGCGGTCGATCGGCGTTGCGCTGAAAGACCATGACGATCTGACCTATCTTCAAGACCGGTTCGCCGCGATCCTGCCGGGGGAAGCAGCATGAAAAACCTCCCGCAACCCGTTGCCCCCATGTTGGAATTCGCCCAAACGCTTCGGCGTTCGGGTTTCGCGATAGCGCCGGATCAGACGATCGGTTTCATCGCCGCTGTCGAGCTTCTTGGTCCCGGGACGATCCTCGATATTCACAAAGCGGGCCTCGCACTCTTTGCTATACCGCCCGAGCGGCGGGCTGAGTATGATGCTGTTTTTCGCGCTATTTTTATGGGGCTGAGTGCGGCGGCACCGGCAATCGGTACCGAGGACGACGAATTCGAGGTGCATGAGCCGAGCGGCGAAGCAGGCGAAGCTGAAAGCGACGAGGATGACCGTGAGGTCGGCGACGAGGCCAGTGCCACCGACCGGCTTGGCTATCGGACGCTTTCGCCGGGAGCCGAAACCCGGGCGCTTGCCGATTTTGCGCGCCGCGCCCCGCGACGCCTACCAAGGCGTGCCAGCTACCGGAGAAGGCCCGCGAAGACCGGAGACAGGCTCGATATACGTCGGACCTTGCGGCAGGCGGCGCGATACGAAGGCGAAGTTCTTCGGCTATGCCAGTCCAGCCGAAAACGCCGACAGCGAAAGCTGCTCTTGCTTATCGACGTGTCGGGATCGATGGAAGAGCAAACCGAAAGCGCGCTGCGTCTCGCCTATGCGGTTGTGCAGATCGCCGAGCGGGTCGAGGTCTTTACGCTGGGCACGCGGCTGACCCGACTGACCCCCGCGCTACAGCCTGGTGACAGGGCGCGAGCGTTGAACCGAGCTGCGGCCCTGGTGGCAGATATCGATGGTGGCACGCGGTTGGGTGCCGCTTTGGATGCGTTTCTGCGAATTCCGCGCTTTGTCGGGTTTGCCCGGGGGGCGGCTGTTGTCGTCCTGTCAGATGGGCTTGAGCGCGACGCGCCCGATATGCTGATTTCTGCAACGGAAAAACTGGACCGGCTCGCCTGGCGGTTAGACTGGTTGACGCCGCTTGCTGGTGATCCTGCTTATCGCCCTGAAACACAGGCGATGTCGCACGTCGTGCAGCACGTCGCGCAACTCGGCGACGGGTCGAACGTGGCCGCTGTTGCCGATCATATTCTGAACCTGTCGGGCCCCGAATGATTGACGCGCACCATCATATCTGGCTGCAGAAGGATCTGCCCTGGCTACTCGGGCCGGAGCAGCCTCGAATCTTTGGGTCTTATGGATCGATCAAGCGGGACTACCTGATCGACGAATACATTGCCGATCTAAAGGGCACGGGTATTGAACGCTCCGTTTATGTTCAGGCCAATTGGGCGCCCAACTGGTTCGAGGACGAGGTCGCGTGGGTGCAGTCGGTCGCGGATCGCAGCGGGATGATCGCCGGTATTGTGGGCTACGCCGATTTCACGACAGACGAAGTTCGGCCACAGCTAGACAGGTTGAAAAAATATCCCCTGATGCGCGGCATTCGCCAACAACTGCACTGGCATGAAAACCCGCTTTACCGCTTTGCGCCGCGCGCTGATCTGGCTCGGGATTCCAAGGTTCAGGCCAATATCGCGCGGTTGGCGGACTATGATTGGACCTTCGATCTCCAGGTCTTTGCGCCTCAGATGGAGGGCGCGGCCGAACTTGCCGCCCGCTGTCCGGATGTGACCTTCATCCTTCAGCACGCTGGCATGCTGGAGGATACGTCAGACGGCGGCTGGACCGCATGGCGCAAGGGTATGAAGCAGCTTGCTGCAGAAAAGAACATCGTCACCAAGCTGTCGGCATTTGGCACCTTCATTCACCGTAACGATCCGGTCTTTGTCGCCGAAATGATTGCCGAGACGCTCGAGATCTTCGGTGCCAAGCGCTGCATGTTCGGATCGAACTTTCCCATCGAAAAGATCTGGACCAGCTATTCCGATTTGTTCGCTGCGTTCCGTGCTGGAACGTCCAAGCTCAGCACACCGCAGCAAAAGGCGATTTTTCACGACACCGCAGCCCGGATTTACCGGCTGGATTGAAACGCAAGACGGAGGGACAGTTATGGCCTTGCAAATTCACGTTCTCGATTACGGGGATATCGAACTGGAAACCAGTTTTCTGGTGCTGGGCCACGAGTGTGGCCGCGTACGGCGCGTGCCGGTTTACGGGTTTCTCATCACCGGGGGCACCTATCCTGTTTTGGTCGACACAGGGTACCGCGACAATGCCATCATGGAGAGCCTTGGCATGCGCGGTCTGCAATTCCATGACAATATGATTGAAAACCAACTTGCGAAACACGGTCTCAAGCTGGGCGACATTCGCTATATTCTGCACACCCATCTGCATATCGATCATGCCGGCAAGGACGATCTCTTTCCCATGAACACCACGGTCGTTCTGAACAGGAGGGAGATGGAGTTTTCGGTATCGGGCATCATGTATCCTCAGTATCCAAAGCCCGACATCATGCACCTGGTCGAACGGATCTATGAGCCCGAGGCCATGCGTTTTCTCGATCTTGAAATCACCGGAGCCGAAGAAATCATTCCCGGTGTGTGGTGTGAGGCGGCCGGAGCCCATACCGAGGGGTCGATGAACGTCATCGTCGAGACCGCCGAGGGTCTGGCCTGTATTTGCGGTGATGTGATCTATGACTTCAACGATCAGATCGTGAACCACGTTTACACAAACAACTGGATGGAGCCGCGGGTCACCGGCAATCACGCTGGCAGCAAGCGGGAAGAAAAGGGCGCAATCAAGAAGCTGCTGAACAATTACCGGTTCCTTCTGCCTGTCCATGACCGGCCAGCAAAGATCGAAAACCAGCAGGTCGTTGGGCGCCTGGGAATGTCCGTGCCCGGTCCGATGACCGAAACCCCGCCTGACCGGCACTGGTTTGCCGCGTGATGCGGTTTTGAACGCGCATCCGGGATAACGACATGGCCCACAAAGCGATTGACGCCAGATTTCACAGCCTGGTTGGCGAACACGAACCGGTGCGCCAAATCGGCACCGGCTATACGTTCACTGAAGGCCCCCTTTGGCATCCGACGCAGGGGAATCTGATCTTTTCCGACATGCCCGCCGATGTCCGGCGTCGATACAGCCCGGAGAGCGGGCGCGTCGAGGAGGTTCTGAAGCCCTCGAACAAGGGCAACGGCATGACATACGACGCAGAGCTGAACCTGCTGGTCTGCGAGCATTCGACATCTTCGGTCGCGCGGTTCCGTCCGGATGGATCGCGAGACGTACTTGCCAGTCATTTCGAGGGCCGCGAGCTGAATTCCCCCAACGACATCGTGGTCGGAAAGGACGGGTCCATCTATTTCACTGACCCTACCTATGGCCGGATGGAACACTTTGGCGTGCCAAGACAAACCCAGCTGGGGTTTCAGGGGGTTTATCGGCTGGCCCCCGATCATAGGCCAGGGGACGAGGCGCAGTTGGTCAGTGATCGCTATATGTTCACGCAACCAAACGGGCTTTGTTTCTCTCCGTGCGAACGGTGGCTGTGGGTCAACGACACTGAGCAGGCGAATATCCGGATGTTTGATGTCGCCCTGGATGGAATGCTGACCAACGCCCGGATCTTTGCCAGCGGAATCGTCGAGGACCGACGCGAGGGCGTGCCCGACGGCATGAAGAGTGATGTCGAGGGGAACGTCTATGTTACGGCTCCGGGCGGGATCTGGGTCTATAGCTTTGATGGGATCAAGCTGGGCGAGATTGCCATTCCCGAAAAGGCAGCGAACCTGCATTGGGGCGGCGAGGACTGGTCGACCCTATATGTCTGTGCGACGACGTCGGTCTATTCGATCCAGACCAAGACAAGGGGACGGATCGAACCATTCATGACGCCTAAGTCTCCGTCGACGCAGGCTGCTGGGCAGGCTCAGGCCGCGAAACCTGCTTCTCCACTTGTAAAGACCCGATTGGACCATAGGATCGAGGGGGCGAAGACGGCTCTTGTCATCCAAGACCTCCAGAACGATGTCATGATGGACGGCGGGGCGTTTGCGGAAACCGGGGCGCCCGATCACGCCCGGGCGCAGAACGTGGTGGAAAACGCGAAGCGGCTGGCCGCCGCCGCCAGAGCCAAGGGCGTCATGGTCCTGCATGTCTGGATGGTTTGCGAAACCGGACATCCGCAACTGGCGCAGCATGCGCCGCTTTTCCAGGGACTGAAGGGAGAAAACGCACTGGTCAGGGGAACCTGGGGCGTCAAACCGGTGCCGGGAGTTGAACCGCAGCCGGGTGACCTCATTGTCGAGAAGATGTCGATGAGTGCATGGGAGACATCGCGGCTGGAGAGCTATCTTCACCACGGGGGTCGGACGACCCTCATCAATTGCGGCAGCTGGACCAATATGAGTGTTGAACACACGGCGCGGACGGCCGCGGACAAAGGCTTCAGGGTGATCGTGCCGGAAGATGCCTGCTCGACCATGAACGAGGACTGGCACCGGGCGTCGATAGAATACGCGATGCAGAACGTCGCCGATGTCACGACAGTTGACGCGGTGATCGCCGCATTGAGCTGAGGCGCCTGGATTTGGCTGCGGAGAACCGACCGCGCTAGCCGTAGCGCGGGAATTCCGCATCGTTCGGAGGTCACGAGAATGGGAGGGGCCGGCTGACCCTCCAGCCGCTAGACCAGAACACTTCCCTTCGCGTCAATCACGCCCTGCGTGTCGGCTTCGCCCAGCAGCATCTCATTATGCGCCTTGCCTGACGGGATCATGGGGAAGCAGTTTTCGTGCTTCTCGACCACGCAGTCGAAGATCACGGGCCCATTATGGTTGATCATCTCCATGATCGCATCGTCGAGTTCGTCGGGGTCGCTGCAAATGATGCCCTTGGCCCCGAAGGCTTCGGCCAGTTTGACAAAGTCAGGCAGGGCTTCGGACCAGGAATGGCTATAGCGTTCACCGTGCAGCAGCTCCTGCCACTGGCGCACCATCCCGAGGCGTTCGTTGTTCAGGATGAATTGCTTGACCGGCAGCATATACTGAACGGCCGTACCCATCTCCTGCATGTTCATTAGCCACGATGCCTCACCCGCAACATTAATGACCAGCGCATCCGGATGGCCCAGCTGAACGCCGATGGAGGCAGGAAACCCGTAGCCCATCGTGCCGAGGCCACCTGAAGTCATCCAGCGGTTCGGATCTTCGAACCCAAGATATTGCGCGGCCCACATCTGATGTTGCCCGACCTCGGTGCAGATGTAACGGTCGTACTGCTTGGTGAGGGCCTCCAGCCGTTCCAGAGCATGTTGCGGCTTAATCGATTTGGCGGACGGTTTGTACCGCAGGCACTCGACCTTCTGCCATTCCTCGATCTGACTCCACCAGCCTCTGACGGCTTCGACCTCGGTCTTGCGACCACGGGATTTCCAGACCTTGAGAACATCCTCGAGAACATGAGCGACATCCCCGATGATAGGAATGTCAGCCTTGATCACCTTGTTGATCGACGATGGATCGATATCGACATGCGCCTTGATCGAGTTGGGGCTGAAGGCATCGATGCGCCCGGTTATCCGGTCGTCAAAGCGGGCCCCGATGTTGATCATCAGATCGCAGCCATGCATTGCCATGTTGGCTTCGTAGAGCCCATGCATGCCAAGCATTCCTAACCATTTTTCGCCCGAGGCGGGGTAGCAGCCAAGGCCCATCAAGGTCGAGGTGATGGGGAAGCCGGTGGCGTCCACCAGTTCGCGCAAGAGCTGGCTGGCCGCGGGGCCGGAATTGATGACGCCGCCGCCGGTGTAGAAGACTGGTTTTTTGGCCGTTTCGATGGCTGCGACCAGTTCGGTTATCGCGTCCATGTCGCCCTTGAGCCGCGGCTGATAATGCGATGCGGACGGTTTCGCGCCCGAATACTCGCCGGTCGCGAACTGAACGTCCTTGGGGATGTCTACCAGAACGGGGCCGGGGCGGCCCGACGTGGCCACGTGAAATGCCTCATGGATGACCGCGCTCAGGTGATCGGTCTCTTTGACCAACCAGTTATGCTTGGTGCAGGGGCGGGTGATGCCGACGGTGTCCGCTTCCTGAAAGGCGTCTGAACCGATCATGAAGGTCGGGACCTGACCGGTCAGAACGATGATCGGGATCGAATCCATCAGCGCATCGGTCAGACCGGTTACCGCGTTGGTCGCGCCGGGGCCGGATGTCACCAGAACGACGCCCGGCTTGCCTGTGGCGCGGGCATACCCCTCGGCCGCATGAACCGCGCCCTGTTCGTGCCTGACAAGGATGTGGCGGATGGCGTTCTGTTTGAATACCTCGTCGTAAATCGGCAGCACGGCGCCGCCAGGATATCCGAATACCGTGTCCACGCCCTGATCGATCAAGGCTTGAACCACCATTTTCGCTCCGGTCATCTGACGTGTCATGTCGCGTGCTCCGCTTTGACGTTTCTCGTTCGCATAAAAAAGCCCCCGGAGTTACTCGGGGGCGCATGGGTCTCGGTCTGGATTTCCGTTACCGGCCCATGCGCATTCCTACTACGATGACGACTAGGCTGTTCATGCCCGACGGCTCCTTCATGCTGCGGCGCAGATTAGGTGGGGCGCCGAACGGCGTCAACAGCGAAAACCCGAAAATTATGTCCGGCAGCCAATAAAATTTGTAATTTTATTGCGCTAAGCAGCGGCGTTAGGAAAGAACCCGCTTAAAGCGGCGTGCCCGTGCCTTGCAGCACGCCATGTTCGAGTGCGTAACGGGTGAGCCCCGCCGTGCTCGAGATGCCCAGTTTGCGCTTGATATTCTTTCGATGCGTTTCCACCGTCCGGACCGAGATTTCGAGGATATTGGCCACTTCCTTGTTGGACTTGCCCTGGGCCAATTGCAGCAAAATGGTCTGCTCTCGTTCGGTCAGTGCATCGCGCGCGCCATCTTCCTTGGGCGAGAGCGAACCCTGCGCGCCCGTGCAGAGATAGCGCTCGCCCATCATGACCACATCGATCGCTTTTTTGATCTCGTCGGTCGGCACATCCTTCAGCACGTATCCACGCGCCCCATGATTGAGAGCCGAGGCAATGTATTCCGGGCTGTCATGCATCGACAGGATCAAAACGCGGGTTTCGGGTCGACGCTCCATCACGATCTCGGTTGCCGTCAGGCCGCCCATCTCGGGCATGTTCAGATCCATCAGGATGACATCGGGACGCAATTCGTCCAGCCGGTCGATCACGGCACGACCGGTGTTCAGCGTTCCGATCACGTCAATGCCCGGCTCATCATCCAGCACGGACTGAATGCCCTGAGCCACCATGGGATGATCGTCGACGATTAAGACGCGGATCATGCCTTTGCCCTTTCTTCTTTTTCCGCAATCTCGTTCGGCGCCAGCAAGTGAGCCAGTGGGACCGTTGCCTCGATGACTGTACCCGTTCCTTTGGCGGACAAGAGCCGCATGGTCCCGTCCAACTGTTCCACCCGTTCCTGCATGTTGCGCAGACCGAGGCCCGCGGCCCGGCGCGCTTCTGGTGCGATGCCAACACCATTGTCTGCGATCCGAAGCGTGGCGCCGCGCTTGTGCCCGCGCAGGTCGACCGAAACCTCGGTCGCGGCGGCGTGCCGTTCGATGTTCGTCAACGCCTCCTGTGCGATCCGATAGAGGGCGGTCTTGGCTTCGGGATCCAGACGGTTGCGGAAGACCACCGTTTTGAAATGGGTCTTGATGCCGGTTCGCTGTTCGAAATCTTCAGCCAGTGTCTTGACTGCGGGCCCAAGCCCCAGGTCGTCCAGAATGCCGGGACGAAGGTCGCGGCTGATACGGCGGACTTCGCTGATGGCGGTGCCGAGGTTGTCGATGCCCTGACCAAGGGGCTCGCTGACGCTGCCGGTCCCGCGTTCCAACTTGCGCCGTGCGGATTCAAGCGCAAAGCGGACGCCAACAAGGATCTGGCTGATCCCGTCGTGCAATTCCCGGGCAACGCGCCCGCGTTCCTCTTCCTGAGCGTCGAATACCCGCTGGGTGAGGTTTTTTAGCTTGGCATCCGCGAGACGCCGTTCCCTGATGTTAATCAGCATGCCGGAGCCGAAAACCAGTAGAAGGGCGGCCAGCGTTATCGCGAGGATGTAGAGGAATGTCCGGGTCACCCGGGTTTCGACATCCGCGCGTGCAGCCGCGACCGAGGCCAGCACGTCATCAATAAAGACGCCGGTGCCCACGGCCCATCTCCAGTCCTGAAAGCCCAGAACGAAGGTTATCATCCGAGCCTCTTCGCCGGTTGATGGCTTGGGCCAAAGATGGGTGTGATAGCCCGATCCCTGCCGCGCGAGGTCGATGAACTCGTCGACGATTGGCGTGCCCTCGCTGTCGGCCAGACCAGACCAGTTCTGGTTGATCATTTCGGTCTGGCGCGGGCTGACGAGATTGGTGCCTTCATAATCGTAAACGAAAAAGAACCCTTCCTCGCCATAGATCATCGCAGCAAGGATCTGTGCCACCTGGTCCTTAGCCGCCTGATCGTCGGGCGCGGCTGAACCGTAGATGAAATAGAACCCGTTGCGGGCCTGCGTCACGTAATTGCGCAGCTCCGCCTTTTTCGCCTCGATCAATTGAGTTTCGAGCGTCCGGATCTCGCGTTCGGCCAAAGCGCGGGATTGCAGCGCCACCAGCAATGCAATGCAGCAAACGGCGAGCAGCAGTGGAATTGTCGCCACGAGGGACAATTTCTGAGCGTAGGACAGCCGTATGCTTAACAAGAGCTTGCGCATAAAGGTTTCGATACGCGGCTTTTCGGTCGAATCAAAGAGGCCAGAGGGCCCAAAGGACCAAGTGACAAGGCTTTGATTGACCTGAGGTTTCGCCACAAAGTAGAATTAATTCGTCCAGCCCGGACAAATTCAGTATCCACTACGTAGTACTAGGTATTTCAATCAAGTCCGCTTTCGCTAGGATCGCGGCACTTTAAACGATCCGCCCGGACTGGCTCACGGGACGGGCATCAAATTGGGAGGAGTATCTCTATGGATCGTCGTTCATTCTTGAAGACGTCGGCGCTTGGCGGTGGTGCAGCTGCAGCCACCACGCTCGCGGCACCAGCTTATGCGCAAGGCAAGCGGACATTGACCATGGTTACGTCATGGGGCCGTGGTCTTGCGGGCGTTTTTGACGCAGCCGAGCGCGCGGCAACATCGGTTACCGAACTGACGGATGGTCAGCTGACGGTCGACATTAAGGCAGCGGGTGAACTCGTTGGTGCCTTTGAGGTTTTTGACGCCGTCACATCCGGTCAGGCCGACATGTACCACGCGGCTGACTACTATTTCGGCAGCCAGCATCCCGGTTACTTTTTCTTTACCTCGGTTCCGTTCGGCATGACCGCACAGGAGCTCGTCAACTGGTACTACCATGGTGACGGCGCCGCGCTGCACGATGAGCTGGGCGAGATCTTTGGCCTGAAATCCTTCCTGGCTGGCAATACCGGCGCGCAGGCGGGCGGATGGTTCCGGAAAGAAGTCACCGGCCCAGAAGACTTCAACGGTCTCAAATTCCGCATGCCGGGCATGGGTGGCCAGGTCATCGGCGAGATGGGTGCATCGGTTCAGAACCTGCCCGGCGGCGAGGTCTACCAGGCGCTTGCGTCGGGTGCGATTGACGGAACCGAATGGATCGGCCCATGGGCGGACGAAAAGGCCGGTTTCCAGGAGATCACCAAGATCTACTACACTGCGGGTATGCATGAGCCGGGTGCAGGTCTGACACTGGCCACCAACCGCGACGTATTCGACAGCCTGACGCCATCGCAGCAGAAGGCTATCGAGATCGCGGCAGGCGAATGCCACCAGTGGAACCTCGCGCAGTTCCTGAACAACAACGGTGCGGCGCTGCAGCGTCTGCAATCGGGTGGCGTAAAGGTTCTGGAGTTCCCGGACAGTGTTTGGGACGCAATGGGTGCCGCCGCCGTCACGGTCAAAGACCAGTATAACGGTGACGAACTCTACGACCGGATCCGCGCAAGCTATGAGACTTCGATGGCGGCCTCCTCGGGCTGGCTCGTCAAGTCCGAAGGTGCCTATCGCGCCCAGCGTGACCGCATTACTGCCTGATTGGCTGATTGACCGGTCAACGATGGGCCCCGCGATCGCGTGGGGCCCATTCGACGGTAACGCTTTCGGTCGCTTCAACGGGGGTTATCATGGAAGAAGACGCTGGGCTGACGTTTGTCGAAGCCTTGGCCGTTTTGGGTAACGGGCTTTGGGCCGCGGTGCAGCAGTTGGCGCTGGCCGTCTACAACATCGGGTATTCCATCAGTCATCCGGGCCAGTGGCTCGATTGGGTGATCTGGGCCAACACACCCGAGGACAAACAGGCGTTGATGCGCTTTGTCTACTACGGCGGGTCCGTCGAATTCTTCTTTGCCGTCTTCCTGATTTTTTTGATCGTTACCGCCATCGGCATCTTCCGCAACGGCTTTCTCTGGAACGTCACACGCGGCCTCGAAGTGATCGCGAATTCGCTGGGTCGCTTTTTTGCTTGGGCAGGCCTGCTGATGGTTCTGCAGCAGATCATCATTGTCTTCATGCAGCGGATCTTTACGCGGCCTGACATCGCGATTGGGTTCGGCATTCCGTTCCAGCAGGACATCTCGTGGTTCGCAGAGGAACTAAAGCTTTACAACGCGATGGTCGTCTGTCTTTGCGTGACTTACACCTTCGTTCAGGGCGGGCATGTGCGCGTCGATCTGGTGTATTCCGCCGTGAAATTCCGAACCAAGAAGGTGATCGACATGTTCGGGTCGCTCTTCTTTATGATGCCGATGGCCGTGCTGATCTGGATGTATGGCTGGTACTTCCTGTGGCGGCACCTGATCGTACCCAAACCCTCGGCCTCCGACACGCTAGATCGTTTGCTTGCTAAATCGCGGGCGCTGCGCTGGAACGTGGAGACCATTGGCTTCAGCCCGAACGGTTTTGATGCCTATTTCCTCTTCAAGATACTGCTCGTGCTCTTTGCCGGGATCGTCTTTCTCCATTCCATCTCCTTCTTCTACCGCTCGTATCTGGAATGGGTCGAAGGCGAGAGCAGCGAAAACAAATACCTCGACCGCGACAGCCTGGGCGAGGGCGAAGAAGCCTATGAAGGCGCGCACTAAGGGGCAGGGCAGATGTTATTCGGATTAGACGGCGTAGAGATTGGCCTGATCATCGTCTTCATTTGCCTCTTCGGGGGCATTCTTTCGGGTTTCCCCGTGGCCTTTGCCATCGGTGGCGCGGGTGTGATTTCATTCGCCATAATTGCGGCCCTCGACAGTGCGGGGCTGCTGATCCACCAGGCGATCGACACCGGCTCACAAGCCTACAGGGATCTGGTGGGTTCCGGCATCAAGGCGGACGCGATTTCGATATTCCGATACCCCGATCTGCCGCGAATTGGCGAGCCGGTGTTCCCGCAGGGCTGGGAAACGGCGCTGGACCGCAACGTGTCCTTCGTTGTGAACCGGATGAACGAACGGGTTCTGGCGGGTCAATCCATTGAGACGCTGCTAGCGGTTCTGATGTTCGTTCTTATGGGGATCACGCTTGAACGGTCGAAGATCGCCAACGACCTGCTGACTACGATGGCCCGCGTTTTCGGACCGTTGCCCGGCGGTCTTGCGGTTTCCATCGTCGTCGTTGGTGCTTTTCTGGCCGCTTCGACCGGAATCGTCGGCGCGACGGTTGTTACCATGGGTCTTCTGGCCCTGCCGACGATGCTGCGGAACAACTACTCGCCCGAGATTGCCACCGGCGTCATTGCGGCGTCGGGCACTCTGGGGCAGATCATCCCGCCGTCAATCGTGATCGTTCTGCTTGGTACGCTGGCGGGTGATCTCTACTCTGCAGCCCAGGAGGAGCGCGCCCAGCTTGCCGGATGCAGCGACGCACTCACGTTTCTGGGTGAACCAGCGGTCGTTTCGGTCGGAACGCTCTTTCAGGCCGCGCTGCTGCCGGGCATCATGCTGGCGTTGCTCTATGCGCTCTACGCCTTCGGGTTCGCGCTGCTCAATCCTGAAAAGGCACCCGCCGTTGAAATGGGCTCGACCGGATCCGAACCCATCACCAGGGGCGAGGCGTTCACATGGTTCGTCGGAGCGCCGGTTCTTATCATCGTGGGCAGTATCCTTCTCGGCAATTTGAACGTGATTGGTAGCCAAAGCACGACCGTCTCGTCCTTTTCCGATGCAGGACAAACGGCGAGCCTGCGGACGAACGTGGGCTCCGAATGCCAGGTTTCCATGATCGAACTGCACGGGCAGGCGGCCTGGGATGCCGCCGTGGCCCAACAAGCCGAAATCGATGCTGCAGGCGGTGTTCAGGCATCCCAGAGGTTGACCGAGGAAGAATTCGCGGCGGCCGTCGAGGCCCGCGTCGCTTCGGCTGCTCCGATCGGCACCGGCACGGCAATTCTGCTGATCCTGCTCGCGCTCATGCTGACAACGGCTCGCGGCATCGCGCCAAGTGCCGATCCGCAGCCGCTCTTGATCGGTGGCATCGGTGTGGTCCTCGCGATCCTTGTCGACATTCTTCTGGTTTCCCCGCTGACGTCTCCGGGCATCTACGTGTTGCTGATGATCGTGCCGTTCGCGCTCATACTCTATGGCGCGGCTGTTGCGGCGCAGCGGAGCGCCAAGAACGAGCTCATCCGCGTGGTCTTTCCGCCGCTGGTGCTGATCGTGGCCGTGCTGGGCTCGATCCTCGGCGGGATCACCAACCCGACGCCAGCGGCGGCGCTTGGGGCGGGCGGAGCGATCATGCTGGCGGCCTACCGGAAGCTGACCGACCTTGATCGGTCACCCAAAATCATCATCTGGTCGACGCTTGCCATCATCGTCTGCATCCTGATCGGAGTGAATTTCGATCTGCGGATCAACCAATCACAGGTGACGTTCGAGAATGGGCTTGCGTTCTTCTTTGCTTATGCCGCCTATCTCTACGCGCTCTTTGGTCTGCTGTTCTCGTGCTGGATCCTTTACACGTCTGGGGTCCTTACGCCGGTGGTGCGTGAGACCGCCAAGGTTACCTCGATGGTCTTCACCATCCTGATCGGGTCACAGCTCTTGAACCTGGTGGTGATCTCGTTTGGCGGTGAGCACTATATCCAGCAGTTCCTCAAGAGTTTTGACAATGAATTCACGGTATTCCTGATCGTGATGCTCGTGCTCTTCATCCTCGGCTTCGTCTTGGATTTTCTTGAGATCATCTACATTGTGATCCCGATCGTCGGGCCGGTGATCTACGGCGGGTCGTTTGACCCGAAATGGGTCACGATCATGATCGCGGTGAACCTGCAAACCTCGTTTCTGACGCCGCCCTTCGGGTTTGCGCTGTTTTATCTCAGGGGTGTCGCGCCCAAGGAAGTCACCACCGGCCATATCTATCGCGGCATCGTTCCGTTCGTCCTGATCCAAGTTGTGGGGCTGGCGATCTTGTGGCTTTTCCCTGCGATTGTGACGATTGTACCGGATCTGATCCCGAACTAGCGGGCCGGTCAATGTCCGCACAGCCAGGGTGGCGCAAATCGACAGGTACAGCTTGCTGATCAGGGACGGCGCAGTTAAGGGCGACCGCATGACGGATAGACCGACCTTTGTGCTTGTGCGCCCGCAAATGGGCGAAAACATCGGTGCTGCGGCACGGGCAATGTGGAACTTCGGGCTTGACCGGATGCGGCTTGTGGCCCCGCGCGATGGCTGGCCGAACCCCGCAGCGACGGCTCTGGCGAGCGGCGCAGGACGCATTCTCGATCAGGCGGTCGTTTCACCGGATTTGCCCGATGCGTTGCGGGATTGTACTTATGTCTATGCAACCACGGCCCGGCAACGGGGGCTGACCAAACCGGTCTTTAGCCCCGAAGGTGCCATGCGCGACGCCATGACCCGCATCGAACAAGGCCAGCATGTCGCGGTACTGTTCGGTCCTGAACGGGCAGGCCTGGAAAACGGTGATGTCGCCCGGGCTAACGCCATTATCACCGTGCCGGTCAATCCCGATTTTCCGTCGCTCAACCTGGCTCAATGCGTATTGCTGACCGCGTATGAATGGCGGCGGGTCTCGACCGAGATAGAGCATGTTTCGACCGAGATGGCCGGAGCCGCCTGGGCCAACGCCGATGAAGTCGAACACCTGGCCGCGCATTTCGAAGAGCGCCTTGAGACGGCCGGCTTTTTCTATCCAGAAGACAAGGCTGCGAACATGAAGGTCAATCTGCGCAACCTCTGGAGCCGAATGCCCCTGACGCGCGCCGATGTGCAGGCCTTCCACGGCATGCTGCGGCAGATGGTCCGCTGGAAGGAACGGGGCTGACGCTGGACGCTCTTTCAACTGCGGCATAGGTAAGGGCCAAAGGAGAAACGCCATGAGCGGGAAGCGCAGCATTTTCGAAGAGGTTGGCGAACCGACCCGGACCGAAGCCACCACGGGCGTGATCGACAAGGGGCGTAGCGGGTCTCGTGGCGCGATCCGCATCTGGCTCATGATACTCTTTGGCCTTGTCGTCGTCATGATCGCGGTCGGTGGTCTGACGCGGCTGACAGACAGTGGGTTATCCATCACCGAGTGGCGACCGCTGACCGGGGCGATCCCGCCGCTGAGCCAAGCGGATTGGGAAAGCGAATTCGCCCTCTATCAGCAGATCGACGAATTCCGCATTCAGAACCAATGGATGACCCTCGATGACTTCAAGGTGATCTATTGGTGGGAATGGGGGCACCGGCAGCTTGGCCGTGTCATCGGGCTTGTCTGGGCAACCGCGTTTCTGTGGTTCCTGATCCGGCGCCAGATCCCAGTGGGCTGGACGCCACGCCTGTTGCTTCTGGGCGGCTTGGGCGGCGCCCAGGGGGCAATCGGCTGGTGGATGGTCGCCAGTGGCGTGACCCAGGGCGAAGGGATGGTGGATGTGGCCAGCTACCGGCTTGCCACGCATCTGGGTCTCGCCTTCGTCATTCTGGGCTTCATCGCCTGGTACACGATGCTGCTTGGGCGTGAGGAGCGGGAGCTGATGCAGGCCCGTCGCGCGAAAGAGGCCAAACCGTTTTCGATGGCGACCGGCCTGATGCATTTCGCCTTTCTGCAAATCCTGATAGGCGCGCTAGTCGCGGGCATCGATGCGGGCCGCAGCTATACCGATTGGCCGCTGATGGGCGGGCAAGTCTTTCCCGCGACGGCGTTCAACCTTGAACCCGTTTGGCGTAATTTCTTCGAAAGCCCTGGTCTGGTGCAGTTCCTTCACCGTATCGCGGGTTATCTTCTGGCTGTCTTTGCGGTGATCGTCTGGCTGAGAGGTCGGCGTTCAGCCCATGCTCAGACGCGGTTTGCCTTTAACGCCGTGTTCGCAGCCGTCGCCTTCCAGATTGTTCTGGGCATCGCGACCGTAATCTACGCCGCACCGTGGCACATCGCCATCGTTCACCAGTTCACCGCTGTTGTGCTTTGGGTGCTGATCCTGCGGGCCCGGTTCCTGAGCGCCTATCCCATTGCAACCTCCATCCGCGGAGCCTGACAGATGCAAGCCTATGACGACCTGATGGCCTTTCAGCGTGAAACTCAGGCCCTTGGACAGATCGCGGGACGGCTTGGCTGGGATCAGGAGACGATGATGCCGCGCGGTGCCGCCGAGCAGCGAGGCGAGGAGATGGCCGCGATCGAGGGTGTCTTGCATGCCCGTCGGATGGATGCCCGAGTGGGTGAGTGGCTGGCAGCGCTCGAAGGTGCAGATCTGGACGATGTCGCCAAGGCAAACCTGCGCCATATCCGCCGGTCCTATGATCGTGCATCTAAGGTGCCGGCCGACCTAGCTGCGGCGCTGGCCAAGCTGACATCGCGCGCTCAGGGCATATGGGCCCAGGCGCGGGCGGACGAGGATGTGGCCGCTTTCCTGCCAACACTGGAAGAGGTGGTGGATCTCAAGCGTCAGGAAGGTTCGGCGCTTGCGCAGGGCGGCGATATCTACGATGCGATGCTGCAAGACTATGAACCCGGCGCGACCGCTCAGCAGCTTGAAAGCATGTTTGGTGCGCTGCGGCCTGAATTGTCAGCACTGCGGGCGGCAATCATGAATCGACCCCCGCCCAAATCGCTGAAAGGCACCTTTGACGAGGCAAAGCAGCTTGTACTTTCTGAGGTGCTGGCCCTCGCATTCGGCTACAGCCTGCACAACGGTCGCATCGACAAGGCGGTACATCCGTTCAGCTCCGGCTCGGGTCACGACGTGCGGATCACGACACGCACGGCCCCCAAAGACCCCTTCAACTGTTTCTATTCGACCATTCACGAGGTCGGCCACGCCGCCTATGAGCAGAACATCGATAATACCTATCTGCTCACCCCCCTGGGGCAGGGCGTGTCGATGGGCGTGCATGAAAGCCAAAGCCGGATCTACGAAAACCAGCTAGGGCGCAACCGGGCCTTTACTGGCTGGCTCTACGGCCAGATGCGGGATGCTTTCGGGGATTTCGGGATTGATAACGCTGACGAATTCTATGCCACGGTAAACCGGGTTCACGACGGCTTCATCCGGACTGAAGCAGATGAGGTGCAGTACAATCTGCACGTTCTTCTGCGGTTCGATCTGGAACGGGCACTCATGGCCGGTGATCTGAGCGTCGGTGATCTGGAGGCCGCATGGAACGGACGGTTTGCGGCCGATTTCGGCTATGCCGTCGACAAGCCGTCGAACGGTGTATTGCAGGATGTGCACTGGTCGGTGGGTCTTTTTGGGTACTTCCCGACTTACTCGCTGGGCAACGTCTATGCCGGCTGTCTGCATGAGGCGCTACGGGCCGCAATCCCTGATCTGGATGACAGCCTTGCGCATGGTGATACGTCACCGGCAACCACGTGGCTGCGCGAGAACCTGCAACGGCACGGTGGCCTCTATGAGCCGCGTGACACGATTGCGCGGGCCAGCGGGATTGAGCCAAGCGAAGCGCCGCTGCTTAGCTATCTCAAGTCGAAATTCGGTGGCATCTACGGCTTCTGACCGGGTCAGATCAGTGCCATACGTTCGCTGCGCTCCGGATCGGGAAAGGGGCGATAGAGGGCGAAATCCGCTGCCGCGATCAGATCGTGCACGGCCCGGTGCAGCGCGGCGACATCCTCGTCATGTGATCCGCCAAGGCGAAACGCGGCATCGAGTTGAGCGAGATCTCGCACCTCGATCTCGAGAACGAAATCACGGTAGCAATCCGAGGCAAGGTTGAGCTTGCGCCGCAACAGGCGCCACGATCCGATGCTGCCGGCCGCCTGCAGATGGGTCATCCAGTCTTCAACAGCCTTGGCAAAGGACAAGGCCTTGGCGTCGTGTTTGAGATCAATCTGGCAGGTATAGAGGTTCATGGCAAAGCGCCCCGATTAGGATTTGGCGCAGTCTGGGGACATATGGTTTCCAGAGATTTAAGCGCCGTGATTGATCGTCTGAACTCGGCGGTCGAATAGCCCAACAAATGCCTCAATGGGGTCTCATTCGATCCAAGATAGTGGCGCTCTTTCGCGTCAGATAGACATGTGTGTTGGAGTGTCTGGATGCTTCGTCTCATTGCCTGCCTGCTTTTTCTCGTCTGCCCGACCTACGGTCTTGCAACCACCGCTGATGACTTGCGCGACCTTGTGCGCGCCGAGGACCGGGCAGGGGTGAAAGAGGCGCTTGAAACCGCTCAGGCTGAGTTCCTGGCCGGTGAACAAAACGCTGACGACATCCGCAGCCTGTTCATCGCGCTCTCACGCAGCCATCCGCAAACCATTGGCTTTGTGGAAGCATGGGCGGATGCCGAACCGAGGAACCCGATGGCGCAAATCGCGCGGGCGTGGAGCCTTTACAATGCCTCGAACTGGGTCCGACGGGGTCGCAACAGCCTCTCCAAAGAAATAGCCGCCGCGATGTGGCAAGAAGGGCAGGAGCGTGCGACCCGGGCCTACAAGACGGACCCACGCCTTATACCCGCATCTGACGCAATCATCCGCGGCTTTAGCACGGGCCAAGGGGTTCCCAGCCGCCTTGAGGCGGTGTTGACCGTGATGGAGGATCAACCGAACTGGGGGTCCATTGAGCGTGCGTTTCCGTTGATCACTGGGCAAAGCGCATTCGTCGCGAAAGACTTTTGCGAGTATGTCGGTGCGCTTGGTGCAAAACGGGGACAGGATTTGACGCATCGCTGCCTCTTTACTATTTCTGCCCGGTTTTTCCCGGATAGGATGGGAGACTACGTTCGAACCCACTTCCAAGACGAAAACACACCGGAGCTGGATTATGCTCGTCTGTCATTCCTCATCCGCGGCATCGGTAACAACGAAATATCCGAGGCCGAGATGGATTGGGCCGAGGAGAAGATGCTCACCCTTGATCCCGACCTTTTTAGGTTCCTTTACCTACGAGGGCTGGCCATAAGCTACGAGAATGGTCCAGGGATGCATAATCAACGGTTCCTGTTTACCCACAGGTTTGAAAAGGCGCATCTCGGACGCGTTGAGAGCTTTCTTGAAGACGATCCTAACAATCTTTCGCTGCTGGATGCAGCGGAAGGGGTCGCGTTCGGACCGGTGGATTACGAATTGCAGCAGCTAGGCGAGACGGAGTTCAATTTCGTTCCGGTATACCCCGAAAGGACCGAGGAGGAAAATGAGGCGTTCTTTGCCGCACGATCAGAACAGGAGATCGACTTTGCCCTGCGGCGTCTTCTCGCGGCGCCGCTCGCATCGAATTTCTGGTTCCGCTACGCCCGGGCAGTTTTTGGTGCCGGACCGGAATACTTTTTTGATGGCGATTTGGCTATGCAGAACACCATCGCTTATGAGGACGATCCGGTCGAAAGCCTCGCCTATATGCTGCATATGAAATTCCAACAGTTGGAAGCACTGGAACTCACCAAGGAACATGCCGACCAAGCGACCGATGACTGGCTGCATCTGGTCGACACGGTCGATCTGGAAAACCAGATCTTGTGCCCGTTCCTGAGAGCGTATCGCGTACGCGAAGGCATCTGCCACTTGCGAAACGGATCCAATCCCAACTGCAGCAATGCCTTTCCCGAACTGGAGGACAAATTTGACCAGATGGCTGCGGATGCTCGGGCTGCGCCAGCCTGCGCCGAAATCAACGCTGCCTCGGTTCAGGATCTTTGGTATAAACCCGTTTCTTTCGACCAAGCGACCGCCAGAGGGACCGAAAGCAATTAGCGCAAGGCAAATGCCAGAAGCGTCAACAGCAGGGCGCCGTTGACGCTCCAAAACGCCAGCCTGATCCGGCTTTGCTCGGGCCATCGCTTCAAAAGTTCAATCATAGTTGAACCTCTCGGACAGGATCTGGGATGCAGGGGTTCCACGCGCAAGCAGGTGTGCCTCGACTCCCTCAAGCATCGGCCCCGGTCCACAAAGGACGAACAGCCAGTTTTCATAGTCTTTGCGGGTAAAGAGACGGTCCAGCAACGCATTGTCGATCATTCCGACCGCACCATCCCAGTTCTCCGGTGGGTTGGATAGCACGAAGGTGGTGTCGAACGAAGCGAGCCAGTCCCGTTCTACGATTTGGGTCTCGGATCTATTGCCATAAACCAGCCGGGTCTGGCGCACGTCATCAGTCAGTTCCATCTGTCGCAGGATCCCCAGCATTGGGGCGATCCCGACACCTCCGGCGATCAGGGCGACGCCAGGCTCTGACCGGTCAGCGACAGTCAGATTGCCATACGGTCCGTCAAGATAGGCGTGTATCCCGGATTTCAGTTGTCCGAGGCTGCCTGAAAAGTCACCAAGCTCCTTGACCACGAAAGATACGTTGGGGCCATCGGCGGGGGCAGAACTGATCGAGAAAGGGTTTTCTTTGAAGGTGAATGGGGAGTGACCAATATTGAGCCAAGCAAACTGACCTGCGTCATAGGTCAGGCCGGCATGACCTGTCGGCGTGAGTGTAACCCGCCATTGCTTTGGCGTGAGCCTGACAATTTCTGTCACCTCCCATGGCCGCCAAGCCTCCAGCAGCGGCTCGACCAAATACACGTACAGCAAAGATCCACCTGCGATCACGGTCATTCCTGCCCAAACCCATGTCATCGCAGGCAGTGAACCATACCGCCCTGCATGGATCGTATGATGCAGCAGCAAGCCCGCAATTATAAGGGCCCCGAAACCGTGCAAGGCCCGCCACAGCTCATAAGAGTAGTCAAGCCGCGTTCTGGCAATGGCCAGCAGGACCAGGCATGGCAGTAGCAGATAGGCGGCGATACCCGAAGCGAGCGCGGTGAAGTCGGTCGTAAGGACAAGCTGCCGGGTTGGATCCCAGGGTCGCTCCCCACCTGCCGGCGCAGCGGTGTAGAGCAGGGGGTGTATCATCGCAAAACCAAGCGCGGTCCGGGCCATCAGCTGGTGGAAGCGCATTGTCACATCCATCCCGATCCCGTTCGAGATGCTCTTGAACCGCCCCGACAGAACGAATTCGACGAGAATCATCGCAAAGGCCAGCATGCCGAGACCGGATGCAATTTCGTTTTGCAGGGACCGCGGCGGCCCGCCAACGGCCCAGGACAGGCCCAAGGGAGAGAGGACCACGCCCAGATAGGCGGTAACGAGCACAAATGCCTTCATGTCTGTCCCATACGCGGATTGGGAGGTTGGCCGAATTGACTTGCGTCAAGGCGGCGGGTGCATCCGATCGCGCCGCCCTGGACTAAAAGCTGAAGATATCTCCGATATTCTCGATGATCGAAACGAGCAGAATCACAGAAGCGATCAAAAGCGCCACCCACCACAGATACTGAAAGACGATCGCCGACGCGCCCAGAGACGCCCCATAGACCGCATACCGCCAGTTTTCCCGGAAAAGACCCGAGATAACCGAAAGGATGATTGCAACGACACCCAAGACCGGAGCCACCAGCGCCAAATAGCTGCTTATCGGGGGCGCCACGATCTCGGGTTCAGGTTTGGGCAGCCCAAGAAAGGACCGCCATGCGGATCGCCGGATTTCACCGGCAATCTCACCAATCTGGGTGGCCGCCGATTGCTTGGTCTCCAATGTCGGTCCGACGATCTGAAAAAACACGAGAATAAGTGCGATCCCGCCAGCCAGCAGCGCCCAAATCCCCCAGTGTCTGAGCAAATCCGCCACCGATTGCGGCCCGATATTCGATTGATCATCCATCATCGACACTATTGCCGCACATATCGGCAGAAATGTGTCCAATGTGGCCCTTCAACCTCGGGTCGAAAAATGTCGTACCGACAGGTCTGGCAATACCCTCAAAGCGAAGTGGCGGCCTTAAAGCAACTTACGGAAATAGACGACGCGTTCGGTCTCATCAAAGCCCGAGGCCGTGTGAAATGCATGGCTTACCAGGTTCTCGATATCCGCGTCCGACGCAAGCTCGGAACATCCGTGCTCCTGCGCCCAGGATTGAACTGATCTCAACAAATTCGCACCGATGCCTGACCGCTGATGCTCGGGCCGCACAAAGATGCCTTCTAGGAATGCGACGGGCGACGTTTCGCATCCGTTAACGTAGTCATGGCGCAACGCGGCTTCGGCGAAGGCGCGAAAATCGATACCGTTGGCCGCGTCTAAAAATGCTATGAATTCACCGGGTGGCTTGGCCAGCATCGTGCGGATTTCGTCGATGTGTTGGTGGTATGGCACATCGTCCCACAGCTGGGTTCGCAGTTCAGCCCAACCGTCGATATCCGAGAGCGTCGCGGGGCGTATCGGCATGGTTCAAGTTTGCCCGGTTTATGCAAAAGAGGCAAATCATCGGCCGTGGACGCATTTGATTATGAGACATAACCACGTCATGAAGGGCCAGGCCATTTTTGAACCCCGCCCAGCCATAAGCCTTTGTCAGTCTTCGGCGTCACCTTCGCCCTGATCGGCTATCCACGCGACGCTCACGACCTCTTCACCATCACCCGTGTTGAATACCCGCACCCCGCCTGCGCTGCGTGAGCGGAAGCTGATCCCGTACACAGGAACCCGGATCGATTGCCCGCGTGAGGTGGCCAGCATGATCTGGTCGTCCATCTCGACCGGGAAGGATGCGACCAGTTCGCCACCGCGCATCGCCTTGTCTATCGCCGCAACGCCCTGACCGCCACGTCCACGCACCGGATAGTCGTGACTGGAGGAGAGTTTGCCCATGCCTTTGGCAGTGATTGTCAGGATCAGGTTTTCGGCCGCCGACATTTCGGCATATCGCCCCTGACTGATCGTGGCATTCGCGTCTACACCGTCTTCGTCCGATACCTCTGCATCGTCCGCCAGACCCGCAACAGCGCGGCGCATCTTGAGATAGGCGGCGCGCTCATCTGACGTTGCCTCGAAATGGCGGATCACCGACATCGACACGACGCGGTCACCGTTCTGCAGGCGGATACCGCGCACGCCGGTGCTGTCACGGCCCTTAAAGACCCGCACGTCGGTTGTCGGGAACCGGATCGCCCGGCCGGAATTTGTGACCAGCATCATGTCGTCGTCTTCGGACGCGATGCGGGCATTCACCATCTCGACGCCTTCCGGTAATTTCATCGCGATCTTACCGTTGGATTTGACGTTGGTGAAATCGCTGAGAGCATTGCGGCGCACGTCGCCCGCCGAGGTGGCAAAGACGATCTGCAGATCGGCCCATTCCTCCTCGTCCCGGTCAACGGGCATGATCGCCGCGATCGAAACGCCGGTCGGAATGGGCAGGATGTTCACGATCGCCTTGCCCTTCGCGGTCCGCCCACCTTGGGGCAGGCGCCACGTCTTGAGTTTGTAGACCATCCCGTCGGTGGTAAAGAACAGAAGCTGCGTATGCGTATTGGCGACGAAGAGCGTGGTGACCACGTCCTCTTCCTTGGTCTGCATACCCGCCAGACCCTTGCCACCGCGCCGCTGGCTGCGGAAATCGGCAAGGGGCGTTCGCTTGATGTATCCGCCCGAGGTCACGGTCACGACCATGTCCTCGCGCTCGATCAGGTCCTCGTCCTCCATATCGCCGGACCATTCGACGATCTCGGTCCGGCGGGGCACTGCGAACTGATCGCGAACCGCTCGCAACTCATCCGAGATAATGCCCATGATCCGCTCACGACTGCCGAGAATGTCGAGGTATTCCTTGATCTTACCGGCGAGTTCCTCCAGCTCGTCCGTCACTTCCTTGACCCCGATCTGGGTGAGGCGCTGCAGGCGCAATTCAAGAATTGCGCGGGCCTGCGCCTCGGACAGGTTATAGCTGCCGTCATCGTTTATGGTATGGGTCGGATCGTCGATCAGCTTGATGTAGTCGGCGATATCCTGCGCTGGCCAGCGACGCGACATCAGCTTTTCGCGGGCTTCGGCAGCGTCGGCAGACGCACGGATCGTTGCAACGACCTCGTCGACGTTCGAAACCGCAACGGCAAGGCCGCAAAGGATGTGGCTGCGTTCCCGGGCCTTGCGCAGCTCATAGGCGGTGCGGCGGGCCACGACCTCTTCGCGGAAGTCCACGAAGGCCGTGAGAAAGCCCCGCAGCGTCAGCTGCTCAGGGCGACCACCATTCAGGGCCAGCATGTTGCAGCCGAACGATGTCTGCATGGGGGTGAATCGGAATAGCTGGTTCAGCACCACCTCTGCTGTCGCATCCCGCTTAAGCTCGACGACGACCCTCACGCCATGGCGGTCGGATTCGTCCTGCACGTGTGCGATGCCTTCGATCCGCTTGTCGCGGGCGGCCTCGGCGATGCGTTCGATCATCGTGGCCTTGTTAACCTGATAGGGTATCTCGTCGATGACGATTGCCCAACGATCCTTGCGCAACTCCTCCGTGCGGGTTTTGGCGCGGACAATGACACTGCCGCGACCCTCCAAGTATGCCTTGCGCGCGCCGGACCGGCCAAGGATCAGCCCGCCGGTGGGAAAGTCGGGTGCGGGAACGTATTCCATCAGTTGGTCAGTCGACAGGTCCGGATCATCGACCAGGGCGAGCGTCGCGTTGATCACTTCACCCAGATTGTGCGGCGGGATCCGTGTCGCCATGCCAACGGCGATCCCTTCAGAGCCGTTCACCAAGATGTTGGGGTAGCGGGCGGGCAGGACGGTAGGCTCACGCTCCTTGCCGTCGTAATTGTCCTGAAAGTCGACCGTATCCTTGTCGATATCGTCGAGAATGGCGCGCGCGACCTTTTCCAGGCGGCTTTCGGTGTACCGCATCGCGGCCGGGCTATCGCCGTCCATCGAGCCGAAATTGCCCTGACCTTCGATCAGCGGAACCGACATCGAGAAATCCTGCGCCATCCGCACCAGCGCGTCATAAATCGCGCTGTCGCCATGCGGATGATAGTTGGCCATGACCTCGCCGACGGGCTTGGCGGATTTCCGGTAAGACTTGTCGTGCGTGTAGCCCGCATCGTCCATATGGAACAGGATGCGGCGGTGCACCGGCTTCAGTCCGTCCCTCAAATCAGGGATGGCGCGGCTGACGATGACCGACATGGCATAGTCGAGATACGCCGTGCGCATTTCTGACTCAATCGAGACACTTGGGCCGTCATAGGGCTGCCGCGAAGGTTCTTCTGGATTTTCAGGGGTTTCTGGCGTGTCGTTCACGTTTGGGTGCCCATTTTATGGTCGGGTCTATATCTTGTGATGAGCTATATCAGAGGCGGCATATAAGGTGCAATGCCTGTCTGGTGAGGCTGCCGTTGAGATGGGGCAGTATTTATTGGCTCTTTACGGGTTCCGCAGCCATACGGTGAATATTCGGGCCGAACTTGATCATATCGAACCGACCATCCAAGGGCCCCTGTTCAGCCCTAAACTAGATTAAATAGATGTTCGGTGTTGGACCGTTTTTGAGTGGCCGGCCCAAACCAATCATCTGTGCGGATGGATCAACTGCTACGACCTGCTGGAAGACGTTCGCCAATGGTTTTGAGATGCTTAGGGTAGCCGATGAACTTAAAGCTCGGCCACCTCCGCCGATTTGAAGGCTTCGCCTGACCGGTCAGACATCCCGCTGCTTCCGAAAAGGGTGCTTTATGCGCATTGTTGGATGAGCCGCCGCGTTCTTCAAGGGGGGACAGGGACAAAGCGCTTAAGCTTGGGCGATCAGGCATTCGACACTTTGGGCTCAAGACGCCCTGTGGCCCGCGCGGCGGCCCCCGACAGCCAAGGGGAGTACTTCTAGGGCGAAGTATGACCGAGGCCGCGGTTCAAAAACACGCCCGCCTTTCCATTGCTCCGATGAGGGATGGGGGTACTTCAACATCGTTTTCTGAAGGTTTTGCGTTGTCGTGTGAAGTACATGTTCACGTTTCAATCGCGCGATTTCGGGCTGCTTCGTGGACATTTTGGTCAGTGGGCAGAGATTTGTCTCTTCGGCGTTCATGAATGCGCATCGGCGAAATTGAATTGGTGGTGTTAAGTTCTCTAGAACCGCAGGTCGCGCAGAATGCAGCCATTCTACCTGAGCGCCGTTAAAGTCCGCTTGGCGGAACAGAACTGACCTACGCCTGTATGTGGCCAAAAACGGCAGTCAACCCAACGGTGCCGCACAGCGCTTGGGTCGAAGCTGCCACTGCTGACCTGCGCCATGCGAGTTGCGAACTGGCAAGCTGCGGGACAATGCACTGCGCTATGTAGCACGAGCCTCACGCAGTAATTCAACAACTTGCCCCACTTTGGCCTTGCGCAACAAGCACCTTACCAACATTCAACACGGTAGCGCGTCATGAAATGGACACGTTTCGAAACTAGCGGAGTCCCAACGGAGAACGGAGTACTTCGTTTTGATCTGGGCAGACATAGCAATTGTCATCTCAATCGTTCTGTTTATGTGGGGTGGATCATCAGACTCTCTCTGGGGCGAAGATAAGGCCTGGTTCATTGAGAACGAGCTGCTGTTAATTAAAGTAAACGTCGTAGGAATGTTTCTGTTCGTGGTTGGTCTTTCCTTTCAAGACTATTCGCCATCAATTGAGAGCAACTTCAAAATTCTATTCCAGATTGTAGCTGCGTTTGCCCGGGTCTTCGGCTTTGCCTAGTGGCACAGTAGCCGCACCATGAAGCGGAATTGCCTGCCAAGCAGCATCTTGCAAGCTGGGCTCGTTCCAGAATTTCGCTGAGCGCAACACCAGTATCCGCTTCCACACCTCATTGGCGATGAGCAGCATTTTGCTGTCACACCTGTCCGGACTGAGTTTTGGAAATGTGGTTGGTTTCGGACCAACCCGATCACCGTCATCCGCCTGTCTTTGCGCGGGGCAGGATGGCGGAGCGGATGCCGTGTACGTATGGTGCTCGGCGGGTCCGTTTCTTAAACCATGGCAACCCCAGGGAGCACGCTGAATGCTTTGAACATCGCGATCGAGGCATCCCAGTTGGCTACTGTATCCATGGTGGATTGTGACGATTTATACGAAACTTCAATAGATTGCAGGTCGTCGTTGGCAGAAGATGTTTTTCCTTAGATCGCTGATTTCCTGCTGGGTCGCGGACATTTTGGTTCACGCACGTACTCCGGCTCTGGGCAGGAATCATCAACGCTCACCGGAGATTTGGAGTTGATTATGGCGCTGTGTCCGAATTCATCAGTCATTCAGAATGCAGCCGTTCTACGTAGACGCTGTGACGGGTTTCTGGGCGGAAAAAAGTCCTTTCCCGGCGTGGTGAACGAAGGTCCGCCCAAAAGAGACCGCTCTGGCTGCAATATTCGTGGGACGGTCCCGGCAAGTTCGGCGCTCTCCGGCAAGATTATGATCCGCTATGCCTCCGCGAACCACGCATCGAAGCTCGCTGTACTTAATGTCTGGGGGTGCAAGTAGGGTCGTTCGATTGCGCCCAAGACGGCCATCTCGTAGCGGTGGCCCTTGAGCATCGCCATATAGCGTTCCGCGCGATCAGGGAGGGCAACCGCCGGGCCGGGTGCGCAATGCGGCAAGCCAGCCGCGATGATCTCCTCGATTCGGCGCGCGGTACCGTCATAGGCGGCTTCGAGGTAGAGTGCGGCCGCATCGGGTCGGCGACGGGCCGCCTCATGCATCATCCGCGAGAAGCGGATCGTTTCCGGCTCGTTCAGGAAGGCAAGAAGGTTCGTGCCAAAGCCTACGAGGGCCTTGCGGAATGATGCGAAGTCGACAATCTCTTCGGGGGGCGCTGTTGTGAACCGGTCAACCTCGGCGGCGATCACAGCGCCAAGCAGGCCTTCCATGCTGCCGAAACCTGCGTAAATCGTCGCCTTGGATGTGCCTGCCTCGCGGGCAAGGTCAACCGTCGAGGTGGCCGCGAAGCCTTTCTCGAAGAACAGCTTGCGAGCGCTGCGTAAAACCCTGTCGTGGTTGGACTTCGTCTCAGCCGTCATACAGCGCGATTTAGCACTTCACGGTGCCGAAACGGAAGGGCGAGAAAAGAACTTGACCTCTTAACTAGTCGATCCATCTAGTCCTGTACCAGACGGTACAAGCATCAATATCCAAGGAAAAACCATGCAGGGGCACAGGATCGAGGGCATTGAGAAAGTAACGGGGCGGGCAGGGTTTGTCGATGATCTTCGCCTCGCAGACACGGGAATGGAACCGCTCGTCGCACTTGTTGCGACCGCACCGGTCGCATCAGGGCGTGTGTCGGTCGATGCGACGGCGGCGCTCGCCTTGCCGGGCACGCGCTGCGTTATCGATCATGCGAACGCACCTCGGATGCGCGGAGTCTTTGTGGCGTCGATGTGTGAACCGGGCACGCGGATGCCGTTGCAGTCTGACCGGATCGACTATGCGGGACAGGTCGTTGCGATGATTGTTGCCGACGATCTACAGGCCGCGCGGGACGCGTTGGCTGTGCTGACGATCGCCATCGAGGATGGGCCCACCCCGGCTGTCATCTTGTCGGACGCAGATGATCGACTGGTCCCCGTCAAGCGGGCCGGGATTGGCCCTGGGGTCCTGAAAAAGGGCGACGCGCACACAGCCCTCGCCGCCGCCACCCATGTTGCCGAAATTGAAACCCACCACGCTCCGCACCACCCCAACCCGATGGAGCCAGGCGCGGTGATCGCGCGCTGGGATGAAGACGGCGGCGTGACGATCCACGCAGCTGTGCAGTGGCATCACATTGACGCCTCGGTGATTGGGCAGGCTTTGGGACTGGGCTGGGGCGCGGGTCCCGCGGGCCTGTTGGGTCGTGCGGTTCTGGGCCGCACGGGCAAGGGCAAGGTCAGGCTTGAGAACCACCTGTCGGGCGGGGCGTTCGGGCGCAATATCTCATACCAGGCGCTGCTGCTGGCGCCGATGGCGGCGAAGGTGGCCGGAGCACCGGTGAAGCTGGTGCAGACGCGGCGCGATACGTTTTCTTTGATGTCGCACCGCTCAGAAGTTCGGCAGCGGCTGCGCCTTGGGGCGAATGACGCGGGCAAGCTGACCTCGGTCGTAATCGAGCCGGACATTGCGCGCGGCCACGCTGCCTTTGTCGAGCCGGTTGGAGAGATGCCGATGCAGCTTTACGCCCATGACACCCACCGTTTGACGACGCGGGTGGCCAAACTTGACCTGCCGGGCGCGGGCTGGATGCGTGGGCCGGGTGTGGCCCATGCCATCTTTGCGCTGGAACAGGGGATGGACGATATCGCGCGCCGGACGGGCTCTGACCCGCTCGACCTGCGGATCGCAAACCATGCGGATGAGCACCCCGTCAGCGCCAAGCCCTGGGACGCCAAAGCGCTGCTGGAGGCCTACGAAGTCGGGGCGGAAGCCTTCGGCTGGCGCGACCGTCCCAAGGGCGGGCCGTCGGACGGACAGGGCCGATGGCGCGGCTTTGGTATGGCCTCCGCAATCGACCTCGGTCGCCAATTCCCGGCGCATGCGACGGTGACGCTGACCCGCGATGCGCGTGTGGTCGTGTCGCTGGCCGTGGCAGAGATTGGCCAGGGTCTGCTGACTGGGCTGACAGGGCTTGTGTCGGAGATGACCGGTCTGCCGCAGGACCAGATAGAGATCGACCGGCGAGGGACGGATGCGGGCTACGCCGCCGGCTCGATAGGATCGACGGGTACATATTCGAACGCCGCTGCAATCCAAAGCGCGGTAGAGAAGATTAAAGCAAAGCTGGCGCGTGCGGCCGGTGAGAACTCTACGGAGGTCTGGTTGCAGCAGAGCGCGCTCGCTGTGCCGGGACGTGACCCCGTGCCCCTGGCAGACCTGCTTGCCAAGACCGGGGACATCACCGCCAAGGGCCGCGCCGGGCTGACATTCGGCGCGGGCGGCAAGCAGGCCAAGGCAAGCTTTGGTGCAGTATTCTGCGAGATGGCCGTTGATCCGGTCACGCTCGAGCTCGAAGTCGTCCGCCTTGTCGGCGCTTATGATTGCGGGCGGGTCCTGCAACCTACGATCGCGCGCGCGCAACTCGTCGGTGCGATGATCATGGGCCTGGGACAGGCCCTGATGGAGGAAACCCGGCTCGACCGGCGCCGCGGCAACTGGACCAATGCCGAGATTGGCGAGGCGCTGATACCAACACAAGCCGACTGCCCTGATGTCGAGGCACATTTCGTTGGCCACCAAGACGGGTTGATGGATTTCAAAGGCATTGCCGAGATCGCCATTGTGGGTGTTGCCCCAGCCATCGCCTCGGCCTTTGCCGACGCCACCGGCGCGGTCATCCACGCCACCCCGCTCACCCACGCCCGCCGCCTTGCCGCGGTGGCGCGTCCCCTCACCAGCCGCCGGGAGGCCGCCGCATGACACTGCGCATCAATGGATCCGACCACCCGCAACCGGCAGATCCGCGCACCACGCTCCTCGATCACCTGCGCGAGGGGCTCAACCTCGTGGGCACAAAAAAGGGCTGCGATCACGGTCAGTGTGGCGCGTGCACGGTGCTCATCGATGGAAAGCGTGTGTTATCGTGTTTGCAGCTTGCCGCGACGGTCCGTGGCGAGGTGACAACGATCGAAGGTCTGTCAGGCGGCGACAATCTTCATCCGATGCAGGCAGCCTTTCTCGAGCATGACGCCTATCAGTGTGGCTTCTGCACGCCTGGGCAGATCATGTCCGCCGTCGCCTGTGTGGCTGAGGGTCATGCGGGATCCGATGCAGAGATCGCAGAGTGGATGTCGGGCAACCTTTGCCGATGCGCAGCTTACCCGCAGATCCGCGCCGCCATCGCCGATGTCGCAGGACAGGAGGACCTCGAATGAATCTGACCATTCGAACAGGCGGGACGGCAAGCCAAGGCGAAGCCTTTATCGCGGGCGGCACCACAATGGTGGATCTCATGAAGCTTGGCGCCTCATCGCCGAACGCGCTGGTTGACCTCAGCGCGCGCCGCGCGGAGCTTTCCGGCATTGAGGTGACGGAGACCGAGGTCACCCTCGGTGCGCTCACCACAATGGCAGACGCCGCCGCTCATCCCGCCGTTGCCGCCATGCCCGCCATACATGCCGCGCTCGTCCAGGCGGCCTCGCCGCAGATCCGCGAGATGGCGACTCTTGGCGGCAATCTGCTACAACGCACGCGGTGCAGTTATTTCCGTGACAGCCGCCAACCCTGCAACAAGCGCGCGGCCGGCTCGGGCTGCCCGGCCTTGGGCGGCGAGGACGGGCAACACGCTGTTCTTGGGGGCTCGGCGCAGTGCATTGCGACCTATCCGGGCGATTTCGCCGTCGCGGCCCTTGCGCTCGGCGCAGAGATCACGGTGGATAAATCGAACGGAATGCGGGCGCGCCGCCCGCTCGCCGGGTTTCACCGACGGCCCGGCGACACGCCGCATCTCGAAACGGCCCTCGCCCCAGGTGAGCTGATCGCCGCCATCCACCTGCCGCGCGGGGCATGGACGGGGCAGACCTATGTCAAACTGCGCGACCGGGCATCCTACGCCTTCGCCACTGCCTCCGCCGCGGTTGCGTTGCGATTGGAAGGCGGAACCGTTGCCGAGGCGCGCATAGTGCTTGGGGGCCTTGCCACGATCCCATGGCGTAGCATCGCGGCAGAGCAGGTTCTGATCGGGATGACAGCCAGCATGGCCCCCGCTTTTGCCGCAGGAGAAGCCGCACTGACCCAAGCGACCACGTCACCCAACAACACCCACCGGGTCGAACTGGGCGTTCGTGCCGTGGCGCGGGCAATCCTCGATGCGGCGGCGCAAGATCGCGATCAATCAGGCAGTCTATAACAGATCGCCATAGGCGCAGGTCGGCGAGCTGATCGGCGACATGCGCGAAGTATCGAAGTACGCTGATGCAGTGATGTAGGGCCGGCTCTTGCAAAGCGGTCGCGGCGAGACCAAGGCGCGGGCGAATTCAGCCAGACCCAGAACTGGATCGGCGGCAGCCGCCCCGGAACCGCGCTCTTCGCGCCACCGCCAGTGACTG
>JBCBKL010000006.1:0-166535 GCA_038521825.1 Pseudomonadota bacterium | reverse complement strand
CGGTGGTGATAGTATGCCATCGGTTCATCCAAGACCGCGACATCAGCCCGTAATAGAAACTCTACGTTAAAATACCAATCACCCAAAACTGGTAGATCTTCATTATATCCCCCGATTTCATCAAAAATAGATCGTCGATATAGAAATGAAATTGGCGCAAAAAAGTTTGCGCGCATCATCTCAGACAATTGAACATTCTTCACCCAACTATTGTAAGGCATCCGATGATGTTCAATTATTTCATCACCCTTGATTTCCTCTGAGACATAAACGGTACCCGTGATTACCCCTCCAAAAATTTCCCCGCTAGGGCTTTCAAGCTTTGAAATGCACTTCTCAACGAATCTTGGATCCCAACTGTCATCATCATCATGAATCACCAGATAATCTGATTCCGAGTTTCGAATCCCCGCATTGGACGCAGCTTCCATACCAAGACTATGGGAATTTGATACGAGAGTGATTTTTTGTCGATTAACCGGGCTGGTTTCGATTACCTGGCGGACAACCTCTTCATCACCACCGTCATTCACAACCACCCAATGTATATTGTCATATGTTTGCGAAGCCACACTTCGTGCAGCCCGCTCAAGCATTATCGGGCGGTTCTTGGTCCGCGTTATTATCGCGACCGTCGGACCGGTTTCGCTGAGCGCAGAGGTAGCAGGAACCCCTTGATGCTTGTCTTCGGAACTTTTTGGATCGAAGCTCGCCTGGCTGGAAGAAAGCCCGGCGATCCGCGCTTGAAGTTCTCGGGCTACACCACCCGCATATTCCAGCGCAACCTGACCGCTCGGCCAAAGGGCGTGCTGTACCCTCAGGTCGGAATCTGACCATTTGGCATGATCCTTGGACAGCAGAACTGGCACGAGAAGATCTTTGCCGAAATCCGCCGACCTGCTTTTTGTGATCGTCGCGTTGGCTTCGTCACGGGACGGAAAGGCGAGCCATTGCGCCAGCTCCATCATCGCAGCCTGGCCACGCGCCACTATTTCGGTAGCCGAGAGATCGGCGTTTTGGCCAAGATATTCGGTAACAGCGTGAAAGAGCGGTTCATTCGATGCATCGGAGGGGTCGGTCAAGTTCTGCTGCACCTGGGTCTCAACTACGGCCTTGGATCGGCCGAAGTAGATGTCTTCAACCGAAGGACCGTTAGGTTCCAGCAGGGTTTCGATCAGATGCCGGTGAAGGACAAAGGCTGTCGCTGGTTTGGAGGGATCGTAAGCTTCTGCCTCAAACATCAACCCAACGATGTCGTGTCGGATCGACATATCGGATTTCGGCGTCATGATACGCCCGAAATACAGCCCCTTCCAATCATACTCCGGAAATGCATGCGTCAAGAGGCTCTGCGAGGTGCCTTGCCAACCGCTATCAATCAGGACCACACGCCTAGCGTGCCCCACCAGCTCCTTTAGATACTCCGCGAAGTTTTCGCTGCACTCGTTTAGATAGCTCTCAACGGCGCGAGCCGGTGTTGATTTTGCGCCCAGCCAGTCTGAAAAACCCGCGCCTGTTTTATCCAAAGCAGACCCCGACAGATCAATTTTGGCCAACCTGTCAGGATGATTACGCAGGACTCCTTGGACCAGTTCGCGCAACGAAGAATGGTAATATTCGTCACTGATGATTTTCTTAACTGCCGCGGCCTGTTTATTGTAAGTGCCTTTTCCAACTGCCAAGCGCGATACCCAGAAGATTTCGGGGCTACCAACCGGTTGAAAGTGCCGGCCCGCCAGAAACATGTTGTAAAGCCGCTGAATGCGAACACCGGCCCTTGCACAAAATAAGAATGCAGTCTGATCATCGTCAAAGTAGGCAATATGTTGGTGAAGGTTCAAAAGCCAGTGATGAATAACCGGACCAACCAAATCATTACCCAACCGATGCGTTAGATCGGTTCGGATCTTATTTCTTGACGGTTCAGAGCTGATCATTTTGGCATCGCAATATCAACGTTGAGTCCGAATGCCTCCAGAAGGTGAGAGGCAGTCCGCAGGTGATCAGTACGTCGTTTTTGAAGACCGCCGGTCGCAATTGGCAAGTGCAATGCTTGCCATCCCTGCTCAAGCGGTCGTTGCATGTCACCTTTTAAGCTATCGCCGACATGGACGAACTCGCCTGGTTTAGCCGAAAGGGCTTCTTCGACGATGGCAAACAACTTCCCTGACGCCTTTGAAACTATCTGGTCCGCACTGGACACGAGGTAATCGTAGGAGTCCGGGCTGATCCCGTGGGACGACAATAGATTTTCCACATGATTCGCATGCATGTACATGTCCGTAATCAATGCGACGCGACCACCCCGCGAACGTATCTCGCGCATGTAGACCGCCAATGCTTGGTTCACAGTCGTCCTTCGCCTCTCGTAGTCCAACTCGGCAGCGATGAAATCTTCTACTAGCTCACTGGTTCCGCAAAGAATGCGGCTGGCTGTTTGGTGAATCTCGGTAAGGGATCCCTCTCCGAAGCCCTTGATCCGGTCGCGACATCGATATGTTGCCTTCGTGCCCATGTGGCGGGCTAGAAAGGCATCCTGCTGGGTGGTGGTCAGCGAAAGTCTTGATGAGGCAACCCCGGCCATTTCATTTCCGATTTCGAAAAATCGGGTCAATTCAGAGCTGTCATCGCGCAACAATAGCGTATCGAATACGTCAAGAGACAAGACAGGTGCAGAGCCAGCATCGCTTAACATTTCATCCAGACGCTGGGCGAGATCGCCGGCAAATTCAGGATCTTCAAACATTGCGTTGCGATCTTGGCAGCGGCGCAAACGCGACTCCAGCGCGCCGAACTGATAAACTCTCGTTACTTCGGTCGCCATACCACCCATGCCCTGCAAGCTCGCCACGTCTTGATACAGCTGGCCGGGAACGTCAACATCTCGACCACCACAAAGGATGATGCTAGCTCATCGGGTTGTGGATCATCGCCGGTTCCGGTCTCGACCTAAGAAAGGCTAGGAATGAATACTCCCGTGACTGTGCTCCTAGCGCTGTACAACGGCGCAGAACATCTCCCCCACCAACTGGAAAGCCTCAAGAATCAGTCTCTGCGTCCGCGTCGTATCGTGGCGAGTGACGATGGCTCATCCGATGACACAAAGGCGATCTTCTTGCAGTTCATGGAAGCCTGGCCCGACTGCGAGGCGGTGTTGCTCGATGGGCCGCGTTCCGGCTCGGATCGCAACTTCCTAGAACTGCTGCGCCAGCCCGGCGACTGCGAGCTTGTAGCGCTCTGCGATCAGGACGACGTTTGGTTGCCTGACAAGCTCGAGCGCGCAGCAAGGTCTTTGTCGGAAGCGAGGGGTGAGCCCGCTCTCTATGGTTCGAGGACGAAGGTTTGCGATACGAACCTGCGTCCGATGTACCTTTCGAGACTTATGCGCCCTCCCTTCGACTTCAGGCATGCCCTGGTTCAGAACTTTGCCGGTGGAAATACCCAGGTTCTCAACAAGGAAGCCTTCAAGATCGTTAGAGAACTGGCGCTCAAGGTCAAAGATATCTCCGCGCATGACTTGTGGCTTTATCAAGTTATCAGCGCGGTTGGCGGAACCGTCATTTTCGACGCTGAACCAACATTGCTTTACCGACAACATGGCGGGAGCGTAATTGGTGACGCTCGTCAACCGAGCGCTATCAAGACCAGAGCCGCGTTGGTAAGGAATGGAACCTACCAGCAATGGATAACAACAAACCTCGCGACGCTGGATCTGATCGAGGACAGACTCTCGCCTCAGACGATCGATGTCATGAACAAATTTCGGGCTGCTCGAGACAGCGGAATGCTCGGACGCTTATTGTTGATCCTGCGCGCCGGCCTGCGTAGACACGGAATGCTCGGACAATTGGCTCTCTATTGGGCCGCAGCGAACGGCAAGCTATGATTACTCCCCGAACGCTTAACTGGGGCGCTATAACCCTGCAGGCGTGCTGGACGCTTCTGAACTTCAGGGCATGCCAGAGCACCACCTAGTCCGAAATCAGGCAGCCCGCATCGAGAAGGATCGATCTTATTAGTTCTCTCTTTTTGACACGTAGGTGGTCAAAACGATCGGATGAGAACTCTGCCGCCGCGACAATATCTGCAAGGTTCATCCCTTGCCGAATGTCGTTTGCTCGAACGTAGGGATATCCCATCGTGTGTGCCAGCTCGAGGGTCCGACTATCGAATGCGACACATATGCCGAGCTTCTCTGCTTGGATTGCGGCGACAGCACCGTGGATACGCAGACCCAAGACAAGGTCGGTCCGACGCATTGCATCAATCCAGGTGCGTGCATCAGAATAGAAGATACCATGCCGCAGCAGGTAGTCCGCGAATTGAGGTCCATCCAAGTCAGGCCGTAGGATTTGAGCGATCCAGCTCAAATAATCCATGTCCACCATCGTCTTGTCACGTTGGTGTATCAAGCTCATCAGCCTCGGATCCGTCTGCAAGATCAACTGATGATCTACTTCGCGAACCAATCCGGCAAGATACCGGTCCGTATCGCGCGCCTTTTCTTCCAAGGTCCCCAGGACATAGCCCAGCTTAGGGTTTTCGATCCCCGCAAAGCCATCCATCTGTTCTTGGATGGTTCGACCTCGCACGCGATTGTTGATGGTTTGAGACGGACAGCCCGTAACCTCGGTATTTTCTATCCCGATAGCAGCTAGAACGTCTTGCGTATACTTCCCACGAACACCTATAGTGGTCGTCCTTTCGGCGACCACTCTCAAGTAGCGTTCTGTTCCGGGCTGAAGGTTCAATTGGGTTCCGGCACCGACGTGCGCTTGCGCTCCCAAGCCTATGCAGACAATCGGTAGATCAATTGCCTCGACAAACGTGGCCCAAGCCGACAGGTCCCAGGCAGGATTGACTTGGTTGGCCGCCGGTATGACCAACATATCCGCAACCTCTCTTACGAGTTCAACGGAGGTGCCTATCCCAATAGCCATCTTCGGATTTCGGATGAGCCGCCACATTGCGCTTTGAAACAAAGCATTGCCAGTGTTTTGACCGATCTTCTGAAGCGCCGTTTCAAAGCCAAGACCACTGAACGAAACGCCACCTTCCGTGCCGATAAACGCGACTGTTTTAGTCATTGCAGGCACCGCTCCAATCTTCGTCTTGAGGTCCATCCCGCCGTCGGTATCGCAGTTTCTGACCCGGTGCAAACCACCGATCAAACGGTACGGTTGATTTGGGCAAGGCCCTAAATGGCGTAAGCTAACCCTGAACATTCAGGGCAGTGCGCGCACCCAATCCATTGGCGAATGGTGATTTTGGTCCTGCGTGCTGGATTTGCTTTACTGACGGCCGAACTGACTGCACTGGACGACCTCGCCCAACAACTACTTCCGCCTGCTCAACCTCGCCCCACGATTCTGGCCGACTGCTGCAACAGGCCAGCGTCTCTGAGGGTGAGGACCGGATAGCTTTCATCGTGAAAGTAACGGTCAAGCTCGAACGACGGCTCAAGCGCTTTAAGCTCTTCCAAAACCTGCGCCGCAGCATCCTCTTGTCCGGCGGCGAGGTAAAGGCTGAGCAACTGCCGTCTTGGCGCGACAAAGGACTCACTGCTTCGGGCTGCCCGCTCGGCGGCTTGTGTCGCTTCGTTGAGCTGGCCGGCCCGGATGCAAACCAAGGCGTGATAGAGATCCCAAAGATGTCGCAATCCGTCTGCACCGAGTGCGGACTGGCACAGACGCGACGCCCGATAGGCGGTCTGCGGGTCGGCCTCGGCTGCACCAGCCACAGCGAGGGACTGTTTGGCAAGCAGACCGTTGCTGTTCAGCCGGGTCGCTATCTCTGCCAACTCGACCGCGGTACTATAGTCATCAAAAAGCATGTTGCGGGTCAGCGAAACCAGCGACAGCGCGACCGAATTTCGTGGTGCGTTTTCCAACGATCGGCTGAGGAGGCCCTCCACCTCTTCCAAAAGCGCGCGCGGTGCTTCGGCGTGATGATCAACAACCTGCGCCATCCGGACGAAGGCCTGCCAGGCCAGATACACGCCATTTCCATCTGTTCCGTGCGCCCGCGCAAAGAGATCGTCGGCCTCGACAAGTTTGTCTTTTTTGAACGAGGCCAGCCGGTTCAACGCGACGTTAGCGAAACCTGCCGCTACCACCTCCGGACGATCAAGGCCCAAGACACGAGGCAGACTCGCCACAACGCGTCCGACCGTTTCGTGGACCAGTTCGGTCAGGAAACCGGCAACCAGGGCCTGCGACGGATCTCCCTGGAATTCCCGAAAGCCTGAATAAAGCACGGTGCCGGTGAATTCGTGGGTCACCCGCACAGTCAGCACGTTGCTCAACCCGAGTTCGGCGAGATCGCATTTGACAAGCACGTCGCCTTCGCGGTCGACCATCCACGACGTCAGATGCTCTTGCAGGGAATGGCCTAACTGATCAGCGACGATGGACCCGATAACCCCGCCATTGGAACCGTTGCCAACACAGCGAAACCTAACCCCCGGCTGTGCGCCGGGTGGCAAAGCGGGCCGCGACTTGGGTCGGATACGATCACGCCATTCTACAAAAGCAGGATCGCGGACATTCAGGTCTTCAAGGAAAGGCTCGTTATCCGTTGCGCCCGTCCCGAGATCTGTTTCGATGACGGGTTGATCCAACCAAACAGCCGTTCTGTCCGAGCCAAGGATGTCACCACAGGGTGCTAGCGCCTTGCGCAACTCGGTCAGGGTCTGGCGCAGACTCCCTCCCGCCTGCTGCGGGCTGCGATCGCTCCACAATGTCTGTTCTAGGATCCGCCTGCTGCGGCGCATGTCATTGCTGCTGGCGAGTAGAGCAAGCACCCCCTGCCCCTTGCGACTTTTAGGTGTCACGTCCGTTCCGTCCGCTGCCGTCGCAGCGAATGGTCCAAAAAACTGAATTCTCAAAACGGGTTCTGACATAAACCAACCGCCCTAAGGTTGTAATGCTCGGACGGTCCCCCAAGAGATCGTGAATAGATCGTTAAATTTCGAGGCGCAGATTGCACCAGGACCCGCTTAACGTAAAGCTGCTGGCAGTTTTATGTAGGTCAGGGGGATCAAAAATGGCTGGTAAGGCAGGAAAGGCGGGTAAGGCCGGCAAAGCGGGAAAGGCAGGAAAAGCCGGCAAAGCGGGCAAAGTGACCGGTCTTGACGATCACGCAGGCGGCGAAAGCTCTACCGGCCTCAGCGTAGCGCTCATGACCACGGCCGAAGGGATTCGCGGCAAGTGGGATATGACGCCAACACGCATCCCGGCCGACAACAACTTTTACGCCGTCGATTGGCTGCAGTTGAACAGGTTGGGCGATATCCCCCGGCAGGTCGTTCTGGACGACGTGATTTTTGGCGCTTTCTCGGTCGAGGGTCGGGGGGTTGGTACTAAGGATGGTATCGCTGATGTTTTCTGTTCTTATCTCAATCCGGCCAACGACCCCCTGGTGACAGTCACGCGCCCGGGAAACAACGCCGCATTCGCAGATCAACTCCGTTTCGTCCGGAATGATGCTGATATTCGCCCCGACCGGCTCGAAGAGATCCTTGAGCAGATTGACGATATCACGTCATTTTTCGGAGCGACGCTTTACCTCGATGATCGCGGCACGCGTTGGACACTGGAGCTGATGGCAGCGCTTGTGCGCGCAGTCGGCTACATGGTGATGCCGCTCAAGATGTACTTCAACGTGCCCCGGCCCATCGACTATGCGCCGCAAATGATGCCCATTATCCAGACTCCGTCGCATCGAACTTGGCCCAGCGGTCATGCGACCGAAGCATTCGCACTCGCCGCCTTCATGGAAGGCCTGATGGACGCATCCGGGCCAGGTGATACCACGATGTTCAGCGCCGCTGCGGCCGTTCAGGCGCAAAGCCACGCCTTTCGGGTCGCCGAGCGGATCGCCGTTAATCGCACCGTCGGCGGCGTTCATTTCCCGGCTGACAATTTGGTTGGGGCTATTGTGGGAATCGCTATGGGCGAAGCGCTGATTAATATCCTCAAGGGGGCCGAACAGACGCCCACCTATGCGGTTGGTCGCCCGGCTGATCTGCAAGAGGATTTCAGTCTTTTGCAAGTTCATGCGGCTCTGACCCATGCAACAACGACAAACCAGGCGCTGATCGCAGACACGCCGCCGAAACGAAATCTGATTACCAGCGCGTGGCACGCTGCGCTTGCAGAACGGCCGTAAGCCGCTCAGCGCCAGCGCATCCTCGCCTACCAATCGCTTGACGGGCCGCTCTGCGCGGCCCGTCATTGACCGAGATCATTACCCACGGCTCACTTAAGGCGCTAGAAAAGTCATCGCTTGAAAATCAATCGTGATTGAGGCCCAGAATGATCTCGCGGCGACAATTCCTGGTCTCGGGCCTATGGGCTGCTTCTATCGGTGGCTTGACCTACGGCCTGTGGCCCAGGCTGAACAAGTATGACGAGGAACTCGCATTCCAGCGCCAACTCATCCAATCCGACCCAAGCCTCTTGGAATTCGTTCGAATGGCAACGCTGGCGGCCAACAGCCACAACACCCAGCCGTGGAAGTTCCTTCTTGGCAGCAACAGTGTCCGTATTTTGCCTGACTACGCGCGCCGGACCGAGGTCGTCGACCCGGATGATCACCATCTCTGCATCAGCCTCGGCTGTGCGGCCGAAAACCTGGCTCAGGCTGCAAAGGCCCACGGACGCGCGGCACTAATGACAACTAATACCGACGGCGAAACATCCGTCGACATCGCGCTTGATCAAAGTTCGTCGATTGAAGACACACTCTATCCGGCTATTCCGATGCGCCAGTCGACCCGTTCGGTCTTTGATGGCCAGTCGCTTGCGACATCAGACATCGAACTGCTGCAATCCGCTGCGCGGCAAGACGGGGTTTCGGTGCTGTTCTTCACCAATGCGCCAGACCGCGACGCCATTCTGGACCTCGTTGTCGCTGGCAACAGCGCGCAGATGGATGACCCTGCTTTCGTCGATGAACTGCGCGAGTGGATCAGGTTCAGCCCAAGCCGCGCGATCGCGACCGGCGACGGGCTGTTTGGGGCGTGTTCTGGAAATCCGGTGGTGCCCGAATGGCTGGGCGGGCCAATGTTTCGGACCTTCTTTACGAAGGAAAGCGAGAACACCAAGTATCGGGATCAGATCAGATCGTCAGCAGGCATCGCCGTCTTCATCGGAGACCGCGCTGACCCGGAACATTGGATCAACGTGGGCCGCAGCTTTGAGCGATTTGCATTGCAGGCCACCACGATGGGCATTCGAAACGCCCACATAAATCAACCGGTCGAGGTGCCCGCTGTCAGGGCCGAATTCGCGAGTTGGCTTGGTATGGCGGACATTCGGCCAGACCTCGTTGTTCGCTTTGGCCGCGCGCCCGTCCTGCCCATGTCGTTGCGGCGACCGGTGGAAAGCGTCCTGACGTGACGAAGCTGGTTCAGAACGATCTTTGACCACCAGGGCCTAGTCCCGTGGCTCGGACGAACCGCGCAAAACCTGTTCAGGCAGCCGACCCGGCGCATTGGCGTCTTCAAATCCACCCGCGCTACCGGGAACGACCAGATGGCGGCTGACTACTGCGGCAGCGGCGCTGGACCCGCTGAAACGGGCGCCACTGCCGGACAGGACACCAGATGCAAGCAGGCCCGTTAGTGCGCGGTTATGGTCACTGCGAGCGCCAGCAGTGACATCACCCCTCCCTGGTCGCGTATTGTATGACGCGTATTGGGACGGAACGGCTTCATCTTGATCGGCAAGTGGCACTGTCGGGTCAATCTTCCGTAGGAAGGCACCGCCGACCGTATGGAACTGATCCCCAACCCCATTCACCACGGTAAACGCGCTGTTTGTTCCTTGGTGGGTGACGTAGGCGCCGACCCCGAGACGGGTGTAATCCTTGGTCTTCATTTCATTGCCAACGCCGGTCGGAGGTGGATCGCCCATGTCGTATTCGTATCCGTGGGGATCAACGAAATAGGCCTGACGACCGCGCAAACGGTAGCCGGGCATGGTATCGCCCCGCTGGATCTCAAGCCGCACCGCCACTGCTTGCGCGCCACTATTGGCCAGCACGATCTGCCACAATCCCGCCTGCACAAGCGGACCCTGCCCGTTTACCGGAAGTGCATCATCGAGAACGGGCGCAGTCGGTGCGAAGGCGATCATCAGATAGGGATCACGGCCAAGCACAGATGGGATATGGTAGACCCGCCCGACCACGCTGCCCCGATGGACGATGTCGCGGAACGTGTTCGCAGGTAACGCCTGGATTGATATATTTGCGCCATCAGGCGCTTCAAATCCAATGCCCAGATCCGCCGGATCTCCTTCAGGGCGGATCTCGACATAGCTTGGCGCCCGATCGTCAGACGGCAGATGCATGTCCAAAGCGACCTTTTCCTCGACCGGCGCCTCGACTGAAGCGACCTGACGGCTTTCAAAGTCGTTTCCAAACGGAACGACCACATCGAGCCGGATGCCAAAAAGCTGCGCGACATTGATCAGGAACTCGGTGTGGGTGGAAAACAGGCTGGTCCCGTCCTTGGGCCCGGCCGTTACGCCAAAACTTAAATTTACGACAATATGGGATTTGCCCAGCTGAATCGCCTTTAGAAGAATCCAGTGCATCGCTTGCATGATATGCGGGACCATGCGCATGCCCGATGTATCATCGACGATCTGCGGAGGCAGCTGCACACCGACAACCGGGACATTCCGCATGGGATCAGCCGGGTCATATGGGTCGCCACCTCCCGCCAGATCCATAATATGGCTGCCATGGCTTTCAGCCTGCTCGACAGTCCTGACGGTGTCGGCGGCAAAGACCGGTTCATTCAGCTCTTTGTAGGCCCGTCTTTCATCAGGGCGGCCGATGCGGGCCTGAATATCGGCCTTGCTCAATTCCCGCCCAAAAATCATGCCACCAAAGGAGCCATAAGGCGGCGGATTTTGTTTGACCGACTGGATCCAGATCGCCTCGACCCGCGTCTGCATGCCGCCCGGTTCCATTCGTTGAAAGCGCTCGTTCAAAAAGCCAAGACCATCGTCTATGACCGCCAACAATGGCGGTTCGGCTTCAACGGCATAGGCTGCTTGGCCTTTTGATTTCTCTGATGGCAAGCCACGCAATAGTACCTCGTAGAGTGCGTCAAGGCGTGCATAGCCCCGAACGCGGTAAATGAAGATCGGTGCCAGCCTACCCCCGTACTCCCTAAGCAGTTTGCCCAGCTCCAACTCATAAGGATCCACGAGGATATTTCCGTCTTCCTCGGCTTCGGCAAAGAACCGGTCGGTCAGAGGTTGCACGAGAACCGGTTCCCACGGTTCGCCTTCGAATGTCCGCGCTTTGTCACGATCCTGCAAAAAGAATGCCCAGTCCAGATATGGATCCGTTGGATCAGTGCCAGTTTCTTTGACCATAGATCAGCCCCCCTTTCCTGCAGGCAACCATCTGTTTACCGTTCAGGTCAATGAAAGCTGGGGGATTTTGACGATCTAATCACGATCTAGACGGATGTTCGGCGCGGGGACGCAAGCGGTGCCTGCAAGCCAACTGCAAATGCAGATGAAACCCCACGTCTGGGCCGTATTCAACGACCTTTCGGGAGAATTGTTTCAATGATCAATCGTTACAGAATCGCGACCATTCCCGGAGATGGGATCGGGACAGAGGTGATCCCGGTCGGGCAGCGGGCAGTCGACGCGGTTGCCGACAAATTTGGCTTCGCGGTCGAGTGGGAAGTTTTCGACTGGTCCTGCAAGCGGTACGAAGAAACTGGCGCAATGATGCCCGACGACGCGATGGACCGCTTGGGCGCCCACGACGCGATTTATCTCGGCGCTGTCGGATGGCCCGGGGTGCCCGATCATATCTCACTCTGGGGTTTGCTCATTCCGATCAGACGTCAGATGAATCAGTACGCCAATATCCGGCCTGTTCGGCTGCTGCGAGGCGTGCAAAGCCCGCTTGCCGGCCGCGGCCCCGAAGACATCGATTTCATCGTCGTGCGCGAAAACGTCGAGGGCGAGTATTCTGAGGCAGGCGGGCGGCTCTACCATGGCACCGATCATGAGGTCGCCATTCAAGAAGCTATCTTTACCCGGCGCGGCGTCGATCGGATCATGGATTATGCCTTTGAGCTGGCCGCGACCCGTCCCCGGCGGCTTGTCACCTCTGCCACCAAATCGAACGGTATCGTGCACACCATGCCATTCTGGGACGAACGGTTCGCGGCAGCATCGGCGCGGCATCCGGACATCAAAACTAGCCAGTTTCATATCGATATCCTGACCGCTCATTTCGTTCAGCACCCCGATTGGTTCGATGTGGTCGTCGGATCCAACCTCTTCGGCGATATCCTGTCGGATCTGGGTCCGGCCTTGGCAGGCTCAATCGGGATCGCGCCCTCTGCCAACATCAACCCGGAACGCACGCACCCTTCGATGTTCGAGCCTGTTCACGGATCGGCACCCGATATCGCTGGCGAAGGGTTGGCAAATCCAATCGCGGCGGTGTGGAGCGCCTCGATGATGCTTGACCATCTGGGCGAATCCAAGGCCGCCGACGCTCTGATCCATGCTGTAGAACGCAGCATGGAACAGGCGGAAACGCGAACGCGGGATCTGGGCGGCACCGCGGACACCAAGGATGCCGAAGCGGCGATCCTGTCGGCTATAATAGACGCTTAGTCACGTCGTGACGGCTGGGCGAGGCAAACGTAGCTTCATTTGCCCCTTTTATCGGACCTTGGCCTTCAGAAGAAGCAAAACTTTATTTGGGATGCGCTGACCAGTACCGTCGAAGGCGCGGGCAAAGTATGTCCACCATTTCGTGAGTTTGCCACCACCGTTTTGTCGCAACACGGCGTCAGCAAAGGACCGCTTCCGTTATTGATCGTTAAAAAATCGCAAATTTTCCCGTAAATCACCCTCTCCAGCTGTTTTTGCGGCCTTGGCTGACCCAGGGTTAAGTCACGCTCAAAAGGAACCAGGGCGTCGGAACCGAAAGCCAATTACAGGCATATTCCGTGAGTGGCCTCAATTCCCGGGGCAGCGTCTTTGGACGTGAATCGGTTTCGGCTCCCTGGCGAGCATCAGGCGATAGGGTACTTGGTCCCGTGTTGAATGGTAACCGGATGGTCGGAGTTTGCTCCGACTGTCCGGCGCCTGCCGCCATCTGGCAGCAAGGTGATTATAAAAAGTGAGGCCGAAGTTGATGCGGCAAGATATTTATTCACAAATTCAAAGGATTTCGGGCAAGCGACCTGTCGTGTTTTTGCTGCCCGGATTGATGGGCAGCCGGCTTGTTTGCGACGGCCGCGAGATTTGGCCATCGCCGGTCAGCCTTGTTGCGAGCGGGGCGACAAACCTCGCAATTGATTGCTGCGGCATTCTGCCGTCGAGTTTAGTGAATGGACCTTACTCCGCTCTGTCCGCCCGTTTGCGCCAAACAGCCGATGTGATCGAGTTTGCCTACGATTGGCGTCGCTCTTTGGCGGATGAAGCGCGTCACCTCGATCAAGCTGTCCGGCTCGTATCGTCCAGGCTGGAAGGATCGGGCCAACCCGTTCGTTTCCTCGGTCATTCGATGGGCGGAATGCTTGCCCGGGTCATGATCACGCGGCATCGCGACACGTGGGTACGTTTGTGCAATGCCCAACCCGGTGTGCTGCTGACGATGCTGGGGACACCCAATGGTGGCTCCATGTCGATCGTACGGACGCTGCTGGGGTTGGGGCCGGTGATCCGCACCTTGCGGACCTGCCTTGGATCAAGTGCCGCTGCATCAACGCTTGCCTTGCTGAGCCAGCTGCCCGGGTTTCTCGAGCTGCTGCCCTCTGGTTGGGGTACGGACTATTTGCAGCAGCATTCGTGGGAACCGCTGGAAGCGGTGACGCCAGCCGGGTGGGCACCTCCGCCAGCACAGGCGCTTCAAGCCGCCCGGAAACTAAGACAGGACATGGTTCTGCGGAAAGAGGATGCAGGGCGCATCGTGATGATCTCTGGTCAGGCTGCCGCAACGCCAATCGGTCTCAGGGCCACACGGTCCGGATTGCAAATCCTGACCACTATCGCAGGCGATGGCCGCGTGCCTTGGCAGACCAGCCATCTTGCCGGTGTTGCAAGATGGTATGCGCCGGGGGTGGCTCATGGCGCCCTGCCCCGCAACCGTATGGTGCAACAGGCGGTGGTCGATCTCTTCACCTCGGGACAGACTGAGACTTTGCCCCAGATTGCCCCGGGCGCATCTCACAACTTGATCGTTCAGGCTTGGAGCAAGGCGATAGCGGGTCTTTCGATGTCCGACCGGACGAGTTGGAATCTCCACACCATCTGATAACGCGAATAGCCGTCTACGTACTGCGAGATCGCGGTGCCAGCAGCCATCTGGTAGGGGCACGGGCAGCACTCGAACTGACGAGTGGAATCGATCAAAGAAGTCCAAACCACAGAGTCGAAACCGCACCCTCACGGCGCACAAAAGCGTGAGCCGTGACCGACATCACAAGTGCCTCGGTCGGGCAGGATTTATCAATTTTGTCAGCACAAAGCGGAAAACCGGATTTCGACACCCGGCAGCCAATGACATTTTTGAGCGGAGAAACGTCATGAACTGGGACGAGGTAAGATTCTTTCATGCAGTTGCAAAGGCAGGGAGCCTGACCCAGGCCGCCCGTGTTTTGCGTGTTTCCCAACCGACAGTAGGCCGACGCATACGAGATCTTGAAGAGGATCTGGGTGCGCGCTTGTTCAACCGTTTAAACCAAGGTTACGCGTTGACCGATTTGGGGCACGCCATCTTCGATCAAGCCGAGCAGATGGCCGGAGCAGCCCGCTGTATTTCGGACCGGATCGCCACGGCTTCCAATCAGATCGTCGGTCAGATAAAACTGACGGCGCCCGACGGACTAGGTGCCCATTGGCTGGTACCACGGCTTCAGAAAATCAAACGAGAACACCCAGACCTCGACATTCAATTGATGTTATCGATCGAGATGCTCAACCTTTCAGCGGGCGACGCCGACCTTGCGCTTCGTATGGGGAATCCCACCGACGAAAACTTGGTCGGCAAGAAAGTGGCGAGCGTGCCGTTTCATCTTTATGGGTCCCGGTCTTACTTCGCAAAGTATCCGATACCGCAACATCCCGAAGAATTGGGAAAGCATCTTATCATCAGGGGCACAGGCCGGCTGCAAAATGTCGATCAGAACCAAGTGCTGCGGGAATTGACCAGTGATGCCGAAACGGCCGTCGCCTGCGATAGCCTGATGGCACAAGTCAATGCGGCAGAGGCCGGCATGGGGATCGTACCTTTGCCACCTTATCTGGTCGGGGAAGGATCTGACCTGATGCGCATTTCGGAGAGGGTATTCGAGGTGCGGGTCCCGGTTTGGTTGCTCACCAGACAAGATCTTCGGAACTGTCCGCGTGTTGTCACGATAAAGAAGTTCACCGAAAATGCCGCCAAGCGCACTTTCGCGACACCCGCCGCCCTGCCGCAGGTGGCCTGACTTAAGGCCAACGGGCACAAAGTCTCTGGATTAGAGAATGTTTCTGGCGACCCCACCGGTCGCCAGCATGGCTTGTATGCGGCCCTGATTGTTCTACCGACAGAAGTGAATAGGCCCTCTGCATAACTGGCTCTCACGCTCGGTCCTGTTCCTCCCCTAGTCCGATTAATGAGCCGGTCAGCAAAGAACGGTTCTTTCCATTTCGATCCATTTGAGAGGAACATTACATGCCATTGCCCAATGAATTCGTTTCAAGACTTCTCGACGCATTCGACGTCACGATCATTCCTGACGGAGACAACCAGCCCCGAAACAGCGACGGCCCCGGGTCGACGCTGGTCTTGGGTCCAGGCGACAAAACCTCGGTCAAGAACGACCCTGTCGTTACGCTGGACGACGACGACGCCAATTTCCTCGTCTACGGCAAGGCGCAGGCCGATGGCATCGCGCCGGCCGTCGACATGTCAGGCGACAATGGCCTGTTGGCCGTTTTCCCCGGGGGTGCCGTCAAAGGCGAGCAAGACGGCGTCGACGCAAGCGGTGACAACGCCCTTATCCTGAATGCAGGCTCAATCTCTGGCGGCGTCAATGGAGTGCGGCTTACGGGTAACAGCGCTGTTCTCGCCAACTTCGGTAAGGTCACGAGCGACAGTCGGGCCGTCGATATCCTGGGATCTGGCGCAACCGTGTTGAACTACGGCGCAATCCTGGGCACGGGCGATCAGCGAAACGGCACGATCTACGCCGACAACGAGGCCGAGGACATCACGGTCATCAACTATGAAAATGGGCTGATCGATGCTGGCCGTGGCAACAACGGTGCTGGCGTTTCGTTCGAACTGGGTGATGAAGCGGGCGAGGCTGTTGAGGCCACGATCGAAAACTATGGCCGCATTGTCGGCCGTGGTGAGGCACCCGAAGGCCTGAACACGAACGGTGACGGCATTCGTCTGTTTTCCGGCCTCGAAGGCGGCGGGACATCCTTCAAGGGTGATCTCAAGAACGACGGGCAGATCATTTCGAACAGCGCGCGTGGTATCGAGGTGTCGGACGGGCTGAGCTTTCACGGCAAGGTCGTCAACACGGGTCGGATCTTTGGTGAAACCGACGGTTTGTACTTTGGAAATGCCGTGCACAGCGCGCATGTCGTCAATGAAGGCCGAATTCAAAGCGATAGTCGCGCCGTGAACATCGACGGCTCTGGCGTCGAGCTTGAAAACTACGGGCGCATTACCGGCACCGACGATCAACGCAACGGAACCGTCTATGCCGACGGGACGGCCGACAACTACAAAATCGTCAATCACAAGTCGGGCCTGATCGACGCCGGGCGCGGCAATGATGGTTCTGCAGTTTCGTTGCAAACCGGTGACGAGGATGGCGATGCGGTTACAGCCCACGTGAAGAACTATGGTCTGATCCGGGGTCGCGGCGACTCGACCGAAGGGAATGATATCGGTGACGGTGTCCGGATCTTCAGCGGTGTCGAAAACGCGATCTTTGTTGGCGATGTTATCAACCACGGCCGCATCTTCGCAACCAATGACAGCGATGCCGCTGTTGGTATTCGGATCGAGGACGGCGTCAGCCTGAGCGGCAAAATCGTCAACCACGGTCGGATCGTTGCCAACGAAATCGCAATCGATGCCAGCGACGCGGGCGGTGATGTCAATGTGCTCAACAAGGGCCTCATTGTTGGAAACGTGGTGCTTTCGGACGGTGACGATACCTTTGACGGCTCATCCGGGCGCGTAAACGGCTTGGTCGATGGCGGTGCGGGTGACGACACGCTCATCGGTGGCCGGCGATCGGACAAGCTCAAGGGTGGCGAGGGGAACGACGAATTCACCGGCAATGGTGGGTCGGACGTATTCGTGTTCTCCGAGATCTCCGAAGCGATCAGCGAAGACGTTGTCACCGATTTCCAGAATAACAGGGATCGGTTCGACGTCAGCGACTTTGGGTTCTCCGGGTTAGAGGGCATTGGTGTTGTCCAGCAGGGCAATGACGTTCTGTTGACCTTGGATCTGGGCAATACGGTTCTTGTTCAGAACACGACCATGGATCAGATCACCGAAGACGACTTCATCTTTTAAGTCAGAACAAGCACCGGTGGCACGGGAAACCGTGCCACCCCAACCCATAGATGCCGGATGGTTTTTGTTGTCGGAATGTGCCGCGTTGGTGGTGCAGATGAGCGGTTCCCACGCAGGAACCTCCATGTAGCCTCACATGGTCCAAACCAGCCTCTAGGACCCCAAATTCTAGCATTCCAACATTGATACCCCAGCGCGCCTCGGAACGTTCGGTCGATTTACGACATCCGCATGCAGGTCTCGCGATGCCTGATGGCAGAACCCATCGAATAGGGTCGCAGGGCTTATGCCCTGTTCGCGTCCATCGTGCAGGTATTCCGCAATCAAACCGAGATCCTGGCCGGATCCAGCAAAGTCGAAAAAAGTGTACGCAACCCCACCAATCGCGGCGAGAAGTATGTCGTCGCCGAGCTAAACCTGGGCCGCTTCTAGTTTCAAGAGCCAGGCATCAGATGTGAATTGAACATCGAGGCCCAGTTGAGTCTGGCTTTGATAGAACGGCTCAAACACCGCCCGCGACGAGTTCAAATCAAGACGTGGATTACGCGCTTGCAGTGAAAGTAACTGACGCCGCCATCAAAGCCACCAGAACGGTTGGAGTAGCGCAGCGCATAATCGTCCGTCGTCTCATCACTGTCCCGTTCGAATGTTGCGGTGCTTTCATCGACTGGGAACGGTTCGCGCAGACGACTGTCGACACCGGCGAACTCTCTTTAGGGGAAGCAGGGGAAATAAAAGACGTCGAAGTTACCGGTGTTGATCTGCGCTGAAAAACGCAGCATGGAACGGCCCAGCCTTTTGTCGAGATCCGCGTTCTCCGGACCGTCCCGTTGGTTGATCACATCCATCTTATTAACGGACTCGACGACACCCCAGAAAACCCGATCTGCCCCGATGGTAATGTCCCATCCCTCGTCAAAATAGCGCAGGAACTCGCGGCGAAGCTCAGCATAGCTCCGTTCATCATCGCGATTGCCGCATGGCAGATATGGGTCCAAAACCACTTGCATGTGGCCGGAGTCAAGGCGTCATGGAAGCTCGCCCGTGACGACAATCACTCCGACAACCCCCCGGATTTGGACTTTGAAGGCGGGACCATCAGGGAAACCTGTGAGTTCTAGTCGAACCACGGGCGAGAATTGTAAGATCTGTGCCCGCATTGCAGAACCAAGAGATACCAGGGAACCGCGCAAAGCGGTGTCCAAGGCCCAGGAGCTTGTGAGGCAATTCATTTGGAGGCGCTTAGGGGCCGGTGGCCCAAAATCGCTTCCGCGCAGGCATGCGCCGAAGTCTAAAGCACCAAAGTCCAGCATCGTGGTCTTGCCCGCCAGGTGGTTGACCATGGTCTGTTTTTCCGGCCGCCAGATGTTTCCGTAACGCTTGTAATTGGTCAACGTGAGCGTTTTCAGACGCTGCCCACCCCGATCACAGAACTCGAACTTGCGCGTGTGATTGTGCTGGCTGCCAAACTGGCACAGCACACAGGAATGTCCGGACCGCTTGTAGGCCCGGACGCATTCCAGAATTTCCATCTGCATCTCATCGACGGCCTTGGTTTCCAGATACCGTTACGCGAACTTACCCAACTCTGAGATTGTGAAATCTTCGAATGAAAACTCTGAACTAACGAAAGGGGCGGACTTGTCCGCAAGCGAAATCCGTTTGACCCGGCTAAGGCTTGGCAGGAATAGCGGCTGGTCATCCGCCTTGGTCACCTTAGAATGGGGCAAGAGTGCCGTACCGTCGACATCACCGGGCGAGAAGAATGGGATCAGGGACCGGTCGCCGTTTCCACGCCAGGACTTTTCCAAGAAATCGATATGCATCTCACGCGTGGTGCGGGCACCGGCCCGTTTGATCAGTTCATGGTCACCTGGACCACACTTTTTCCAAAAACTCTTGTTCGACAGGTTACTTTTCTGAGCGATGGCGAACCCATTTTCCTCGGCGGTCTGTGTCATCAGATCGAGCGGAGACAGTGCCAATGCGACCGCAGTGGCCAGGGTCGAGATAAGTTTCTTCATGCAGCCTCTTTAGGGTTGGAAGTTGATGGGGAAGCGGCCTTCGCACGGCTCAGCATCAGCAAGCTGCATCAGGAAGAAATTGAAGATCATCATCCGCGATCATTCAGTTCGATGGTGTCTAACGGCACAAGTGCTTCTCCTTTGGTGTCTCTGGTGGGATTGTCGGGCCCTGACGGATAACGGCCGTTTGATATGACTCAGCGTCGTCTGGCGCTTCGGCCAAAAAGCCAACCCAAGGCAAAGCCCAGTCCAAGCGTCACTAAGACGAGAACCGCCCGTCGGGTTGTTAGGGTCCAGATGACGAACTGCAGTTCGATCCGCGCCGCATTCTGAACGACGAACAAGCCGAACACCGCTGCGACACTGAGAAACGCCGACCATCGGATTTGCCTTAGAAGGTCATGCATTTGAAACGTCCGCACGCTCAGATCGACGAGAGACACCGCGACCAGAGATCATGCCCAAGTCAGCGCATGCCCGAAGGACAATGTGATAGTTGCGTCTGACCTCGGTTTCGTTTGACTGGTTCGCGCTGCTCCAAGGCAGGATGATTGTCCGATCGATGGGCCCGAGGGGCGCCAATCCGTGCAGATCACCCAGCATATCATCGAGAGCGTCCAATCGGATAACGATCAAGGTGCCGCGCATCCAAGGCAGCGTCGGAATCAGCAAAAGGCGTTCAAAAACCTGCTCGGCGTTCGGGCACACACCCGCCACCACGACTTGTGGGCCTGCGGATGCGCCTTTCAACCGGTATCCAAACACGGCGCCTTGGCTGGTTGTCAGGTCTTCCACATATCCGGCATCTGACTCAGTCAGTGTTTTCCAGGTTGCCATGGTCGGGACCTCCCCTTCGGCCATGTTTCGAAGCGAGGGCGGATCGCTCCGCCCCCAAGTTTTGAAGGAGTCGAGGCTTGTTCAAAAGCCGTACACGAGTGACACACCAAGCGTGTTGTCGGTGTCATCAAAGCCGGCAAGCGGTTCGCTGTCCCACTCTGTCCGATATGAAATCCGGGTGGACAGCCGATCGGTCACTTTGAAGTTCACGCCAAGGTCGTTTGTCAGCAGCGTGTCTTCCTCAGAGAAGAGAACGTCCGTGTCCATGGTCAAAGATACAGTCTCGCTGAACGCAAAGTAGTAGCGAGATGAGGCGATGCCCGCGAACTCTGTCGTGTCGACATTGTTCTGATCTTCGATATGGCGGGCACCCGGGCCGGCCTGAATGCGCCATGTCTGGTTCGGCTTGTTGATCACCCGGTAACCCGGACCCACGCCAAGGAAGGCATCGACCTTGTTCGAGTCAAAGTTATCGTACCGGACCGAACCCAAACCGAAGACATAGAAGTCGTCATTGAGGTAACGGTTCACGTCGTACGTTGCATAGATCTCTTCCTTGTTCCGCACGTCGTTGTCTTCAGCGAACTCAGCCGCAAAGCCAAAGGTGTGGTTCCAGGGCCCGTTGCCATACCGGAAACGGCCAGCCAGATCGAGATCAGCCGTATCGGTGTTGCCCGACGTCGCCGAGAAACCAAGTGCGACACTACCGGTCCAACCTTGGGTGTACTGGTTGCTGAGGCGGTCGCGGCGGTCTGCCTGTGTCAGGTCATCGCCGACGTCTTCTTGAATGTCATCGATACGGTCGTCGAGCTCATCAACACCGGTCAGCGTGCCCTGCGCGAACACAGGAGCAGCAACGAAGAGTGCGAGGGCCGATGCGGCCAGCACATTGCGCTTTTGCATGGGTCTATCCTTTCCCAACAAAGTGTGACCCGACCTGAGAGGGCGGGAGCATTTCTGCTGAGACGGCGGATAAATAGCAGCCTATATCAAGAGAAATTCAAAATAATTAGGCATAAAGCGACTATTGCTCACGTTTAGGTAGTTCTTCACTGTTTCCAAGCACTTCGACAGTTTCGCCCTCGCTAATCTCGGCCAGCTCGGAGATTACCGCGTTCTGCTCGGCATCGATCTGTGATCGAATTGCCACAAGCGCGGTCTCGGCGACCGATCGAATATCGTCTTCAAGATCGTCACGCCAGATCGACCACACCGGGTAAGGGAATACAGGAGCGTCCGGGATCAGGTGAAGTTGGCCCGCGTCGAGGTACCGCTTTATGTATCGGGCTGGCAGATACGCGGCAGTATGTCGCGATACGACATAGTCAGCTGCCATCGCGCCAAGGGACATGGTCAAGCCTGGATTGGTGAGTTTCGGAAGTTCGAACGCATGGGCATGAACGAATTCCGGCCCCCAATCGACGAAGACATAGTGATCTGAGATTTCATCGAATGTCGCTGGCCATGACGCCGCCAGCACCAGCTCTTCGTCGAGGATCTTGCGCGCCGTCAGACCGGGGCGCAGTTGGGGGCTATACATCAGGCCGATCTGTACCACCCCCTCGACCAAAAACCGCATGATCCGGTCGGGCATGCCGAGTTCGGCCCTGATGTTGAGTGTCGGCATGTCGTCCTGCATGCGATCGATCCAACGAAAGCCAAGGCGGGGCCACAATGAATACTGCGCGCCAATGCTCAGTGACTTGGTATAACCCTCCGGCACGCCGACCTGCTGCCGCGCTTCCTCCCAGATCTTGATCAACGAAAGGGCATATCGTTCGAACTCACGCCCCGCTGGCGTAAGCTCGGCACCTGCCTTGGAACGCGTAAAAAGCTGTTTGCCCAGGCCCTCTTCCAGCCGCGCGACACGAAGGCTGACGGCGGACTGAGTGACGTAGAGACGTTCACTCGCATTTACGAAAGAGCCGGTCGCGGCAACCTCCAAAAAAGTGCGGATGAGGGCGATATCCATACGGTCGGTCCATAAGAATTACTGCGATGAAGCTTAATTCTATTTCGTTTTTCTACGATTGTCTGCGGCCATATACCTTGCGGATGAAGGCGTGCAGCTCATGCCGCTCCCGCGTTAACGGAGCGGCGCACCACCCCATGACTTGCGCGTCGGGTTTAGTGCCGCGTGTCGATTTCGGGCGCGGCAACCTTTTTCAACGCGTCAGCACTCCTGGCGCTTAGGATCGAACCAAATGAACCGTCCGGAAGGTTTGGGCCCTCGACTAACACCACTTTCCAACATGGTTCATTATCGACCGCTTCCCACCGTTCTTGAACGGCTGCGCGGGCATGGCAATGCAGGATGCGACATAGCCCAACGGCTACTTGACGCTCATGACATGATCACGGAGCGTGAAGCGCTGAGCGGCTGCTTTGCCAGCGCTCAGCGGCGACAACACGCGCGACTTCTTGCGGCCAGCGGTCGGCAGTTGTGGCTGGCAGCTTCGGCAGAAGCCGAGCTGCTTTTGGCTCCCACTGGGCAATCGGATCAATAAGTATTGCTCACCATAAATATATTTCCTTTTCGTTTTTCTGATACATCAAGCCTGTCTATCTAGATGCTGTGAAGACGGGCTGGTCCGCACCGCGGACATTTGGGGCACTCGCCCCAACGTGAATGCCTCGTCGGTCTGTCTTCACACTAGACGCGATCTTCGTTGCGAAAGGACAAAAAATGAAAGTCGTTACTCTGCGCAAATCAAGCATCGCAGCAATCGCTGTCGCTGTATTTTCGCTCTCCGCATGCACCTCGGATCAGGTCATCGACAACACCGTCGGCGTGGCAGCGGGTGCAACGAAGGTTGTTGCGAAGGGTGCCGTTGGCGCCGGAAAGTTGACATATCGCGGTGTCGCTGGCCACGACGACAGCTGATCGCGACCGGCCTGCCTTACACGGAAGCCAACCACCCAAAGAACTCCATCTTCGAATAGATCAGAATTCCACGTCTGTCGGCGAGGGAACGTGGAGAATGCCGCTGATCTGTGAGCGGCGCGTTCATCCGCGTCGCTCATTCTGCTGTGATCGCGCAACCGCATACCGCAGCATTGTTCAACGATCCTCAAAGCGCGGAACGGGCAGTATCGGGTGGTGAACGAAATCAGGTCGGTTCACATCCATCGCGAAAGCTTCAGAGCGAGGAATACCACCAGACCGACGACAACCGATGAAATCGTCAACATCCAAAAGGCCAGAGGTTCGGATGTTCCCGGCATTCCCGCAACGTTCGCACCAAACAGACCTGTCAAGAACCCCAATGGCAGGAAAACCGCAGCAACGATCGACAAAAGATAGCTGTTTCGAGCAAGCGCATTGGCCTGGCTGGCATCGACATGATCCTGGATCGCTGTCAATCGATCGCGGGCCGCGTCCAACTCCTCCAACGATCGTCGGGTCCGGTTCGCGGTCTCGTGGATCAGCTGACATGCCTCTCGACCAAGGATCTCAGTGCCGTCGCCCGAGAGCGCGTCCAACGCCTCGCGCTGTGGACTGATGTAGCGGCGCAGCTTGATCGTGGTTTGCCTATAGCGACCGATATCCACGGAAGCGGCTGAAACACCTTCCAGCATCGCCTCTTCATAGCGATCAACCTCATCTTCGATCTCGAGCGAGACGGCCTCGATCCGCTTTGCCAGCCGGTAGACGAGCTCGGAAACGAACGCACCGATCTCTCTGGGGCCCTCACCCCTTTCCGCTGCCTGTCTCATGGTATCTGCAGCAAAGACCTTGCGGACACGGGCAGAGACTACGTTGCCAGACGCAATCCACAGCCTCAGCGAAACCATGTCTTCGGGGGAGGCTTCCGGGTTCAGGTTGACACCGCGGAGGTTAAGCACAATCCCACTGTCCAGTCTTTCACAACGCGGTCGGGTCTCGCTTTGAACCAGCGCTTTTGCCGCAATTGGCGGCAACATCGCATGTGCCCATTCTGCAAAGTTTTTGTCGGCAACATCGAAATGCAGCCAGCGAAACTCGCAACTGTCACCGATGGGGGACGGCCATGTATCCACGACGGGTTCGATGCGATCACTTAAGAAATCAAAGGCGCAAATGGGTGATACGCTGTTGGGTTCGATGTTCAGACTCCTTGAGCTGAATGATGCGACCCTACGAGTTTCACGCCGAACGCATAAGCGCGCAAGCCGGCCTCACTACCTCTAATCTGCGCATAAATCGAGGGTGATGGTCCTAGCGATACCCTGCAACAGCACCAACCTACGCGTCGTTTCAGGAATCCGAAGGCAGTCCAGAACACCTTTTTTCCTGTCATGGCGTGCCCGATTTGCTTAGGAAATGCAGGGAACACGTCTTGGGCATCGCGAACCACCAAAGGCGTTCCTAAGACCGGCTAGAAGTCCAAGTTCTCGACGCTAAGCGCATTCTTCTGAATGAACTCGCGCCGCGGTTCCACAACATCGCCCATCAGCTTGGTAAAGAGATCATCGGCATCCGCCATATCTTCGACCCGGACCTGCAGAAACGTCCGCGCATCGGGGTCCAGCGTTGTTTCCCACAACTGATCGGGGTTCATCTCGCCAAGGCCCTTGTAGCGCTGCAAAGACAAACCTTTTTCGCCCTCGCTGAGGATCGCATTCAGCAGATCCAAAGGGCCATGGATGATCTGTGTTCGATCTTTACGAACCAGGGTTGCGGGCAATGCATATACATCCTGCAGTGCCTGTGTGAACGAACCGGTCTTGCGCGCCTCACCAGAGCGAAGCATCGGGCCATCCAGAGCCCGAACCTCTTCCACGCCGCGCAAGATCCGCGCCAGCCGAACACCTTTGTCCTGCGTGATCCGGCCCGTCCAGCCACGCTCATATTCCAATGCAATGAGGTTCAGACGTTCGGCAACCTTGTCGGCGACGCCCTGCAAATTGGCATCGACAGCACCGGGAACAAAAGCACCCGCGATCGCAGCCTGTTCAAGAATGTGACGTGGGTAGTGGGTTGGGAAGGCCTGAAGGACCATGCGCAGTTTCCGCGCATCCTCGACCACACGAACGAGATCAGCACCGACTATCTCTTCGCCATTGCCTTGCCGCAATACAGCGCCTTCGGTGCCCTGCTCGATCAGATAATCCTCAAGTGCCGCCTGATCTTTGAGGTACACTTCGGACTTTCCGCGAGATACTTTATAAAGAGGCGGCTGCGCGATGTAGAGATACCCGCCCTCGATCAACTCAGGCATCTGGCGATAGAAGAACGTGAGCAGCAGCGTACGAATATGCGCGCCATCCACATCTGCATCGGTCATGATGACGATCTTATGGTAGCGCAGCTTGTCAATATTGAACTCATCGCGGCCGATACCTGTGCCAAGCGCCATGACAAGATTGCCGATCTCCTGACTGCCGAGCATCCGGTCGAAACGGGCCCGCTCGACGTTCAGGATCTTGCCGCGCAGAGGCAATACCGCCTGCGTCAGCCGATCTCGACCCGTCTGGGCAGAACCACCAGCGCTGTCGCCCTCGACGAGGAACAACTCGGTTTTGGAGGGGTCCTTTTCCGAACAGTCCTTAAGTTTGCCAGCCAGATAATTCACGTCCATCGCCGACTTTCGACGAGTCAGCTCACGCGCCTTTCGTGCTGCCTCACGCGCGAGTGCAGCCTCGACAATCTTGCCGACAATGATCTTGGCCTGGTTGGGATGTTCTTCAAACCACTCCGCCAGCTTTTCGTTTACGAGACCCTCGACCGCGGGTCGAACCTCCGAGCTGACCAGCTTGTCCTTGGTCTGAGATGAAAATTTCGGGTCAGGCACCTTGACCGACAGAACGCAGGTCAGACCCTCTCGGGCATCGTCACCCGTGAAATTGACCTTCTCCTTTTTGGCAATCCCGCTTTCCTGGGCGTACCTCGTAAGCGTCCGCGTCAACGCCCCGCGAAAGCCCGCCAGGTGGGCACCGCCATCCCGCTGCGGGATGTTGTTCGTGAATGGAAGAACCGTTTCGTGATAGCTGTCATTCCACCACATCGCGATTTCGATGCCGATGTCGTCGCGCATCCCGGTGATAAAGATCGGATCTTCGATCATCGGATGCTTGTGGCGATCGAGGTACTTTACAAATTCGTTGACCCCGCCCTCATAGCAAAGCTCAGATTCCAGCGGCTCGACCGGTCGCTCATCGCGCAGGATGATCCGAACACCTGAATTCAGGAAAGCGAGTTCGCGCAACCGTTTTTCAAGTGTTTCGAAATTATAGTCGATGTTGGAGAACGTGCCAGTCGACGCGAGAAACCGAACCTCTGTCCCGGTCTCGGTGGCGTCGCCGACGACCTCGAGATGTTTAGCCGTCTCTCCGTGTTCGAACCGGGCATGATGTTCCTTGCCATCACGCCAGATCGTCAGTTCGAGCCAGACCGACAAGGCATTCACCACCGAAACGCCCACGCCGTGCAGGCCGCCGGAGACCTTGTAGGAGTTCGAGTCGAACTTACCCCCGGCATGAAGCTGGGTCATGATCACCTCGGCTGCCGAGACCCCTTCCTCTTCATGAATCCCCACCGGAATGCCGCGACCATTGTCGCGAACTGAAACGCTTGAATCTGCGTGGATGGTGACGCGAACAAAATCCGCATGGCCAGCGAGCGCTTCGTCGATGCCATTGTCAACGACCTCGTACACCATGTGGTGCAGACCCGAGCCATCGTCGGTGTCGCCGATATACATGCCGGGGCGTTTGCGAACCGCCTCCAAGCCTTTCAGAACCTTGATGGAATCAGCGCCGTACTCTTCCGGGGTTTGCTCGTTAGCCGCCATTTTTTGTCCCCTGTATTTTGACAACATTTTATAGGGGTTTTTGCGACAGATGTCACGCCTGTGACACAAGATTTAGTACAGGAATTTCATTGGGTTAAGGCGCAGTGATCACACTCGATACACCATTGTTTTCCTGAACCAGCAGATACTGCGCCCGATCACCCAGAACATCAAACAATTCCGACCCCGTTCCGGTCATCCATGCCTGCGCGCCGAGCGCGCAGATCTCATCATAAAGCGCTCCTCTGCGATCGGCATCCAGATGGGCGGCAACCTCATCAAGCAGTAGCAGTGGCGGCGCACCAAAATCCTGCGCCAGAGCGCGAGCGTTGGAAAGGATCAACGAGATCAACAGTGCCTTCTGCTCACCGGTTGAACAATCGCGTGCCGAAATCCCCTTTGCCACAAACGTACCTTCGAGATCCGCGCGATGAGGGCCAACGAGCGTCCGCCCAGCCCCAAGGTCGCGCGATCTGCTTTCGGCCAAAGCGTCGGCCAGTTCTGGCTCCGACCATCCAGACAATCCGTCCGCATAGGTGAGTTCCAGTTCAGCCGCTGGGAACGCCGTTTCGGCGGCATTCTGAGCCGCTGCGAGCCGGCTTAGCGCCAGAACTCTGTTGGCTTGGATCTGCGCGCCAGCTGTCGCCATCTGGGCCTCTACCGCGCGGTACCAAACAGCGTCTTGGACCTGATCCTTCAACAACCGGTTCCGCTCGCGCATCGCCTTTTCATAGGTCATCGACTGCTCGGCATGCGCAGGCTCAAAGCTGAGCGTCATCCGATCAAGAAATCGACGGCGGCCCTCCGCACCCTCGATCCAGAGACGATCCATGGCCGGGATAAGCCACAGCACCCGTGCGATCCGACCCAGGGCTGTCTGCGGCGCAGGCTTGCCATCAATGCGAACCTGGCGCGCAGCGCCACCCTCTGACGAGATTTCAACTTCATGTACCTGACCGAGAGCATTCAGGTGTCCCGACAGTTTCCAGCCCAATGCCTCGGGCCGACGGGTCATCTCCTCCGCGCTCGCCCGGCGCAGTCCGCGCCCTGGCGAAAACAGTGATACAGCCTCGAGGATATTTGTCTTGCCCGCCCCGTTCGGACCAAAGATCGCAACAGGACGCGAATCCATTTCCAGACGCACCACTTTATGCGATCGGAAATGCGACAGTGTCAGGTGTGAGAGGTAAAGCGCCACGCCCAGCCTCTTCTGGCCAGAAGTTTCTCCACCGGAGGCATCGCTCCCTCGGCGCTAACTACACGCGCATCGGCATCACGACATATACCGCGCTTTTATCATTGCCTTCGCGCATCAATGTCGGATCACCCGATGAGTTAAAAAGGAATACTGCGTTCTCACGGTCCACTTGGCTGGCGATCTCGAGCAGATACTTTGCGTTGAACCCGATTTCGAGCCTCTCATCGCCATAGGCAACCGCGAGCTCTTCCTCGGCAGCACCGCTGTCGGGCGCATTCACCGACAAGATCAGCCGGTCTTCATCAAGCTGCAGCTTCACAGCGCGGGACCGTTCGGAGGATACCGTCGCAACGCGATCAACAGCTTGCGCAAAGTCACTCGCGTCCACCTCTAGCTTGCGCGAGTTTCCGGCCGGGATCACCCGGGTATAGTCGGGGAAGGTGCCATCGATCACCTTGGACGTGAGCGTAATGTCCTTGGTGGCAAACCTGACCTTAGTCTCGCTTACAGAGACAGCGATCTGGGCGTCATCATCATCGAGTAGCTTGCGCAGCTCGCCAACAGTTTTTCGCGGCACGATGACACCGGGCATATCCGCCGCATCTTCCGGCAAGGGCGCGTCGATCCTTGCAAGGCGGTGGCCGTCCGTTGCAACACAGCGCAGCACCTTGCCGTCATCACCGTCTGCGACGTGCATATATACGCCATTCAGATAATAGCGCGTCTCTTCGGTCGATATTGCGAACTTCGACTTATCGAACAGGCGGCGTAGGGTCGGCGCATCGGCCGCGAAGTTTGTCGCGTACTCCGACGACGCCATAACGGGAAAGTCTTCCTTCGGCAGGGTCGCCAGCGAGAAATTCGAGCGCCCGGCCTCTACGGTCAACCGGCCAGCGGCATTGTCAGCGGTCAGGGTAACCAAGGCACCGTCGGGCAGTTTCCGGACGATTTCGTGCAGCGTGGTCGCCGCCACCGTCGTTGAGCCCGCCTTTTCAACCTGCGCAGGCGCACGGTCCACCACTTCGATATCCAGATCGGTTGCGCGAAAAGTGACGTCAGACCCCTCGGCCTCGATCAGAACGTTGGCGAGAATGGGGATGGTGTTGCGCCGCTCAACAACAGACTGGGCCTGCGCCACAGCCTTAAGTAAAACGCCGCGTTCAACAGAGATTTTCATGACAGCCCCCTTCGTTGCGCCGGGAGCGGCAAGTTAGCCCAACCCTCATTTATCACAAGCGGTTTTTTGGGATTGGAGCCCCGTGAGGCGGGGTGACCCCGTGACCTGCTGCAACGGGGTCACAAATAGACGCCCGGCGGCATGCGCCGGGCCAATATGACTAGGCTTCAAGCGCTCTGCGCAGCAGCTCCAGGTCTTCGGCGATCTGCCCATCCTGCTGCTTCAGTTCGTCGATCCGACGCACGCCATGCATCACCGTCGTGTGGTCGCGCCCGCCGAAACGACGACCGATTTCAGGCAACGACCGGCTGGTCATATGCTTGCACAGATACATTGCAACTTGCCTTGGGCGGGCATAGCTGCGCAACCGCTTTGGACCAATCATATCGCTGAGACGGATGTTGTAGTGTTCGCTGACTTTGCGCTGGATCTCTTCGACGGTGATCTTGCGCTCGGACGCCCGCAGCACATCAGCTAAGCAGTCCTGAGTCAGTTCCATATCGATCTCGCGACCAACAAGCGATGCAAAGGCGAAGAGCCTAGTGAGGGCGCCCTCAAGAACACGCACGTTGGTCGAGATCCGATGGGCAAGGAACTCAAGAACACCATCAGCGACCGTCAGATCGGGATAGTTCTCGCGCTGTTGCTCAACCTTGCTTTGTAGAATGCCGAGGCGCAGTTCGTAGTCCGTTGGGTGCAAATCAACGACCAGACCACACTGAAGGCGCGATTTCACCCGCTCTTCCAGATCCTTGATCTCACCCGGAGCGCGGTCGGCCGAGATGATGATCTGCTTGTTCTGATCCACGAGCGCGTTGAACGTGTGGAAGAACTCTTCCTGGGTGCTGTCTTTTCCGGCAATGAACTGCACATCGTCCACCATCAGCACATCGACGCTGCGGAAGATCGATTTGAAATCCATCATCTTGCGGTCGCGCAATGCCTGCACAAATCGGTACATGAATTGCTCTGCGGATAGATAGAGTACGTTCAGATCGGGACGGTTCGTTTGTAGTTCCCAGGCGATGGCGTGCATGAGATGGGTCTTACCCAAACCTACGCCCCCGTACAGAAACAGAGGGTTGAAGGTCACTGGTCCGCCTTCAGCGACGCGCTTCGCTGCGGCATGGGCCAGTTCGTTGGGTTTGCCCACGACAAAGCTTTCGAACGTAAATCTGCGATCGAGTGGGGCCGCAGTACCTTCGAGTGTCGGGATGGATGAACGCGCCGGGCTCTCGGCTGCCTGGGCCGCACGCGTAGCGGACGGCACCTTCTGAGAATTCGCCACGACGGCGAAATTCAGGCGGCGAATTGAACCGTCTTCGCTCCTCAATTCATGCAGAATGAGGTCTGCAAAGTTCTGGCTGACATAGTTCCCAAGGAAATTCGTTGGCACGTCAAACGTGGCAACCCCGTCCTCTAGATCCCTGAATTTTAGCGGCTCGATCCATGTTGTGTAATTGTTCTGGCCAACTGTTTTGAGCAGCCGTTGTCTCAGCTGTCCCCATTTTTCTTGTGTCATGCGCGCTCTGCCGTCCCTTCTGCCATCAAAATTTCCGACGATCTTCGGCCCATCGGATTATGCCGCTCTTCCCGTTGGTCTTGAGGCAAAACGATCCTTACCCATTCCTAACCAGGAACAGACTGCGTTCGTTCAGGTTTTCACAGATTGGCACCCCATCCCGTCAGCCCTGTCCGAGCCATCAGGATGCTACGTGCCTTCCGCGCACCTTATGTAATAGACAGGATGGCTGCGTTGGCATACGTCAACCATTCAACAAAGCGCTTTGCGCTCCGTCACCAGTCAGCTGCCGCGTTGAGCTCTGAACCGGCCTGTCCCCCCAAGGCGATCGTGAATCGCAAGTCAGTAGGTAGCAAGTTCGTCGCGAGCGCGTCCACAGAACTTCAATCTTGACTCGGATTTCGGCAAAAAGAATCTATCAGAAGTGTGACACTCGAACCACGAACACGGCAAAAGGCGCTGCCAACCGGCAACGCCCTCACCCGTGTAACGGGAAATCCTGAATTAGCTCAGTGCTTTAATCCGGGCAGAGAGCCGCGAGACTTTCCGCGAGGCCGTGTTCTTATGGTAAACACCCTTGGTCACACCGCGCATCAGCTCGGGCTGAGCAAAGCGCAAAGCGCTATCAGCCGCAGCTTTGTCACCTGAAGCGATCGCTTCTTCGACTTTGCGCAGATATGTCCGGATGCGCGAACGGCGCGCCTTGTTCACAGCGAAGCGTTTTTCGTTCTGACGGGCCCGCTTCTTGGCCTGAGGCGAATTTGCCATGTTTATCTCGTCCCAAAGATTGTTGGTTCGGTAGTTCTGAAGAAGTGGCTGATAGACGCGACTCAGAGCTCTGTCAACACGTCAAGGTGGCCCGAGCCCGAGGGAGGGCAGACCCGGGCCGGTGGCAGGCTCAGGCGGCCTTGCCAAACACCGAGTCGGCACGTTCCGAGGGTAGCATGTCAAAGATCATGTGAATCCGGTCCTCGTCACCGTCATTTAGCGCTTCATGCATCTGGTCGTTATCGAACCACCATAGCTCGCCTTCTTTCATCCGCACTTCTTCATCAGCAGCCTTAAGCCAAGAGCCATAGGTCGATTTCAGGACAAAGTGATAGCGGTTGCGCACCCGGTAATACATACCGCGATCAATATGAGGGTACACGCGTTTGCCGGCCGGCAGGCAGACGATTTTCGCCCGGCCCAGAATGGCGCTTTGCTCTGCCGCGACTGCTTCCAGAAAGGTTGTCGCTAGCGGAAATTTTCGGCTGCTGGTCGTCCAGCGGCTTTCGTGAACGTCCCGCCGGTCGCGTCCATTGATGGCAGATTTGCGCAGACCACGCAGAGGTATCGCCAAAGCTTCGCGCTGCACCTGGACCTTGTCTTGCCGACCGGTCACGAGGTTCCAGGCGTTTTCTACATCTTCTATTTCGTCCAGAAACGGCTTGGGGTCGACGTCGGACTTTAGGCACTCAAAGTATTTCACCAGGCTTTCCTCCGGCTGATTGGGTGGGCGGGCAAGGGCGGAATTCCCTGCCTGGCCTACAACCTGAGGCGCCAGACCTTCCGCGCAACGGGAAGAGAGCGATTTAACCGCCCTTTAACGGCCGGTTCAGAGGAGGTTTAAACGATGTTCATATTTCGTGGAGATTCCGGCATTACTTGTCGCGGAACTGTGCTTCGCGCTTCTCAAGGAACGCCGACATGCCCTCGGCCTGGTCCTCGGTAGCGAAAAGCGAATGAAAGACGCGACGCTCGAACAAAAGTCCCTCGCGCAATGGCACTTCGTAGGCACGATTGACGGCCTCTTTCACCGCCATGACCGAGATGATCGACTTCTCGGCAATCTTCTGAGCCGCTGCCGTCGCTTCCTCCAGCAGCTTTTTGACGGGTACGACGCGGCTGACCAGTCCCGCGCGCTCTGCCTCTTCCGCTGTCATAAAGCGTCCGGTCAGGTTCATATCCATGGCTTTTGCCTTGCCCACGACCCGGGTCAGTCTTTGAGTGCCACCGATACCCGCCATGACCCCAAGATTGATTTCAGGCTGTCCAAACTTGGCCGTGTCCGAGCAGATTATGAAATCGCACAACATAGCCAGTTCACAGCCCCCGCCCAAGGCATAACCAGACACCGCCGCGATGATCGGCTTGCGGATCCGCATGATCTGCTCGGTCTCCGGAGCGAAGAGATCGCCAGCGAACACATCCACAAAGGTCTTGTCGCGCATCAGCGTGATGTCCGCGCCCGCTGCAAATGCCTTTTCCGACCCGGTCAGGATAATGCAACGCACCTTGTCGTTGTTCTGCGCCTCTTGCATGGCAGCGGCCAGTTCGCTCAGCAGTTGGTCGTTTAGGGCATTCAGCGCATCAGGTCGGTTGAGTGTAATGCGCGCAATGTGGTCTTCCACGTCGACGATAATCGTCTCATAGGCCATGGATTTGCCTTCGGTTGTTCCCGTTCAAGGACCGACCATTACCACGGCAAACCCGCGTTTCAAGCTATGTTTGGCAACGCGGACAATAGAAGGATGATCGACCGGACTGCACTATTCGACGCACGACTGTGGTACATCCGGGGGTCCGGCAAGCTTCGCCTTCACGGCCGTAAACGTCGAACCTGTGTTGAAAATATCCAAGCTCGCCATCGGCTTGTCGAAAATCCCGAAGCGAGGATCCGCCCGCGTCGATCGCCTCTCTGAGGACGTCGCGGATGATTGGCACCAATTTGGCAACACGCTGTTTCGCGATGCGTCCTGCCTTCCGTGTGGGCGAAATCCCAGCACGAAACAGCGCCTCGCACACATATATGTTGCCCAGCCCTGCGACGATTCTCTGGTCCAGCAGGGCAGATTTGGCTGGCGTATTCTTTCCGGCGAGCGCCTCGACCAGATAGGTCTCATCGAATGCATTGCCCAACGGCTCTGGCCCCAAGACGCGGATCAGCTTGTGCTCGGCCTGCTGATCCGTTGGCATCAGATCCATCGCTCCGAACCGCCTTGGGTCGTTTAACGTGATCCGCGCCCCGTTCGCGATGTGCAAAACGACATGGTCATGTTTCTGAGGGGCCGGATGGTCATGTATGAAAACGCCCAGGGGGTCGCCGGAGACAAGCATCCGGCCCGACATCCCCAGATGGATGAGCAGGGTCTCACCCCGATCCAGATCGGCCAGGATGTATTTCGACCGCCGGCGCAAACGCTCCACCTTCGCACCCGTCAAACGCTCGGCCATCCGTTCGGGAAAAGGCCAACGCAGATCCTGACGGTTTACGTCGGCCCGCTTAATGATTTGCCCCTCCATTACCGGGGCAAGGCCACGGCGCACTGTTTCGACTTCGGGAAGTTCGGGCATTTGCGGGCTGCGTCAAAAGGGCTGCATTGTGTCGGCGTTCTGCACGCCTATAACAAGGACGGACGGAGAGAAAGACGCTTCCCATGACCGAACCACAAGACATGACCACCCATTTCGGGTTCGAAACCGTGCCGGAGGACAGCAAGGCCGAGCGTGTTCAGGGTGTCTTTACGTCGGTGGCCAACCGTTACGATCTCATGAATGACTTGATGAGCGGTGGCATCCACCGGCTCTGGAAGGACGCCATGATGGATTGGCTCGCCCCCCGTCCCGGTCAGCGTCTTCTGGATGTAGCGGGTGGCACCGGCGATATCGCGTTTCGGTTTCTGAAGCGGGCAAAGACCGGTCGCGCCACCGTTCTTGACTTGACGGAACCAATGCTGATCGAGGGCCGCAAACGCGCCGACGCAGCACATCTGGCTGACAGCCTTGACTGGGTCGTCGGTGACGCGATGAACCTCCCATTCGAAAACAACACATTCGATGTCTATACGATCAGCTTTGGGATCAGGAACGTGACGCGCCCCCAGGAAGCACTGGCTGAGGCGTATCGGGTGCTGAAACCCGGTGGCCGGTTGATGGTGCTGGAATTCAGCCAGTTGCCTAATGAGGGGCTGCAGTGGCTCTACGACCAATACAGTTTCAATGTAATACCCCGAATGGGGCAGGTCATCGCCAACGATCGCGACAGCTATCAGTACCTTGTCGAATCCATTCGCAAGTTCCCGGATCAGGAAACGTTCCTAAGCATGGTTCGCGACGCAGGTTTCGAAAACGCAAAGTATCGCAACCTGACCTTGGGTGTTGCGTGCCTGCATTCGGGCTGGAAACTCTGATGGGGCCGCGCCGAGCGATAACGCCCGAACTCATGCAACAGCCCTCGTCTTGTCGGCAAAAATATGCGTGGGGGTTTGGGGGGCAACGCCTCCCAGCCGGACGGATCATGACCCTGATCCGAAACGCCTGATCCGGAACTGATTGAGATGCGTGGCCCACACAATATCATTCGCCTTATCCGAACCGGCGCAACGCTTGAACGCACAGGTGCAATGAACATCGTTCTTGACGCCTTCGAGGCGCCGCCGGCGCTTCGCTTCGTCGCCAAGGCACTCGGAAAGCCGTTCACGTGGTTGGGCTATCCGGGCGATCCGGGCATGCCGCCCGCGACGCGGGCTCTTACTGCACTGGGGCCCGCCTATATCAAGTTCGGTCAGGTCCTTTCGACCCGCCCAGATGTCGTCGGAGATGAGCTTGCCCAGCAGTTGCGTGTCCTTCAGGATAAACTCCCGCCATTTTCGATCTCCGAAGCGAAGGCCGAGATACAACGCGAGTTGGGCGTTTCACCGGATGTGATCTTTTCCGAATTCAGCGAACCCGTCGCTGCGGCCTCCATCGCGCAGGTGCACAAGGCCAAGCTTGCAGGGTCCAAAGATCTTGTCGCGGTCAAGGTACTAAGGCCCCAGATCGAAAGGGCTTTTCGCCGCGATGTTGATGCTTTCTATCTGGCCGCCCGCATCGTCGAGATTTTCGCGCCTGGTGCGCGCCGTTTGCGTCCTATGGACGTGATCGAACATTTTGATGGGGTCGTTCAGGGCGAGCTGGATTTGCGGCTTGAATCGTCGGCCGCTGGCGAATTCGCGGCCAACACAAACAAGGATGAGGGATTTACGCTCCCCAAGATCCGGTGGGAATTCTCGGCGCGGCGCGTGATGACACTCGAATGGGCCGATGGAATCAACTTGGGGGACAACGCAGCACTCGATGCGGCGGGGCACAACCGCGTGGCGTTGTCCGAGCGGGTGCTGAAACTCTTTCTGATGCATGCCCTTCGCGACGGGTATTTCCACGCCGACATGCATCAGGGCAATCTCAAAGTCGCGCGCAACGGAGACATCATTGCGTACGATTTCGGTATCATGGGGCACATCGACGAGTACACCCGCCGTGTCTATGCCGAGATCCTCTACGGCTTCATCCGCAAGGACTACAAACGAGTGGCGGAGGTTCATTTCGAAGCCGGCTATGTCCCGCCCGACAAGGATGTTGACGAATTTGCCCGCGCGCTCCGGGCCGTTGGCGAACCGATCTTCGGCATGGATGCCTCGAAGATTTCGATGGGCAGGTTGCTAAACTATCTATTCGAGGTCACGGAACGTTTCGGCATGGAAACGCGGACCGAGTTGATCCTGCTGCAACGAACTATGGTCGTGGTCGAAGGCGTTGCCCGCAGCCTGAACCCGCACATCAATATCTGGAAGGTCGCGTCGCCGGTTGTCACGGACTACATCCAAAAAAGCATCGGCCCCCGCGCCATCATCCGTGACCTGACCCAGACCGCGCGAGTGCTGTCACGCTTTGGCCCCCGGCTACCCGGTCTGGTTGAACAGGCCCTTGTCGCGCAAAGCAATCCCAAGCCAGTCAAGCGACCGACATTCTGGCGCTGGATCATCCTGTCGGCGTTGCTAGGCGCGCTCGCCAGCATCAGTATCATCGCGTTGATCGAGGCGGCTCGCTAAGCGACAAATTCGTCGCGAGAGTAACCCTGCAGGTAAAGCAGCGCGGTCAGATCACCGTGATTGATCCGTATCTCGGATTGCGCAGCCACAGCCGGTTTTGCATGAAGAGCCACGCCCATGCCGGCAAGATCCAACATTCCCAGATCGTTCGCGCCGTCACCGACGGCCAGTACATCCTGCTCGGAGATGCCAAGACGTGAGCTGATCTCTTTCAGCGCCTCGATCTTGGCTTGGCGGCCCAGTATCGGCTCTGCCGCAGTGCCGGCCAGCATGCCGTCTTCGATATGCAGAACGTTGGCCCGATTTTCGTCAAAACCCAGATGAGCAGAGACCGCCTTCGTGAAAGCCGTGAACCCGCCTGACACAAGAGCGGTGTATCCACCACGTGCTTTCATGGTGGCCAGCAGTGTCGATCCGCCGGGGGTGTAGGTTATCCGTTCGGACAAAACCTGATCGATGACCTTTGCATTAAGCCCCTTCATCAGCGCAACCCGGGCCCGCAACGCGCCCTCGAAATCAAGCTCGCCGTTCATCGCCAGCATGGTGATGTTTTTCACCTCGTCACCGACACCGGCCATTTCGGCCAGCTCGTCGATGCACTCCTGCTGGATCATTGTAGAATCCATATCGGCCAGCAGCATCCGTTTCTGGCGCCCGTCGGAGGGGTGAACAACAAGATCAACGTTCATCTTTTGCAAGTCAGCCCACACATCCCAGCGATTGTCCGGCAGGGCGGAAACCTGAAACTCGGCTGCCTCGTCCGGTGACAGCCAAACTACGTCACCACCCCCCCACGCGTTGCGAAGGCTATCGATCAGGGCGGGCTGCAAACCGCCCGGCTGCGCGATCAGGCTGGCAATGAACATGACACCGGTCCCCTCTTTTCAGGCGCGCATAATGGATGACTTCGAACATGGCCAGTCGCGCTTGAACGACAGGACGCCGCACTACCTGTACCGAGACAACAATCAGAGGACCTCATGCACTGGTTCATTCTTATGACCCTGTTCCCCCTGCCGCTTTTCGCAGGCGGTCACGGTGAATTCCTTGATTGCAAGGGACAGGCGCTTTCGCTGGAGATCGAGCGGGGCGCCGACTTTTGCACCGTCGACGGCAGGAAGGTGTTTCTTGCATCGACGGATCCTTTTGTCTGCCACATCTCAAATCCGCAGTTGCGAATCCTAACGATCGCCGAAGATCTAAGCTTCGTTTACGAAGACACCGATGATGACAGGATCCGAAAAGGCACCTGCAGGAAGCGATAGGTTTCCAATCGACTCCTCCGCGATTGTCTGTGTCGACCAAATGCGGCAGATCACACTAAAATAGCGACTTGTACTACCCGGAATGCGCGGGTATTCCCGCCCGTGGGACACCCCTCCCCAACGAGGGGCGCTTATCTGGAAGGGTAGCATTTATGGCTATGCAGCAACCGGCGACGCGGCCGGCAAACCCGCGTTTTTCTTCTGGCCCTTGCGCCAAACCCCCCACACACGATCTGTCGAAACTCGCCGATGCGCCATTAGGCCGCTCGCACCGTGCTACTGTTGGCAAAGCAAAGCTCAAGGCCGCCATCGAAGAGACACGCGACTTGTTGGGCGTCCCTGCTGACCACAAGATCGGGATCGTGCCAGCGTCGGACACAGGCGCCTATGAAATGGCGATGTGGACCATGCTGGGCGAACGCCCGGTCGAAATGCTTGCATGGGAATCCTTCGGCGCGGGCTGGGTCACGGATGCGATCAAACAACTGAAGCTCGATGCCACCGTGAAAACCGCCGATTACGGCGAGCTCGTCGACCTGAGCACGGTGAACTGGGACAACGACGTTTGTTTCACCTGGAACGGTACAACATCCGGCGTCCGGATACCGAACGGAGACGTCATCCCGGCAGATCGCGCAGGCCTGACGCTATGCGATGCGACGTCGGCTGCGTTTGCCATGGATCTGCCCTGGGACAAGCTCGATGTGACGACGTTCTCATGGCAGAAGGTTGTGGGTGGCGAAGCGGCGCACGGTATGCTGATCCTTAGCCCTCGGGCCGTCGAAAGGCTTGAAAGCTATACACCGGCTTGGCCGCTCCCCAAGATTTTCCGCCTGACCAAAGGCGGCAAGCTGATCGACGGGATCTTTTCCGGCGCCACCATCAACACCCCTTCGATGCTGTGTGTTCAAGACTACCTTTTCGCACTGGAATGGGCGCGGTCTGTCGGTGGTCTGAGTGGTTTGATCCACCGGGCTGAGGCAAACGCGCAGGCGATCTGGAACTTCTGCGATCAACATGACTGGATCGAGAACCTTGCCGTCGAACCCGCAACGCGCTCCAATACCTCGGTCTGCCTGAAATTCTCGGACGCACGGATCACCGATGGCGCAGCCTTCGCCAAGGCGGTGGCAAAACGGTTGGAGGATGAGGGCATTGCCCTCGATATCGGTGCCTATCGAGACGCGCCAGCCGGTCTACGGATCTGGTGTGGTGGCACGGTCGAAACCTCTGACATCGAGGCAATGCTCCCGTGGCTCGCTTGGGCATTCGAGACCGAGATCGAAGCACAAGCCCAAGCCGCCTGACCATTAGACACAAGACATTCGAAAAGGAGCCTCTGATGGCCCCCAAAGTACTCGTCTCAGACAAGCTGAGCGAAACCGCCGTTCAAATCTTTCGCGACCGTGGCATCGACGTGGATTTCATGCCTGACCTGGGCAAGAACAAAGAAAAGCTGGCTGAAATCATAGACGACTATGATGGTCTCGCCATCCGTTCGGCGACCAAGGTAACGCCAACGATCCTCAAGGCCGCCAAGAACCTCAAAGTGATAGGCCGTGCCGGGATCGGCACCGACAACATCGACAAGGATGCCGCGTCGAAACAGGGCGTGATCGTCATGAACACCCCGTTCGGCAACATGATCACGACGGCCGAACATGCCATCGCGATGATGTTCGCAGTGGCCCGCCAGATCCCTGAAGCCAGCGCATCGACCCATGCGGGCAAATGGGAGAAATCCAAGTTCATGGGCGTCGAGCTGACGGGCAAGACGCTGGGCGTGATTGGAGCAGGCAATATCGGCGGAATCGTCTGTGAACGGGCCCGCGGTCTTAAAATGAAGGTACTGGCCTACGATCCGTTCTTAGGGGCAGAAAAAGCGGCCAAGATGGAGGTCGAGAAGGTCGAGCTTGACGATCTCCTTCGGCGCTCGGACTTCATCACGCTCCACGTCCCAAAGACTGATGCCACCGCGGGCATGATCGACGCGGCAGCAATCGCCAAGATGAAACCCGGCGTACGGATCGTGAACTGCGCCCGTGGTGGTCTGGTTGATGAACTAGCACTGGCCGAAGCGCTGAAATCTGGCCACGTTGCAGGTGCGGCGTTCGACGTGTTCAGCGTGGAACCGGCGGAAGACAACCCCTTGTTCAACCTGCCTAATGTCGTTGTGACCCCCCACCTTGGTGCAGCGACCACCGAGGCACAGGAAAACGTCGCCCTGCAGGTGGCCGAGCAGATGTCGAACTATCTGCTGACCGGCGCCGTCGAAAACGCCCTCAACATGCCGTCGGTCACCGCCGAAGAGGCCAAGGTAATGGGCCCCTGGATCAAGCTGGCCGACCATCTTGGAGCCTTTATCGGCCAGATGACGGACGAACCGATCAAGGCAATTAACATCCTATACGATGGCTCCGTCTCTGGCATGAACCTCGAGGCGCTGAATTGTTCGGTTGTCGCCGGAATCATGAAGCGGGTGAACCCGGACGTAAACATGGTCTCGGCCCCACTGATTGCAAAAGAGCGCGGTATTCAGATCAGCACGACTAGCCAGGACAAGTCCGGCGCATTCGAAGGCTATATCAAGGTGACCGTCGTCACCAACGAACGGGAACGGTCGATCGGCGGCACTGTCTTCAGCGACGGCAAACCACGGTTTATCCAGATCAAGGGTATCAACATCGACGCTGAGGTCGGGCAAAACATGCTCTACACGACCAACAAGGATGTGCCGGGTATTATCGGCGTTTTGGGCCAAACGCTGGGTGGAAACAAGGTCAACATCGCGAACTTTACTCTTGGCCGCGCCGATGTGGGCGGTGAAGCGATTGCGCTACTTTACGTCGACAATCCGATTCCGGCGCCGGTGCTGAAAGACCTGTCTGACACCGGGCTTTTTCAACAGGTTCGTCCGCTGACATTCGACGTGGGCTGAGCCAGCGATCTTGCCTCACCTTTTGCGCCGCCCTAAACCGGGGCGGCGTTTCTTATTGGAGTTGAAATGAGTGGTCCGATTTATGCCGTCGGAGACATCCACGGCTATACTGACGAGTTGGAACGCGCGCTTGAATTGATCGAGCGCGATGGCGGTGCGAACGCAGAAACCATTTTTGTCGGCGACTACGTTGACCGCGGCCCAGACAGTGCAGGTGTTCTCGACATTCTGATCGAGGGGCAGGCCGAAGGCCGCAATTGGATCACGTTGAAAGGGAACCATGACCGCCTTTTTGAATGGTTCATGGAGGATCCACCGCGCAATGATCCACACCTGTTGGTGGGGCTGCACTGGTTTCACGAGCGTATCGGCGGGTTGGAGACCATGGGGTCCTATGGTGTCTCGCTAAAGAAACAAATGCGGCTGAAGGAATTGCATACAGAGGCCCGGGAAAACGTGCCGCAATCACATGTCGATTTCCTGCGATCGTTACCTCTGAAGCATGAAACGCCGGACCTGTTCTTTGTTCATGCAGGTATTCGGCCCGGGATTGATCTCGATGCGCAGGAGGAAGAAGATCTGCTTTGGATCCGGACGCCCTTTCACCGCGAGACCCGAGCCCATCCAAAGCTGATCATTCACGGCCATACACCCGTCGACCACGCCACCCATTACGGGAACCGCGTCAATCTTGACAGCGGCGCAGGCTACGGCAGCCCAATCAGCGTCGCCGTTTTCGAAGGCGCACAAAGCTGGGTGCTCACAGCGAACGGTCGTCAGAAAATACGTCGAGGTTAGCACCCAGCGTCATCCGTGACACCCGCGAGCGCAGCGCCCATATTGCGGGCAAACGGGAGGCTGACATGACAAATGATGTGGTAATACTTGACGGTGCGCGCACTGCAATCGGCACCTTCGGCGGATCGCTTGCCGGCACACCTCCGATTGCGCTCGGGACCAGAGCCGCAGAGGCAGCGCTGGAACGGTCCGGTGTCGAGGGTGCGCAAGTTGGTGCCGTTGCATTTGGCCATGTCATCAATACCGAACCACGCGACATGTATCTCAGCCGGGTCGCAGCAATGGACGCGGGCGTGCCCGAAACGACACCGGCCATGAACGTTAACCGGCTATGCGGTTCGGGCGTACAGGCCATTGTGTCGGTTGTGCAGTCGCTCACCCTTGGCGACGCTGAATTCGGCCTTGCCGGCGGTGCCGAGAACATGTCGCGCAGCCCGTTCATCATGCCCGATCAGAGGTGGGGCGCGAAAATGGGCGATGTAAAAAGCCTCGATATGATGCTCGGCGCCCTGAATTGTCCATTCGGGACGGGCCACATGGGTGTGACGGCAGAAAACGTGGCTCGCGAGCATCAGATCAGCCGCGAAGATCAGGATGCGTTCGCCTTGCAAAGCCAGGAACGGGCGGCCAAAGCCATTAAAGAGGAGCGGTTCGCATCGCAGATCGTGCCGGTCGAGGTGCGGGTCAAACGGGACATGGTGCCGTTCGACAAAGATGAGCATCCAAAAGCGACGGATGTCGATGCTTTGGCCGGATTGCGCCCCGTTTTTCAGAAAGACGGCACGGTCACGGCGGGCAATGCCAGCGGGATCAACGATGGCGCCGCAGCGATCGTCCTGGCGACCGCGGACGCAGCCGACCGGGCTGGACTTAAGCCGAGAGCGCGGGTTCTCGGCTATGCCCATGCAGGCGTGAGACCTGAGATAATGGGGGTCGGGCCGATCCCCGCCGTACAAAACCTGCTGAAGAAAACCGGTCTGGAAGTCTCCGATTTCGACGTGATCGAATCCAACGAGGCCTTCGCGTCGCAGGCGCTTGCCGTTTCAAAAGAGCTGGGGCTAGCATCGGATAAAGTGAACCCGAATGGCGGGGCAATCGCCCTCGGTCACCCGGTCGGCGCAACCGGTGTAATCATCACAGTCAAGGCGCTCTATGAGCTCGAGCGAATGGGCGGAAGTAAGGCGCTCATCACGATGTGCATCGGCGGCGGTCAGGGGATTGCGCTGGCAATTGAGCGGCTGAACTGAAGCCACACAGTCGCCTCTCAGGATCGATCAACCAAAGAACGGTCGCGCGCGTCTTTGTGCCGGGTAGAATTCCAACCTGGAATTGTTTTGCCCGGCTGAACGCCTCTGGCTAACCTGCCCTTACGTCATCTGCCTGATGCAGATGCGCTTAGGGAGGACATTCAATGACTGATCGTATGCGTTTCGGAATTTTTCTGGCTCCTTTTCATAAGCCTGGTATCAACCCGACACTCGCGCTTGAACAGGATCTGGAGCTTGTTCAATGGCTCGACCGATGTGATTACGACGAAGTTTGGTTCGGTGAACATCACTCTGCGGGCTCCGAGATATCGGCCAGCCCCGAGATCATGATCGCTTCCGCCGCGCCCCGGACAAGGCGCATCAGGTTGGGCACTGGTGTTGTCTCGGTCAGCTACCACAACCCGCTTTGGGTCGCCGAAAAGATCGTACAGCTTGACCATCTTACGAGAGGCCGCGCGATGCTGGGTCTCGGGCCCGGATCGCTGCCGACCGACGCCACCATGATCGGGTTGTCGCAGAAAGATACGCGCGGCTTGCTGGCGGACGGGTTGGATATCATCTCACGTTTGCTCCGGTCGGACGAACCCGTCAACTTTGAAAACGACCGCTGGGTCCTCAAGGATGCACGCTTACATCTGCGGCCCTATTCGAACTTCGACCTGGCCACTGCTGCTGTTGCTTCGCCAACGGGTGCCAAGCTGGCTGGCCGCTATGGGACCGGGCTGATATCCATCGGTGCGACCACTGCGGCGGGTTTTGACGCGCTCGCCCTGCATTGGGACGTCATCGAGGAAGAGGCAAAGCACTACAATCAAACCGTTGACCGGTCAAAATGGCGGTTGGTGGGGCTGTGCCACATCGCCGAAACCAAGGAACAAGCCCGGCGCGATGTAGAATATGGCATTGAACACTGGTTCAACTACTTCCAAGAGATCGCCGCCTTCCCGCAGATGTCGATGCCGGGGCAGAACGCGAAAGAGATGATCGATTTCATCAACGACAGCGGCTTTGGTGCCATCGGTACGCCGGATATGTGCCGGGCTCAGATCGACCGGTTGTGGAAGCAATCGAATGGAGGCTTTGGCGCTTACCTGATGCTGGCCCACAACTGGGCCAACTTCGATGCAACGAGGCGCAGCTACGAGCTGATCGCGCGCGAAGTATTCCCGCATTTCCAGGGTCAGCACATGTCGACGATGAATGCCGCCGTTCGCGCCAAGAAGCTGCGCCCCGAATTGGCCGAGATCCACGCCAAGGCGGTCGAGACCGCGCAGGCCAAATACGAGGCCGAGAAGGAGGGGCGGGCTCACGACGTCAGCGAACCAGCCGAGTAATGAAAACAACCCTCTAGAACACCGTGATGCGGGCATCGAGCGCGATGTCCGCGTCAGAACGTCCTTCCATTGGGCACCTCTTGCTAATCCCTTGCCTCGACTCAATGTGTCAGCAATAGTTGACACATGGATGTATCGTCTTCCGTACACAGTCGGCGTTTGCCCGAACCGGCTGCTGCGCTCCAGCTGATCAAACCGATCACCTGGTTCCCGCCGATGTGGGCCTATCTTTGCGGAGTCATATCATCCGGCGCAGCACCATCCGAGCGGTGGCAGCTTGTCCTGCTTGGCGTCATCTTGGCTGGTCCGGTGGTTTGCGGCATGAGCCAGGCCGCAAACGATTGGTGTGACCGCGATGTCGATGCAATCAATGAACCGCGCCGACCAATCCCATCAGGGCGGATCCCGGGACGGTGGGGCCTTTGGATTGCACTGGGCATGTCAGCCATCGCACTGGCAATTGCGTGGCCCCTGGGACCTTGGGGGTTCGGCGCGACCGTGCTGGCCGTGACTGGCGCGTGGGCCTATTCGTCTGAACCCATTCGACTAAAACGATCTGGCTGGTGGGGCCCAGGCCTTGTCGGCCTTTGCTATGAAACGCTTCCGTGGATTACCGGCGCCGCGGTGCTGAGCGCGGGTGCCCCGAATGCCGAAGTCATCGTCATCGCTATGCTTTACGGGATCGGCGCACACGGGATCATGACGCTCAATGATTTCAAGGCGCTTGAGGGTGATCGCCAGATGGGGGTCAATTCGCTCCCCGTTGTGCTGGGACCGGAAGGCGCAGCCCGCATCGCATGCCTGGTGATGACACTGCCGCAATTACTGGTCATTACATTGCTCATGGCGTGGGGGCAGGTCTGGCACGGCATGGGCATTCTGCTGCTTCTCGCGCTGCAATTCTGGGCCATGTCGGTTATGTTCAAGGACCCAAAAAACAAGGCGCCCTGGTACAACGGAACCGGGGTTTTGTTTTATGTTGCAGGCATGATGATCGCCGCATTCGCCCTGCGGGGGATGGCGTGACGTTGTCGTGGCTCTCCATCGTGCGTCTGGGGCTTATTCAGATGTGCCTCGGGTCTATCGTCGTGCTGACGACCTCGACGCTGAACCGACTTATGGTGGTGGAGCTTGCGCTACCTGCAGTGCTGCCTGGGCTGCTGGTGGCGCTTCACTACGGGATCCAGATCACCCGACCTAACTGGGGATTTCTTAGCGATAAGGGCGGCAACAGGGGGCGATGGATCATACTCGGTATGGCTGTATTGGGTGCTGGCGCGCTGCTTGCTTCCTATGCCGTCATTGTCCTCGAGCGTGACTTCACCTCCGGCATGGCCGTGTCCGTCCTCGCCTATGCATTGATTGGGCTGGGCGTCGGCGCGTCCGGTACATCGGTGCTGGCTCTTCTGGCCACTGCGACCGCACCAGAGCGTCGGGCCGCCGCCGCAACGATCACGTGGCTGATGATGATCGGCGGCATCGCCGTTACGGCGACAATTGTGGGTGGCCAGCTTGACCCGTACTCGCACGCTCTGTTGGTTCGCATCGTATGGGTTGTGACGGGCGCCGCCCTTGCATTGACCATCGTGTCGATTTGGGGCGTGGAACGCGGATTGGTCGTCGCATCAGAACCGGACCCCATGCCTTTCCGTGAAGGCCTTGCCGAGATCTGGGCGGAGCGCAAAGCGCGCAACTTCACGTTCTTCGTGTTCCTGTCGATGGTCGCGTACTTCATGCAGGAATTAATCCTTGAGCCTTATGCGGGCTTGGTCTTTGCCTTTGAACCCGGAGAATCAACCGCACTGTCCGGTGGTCAAAACGGGGGCGTCTTCATGGGCATGGTGGCGGTTGGCGTCATGGTCACCGGCCTTGCAATCGGATCTCTGAAATCATGGGTGGTCGCGGGCTGCATCGGTTCGGCCTTCATGCTTATCGTGATCGCTGCGCTTGGAGGGATGGGCGAGGGCGCTCCGCTGATGCCCGCCGTCATTGGATTGGGCTTTTTCAACGGTGTCTTTGCTGTTGCCGCGATCGGATCGATGATGGCCCTCGCGGGACAGGGGCGCGAGCGGCGCGAAGGCACCCGCATGGGGCTTTGGGGCGCGGCGCAAGCCATCGCGGCGGGTTCTGGCGGACTGCTGGGCGCGGCCATGGTCGATCTGATGCGCGGCCCGCTGCCCGACGCAAGCGCATTTGGCATCGTTTTTGGTTTCGAGGCGGTCCTGTTTCTGACTGCTGCATTTCTGGCCCACAGGGTCATGGAAGGCCGTGCGCCTTCGGCAACATTGGTTCCGGGAGAATGAGCATGTATGACGTCGTCGTCGTTGGCGGAGGACCCGCAGGCGCTACCGCAGCCGAGGATCTGGTTCGCTCCGGTCACAAGGTCGCGCTTCTTGATCGCGAAGGCCGCATCAAGCCTTGCGGTGGTGCCATTCCACCCCGATTGATGCAGGATTTCGATATCGACGAAGACCAGTTGCTAACCAAAGTCACAACCGCGCGGATGATTTCCCCGACCGGTCGGCAAGTGGATATCCCGATCGAGAACGGCTTTGTCGGAATGGTCGACCGCAAAGACTTTGACCCTTTTCTACGCGAGCGGGCCAGATCAGCTGGTGCGGAATATTATGTCGGGACATTCATCCGCGTTGATCGCGAAAATGGCACCCGCGTCGTTTACCGGCACAAGGAAAGCGGCGAAGAACGGGATCTGCCCTGCAAACTGATCATCGGCGCGGACGGCGCCAACAGTCGGGTTGGCCGGGCGGAAATCCCCGGCAGCGACAAGATACCCTTGGTGTTTGCATATCACGAGATCATCGCATCGCCTGCGCAAAGCGAAGAGTTCAACCCGCGCCGCTGTGATGTCGTCTACGACGGCGCGATTTCGCCAGACTTCTATGGATGGGTCTTTCCCCATGGATCGACGACCAGCGTGGGCATGGGCACTGAAAACGCACAAGTCGATCTCAAAGAGGCAACGGCGGCTTTAAGGCGCGCCGCGGGGCTGGAAAGATGCGAAACAATCCGCAAGGAGGGCGCGCCGATCCCGCTCAAGCCACTAGATCGGTGGGACAACGGGCAAGACGTTCTGCTCGCTGGTGACGCAGCGGGCGTCGTCGCGCCGTCATCCGGCGAGGGCATCTATTATGCCATGGTGGGCGGTCGCGTGGCTGCGACAGCCTGTGCCGCGACACTGGCATCCGGTCGTGTTAGAGATCTCAGGCTGGCGCGCAGGCTTTTCATGCGCGAACACAAGACGGTGTTTCGGGTCCTCGCTTCGATGCAGAACGCATATTATCGATCTGACGAACGACGGGAGCGTTTTGTCTCTCTGTGTCACGACATCGACGTTCAACGTCTGACCTTCGAGGCGTACATGAACAAGAAACTGGTCAAGGCTCGCCCGATGGCGCACCTGAAGATCGGTCTCAAGAATTTAGCGCATCTCACCGGCATGGTCGGAGCGGAGCACATATGATGATGATCCCGGCCTGGGTGAACGGTTCGCTTACCCCTGTTGAAAAGCTTGAGGCCCATCAGAAAGGACTGAGGCACAAGGCGGTTTCGGTCTTCGTGATCCGCGGCACCGAGGTGTTGATGCAGCGGCGCGCCATGGGCAAGTACCACACCCCCGGGCTTTGGACGAATACCTGCTGCACCCACCCGCTTTGGGACGAAACACCGGCAGCCTGCGCCGTGCGTCGTCTGAAAGAAGAGCTTGGTATCAGGGGCCTGGCGCCCGAACATCGGCATCATCTTGAATACCGCGCGGATGTCGGCAACGGCCTTATTGAACACGAGGTTGTCGACGTCTTTCTCGCACGTGTCACAGGACATTTGGCAGTGGAACCCAACCCCGATGAAGTGATGGACACTGGGTGGATCGATTACCACGACCTCATCGCAACTGTCGCGCGACGCCCCGAACGATATACCCCTTGGCTGCGGATCTATCTGGCGGAGCACGCCGATACGATATTCGGTCCTGATCTAATCCACGCCGCCAGGGTCTGAACGTCGGACGGCGCCAATCCACCAAATCAGGCATCTGCTGACTTGAACCCGTCATGCGGGCCTGCTTTTGTCCGACCGATTAAGGGAGGACACCGATGACCCATATCCTTGCTATCGATCAGGGCACGACATCGACGCGTGCAATTGTCTTCGACGGACAGATGCAACCGATCGCGACGGCCCAACAGGAATTTGGCCAGCACTTTCCGGCCTCCGGTTGGGTAGAGCATGACCCGAAAGAGATCTGGGCTACGGTCGAAAATACTTGTCGAGATGCCGTTGCAAAGGCTGGCATCGATGCAAGCCAGATTGCGGCAATCGGCATCACGAACCAGCGCGAGACGACCGTCGTATGGGACAGCGAGACTGGGGAGCCATTGCACAACGCTATTGTCTGGCAAGATCGTCGCACATCCGACTTTTGTGCACAGCTGAGGGCTGACGGAAAAGAAGCAATGATTACGGAAATCACGGGTCTTCTGGCCGATCCGTATTTCAGTGGAACCAAGGTGAAATGGATCCTTGATCGACATCCCGGTTCGCGCGCGCGTGCAGCGGAGGGGAAGCTGCTTTTCGGTACCATTGATAGTTTCCTTATCTGGCACCTGACTGCCCGGAAATCCCACGTCACCGACGCAACCAACGCTGCGCGCACCATGCTTTTCGACATTCGCAAGGGTGTTTGGAGCGAAGAGATGTGTGCCCTTCTCAATATCCCCACGGCCATGCTGCCTAACGTCCGTGACTGCGCGGCTGACTTTGGGCACACGGATCTGGTCGGGGGGTCCATACCGATCCTCGGCGTCGCTGGTGACCAGCAAGCAGCGACAATCGGGCAAGCCTGTTTTGAACCCGGAATGCTCAAATCGACCTATGGGACAGGGTGTTTTGCGTTGCTCAACACAGGCGACGAGGCAGTGACGTCAAAGAACCGGCTGCTGACGACCATCGCCTATCAGCTTGATGGCAAACGTACATACGCTCTCGAAGGTTCGATCTTTGTCGCGGGAGCAGTCGTGCAATGGCTGCGCGACGGGCTTGGCATCATTGAAACAGCGGCCGACACCGAAGCGCTTGCACCTAAGGGTCGAGGTGAGGTCATTGTGGTACCAGCCTTTACGGGACTCGGAGCACCCTATTGGAACTCCGAATGCCGCGGCGCCGTCTATGGACTGACCCGCGATACAACCCGGGCCGACATGGCTCGGGCCGCACTGGAAAGCGTAGGTTTCCAGACACGCGACCTGCTGGACGCCATGCATGCCGACTGGCCGGGCGCCAACGATGCGGTTCTGCGTGTTGATGGCGGCCTTGCGGCAAACGATTGGGCCATGCAGTTTCTGGCCGACATTCTCGGCGCTTCCGTTGACCGGCCCGCCGGTGTCGAAACGACCGCATTGGGTGCAGCCTGGCTCGCTGGAATGAAAGCTGATCTCTACCCGGATCAGGCCGGGTTTGCGGAAAGCTGGGCCCGGGATCGACGTTTTGAGCCCGACTTTGCGCAAGATTTGCGCGGCGCTATGTACCACCGGTGGCAGAAATCCGTCGAAGCAACGCTTCTGGTTCCGCCTGCGGTTGCAACATAGGAACACAGCACATCTCGGCCATCAGACAATTCCGCAGATCGGTGAGTTCCATCCGGAGTTTAGCTGCTGGTTATGCGCCCAGTTGATATATGTCGGCTGACATTCAGCCGACGAGAGACTAGTTTAAATTCATGAAACAGACGATGTCTCAGCACCCGACCGTAACACCGTTCTTTGATGAGCGGTCGAACACCATCTCATACGTTGTGCAGGAGCCCGACGGCCCCGCCTGTGCCATTGTCGATCCCGTGATGGACATTGACTACGCTGCTGGCGCTTTGGACTTTGAAGGGGCTGACCAGATGATCAGCTTCATCAAGCAACATGATCTCAAGCTCGAATGGATCATTGAAACGCACGTTCACGCGGATCACCTTTCGGCAGCACCCTACATTCAGGACAAAATGGGTGGGAAAATCGGCATCGGCGAGAAGATCACGGTGGTACAAGACACGTTCGGAAAGGTCTTCAACGAAGGAACGGATTTCCAGCGCGACGGTTCACAGTTTGATGCCTTGTTTGCGGATAGCGACGAGTATTCGGTGGGCTCGATGACCTGTTTCGCCATCCACACGCCGGGCCACACCCCTGCCTGCATGGTGCATGTAATGGGCGATGCGGCTTTTGTTGGCGATACCTTGTTCATGCCCGATGGCGGATCTGCCCGCGCAGATTTTCCCGGTGGCGATGCCGGAGAGCTCTATGACTCAATCCAGCGCGTTCTGAGCCTGCCGGACGAAACCCGGCTTTTCATCTGTCACGATTACGGACCGGGTGGACGTGCTATTGCCTGGGAAACAACCGTCGCCGAAGAACGGGCGAATAACATCCATGTTGGCGGCGGGGTCACCCGCGACGAATTCATAAAGATGCGGACAGAGCGGGACAAGAACCTGAAGGTCCCCAGCCTGATTATTCCATCCTTGCAGGTCAATATGCGGGCGGGCGAAGTGCCGCGCGACGACGCCGGGAACATGACGCTCAAAGTTCCGATAAACAAACTTGGCTAACGATACGCCACTTACGCGGTCCTAACGGGGCGATTTGGTCCCCTCGGCTTGCCTTCGCCCCTGTGGAACGAAACAGTATCGGCATGGCATTGAATGAACGCATCCAAGACAAACGGGATGATCTGATCGAGCTCACACGGGAGCTGATCGCGATACCCACTCTGAACCCGCCCGGCGAGCATTATCTTTTGATCTGTGAGATGCTGGCTGCGCGACTTGATGCGAAGGGCTTCGCGACGGAACTCATCCGCGCCGAGGGAACTCCGGGCGACAGCGACCGCTACCCGCGCTGGAATGTTGTAGCGCGCCGTGAAGGCAAGCGTTCAGGCGAGTGCGTCCACTTCAATTCACATCACGACGTTGTCGAGGTCGGGGCAGGTTGGACGAAGGACCCTTTCGGTGCCGAGATTGAAGGCGACCGGATCTATGGGCGTGGGGCGTGCGACATGAAAGGCGGCCTTGCCGCATCAATCATCGCCGCTGAGGCTTTTGTCGAGGAACACATAGATTTCTGTGGATTGATCGAGATCAGCGCGACTGCGGACGAGGAATCGGGTGGGTATGGCGGCGTGGCCTATCTTGCCGGGCGCGGGTTTTTTAATCCTGCGCGCGTGCAGCACGTCATTATCCCCGAACCACTCAACAAGGATCGTATCTGCCTTGGCCACCGGGGTGGCTGGTGGGCCGAGATTGAGACCAAGGGCGAGATCGCCCACGGTTCGATGCCGTTTCTGGGCGATTGCGCGGTTCGCCATATGGGGGCGGTTCTGAACGCGTTCGAGGAAAAGCTGTTCCCGGCCATGGCGGCGCGTCACACGGCGATGCCGGTTGTTCCCGATGGCGCGCGGCAATCGACGATGAACATCAACTCGATCCACGGCGGTCAGCCCGAGCAGGGAGAGGACTACACCGGCCTGCCCGCTCATTGCGTGCCCGACAGTTGCCGCATCGTTATAGACCGGCGTTTTCTGATCGAGGAGTCGCTCGATGACGTACGTGCGGAGGTGCATGAGCTCTTGGAGCATCTCAAGGCGACGCGGCCAGATTTCGACTATGAAATGACAGAGATCAACACGGTGATCCCCTCCATGACGGACGAGGACGCCCCCGTGGTGCAGACGGTTGCAAGGGCAATCGAAGAGGTGATCGGCAGGCCCCCAACTTTCGTGGCCTCGCCGGGATCGTATGACCAGAAACACATCGACAGGATCGGCAAGCTGAAGAATTGCATCGCCTATGGGCCGGGCATCCTGGAACTGGCGCACAAGCCAGATGAATGGGTCGGTATCACCGATATGCTGGACACCGCCAAGGTGATGGGCGCGAGCCTTGAGGCGCTCTTACTGCGCTGAGACAGGAACGTCGATATTGTCGATGAGCCTTACGCCCGCCAGCCACGCAGCTGCAAACAGACGCGCCGATCGCGTTGGTCGATCAAGCAAATCGAGCGTGTCGCAGGCACGGAGTTCCAGATAATCAATCTCGGTGAAGCCTGCGGCCTGCAGCTTGGACACGCCGTCGGCCATCAGGTCAGCGGCTGCACCACCGTTCTGCAAACCTTCGGCGATGTCCTCCATAACCTCAAAAAGCCGGGGCGCCTTGACACGCGCCCTGTCCGATAGAAGTAAGTTGCGGGACGACATCGCCAACCCGTCGATTTCACGGATCGTCGGACAGCCGACAACCTCGATGGGAATGTCGAGGTCCCGGGCCAAACGGCGGACGACTTGGAGCTGCTGAAAGTCCTTTTCACCAAAGAACGCCTTGTCGGCTGATGTCTGTAGGAAAAGCTTGGTCACAACTGTCGCGACGCCGTCGAAATGGCCAGGCCTGTGCGCACCACAGAGCACGTCCGTAAGGCCCTCCACCGAGACGCTTGTGGCAAAGCCGTCAGGATACATCTGTTCGCCATAGGGCACGTAAACGGCGTCGACCGCGAAGCGTTCTAGCTTGCGCGCGTCTTCCTCTTCGGTCCGGGGATAGTTGGCGAGGTCCTCGGATGAGTTGAATTGTTTTGGGTTCACGAAGATCGTTACGATTACCCGATCCGTTTGTTCTTTAGCCGCTGCAACGAGGCTCAGATGCCCGTCATGCAGCGCGCCCATGGTTGGCACAACGCCGATGGTTTCACCTGCCATATGCCATGCGCGCGTGAGACTGCGCAGCTCTGCCAAAGTGCGGATGATCGGCGCGATCACTTGGATTTCTCCGGTGCAGTATCGCCAAAGACATGCCCGGTCGCCGGAAATGTGCGCGCCCGCACCTCTTCAGCATAGGCGGCAATCGCCGCCTCGCCCTGTTCGCCGAGCGACGCGTAGCGTTTCACGAATTTCGGCTTAAACGCTGTAAAAAGACCCAGCATGTCATCGACAACCAGTATCTGTCCGTCGCATTGGGACGAGGCGCCGATGCCGATGGTCGGTATGTCGATAGCCAGCGTGATCTCGTTCGCCAACTTCTCCGGCACCTTTTCCAGCACCACAGCAAAGGCACCCGCCTCTGAAACTGCCTTTGCATCGGCGAGCAGCGCATCGGCCGCCTCGCCTCGGCCCTGCACCTTGTAGCCGCCCAGCGTGTTAATAGATTGTGGCGTCAGACCGATATGCGCCATCACTGGAATGCCGCGGGCCACGAGAAATTCGATGGTATCGGCCATGACGACGCCACCTTCGAGCTTGACTGCAGCCGCGCCGGTCGCTGCCATCAGTCGCGCCGCGTTTCGAAACGCCTGCTCTGGGCTTTCCTCGTAACTGCCAAAGGGCATGTCGACGACCAACATTGCGCGGCGCAGACCCCGTGCGACGGCCCGACCATGCAAGATCATCATGTCCATCGTCACGCCAAGTGTCGATGACAGCCCATGCAGCACCATGCCGACACTGTCGCCCACGAGGACAAAGTCGCAGTGCGCGTCCATCATGACCGCCATGGGCGTTGTGTAGGCGGTCAGGCTGACGATTGGTTTGCCACCCTTGCGGGCGCGGATATCGTCAGGCATCGGGGCGGATTTCTTTGCGGTGGCGCTCATCTTGGGCCTCCCATCTTTCACGGTGCAGGCGCTTTAGCAGGCGGATTGGCGCAGTTCCACCGAGTTTCGGCCCTGTTCTGCTTGATCGACGCTGCGTTTGCAGGAAAGCTGGACCAGAGCTGTTGATCAAATTGGACAGACGGGGAGACAACTATGAATACGTTCAAGAAAAGCTGGATTGCAGCAGCCATGGTTGCCTTAGCGGGAACGCAGGGCGCCGCGCAGCAAACGGACATCGTTGTCGCGATGCAGCTTGAACCCCCTCACCTCGACCCCACTAGCGCCGCAGCCGGCGCGATTGACAGCGTGCTTTATTCCAACGTGTTCGAGGGTCTGACCCGTTTCGCATCAGACGGTTCAATAATTCCTGGCCTAGCAGAAAGCTGGGAGATCTCGGACGACGGCACCGTTTATACATTTGCGCTGCGCAGTGGCGTCACTTTCCACGACGGCACAATCATGGATGCCGAGGATGTCAAATTCTCGCTTGATCGCGCCCGCGCAGACGATTCCACCAATGCACAAAAGGGTCTGTTTGCCGGGATTACCGAGGTGACCGTGATCGATCCGACCGCGGTTCAGGTCACTTTGTCCGAACCCAACGGGAATTTTCTGTTCAACATGGCGTGGGGCGATGCGGTCATCGTAGCGCCCGAAAGCATCGACACGATCAAACAGACCCCGATTGGCACAGGCGCATTCAAGTTCGTCGAATGGATCCAGGGCGATCGGATCGAAATCGCACGAAACCCGGAATATTGGGGCGAAGCTCCGGCGCTGGAAAAGGCGACATTCAAGTTCATCTCAGACCCAACGGCGGCCTTTGCCTCGGTCATGGCCGAGGATGTGGATGTGTTTACCGGCTTTCCAGCCCCTGAAAATCTGCCGCAATTCGAGGCAGATCCCCGCTTTCAAGTCCTTGTCGGATCGACCGAAGGCGAAACGATCCTGTCAACAAACAACAAGATGGCTCCGTTCGACAATCCGCTGGTGCGCAAGGCCGTTGCCCATGCGATCGACCGCCAGGCCATCATTGACGGCGCCATGTACGGATACGGCACGCCGATCGGATCGCACTTTGCGCCGCACAACCCCGCATACGTCGATCTGACCGGTGATACCGCTTATGATCCAGAGCTGGCCAGGCAGTTGCTGGCCGATGCCGGCCTGGCTGATGGATTTGAAACCACGCTTCATCTACCGCCACCGTCCTACGCCCGCCGCGGAGGCGAGATCGTTGCCGCCCAGTTAGCTGAGGTCGGCATAAAAGCCGAAATCACCAATGTGGAATGGGCGCAGTGGTTGGAGACAGTTTTTCGCGGCAAGAACTTCGGGCTGACAATCGTCAGTCACACTGAGCCGATGGATATCGGAATCTATGCCAATCCTGATTACTACTTTCAGTACGATAACACCGAGTTTCAGGATCTGATCAAGACACTGAATACGACAACGGATCCTGATACGCGCTCAGAGTTGATGTCAGAGGCCCAAAAGATCATCGCAGCTGATAACGTCAACGGCTTTCTCTTTCAGCTTGCGGCCCTCACGGTCGCTAAAGCCGGGGTGCAGGGCCTATGGGCGAACGCCCCAACCCAGGCCACGGATCTGACTGCGGTGAGTTGGTCAGAATAGTCACGCATTGAGAGGCGGAGCCCCGCCAGGACAATGAGGCCAGAATGAAGATTATCCGAGCGGATGAGCGGCCGACCGTTCAGCCAAACACCGACTATTTCACGGGTCATGTCCTTCAGGATCCGATCGTTAACGAAGCGGATCCGCTCAGCAACCTGACCGCGCTGATCGTCCATTTCGCCCCAGGCGCAAGAACGGCATGGCATACCCATCCACGTGGTCAGGCCATCCACATTCTCTCGGGCATAGGACGAGTCGGGCGACGCCAGGACGCGCCGCAGACGGTCAGGGCGGGTGACACGGTTTGGTTCGAACCGGGCGAGGAGCATTGGCACGGGGCAGCCCCAGAACATGCGATGAGCCACATGGCAATGCAGGAAAGCGCGGACGGCAGCATGGTAAACTGGTTGGAGGCGGTCGAAAACGTCGACTATGCCGACGAGGCCTGAGCAATCGGCGCGCGGGTCACAAGCGCGGCCACGCGCCTTCTGATCTCAGGCCTGATCGGACCCAGCCGCGCCTCGTCCCGCAGCGTGTTAAACCAGTGATCGGGCGGATTTCTGCCGCGACTGTTTCCCGGAAAACTCAACTCTCTAAGTATCGCCTCAGCTTCGTCGTTCAAACGATCCGGCACCTCATGGCCATTCAAGGTCGCCCAGACACCCGTCCATAAACGCCCCACAGACCATGGATTGTAACCGCCGCCACCCAGAACCAACAGCCGCGGCGCGTGCTGCATCAGAGCAGCGACGATGGACCAATGCGCGTTGTTGGAAAGCGTGAGATGGGAAAGGGGATCTTCCTCCACCGCATCTGCCCCGCATTGGATCACGATCGCATCGGCCTCGAAGTCCGACACGAGCGGTAATATCAGCTCATCCCGGATCATCCCCATCTCGGTGTCGTTAAGGTGTCTGGGGACGGGTAGATTGTAGACAGTTCCGACGCCCCCGTCGTCCAACATACCGGTGCGTGGCCATCGGTCCTCTTCATGAACCGAAATCATGAGCACGTCGGCATCCGATCCGAATGCGGCCTCCACGCCATCTGGGTGGTGCGCATCAATATCTACATATGCGATGCGCCGCGCGCTGTTCCGCCTGAGCGACAGCATCGCGAGGACCGGATCATTGAGATAGCAAAAACCCCCTGCGCGATCGGGAAAGGCGTGGTGTGTACCGCCGGCCGGATGATACACAATTCCACCGCCTCGCAACAATTCACCGGCTAGTAGCGACCCGCCCGCTGAGGTAGTTGGGCGACGCCATATCTCTGGGAAAACGGGGTTGGTGTGAGTGCCGATATTGTGCCGCTTGCGTACAGCGTCATCGACTGCGCCATCCTGCTCTGCCTGTTCGAGGGCAGCAAGGTAGTCAGGTGTGTGGAAGACTTCGAGCGCCCTGGCTTTTGCCCGCGGAGCCGTTCGGAAGTTTTCCTGCCCGAGCCATCCCAGCGCGCGGGACAGATCCATCACTGTTGATACACGGGGGATCCGAAGCGGGTGCGCGTGACCGTAGGATGATCGCCGATAGACTTCAGAGCCGATGAAGAGGGGCCGCGCCAGCATGGATCGGAGCATAGCGCCGCCCCTCTTGTTGCCAAGTCAGGACATCCCTGCGATCAGAAAGCAGAATGCCGCAATGATCGACGCGACCGTCCGTACATGGTTCAGGATCGTCCAATTCACTTGGTAGTGCGGCCAGTAATCCGCCGCTAAAGTACCCCGGTCGAGCCGCTTGTTCATGGGAACGTTGCCCAAAACAGTGACGCCGATGACGCCGACCAGATAGATCGCGGCGCCCGCAGTCAGCCACTCTCGACCGGGCAAATCCGTCATGGCCAGCGACGCGACCAGAACACCGATCAGGATCGGGCCGAGTCCCATAAGGAGGGGCAGAAAACCTGACCGATAAACCTTGCGGTTTATGCTCTGCATCGCAACCATCCCATGCTGGGCCTCTATATCGGCGAGTGACCGCATCACGAAATCTGAAAAGGCAAAGAATACCCCTGCGACCAGGGCCGCGCCCAGCGCCAACCCGGTCGTTGCGAATGGTAGAAAATCATACATATCAGTTCTCCAAATCTGGTTCTTAGGCTGCGGCTCGGGCGCCCATCATCTCTGCCCGGCGCAGCCATTTCGCTATCTTCTCTTCGGTAGCGAGCTTTACCGATCCGAATTGCCGGATCGCACGCGGCTTGATCCCGCAAAACGCCATGACCTGATTCTTGATCACCCGGCGACCGGGCTTGAAATAGAGCAGTGTGTCGAGCAGAGGCGGGGTATCCGAGGTGATCAGCGCATCACCCGTCTTGCCGTCGAGCAGCTTGTCCCATTTGACGCCGCGTTTATGGTACTTGAAGCCGAAACCGGGGGCCAATGCGATATCCAGAACAGCCTTGGCTTTGGTCGGCATGGCGCCCCACCAATATGGGTGAACTATTAGAATGTGGTCCGCCCAATTGATGTTGTCCTGCCATGCCTTGAGATCAGGCGCGAGATCGAGCTCTTTCTTTCTTCCGCCCATATCCTTGTAGCCGTCAAAGACCATCTCGAACGCCATATCGCTCAGATCTTGGCGACGAACCTCGGCGCCCGAGGCCTCGGCCCCTTTTTGATATGCATCCGCAAGGCCCGCGCAAAGCGTCTGCGCCCGCGGATGTGCAACCCAGATAAACACCTTTTTCATTTTATCTTCCTTTCGAATCTCGATGCCTTGACACTGTGTCAATTGACACGCTGTCAATCTCATGCTTATTGACACCATGTCAAGCGAAAAAATCGATACCCGAACTCGAATTCTAAGAGCGGCTTGGTCGCTGCTCGAAGATCAGACAACCGCACTGCCCCGCATGTCCGATATTGCGAAAAAGGCTGGTATCAGCCGACAAGCGCTATACCTACACTTTCCTTCCAGGCTGGAACTGCTGGTTGCCACGACGCGCTATCAGGATCAGGTTTTCGAGATCGACAAGCGCCTCGTGCCCAGCAGAAATGCCAAGGGCGGCATCGAACGGCTTGATGCGTTCATTGATGCTTGGTGCGGTTACATCCCCAAGATCTACAGCGTAGCGCGCGCGCTTCTGGCCGTCGAAGCAACGGACCCCGAAGCCGCCGCCGCATGGTCCGAGCGGATGGCTGACGTGCGCGAAGGATGCGCAGCCGCTGTCGAGGCATTGCACAGAGACGGCGTGTTACCGGACGGTGTGGACGTCGCAGTAGCGACAGATCTGCTGTGGACCCTCATCTCGGTCAGAAACTGGGAACACCTGACCCAAACGTGTGGATGGCCGCAGGACTGTTACCTCGACACCGTCAAGGCGTTGGCCCATGCCGCCCTCGCACAAGATCCAGCAGCGTTGATACGGTCACTCAAGGATTGCAGTCTGGACGGCTGAGGGGCACCCCCGTAACCTCCGGTTAATGCTGCGTTACACCCTGAAACGTTTGGCTTCTCTGGTGGTCAGCCTCGCGATTGCGTCGCTGGTGATCTTTTTTGTGATCGAGATAGCGCCGGGCGATCCGGCAAGCTTGATGCTAGGGATCAATGCGCAACCCGACACGCTAGCGGCCCTTCGGGCCGAACTCGGGCTCGACGCGCCAAAGTGGCAAAGGTACCTTGAATGGGTCGGTGGGATGCTCGTCGGCGATTTCGGGACATCCTATCAGTACAGGACGCCTGTTGCAGAAATGATCGCCGATCGCCTTTGGGTTTCGCTGCCCCTGGCGCTCTATGCACTGACGCTTTCAACACTCATTGCCTTTCCGGCCGGTATCTATGCCGCTGCGCGTCGGGGCCGCCCCGGCGATGTTGCGGTGATGGGGGCAACGCAGCTTGGTGTCGCCGTTCCGAATTTCTGGTTCGCCATGATGCTGGTGCTGATCTTCGCCATCAATCTGCGCTGGTTTTCAGCAGGCGGTTTCGTTGGTTGGGATAAGGGTCTGTTTGCCGGACTCTGGAGCCTAACATTACCCGCGATTGCCTTGGCGCTCCCCCAAGCGGCGATCCTCGCACGCGTCATGCGCTCGGCACTGTTGGATGTGCTTGACGAGGATTACATGCGAACAGCCAGAGCCAAGGGATTGACCGCCGGGCAGGCCCTCTGGCGGCATGGGCTGCGCAACGCGCTGATCCCAGTTCTCACGATCTTGGGCCTCCAATTCGCGTTCTTGCTGGCGGGCGGCATCATCATCGAGCAGGTCTTCTACCTACCTGGCCTCGGGCGACTGATCTTCCAATCCATTTCGGCACGGGATCTTATCGTGGTCGAATCAGTCACTATGCTGCTGGTTTTTGCCGTGATCGTCGTGAACTTTGCCGTCGATCTGGCCTATGCCGCCGTAGACCCACGGCTGAGGCAGCGAACATGACCCGCAACCTAATCCTAGGCGCAACGCTTTCGTCGCTCGTGGTGCTTGCAGCGCTCCTGTCTTTTGTCTGGACACCCTTCGATCACGCGAGCCTGAATATTCCGGCCAAGCTGATGCCACCAAACGCTACAAACTGGCTGGGCACCGATCAGATCGGGCGAGACATCCTCTCGATGGTCATGGTCGGCGCGCGTACGTCCATCGCTGTGGCCTTTGTGGCCGTCGGTATCGGCATCGGCCTTGGCGTGCCGCTAGGTCTTTGGGCAGCGGCAAAAAAAGGCGGCTGGACAGATGAGATAATCATGCGAGGCAACGACCTGATCTTTGCCTTTCCGTCGCTGGTCATCGCCATCCTGATCACTGCTATTTTCGGTGCCAGCGCGATCAACGCGATCATCGCAATCGGTATATTCAACATCCCCGTCTTCGCGAGGGTGACACGCGGTGGAGCGTTGAGCCTGTGGGAACGCGAATTCATTCTCGCCGCACGGGTCGCCGGAAAGGGCAAGGCGCACATCTCGATCGAGCATGTTCTACCGAACATCGCAAACCTGCTGATCGTGCAAGCGACGATACAGTTCTCGCTTGGAATTTTGGCCGAGGCAGCGCTGTCTTACGTCGGTCTTGGCGCACAGCCACCGACGCCAAGCTGGGGGCGCATGTTAGCCGACGCCCAGACGCTGGTCAGTCTTGCCCCGCACATGGCTTTGGTCCCCGGCTGCGCGATCATCATCACCGTGCTTGGCCTGAACCTGTTGGGTGACGGACTGCGGGACTGGTTCGATCCAAGGTTGAGGGTCGCGCGCGTATGACCCTGCTCTCAATTCGGCAGCTTGGCCTTTCCATTGGTCAAAAGTCTATTCTGCGAGACGTCAGCTTTGATATCGGGCCCGGCCAGATCGTTGCCATCACCGGTGAGAGCGGATCGGGAAAGTCGATGACGGCCTTTTCGATCATGGGCCTGTTGCCCAAGACCGCAGCCGCGGCGGGGCAAATATTGCTGAACGGAATCGATGTCCTTAGCCTCCCCGAGGCAGAGATGTGCAACCTGCGCGGCGACGAAATCGGGATGGTGTTTCAGGAACCGATGACGGCTCTGAATCCAGTCCACACTATCGGGCGTCAGGTTGCCGAAACGATCCGCCTCCATCGATCGGTTACTCGCGCCGAAGCAAATCAAATCGCTGCGAAGACGCTGGAACGGGTTGGGCTCCCTCCCGATCAATTCCCGCCCGGTCGCTATCCGCATGAACTCTCGGGTGGGCAGCGCCAACGCGTCGTCATTGCAATGGCGATCGCGTGTCAGCCCCGGTTGCTCATCGCAGATGAACCCACAACCGCGCTGGATGTGACAACTCAGGCCAAGATCATTGACCTATTGCGGCAGCTTGTGCGCGAAGACGGAATGGGTTTGTTGATGATCACGCATGACCTCGCCCTTGTTGCCGGCCTTGCGGATCGCGTTGTGGTCATGCGCACAGGCGAAGTGATCGAGCAGAACTCGACGACCGAGCTACTGTCAAATATGCGGCATCCCTATACGCGGATGCTGTTCGAGGCTTCGACCCATACCGTTAACCTGCCCGCGGCAAACACCACGAGACCATTGCTTGAGGTCCAGAATGTCAAGCGTACCTATGCCCTGCCTCGGACACACCTGTTTGCTGCCGCACGCACATTCGAAGCGGTGCGGGGGGTCAGTTTTGCAATCCGCGAGGGAGAACGGTTGGGGCTCGTGGGCGAGAGTGGCTGCGGAAAATCGACCCTAACAAGGGCAATTCTAGGTCTTGACGCGGTCGAGGGCGGTTCAATCCTGCTGAATGGTGAGCCTGTCTTTTCCGACGGCAAGCCAAACCTCGACGTCCGGCGAAAGATGCAAGTGGTCTTCCAAGATCCGTATGGAAGCTTCAACCCCCGCCACACAGTCTCACGCCTGGTGACCGAACCCTTCCATCTGCTTGAGGATCCGCCAAAGGGCACCGATCGGAAGGTCATCGTCGCCGAGATACTCACCGCCGTCGGTCTGTCGCCCGGAGATGCGAACAAGTACCCCCACCAATTCTCCGGCGGTCAGCGTCAGAGGATCGCCATCGCGCGGGCCTTGATCATCCGCCCGAAACTCGTGATCTTTGACGAGGCCGTCAGCGCATTAGACGTTTCCGTGCGGGCACAGATCCTCGATCTGATTGCCGATCTTTGCCGCCAATACGGCCTCACCTACCTTTTCATAAGTCACGATTTGCATGTGGTGAGAACCGTCACCGATCGGGTACTGGTCATGCAGGCAGGTCAGATCGTTGAACAGGGAGACACGGAAAAGGTGCTTTCGGATCCACAACACAGTTATACCCGTGCTTTGATCGACGCTGCACCCCGCATGCCGGACCTGGATGCTTACCGGAAGGACGCTGCACAATGACCGATCTGATCTGGTTCGACCAATCTGAAATCCTGATCGGAGGCGAATGGCGTTCGGCAGAGGGTCGTGAAACGCTTGAGCTGACGAACCCCTCGGACGGATCGCGACTTGCCAGAATCGCCAGAAGCAGGTCCGCTGACATTGATGCGGCAGTAGCGGCGGCGCGATCTGCGCTGGACGGCCCCTGGGGTGCCATGACAGCGACCCAAAGGGGGCGGATCCTCTCTGATATTGGCTGCAAGATCTTGGAACGCATCGACGACCTTGCCCGGCTCGAGGCGCACGATGTTGGCAAGCCGCTCACGCAGGCTCGCGCGGATGCTGTCGCCCTTGCCCGATACATGGAGTTTTACGGCGGCGCGGCCGACAAGGTGACGGGACAAACCATTCCCTATCTTGATGGTTACACTGTCTACACCCTGCGCGAGCCTCATGGGGTCACGGGCCACATCGTGCCGTGGAATTACCCGATGCAAATCATCGGCCGGTCGGTCGGCGCGGCACTTGCCATGGGTAATACCTGCGTCTTGAAGCCGGCTGAAGAGGCCTGTCTGACTGCGCTTGCGTTCGCGCGGATCTGCAAAGACGCGGGTCTACCGAGCGGTGCGCTCAACGTCGTTCCGGGTCTTGGCGCAGAGGCTGGTGCCGCGCTGGCAGGGCATCGGGGAATTCAACATCTCAGCTTCACCGGTTCGGTCAAGACAGGTGCGCTTGTCCAGAAAGCCGCGGGCGCCAATGTCGTTCCGGTGACGCTGGAGCTGGGGGGGAAATCTCCACAACTGGTTTTTGCCGATGCCGATATCGACGCTGCTCTGCCATTCCTCGTGAATGCAGGCATACAGAATGCCGGGCAGACCTGTTCGGCATCGTCGCGCATCCTCGTACAGCGGCCCATTTACGAAACGGTCAGGGAGAGGATGTCAGCGGCCTACTCCGAGCTGTCCGTCGGACCTGCAATGCAGGATCTGAAGGTCGGTCCGCTGATCAGCGACCGACAAAAGGTTATTGTTAATAACTATCTTGAGCAGGGGCGTGACTTGGCCATTGCCGCGCAGGGATATCTCGATGGGGCACCGGATACCGGCGCCTATGCGCTGCCAACACTGTTCGACAACGTTCCACCCGGTCACAAACTCGCCCAAGAAGAGATCTTTGGCCCGGTTCAGGTCTTGATTCCATTCGAAACCGAAGGTGAGGCACTGCGCATCGCCAATGGAACGGATTATGGGCTTGTTGCGGGCGTCTGGAGCCGAGATGGCGCACGCCAGATGCGGTTGGCGCGCGGTCTGCGTTCGGGACAGGTGTTCATCAACAATTATGGTGCCGGGGGCGGTGTCGAACTGCCGTTCGGGGGCGTTGGCAAATCCGGGCATGGCCGAGAAAAAGGGTTTGAAGCGCTCTATGGCTTTTCACAGCTCAAGACTGTGGCAGCGTTTCACGGCTAAAGTCTCGGGGATTTCAGAAGGGAGGGGACATGCGGCTAGAAGGAAAAAACGCGATCGTGACCGGTGGCGGATCAGGCTTTGGTGAAGGGATCGCGAGCAAGTTCGCGACCGAAGGTGCCCGGGTCATGATTGCCGACATCAACCCCGACGCGGCAAACACAGTCGCGCATCATTTGGACGGCATCGCTTGCGAGGTGGATGTGGCAGATGCCGCATCGGTCGCAGCTATGTCGGAGGATGCGCTGACAGCGTTTGGCCAGATCGACATCCTTGTGAACAACGCCGGTATCACACATCTACCCAAACCTATGGAGGATGTGGACGAAGCGGAATTCGACCGTGTCTTGGCGGTAAACGCGAAGTCGGTTTATTTGACCGCTCGGGCGCTTGTTCCGCACATGAAGTCAAACCAAGCTGGCGCGATCCTGAACATCGCGTCGACCGCCGGGATCTCTCCACGTCCCCGACTGAACTGGTATAACGCGTCAAAAGGGTGGATGATCACTGCGACCAAAGCAATGGCGGTTGAACTGGCCCCCAACGGCATCCGGGTCAACGCTCTGTGTCCGGTCGCCGGTGAAACACCGTTGTTGAGCTCGTTCATGGGCGAAGACACTCCGGAAATGCGTGCAAAGTTTCTGTCGACCATTCCGCTGGGCCGGTTTTCAACGCCGGAAGACATGGGAAATGCAGCGTGTTACCTCTGCTCGGATGAGGCAAGCATGATCACGGGCGTCGCGATGGAAGTGGATGGAGGGCGTTGTATTTGAAAACGATAAACCTCGCTGAGAAGCTGGCGCAATTCACCACCCACTGGGACCCGCATGTCATCGCCGACTACAATGACAATGACATCATGGTCGTGAAGTTTCAGGGCCAGTTTCCGTATCACCTACATGAGGACACCGACGATTTCTTTCTGGTTATCGAGGGCGAGATGGTGATGGATCTGGAAGGTGAGAGCCATCCGGTACGAACCGGCGAGATCTTTGTAGTCCCCAGAGGTGTCACACACAGGCCCCGCGCGGAAGAGGAGTGCAAGGTTCTGCTGATCGAACCCAAAGGTGTCCCTAATACTGGCGATCCAGCCACTGCTGCGCCGAAACCCCGTATATGATACCGGGCCCGCGCAACCTGATTACGGACGTGCCGGGCGTGCGTGTCGGCAACGCGCAGGACGAAGTGCTAAAATCCGGCGTCACGGTGTTGACATCCGATGCACCATTCACGGCGTCGGTCGCAGTCATGGGTGGCGCGCCCGGGACCCGTGAAACGGACCTGCTGCAACCAGACAAGTCAGTCGCACAGATCGATGCGATCGTTTTGAGTGGCGGATCGGCCTTTGGGCTTGATGCGTGTTCGGGTGTGGTTGACGTGCTGCAACAAAGGGCAAGGGGTTTTCGGGTCGGCCCAGCGATCGTCCCTCTTGTTCCCGGCGCGATTATCTTCGATTTGCTGTCGGGCGGCGACAAGGGCTGGAGCGAAAACCCGTACCGCCAACTCGGACAATCCGCGTTAGAAGCCGCCAGCAAAGACTTCATTCTGGGAAGCGTCGGCGGCGGCACCGGTGCGATGACGGCCATGCTGAAAGGCGGCCTTGGATCGGCTTCGCTCACCTTCGACGGCGACACGGTCGGCGCTCTGGTCCTTGCCAATCCGATGGGGGGCGTGACAACGCCGGGCGAGCGCCATTTCTGGGCCGCACCATTCGAGATCGATGGCGAGTTCGGTGGGCTTGGCACTGATCCGCGAGCAGGGCTAGGCCTCGGCCTGGAAAGTCGCAAGGCGACGGCGATGATGGAAGGCGCCAATACGACCATCGCAATTGTCGCTACAGACGCACCCTTGACCAAGGCGCAGTGCCAGCGGATGGCATGGGCGGCACATGACGGTATTGGCCGGGCCTGTGTTCCTGCGCATTCACCAAGCGATGGCGATGTGGTCTTTGCGGCAGCAACCGGTGATCCGGCCGGTGTCGATGGACGCCGTCTTGCCCTGCTCGGCCACGCCAGCGCCGTGTGCCTAAGCCGTGCCATCGCCCGGGCTGTCTATGAGGCGACCGCCGCACCAAATGACCTGTTGCCTTGCTGGAGGGACATCAATGCCTAAGCTCGATCGGTCAGACATCAGCCTGCACTACGAGGTGACAGGCGACGGCCCTCCGATCCTATTGCTGGCCGGCATGCTGAGCGATAGCGCCAGCTGGGGGCCTCTCGTTCCGTTATTGGAGCCACATTTTACCGTGATTCGACCCGACAACCGAACCACCGGTAGGACAACGCCATGGGATGCCAGCGTTACGTTACAACACATGGCGCAGGACGCTGCCGCTCTGATGGAGCATCTGGGTCACGATCGGTTCCATGTCGCGGGTCATTCCATGGGCGGGTTGATGGCAACCGAAGTGGCGGGGCTGATCCCGCACGGCGTCCAAACTCTGACCATTCTCGCCTCCGCTCCGGTTCGGGTGCCGCGCACGATGGCGGTGTTCGATACGCTGCGCGAAATTCGACACGCACCCGATGGTGAGCGGCTGTGGCTGCTTGCACTTTATCCGTGGATCTTTCGACCCGCGTTTTTTGCGGATCCATCCAACACGGACATCGCGCTGCAGGCCGCTCTAAACTACCCCCACGCGCAATCGCTCTCAGCGATGGCTCATCAGATCGAAGCACTTCGCGGCTATCGACCCACTGCCAGACTCAATGAAATAAGGTGTTCAACAAAAATAGTTTTTGCTGAACATGACTTGTTGATCCCTGAATCATTGGGGCGCGAAGCCTATGCGCACATTGCGTCTGTTGAGCAAGTCACACTTCCCGATGCAGGCCACTCCATCCACTGGGACGCGCCAGATTCCGTCGCGGATCATGTGATAGAGTTTGTGGGACAAAACCCGATCGAAGGCACATGATGAAAGATCTCTACGGCCTTCCCGTCTCGAACGCGTCTCAATCGGCCCTTGAGGGGATTAACGACTTCGTCCACGGGTTCATCGCGTTTCAGCCCAAAGCGACGAACATTATAGGTGCTGCTGACGCTTCGCCCGACTGTGGGCTGGCCAACGCGTATGCCGCCATGCTCTGGATGTTTCTCGAAGCACCTGTTGCGCCTAGGAAAGCAGAGCCCTATCTGCGCCGGGCCGAGGCCCGTGCAACAGCGGTCAGTCAGCGAGAAGCGCATGTTATCGAGGCGGTCCGGCTTTGGATGGACGGCGACATACCCGCCCTCATCCGACACTGCGAAGAACACATCAAAGCCTACCCCCGCGATATGGCGATGCTGAAACTTGGGCAGTACCACGCGTTCAACGTGGGGGACTTCGCGACCATGCTGCGGCTCGCGACCCATGTGATGCCCGATGCAGACGACATTCCCTATGCGCATGGGATGCTCGCCTTTGGCTACGAAGAGTGCCATCTGCTCGATCAGGCCGAGACCGCCGCCCTTCGGGCGCTGGAGTTGCGCGATGACGAACCATGGGCGCATCATGCGCTGGCGCATATCTATCTGACACGGGGCGAAACGCAGAGGGGTATCGAATTTCTAGAAAGCGTCGCGCCGTCTTGGACCGATCTGAACTCCTTCATGCATTCACACAATTGGTGGCATCTGGCGCTGTTCTATCTCTCGTCAGGTCGCCATGACGACGTGCGCACAGCCTATGACACGCATGTCTGGGGGCTGGAAAAAGGCTATTCGCAGGATCAGGTCGGCGCCGTGTCGCTGCTTGCCAGAATGGAATTTGCCGGGGTGGATGTGGGCGATCGCTGGGCCGACGTCGCAGACCACATCGCAGCACGCGGGGAGGACACGATCAATCCGTTCCTCACCCTTCAATACCTCTACGCCCTTGGACGGACGAAACGGCCAGAAACGGAAGTACTACTGTCGGCAATCGAAAGGCGAGCGGAAGAAAAAGACAGGCATGATCACGCAGCGTGGCGCGATGTGGCACTCTGGGCCGCTCATGGCATCTTGGCTCACGCTGCCGAGGATTGGGATGACACGATCCGCTTTCTGGGCAAGGCATTGCCACGCATGGCTGAATGCGGCGGCAGCCATGCGCAAAGGGATCTGTTCGAACAAATCTATCTCGACGCACTGATCAAGTCGGGCCAGGCCTCAAAGGCGCAACAGGTGCTTGAGATGCGACGTACATACGATCCTGATGGTGTTCCGCTCAATCTTATGCTGGCCGATGCTTATGAAAAGACCGGCCTGCCCGATCTGGCAAGCGTTGCCCGCGAGCGTGCGCAGGCAACGCTTGGGACCTCCGGCTAAATCTCGCGGCGTCGGCCCCGGTTGGGCAGCTGAACGATATTGGCCCTTTCGCCCAAGGCATTCTGGGCCTCCATCACGATGTGCTTTGCTGTAAGCCCGGCATCGTTATACATCTCGGCAGGGTTGGCCTGATCGATGAAACGGTCCGGCAAGTGCATCGTCCGGACCCGAAGTCCGAAATCGAGCAGTCTTTCAGCCGCCATCGCCTGCAGCACCATCGCGCCAAATCCTGCCATAGCACCGTGTTCGACCGTGATCAGCACCCGATGCGATAAGGCGAGGTTTGAAATCAGCTCTATATCGAGGGGCTTGGCAAACCGAGCATCGGCAACGGTCACGGCAAATCCATTGTCGGCAAGCTGATCGGCGGCCTCTTCGCAGGTCTGCAGGGCGTCACCCAATGACAGCAGCGCGACATCGCCCGCACCACCGCGGATCAACCGCCCTTTGCCGATCTCCAGCACAGAGCCTTCCTCGGGCATGTCGACACCGCGGCCATTTCCGCGCGGATAGCGGAAGGCAATTGGCCCACTATCGTGATCCGCAGCCGTAGTGACCATGTGAACAAGCTCGGCCTCGTCAGCGGCCGCCATCAGGATCATCCCAGGCAAAGCACCAAGATAGCCGATGTCGAACGCGCCCGCATGTGTCGCGCCATCGGCACCGACCAACCCGGCCCGGTCCAGAGCAAACCGGACAGGCAGGCCCTGCAATGCGACATCGTGCACAACCTGATCATAACCGCGCTGCAGGAATGTCGAATAGATCGCGCAGAATGGCTTGAGACCGCTCGCCGCCATCCCCGCCGCGAATGTGACACCGTGCTGTTCGGCAATACCAACGTCAAAGACGCGCGTCGGGAATCGCGCCATCATCTTGTCGACGCCCGTTCCGGAGGGCATTGCTGCCGTGACAGCTACAATTTTTGGATCACGCGCGGCCAGATTGGTCAGCGTGTTGCCAAAAACAGAGGTATAGGACGGTGCATTTGACTGAGTCTTTTTCTGCTCACCCGTCCCAACATCAAACTTGGCCACGCCGTGATACTTGTCAGCGGACCCTTCGGCTGGAGCATAGCCTTTGCCCTTGACAGTGCAGGCATGGATCAGGACTGGGCCCGTGGCACGGGCCCGCGCTGCCCGCAGAACATGCAGAAGCTCACCCACGTCGTGACCATCAATAGGCCCGATATAGTCAAAACCAAGTTCTTCGAAGAAGGTGCCTCGGCTCTCAAGACCGGTAACCATTTCGCGCGCACGCCGGGCACCATCGCGCATCGGTTTGGGAAGGGCGGCCTCCATGCCCTCAGCAACGGCGCGCAGTCCAGCGAACGGCCCGACGGAAGAGAGGTTCGACAAGTAGGTGCTCATGGCGCCAACTGGCGGTGCGATACTCATTTCGTTGTCGTTGAGGATAACAAATATTCTGCGTCCCTCTGCCCCGGCGTTATTCAACGCTTCGTAGGCCATGCCCGCACTGATTGATCCGTCGCCAATGACAGCCACGACATCGCCCGTAGGCATGCCCATGTCGCGGCCTACGGCAAAGCCAAGGCCCGCAGAGATTGAGGTCGAAGAATGCGCGGCGCCAAACGGGTCAAAATCGGACTCGGCCCGCTTGGTGAATCCGCTCAGGCCATCCTTTTGGCGCAGGCTGGTCATGCGGTGGCGGCGACCGGTCAGGATCTTGTGCGGGTAGCATTGGTGGCCAACGTCCCAGACCAGCTTGTCGCGGGGCGTATCAAAAACGGCATGGATCGCCACGGTAAGTTCGACAACACCCAGCGAAGAACCAAGATGACCACCTGTCTGACTGACAATATCGACGACATCTGAGCGAAGCTCGCCTGCGAGTCGTTTGAGATCGCTGTCGCTAAGTTGGCGAAGGTCAGCCGGACCAGAAACATTGTCCAATAATGGGGTTTTTGTCATTGCGCACTCCTCTATTCGCCTTTGCCGGGGCGAAAAATGGCGCCGCAACGAAGGGTATTCGATTGCGGCGCCAGTCTCCTGTAGCCAACAGGAAGGGAACCGAGGTCAGAGACCTCGAGCATCGGGCCTAGGAAGCCGGTGGCCCAGTGCCTGGCAAACCCGCCGGGGGACAAACCCCGCCGGATTTATTCGTAGACAGGTGCACCTGTCGTCGCCAATTCGGGCCAGTCCGCAATCACGTTCAGACCCTGCATCGGCTGTTGATATCCTTTATGGCAGGTCTTGCATGCGGCCTTGGGCGCATCTGCATAGACCGGACCAAGCCGGTTTTCCGGATAGACGTCCCGCAAGGGCACGAGGTACTCGTTGTTCATTTCCTGAACCATCGTGATGCCCAGGCTCTCGGTCGCCCATTGTGGTGTGACCTGTCCCCCGTCATAGAACGCGCGGCTGTTGTGGCAGAACACGCAATTCACCCCAAGCGAATTCGAGACGTAGTTCATCAGGGAATAGGTCCGCTCGGTATGCTGGATCGATGCATAGTCATCGACGCCCGGCACGCCTGCCACGCGGCTTTCGAGCGAATGCACGTTGATCGGATTGTCCTCCAGCAGATACTTCTCCAGCGCGTCAGACGGCAGAGAGGTATACTGGCTGAGCGAGGTTGCCCGGTTCTGGTTCGAATTCCATCCTAGTGTTGAGCTGGTGACTGGAGTGATCTTGAACCAGATCTCGGATGGGACGTGTTCACCGCGGTGGCAGGTATAACAGTTGACCCCCACCTCGGCGTTGGATTGAACATGCCCAATCCAGTTTTCGTTGATGTTCTGGGTCATCTGGATCATTCGGCGACTGACGACCTTCGTATAGAGATCGTCCGCCCCGTATTCCGAGATGTCGACGTCGCCATGGCAATAGGCGCAACCCTCTTCCGGTGAGACCCATTGCGTGATCGCGTTCATGACCCGGTTGAAGTTATCTTCGGTCAACTCACCCAGCACTTGGACATTCTCATAGATGTCCTTGGCCAAGGGCTCTCCGCCTTCGGGAACATACGGCTCTTCGGTGTAGTAGTCGGCGATCGTGGGATCGGGCGTTTGTGCTTGCGCCACGAATTCCGGCACCGACATGCCCGTACCGCGCGGGCCGGTTTGCATCGAATTGGTCGAATAGGGCTGACCCCATGTCACAATCGCCGCAGCCAGGATCACCGCGCCGCCGACGGCTCCGATCAGGATGGCCGGCCCGTATATGTCGGTCGGGTTGGCCTTGTTCCATTCATTGAACCACTTGGGTAGCATGGATCACTCCTCCTTCCCGATGAAGCCCTGGTATGTACCGTAGTCTTCGTACCCGTAGGCACCGTCATACATCGGGGCAAAGTTGTGCTCTTGCGCCCAGATGAACCAGTTATCGACAACGGTGCCGGTCAGCATGATCCCAATGCCGCCCGTGATTGGCGTCAGGACCGCGAACCACCACGCCCAGCGGTGTATGCCCTCCATCGTGGCGTTAAAACCCATCGTCCAGCGCCAGAACAAAGCCGCCCGTTCAGAGGCTGTCCCCCGATCGTAGATCTGCTCGAGCTCCCGATCGCCGCCATAGCGGGTCACGGCCAGAATGGTCGCGCCGTGCATGGCGAAGAGCAGAACCGAACCGTAAAGGAACACAATGCTGAGGCAGTGGAACGGATTGTAGTAGAGGTTGCCGTACCGGATCGAAAACGCTGTCGTCCAATCAAGGTGCGGGAAGATGCCGTAAGGCACCGCCTCGGACCAGCTGCCCATCAGCCAAGGTCGGAAAAGACCAAGGACGAGGAACAGCCACACTGCCGAGGCAAACGCCCAAAAGACGTGCTTGCCCATCTTGTGATTGGCCGCCAGCAGATAAGCTCGCAGCAGCCAAGTCATAACCGACACCAGCAAAAAGAAGCTGGCAATAATGTACCAACCGCCATCATTGAGTGGTGGCATAGAAAGGCCGTATTCGGGTGATGGCGGCTCTAACGCGAGCCAAAACAGCTGCCGTATGAACTCGGGGATGCTGTAATCAACCTGCGCCAGCATGTTGAAACCAACGATGTTGAACCAGATCAGCCCAGTCGCGAGCGAAATCATCCCCGTCCATCCCAAATAGATCGGGCCGATCTGCGCATTACCAAGCCAACCGGCGGCGATCGAGAACCACGGACGACCGCCGCGTTCGACCATCAATTCTCCGCTGTCGTCCATGCCCCATTCCGGGCTGCCTTGGACCTGCACTTGGGTAAAGATGTTCTGATACTCAGCCATGACTACATCCCTCCTACAGGCATGCGGTTGTCGCCCCAGATTGGGAGATCGAGCCACCAGTTCCACCATTCAGGCCAACCTGCCGTCCAGACCGGGCCCGAGATGATGATGCAGACCGCACTGAAGAACACCGCGTTGATCGCCAGCAGGAAGCCCAGCCGGTGAATGCCAAGCGTTCCGATCGAATAGCCGATGTAATCGCGGAAGAACGTGTCTTCGTGATCCGGCGTCTTGGCAAGCTCGCCCTCTTCCGGGTTTGCTGCCGAGAGGATCAGCGCACCGTGGAGCGACAGCGCCAGCGTCGTCGTGAAGAACAGAGTGACGGCAAGCATATGCGCCGGGTTGTAGTGGAAGTGCAGATAAGCGTAGCCCGTGTTGCTCACCCAATCGAGGTGGCTGAAGATGCCATACGGGAACCCGTGCCCCCACGCGCCCATCAGAAGCGGACGAAAGATCACCAGTGTCACGTAGGCCAGGATCGCAAAGCTGAACGCGAAGGGCACATGGTAGCCCATGCCCAGCTTCCTGCAGATCTCAACCTCGCGCAGCGCCCAACTGATGAAGGCGCCGGTCGCGCAGAATGTGATGATCTGCCAGAGGCCGCCTTCCATCAGGGGCGCCATGCCCAGGCCATAGCTCAGGTCCGGGGGCGCAATGTTGATGAGCCAAGGGTTGAAGGTGCCCTGCTGTGAGGCGCCCCAAAAGATCAAAATTGTCCCTAACAAGGAAAAGAAGGCGGTCGTGACCCCGAAGAAACCCACATAAAATGGACCCACCCAGAAGTCGAACAGATCGCCGCCTATCAGCGTCCCTCCGCGGACGCGATACTTTCGTTCGAAGGATAGCAAAGCCATCGTTCAATTCTCCGCGTTTGGCGGCGCGCCCGTTCGAAAGTCAGCGCCGTCGTCATTACAGTAAGGTTTGCCGCGGGCGGATCGGGGCGCACTGTTATCCCGCCCGCAGCGATTTCAGGCCCCTTGCCGGGTCCTTTGGCTCAGCCGCCCGCCGCTTTCATCGCGGCTTGCTCGAACCAGTTGAAGTGCTCCGTGCTCAGCAGGACGAGATGGATCATCGCGGCCAAGAGGAACAGGAAGACGCCTTGTGCTACAAACACGCGGCGCGGATCAAAAATGAGCCAGATCTTGTAGAACTTTGCCATGTTTCAATCCTTAGAAAGCGAACCAGGGACGCCAGATGTACGTCGCCAAATGAGCAACGACAGCGACGGCTGAGAACAGCCATAGCCCGCTCATGTAGACGGAGTGCAACTCTTGCGCCTGTTCGTCTGTGAGACCTGTGAAAGACAGGTTTGAGTTATCAGCCATAAAATTTCCTCCGGAAGTTTATGCTGACGCCGCGCACCCCGCGGCCGGGTCCTTTGGGAGGCGCGCCCCCCTCTGGCGCTGTCCACCCGTTTCCGGGCACACAGTCTGTGGTCTCGACAGGCGCACAACAGTCGAGAAAAGCGATATGTCGGTCGGCGCGGATCACGCCGAAAAGATCATGGGCGTGATGATCCGCGCCTGGCTCCAGGCGCGGGCGACGGGCCCTCTGTCGGTGAGGCTCCGCGACTTCAGCGCGGCAAGAGCCCAAGTTACGGTCGCAAGCGGCAGCGTCGCCACAAAGATGATCGCGAAATAGACCATGAACTCGGTCCTTTCGCCTTTGCGCTTGGCTTGCGTAGATACGACTGGCGCATCGGTTGTCAGATCGGTCATTGGGCCTCTCCTGTTTCAAAAGATCCGGCCAAGACCGGATCAAGGTTGCGCACGGTTTCAAGAACGACCCGCTCGGCCCCCTGATCCAGCGCGGCTTGCTCAGCGGCATCGCGCAGGGTCTTGGCGGCGGAAATACGGGTCAGGATTGGGTGCTGCGCAACAAGCCTGTCGAGCATCGCTTGTGCGTCGGCATCCCATGGGAAATCACGGCGAAGATTGGTCGGTGTGGCCTCTGCCGCATCCATCTCGGTGCCGAGGGGCAAGATATGAAAAAGAGCATCAAAGAGGCCGTTGCAGACCTCCTGGATCAGGTAGGTCGCTCCGGCATACCCCATCATTGGCGTCCCAGTCGCGCGCCGTATCGCGGCGCCTGGAAACGAGGCCGGAATGAAGGCCGGCGACGGTCCATGGCCGCCCTTCTGCTCGGCCAGGTACATTTTTTCGTTGATCGAGCCCATGACAACCAGCGGCCGATGATGCCGCATCAGCGCGCGCACCTCTTCGTTGTTGGTCTTTGCCCCGGCCACCCGGGCCACGGCAAAGGCGCAAGGCAGGCCCATATCGGTCTCGAGAAACATCCGGATCCCGCGCGCATAGGTCTCGTTTGCGACGATGCTAAAGCTGGCCGTGGCAAAGAAATCCTGCGTGACCGAGCGCCAAAGATCCCAAATAGGTTTGAGGGTCGAGTGCTTTTCCTTTGCGATGAAGGGTTCGGGGTCGAGGCCCAGCAAATCCCCCAGTGCGCGCAGGAATTTGGTGGTGCTCTCGACCCCTATCGGGGCTTGTAGATACGGCTTGGCAAGAAGCTCGCTCAACCCGCGCCCGAACTCGCGGTACATGCAGACGTTGACATCCGCATTCACCAGATTCCTCATTTCAGCAACATGGGCGCCCAGCGGCATCACCATGTTCACCTCGGCTCCGATCCCCTCGACCAGCCTGCGGATCTCCGCAAGGTCAGAGGGCATGTTGAATGTTCCGTACATCGGCCCAAGAATGTTGACCCGGGGCCTTGCGCCCTGCTCGCGCTTGGCCTCCTTCGGCATCCGGCCTTTCGTCATCCCGAATTCAGTAAAGATCCAGGTCATCGCCCGGTCGGCCGCTTCCCACTGATCCTCATCGATGGTGCGCGGCAGGAAGCGCTGGATCGAGGTACCCTGTGGTGTCACCCCGCCGCCAATCATCTCGGCAATTGATCCGGTCACAACGACTGCGGGCAATGCAGGATCAAGCGTATCCCATGCCCGCTTCATCGCACCTTCGGTCCCGTCGCGGCCCAGCTCTTCCTCGCCCAATCCGGTCACGACGATGGGCAGCTCATGCGGCGGCAGTGCGTCGGTGTAGTGCAACACTGACGTCACCGGTAGGTTCTCACATCCTACTGGCCCGTCGATCACAACCTGCAGGCCCTTCACGGCGCAAAAGGCGTAAACCGCCCCCCAGTATCCGCCGGCCCTGTCATGATCCTGGATCAGCATGACGCATGCCTCCCCAGAGACAAAACCAGCAGGCGCGTTTCGCAGGCATATGATCCACTGCAGCACATCAAATCATGTCCGCCGCCTTGGCGGCACGCGCTTGTTTATCGAGCTTTTTCTGATGCAGCGCGCGATAGTCCGGACGAAGGTTGGGCTGACCCTCCCAGATGCCAGCCGTATCATCCTCGCCGACGCCCTCAAAGAACGCCCGCATATGATCCATCCGGGATTTGTTGGCGATCGCCGCATTGACGACCTGCGCCAGGCTCCCCGCACCCGCAGGGCCCATGAGCGGTCTGGCCGAAATCAGGTTGGTGAAATAGAGGCCGGGAATACCCAGCTCTTTTGCTTTCTGCACCACTGGCGTTGTCCCGATGGCAAGATCAGGTTTGATCGCCTCCATGGCCGCACAATCGTCTTCGAGCGAGGCACGGAAGACCACCTTCGCCCCGTGCGCCTCGAGCCAGTCGCGATCCGCCTCGTTCCAGCGGGTCTTTGGGCACGCTGTACCGACGTAAGGAACCTCTGCGCCGCTCTCGATCAAAAGCCGGGCAACCAAAAGCTCGCTGCCCTCATAACCGCTTAGCGTGATCGTGCCGTTGACAGGCGCGCCCGACAGGGCCTCATGGATTGCCGGCAGGAACGCGTTCTGCGCTGCCGCAATCTTGTCGGCAGGTAGGTCAAACGCCTCTCCGATGGCCGCTAGCCAAGCCGCCGTGCCATGCAGGCCAACAGGCGCCGATCCAACCACAGGCCGCCCGGCTGCCTCGAACTCGCGCACTGCAGCGGTATAGAACGGATGCACCGCCGCAACCGCTCCGCAATCAAGCGCGGCGTAGAGTTCGCGCCATTCGCGGCACGGCACCACCGGCCCCGCAGCAAGCCCCATCGGTGCCAGCATCTGCCCGATCATGACCGGATCAGCCGGAAACATCTCACCCAGCAGCGTCACTGTCGGACGGGCTGATTTTCCTCCCATAGGGGCCGCCACCGGCCCCGCCTCGATTTCGGCGCGGGCATAGTTCAACATCGCCCCGGCCAGAACATCCTTGGCCTCGGCATGGGTTGGGATGCCAAACCCCGGCACGTCGATCCCGACAACCCTGACACCATTGATTTCGCTTGGCAGCAGCCGCAACGGCACGCCACTTGCCGTCGGCACGCAAAGGTTCGTCACTACGATGGCGTCGTAACGATCTGGATCCGCCAATTCATGCACGCTCTCGCGGATGTCTTCGAAGAGCTTGCCGGTCACCAACGTCTCGGAGTTGAACGGCACATAGCCTACCGATCGCCGCGCCCCGTAGAAGTGGCTCACGAAGGTCAATCCGTAGACACAGCAGGCCGAACCGGAAAGTACCGTCGCCACGCGCCGCATCCTGAGACCCACGCGCAAACTGCCAAAGGCCGGGCACATGCTTTGTGGCTTGTCGTGCGGTCCCTGCGGATAGTCTTTCGCGTATTGATCTAGGATTTCTGACTGTCCTGCCATTCGGGCGGCCGTCTCCATTTCAGATCCGGAATGACAGCCCAAGCCCTGATCGCCCGACAACTTGGGCATCTCACGCTCGGGGGGATGCCCTTTCGTTAACTCGACAGCATCGACCGCGTCATATGTGACTTGCTTGCTCAAACCACCCTCGGCTTCACTGTTCCGAAAATACGCCGGGGGTCTGGGGGCAGCGCCCCCAGCTGGTCGGATCGCACCAGCGATCCGAAACATCTGGCCTCACGCCTCGTCATAGATCACCTCGAGGCTCTTCTTCGGCACCGCGTCCGGCCCGCGCATATCCGCATCCGTCGCCGGTTCCAGCACGACGCCCGCACCGGTGTCCGAGCCATCGAACAAATCCAGAAGCGCATCCTGCGTGAGAGGCTGCGGGCGCACCGGCGGGGCTTCGGCCACGTTCAGACCCAGTTCGGCAAAAAGGGCGCCCCACTGGCTCTGCGCGGTCCCGACAATCTGATAATTCGCGGATTTCTTGCGCAGGTCGTCGTCCTGTGGAATCGAGGCCAACACCGGAATGTCGACCGCCTCGGCAAAGGCCTGCGCCTCACCTGACCCGTCGTCTTTGTTGATGACCAGCCCGGCGACGCCAACGTTACCACCGAGCCTGCGGAAATACTCCACCGCCGAGCAGACATTGTTGGCGACATAAAGGCTTTGCAGATCGTTCGACCCGACCAGGATCACCTTCTGCGCCATGTCCCGCGCAATAGGCAGACCAAAGCCACCGCAGACCACGTCGCCCAGGAAATCCAGCAGCACATAGTCGAAATCCCAATCGTGGAATCCCAGCTTTTCGAGCAACTCAAAGCCGTGGATGATCCCCCGGCCGCCGCAACCGCGACCAACCTCGGGCCCACCCAGCTCCATCGCAAAGACGCCGCCGCGCTTGAAGCAGACATCACCGATGGCGACTTCCTCACCGGCCAGCTTTTTGCGGGTCGAGGTCTCGATGATCGTGGGGCAGGCTTTGCCGCCAAAGAGCAGCGAAGTCGTGTCGGATTTCGGATCGCAGCCGATCAGCAGAACCCGCTTACCCTGTTCGGCCATCATGTGACTAAGGTTCGCCAGCGTGAAGGACTTGCCAATCCCACCCTTGCCATAGATCGCTATGATCTGGGTCTTCTTCGTCGCCTCTGCGGGGATTACATCGGCCAGATCCTCATTCGCTTCGTCGCGCAGGCGCTGATCGAAATCCTTGAGGTTGGGAACATCGTCTTTCATCTTATTGCTCCCAATCCAGGATCATCTTCAGGCATGACGGATCCTCAAACGCCTGCTTGTAGGCGGCACGGGCATCCGTAGGTTTTGCGCGATGCGTGATAAGACCGCCGAGACTGAGCGCACCGCTTTCAACAAGAGCGCGGGTGGCCGATAGATCGCCCTTGCTCCACTCGGCAGCGACGCGGAAACGAGCCTCTTTCATAAAGGCTGGCGGAAAGGCGAATGACAGCGGTTCGGAGTAGAATCCCGCCAGAACCACCTCGCCGCCACGCCTGATCCGTGAAACGAGGTCGTTCAACAGCGAGCCGTTGCCTGATGCATCATAGATCGCTGAATAGTCGTGGCGTGGGTCCTGATCGGGTGAGACAACGTTGTAACCCATGGTTCCGTCCATCCGGTCGGGATCGATTTCCCAAACCGTCGGAGCAGGAGCACCGGCGGCAATCGTCAGCCGCGCGAGCAGACGACCAAGAACGCCATGACCGACAATAAGGTCGGGCATCGTCTTGTTCATGCCGGCCATTGCGTGACGGGCCGTTGCCGCCAGCGCCAGCAGAGCACCCTCGGCACCGAGATCACGGTCAATCCGGATCACACGCTCACTGTCGGTAACGACCAGATGCGACGCACCGCCAAAGAGCCCGTGTGCGCCTTCGAAGCAGTTGGCACCCGGGACAAAAACACGTTCGCCGGTGCGAAAACCGGTCAAAACGCCGGCCTCGACTACTTCACCAACGGCCTCGTATCCCGGGACGAGCGGATAACCCATGCCGGGGAACGGAGGCATCTCTCCGGTCCAGAACAGCTTTTCCGTACCTGTCGAAATACCGGAATGGGTGATTTGAATGACAAGGTCGCCGGGCCCCGGCGCGGTGATTGCCAGATCCGCAAGCTCCAGATCCTTCGGACCTTTTAGCAAGATGGCGGTCGTTTCCAAGTTGACCTCCATGCGTTACCTCCCTGCCCGCAAAGGCATGATGAGACTCAGCCTGTGGGGGTTCTTCTTTGTTGTCATTCTAAATGGACAGCTAAATGTGTCAAATAGAATAGACACTTTGGTGACAGGTTATTTATGTTTTGATGGCAATCAGCACGCTCGTCACGAACGGGCGATGCACTTTCGGCGCCACAAACTGCCGGAACCCCACCGCTTCACACAGCCTTTGAACTTCATCGATCGACCGGGTCCGACCTGTCTGCATGGCCATCGTGTAGAAAGCGAAGTAGACATCGCAGATCCGGTCCGGCCGTGATCCGCCGCTCATGGGTTCGGACACAATAAGGCGGCCGCCTTCGGGTAGCGCTGCGTATGCCTTGGCCAGCAGATCCACAACCGTGTCATCGGCGTGATCATAAAGCACCCGCACCAGCGAGATCGCGTCAGCACCATCAGGAACGTCGTCAGACCGGAATGATCCGGGTACGATGGAGGCACGTTCCAAAATTCCACCATTGTCAAAACGCGCCCGCGCCTGTTGAACAACCTGCGGCAAATCAAACAAGGTCATTTCCAGGTGCCGGTACTTACGGCCCGCTGCCTCAAGAAATGCACCGGTGCCCCCTCCGATATCCAGCAAATGCCCCGTCTCTTTGAGGTTCACCGCCTGAAGCGTATCTTGGGCCACCAGAAGTTGTGACTGTGCCATCAGGTCAGAATAGGTTTCAGCCACATCTTCCGGCACCGTACCGTCGGCTCCAAAAACATAGGGCCAAAACTTGGCCAGCTGGGTCGATCCCGTATCGCCGCGCAACAGGGCGACAGGGTCGCGCAGGTCATCATATAATGCGGTGTGATGACGGATCATTGATGTCAGGCCGGGGACGCCAAGCACTGCGGCACCCTTGCGCGACAAACCAAATCGACCATCTCGCCGGCGTTTCAGGAACCCGAGTGCGGTCCCGGCCCGAACGAGGATCTCCATGCGATCTGCGGGAACATCGCAAGCGTCACCCAGACTTTCGGCGCTCTTCGCTCCGCCTCTCAGGCGTTCCAGAACACCCAACTCGACGAGTGCGACAAGCGCTTGAGACGCAACAAACCCCTGCACGATATCGAAAATTGCGGCCCCGTCAGCGCGGGCCGAGTGTCTTGTCAGAGGAAATCGAGAGGCCCAGCTTTGAAAGCCCGGTCGCGCGACAAGGCGATTGAACCACCCGCCCCTCCACGGTGCACTTGCGTCAGACATTGCCGTGGGCGGGTGCAACCGGCGTTAGCCGCTCGGCGTAGCGGCGGACCATCTCAGCCAGCGCGGCCTCACCCGGGCAGGATGGGATCGAGGCAATCGCGCCGCCCAGACTATCCTTCAGCCGCTGGATCGCGCCGGACACGCCCAACTCGGCCACCGCATTCGGCCGCCCGTGAAGGTCGTCCTGACCGGCAGGTTTACCAAGCGTATTTTCATCATAAAGCGCGTCCCGCAGGTCATCAGCGACCTGAAAGGCCTCACCAATCCGCGCACCCAGTTCCAGCCACGGCTCACCCTCTTGACCCGCCGCGATAGCCCCCATCTGGGTCGCGGCAATGAAAAGCGATCCGGTCTTGGCCATATGATAGGCGCTAAGATCGACGTTTTCCTCGCTTTCCCAACCCTGCCCAGCACAGATACCACCCGGCATGCCAGTTCGCTGGGCCAGCGTCAGCACCAGCTGACCAACACGGTCGGGTGCCACCGAAGACCGGCGGGCAAGCACCTCGAACGCCAATACAATAAGACTGTCCCCGGTCAGAACGGCCAATGGCTCGGAATAGGCGTTGTGAACACTGGGTTTGCCGCGACGAACGTCGGCATCGTCAAAGCAAGGCAGATCGTCATGAACGAGGCTTGCGCAATGAATAAGTTCGAGGGCTGCGGCTGCGGCATCCGCCAGCTCAGGCTGATCATCACCACATGCCATGGCGACGGACATGCAGATCGTGGGCCGAATGCGCGCGCCACCCGGAGACGTCGCATAGTCTAGCGCTGAGGCAAGTCGCTGGGGCACTGGCCCCCTGCCCTGACCTATCGCGATGGCGTTGCCAAGGGCGGCTTCGATACGGGTGGTCATCGGCATATTCGGGGTCCCTTGCTGCCTGATGTCATCTTGATCAGACACCTAACTGTAAATGATACTGGACACATTGATACTACGAGTCAACAATTGCGCAGCCTGAGAAAAGACGCCTGCCTATGCTGAAGACGGAACATTGTAGTGACCATGTGATGGTGATCGGGGCCGGTATCGGTAGCCTCGCTGCAGCCATGCGTCTGCGTGCTTTGGGCTATCGCGTCACGATACTTGAGCGGCATCCATGGCTGGGCGGCAAGATCCGAACGGTGCCCAGCGACGCCGGCCCAATCGATGCCGGGCCGACCGTTCTGACTCTTCGGCATGTGTTCGACGACCTTTTTGCCTGTTTCGGTGCGAAACTCGAAGAGCACGTAAATCTCGTTCAGAACGAGGTCATCGCGCGTCATTTCTGGCCTGACGGATCGACACTGGACCTATATCGGGACCAGGACAAAACGGCTGAGGCTGTTCAGGCACTCGCGGGCGCAAAGACTAGACTGCAATTCGAAACATTCTGCGCTCGGACCCAGCGTCTGTTCGAGGCATTCGACACACCGATGATGCAGGCAGCCGATCCAAACATCGCCGCGCTTGCCGGGTCGGTGTTGTCGAGCCCAAGGCTCATTCCGGCGATGGCACCGCTTTCAACAATGAAACAACTGCTCAAACGCAGCTTTTCTGATCCGCGGCTGCGCCAGCTTTTTGGACGATATGCAACCTATGTCGGCGGCAGCCCGGGGCATTCGCCCGCCATCCTGTCACTGATCTGGCAGGCAGAGGCGCAAGGCGTCTGGATTGTCGAGGGAGGCATGCATCGTCTGGTCGAAGCCATCGCGATGCTATTGACCCGTGCTGGTGTTGAAATAAAAACCGAGGCACATGTGGAGCGTCTGGAAATGCAAGGCGGACTGGTCCGCGCTGTGCATTTGGCGGACGGTGACAGGGTGGCCTGTGATCTAGTTGTTTTTGGCGGTGACCCACGCGCGCTCGCCACAGGCGAACTTGGATCTTCATTGACCGCGATTGCTTCGCAGACCGCGGACCTCCCCCGAAGCTTTTCGGCCCGTGTACACAGTTTTGCCGCCAAACCCGCCGGCCCCGAGCTGTCACACCACAACATTTTTTTCGACCAGAACGCCGATCAGGAATTCGACGATCTAATGGCCGGTCGCATCCCGGCCAACCCGTCGATCTATCTCTGCGCGTTGGATCGCGGTCAAACAGAAGAACCCCAGTCCATCGAACGCTTCGAGATCATTACCAACGCTCCCCCAGACCCGGAACCTGCAAAGGACATTGACCAATGGCATCATCAGATCATGCAGAAGATGGCGCGCTTCGGGATGACTTTCTCGCCGACCCCGGGCCCGGAGACAGTGACGACGCCAGCGATGTTCAACGCGATGTTCCCCGCGACTTGCGGCGCGCTTTACGGGCAGACACCGCATGGCCTGACCGCATCGCTGAAGCGCCCCCGCGCCCGCACGCAGATCCCGAACCTGTATCTGGTGGGTGGCGGGACACATCCGGGCGCAGGGGTTCCGATGGCGGCGCTCTCCGCGAGGCACGCGGTCGATGCGATCTTGAGAGACCAAACTTCAATGTCGACGTCTGCCCAAACGGCTATGCGTGGTGGTATGTCGACGGCCTGAGCGCGGACGGGACAAGGGCCATTTCCGTCATCGGTTTTATCGGGTCGGTCTTTTCACCGTGGTACCGTTGGTCTGGCCGAAAGAACCCGCAGAACCACGTCTGCATCAATGTCGCAACTTACGGGCCAGGTGGTCGGTTTACGATGACGGATCGGGGCGCTTCGGCGCTCCGCCAGACAGCCTCGCGACTTGAGGTCGGGCCATCCATGCTGCGGTGGATGGGTGACACGCTCGCTATCGATGTTGACGAATGGTCGTCGTGGCCGTGGGTCAATCGGATCAGGGGCCAAATCCGGATCGTTCCGACCGCGATCACTGAAGTGGAGTTACCGCTCACCAAGGATGACAGCCATATCTGGCGGCCCTTCGCACCCCGCTCAAAGATCGAAGTCGATATCGACCGACCGGGTTGGCAGTGGGACGGTGAGGGTTACTTCGACGCGAATTTCGGTACCCGCGCGCTGGAGGAAGACTTTGGCTACTGGACGTGGGGCCGGTTTCCAACCGGCGAAGGCGCGACTTGTTTCTACGATGCAGAGCGGCTTGACGGATCCCACTTGGCGGCAGGCTTCCAGTTCGATGCTTCAGGCACCGCGCAAACGGTGAAGTTGCCTCCAAAAGCAAGGCTACCCAGATCCCTCTGGGCTGTGAGACGGGAAACCAGGGCCGATCACGGATTCCACCCGCGCCAGGCTCGGCCCATGCTTGATGCACCGTTCTACACCCGGTCGGCGGTGACAACGCGCCTTGATGGGCAGGAAACGACCGGCGTCCACGAAGCACTCGATCTGCGGCGTTTCAGATCGCCTTTGCTCAAACCCATGCTTGCTGTCAGGGTCCCACGCAAGGCAGGCTGGAGTTTCTAACGCGTTGATAGGGCAGCCGCTTCGGGGTTAAGACGCCACACGCCCCAGTTCAGTGCCGCCGCAGTCGTTACCCAGGCAAGGTAGGGTACGAAAAATAACCCGGCGATTGTATCCAGCCGCCATAGTGCAACCATGCACGCAGCCACGCTCAACCACAAAATGGCAATGACTGCCATGCCAAGCCTGATGTTCTGCAGGCCGAAAAATACCGGCGTCCAAAGCCCGTTGAACGCAATCTGAAGCGCCCAAAGAGCCATCGCCAGTCCACTGTCAGCTAGCAGCGCCACCCTGGCGCCCGCAGCGGCCATGCATCCGTATAGAATGAACCATGTTACCGGAAAGACCCAGTTGGGCGGTGTCCAGCTTGGTTTCTTTAAAGCGTCGTACCACGACCCGGGCGGGAACAAACCGCCCGTTGCGCCGGCGCCAAAACAAGCAGCCAGAAAAATCAGGAAGATGATCCAGAACATGCGTACTAAGCTAGGCGCGCTGGATTGGCGATCAACGCGGCACGATCGGTTCGGCGTTTCGCCTCAAGCGCTGCTAGGGCCTCAAAGATCCGATCGCCCCTTGTTTCCTTCACGCCCGAAGCAGCCGCATCGACAAGAAAGCGCACCTCATCAAGTGGCTTCGCATACAAGACTGCTGATTTGGGCATCACCATCGTCATCCCTGCGTGAAGTGTCGATTGACCCAACCAGCCAAGCTTCTGCAATTTCGAGGTTCGCGCCCGCGCTGAAAGCGAGTCATACTCCATCGCTCTGAGACGTCCGCCAATTCCGGCATAGATGTAGCGGGCAGCGTATATGCCCGGTCGACACCGTCGTGGCAAGGCGCCGATCCCCGCCTCAGACCGGTAGTAAAGACGGTTTGCTTCCATCACCAGTTTGCGAACCATCGCGCGAACCGCTTTTGTTGGCTTGGGATTGGCCATGAATTCATCGGGGTCGATACCGGCATCTGCCAACCACTCGAGCGGCAGATAAAGCCTGTTTTCCATGGCATCCTCGCCCACGTCCCGAGCGATGTTCGTAAGCTGCATCGCGACACCCAGATCGGCGGCCCGCGCCAGTGCATCTGGGTCACGAACCCGCATAAGAACGCACATCATCACGCCAACAGCGGCGGCAACACGTGCGGAATAGTCTCTGACTTCTGACAGCGATGCATATTTGCGCCCCTGAGCATCCCACGCGAGACCTTCCAAAAGAGCGTCGGGCAAGGCGCGTGGCATTTCGAATGCCTCAACCACCGACGCGAAAGCACGGTCCGGTGCGGCGTTTTCCGGTTTGCCATGATAAACCAGCTCAAGCCGATCGCGCAGGCGCAACACGGCTTCGGTTTTTTGCGCCTTCAGATCCACTTCGTCGTCCGCGAGGCGGCAGAATGAATAAAGGGCAAGTGCCGGATCGCGAACCTTGGCCGGTAACAGCTTTGATGCGGCATGAAAGGAGAGGGATCCGTGGCGGATCGCCTCGCGGCAGGCTTCGAGGTCTTGAGCTTTCATGTCATCACCGGGTCCGGCACCAGTTGATCCAATACTTCGGCGGTCGCGACCACGCCGGGCACGCCAGCGCCGGGATGGGTCCCCGCTCCGACCAGATACAGACCGGGCAGCTCTTCGCTGACGTTGTGGGGTCTGAACCATGCGCTTTGCAGTATGCGCGGCTCGATCGAAAAGCCCGCACCAAAGGGCGAAAGATAGCGATCGCGGAATGTTTCTGGCGTAAAGACCTGCTCGGTGACGATCCGATCCCCCAAACCGGGCATCATCTGATCCTCCAGCACCTTGAGGATCCGTGCCTTGTATCGTTCTGCTTCTTTCGTCCAATCGACGCCACCATGGCCAAGATGTGGCACGGGGCTGAGCACATAGAATGTGTCGTCGCCGTCGGGCGCAACACTCGGATCGGTTACCGAGGGGCGATGAACGTAAAGGCTGAAGTCATCGGCGAGCTTTCCCTTAATGAAGATATCTTTCAGCAATCCCCGATAGCGCGGCCCATTGAGGATCGTATGGTGCCCAACATCCTTCCAAAGCCCACGCGTCCCCTTGGTGCCGAAGTACCAGACAAACAAGCTCATCGAATACCGGGTGCGGCCCAGCCGCTTTGGTGTCCACCGCTTCTTGGCCGGCAAAAGCGCGGTGTAGGTGTGGCCTGCATCTGCATTTGACACGACAACGTCCGCGCCCAGCTCCAAGCCGCTGGTCAGACGAACACCGGCGGCGCGACCGTCGCGGACGACGATACGTTCGACCTGAGTATTCATCAGCATCGTACCGCCCTGATCCTCGATCACGCGGGCCATTTTGGCGGCCATACCCGCGATCCCGCCAACCGCGTAGTGTACCCCGAATTCCTTTTCGAGGTAGCTGACCAAAATATACATCGACGTCACATGCAGCGGGTCGCCGCCGATAAAAAGCGGATGGAACGAGAATGCCATTCGCAGCTTTTCGTTTCGAAACCGCCGTGCGGCATGAGCGTAAACGGACCGGTCGGCGCGCAGCATGGCGAAAGTTGGCAGAACCTTAATGAGTTCCCAAAGCTCATGCATCGATCTGCGGCCAAGATCTTCGAATCCGAACCAATACCGGCGCTCGCTATCACGCAGAAATCGATCAAAGCCTTCGACGTCCTTCGGCTCAATCTTGGCGACCTCCGCGCGGAGCTTCTTAGTGTCCTGTTGTGCTACGAATTTCGTACCATCGGGCCAACGGATCTCGTAAAACGGATCGAGCGACCGCAGCGTGACATCGTCGTCGAAATTGCGGCCACAAGTGGCCCACAAGTCGCGATAAAGCTGAGGTACGGTAATGATCGTCGGCCCAAGGTCAAATCGGTGGCCATCCTGCCAAATCGCAGAGCCGCGCCCACCGGGAACATCGAGTTTGTCGATGACCGTTACTGTGTATCCCCGCGCACCAAGGCGCATCGCGGCGGCAAGCCCACCCAACCCGGCGCCAATAACAATAGCGCGCGATCCAACCGTCGCCTCGTTCGATTCGATGTGCTCAAGACGTGTCATCTATTCATAACAATATGACTGTCTAGTTTAGTTGACAAATTCTTTCTCGCGCGTACGCTGTTGATCAGGATTGACCCCGGTGACAGTGCGAATCCATGGGCCAGATTGCGACCCTTTCTTTCTTCCGATTTGACCGGCTTCCCAGCCGTGCGTGGGCGCTTTGGATGATGGGCGCTGCGCGCCCGGCAATGAAGAAAATTCCCGACATAGGTTTCTGGAAACTGTGTGGATCAGGCTCTGGCGAAGGCTTTACGCCGATACCGAACACCGGCGTTTATGCGATCCTTGCCACATGGCCTTGCATCGGGATCGCGCAGGATCGCGTCGCTTACGAGCCGATCTACAAAAGATACCGCGCCCGCGCGTCCGAGCACTGGACCGTTTTTCTTTCACCGACCGAGAGCCGCGGCCAGTGGTCAGGAAAGGAACCCTTTACACCGGTGACATCGGTCAAGAACGGCCCACTCGCCGCGCTGACCCGCGCAACGATCAAACCAAAAATCATGACGCGGTTTTGGGGCAAGGTACCGGACATTTCAAAGGTCATCGGCGAGGATCCGAACGTGCTGTTCAAGATCGGAATTGGAGAGGTGCCATGGCTCCAACAGGTGACCTTTTCGATCTGGCCCAGCCCGAAGACGATGGCGGAATTCGCGCGCCTTGATGGACCCCACGCGAAGGCGATCAAAGCCGTGCGGGATGGTGAGTGGTTCCGAGAGGAACTTTATGCCCGTTTCGCAATCAAGGGCGAAATGGGATCTTGGAACGGCGGAAGCCCGCTGGGGAGGACGCAATGACATTTCCATTCTCAGCCATTGTCGGCCAGGACGACATGAAACTGGCCATGATCCTGACGGCCATCGACCCGAGCATCGGCGGGGTCCTGGTATTCGGCGACCGCGGGACGGGCAAATCGACAGCCGTAAGGGCTCTGGCGGCACTCCTCCCCCCCATCGAAGCCGTAAGGGCCTGCCCGGTGAACAGCGCCAGCGTCGGCGAAATTCCGGACTGGGTTGAAGCCCAATCGGACCAGACGGAAACACGGCCAACGCCGGTCATCGATCTGCCGCTTGGCGTCACCGAAGACCGGGTCGTTGGCGCCCTCGACATCGAACGTGCGCTCACCCGAGGCGAGAAGGCCTTTGAACCCGGTTTGTTGGCACGTGCCAATCGCGGCTACCTCTACATCGACGAGGTCAACCTGCTGGAAGACCATATTGTCGATCTTCTGCTCGATGTGGCGCAATCCGGCGAAAACGTAGTGGAACGTGAAGGGCTTTCCATTCGGCACCCTGCGCGCTTTGTTCTGGTTGGATCCGGAAACCCCGAAGAGGGCGAATTGCGTCCGCAACTGCTGGACCGGTTTGGCCTGTCCGTGGATGTGCGGTCGACAACCGATCTGATGGAGCGGGTTGAGGTCGTTAAACGACGGGATGGCTATGAGCGGGATCCGCAAGGCTTCTGCAAAAAATACGCGAGAGCTGATCAAGAAATCAGAGACAAGATCACCGAGGCACGGAACAACACCTCGGATATCGAAGCAAGCGACGAAACCCTGCGGGATTGTGCGGAACTGTGTATGGCGCTCGGCGCTGACGGGCTACGGGGCGAATTGACGTTGCTTCGTGCCTCGCGCGCACTTGCGGCCTATCAGGGTGACAATACGATTGCGCGCGCGCATCTGCGCCGGATCGCGCCGATCGCTTTGTCCCACCGGCTGCGCCGCGACCCGCTTGACGAAGCAGGATCGACAGCGCGGGTTGATCGGACGTTGGAAAGCGTCCTGGCCTGATGGATGGCGCTGCCGCCTTCGACCAAACCAACACCGAAAGCTGGGATCGCGCGATATTGGCCCTGCGGCTCCTGCAGATTGATCCCAAGGGGCTGGGCGGCGCGGTTATTCGAATGCGCGCGAGTCCAGCGCGGGATGCGTTGTTGTCCTCAGTCAAACGCAGCTTATTCAAACAGGTGAGCATAGCGACCACCGACGAACAACTTTTCGGTGGAACCGACATCACGGCCACGCTCCGAGCAGGTCGGGTGATCAAGACCAGGGGCCTGTTGATGGAAGCTCCACACGTAATGCTTTCCATGGCAGAGCGATGCCCCCCAAACCTTGCTGCGAAGCTCGCCCAGGCACTGGATCATAGCCTAATTCGATGCCTTTTAGCCTTGGACGAGGGCGCCGATCCGGACGAAACCTGCCCGCCGAAATTGGCCGAAAGACTTTCGTTCGTCATTGATCCCGCAGGGCGGTTACCTGATGGCTTTGCCGTGCTGCCCGAGCAGTCTTCGGCCATCGTACTGTCGGAAATCAAATGCGCCGAAAACCATATCAAGGCGCTGGTGTTCCTCGCGGCACGCTTCGGAATCGACACCCTGCGAGCACCCGTTCTGGCACTACGGGCCGCGCGCGCCCATGCATCTATGAATAATCGGTCCGAAGTCACCGAAGACGATCTGCAGGTGGCGGCATCGCTGGTCTATTCCCATCGTGCAATCCAATTGCCGGACGATGCGGATCCCCTTGAACGAACCGAAGCCCGATCGGAAGCGGGAGAGGCTGCCGATGGTCATCATTCCGACCAGCAAAATCTTAGCGAAGAGATGCTTGTTCAGGCTGTGAGATCAGCGCTGCCCGAAGGATTCTTGGCCACATCCATCAGGTCAGGAAAGTCGCGCAAGGTCAGCGGGAATGGCATGGGCGCCAAGCAATCTGGCAACCGCCGGGGTCGACCGATACCGTCGCGGGCGGGTCGACCGGATGGCAGAGCCCGCATCGATCTTGTCGCGACCCTTCGGACTGCCGCGCCCTGGCAGAGGCTGCGGAAAGAACAAGAGCCGCAGCGCCAGGGGATCATCGTCCATTCGTCAGACATCCGCCTAAAACGCTTTCAGGAGCAATCTGACCGATTGCTGGTGTTTGCCGTCGATGCATCAGGCTCTGCCGCGGTCTCGCGGCTGAACGAAGTCAAAGGCGCGCTGGAGCTTGTCCTTGCCCAGGCGTATTCGAACCGCGATCACGTGGCCCTTGTTGCGTTTCGTGGGACGGCTGCAGAGGTCCTGTTGCCTCCGACCCGTTCACTGGTCCAGACAAAACGGCAACTGACTGGCTTGCCCGGGGGCGGCGGAACACCGCTCGCAGCGGGTCTGCAGCTTGCCGGCGAGGTGGCGCAGACTTCTCTGAAGCGCGGTTTCAGCCCAACTATCGTTCTGCTGACCGATGGGCGTGCCAATATCGATCTGGAAGGTAATGCAGATCGGGTACAGGCGATGATCGATGCACAGAACTCAGCAAGTGCGCTACGTGAACGCGGTCATGCACGGATCGTTGTCGACGCGTCAAAGCGGCCCTACGCGCCGCTGAGAGAGCTGGCCAGTCGGTTCGATGCTGCATATCACGTACTACCACGCGCCGATGCGGCAGGTCTTGCGCAGACAGTCGGCGCCTCGACCCGAGTCTGACCCCTTGGATTGGAAACACATCGACGCCTGGCCAAACAATGAGGTGTCGCGCCAGATCAAGGGCCCGGTGCATCTGTGGCATGTGCAAGAGACCGGCGCGGGTGACACCGTTTTACTGCTGCACGGCGCGGGTGGATCAACCCATTCGTTTCGTGACCTGATCCCACTGCTGGCCCAGAGGTTTCATGTGGTGGCGATCGATCTGCCGGGCCAGGGCTTCACCCGGTTGGGAGCAAGAAATCGCTGCGGACTTGATCAGATGGTCGGCGATATCCAAGCGCTTTGCGAGCAGGAGGGTTGGCACCCAAGGGTCTTTGTCGGGCATTCAGCCGGAGCCGCAATCTGCCTGCGTTTGGCTAAGGCAGCCTTGCACAAAGGCACGCAGGGCGTTCGTGTGATCGGGCTGAATGCCGCCCTTGGCCGTTTTACCGGTCTTGCGGGCATGCTCTTTCCAGCAATGGCAAAGGCTCTGGCTGCGACACCTTTCGTGACAGCACTCTTTGCGGGAACCGCCCGAAACCCGGAACGGGCCAGGGCGCTGCTCGACAGCACGGGGTCAAAGCTTTCGCCGGAGGGTTTGGAATTCTACCGACGGCTCATTGGCAACCGGGACCACGTGAACGGCGCCCTATCGATGATGGCCCAATGGTCGCTTGATGATCTACTTGACGAGCTTCCGGATTTTGCGATCCCCACTCTGCTGATCGTTGGAGAGAAGGATCAGACCGTGCCTCCCAAGGTGTCGCGGGAGGCGGCACAGATCTTGCCCAATGCACATATTAAGACACTCGCTGACCTAGGTCATCTGGCCCATGAAGAAAGGCCCGCTGAAATCGCGGGCCTCATCCAATCATTCTCTGAGGTCGACACGCCGCGGCGTGATCAGTTTGTTGGGCCAAGCGATACCAGGTAGGCATAAAGGTTCACGGCGTCCTCTTCCTTCCGAACCTTGTAGGCCATCTTACCCCGGCCGCTTTCACCAGTAGCCTCCTGCAGCCACTTGGTCGGATCCTGCACATAGCCAACGAAAGATGCCTCGTCCCACACCATGCCGGCTTCGCCGGCCGCAAGGATCAGATCGGAATAGCGGAAGTCCTCAACTGAACCGATGGTTCTGCCGCCGATTGCATACAGGTTTGGGCCAGTTTTTGCGTTGCGACCCGCAAGTGTCTCACCAGCATCGTCCACGACGACATGGCACGAGATGCACTGTCGGAATGCTTTTTCACCAGCGGCGGCATCGCCTGACGCGTGGCCGTCGGCAAACGCAGGCACAGCAAAGGTAGTAGCAGCCAAAACGGCCATTGTACGGAACATCAGATTCTCCTCCGTTGGATATCGGCTTTAGAACGTAGTTGCTCGTGCGCAGAGTCAACAGTCACGTTCGTATTACAATGCGGTCAGGCGACCGCATGACTGATCGCGCATTGCTTCCAGAGGTCCTTGAGCGCGAAGACCAGTTTTTCGATGTCATCTGTCGTGTGAAGCGGCGAAGGGGTAAAGCGCAAACGCTCCGTGCCCTTGGGAACCGTCGGATAGTTGATGGGCTGAACATAGATCCCGTATTTCTGCATCAGGTAATCCGCGATCATACGGCACTTGACCGGATCCTTGATCATCACGGGGATGATGTGGCTCGGGTTGTCGAGATGCGGGATCCCTTCTTGGTCTAAACGCTTGCGCAGATATGCGACCCGCTCACGCTGCAGCATCCGCTCGCGGTCGGATTGCTTGAGATGTTGGATTGACACGCGCGCGGCCGCTGCAACCGCGGGGGGCAGGGCTGTCGTAAAGATAAAGCCGCTCGCGAAACTGCGGATGAAATCGCACAAGGCTTCCGACCCGGTGATATAACCGCCGACAACCCCATAGGCCTTTCCAAGCGTACCCTCGATCAAGGTGATCCGATCAGCCAGCCCCCGCTCTTCCGAAACACCGCCACCGCGCGGACCGTAAAGACCAACGGCGTGGACCTCATCCAGATAGGTCATTGCGCCGTGCTTTTCGGCTACTTCGACGATCTCATCCATCGGGCAGATGTCGCCATCCATCGAATAGACGCTTTCAAAGGCAACGATCTTGGGTGCGTTGGCCGGAAGGCGCGCAAGATGTCGGTCCAGATCCTCGGGATCATTGTGTTTCCAGATCACCTTGTTGCACCGCGCGTGCCGAATGCCCTCGATCATGCTGGCATGGTTCAGCTCGTCCGACAGGATCACTGCATCAGGCAACCGGCTACCCAAAGTGCTCAAAGCTGCCCAGTTAGAAACGTATCCGGATGTAAAAAGCAGCGCGCTTTCCTTGCGATGCAGGTCGGCAAGCTCGGCTTCGAGCAGCTTATGGGCATGGTTCGTACCAGAAATGTTGCGCGTGCCACCGGCTCCGGCGCCGCAAGCATCAATTGCGTCTTTCATCGCATTGATGACCGCCTCGTTCTGCCCCATGCCCAGATAATCGTTGGAACACCAGACCGTCACTTCGTCAGGGGCGTCCTCATCGTGGCAACGGGCCCTCGGAAATGCACCCATCTTTCGCTCAAGTTCGGCGAAGATGCGATAATTCCCCTCTTCCTTGAGTGCGTCGAGCTGAGATTGGAACAAAACATCAAAATCCATGATGTCCCCCTGTTTCGGTCTTTTGATTGGTGGGTTTTGTGGCCGGAAGCATCCAACGCCACAATCGTTCGTCAGGGATGGGTAGAACCATCACCCAGTGTTCAAGAAGCGCCAGCGCCGTGATCGCCGTCAGCAGCGCAAATCCGGTGATCTCTCCGGGCGTCGTAGCGGCCCAAAGCCGTTCGAGCCAGCAGTAGATCGCAAGTGTCAGACCGGTAATCGAGGCTGGAAACAGCCAGTTCAGAGACCGTTTCCTGAAGTGCGACGGCAAGTGTGACAGCGCCTCCGGCAGGAATTCGACGTGAATTCTCGGGACGCCAAAGAACAGGTTCAGCTTGGCCGAAACACGAGCCACAAACAGCACCGCAAATGTCCACGCGCCAAACGGGTTTATCCCGTCCATCGCAATGGCGAAGATGGCAACGCAGGCCACCAACAGGGTGAGTTCGTGATAGGCCACAGTCCCCCAAGCCCTCACGAACCTTTCCCACTCTGCCGTTCCGGCGGGCAATTGGCGCGTGTTGGGGCCGGTGATCATACCCGTCAGAAAGGCGAGTTCGATCCAGCCCCAAACACAAAGCGCCGACATGAACGCCACATAGACACCAAGGATCGTAGTGTCGGTGGTTGACCACCAGATCCCGAAAACACCAATGGCCAGCATCGGCAGCCCCACCAACGTCGCGTTCATCCGGGCCAATTCGCCCCTTTGATCAGCATGCTTTACGGCCATGAGGATCGCCCCGGTGGAAAACCACCAGACGAACATTGCAATTATGGCCGCGATCCAAGGTGTCATCAGTAAGCGGGCTCTAGTCGTGTATTTTCGGGCACGCTGTGCGAATTCGAGGGGATCGTCAGCAGGGCGAGGAAGGCTCGACCAGCCCGCGCCTGAGCCCAAATCCGTGATAGCGGATTGCTAGCCTTGGCCAAGTCGACATTCGCTTGGTACAGACGTTCCAGATTTCGCTGCCATGCCCGGTGGTCGATATCGAGCGTGATGGGGAATATCTGCTCGCTCAACTTAGATGTCTTGGTAAAGACCTCATGCGCATACCAATCCGGATCGACGCCCAGAGCCTTATGAAAGGCAGGCCGCTGGTGGTCGCGCACATACATCGTCGCGTAGACAGCGGTGAGGAAGAACTTGATCCAGTAGACGTTGAAGCCACTGGTCAGTTTCGGATCTGTCTTCATGAGCAGGGCGAATGCTTCGCCGTGCCGGAACTCGTCGTTGCACCATTCCTCAAACCATTTGAAGATCGGGTGGAACCGATGCTCTGGATTGGCCTGAAGATGGCGGAAGATCGTGATGTAGCGGGCATATCCGATCTTTTCCGAAAGATACGTGGCGTAGTAGATGAACTTTGGCCGGAAGTAGGTGTATTTTTTCTTCTGCGTTAGAAACCCGAGGTTCACAGCGACGCCAGCCTCGCGCAGCGCATCGTTGATGAAACCGGCATGTCGCGCTTCATCCCGGGCCATGAGCTGGAAAAGGGTCGTGATATCCTTGTTCGCACCCCTTCGCTTCATCTCTTTGTAAAGAACACAGCCCGAGAACTCGGCGGTGCAGGAAGAGATCAGAAAGTCGATGAGCTCTTTCCTGAGTTCCGGGTCCATTCCGTCCCAATCGACATCATCCCAGTCTTCGTTCTTTTTGAAATGGCCCTTGTTGGGGTCTGCCTCCATCTCATCGATTAGATTGTCCCAATCCGAACGTACGGGTGAGACGTCAACAGCGTCGAGTTCATCAAAGTCGGTCGTATAGAACCGCGGGGTCAGCAGGGTGTTCTGCATCGCAACGGCTGTCGCGGCCGCGCTGTCCATTTTGGCCTGCGCCTCTTGGATGGCGAGACCCTCTTCGACGGTGGTGGCGTCAGCGGTGTGTTTGAGGGGGGCGTTCATAGCGTGACCTCCTCTGAGAACGAGAATTCGCAAAGTTCCATGAACTCAAAATCGCCAGTCCAGCGGGTCCAGATCTGTTCGAGTTTCGAGGCCCGGTAGATGATCGCTTCGCGGCTTTCGCGGACAACCTCGCCGTAGGGCGCCATGATCTCGGGGCCTTTGACCACAACCTCGTCGCCCGGATAGACAACCGCACCATCGGTGAACTTCAGATGTGCATGCAGGCTGTCGAAACAGTGACTGATTTCTACTTCGCAGGGGTGTCTTTCAACGTCCTTAGTTAGCAGTCCCATCAGTGGCTTCCTTTCTGGGAGGGTGGACTCAGCAACCTGGCAAAGGTGCGGAGATTGTCTGCGCCAAAGCCCATCAGCTCGGCTGACCATTCGGTCGATGGGTCATAGAGCGAAAGGCGGTTACCTTCGCGCAGGCGCAGTGTGACAGGGGCGTTCGGTTCGGCGCCGATCTTGCCCCGTTCGCGGGCGATGACCCGCTCGATTCCGGCGACAAAGCCGCCCTTATCCGATGGAAATTCGACCAGCAGCGTACCGTTCTGATCAAGGATGCGCGCAGCCCCGTTCGACGACCCAGAGATAAAGATCGTGCGTTCAGAGATGATTGGAGTCTCGGCCGGCGTAGCTTCCAGCGGTCGGTCGGTCATACGGGCCACCGCCACGAGCGCGAGGACCGCGGCAACCATAGCGAACATGATCCGGACCAGAACCCGAGGCACCAGATCGTCAGGCTTGGCGTGAATGCGGATATCAGGCTGTGTATCGGACATGGCTCTACTCCGCCGCGACAGGTTGCGATGCGTCGATGCGCATTAACACCGGTTCGTTGATCACCGCCTCGGCATGATCCGCAATCAATGCGGCAACAGATTTGGCATCCGGTACCGCACGCAGGGCTGGCTGGCTGGGGCTCATCCGCCAGGGGCGGACATGGGGCCAGAGCACCAGATAGCTGAGCCGCGCGCGGCCAATCGTTTCGAACGCGATTGTGCCCGTTCCGGACCGTCGCAGATCCAGTGATGCCGTACCGATCTCCTTGAAGGGCAGGTTGACGGTAAGCGTTAGAGCCGCGCCAATCCGCATCACGACCCGAGAGGTCGTCACCGTGTACATGGTGGCGCGGGCCTGGACGAAAGCCGTCAGCATCAGCAGACCACAGACGATCAGACCGAGTATCACGAAAGGAAGTGCCGCACCGATCGCTTGCCCGACCGGCATCAGATCAACCACCGAGATAAAGCGCCAGATCGTCAAGATCACGAAGTAAGCCGCGACCGGGTACAGCCACAGCGATTCCCGGGCGAGGGCAAACCAGTCAGGTCGCCCCTGCCAAAGGATTTCTTCGCCCTCGGGGGGGCGCTCAGGAAGCCCCTCGATTGGCTCTATCTCAAAATCATCATGGGGCATGCGCACTCCCTCCCGATGGTTGAGGTTGCAGCCGGTCAGGGCCGCAACCGGTTCACAGCTGCGGTTCCTGACGCGATGCATCGGCATAGAGCGTGCCGCCGCCGTAGTAGCCGCTGATCTTCTCTTCTTCGAGCATGGTGACCTGCGTCGGCGATGCGATGGTCGGGACCGTCCCGAAATGCTTGCCGAAGATCGACTTGATCTTGACCCGGTCCGAATGGATCCGCGCGAATGTCAGTGGGACAAGGCGGTTGCCGGTGCCCCATTTGGGATCCAGTTCAAACTCAAGGTAGCGGACCAATTGTTCGGGCTCGTCGATCCACATGTCGACGATCCGGCCCACGATTTCACCGTCAGCCGCCTGCACCGGCAGACCGCGCGGATCCTTGCCTGCAGCGAATCGGAAGCTTTCAGTCTTGGACATCGGGACAATCTTGGGGTGTCCATGTCCGTCGAGTTCTGGCGCATCGCGGCGTGGAGCCCAGGACGCAGGCCCGACACCGTCAAGCATAGGATCACCCGTCGGTTCCAGCGGGAAGCCATTGCCCGGTCCGACCCGTTTCATCGGGATGTCCTCTCGTTCGGGGTTCTGACCCGATGGCACTGTCACCTCGCCACGACCATGGGGCAGCTTGAAGGTCTTGTCCTCTGGCATCGAGAAAAGCCCGGGGTTTGAAGACTTGTTCCCCTCGTCATCTTCGAGTGGGTAACCTTCACGCATGTTCTCGCGCTGGATGTAATAAAGCAGAAGCCCGAAGAACGCCCAGAATAGCCAGAGCGTCGACGCCGCGAGGTCGAACTCTCCAAAGAATGTTTCTGTCATTTTAGGTTCCTCCTGAAGGACAGATCACGTTGGGAAATCCGCCAGGCCCATTGGGCGGGTTTCCTGTTGGGTGAGGGGACCCGAATGGCGCACGAGCGGTCCCAGGATTGCGAGAGTGACAAAGAGCAAGCCAATCTCGAGATGATAAACGAATGAGTAACCAGTGGCGGGGGAGTTCAGGGCTTCGCCCCATTGGCCAGCGGTTGCGATACTCCCGATCCAATCCCTGAGTGTGCCACCTAAAGCAATGGCCAGGCCTGCCGCGGTTGCCTGTGCGGCACCCCAAGCGCCCAAAGCCAAGCCTTTGCCCGCAGCGCCACCCGTGGGCATCGTCATGGCAGCAGTAAGGGTCGACACTGCAAAGAGACCACCTCCGAAACCGATCAGGCAGGCGCCGGCAAAGAAGAGGAGAACGGAACCCATCGGATCGGCAAAGATCACCAACGAAAAGGCCCAGATCCCCGCAAGAATGCCCGCACCGCACAAACGGTAGCTGTTCGAACCCTTCGCCAGCCGCACTCCGGCCCAGGCAAAGCCAATCAGCGCACCCGCAGCCCAGGCAGTCGTCAACAGCGTCGTGGCAGAAACAGAGAGGCCGAGGATCTCACCGCCATAGGGCTCTAGCAGCACATCCTGCATGTTGAACGCCATCGTTCCAACGAACACGCAGGCCAAGAGCCGCCCCGCTTGCCCACCCGATACCAGATCATTCCATGCGTCCCGGAAGAGCGGCCTAGGTGCCTCACGCTCCGCCTTGCTCATTGGTCGCACGTTTTCCTGTTTCCAGAGCGCAACGAGGTTCAAGAGTAGCCCGGCTACCGCAGCCCCCTGAACCACCCTGATCAGGCGAAGATTGCTGAAGTCGGCAAGCAGGCCGCCAATCACAAGGGCCGAGACCCCCATGCCAACCAAGAACATGACATAGAGCAGGGCAACGACGCGTGGCCGGGTTTCATCCGTCGCGCGATCACTGGCCAAGGCCAGACCCGCTGTCTGCGTCATGTGCAGGCCAAGCCCGGTCATCAGGAAGGCAAGCGCCGCCAGCACCTCGCCTGCAAAGGGGATGTCATGCACCACATCTCCGCCCAGAACGAGCAGCGCAAATGGCATGATCGCGAGACCACCAAACTGCCAGAGCGAGCCAAACCAGAGATAAGGGATACGCTTCCACCCAATAGCGCTGCGGTAGTTGTCGGACCGGAAACCAAGCAACGCCCGAAACGGCGCGATCAGAACGGGAAGCGCGATCATGATCGCAACGATCATTGCCGGCACCGTCAGTTCGACGATCATGACCCGGTTCAGTGTGCCAAGCAGCATGACCGTAGCCATCCCGACCGACACCTGAAACAGTGATAGCCGCAAAAGCTGACCCATCGGCAGCGTGTCCGACGCCGCATCCGCGAAAGGTATAAAGCGGCTTGGGATCCTCATCGCCGCACCTCCATCGCATCGGAGATGTAGAATCCGCTGGCTACGCGCCCCAGCCGAGCGATGCCGGTCAAGCCAGATGCCTGCGCCGCTTTGGATAGGCCAGAGGCGACATGAGGCACCATGACAGGCGAGCGATCCGACCGAGGGAAGAACTTGCCAGCATACCACATAGCCATGAGGGCAGGGGTCTTGGGCGCAACTGTGAAAAGGGTCTGGCTTGCCACCCGATGTGACAGATCACTAAGTGCGGCGGCGATGTCGTCCGCGCTATAGTAGATTAGGCTGTCCATCGCGATGCAGTGGTCGAAACTGCCCAGTGTCGGGTTCAGCATGTCTCCGGCAACGAACTCAACACGCCCGCGCAGATTAGAGGCCAACCGGTCTTTAGCAATCTCGACAAGCGAGGGCGAAATATCGACGGCGACGACATCCGCACCACGAGCCGCGAGTTCAGCCGTCATTTGACCCGCGCCGCATCCAGCATCCAAAATACGCTGACCGGAAAGATCCGGTGGCAAACGCGACAAGAGCAAATCGCGCATTTGGGCGCGCCCAGCACGCACGGTCGCCCGGATCCGCGAAACCGGGGCATCCGACGTCAAACGCTCCCATGTTTGGGTCGCGGTCTGGTCGAAATAGGTTTCGACCCGGGCGAGGGTGCGCGCGTAGCTCATCAATCGAACCCCAGTAGTTCGAAGATGTCGCGATCTTCCATCGGCTCGGGGGCCAGCGCCTCGGTCCCGTTCCAAAGGGTCTCGGCTAGGCGGACATATTCGGCTCTACAGTGCACGATGTCGTCCTCGTCCGGCATCTCGAACAAGGTCTTCTTCTTGAGCCTAGACCGGCGAATTGCATCGACAGCGGGCATATGTGCGATCCGTTTGAACCCAACCGTCTCACAGTAGCGATCCACCTCCTCGGTAGTCTCCGACCGATTGGCGACACACCCGGCGAGCCGAACCTTGTAGTTCGCGGATTTGGCCCGCACCGCTGCGATGATCCGGTTCATTGCGTAAATCGAGTCAAAGTCATTCGCCGTCACGATCACTGCGCGATCGGCATGTTGCAGCGGCGCTGCAAAACCACCGCAGACCACGTCGCCAAGCACGTCAAACAAAACGACGTCAGTGTCTTCCAGCAGATGATGTTGTTTTAACAGCTTGACCGTCTGACCCACCACATAGCCGCCACAGCCCGTACCAGCCGGTGGCCCGCCAGCCTCGACGCACATCACGCCGTTGTACCCTTCTGTCACGAAATCTTCGGGACGCAGCTCCTCGGGGTGGAAATCAACCTCTTTCAGAATGTCGATCACTGTCGGCTGCAAATGACCTGTCAACGTGAAGGTCGAGTCATGTTTCGGATCACAACCGATTTGCAGAACCCGCTTGCCCAGCATCGAAAAGGCGACAGACAGGTTGGACGAAGTCGTGGATTTGCCAATGCCACCTTTGCCATAGACGCTGAAGACTTTGGCCCCTTCGATCTTCATCGTGGCGTCCTGATGCACCTGCACCGAACCTTCGCCATCTTGCCCTTTGACGAGCGGTGGATTTCTATCGAGCGGGCTCATTCCGATTTCCTTTCGAGTCTCATTCTGCGGCAATCCCTTCGAGTCTGTCTTCGAGGGCGTCCGCGGCATCTTGCAGGGCAGCCAGCGTTTCGGCGTCGGGTTTCCAATAGTTACGGTCGGAGGCTTCGAGCAGGCGGTTGGCCATGCGCGACGAAGCAGTTGGGTTCAGCGCAGCCATCCGGTCGCGCATCTCCTGATCGAGCACGAATGTCTCGCTGATACGCTGATAGACCCAGTCATCGACCTGCCCGGTCGTGGCCGACCAGCCGACTGTGTTGGTCACGTGCGCTTCGATCTGGCGGACGCCCTCGGCGCCGTGTTTCAGCAAACCTTCGAAGAATTTCGGGTTCAGGCTGCGACTGCGGGCCTCAAGTGCCACCTGATCCCGGAGGGTACGGACCTTGGCGGTTCCCCTTGTCTGGTCGCCAATATAGACATCAACCTCAGTACCCCGGGCCCGCTTAACCGCGCGGGCGATACCGCCAAGCGTGTCGAAGTAGTGGTCAACCGTGGTGACCCCAAGTTCAACGCTTTCGAGGTTCTGATATGCAAGCTCCACATCAGCGAGCGCCTGTTTCAAAAGTGCTGGATTTGCAGCGGCCTTGCCGTCAATCCCATAGGCAAATGATTTGCGGGCCTGATACGCGTCGGCGAGTTCATCCTCGTCCCCAAACGCGCCAGAATCCACGAGCTGGTTCACGTTCGACCCATAGGCCCCTTCGGCATTCGAGAAGACCCGCAAAGCTGCGGCCTTGAGATCGACACCCGTCTTTTTCGAGTATTCCAGCGCATGCGCGCGAATGAAGTTCTGGTCGAGCGGCTCTTCCGCCGCGGCGCAGGCATAAGCAGCTTCGGCCAACATCCGGGTCTGCAGCGGCAGCAGATCGCGGAATATGCCGGAAAGCGTCATGATCACGTCGATCCGAGGTCGACCAAGTTCGGACAGCGATATGAGATCGGCACCACAGAGACGGCCAAACGAGTCAAAACGCGGCTTGCATCCCATCAATGCCAAAGCCTGTCCAATCGGCCCACCGTCGGATTTGATATTATCGGAACCCCAAAGAACCAGCGCGACAGAACGCGGCAGTTTTTCATGGGTTTCGAGCAGCAGTTTGGCCTGTGCGGCCCCATCCCGGCAGGCGTATTCCGTCGGCATGCGGAATGGGTCAAAAGCGTGAATGTTGCGACCGGTTGGCAGGATGTCAGTCGAACGCAGCAAATCCCCACCCGGAACCGGCGGGGTGTAATGACCAGACAACGCACGCATCAAAGCTGTCAGTTCGGCTTCCTGCGTCAGCAAAGCCTCAACCCGCCCGCGCGCTTCCGCGTCATCGAATTCCATCAGATCAAGGTATTCAGCCCGCGCCTGTTCGCTGATCGGACGACCGACAACATGCAGCCCTTCGGGAATGAGCGCATCCTCTGTTTCGAGCAGCCGCAGCCAGAGGGTATCAGGATCGTCGTTCATATCAACGGCATCGGCCTGTTCGGCAATGAGCGATTCAAGCCCGGTACGTTCTTCCGCCCCTGGTTCCAAGGCGCGCCAGCGTTGCAGGCTGTCCTTGAGCTCCAGAAGACCTTTGTAGAGACCACTTGTGGCCAACGGCGGCGTCAGATGAGATACCGTCACCGCACCTGACCTGCGCTTGGCAAGCGACGCCTCCGACGGGTTGTTCGCCGCATAAAGATAGACGTTAGGCATTTCGCCGATCAGGCGGTCCGGCCAGTCGCGGGCACCCATCCCCGATTGTTTGCCAGGCATGAATTCAAGCGCGCCGTGCATACCGAAATGCAGCAGCACATCAGCCTGAAACGTGTTCCTGAGCCACAGATAGAAGGTCACGAACGCATGGGTGGGCGCAAAGCTCTTCTCAAAGAGCAGACGCATTGGGTCGCCCTCGTAGCCAAAGCCCGGCTGGACGCCGACGAAGACATTGCCGAAATGCTGCCCGAGGATAAAAACACTGCGGCCATCCGACTGAATCCGCCCCGGGGCGGGGCCCCAAGCCGCCTCGACAGCATCAAGTGGCGGCGTGGTGCGCACAATGGTTTCGGCATCGACTTGCGCCGCAACGTTGGCCTCTTGCCCGTATTGCTGCGCGTTGCCGCCCAAGATGCTGGCCCGCAGATCATCCGCTGTTTCGGGTACATCTATTTGATAACCGTCGGCCCGCATCGCCTTCATGGTGTTGTGAAGGCTTTCAAACACACTGAGATAGGCAGCGGTTCCGACAGCGCCGGCATTCGGAGGAAACCCAAAGAGGACAATGCCCACCTTCTTTTGCGCGTTGCGCCTCCGCCGAAGGCGGCCAAGGCGCAGGATCTTTTCAGTCAGACTGTCGATCCGTTCGGGGCAGGGCACCATCGATTTTGGTTCAAGGCCCGGCTTGCACTGATGGGCGCAGCCTTTGCACCCTGCTGCTGACAGGCGCCCGCCAAATACCGTCGGGCAGGTCGCGCCATCCAGTTCCGGCAGAGCCACCAGCATCGTTGTCTCGATCGGCCCCAAACCCGCATCGCTGGCTGCCCATTGGCCAAGGGACTGGAACTCCAGCGCGTGCGCGGCCACGTAAGGCACGTCGAGATTCTTCAGGATTTCGATGGCGGATGCGTTGTCGTTGTAGGCAGGACCACCGACAAGGCTAAAACCCGTAAGGGAAACCAGCGCGTCAATCTTGCCTTTGAAGTAGGTTTCAATGGCCGGTCGCGCATCGAGACCACCGGCAAAGGCAGGCAAAACACGCATCCCGGCTGCTTCGAATGAACGAATAACTGCGTCATAGTGGGCTGTATCGGAACTCAGCACGTACGAGCGCAACATAACGATCCCGACCGTCAGCTCAGCGTCGGCGATCTGCGGCAATTCAGACGCCTCGGTCGTGATCCTTTGGGGGAGATCTGGGTGGTATAGGCCGACATCTGGATATTCGATTGGCTCGGCCGCTTCCGGCGCGGACTGCCATTTTTCAGCCACGGCATAGCGGTTCAGCAGGAATCGCAGCATGGCCTCGACGTTGTCGTCCGACCCACCAAGCCAGTACTGCATGGTCAAGAACCACGCCCGCAGATCCTGGGCCTTTCCAGGAAGAAACTTCAGGATCTTGGGCAGACGGCGCAACATCGCCATCTTGCGTTCGCCGGAATTTGACGACGGTTTGGATGACCCGCGCAGCCGCTTGATGAGCTTGACCGTGCCGGATGGTGGTGCCGTCATATCCAGACTGCCCATCCGGGTCAGCTTGACGATCTCGGGGTCGGCAACGATCCCCACCAAGGCGTCGCATTGATCGCGACGCGCACGCAGAACCGGAAGAATGCGGGAAACGTGCTCTTCCAGGAAAAGTAGGTTCGCCATGATCAGGTCAGCCTGCTCAACGGCGTCCCGGGCGGCTTCGAAGGTGCCTGGCGTTTCGCCCCATTCCGCAGCCGCATGGATCGATACGGAAAGACCTGGATAGTCGATTTCAAGCCGTTCCATCGCACGAGCTGCTGGTCCGGCCGAATGGCTGTCCAGAGTCACTATGACGACACGGTATCCCGGTGCACTGCCCGTTATGCCAATATCATCGCGCATAATGGGCCTTTGCCTCGTAAAGAGTGTCTACCGAGATCTCGCGCACACCCTGCATCGCCGCAAAAGTCTCGGTGTTGCGCCGCGCCTTGCCACGAACGAAAAACGGGATCTTCTTCAACTCCCGCTCGGCATCGGACAACCAGATCACATTCGCAGCGTCGGCCGCCTCCTTCTGTCTGCTGGCCTCGCTGGAGAGGAGGGGAGCCTCGACGATCGAAGCCCCATCTCCTGTTTGACGCAAGGCTTTTCCGCCGTGGTGGCTCGGACCCGCTGCATCGTGGAATTCGAAATCCTCACGGAACATGTGCAACAGGTGCTCTTCCAGCCCCATGACAAGTGGATGAACCCAAGTGTCGAAAAGGACATTGGCCCCTTCGACACCCATCTGCGGGGAATAGCGCGCCGGAAAGTCCTGCACATGGATCGGAGCGGAAATGACCGCACACGGGATGCCCAGCCGTTTGCCGATATGGCGTTCCATCTGCGTGCCAAGGATCAATTCGGGCTGCAGCGCCTCGACGAGCCGCTCGACCTCGAGATAGTCATCCGTGATGGTCGCCGTAACACCGAAGTCCTGAGCCAGTTGACGAACTGACCGTGCCTGTTCGCGGTTGTAGCAGCCAAGGCCAATAACCTCGAAACCCATCTCGTCCCGCGCAATTCGGGCCGCTGCTTTCACGTGGGTTCCGTCGCCGAAGATAAAGACACGCTTGCCGGTCAAATATGTTGAGTCCACCGATTTCGAGTACCAAGGCAGGCGCAGGCGGCTGCTGTCAAAGACGGGCTCCTTTCCCGTCAGCTTGGCAACTTCCGCCATGAAATCGCGGGTTGCGCCCACACCAATCGGAACCGTCTGGGTAAAAGGCTGGCCAAGCTCGCGCTGCAGCCATCGGGCCGCGCTTTCTCCTGTCTCAGGATACATGAGCACGTTGAAGTGGGCCGCGCCAAGCCGCCGAATCTGCGCTGGCGATGCAGTCATCGGGGCAACCACGTTCACGCTGATGCCCATGTCAGACAAGAGCGCGGTGACCTCTTCGATGTCGTCGCGATGCCTGAAGCCCAGTCCTGTGGGCCCCAGCAGATTGGCTGAGCACTGAGCGGTGCGATCGACAGGTTCCGCCAGCGCCTTTACGATCTGGTAAAAGGTTTCGTCGGCGCCGAAGTTCTCTTTGCGCTGGTAGCTTGGCAGATCGAGAGCAATCACCGGGATTGGCAGCCCCACGTTCTCTGCCAGCCCACCCGGATCGTCCTGGATCAATTCAGCGGTACAGGACGCGGCGACAACAATCGCATCGGGCTTGAACCGCTCATGGGCATCCTGAAGCGATGTCTTGAAAAGGTTTGCGGTGTCACTGCCCAGATCCCGCGCCTGAAAAGTCGTGTACGAAACTGGCGGGCGATGGTCGCGCCGTTCGATCATGGTGAACAGCAGATCCGCGTACGTGTCGCCCTGCGGTGCATGCAGAACCAGATGGATGTTCTGCATGCCGGTCACCACACGCATGGCACCGACGTGGGGTGGTCCCTCGTATGTCCAGACCGACAGCTTCATGCCTCTGCCCCCTCGAACTTAAGCAGGCCAGAACGGCGCAGGGGACGAGAAAAGAGACCGGCAAGATCACCGGCCTGTTCGTAGAAATGGACGGGGGTGAAGACGAGTTCGATTGCCCATTTCGTCGCCAGCCCTTCAGCCTCAAGCGGGTTGGCAAGGCCCAGACCGCAGACCGTCAGGTCAGGCCGCGCAGCCCGGCACCGATCGAGCTGCAGATCGACGTCTTGGCCTTCTGAGATTGTCGGACCTTGTGGAAGTAACCTCAGATCGGGCCCAACAATGCGCTTGTGAACGAATGGCGCGCCAACCTCGACAGCGTGCATGCCGCATTCGCGGGTCAAAAAGCGTGCAAGTGGGATCTCAAGCTGGCTGTCGGGAAAGAGGAACACCGACCGATCACGCAAAGTCTCGGCCGCATTGGTTATTGCCTTGCGAGCCCGGGCACGGGGCGCGTCGGTGACTTCGGCGAACAGGCTTTCGCTGACGCCAAACTCTGATGCTATTGCGCCCAGCCACGCGGTTGTTCCTTCTTCGCCGAACGGAAACGGCGCGGGTAGGTGCCGCGCACCCCGTCGTTCCAACGCGGCATGTGTATCGCCCAGGAAAGGCTGCATGAGCGCGAATACCGTTTCCGGACCGACTGCCAGATCGGCATCGGCCCGTGGCGCTGGCAAGACCCTGGCATCGATCCCCATTGCAGCCAGTAACGACAAGGCCTGTTCCTCGACGACGTCAGGCAGCGCGCCGACCAGCAGTAGCTGCCGCGCATCGGTGTGGCCCAGCACAGGGACCATGGATGCAAGGCAGGCATCCTCGCCTTGGGTAAAGGTCGTCTCGATGCCCGAACCGGAAAAGTTGAGAACGCGTACATGCGGCGCATGCCGCTCTGTCATCCGCTCTGCCGCACGCTCCAGATCCAGCTTGATGACCTCGGAAGGACAAGAGCCCACGAGGAACAACTGACGGATATCGGGTCGTCTGGCCAACAGCTCTTCGACGACTCGGTCAAGCTCGGCATGGGCGTCCTGCAAACCCGCTAGATCGCCCTCTTCGAGAATCGCCGTACCGAACCGCGGTTCAGCGAAGATCATCACACCGGCCGCCGACTGCAGGAGATGCGCACACGTCCGCGATCCAACCACGAGAAAGAACGCATCCTGCATCTTCCGATGAAGCCAGATGATGCCGGTCAGGCCGCAGAAAACCTCACGCTGACCCCGTTGCTTTAGAATCGGAACGTCCTGGCATCCGACAGCGGGCGGAGGGGTGAGATCGTTCATGCCGCCACCTCCGATCGTGTCGGAGCTTCAAGGCGTGCCGCCCGCAGCTTGAGCACGAACTGAGCAGCGTTGACTACGTACGCGCCGTAGGCGGCAAGTGCCAGCCACATCAATTCGGTTGGAGCCAGCATCCCAGTCGCAAGAGCCCAAACGTAAGCCGTATGCAACGCGATCACTAGGAAGGAAAAGACGTCTTCCCAAAAGAACGAAGGGGCAAGAAGGTATTGATTAAAAACGACTTTTTCCCAGATCGCACCAGTCACCATAATCAAGTAGAGGATAGCCGTCTTAAGGATGATCGACCAAGTGGCGAGCATGTATCCGTCGCCTAGAAGGAGGTACCGGACGACAAGGATCAGAGAGATGAGGAAGACCAGAAATTGTAGAGGAGCAAGAACGCCTTGAACGGTCGTCCAAATCGTAGCGTCGCGACGTGCGCGCTCTTCGGGCGTGTAGAGCCCTACTCTTTTCTTCGTTGGCTCAGTCCTTTGGGACATCCTCAACTTCCTTCCCTGCTTGCTAACAGGGTAGCGGCGTTGCGGGAAAAGTGTCAATTATAACTTACAGTTTGTTATGTTCTAAGATTGACACTTTCTCGGTCGACATATCACAGAACACTGTTTTCGGTCATCCAAGTGGACATTAGCCGGAGCATCTGTCTATTTAAGACGTCATCAGCGGCCCTTAATGTCAAACAAAGTTGACATTCCTGACTGTGGCCCGCAGTATCCAAGCGGAATATCCACGACTCTGACGCGCCAGAGTCGCCCCCCCCGCGTTCGCTGGAGCATGGCATGGCGCATGACGACCAATTTGGTACGGCCCGCATCGAACGTGGCTCTGGTCGCGAGGTGGATGATTTTGCTTCTCATGTGATCTCGGTCTTGTGCGAACGCCAGCCAGATAGCACGGCGACCGGAACACGGCAGTTCATATTGGATTATCTGGTGCGGATCATCGTTTCACCCCGCCATTTTGACCCGGTGCTGGCCCTCGACGAACTCCGTGGGCATCGGCTGACCCTCGATGCCATCATCGATCTGTATATCCCCAGGGCCGCAGCGCGCCTTGGTGAGCTGTGGATCCAGTCAGAGCTTACATTTGCCGATGTCACAATCGGTGCGCTGCGCTTGCAGGCGGTCTTGGGCGAAGCTGCTTCTGACCCAACGATGACCGGGCCGAGCGGCAGCACCAAGGCATTTTCCGCACTCGTTATCGTCCCGAGGGACGAACAGCATTTTCTTGGGGCAACCGTTGTGGCTGCGCAATTGCGGCGCCTTGGTTGCGACACCAGCCTCTCGTTTTCTGAGACAAATTCGCAAATTGTTGATCGCTGCAGATTTGATAATCCTGATATGATCCTGCTTTCTTGTGCGCGGCCTGAGGCCCTTGAAACGGTAAGTAAAACAATTAAAAGAATACGACGGTCAATGGACCCGGCTCCTGTCATCGCCTTGGGCGGTGCAGTCCGTGGTGACATCGATCAAATGGCTTTAGTAACAGGCGTTGATCTTGTGACGAATGCGGCGAAGGATGTTGTCGGCTTGTGCACAAAGCGCTTGAAGGCTTTGACCAAGGATTGACCAAAGCATGACAACCGGTGGCGGTAGTTTCTGGACAAGCGGCGCAGTACCTCTGATTGAACCAGAGTTCCTGAGCAGCATCATTGCGGCCGCTTCCGACCTGGCGCTCGTCGTCTCGTCTGACAAAACCATCCTTTCGGTTGTTCCAAACCAGAGCGATGAAAGCTTTGGCAATCTCAAGCACTGGGAACGCCGGCCAATTGCAGAGTTTTTGACAAGCGAAAGTCAGGTCAAATTCGATGCACTCCACGCCGACTATATGTCAGGCTCGGAACAGACCAAGCCGATCGAATTGAACCACGTCGACAACGCAAGTTGGCAGTATCCAGTCCGCTATACGTTCCACCGTTTCGGCAATGATGACTCGGTCTTGATGCTCGGCCGTGATCTGCGCCCGATTGCCGAGACCCAGCAGCAATTGGTTCAGGCTCAAATAGCGCTCGAACAGGGGTACGAGGCGCGGCGGGAATATGACACGCGGTTCCGGGTTATCCTCAACAACGTGAAAGACGCCGTCGTGTTCGTTTCGGTTCAAACCGGGCGGATAGAGGATGTGAACGAAGAAGCCGCGCAGTTGCTCGGATTACGCGCCGATGCATTGATCGGCACAAGCTTTGCTTCGCTGTTTGTAGACAGGTCGGCGGCGGAATTCACCGAGAGCCTCATGAATGCGACTCTCGCCGATGGAGCGGGACCGACCAAGGCGCGGGCGACACGAACCGGTCAATCGCTTTCGATTTCACCCAACGTGTTCCGCGCGGGTGGCCAACGTTCATTGATGTGCCGTCTCGAAGCGCCGAGTGCGGATTCGGGCGCGTCCGAGAAACCTGCCGGTTTGGCAGCCGGGTTGTATCGCTCATGCAGTGACGCAATCCTGTTCGTGGATAGCAAGGGGCAGGTCCTTTCGGTCAACGACAGCGTGCTTGACCTGATCGGCGCGGCCCATCCGAACGACATCGTCGGAAAATCGCTGGCCGATATCCTGTCGCGCGGACAGATTGACCTGAACGTCCTCCTGGAGCACGCACAGCGGTCAGGTCATATGCGGGTCTACGCGACGAAACTGATCGACTCACTTGGCAAGAAACACTCGGTCGAAGCCTCTGCCACATGGCTCGAAGATGATCAGACGCCGGCGGTCGGAATTATTCTGCGCGACGTTGATCGGCTGGAGCCCGTGCGTGGACAGGCTGGCGTGGCAACCAATCCGTTAACGGACCCAAATCGAAACGTCATGGACCTAGTTGGGTCGGCTTCACTGAAAGAGATCGTAGCGGAAACCACCGATGTGGTCGAAAAGATGTGTATTGAAACTGCTGTCGGGCTGACCCGAAACAACCGTGTTGCAGCGGCCGAGATGCTCGGGCTTTCGCGGCAATCCCTCTACGTCAAACTGCGAAAATATGGCCTACTAAGCAAAAACGGATAAGGCGGGCACAAGACCCGCCTTTCGTCTTTAGTAGCGATAGTGTTCCGGCTTGAACGGACCTTCTGGCTTGACCCCGATATAGGCGGCCTGATCACTGTTGAGCGGTGTCAGTTTTGCGCCAACCCGGTCAAGATGCAGCCGGGCCACTTTTTCATCGAGGTGCTTCGGCAGAATATAGACGTCGTTCTGATAGTCTTCGCCTTTCGACCAAAGTTCGATCTGGGCCAGGACCTGATTAGTGAACGACGCTGACATGACAAATGAAGGGTGACCCGTTGCATTGCCGAGGTTCAGCAAGCGCCCTTCGGACAACAGGATGATACGATTGCCCGAGGGCATCTCGATCATGTCGACCTGTTCCTTGATGTTGGTCCACTTGTGGTTCTTGAGGTTAGCGACCTGGATCTCGTTGTCGAAGTGGCCGATGTTGCCGACAATCGCCATGTCCTTCATCTCGCGCATATGCTCGATGCGGATCACATCCTTATTGCCGGTCGTGGTGATGAAGACATCGGCGCTGTCGATCACATCCTCAAGAAGAACCACTTCGAAACCATCCATAGCGGCCTGCAAAGCACAGATCGGGTCAACCTCGGTCACTTTGACCCGTGCGCCAGCACCTTGCAGCGAAGCAGCTGAGCCTTTGCCCACATCACCGTAACCACAGACAACGGCAACCTTGCCCGCCATCATCGTGTCTGTGGCGCGGCGGATGCCGTCAACAAGGCTCTCTTTGCAGCCGTACTTATTGTCAAATTTCGACTTCGTGACGCTGTCATTAACGTTGATCGCCGGGAACGGGAGCTGACCATCGCGAACAAGTTGGTAAAGGCGATTGACGCCTGTCGTGGTCTCCTCGCTCACACCTTTGATCTGGTCGCGCACCTTGGTGAACCAGCCGGGGCTGGCGGCCATGCGCTTGGCGATCTGCTTCTTGATCGCCTCTTCTTCTTCAGAGCCCGGCACTGGGATGACATCCTCCCCAGCTTCGGCACGCGCCCCCAAGAGCACATAAAGCGTCGCGTCGCCTCCATCGTCGAGGATCATGTTCGGGCCGTCGTCGAACAGGAAAGATTTGTCGAGGTAATCCCAATGCTCTTCCAGCGTCTGGCCCTTGATCGCAAAGACGGGCGTTCCGCCGGCCGCTATGGCCGCGGCTGCGTGGTCTTGCGTCGAAAAGATGTTGCACGAGGCCCAGCGCACGTCAGCACCCAACGCCACCAGAGTTTCAATCAGCACGGCCGTCTGGATCGTCATGTGCAGCGATCCAACGATACGCGCACCTGCAAGCGGCTTGCTGTCGCCGTATTCTTCGCGCAGGGCCATGAGCCCCGGCATTTCAGTCTCGGCAATATCGAGTTCCTTGCGCCCAAAATCGGCGAGGCTTATGTCTTTTACAATATAGTCGGTGGACACGCTTAAACTCCGGTTCTGTTTCGCGCCCACCTAGCACCGAACGAGACAAGCGGCAACGACAGAGAAGTGACCCGCGACAACAATTCAAACCGGGCAGGAGGACCAAGACCGTTGGACGGAATAATTGCAGAGAACGTGTATGGAAAGTACCACGTTCCGGGTGATCTGACCCATCGCCCGGCGGTAAAACGGGTGCTGAGCGGCAAGGTCTATGAACCGGAAACGATCGCTTTCACGAGGGCCCATGCAGGCGCATGGTGACATTATCCATGCCGGTACGTTCTTTGGTGATTTCATGCCGGGGCTTTCAAAAATATGGCCGACGGCGCAAAGATATGGGCGTTTGAGCCAAACCCACGCTCGTATAAGCATGCGCGCGAGACAATAAGGCTGAACGGAATCGAGAATGTGACGTTGACCCACGCCGCGGTTTCCGAAGCATCGGGCACCGTCCAGCTTCGCACCCATTCATCCGCAGGCGAGGAACTGGGCGGTCGCAGTCACGTGCGTGCCGGGATTGGGGGCGATGATGGATTTGTCTCGGTCGCTTCCGTTCGACTGGACGAAGTCGTGCCAAAAGATCGGAATATCTCCATCCTTCAGCTGGATGTCGAAGGCCACGAACTCTCGGCGGTTTTGGGCGCCGGTGGCATCGTTAATCGGTGCAAACCGATCCTGATACTTGAGGCTTTTGAACGAAAGCGCTGGATCCGTCGCCAATTCGGATCGCTCGGATATGAGCTTCTCGGATCCGTTCATGGCAATCACATCTACGCTGTCGAAGGTGCCGACGTCGATCTGGAACTCCGGGCCTAAGAGTCCGGCCCTTCCCCCAATTGCTGATCTGTCGCACGTTGCACGCAACGACCAATCGTGACTAATAGCGCAGCACATATCAGCGAGCGGACATTGAAGCAGTGCATTCTTCGAAGCAGCCGACGGCTATTTCAGCCTCAGAACCGGCCAAGTTCCGACAAGCCGTTGTGTTCTGCTGTGACCAAAATTATCTGGCATTTGCTTGTCTTGCGGCCACTCAGATTGCGGCCGCTCACCCTGATCGCGATTTCGACATTTGTCTTTGTTCCGACGCGCTCTTGTCATTACCCAAGACGCTTGAGCCATTCGGGCTTCGCCTTGTTCATGTCGGCATAGATGACCGTTTCAGCGGCCTTCGTCTGGATGCCAGACGAACCCACGCCGCCTATCTGCGGCTTGCTTTGCCGAACGCGCTAGCAGCAGAATATGACCGGCTTTTATATCTCGACTCCGATATCTTTTTTCGTCACGGCGACTTGTCCCGGCTGCTAAAAATCGACATGCGGAGCCATGCCATCGCAGCGGTTCGCGACAATCCGCAATGGCGTACACCAAACCGGACCCCAAAGCAGTTCAAGCGATTTGGATGGGACACCGCTCCGTATTTCAACTCGGGCCTTCTGTTGATCGACACGGCAGCGTTCAACAAGGCAAACCTGGAGGCTCAGTCCATCGATTTCGGGCTCGAACATAAAGATCGGCTGGTGGGCCATGACCAGACGCTATTGAACTGCGTATTGCGTGGTGACTGGGCCGAACTCTCGCCCCTGTGGAACTGGCAATTCACATGGGCATCGCGCCTGTTCGCCTTAATGGAAGACGCGCACATCCTGCACTTCATCGGATCGTCGAAACCGTGGAACGATGAGAAGGGGCAGATGCCTTTGGACCTGAACAGAACCTATGCCGATTTCTGTACGAACCACTTTGCCAATCAGACGGTAACAGTTCCTAAACGCCCACTGCGCGATTCTGGTCGCCAGATCAAAACACTGCTCAAGCATGCTGCTTCTGCCGGGCGAACGGCGCGGTACCTTGATCGGTTTGACGGGGCCTATGACGTTATCGCGCCAGCGGGGTCACGATGAAACAGGCCCGTGCATGGCAGCGGATGTTGTCGGGTCGTCGCCTCGACCTTCTGGACCCAACACCAATGGATATCGAGATTGAAGATATCGCGCACGGTCTGGCGTTTGTTGCGCGATGGAACGGGCAGACCGAGGGCGACTATGCCTATTCGGTAGCAGAGCATTCCCTGCTGGTCGAAACACTGTTTAACCGCCTTGCGCCAAGCGAACCGCCAAAGTGGCGCCTGGCGGCGCTGCTGCACGACGCCCCGGAATACGTCATCGGCGACATGATTTCCCCGGTCAAAGCCGCCGTCGGTCCTGGATACGGAGAGTTGGACGAGCGGCTGGCTTCGGCGATCCACCTACGTTTTGGACTTCCGGCCCGGGTGCCTCAAACAATCAAACGCAGGATCAAGAAGGCCGACAAGATCAGCGCATGGATGGAAGCCACCCAAATCGCAGGCTTTACGGAGCGCGAAGCGACAAGATTCTTCGGCCGGCCCGACCCCGGCGTGATCGACGGGCTGACAATCGTGCTGCGCCCACCGGTCGAAACCCGTTTGGCCTATACAGCGCGTCACCAGGAACTGATGGCAAAGACATGATCAACGTACGCAAAGCGATTTCGCTCGATGCGGGATCTATGGCGACCCTGTTGAATGAGATCATAAAACAGGGCGGCACGACCGCGCTCACGACGCCGGTGACCGGTAAGGACATGATCGAACGGATGCAGAGCCACGCCGACCGTTCCGCTTGGCATGTCGCGCTTGACGACCTCGAGAAAGTTGTTGGGTTCCAATGGATCGCACCAGCCACCTATCTGCCTGAAGAGGCGGCGGAAATCGCGACGTTTGTCCAAATCGGTAGGACAGGTCTGGGTATCGGATCATCGCTTTTTGAAGCGACCAAAAGAGCTGCGAAAAGTCTTGGTTATGGTTGGATCAACGCCAATATCCGCGCCGACAATGAAGGCGGTTTGATTTACTACCAGTCGCGCGGCTTTGCGGATTACGGACGGATCGAAGGTTATGAGCTTTCAGACGGGGAGCTGGTCGACAAAATTCTGAAGCGTTACGATCTCTAATCGCGCATCGGGACGACTTAGCGCGGTGATCGCTTTGCCAGGATCCGCTGCAGCGTTCGCCGATGCATGTTCAGGCGCCGGGCTGTTTCGCTGACGTTGCGGTCGCACAGTTCGTAAACACGCTGGATGTGTTCCCACCGAACGCGATCTGCGCTCATCGGATTTTCCGGCGGTGGCGGCATTTCATCGCCCCGTGCCAGAAGCGCGTTCATGATATCGGTCGCATCGGCAGGTTTTGACAGATAGTCGGTTGCACCAATCTTAACCGCGGCCACTGCAGTGGCGATTGCACCGTAGCCCGTGAGCACCACGACCCGCGCGTCGGGCCGCCGTTCACGAAGGACTTCGACGACGTCCAGTCCATTGCCGTCTTCGAGGCGTAAATCGACAACGGCAAATGCCGGCGGTCTTGCGGTCGCGATGGCCTTGCCACCTGCAACTGACGACGCGGTTTCGATTTCGAAACCGCGCTTTTCCATCGCCTTGGCTAGCCTGCGCAGAAACGGTTCGTCATCATCGACCAACAGAAGCGATTTGTCCTCGCCAATCTCGGTCAGGGCTGTGTCCGGCATTCGTTCTCCTCCGGTTCCCAATTCTCATGGGTTTTCTGAGGGTTGACTATGGCCCCGATGAGGCATTGCGTCAAACCGGCATAGCGAGGTTCGTCCGCTAGGTTGCGTCGATAAAGCAACTCACACGCTCTGCCATTTGTTCCGCACTGACATCGCGACGGAAGAAATCGACAAAGCCATGCTCGGGCAGCACTAGATAGGTGAAGGTCGAGTGGTCGACCAGATAATATTCGTCATCAGCCGGTTGAGCCTTGTAATATGTCCTATATGCCGCACTCGCCGCCGCGACCTGTTCCGGCGAACCGGTCAAGCCAATCATCTTTTCATGCAGGTTAAAGGCAAAGTCGCCAACAACTTCAGGTGTGTCGCGGCTTGGGTCGATCGAAATGAAAACAGGTGTGGTTGAATGACCCTTTTCAGCCAGAAGATCCACGACCTCTGCATTGCGGGCCGTATCCAGGGGACAGACATCAGGGCAGAACGTATAGCCGAAGTAGACGAGGCTCGGCTCTGTTATCACATCGGCATCTGTAACCGTGTCGCCAGCGCTGTTCACCAGGGTGAAGGGACCACCAATATCCCCACCCGCGATCGCTCCACCTGTACATTGCGCAAATTCGTCATCGCCGCCGCGGGTTAGAACCCAGGTTGTGCCCAAACCACCGATCACGGCCAAAATGGCCAGACTTGCGAACATCCGCATCATCTCTATCCTCCGAACAGGCAATACGCTTTGGTCCCTAGATACGCATCCCGGTGACCGTTCCAAGATCAACAGATCGTGTCGTGACATAATGGCTCAATCAGATCTCGACCTTTTGACGGGGCAGCAGCGATCCAGCTGGATCAGGCTGCGCACGCTGATCTTGTTGCGCTGGGTTGCTATCGTCGGTCAGCTCGTTGCGCTGACCGTGGCACAGAGACTGTACGGCCTGCAGCTTGAGATCGGTCTTTGTTACCTAGCGGTTGGGGTTTCGGTAATCGGTAACCTGATCGCGATCTTCGTATTTCCTGAAAACAAGCGGCTCAGCGAAACTGAGAACCTGTTGATGGTCATGTTCGACCTACTGCAACTTGGGTTTCTTTTATTCCTTACGGGTGGCCTGCATAATCCGTTTGCATTGCTGCTGCTTGGCCCCGTCAGTATCTCGGCTGCTGTTCTGACGACACGCTCTACCCTGCTACTGGGCGGAACCGCGATAACGCTTGTGACGCTGTTGTCGGAATACCATCTTCCACTTCGGACCGAGCAGGGCTTTATTCTCAGGATGCCGGACATCTTCGTTTTCGGGAATTGGACTGCCCTTGTCATCGCGATTTGTTTCATAGGTGCCTATTCGCGCCGGGTGACATCCGAGATGCATTCGATGGCCGATGCATTGTCGGCTACGCAGATGGCGCTCGCGCGTGAACAGAAGCTAACCGATCTGGGTGGGGTCGTCGCTGCGGCTGCGCATGAGCTTGGTACGCCGCTTGCAACGATCAAGCTGACAAGCGCCGAACTGATCGAAGAACTCGACGATCGACCCGAGCTCCGCGAAGATGCCGAACTGATCCGCGAGCAGGCCGATCGCTGCCGCGATATCCTTCGCGATATGGGTCGCGCCGGTAAAGATGACTTACACCTCCGGCAAGCACCACTAATGAGCGTGGTTCACGAAGCAGCAGCACCGCACGCAGACCGCGGCAAGGTCATCAAATATACGCTAGACCCAGAGGCTGGTGATCAGATCGAACAGCCGAGCATCCTGAGAAAACCGGAAATCATTCACGGCTTACGGAACCTCGTTCAGAATGCGGTCGATTTTGCCGGAACCACAGTGTGGATCGAGGCGCATTGGACGGCAGATGCGATTTCGCTGCGTATCATGGATGACGGCCAGGGATTTCCGCCCCATCTGCTTGGACGCATTGGCGACCCGTTCGTGCGCCGCCGCAGGTCCAGCGTCGATTCAGTTCAGCGACCCGAATACATGGGGATGGGTCTAGGTCTGTTCATTGCCAAAACACTTCTGGAACGATCCGGCGCCGAGTTGTCTTTTGCCAACGGTACGAACCCGTATTCAGGGGATGGATCCCCAAGCTCAAAGATCGGCGCCATCGTCGAGGTTATCTGGCCGAGGGAAACCATTGATGCACGAGATGGTGCGTACCCTGTTCCCCTGGGTGAAAACCAGCAGATTGTGGCCGAATGATCTCGGCAATTAACCAATTTTTAACGATATTTAGCAAAGGTTTAGGCTGTTTGGTCAACAGAGGCTGCCGACAGTGACCGCTCTCGACGTTGTCACAATCCTGGTATTCGTGATCGGCGCATCAGCATTTGCCGTATTTGTCTTGTCCCAACCCGCAAGACCCGAGATGCGCGTCGACCTGTCTGATCAAGCCGAGGTTGCGTTTCTGTTCAAGGGTCCGGACCTTGAGCATGCGGACAGACATGGGCGCAAGATACTGCAGGATCACGCGGCCCCGCATGATTGGGATGCTCTGCGAAAAACGTTTCTACCCCGTTTTCCCGACTTTCCGCATTGTGGGGAAATCGTCGATGGCGAGTCGTTGACCCTAAAGCCGGCTGGGGATGGCAAAACGGGCAGTGTTTCGATCACCCGGACGGACGGTATGACACGCGTAAGCGTCCTGAACGCCTCGGCGCCCGATCCAACAAATCAGTATCAAATCGACGCATTGAAGCGGCAGGTGACATCGCTCACCGCAGCCGCAGAAACTGCGCCTCATCCGATCTGGCTCATGGGCGGCGACGGGCAGGTGGAATGGAACAACACGGCATATGAGGATCTGTACAAGATCGCAAAGGGGAAGGATTCTGATCCTCAATTTCCGCTCTTTGCTGATCTGTCCAAAAATCCCAATCCACCGCTCAATACGCGCACATCGACGACGAAAAATGGTTCGGACCAATCGCTCTGGTATGACATAACGGCTTCGATCTGCGAAAGCGGCGTGGTCTTTCACGCAATCGACATCAGCGCGGTCATCAAAGCGGACATCGCTCAACGCAACTTTGTTCAGACGTTGGCCAAGACGTTTGCGCAGCTATCCATCGGGCTTGCCATCTTTGACCGTGAACAACGCCTCGCCCTGTTCAACCCGGCCCTTGTTGATCTGACATCGTTGCCACCCGAGGTTCTAAGTAGCCGGCCTGATATGCTCAGCTTTTTTGACCGCCTTCGCGACAAACGGATGATGCCAGAGCCAAAGAATTATGCCGATTGGCGGCAAAAAATCTCGGATCTCATCGCAGCGGCATCCGATGGTCATCATCAGGAAACATGGACATTGCCGACAGGGCAGACTTATCGAGTGACGGGTCGACCGCATCCCGATGGGGCCATCGCATTTCTTATCGAAGACGTAACTGCTGAGGTATCGCTGACCCGCAACTTCCGCGCCGAACTCGAGCTGGGTCAGTCTCTTCTGGACACCCTCGAAGATGGGATCGCGGTCTTCACGTCTGCGGGCGTGCTGGCGTTCTGCAACGCAGCCTATCGGACTTTGTGGAAGCAGGATCCGGACACGAGCTTTGCCGATATCACAATCCACGACGCCATCTCAGTCTGGAACGAACAAAGCGACCGAGGAACGGATTGGGACGAGGTGAGGGACTTCGTCCTTCGAGTGACGGAGCGAGTTCCTTGGGTGTCCAACATCAAGTTTGGTGCGAGCAGAAGTCTGATGCTGTGCCTGACTCCCATCGCCACGGGCGCCACCGTGGTTCGATTTAAGGAACCAACGGCCGATTTGGACGCATCGATCCCCATGGTTGAAGAAAGCGACGCCTGATCGTTTGAACTTGCGGCTGCCCTTCGGCACAGTAACTTGCCAACATGAGCGGGCAATCAACCGAACTTAGGCAGCAAACCCAAGCGGACGTCACCGCCTTGGCAGTACGGCTCGGCGATGTGTTGCGGCCCGGAATGTCAGTGCTTCTCAGCGGCCCGGTTGGTGCCGGAAAATCCCACCTCGCCAGAAGTCTTATTCGATCAATTCTATCGGAACCCGAAGACGTCCCGTCACCGACGTTTACGATCGTTCAGACTTATGAAACCGACAAGGGCGACCTCTGGCACGTCGATCTCTACCGGCTCTCGTCGTTGTCCGAGATCGAGGAGCTTGGCCTGACAGAAGCGCTGGATCACGATATCTGCATCATCGAATGGCCTGACCGGTTGGGGCCATTCCATCCCAAGCACGCCTTGGAAATTGGTTTGCAACAAGCAGCGAGGGACGATACTCGCGACATCACACTGAGCTCGACGGATCCGGCCTGGCAAGAAGCGATTGGAGATCTGATCTGTGACTGATCGCGATGCGCAAAGGCGAACCTTTATCGATAAGAATGACTGGGCAAAGGCTGAGACCGTGCCTGTCGCTGGAGATGCGTCAAACCGGAGATACGACCGCCTGATCAAGCCGACAGAGACCTGCATTCTCATGGATGCGCCCCCCGAAAAGGGCGAGGATGTCGGACCATTTGTCAGGATCGCGCAACATCTCAAGAACTTGGGGTTTTCCGCCCCCAAGATCCTTGCTGAAGATCCCGTAAACGGCTTTCTACTGCTCGAAGATCTGGGTGACGATCTTTTCAGCAATGTGCTGGTCGAGAATTCATCGATGGAAACGATGCTATATGAGGCGGCGGTCGACGTTCTGGTCACGTTGCACCGCTCTGCCGCTCCCAGGCTGCCGCGCTATGACGCAACCCTCATGACTGAACTGGCCCTGCTTGCATTCGACTGGTATGCGCGCGGCGCCGCAGGCGCAGTCGACCAAAGCGTGCGAAGCCGTTTCGAACGGGATCTGAAAGAGCTGCTGGTGCCTCTCGATCGCGTACCCGGCGTTCTTATCCAGCGTGATTATCACGCGGACAATCTGATCTGGTTGCCCGAGCGTGACGGCATCGCGCGGGTTGGTCTCTTGGATTTTCAGGACGCTTTGTTGGGCCACCCGGCCTATGACTTGGTTTCCATCTTGCAAGACGCCCGTCGTGACGTTCCACCATCGCTGCAACAAGATATGATCAACCGATACGTGACTAGCTCGGGCGCGGATGAGGACGAGTTCCGCTTCGCGTGTGCGGCCCTCGGGCTTCAACGAAATCTCAGGATCTTAGGAGTGTTTGCCCGGCTGGCCATTTCCCATGGCAAACCCCGCTATGTTGAATTCATCCCACGGGTATGGAGCCACATCGAAACATGCCTAAAACACCCAGGACTTGAGCCAATTAAACCGCAAGTTTTCAAATACCTTCCAGCGCCTGACAAAGCGGTCCTCGACCCGCTAAGAGAGCCATGCACGACCGTCCCGATGCACTGATGATCTTTGCGGCCGGGTTCGGAACGCGCATGCGGCCCCTCACCGACGAACGGCCAAAGCCGTTGCTGGAAGTGGCCGGCCAAACATTGATCGACCGCGCACTCGCTCTTGCAGCCGAAGCGAAACCCCAGCGAATAGTCGTTAACCTTCATCACCTTCACGAGATGCTTGAGGCGCACCTCTCGAATTCTCCTGTAAAGACAGTCGTCGAAGCTCCATGCATTCTCGATACTGGCGGTGGGCTGAAAAACGCCCTGTCTATGCTTGGAGAAGGTCCAGTTGTTACCGTGAACCCAGATGCCATTTGGCTGGGGACCAATCCGATTACCTATGCGCTTCAGGCCTGGGACGCTGCGCAAATGGAGGCATTGCTGGTATGTGTCCCAATGGACAACGTACTTGGTCGAGAGATGCCTGGAGACTTTTCTATAGCGGCGGACGGACGCCTTCGCCGAGGGGGTCCGCAGGTCTTTGGCGGCGTACAAATCATGAAGACGGATCGGCTTCGCAAGATCAAAGACCCAGCGTTTTCTCTCAATGTCGTTTGGGATCAGATCATGGCCGACGGGCACCTCTACGGTGTGGAATACGATGGATCATGGTGTGACGTCGGCCGACCAGCCAACATCGAATTGGCCGAAGACATGCTGCGAAACGCCAATGTTTCTTAAGGATGAACCCCGCCTGTTTGGATTGCCACCCGGTGTCGACTTCGCCAGGGCAGTCATCGACGGGATCGAACGGCGGCTAAGTGGGGAAGCGCCCGAGGCTTGGGCGCGCGTTACACTGATCGTGAATACACGCCGAATGGCAAGGCGGCTGACGGCGCTATTTGATGACGGCCCGGCACGACTATTACCCAAGATCCTGACCTTCGCAGACCTTGACACGTTGGCCCCCGATTTTCTTCTGCCGCAATCGCATTCGTTTCTGCGGCGCCGATTGGAGCTGAGGCAGCTGGTCGAAAAGCTACTAGATCAGCTCGACAATCCGACGCCACGCTCCTCACTCTTCGATCTGGCCGACAGCCTTGCCAGTTTGATTGACGAAATGCAGAGCGAAGGCATTGATGCTGACGCCATCAACCAGATCGATGTGGGTTCGATTTCCGGACATTGGACAAATACGAAGGCCTTTGTCGATATCGCTAACCGCTACATCGAAGAGACGCAGACAGCACCCGATCCTGAAGGCCGTCAAAGAAAGTTAATCGAACACTTGGCGAGACGGTGGAAAGAGAAGCCCTCCCTCAATCCAGTTATCGTTGCCGGCTCGACCGGCTCGCGCGCTCCGACGCTGATGCTGATGAAGGCCGTTTCCTCTCTGCCCAATGGCGCGGTGATCCTTCCTGGCTTCGATTTTTATTTATCCAAGGCAGTCTGGTCCGAACTCAAAGACCCGCTCACGGCATGCGACCATTCACAATTCAGGTTCCAAAAGGTTGGGGACGCCCTGGGAGTTGACCCAACTGTGATCCGAACCTGGCTCGACAGAAAACCGGTATCACCTGAACGAAACCGCCTTGTTTCTTTGTCATTGCGGCCCGCGCCGGTCACCGATGCGTGGCGGCGGGAAGGGCCTGAACTGACGGATCACGATGCTGCGACAGCCGACATTACGCTACTCTGCGCGGATCGCCCCCGAACCGAGGCATTAGCCATCGCCATGCGTCTACGGCAAGCGGCCGAAGAAGGCCAAAGCGCCGCCCTCATCACACCGGATCGAAATCTGACACGCCAAGTGGCGGCCGCACTCGATCGATGGGGCGTCATCCCTGATGACAGCGCAGGCTTGCCGCTACACCTGTCACCGCCGGGGCGGTTCTTGCGACAGATTGCAGGTCTGTTCGCGCATCGGCTTGACGCGCAGGCCTTACTGTCTTTGCTGAAACATCCGCTGACCCATTCGGGTTCGGATCGGAACGTGCACCAGCTTCACACCCAACGGCTTGAGCTCCGAATGCGTCGAGACGGGCTGCCCTACCCAACGGCCGGCAAGATTATCGAAGCGGCGGAAAAGATCACTCACAAAGATGTCGAGAACATGGTCGACTGGGCAAATTGGGTGACGGCCTCCATCTGCGGTCGGCACTGTGATCAGCAGTTACCACTGGAATATTGGGTTAATTTGCATCTTGCGACAGCGAATGAACTCGCCAGTGGCCATCGCGCAGAACAAAGCGGCCTTTGGTCACGAAACGACGGTGAAAAGGCGGCGGCTGTCATGACGGCCCTGGCAGACGACGCCAAGCACGGAGCCCGGTTGAGCGGAGTCGAATACTATGATTTGATCAACGCTTTGCTGTCACGGGAGGTCGTCCGCGACGCAGAAACGCCCTATCCCGGCATCATGATTTGGGGCACGCTCGAGGCCCGGGTGCAGGGTGCCGATCTGGTCATCCTCGGCGGTTTAAACGAAGGCACGTGGCCCGAAGCGCCAAATCCGGATCCATGGTTAAACCGCCACATGCGTCAACAGGCTGGTCTGCCGCTGCCCGAAGCCCGGATCGGCCTTGCCGCCCACGATTATCAGCAAGCCGTGGCGGCACCCGAAGTTTGGCTGACGCGTTCCGTCCGCTCTGATGAGGCTGAAACGGTCCCTTCCCGCTGGATCAACAGACTGCAAAACCTGATGTCTGGCCTTGAAGACCAAGGCGGTCGAGCAGCATGGGAGGCCATGGCGGGGCGGGGCGACGTTTGGCTGGCCAAAGTTCGACAACTCGAACAGAGTAATCCGATTGAAAGAGCGACGCGACCCGCCCCATGCCCACCCGTTGCGACGCGTCCGCGAAAGCTGGCCGTCACGGAAATCAAAACGCTGATACGCAACCCTTACGCGATCTACGCGCGACATTCCTTGAGGCTCAGGGCGCTAAACCCGCTCGTTCCAAGCCCCAGCGCATTGGAGCGGGGCACCGTCAACCACCTCTTCCTCGAACGATTTTTGCGATCCATCCTGAAGGATGCCGGCAATCTTGAACGCGATCACTTTCTCCATCTTGCCCACGAAACGCTCGACGAAACCGTACCCTGGCCAACCGCCCGCGCGGTATGGCTCGCTCGTCTGGACCGGATCGCAGATTGGTTTGTCGAAGGCGAGAAAGACCGGCAACAACAAGCCCGGCCAGTCGCGATGGAGAACGAGGCAAAGGGCGCGCTGACCTTGCCCAAGTCCAGTATCGAAATCGAATGCCGCGCCGACCGGATCGATCTGGATGAAGCCGGTCAGGCAATCATCTATGACTACAAAAGCGGTTCCCCTCCAACCGGGCCGGAACAACGTCACTTCGACAAGCAGCTTCTGGTCGAAGCGGCGATCCTCGAAAACGGCGGGATCGTTGATTTGGGTGTCAGGCCTGTTCGCGATGCGGTGTTTATCGGACTTGGTGGTCAGGGAAAGCTAAGCGCCGCGCCATTGGCCGATGAACCGCCTGCCGAGGTGATTGCAAAGCTCGACGCCCTGCTTTGTCGATATCTGGAACCTGATCAGGGATTTGCCGCACGGCGCGCGATGCGATCTGATCAGGATGAAAGCGATTTTGATCAGCTTTCGCGATACGGCGAATGGAGCGCCAGCGATCCGATCGAACTGGTTCGGGTCGAATGAAACAGTTCGATGATGCCACACTGAGGCAGATTGAATCTGCCCATCCAAAACGATCGACATGGTTGTCTGCAAATGCTGGTTCGGGAAAGACGCGGGTTCTGACGGATCGCGTCGCACGACTGTTCCTTGAAGGTGTGGATCCGCAGCACATCCTGTGCCTGACCTACACAAAGGCCGCTGCGTCTGAGATGGAAAATCGCCTGTTCAGGCGTCTGGGTAACTGGGCGATGCTGGATAATGCGGCACTATCAGACGCTTTGCGCCAACTGGGTGCCGATATCGATCTCAGCGACCGCAAACTGGAACGCGCGCGCACCCTGTTCGCCCGCGCTGTTGAAACGCCCGGCGGGCTTAAGATCCAGACGATCCACTCATTCTGTTCTTCGCTCCTCAGGCGCTTCCCCCTGGAAGCTGGTGTTAACCCGCAGTTCACCGAGATCGATGAACGGGCCGCCGAACTGCTGCGCGGCGATATCGTCGATCAGATGGCCGATGGATTGGATGCAGCCCTCGTTGCGGACGTCGCCCGGCTATGCGGCGTATCCGATTTCCCAGCTCTGACCGACAGGATTGTCCGGATGAGGGACGGGTTTGCGCAGCCTATTGATCACGGCAAAGCGCTGGAGCTGTTTGGTCAGACCGCCGCCCTCACAAAAGAAACCATTCTGACCGAGGTCGTCCCACCCGGCACCGGCACTTTGCTATTGGATCTGATCCAAGCCTTGAGATCCGGGTCATCCACTGACGTAAGAGAGTCCCGAAAGTTGGCCGATATTGGCGACCTGGATCTTGCAGCGCTCGCGATCCTTGAAACTGTTTTTCTGACCGGATCAGGCGCCAACCAACCGTTCTCGGCTAAGATTGGTAAGTTTCCAACAAAGGGCACGCGGGCAAGACTCACGGAGCAAATGCCGCTAATCGAAGATCTGATGCGTCGGGTCGAAGGAGCGCGCGACCGACGTTTGGCGTTGCTTGCGACTGAAAAAACCCTGGCCCTCCATGAATTCGGCCGCGCTTTCCTAAAAAGGTACGAACAAGCCAAGGCACAGCGCGGATGGCTGGATTTCGATGACCTGATTGGTCAAGCCCAAGCGCTGTTGACCGAAACCGAAGCCGCCGACTGGGTTCGTTTCAAAATCGACGGCAGCATCGACCACATCCTGGTAGACGAAGCACAGGATACCAGCCCAGCCCAATGGCGGGTGATCGAAAAGTTGGCGGAAGAATTCGGCAGCGGTGAAGGGTCTAAACCCGGCATGACCCGCACACTGTTCGTGGTGGGCGACAAGAAACAGTCGATTTATTCATTTCAGGGCGCCGACCCGCGTGAATTCGACAGGATGCAACGCGACCTGTCGAACCGGTTTCGCAGTGCAGGCCAAGACGTCAAGGAACTCACCCTCGATTATTCGTTTCGGTCGTCGCCCGCGATCCTGTCCCTTGTTGACGCAGTGTTCGATGGCAATGGCAACGCGCGCTTCGACATCCCGACCCACCACATTGCGTTCAATGCGAATATGCCCGGTCGGGTTGATTGGTGGCCTGTTCTTCCCAAGCAGGAGGAAGATGATGACGGAGACTGGGACGATCCCGTTGACCGCCGTAGCCCAAAGCATCACGATAGTCTTCTTGCAGAACATATCGCACAAGAGATTGAGCGCATCGTTGACACCGAGCAGCTTCCCCTAGGCGACGGGCAGGCTCGACGGGTTCGATACGGTGACTTTCTGATCCTCGTGCGACGGCGGCGCGGCTTGTTCTCCGAGATCATCCGGGCCTGCAAAGCACGCAATCTTCCTATCGCCGGTACAGACCGGCTGCGTGTTGATGCAGAAATTGCGGTCAAGGACATCGCGGCACTCTTGTCATTCCTTGATACGCCACAAGACAACCTTTCGCTGGCCACCGCCTTACGTTCACCACTTTTCGGATGGAGCGAGCGCGATCTTTTTCAACTCGCCCACTATCGCCAGACCGATGATTTGTGGCCTGCCCTCTTTGCCAAGGCCGAGACCTATCCAGAAACCGTCGCGGTCTTGCGGGACCTGAGGGAAAAGGTTGACTATCTGCGACCCTACGAATTGATCGAACGGCTTTTGACCCGCCACGACCGCCGACGCATGCTGCTTGGGCGCCTCGGCCAAGAGGCGGAAGACGGCATCGATGCGCTCCTTGCCCAAGCGGTGACTTACGAACGGAACGCTGTGCCAAGTTTGACCGGCTTTCTTTCTTGGCTTGAAACCGATGATCTGGAAATCAAACGTCAGATCGACTCCGCCACTGACCAGATCCGAGTCATGACCGTCCACGGTGCAAAGGGATTAGAAGCGCCTATCGTCATATTGCCGGACTGCGCAGAGCGGCGAGAAACGGTTCGGGACGAGGTAATCACGCTCGACGCAAAGCCAATTTGGAAGCCCGCGAAGGACGAGATGCCATCTGTTGTCACAGAGCGCGTCGAAGCGATCCGAAACAGCCAGGAAGAAGAAAACCTGAGGCTGCTTTATGTTGCGCTGACACGGGCGGAAAAATGGTTGATCGTCACGGCGGCGGGCACGTTAGCGAAGGATGGAAAGGACTGGCATCATATCGTAGGAGATGGTCTTGGGCGCGTAGGTGCGAAGCCTTTCATCAGCCCGACAGGAGAAGGTCTGCGTCATGAATTCAGCGACTGGTCCGGTCACCTTGCATCATTGCCCAAACAGGTAAGTCAAGACGAGACTCAGCTTGATCCTCTATTCTCAAAATACGCTGAAAAGCCAATACGCGAGCAGGTTTTGAACCCGTCAGACCTGGGCGGCACTAAAGCATTGCCGGGTGAAGGGCTTGAGAGCGGGGATGCGAAATCATACGGCACCCTTGTACATGGCTTGCTTGAAACTCTGCCGTTTGTATCTTCGGACCACTGGCAGGCTGCATACGACCGCATCGCTGGTACCCACAAACTTGCCGACAATCTGAAGGCTGAAGCTTTTGAGGAGGCAAAGCGCACTCTTCTTGCACCGGAATATGGCTTTCTTTTTGCCAAAGGCACCTTGTCCGAAGCGCCGATCGTTGCAGAGTTAAATGGCACCCGTCTTCGCGGAACGATAGACAAGCTGGTCATTGGGGACGACCAAATCCTGGCCATCGACTTCAAAACAAACCGGGTTGTTCCAAGCGATCCGAAAGATACGCCAGACGGTATTCTGAGACAGCTGGGCGCATATACCCTTGCATTGACCCAAATCTATCCCAAACGGAGCATTACGACGGCAATCCTTTGGACGGCCGAGCCCAAACTTGTGCGATACCCAAACGATATGGTGACGTCGGCGCTTGATGGTGCGCCATATCTTGACGTTGTTCAAAACCATTCCTAGGTTTCAGCCCTCAGCGAGATCCTTTTTGGAGATGTCCAATGGCCACCGTCGCCGTAACAGATGCCGACTTCGACAGCGAAGTGAAGAATTCCGATATCCCCGTCGTGGTGGATTTCTGGGCCGAATGGTGCGGCCCCTGTAAGCAAATCGGCCCCGCGCTCGAAGAACTTTCGACCGAGATGGAGGGCAAGGTGAAGATCGTTAAAGTCAATGTCGACGAAAACCCGGACTCGCCGGCGCAGATGGGCGTGCGTGGAATCCCGGCATTGTTCCTCTTCAAAGATGGCCAGGTCATCTCCAACTTGGCAGGCGCGCGGCCCAAGGCGCAGTTGCAAAGCTGGATCGAGGATTCGATCTGATCCACTCCAATCTTCAACGGGGCAAGGGGCGACCAGAGTTGCCCCCCGCTTCGTTAACAGCAAGACTGCATCATCGGTCCCCGGATCCCCAATTTTCGCGCTCTGGCATCAAACAAGATGACACCGCAATACGAGGCGGAAATGTCCACTCAAGAATTTCCCGGCTGGCACGGAACCACCATCATCGGCGTCAAGAAAGACGGGAAAGTCGTCATTGCTGGCGACGGACAGGTTTCATTGGGCCAGACCGTGATCAAGGGGTCTGCACGGAAGGTCAGGCGCCTGTCGCCCGGTGGCTTTGAGGTCGTCGCAGGTTTTGCCGGTTCGACGGCGGATGCATTCACGCTGCTCGAACGGCTCGAAGCGAAATTGGAGGCAACGCCGGGGCAACTGGCCCGCGCGAGTGTTGAACTCGCGAAAGACTGGCGCACGGACAAGTATCTGCAAAAGCTCGAAGCGATGCTGATCGTCTCTGACGGGCGTGAGCTGCTGGTCATAACCGGAGCGGGCGACGTCCTTGAACCCGAACACAATATCGCGGCAATTGGATCTGGCGGTAACTTCGCCCTCGCCGCAGCACGTGGCTTGATGGAAACCGACCGAAGCGCCGAAGACATCGCGCGCGGTGCGATGGAGATTGCCGCCGATATCTGCGTCTACACCAATGGAAACCTGACCGTGGAGACGATCGCAGAATGATCGAACAAGACGATCTCCGCGCCGCGGTTTCGGCTGGAGTTCTGACCGAGGCACAGGCTGCCAATCTGGCAAGCCTTGCCGACAGCAGACGCGGAGCGCGTGAAGGGCTGGCGCCGGGCGACGAACCTTTCGAGCTCTTCAAGGGTTTCAATGAGATCTTTATCGTGGTGGGCTTTATCGTTCTCGCTGTCGGGTGGGTCGGAGTGAACGCGGCGGCAATGACCAGCAGAATCGTCAACTACGAGACGCAGATCACCACCACCGCTGGCATTGCGGCCGTGATCATCTGGGCGCTGTCAGAGTACTTCATTCGAAGGCGCCGTATGGTGGCACCGGCTATCGCGTTGTCGATCATGTTCGCCATAAACGCTGTTGTCGGTCTGAGTGCCGCATTGTCTCATCCGTTCATGGTCGCACAGGAAGATTTCTCCAGCCTTTCAGCGCCGATGTTTCTGGCAACGATCGCGCTGGCTATTTTCTGGCTTCGGTTTCGCGTCCCATTTGCCATGGCAATGATTGCCTTGGGTCTTTTCGTCGTTGCCATGTTGATCGCTTCAACGGTCAACGGCTCACCCAAAGATTTTGGTGAACTGTTCCTGCTGTCTGCAGGTGGGCCGTTTGCCTGGATCACCTTGGTCCTTGGCGTTGCGGTCTTTTTGGTGGCGATGTGGTTCGACATGAGCGATCCACACCGGGTTACAAGGCGGTCGGCAAACGGATTCTGGCTTCACCTTGTCGCGGCGCCAGCGCTGGTCAACACGATCGCGCTCACCATCTTGGACAGCGACGCTCAAAGCGCACGGTTTATGTTGCTGATCGTTCTGGCCATCTTTGCGATCGTGGCCATCGTAATTGACCGTCGATCCTTCCTGATCGCCGCGATCGGGTATGTCGTCGCCCTAGCGGCGACAGTTTTCGACAGTGAAGGTGCCGCGACAACAGTTCTTTTGTTGGGTATCGCACTTCTTTTTTTGGGCGCATTCTGGGAAAGGCTAAGAGCTGCTCTTTTGCGCTTAATGCCCTCGGCCCTTCCGGTTGAGCGGTTTCCACCGTCAAACTGACCTAGGCACACATGACCAACCTGACCCCTCGCGAAATCGTCTCGGAACTCGACCGTTTCATCATCGGCCAAAAGGACGCTAAGCGCGCTGTTGCAGTCGCGCTGCGCGATCGCTGGCGGCGTAAGCAATTACCAGACGACCTGCGCGACGAGGTTTATCCCAAAAACATCCTGATGATCGGACCAACCGGCGTCGGCAAGACCGAGATTAGCCGCAGGCTTGCCAAACTTGCGAGGGCCCCGTTTCTTAAGGTCGAAGCCACAAAATTCACCGAGGTCGGTTATGTCGGTCGCGATGTGGAGCAGATCATTCGCGATCTCGTCGACAGCGCGGTTATCACGACCCGGGAATACATGCGCGATGATGTTAGAGCGGCCGCGCGGCGAGCGGCGGAAGATCGCGTTATCGAAGCACTAGCAGGTGAGGGCGCACGAGAAGGCACCCGCGAGATGTTCCGCAAGAAACTCGTTGCAGGAGAACTGGATGACACGACTATCGAGATCGATGTCGCCGATACTTCAAGCCCTTTTCCAATGATGGAAATCCCCGGCCAGCCCGGCGCGAATATGGGTATGCTAAATTTGGGTGACCTTTTCGGCAAAGCGATGGGCGGTCGGACCGTGCGCAAGCGTATGACCGTCTCAGAAAGCTATGACATCCTGCTCAGTGATGAGGCCGACAAACTGCTCGACGACGAAACCGTAACACGGAATGCTGTCGCGGCCGTCGAGGAGAATGGCATCGTATTTATCGATGAAATCGACAAGGTCGCGACCCGCGCCGATGCTCGCGGCGGCGATGTCAGCCGCGAAGGTGTGCAGCGCGATCTCTTGCCGCTGATCGAAGGTACGACGGTTTCGACCAAGCACGGGCCGATCCGCACGGATCACATCCTGTTCATTGCGTCAGGCGCATTCCATATTGCCAAACCGTCGGATTTACTGCCGGAACTTCAGGGTCGCTTGCCCATCAGGGTGGAGTTGCGCGCGTTGACTGAAGAAGACTTTGTGCGGATTCTCACCGAAACCGACAACGCGCTGACGCTGCAGTATTCTGCTATGATGAAAACAGAGAGTGTGATCGTGCGCTTTGAGCCGGACGGGATCAAGGCATTGGCAAGAATCGCCGCTGACGTGAACCAAACTATTGAGAACATCGGGGCAAGGCGGCTCTATACCGTTATGGAGCGGGTCTTTGAGGAGCTATCTTTTGCGGCCCCTGACAGATCAGGCGATGAGATCGTGGTCGATGCGCAATTTGTGGAAGAGAACCTTGGCGAGCTCACCAGATCCACAGACCTCAGCCGGTACGTTCTTTAAGAAGATCAAGCTTAGCAAAACCCAACCTCTTGGCCGTCTGGCGATGTTGTCAGCGATCCTGCTCGTTTGTGCACAATGTAGTGCAAGGGTAGACAAGCACATCACGGCAGGTGTCTTGGACGTGGGAAGCCCCAAGACTGTCTTTGTCGGAACGACCCGGGTCTTGGGTCAAGACGGCCGTTTTACTTTTGATCGATCTCCCCAACTGCAGTTCTTGCGCACTATTGTATCCATTCCGCCCAACCGCAGCGTCGGATCGATCAGCAAAGCCCGAGGCATCCCTGATCCGGCAACGCATTTTGCCATGGCTGAGAAGCATATCTATTCGTCAGCCTCTTCATTTGCGCAGGATCTCAGCCGTTCCATTGCCAATACTGCCGCAACAGAGCGCGAGGTCACTGTCTATGTTCATGGCTTCAACAACACGTTCTCGGATGCCGCATTTCGGATCGCGCAACTCGGACATGACCTGGAAGTGCCCGGTGCGCTGGTGACCTATTCATGGCCAAGTCGCGCATCTGCACTTGGCTACGAATACGACAGGGATAGTGCGCTTTATGCGCGCGACGGGCTTGAGCAATTGCTTCGAACGATCCGGTCCGCAGGGCGTCCTAAGATGGTGCTCGTGGCACATTCCATGGGCGGCGTCTTGTTGATGGAGGCTTTGCGACAGATCGAAATCGCTGATCCCGGCTGGGCGAAACGAAACGTTCAAGGTGTTATCCTGCTCGCACCCGACTTGGACCCAGAGGTTTTTCGCAAACAGCTTCAGACCTTTTATGCGGTACCGGAACCGTTTGTCGTGGTCGTGTCCCAGCGCGATAACATCCTTCGGCTTTCAGCCCGGATCAGGGGGGAGCAAGACCGTTTGGGCAATCTCAGTGACACATCTACGGTCTCCGATCTGCCTATCTCGATTATCGACGTGTCAGCCTTTACCGACAGAAGCACGGGTAACCATTTTGTAACCGGAAACTCACCTGCACTGCTTCAGATCCTTCGGAACTCATCCAATCTAGACCGGCAGTTTGTTGTCGGGCGCCAGTCAGGCGCGCAAACACTTATCTTGCGGCCCGCTGCCGAAGCACGCTAACGGCGACTTCGATCTCTGCGAATATAGACGTAATATGCTCCGCCACCGCCGTGTTTTTGGTGGGCCTGACTGATTTGAAGAACGGCTTGTGATAGAGGCGGCATGCCGAGCCATTGCGGAATCTGGTGACGCAGAACACCATTTCGGACGGGGATTGGACCTTGGTCGTCCCGGTTCTTCCCTTTCCCCGTAATAACCAGAACCAGGCGCAGACCGCGGGCCTGCGCATCTAAGATGAACCGGATCAAAGCGGGATGCGCACGGTCAAGTGTCATTCCATGAAGATCCAACCGCGCTTCGGGTGTTAACTTCCCTCTCTTGAGATCTTTGAACGCCTTCTTGTCCATCCGAACAGGTGTGTCCGCGATCGCCTTTTCGACGGGGCCCGCCAAGTCATGGGTCGCCTTGGGTTTTGGAGGTGAAAACGGCCTGAGCGGAACCGGGACCAATTTCTCTGGCCGTTTGCCTTCATCAGTCGGCGGTTCCAAAGGCGGGACCTCGGCCTGGTTGGGCGAGTGGAGCGGTTTGGCCTGGTCCGTGACCTTACGCCACAACGCCAATTCGTCTTGCTTCAACTTCCGACGTTTCACGAACCACCATCCGGAAGAAGCGCATATGCCCGCTGGATCGGCATCAAAACCACCAATCGACCGGGGTCTTTCAATCGCCCTGCTTCGCGCCCCGCCTCGTCGCCTGTACCAAAAAAGATGTCGGCCCGCTGTGATCCTTTGATGGCCGAACCTGTATCCTGCGCGATCATCAGCCGGTTCATCGGTTTGCGACCGGCTTTCTCGATCCAAACAGGTGCCCCTAGCGGCACGAATGCGGGATCGACCGCAACTGTGCGCATCGCTGTTATCGAACGATTCATGGCGCCACGGGGTCCGGCGTCATCCGGAATATCCCGAATTTCGCGGAAAAAAACATAGGATGGATTGAAATACAGCAGCTCTTGGCCGGCGATTGGGTTGCGCCGCACCCAGCTTCTGATGACCTGCGCGCTGACCTGATGCGCTTTGTAAACACCCCGGCGCACCAACTCGACACCGACAGACCGGTATTCGTGGCCGTTGGAGCCGGCATATCCTACACGGGCAACCGTCCCGTTCTGGAACCGGATCCTGCCGGAACCCTGGATCTGGAGAAAGAAGAGCTCAACCGGGTCGTCCACCCAAGCGATTTCTAGACCTCGGTTTTCAAGAATGCCTGATTGAAGGATCTGTCGTCGGGTTAGCCATAGGCGTCGGTCCTTCGCTTCTGATGGCATCGCATAAACCGGGTAACGAAACCGATCCGTGCGGACCCGTGATCCGTCAAGCTCAGGCTCGAAATAGCCTGTGAACAAAGCATCCTTGCCATCTTCGATCAGGACAGGGCGAAAAAAGAGTTCAAAGAACGACTTTGCGTCTGGCTCCTCAAATGCATAGGAGCAAAGCGCACGCCAGTCCGGATCATCAAGATCGCGGCATGTCGATCGAAAAACGCCTAACGCCTCTTCATGAGCATCAGCTTCCCAGCCTTCAAGGTCTGAAAAGTTCAGTACGGTGTGGTTGACCTGAACGTCTGCCTCACCGGCCATCGGCGTCATCAGAAAACAAAACGCGATAAGCGCCGTTTTTATGCGTCTGTGGAAACCAAGTGCCAATTCGGATCATCCGACCCCATGTTCCGCGAAAAGGCCCACGTGTCTTTCTGACGTTTAATGTCCGTCAAGCTGCCTTCGACAATATCACCGCCACGGTCACGAACAGCCGATGTTAGCTCTGCCACAAACCGGATAACGATCTCGGCCTCATTGGTTTCGTCGTCCAACGACGCAGAAACCAGTTTCATCTCGCGAACGCCGATAAAATCAGCTTCTATCGTCAATCCCTGATCTTCCCGCGCAGCGACACCATCGACAAAGCTTTCGTAAACCTCTTCGGAAAGGAAGGGCTGGATGTTCGACAGTTCGCCGGTTTCATAACCCATCACGATCATCTCGTATGCGCCGCGAGCACCTTGGAGGAAATCGGAAACGGTAAAGGTCGGCTCAAGCCTTTTCATTTCGGCAAGTGCCGCGGCCGAGTCGCTGCCTTCTTCGACGTGATCGGTGATATCAAGATCCGGACCACCCTCGATCACTTCGAACTCGGGGCGGTTCGAACGTTGATTCTTGGCATTCTGCACCGGTGGACGCTCAAACCCCTCTCTTGTCCCCAGAACGTTCTTTAGCTTCAGGATCAGGAAAACGGCGATCCCGGCAAGAACCAGCAGTTGGATAAGGGGGGAGTTCATTTGAACCTCTTAACGGGCAATGTGGTATGGCGCGTGCTCCGCTCTTATGTAGGGGAGGTGGTGGATCGAGTCCACTGCGGCTAATTGGAAGGATAGCGTCAAATGTGGTTGTTTGCGGCATTTTTGGCTGTTCCATTGATCGAAATCGCGCTGTTTATCCAGATCGGCGGCGCGATCGGTTTGGGTTGGACACTGCTGATTGTGATTTTGACCGCTGTTATCGGGACTTATCTGGTCCGAAACCAAGGTCTGATGACCTTACGACAGCTTCAATCCTCGTTTTCCACGATGCAGGACCCGACAGAACCCTTAGCGCATGGTGCGATGATCCTTTTCGCAGGCGCATTGTTGCTCACCCCGGGTTTTGCAACAGACACTCTCGGCTTTGCCTTGATGGTCCCCGGCATCCGTGCAGCAGTTTTTGGTTGGCTAAAAAGGAACGTCGTCATTCAACAATTTGGATCGGAACAGCGACACCCCACAGATCAGACGATCATTGATGCCGAATACAAGGATGTTACCCGTTCTGACGAGCCGTCGGGTTGGACAAAGCATTGAGACGCGCCGATCAAGCTGTTACCAGTCCGGCGATCAAGTCTTAGTCCTTTTGGAGATACCGATGGCCGAAACCGAAGCTCAACCCCAGGCACAACCGCAGATGCGCGTGCTCGGGCAGTTTGTGCGTGATATGTCATTTGAGAACATCATGGCGCAGCAAGGTGGCGCGGGCGATGTCCAGCCCGACGTGCAGGTTCAGGTTAATCTCGATGCAAAGAAGCGGTCCGCCGACAATCAGTATGAAACTGCGATCAAGCTGAACATTACGTCCAAGGCAAAGGATGGCGAGGCGGTTCTGTTTGTTCTCGAAATTGACTATGTTGGCATCTTCAATATTGAAGGTGTGCCGGACGAGCAGATGCACCCATTCCTGCTGATCGAGTGCCCCCGGATGATTTTCCCGTTCCTGCGGCGCGTGGTGAGCGACATCACCCGCGATGGTGGCTTCCCACCGCTCAATCTTGAAAACATCGATTTCATTTCGATGTATCGGAACGAAATCGCCCGGCGGCAGGCTGAACAGCCCAAGGCAGATGCCTAGTTGGCACGATGAGGGGAAGACCGCTGCTTGATGGTTAGGCGGTCTTCTTTGCCCACAGTGCATTATCACCCAGTGATTTGACGAATTCGCTATGAGCCGCTTTTTCATCGCTGCTGAGCCGAGATTCTAGCGCCTTCGGTCTGGGCGGTGGCGTCCAATGCGCTTCGTTGCCACCAGAAGACGGGTTGGCGGCAGCGCTGAGACCGAAATCTGGTTGGCGGCCACCGATGAGCTCGAGGTAAACCTCTGCGAGGATTTCACTGTCCAGAAGCGCGCCGTGCAAGGTCCTTGCTGAGTTATCAATCCCGAACCGACGGCAAAGAGCGTCAAGCGATGCCGGAGAACCGGGAAAACGGCGGCGGGCGATCTCAAGCGTATCGATAGCTCGATCATAGGGGATTTGCGATAAGCCCATCCATTTCAACTCCGCGTTTAGGAACTTCATATCGAACGCAGCGTTGTGGATCACCAGTTTTGCATCACCGATGAAATCAAGGAATCCCTGCCCAACCTCAGCAAACTTTGGTTTGTCCCGCAAAAAGTCATCGCCAAGACCATGAACTTCATACGCCTCTTGTGGCATGGACCTTTCAGGATTGATGTAGACATGGTAGGTTTCGCCCGTAGCGACATGGCGATTGAGCTCTACAGCCCCAATTTCCACGATGCGATCGCCGGTTTCGGGGTCAAACCCAGTCGTCTCGGTGTCAAGTACGATTTCACGCATTATTTTTGCTCATGATTTCCTCGACGAGAGACTTCACCTGCTCTCTCGCATGTTCAAGTGTGTCCGTGACAATCACGAAATCGGAACGCGCACATTTTTCATCATTGGGCATTTGTTTATCGCGGATCTGATGGAATTGTTCTGGGGTCATGGTCCCGCGCGACAGAACCCGGTCTTCCTGAATAGCGGGCGGCACCGTGACGCAAGCGACGGCATCGAACATATCCTCACTCCCGTTCTCAAAGAGTAGCGGAATGTCGAAGACAACGATCGGTGCGGTGGCGTCCCTGATAAACTCACGACGATCATCGGCGACAAGCGGATGAACAATAGCTTCTATCGCCGTCAATGCCGATCGGTCGCCTGCAATGATATCGCGCAGGGCCGGACGAGATACGGCGCCGTCGACAACCGCATCCGGATGAAGCGCCCTAAGTGGCTCAACGGCCTTCCCGTCCTTGGAATAAAGGCGATGCACCGCCGCATCTGCATCCCAGATATCACAACCGAAATCAGCAAACATCCGTGCGGTGGTCGACTTACCCATTCCGATTGAGCCAGTGAGGCCAAGCTTGAACATCACCGAAGCGCTGCGGCGCGTGTTGCGCTATCAGCCTGTGGCCGCATGCCAAACCACCGTTCAAACGCTGGGATAGCTTGATGCAAGAGCATGCCAAGCCCATCAACGGTGACGCATCCAAGTTCTTCGGCATCCGTAAGCAGCTTTGTCTTTAGCGGCGCGTAGACAAGATCGGTCACAACCGTCCCTTTCTTCAAGCCGTCGAGGGGCACCCGAAGTTCAGGCTTGCCTATCATGCCAAGCGACGTGGTGTTAACGACCAGAGCCACATCCTCAAGGATGTTACCCGCCTGTACCCAGTCGACGATCGTGACGCGCTTACCGAAATCGTCAGCAAGTTTTTCAGCTCGGACGCGGGTCCGGTTCGTCAAGATGACCTCAGGCACACCAGCATCGAGCAAAGATGCTACAACCGCCCGCGACGCGCCACCGGCACCAAGCACCGCGGCCGGCCCCGATTTCGGATCCCATTGCTGCGCACCAAGGCGGAGATTTTCAATAAAACCATACCCATCTGTATTGTCGGCATGGATCTTTCCGTCTTTGCGGAAAATGAGAGTGTTCGCAGCCCCAATCAATGTCGCTCGGTCCGTAACAAGATCGGCAAGATCAAGCACCCTCTCTTTGTGGGGGATCGTGATATTCACACCGACGAAGCCCATCGCCGGCAGTGTCCTAAGGACGTTACGCAAGTCATCGGCAACCACATCCATCGGGATGTAGTATCCAGGTAAGCCGAGGGTCTTTAGCCAATGCTGATGGATTTGCGGCGACTTGGAGTGAGAGATTGGGGATCCGATCACGCCAGCCAATGGGATCCTTGAGGTCATTTGGATAACGCTCCTCGATCGAAAAGGTACGACAGCAGCTCCAAAAGTGGCATGCCAAGGACGTGAAAGTAATCCCCCTTGACTGCGGTGATCAACTGAATGCCCTCTTCCTCAAGCTTGTAGCATCCAACACTGTGCTTAATGCTGTCCCAGTTCCTCTTGACATAGGCCCTGATGAACGTCTCGGAAACCATGCGCATCTGTATGTCGACCCGGCCAATGTGACGCCAGATGGGACGGCCATCTTCAAACAAGACGGCTGCGGAATAGAGTGAGTGTCGCTTGCCAACCATTGTCAGTAGCAAGTCGATGGCTTCCTCAGGGCTGGTAGACTTGGCGACGAATGCACCATTGAGATCCAGCACCTGATCACAGCCCAGAACCAGACCAGACGGATAGGACCCTGCCACTTTTTGCGCCTTTAGTTCAGCAAGAGCATCCGCAATGTCGCGCGGCGGTGCGCCCTCAAACTGCAAGGCCTGTTGAACGCTTACCTCATCAACGCGCGGAGGCTGTACGGTGATATCGAAGCCCGCATTCTTCATAAGTTGAGCGCGAATGGTGGAGCCAGACGCAAGAACGATTGGGACAGTCATGTGGATAACGGGCGTATCATTCGAAGAGTATCAGTGGAGGAGTAGTCGAAATTCTTTGAGCATCTCAGAATCGGTGTCGCAAGGCGGAACTCCGGACAAGTATTAAGTTTTTGTGAACCTGTAGATTTGGAAAGCTCCGCTCTGTGGGTAAAACTTCATATACAGCTTTTTCCACAGATTCCCAACTTTATCTGATATCCGTATTCCTATTTAGTTATTGATTTTATTATGTTTTTTTCCATACCAACACATATTCCCCAACCACATTGATGGACTATCAACATCGGGGAGAAGACTGGACACAAGTCCGTAATCCCCAGATTTTGCGTTACCTACATAATCATCATCTCTTCTTTTTTTTCTTATTTATAAGTAGGCATGCCCGATAAGGTGCAGGATGATCGATACGGTGCTCATCACGATTTACCCTTGGGTGAAGGCGTTTCATATCATGGCGGTCATCGCCTGGATGGCAGCGTTGTTCTACCTTCCCCGGCTGTACGTCTATCATTCAGAGCAAGTTGGTTTGGAAGGCAAGACCCATGAGCTCTTTACGACGATGGAAGCCAAACTACTGAGGGTGATCATGAACCCCGCGATGATTACGGCTTGGGTTCTTGGCGTTTGTCTTGCATTGACGCCAGGCGTTATCGACTGGGGGGCGATTTGGCCTTGGACCAAGCTTGCGGGGATACTCGCCATGTCTGGTTTCCATGGGTGGCTAGCGTCGCAGCGCAAAGTGTTCCTTGCCGGGGGTGAAATTCTCAGCGGCCGCAGCTATCGGATGATGAACGAAGTGCCTACTTTGTTGATGGTGCTGATCGTCTTATCGGTTGTCATCAGGTTCTGAGAATTTGACAGATCGCTCGCCGCGTACTATCGAGCGTTGTCCACCCAGTTCTGGGATGGAATCAATCGTCACATTTCATTGACCGGCCCGGCTGCGGGATCGTCTGGATATATCCCATGAGTACAGAACGACTGAATCTTGCGGATCTGAAAGCCAAGAGCCCCAAAGACCTTTTGGCCATGGCTGAAGAGCTGGAAATCGAAAACGCCTCGACCATGCGAAAGGGCGAAATGATGTTCCAGATCCTGCGGGAGCGGGCCGATGAAGGCTGGGAAGTCTTTGGTGACGGCGTTCTCGAAGTTTTGCAGGACGGATTTGGGTTCTTACGGTCGCCCGAAGCGAACTATCTGCCGGGCCCCGACGACATCTATGTGTCGCCTGAAATGATCCGGCAGTTTTCTTTGCGGACGGGGGACTCGATTCAGGGCGGCATTCGGGCGCCGGATGACAACGAACGTTACTTCGCGCTGACGACAGTCACAGAGATCAACTTCGAGGATCCGGAACGCGCCAAGCACAAGATCGCATTTGATAACCTGACGCCGCTTTATCCCGATGAGCGGCTAAAGATGGAAACTGATGATCCAACGGTGAAGGATCGGTCGGCCCGAATTATCGATCTGGTCGCGCCGATTGGTAAGGGGCAGCGGTCACTGATTGTTGCGCCACCGCGCACCGGTAAGACCGTTCTTCTGCAGAATATCGCTTCATCGATCGAGAAAAATCATCCGGAATGCTATCTGATTGTTCTTCTGATCGACGAACGGCCGGAAGAGGTGACGGATATGCAGCGGTCAGTGAAAGGTGAGGTGATATCTTCCACCTTTGATGAACCTGCGACACGCCATGTTGCTGTTTCGGAGATGGTGATTGAAAAAGCGAAACGACTGGTCGAGCATAAGCGAGACGTTGTTATCCTATTGGACTCTATTACGCGGCTTGGTCGAGCGTTTAACACCGTCGTTCCGTCTTCGGGTAAGGTTCTGACCGGCGGTGTGGATGCGAATGCGTTGCAGCGGCCAAAGCGCTTCTTTGGCGCGGCGCGGAACATTGAGGAGGGTGGTTCACTGACGATCATTGCAACGGCGCTGATCGACACCGGGAGCCGGATGGATGAAGTCATCTTTGAGGAATTCAAGGGAACGGGTAACTCTGAAATTGTCCTGGATCGCAAGATTGCGGACAAGCGTGTGTTCCCGGCTATGGATATCCTGAAATCCGGGACGCGGAAGGAAGATCTTCTTGTCGATAAGGGTGATCTGGCTAAAACGTTTGTGCTGCGCCGCATTCTGAACCCGATGGGCACCACTGATGCGATCGAGTTCCTGATATCGAAGCTGAAGCAAACCAAGACCAATGATGACTTCTTCGATTCAATGAATACTTAACCTTTTGTTTTAAAAGGGTAAAGCCGTTGGATACGATATTTGCGTCCGCAACTGCCACTGGCCGAGCGGGTGTCGCAGTCATCCGGTTATCGGGTCCTCAGGCATTCTCGGTTGCAGAGGCCTTGAGTGGTGCGTTGCCGGCGGAACGTACTGCTGCCCTGCGACGGATCATGGGACCCAACGAGGATTATGTCGATGAGGGGCTCATCCTGTGCTTTGCGGGACCGAAGAGCTATACGGGCGAAGACATCGTTGAGTTCCAAGTTCATGGAAGCGTCGCAGTGGTGCAGAAGCTGATGAACGTGCTTTCAGGATTCGAGGATCTGCGGATCGCTGAACCTGGAGAGTTCACACGACGCGCCCTCGAAAACGGTCGGCTTGATTTGACCCAGGTTGAGGCGCTCGCGGACCTTATTGATGCTGAGACCGAGGTTCAGCGCGTGCAGTCGCAGCGTGTCTTGTCTGGCGAGTTCAGTGGTAAGATTGAAGGCTGGCGAGCCAATCTAATAAGAGCTGCGGCTCTTCTCGAAGCGAGTATCGATTTTGCAGATGAGGAGGTGCCTACGGATGTCTCGCCAGAGGTCAGGGCCCTGATAAGAGGGGTTGTTGACGACTTTGATAAAGAGATCGCCGGATCAGGCGTTGCGGAGCGGCTGCGGGAGGGTTTCGTGGTGGCCATCGTCGGTCCGCCGAATGTCGGAAAGTCGACGCTTTTGAACGCTCTAGTTGGCCGTGATGCTGCGATTACCTCAGAGATTGCTGGAACCACGCGTGATGTGATTGAGGTTCGTATGGATCTGGATGGGATCCCGGTGACCCTGATCGATACGGCTGGGATCCGCGAGAGTGAGGATGTCATTGAGAAGTTGGGCATTGAACGAGCTCTCCAAAGGGCTGAAGAAGCGGACGTTCGAATATTACTTGCCGGGTCGATGCAGGACGCTGAGATCGAGTTCCGGGACGGGGATCTGGTCAGGAAACCAAAGGCTGATCTGAGTTTGGCCGATGATGGTGGGGTATCTGGCTTAACCGGTCTTGGAATCGAAAACCTGCTCTCGGAATTGAAATCAACGTTAGCAGATCGCGTAGCTGGTGTAAGCTTCGCAAGCCGAGAAAGGCACCGGTCGGCGTTGCATTTAGGGCGTCAGGAGTTATTGGATGCCTATCAAAAGGTAGACGAGGGGCCGGAGGCCTACGATTTAGCGGCGGAACATCTAAGGTCCGCGGTACGAGTACTTGAGATTTTGCTTGGCCGGATCGATGTTGATAATCTGCTGGATGAGGTTTTTTCGAGTTTTTGCCTCGGAAAATGAGGAGTGTTTCACGTGAAACATTTTGATGTCTTGGTCATCGGAGCTGGACATGCCGGTACCGAAGCCGCCCACGCCGCGGCCCGGATGGGTGCGTCAACGGCGCTGGTTACGATGACCGATCGGGATTTGGGCGTGATGTCTTGCAACCCGGCTATTGGTGGCTTGGGAAAGGGTCATCTGGTTCGGGAAATAGATGCGTTGGATGGGGTTATGGCGCGCGCGGCCGATGCGGCAGGTATCCAGTTTCGCCTGTTGAACCGTCGAAAAGGACCGGCTGTTCAAGGACCGCGGGCCCAAGCGGATCGCAGTCTTTATCGGAAAGAGATGGCCACGCTGACCAGAAATCAGCAGCACCTAGAGATGATTTTCGGCGAAGTTGTTGATTTGGTTGTTGAGCAGAGCAAGGTCGGCGGCGTGTTGCTGGCCGACGGTCAGCGGATCGACGCAAGCACCGTCATCTTGACGAGCGGAACGTTTTTAAGGGGCATTATTCACATCGGGGATGTCTCTAAGCCCGGAGGCCGGATGGGAGACAAGCCTTCGACTAAACTTGGTGAGCGTATTGAGGGGCTCGGGTTGCGAATGGGCCGTCTTAAGACGGGTACACCGCCGCGGCTGGATGGTAAGTCGATAGACTGGGCAACCCTCGAAACTCAGCCAGGCGATGACAGACCGGTGTTTTTTTCGTTTTTGACGAAGGAGGCCAGGGCTTTGCAGATTTCATGCGGGATAACGCATACCAATTCCCATACCCATGAAATCATTCAGAAAAACCTAGAGCGCTCTGCGATGTATGGCGGACACATTGACGGAGTAGGACCGCGGTACTGTCCGTCGATTGAGGATAAGATCGTGCGTTTTGCCGATAAGATCTCGCATCAGATCTTCCTTGAACCAGAAGGCCTGGATACCGATACGGTCTATCCCAATGGGATATCGACGTCGCTGCCCGTCGATGTGCAGGAAGCTTATGTTCGCAGTATTCGTGGGCTGGAACAGGCGCGGATCGAACAACCCGGATATGCTATTGAATACGATTATGTCGATCCGCGCTGTTTGATCTCATCTCTTGAGCTTCCGCAGATTGAGGGGCTTTACCTCGCTGGTCAGATCAACGGGACGACGGGCTATGAAGAGGCTGCTGCTCAAGGTATGGTTGCCGGTCTGAATGCTGCCGCTAAGGCGCTGGAGCGGGATCCAGTGCTTTTCAGTCGTTCCGAAAGCTACATAGGCGTAATGATCGATGATCTGACAACGCGTGGTGTGAGTGAGCCATATCGAATGTTCACGTCCCGGGCGGAATTTCGGTTGTCGCTGCGGGCGGACAATGCTGACCAAAGGTTGACACCTGTGGCTGAACGGGCTGGCTGCTTGTCGGATAAGCGGCGCGAGGCCTTCCTCGAAAAGATGGAGCGGCTGGATGCCGGCAGGGAGCTTGTGACCCAGGATAGCTTTACGCCCAAGATGATCTCATCCGTAGGAATCAAAGTGAATGAAGATGGTCAAAAACGCACCGGCTTTGATTTACTCGCGTTTCCCGATGTGTCGGCCTCGGATCTGGATGGGCTGGTGCCAGGCTGGTGTGAGTTGGCGGATGAGACAAAGGAACAGCTTCAACGCGAAGCGCTCTACGCTAATTACATTGAGAGACAGCGCCGGGATATTGATCGGCTTAAGAAAGACGAAGGGTATCGCATACCCAGTGATTTCGATTACGCCGCTCTCAACGGCCTTTCGAACGAATTACGCAGCAAGCTGGATGCAAGCCGTCCTGAGACCTTGGCGCAAGCGTCGCGAGTGGATGGTATGACACCAGCAGCGCTGGCGTTGATCCTCGCGCACCTAAGACAACAAGATAAAAGATCTGCATGAGGGATCTTCCACCTTGGGCAGCGGGTATTGTTTCACGTGAAACATATGCTGATCTGAAATCATTCGAAGAGTTGGTGCGCCGTTGGTCTCCGAAGATCAACCTTGTATCAGCTAAGGATCTCCCCAATCTTTGGGGCCGTCACATCCTAGACAGCGTCCAGGTGTGGAAATACAAGTGCTCCGGGCGGGTGTGGGCAGATCTCGGCAGCGGGGGTGGTTTGCCGGCAATTCCTCTGGCGATCATTGCGAAGCGTGAAGCGCCTGACGTCGAGTTCATCCTGGTCGAAAGCGATCAACGGAAATGCGCGTTTCTCGCAACGGCTATTCGGCACCTGGACATTAACGCCAGCGTCAAACGCGAGCGGATTGAGAGCCTTCAGTCCTTGCAAGCGTCTGTCGTTACCGCCAGGGCCCTTAGTGATCTGAGTAACCTTCTTTCATGGTCTCATCATCACATGTCGCCGAACGGCCGCGCCTTTTTCATGAAGGGCGCCTCGTGGGAGCCAGAGCTGGACCGTGCGCAATTGGGCTGGAGATTCCGTTTCGAGGTGCATAAGAGTTTTACCAATGCCGATGCGGTTATCCTAGAAATTGAGGACATTGAACTTGCCCGATCCGACCCGCATTAGCGACCCAAAGATCATCGCTGTGGCCAACCAGAAGGGCGGAGTGGGTAAGACCACAACCACGATCAATCTTGGATCCGCACTCGCCGAGCGGGGGCTCAAGGTGTTGATTGTCGATCTGGATCCTCAAGGTAACGCCTCAACAGGACTAGGTATTGAGCAAGAAGATCGTGAATACACAACATATGACCTTCTTCTCGATGATATCGAGATTGAAGAGATCATTCAGGAAACCGATCAGAACGGCCTGTCAATTGTTCCTGCCACAGTTGACCTGAGTTCTGCTGATATCGAGTTGATCGCCAACGAAAAGCGGAGCTTTCTGCTCCATGATGCCCTGCGCCAGCCCCACATCGATCAGTTCGGGTTTGACGTCATTCTGATCGACTGTCCGCCATCGCTGAATCTTCTTACGGTCAACGCGATGATCGCTGCACATTCGGTTCTGGTGCCGTTGCAGAGCGAGTTTTTTGCGTTGGAGGGGTTATCGCAGCTGATGCTGACGGTTCGCGAGGTGAGGCAAACCGGAAACACCGATCTTCGGATCGAAGGCGTTGTCCTGACAATGTATGATACAAGGAACAACCTCAGCCAGCTCGTCGAACAGGATGCCCGTGCAACGCTTGGCGAGCTGGTGTTTGATACGGTGATTCCGCGAAATGTTCGGCTGAGCGAAGCACCGTCCTTTGCGGTTTCCGTGCTTAACTATGATAGTACCTCAAAAGGCGCCCAGGCCTATCGGGCATTGGCCGATGAAATGATAAAGAAGAACGACTTGGTATAGGGGCGGATCATGGCGAAGGACAAAAAACGAGGGTTGGGCAGAGGGCTGTCTGCGCTCATGGCAGATGTCGCAGAAGCCGAAACTCAAATTTCGGCTTCTGCGACCTCGCAGCAGAACGAAGTGCCCATTGAAAAGGTCAAGCCGAACCCTGAGCAGCCGCGCAAAAGATTCACGGAAGAAGAGCTTGAGGACCTTACGCGTTCAGTACGTGAGCGTGGAGTAATTCAACCTTTGATTGTTCGACCCCTTGATGGTGGCTATCAGATTGTTGCCGGTGAGCGTCGGTGGCGCGCTGCCCAGAGGGCGCAGCTTCATTCCTTACCCGTGATCGTTAAGGATTTCTCGGACACGGAGGTTCTGGAAGTCGCGATCATCGAGAACATCCAGCGTGCCGATCTCAATCCGATCGAAGAGGCCGCTGGCTACAAGCAGTTGATGGATCGCTTCGGCCACACGCAGGAAAAGCTGGCTGAAGTCCTTGGTAAAAGCCGTAGCCACATTGCTAACCTTCTTCGTCTTCTCAGTCTCCCGCCAGCAGTGATCGAGTTGGTCGAGCAGGGGTCGCTGAGTTCGGGGCACGCCCGAACATTGATTACGGCAGATGATCCATTGGCCCTTGCCCGCAAGGTCGTTGCACAGGGCCTCTCGGTTCGAGCGACGGAGGCTTTAGTCAAAAGTACCGCGGCCCAACCATCTGGGCCAGATCAATCACAAAGGCCACAGCCATCAGCGGAAAAAGACGCGGATACGCGAGCGCTTGAAAGTGATTTGTCTGCTGCGACAGGGATGAAGGTGACTTTGGCCCACAAACCCGGGGGCGAGGCGGGGCAACTAACGCTTCATTACCGCTCGCTTGAGCAATTGGATGATCTTTGCCGGAAACTCAGCTCGGATTAGGTCGCCAGAAGTTGACGAAGGATCTCGTTTATCAGTATAAACCCTTGATCAGTAACACTAATCCTTTTCTCTGATACGCTGATCATACCTTGATCTTCCAACTCCGAAACGGCCGTTTGGGGCAGGTCTCGACCGGCAAGCGCTCTGAAGCGGTTGCGATCAATTCCATCCCTCAGCCGTAAACCCATCATTACAAATTCTTCTGCCTCTTCGGTTTGGGTAAGCGGCTCCCGAACAGATTCCCGACTGCCACCAAGCCAGTGGCCTGGGGTCCGCGTGTGTTCGGTTGCATATCGCCGGTCATTCAAAGTCAGTCGACCATGTGCGCCTGGTCCGATCCCCAGATAGTCGCCATATTGCCAATAGATCTTGTTGTGCCGAGACTCTGCGCCGTCCTTAGCGTGGTTAGAAATTTCATAAGCCTTCATCCCAGCCGCACCGCAAAGCTCTTGGGTCAGCTGGTATAAGTCAGCGCCAAGATTGTCGTCGGGTAGGCCGGGTAGCTTGCCAGCAAGGTAACGCGCGCCAAATGCCGTTTCGCTTTCGATGGTCAGTTGGTAGAGAGACAAATGATCTACGGGCAATGACAGCGCCGCATTCAACTCTGTTTCCCAATCGGCAAGTGTTTGATCTTGCCGCCCATAGATCAGGTCAAAGCTGACCCGTGCAAACGTATCGATGGCGATGTCGAGTGCTTTTCGCGCTTCCGCCGCCGTATGAAGACGGCCGAGCCTTTGTAGATCACGATCAACCAAAGATTGTACGCCCAGCGATACGCGGTTGACGCCGGCGTCGCGATAGGCGGCAAACCGGTCCGCTTCGACTGAGCTGGGGTTGGCCTCGAGCGTCACTTCAAGATCGTTCGCGATTGGCCATCTCGATTGGATGCCCTGAATGACCGCCCCGACGGTGTCGGGTTTCATCAGGCTGGGCGTGCCACCACCAAAAAAGATGCTTCTGACCACTCGGCCCGGTGTCTCCGTGGCAGCTTTGGCGATTTCATCGATGTATGCTTGTTTCCAGGCTTGATGGTCGATCTTTCGGGAAACATGGCTGTTGAAATCGCAATAGGGGCATTTGGCGTCGCAGAACGGCCAGTGGATGTAGATCCCAAAACCGCCGGCTTCCCAATCCTCAGCCAAAGCAACCTTCAATCAGCTTTTTGAACGCATCCGCCCGATGGCTGATCGCGTTCTTTGCGTCGGGTTCCATTTCGGCAAAGGTCAGTTCATAGCCAAGGGGCTGGAACATCGGATCATAACCATGCCCAAGTTTTCCCCGGATTGGCCAGACGAGTGTGCCCTCCACCTTTCCTTCGAAGATCTCTTCGTGGCCATCCGGCCAAGCCAGGACAAGAGTGGAGCGAAACCGCGCGGTCCTTGGGTTGGCTGTCTGACGCTCTTCCAGCAGTTCGTGCGTTTTGGTCATTGCCAACAGAAAATCGCGCCCATTCGGTGTTTCCGCCCAGTCGGCAGTGTACACACCCGGCGCGCCGTCAAGTGCATCCACCTCAATGCCTGAATCGTCTGCAAGTGCGGGAAGGCCGGTTGCTTGGACGGCCGCTTTTGCCTTGATTCGGGCGTTCCCTATGAACGTGTCCTCCGTCTCTTCGGGTTCAGACAGGTTCAGTTCCGCAGCGCCGATCACTTCGATGCCGTATGGCGCAAAAAGCTGCTCCATCTCTTCCAGCTTTCCCGCGTTGTGCGTCGCGATCAGCAGCTTCTTATCGGTCAGGCGCCGTGTCACCCCGTTGCCTCTTTCTGAGCCGAGACGAGTTCTGATACGCCCTTGTCGGCGAGGCCCATGAGTTCATTCATCTGATCCCGGGAAAAGGTCGACCCTTCAGCGCTCATCTGTACTTCGACAAGTCTTCCCGAGCCAGTCAGGATGAAGTTGCCGTCCACGCCCGCCTCACTGTCCTCTGGATAATCGAGGTCCAGTACTGGCTGCCCTGCGTAGATGCCACAACTTACCGCAGCGATCGGATCGACCAATGGGTCGCTATCGAGATCACCAGTTTTGAGCAGCTTGTTCACCGCAAGGCGTAGCGCGACCCATCCACCCGTGATAGACGCGCAGCGGGTGCCGCCATCGGCCTGCAGAACATCACAATCAACGGTAATCTGACGCTCGCCAAGTGCAACACGGTCAACGCCGGCCCGAAGGGCCCGGCCGATCAGCCGCTGGATCTCGACTGTCCTGCCACCCTGCTTGCCAGCGGCCGCTTCGCGTCTCATCCGGGAATCGGTCGCACGGGGCAACATGCCGTATTCGGCGGTGACCCAACCCAAACCGGTGCCTTTGATAAAGGGCGGTACCCGATCTTCGACTGTCGCAGTGCACAGAACGTGCGTGTCGCCCATCTTGATTAATGCGGACCCCTCGGCGTGTTTGTTGAATCCGGTATCGATCGAAACGGCGCGCATTTCGTCTAGGTTTCGGCCTGAGGGTCGCATGGGAATTCCTTTCGCTGATACGTTGCCTTATCGCTGCAAACGCGCCGGTGGCAACCCCGATTGACCTTTGATCGACAAGCTCTTTAACTCTGTTTTATGGCCGAGAAATCCAAACTGATCCAAGAGATGAGCGACAGGTCTCGCGAAGTCTTTCGTCGTGTGGTCGAAGGCTACCTCGCCAGCGGCGATCCTGTCGGATCACGAACGCTGACCCGAGATTTTAGCGAAAGTGTCAGCGCCGCGACGATCCGTAACGTGATGCAAGATCTGGAGTTCATAGGCTTACTGGATAGCCCACACGTCAGCGCAGGCCGCATCCCGACGCAGCTGGGGTTGCGGCTCTTTGTCGATGGATTGCTTGAAATAAGCGAGCCGGAAAATGCGGATCGTGAAATGATCGATGCAACACTCGGTGCCGAAGAGAGTGATGTCGCGAGTTTGCTAGATCGCGTCGGCGGCGCCTTATCCGGGGTCACTCAAGGTGCGTCTCTCGTGTTGACACCAAAACGCGAGGCGCCGATCAAGCACATCGAGTTCGTATCCCTGACCCAGGACCGCGCGCTGGTCGTTCTCGTATTTGCCGATGGCAGCGTCGAAAACCGGCTGTTCACCCAACCCCCGGGTCAGACACCATCATCCATGCGCGAGGCTGCAAACTTTCTGAATGCATTGATCGAAGGCCGGACACTTTCCGAAGCAAGGTCAGTGATCCAGAAAGAGATCACCACGCGCCGTCAGCAGATTGACACGCTGGCCCGTGAACTCGTCGAAAGCGGTCTGGCCGTCTGGGATGGGTCCGGTGACGATACCGGCCGTTTGATCGTGCGGGGCCGTTCGAATCTGTTGGACGAGGATGCCCAAGCGGAAGACCTTGAGCGGATCAGATCGCTCTTTGACGACCTTGAACGTAAACGTGACATCGCTGAGTTCCTTGATTTGACCGAAGAAGGCGATGGAGTACGAATTTTTATCGGTTCTGAGAATAAACTTTTCTCACTTTCGGGTTCCTCTTTGGTGGTCTCTCCATATATGAACGCGGACCGAAAGATCATCGGCGCCGTTGGCGTGATCGGGCCAACTCGTCTCAATTACGGGCGGATCGTGCCGATCGTCGACTATACGGCTCAGTTGGTTGGAAAGATGCTGTCAGATCGCAGTTAGAGGTGAAGAATGGCGGAACCGAAGAACGAAGAGTTCCTTGATGACATCGATGCTGCCGAAGCAGAGGAACTGCTGGATGTCATGGCTGAAGAGGATGAGGAAGCGATCGAGCTGGACGCGCTGCGAGCCGAACGGGATGAGCTGCGCGACAAGTTCATGCGCGCCTTGGCCGATGCGGAAAACACCAGAAAACGGTCTGACAAGGATCGGCGCGAGGCGGAACAATACGGCGGATCAAAACTCGCCCGCGATATGCTGCCCGTCTACGACAATCTCAAGCGTGCTCTTGAAGCAGCGACCGAGGAGCAAAAGGAAGAGTCGGCGGCGCTGATTGAAGGTGTCGAGCTGACGATGCGCGAACTGTTGAACGTCTTCAAAAAGCACGGCATTGAAATTATTGCGCCAGAGGTGGGCGATACGTTTGATCCACAGCTTCATCAGGCAATGTTCGAAGCACCTGTCCCGGGAACACAGTCAGGCGAAATCATCCAGGTCGCTGCCGAAGGTTTCATGCTGTTTGATCGTCTACTGCGTCCGGCGCAGGTCGGCGTTTCATCGAATCTGGGCGCTTAACGCGCGGCTTCCTTGAGTTGGTAAATCAGATCGAGTGCAGCCTTGGGCGATAGCTCGTCCGGGTGGATCGTCTCTAGCAAATCGAGTGCCGGTGATTGCGCTTGCGCATTTGTCGTCTCACGGAGTTGGGTTGAGAACAGCGGCAGGTCATCGATCAGCATCTTTTGCGCGGCTGCTCCGCCTTCTCGCTCCCCCTTTTCCAAAACGTTCAAGACTTGCCGAGCCCGGTCGATAACGACTTTGGGTAATCCGGCAAGTTGCGCAACCTGAACCCCATAACTGCGATCGGCAGCACCCTTTCTCACCTCGTGCAGAAAGATGACCTCGCCCTGCCATTCCTTGACGGCGACAGTCGCGTTCTCAACACCATCCAGCTTGCCCGCAAGCGCGGTCATCTCGTGGTAGTGCGTCGCGAACAACGCCCTTGACTTGTTCACGTCGTGCAGATGTTCAAGCGTTGCCCAGGCGATGGACAACCCATCATACGTCGCCGTGCCGCGCCCGATTTCGTCAAGAATGACCAGCGCCCGATCGTCTGCCTGATTCAGAATTGCGGCGGTTTCGACCATCTCAACCATGAATGTTGAACGACCGCGCGCCAGATCATCCGAAGCACCAACACGGCTGAAGATTTGGCTTACCATTCCGATATGCGCCGATCGCGCTGGGACAAAGCTCCCCATCTGCGCGAGTATCGCGATTAGTGCGTTTTGCCGAAGGAAGGTGGACTTGCCCGCCATGTTAGGACCGGTCAGCAACCAAATTGCGGTCTCGTCCCCAGCAGAGAGGTCGCAGTCATTGGCAACGAATGGGGATCCGGCCTGCTGCTTGAGCGCAGCCTCAACAACCGGATGGCGACCGTCAGCGATTGCGAAGACTTTGGTATCATCCACTATTGGCCGACACCAATCTTCGGCGAGGGCAAGTTGAGCGAGGGCGGTGGCCACGTCCAGCTCTGCTAGGGCGCGGGCCGTTTGGTCGATCGCCGCGGCCTGATCCAAGACGGCGGATCGCAGCTTTTCAAAGATGGCCTTTTCGATATCCAACGCCCGCGAACCGGCATTCTGGATGCGTGTTTCAAGTTGAGATAGTTCGACCGTCGTAAAACGGACCTGGTTGGCTGTCGTCTGGCGGTGGATAAAGAGCTCGGACAGCGGGGGCGACATCATTTTGTCCGCATGTGTGGCGGTCGTTTCGACAAAATAGCCCAGAACGTTGTTGTGCTTGATCTTTAGCGAAGAGACTTCCGCTCTTTCGATATAGGTCTGCTGTAGACCCGCTATCACGCCACGGCCTTCGTCCCTCAGTGTGCGGGCCTCGTCCAGTTCAGTATCAAATCCACTCGCGACAAAACCACCATCGCGAACCAATAATGAGGGTTCGGCCACCAGTGCTTCATCCAGAAGTGCAATCAGGTCCTCGTGCCCCTTCAGATCGTCAAACGCGCGCGACAAAAGCTCTGGACGCTCGGTTACGTCAGATCCGGCGATCGATCGCGCGTGTTCCAGTCCATTGCGGATAGCCGCAAGGTCGCGAGGCCCCCCGCGATCAATCGACAGGCGTGACAAGGCTCGATTGATGTCTGGTACCTGGCGGAGGAAGTCAGAAATCTGACTGGTCCAATCAGTCTTTTCCTTCGCAAATTCGATGGCGTCCAATCGCTGCAAAATAGTCTCTAAATTGCATGATGGGGATGAAATTCGCTGCTCGAGCAAACGCCCGCCGGCCGCCGTCAATGTGCGATCCACAACAGACAGCAAAGACCCCTTTCGCCCTCCGGACAGGCTTTCGGTCAGTTCAAGATTTCGCCGTGTGGCCGCATCGATTTGAACGCTGCGGTTCTGCAGTTCGCGGACAGGGGGTTGAAGAAGGGGCAATTTACCCTTTTGCGTGATCTCAAGGTACTCGACGATTGCACCCAGTGCCCCAAGCTCGGGGCGGGTGAATTGCCCGAACGCGTCAAGCGTTCCGACACCATAAAGGTCTTTCAGTCGTCTTTCAGCGCCAGCACTGTCAAAAGCGGCCGCCCCAAGATGGGCCAGCGAGATGCCGAAGTCATCCAAGGTCTGACGAAGATCACTGCCGAGGCCCTGAATAGCAACTAGCTCAGATGGCGCAATCCGGGCCAATTCTGGCGAAAGGTTTTGTGGTGCTTCAATTGATGCGACTTGCAAAACACCCGTTGAGATATCCACCCAGGCAAGGGCGCCCGCTCCTCTCACTTGGTTGTATGCGGCGAGATAATTGTGACGTCTCGCTTCGAGCAGGCTGTCTTCGGTTAACGTTCCGGGCGTGACCAGTCTCACCACGTCCCGTTTGACGACAGACTTTGAGCCGCGTTTTTTTGCCTCCGCAGGGCTTTCCATTTGTTCGCAAACGGCGACGCGGAAACCTTTGCGGATCAGGGTCAAAAGGTATCCTTCAGCGGCGTGTACCGGCACGCCACACATGGGAATGTCCGTGCCATGGTGTTTACCGCGCTTTGTCAGTGCGATGTCCAAAGCCTCAGCAGCATCGACGGCGTCATCAAAAAACATCTCGTAAAAATCGCCCATACGATAAAACAATAGGGCGTCGGGATGCGCGGCTTTGATGTCAAGATACTGGGCCATCATCGGCGTGACGGTCATGGCTGCTCCCCTCGTTTAAGGCGGCAGGTTACCCACCGTCTTAGGCAAGTGAAAGTCAAAGTCGGATTGAGGGTAGGGCTCACGTCGTCTAAGTCGGCAGGACGGATGGAGGACGCGCAGCATGAGTAAATCAAAATTGACGCCCGAAGAGGCCCTTGCTTTCCATATGGAGCCAACCCCCGGCAAATGGGAGGTTCAGGCGACCGTCCCCATGATGACACAGCGCGATCTGAGCCTTGCATATTCTCCCGGGGTTGCTGTGCCATGCGAAGCAATCTCTGAAACGCCTGAGACGGTCTACGACTACACCAACAAGGGCAACCTTGTCGCCGTCATCTCTAACGGTACGGCGGTTCTAGGTCTGGGCAATCTGGGGGCGCTGGGCTCCAAGCCTGTGATGGAAGGTAAGGCCGTCCTCTTTAAACGCTTCGCCGATGTTAACTCGATCGACCTCGAACTCGATACAGAAGATCCCGACGAATTCTGCCGTGCCGTTCGCCTCATGGGTCCGACCTTTGGGGGCATCAACCTTGAGGACATCAAGGCGCCCGAGTGTTTCATCATCGAACAGCGTCTCAAGGAGGAGATGGATATACCTGTCTTCCACGACGATCAGCATGGCACGGCCGTCATCTGTGCCGCTGGCCTGATCAATGCGCTGCATCTTTCGGGGAAGAAGATCGAAGATGTCAAAATCGTTCTGAATGGTGCGGGTGCTGCAGGGATCGCCTGCATTGAGCTCCTCAAAACCATGGGAGCACAGCATCAGAACTGCATAGTCTGCGACACAAAGGGCGTGATTTACCAAGGGCGAACCGAAGGTATGAACCAGTGGAAGTCCGCCCATGCCATCAAGACCGATCTGCGCAGCCTGGAAGACGCTATGGTCGGTGCCGATGTGTTCCTTGGGGTTTCCGCAAAGGGCGCTGTCACGCAGGACATGGTGATGTCGATGGCTGACAACCCGGTGATCTTTGCCATGGCCAATCCTGATCCGGAGATTACACCCGAAGAGGCGCATGAGGTTCGGGTTGATGCGATCGTGGCCACGGGTCGAAGCGACTATCCAAATCAGGTCAACAACGTGTTGGGTTTTCCTTACCTTTTTCGAGGCGCGTTGGACATCAATGCCCGTGCGATCAACGATGAAATGAAGATAGCCTGCGCCGATGCGCTGGCCGCTCTTGCGCGTGAGGATGTCCCGGACGAAGTCGCGCTTGCCTATGGCAAATCCCTAGCCTTTGGCCGCGACTACATCATCCCGACGCCCTTCGATCCGCGCCTGATCCACAGGATCCCGCCTGCAGTTGCCAAGGCGGGGATGGAAACAGGTGCGGCGCGTCGACCGATCATCGACATGGATGCCTATGAGGTGTCCTTGAAGTCGCGGATGGATCCAACGGCAAGCATCCTGACAGGGATCAACGCTCGGGCGAGGGCGGCGCAGGCTCGGATGATCTTTGCCGAGGGCGACGATCCTCGTGTTCTGCGCGCGGCGGTCATGTATCAGCGGTCGGGCTTTGGAAAAGCTTTGGTCGTTGGGCGCGAGCCGGATGTGAAGGAAAAGCTGGAGGCAGCCGGTCTGGCTGACGCGGTGCGTGAGCTTGAAGTCGTCAACGCGGCCAACACCAGCCATTTAGAGACATACAAATCCTTCCTCTACCAGAGGCTCCAGCGTCGTGGCTACGATGCGCAAGATATCCATCGCCTGGCGGCCCGCGACAGGCATGTCTTTTCGGGATTGATGCTGGCGCATGGGCACGGAGATGGTCTTGTGACTGGGGCCACCCGCAAGTCGGCTCACGTTCTCGAGCGCATCAACAACGTCTTTGATGCCGATGCCGCCAACGGGGCAGTGGGTGTGACCGCGGTAATCCATAAGGGCCGCATTGTCTTTATCTCCGACACGCTGGTCCACGAGTGGCCGGACGAAGAAGACCTTGCCAATATCGCGGAGCGGGCTGCGTCGGTAGCAACCCATATGGGCGTTGAGCCTCGGGTCGCGTTTGTGAGCTTTTCGACTTTCGGCTATCCCGATTCCGAGCGGGCGAGAAAGATGAACGAAGCGCCTAAAGTTCTGGACCGACGGGGTGTTGCGTTCGAGTATGAGGGCGAAATGACGGTTGATGTTGCGCTGAATGCTCAGTCGCAGGCGGCTTATCCGTTCTCGCGTCTGACCGGCCCGGCTAACATTCTGATTGTACCTGCGCGGCATTCGGCCAGCATTTCGGTCAAGCTGATGCAGGAAATGGGCGGTGCCACCGTCATCGGTCCGATCCTGACGGGTGTCGACAAGTCGATCCAGATCGCATCAACCGTTGCCACTGCCAACGACATTCTCAACATGGCCGTACTGGCTGCGTGCAAGGTGGGTTGATGACGATCTGGAACCTGGGCTCGATCAACATCGATAACGTCTATCGTGTACCGCACCTGCCGAAGCCGGGCGAGACATTGGCGGCCGATAGCTTTCAGCGCGGTCTTGGCGGCAAAGGGGCGAACATGTCGGTTGCCGCTGCCCGCGCGGCGGCGCGTGTCCGGCATATTGGAGCGATCGGCACGGACGGGAAATGGGCCGCCGAGAGGCTTTTGGAATACGGTGTTGATACCCGCTCCATCAAGGTGATCGACACGCCAACGGGACACGCGAACATCGCGGTAGCGGATGATGGCGAAAACCAGATCATCATCCATCACGGTGCAAATTTCGAAGTTTCATCTGAACAGACAGCCTCAGCTTTGTCAGAGGCAGAAGCCGGCGATTTTCTTTTGCTTCAGAATGAGACAAACGCACAAATAGAGGCGGCTCAGATTGCGCAAACGATCGGTCTGACGGTTGTCTACGCTGCCGCTCCCTTTGAAACGGCGGCGGTGAAAGACCTTATTCCCCATACCGACATGTTGGTTTTGAACGAGGTCGAGGCGGATCAGTTGACGACTGCTCTAGGGACCAGTTTGAATGAGCTTCCCGTCGAGCATGTGATCGTCACCAAAGGCTCTGAAGGGGCAGATTGGTTGGATTTGACGAAAGGCGACAAGACCCATGTCGCTGCCATCAAAGTCGATCCAATCGATACAACCGGAGCAGGCGACACATTCACGGGTTACCTCTGTGCCGGGCTGGATCGCGGTCAGCCAATGCTCCAAGCCTTGGAACTGGCAACCAAGGCTGCTGCTCTGATGGTCACACGGCTTGGTACCGCCGACGTGATCCCGGACCTCAAAGAACTGCAGGACGCGCGTTTGGCCTAGCCACCGACAAATGGCGCTGCGGATCCCCAAAGCTGTTTGACCCTTGCGTCGCGCCCGCAGGCATTCCGGTAGGCCTTATAGGCGCTGGCCTTGGTTTTCGGCCCGAACCGGGTGAAAACCAAGTCATCTTTCTTGTAGTAATCCTGATGGTAGTCTTCGGCGACGTAGAACTCGGAGGCATCCAGGATAGGCGTTACGACCTCTTGGCCGAGGTCAGTGGTGGCTTGTGCTTTCGCGGCATTTGCCTTTGCGCGTCCGGCTGCATCCTCCACGAATACCGCGGTCCGATAGCTTTCGCCCCGGTCACAGAATTGGCCGCCTGCATCCGTCGGATCGACGGAGCGGAAAAATAGCGAAAGCAATTGTTCGGTTGTCACTTGTGCTGGGTCATAGGCGATCTGGACAGCCTCGTAATGGCCGGTCCCGCCGCGCACGACTTGCTTGTAGGTTGGATTTGCAACCGTGCCGCCCGTATAACCGGAAACGGCGCTTTCGACCCCTTGCACCTTTTCAAAATCCGCCTCGACACACCAGAAGCATCCGCCGGCAACAGTGAGCGTACGCAATTCCTGAGCATGGGCCATCTTGACTTCGGCCAGAATTCCAAGCCCGATCAGAATGGTCAAAAGCAACGGTCGTGCTTTCCGAAGCTGTTTCATAGCGGATCTCCCTAGTTGCGCGAATAGTTGCGCCGAAGCATGTTTCACTCAATGCACGAGCCGGTGAGATCACGGGCTGGTGAACGAAGGAGAGTACGTGACCAAACGGATCGCCATGTGGTCTGGGCCGCGCAATCTGTCGACTGCCCTGATGTACTCGTTCGCGTCGAGGTCCGATTGCGACGTTGTAGACGAGCCGTTTTATGCGGCCTACCTGCACCACAGCGGCATCGATCATCCGATGAAATCAGAGGTCCTGGCATCGCAAAACATCGATCCGGAGGAGGTAATCGCTGCACTGACCGCACCAGCCTTTGAACCCGTACAATACCAGAAACATATGGCGCACCACATGTTGCCGTCGTTTCGGCTCGATTGGATCAAGAGCATGCAGAACGTGTTCCTGATCCGGCATCCGCATCGTGTCGTCGCCAGCTATGCCCAAAAGCGCGAGGCCCCAAATCTCGACGATTTGGGATTTCGTCAACAGGCGGAAATCTTTGCCATGGTAGAGCGCAGTATCGTCATCGACGCTTCTGATATCCGGGCGGATCCTGAGCGCACTTTGTCGATGCTCTGCCGTCGTCTGGGTATCGATTGGGATACGGCGATGCTGTCGTGGCCCAAGGGTGGCCATGCGGCCGACGGTGTTTGGGGCAAGCATTGGTATGGCTCGGTTCACCAATCAACTGGTTTCGCTGGCCAAGAGGGGCCGATGCCCAAATTGAGCGGTGATTATCTTACGTTGGCTGAGGCGGCTATGCCGAACTATGAAGCGATGGCGCCGTACAAGATCACTTGAGGCGTCGGTTTCTGGCCGCGAGCAGTTTCAGCCGTAACGCATTGAGCTGGATGAAACCTTTGGCATCCGTTTGGTCGTAGGCGCCCGCATCGTCCTCGAACGTGACGTGGGCCTCTGAGTAAAGCGAATGCTCTGACCAACGCCCAACAGTTCGTGCCAAACCCTTGTAGAGTTTCAGACGCACAATACCGGTCACGTGTTCCTGGCTCTTGTCGATAGCGGCCTGGAGCATCTCGCGTTCGGGCGAGAACCAGAAACCATTATAGATGAGTTCGGCATAGCGCGGCATCAACTCATCTTTCAGGTGGGCTGCTCCGCGATCCAGTGTGATCTGTTCGATCCCGCGATGCGCCTCAAGCAGGATGGTCCCGCCCGGCGTCTCGTAAATCCCGCGCGACTTCATGCCGACGAACCGGCCCTCGACCAGATCGAGCCGGCCGATGCCGTGTTTGCCACCAAGCTCGTTCAGCTTCGTCAAAAGCGCGGCGGGCGACAACGCCTCGCCGTTGATCGAAACGGCATCGCCCTTTTCAAAACCCACCTCGATGAATTCAGGCGACGCGGGTGCGTCCTCCGGATTGACCGTACGCTGATAAACATAGTCCGGTGCATCCTCGGCCGGATCTTCAAGCACCTTGCCCTCGGACGATGTGTGCAGCAGATTTGCATCGACGCTGAACGGCGCCTCGCCGCGCTTGTCCTTGGCAATCGGGATCTGGTTCTTTTCGGCAAAGTCGATCAGCTTGCTGCGGCTCGACAAATTCCATTCACGCCAAGGCGCGATCACCTTGATGTCGGGGTTCAGTGCATAAGCGCTGAGTTCAAACCGAACCTGGTCGTTCCCCTTTCCGGTTGCGCCATGCGACACCGCATCTGCGCCCTCGGCCTCGGCGATCTCCACCAGACGCTTTGAGATGAGCGGGCGGGCAATGGACGTTCCAAGCAGGTAAAGACCTTCATAAAGAGCGTTGGCGCGGAACATCGGGAAGACAAAGTCGCGAACGAACTCTTCGCGCAAATCCTCGATGTAGATCGCGCTTGCGCCCATCATCTCGGCCTTTTTGCGCGCTGGTTCCAGCTCTTCTCCTTGGCCCAGGTCCGCCGTGAAGGTGACGACCTCGCAGCCGTATTCAGTCTGCAGCCATTTCAGAATGATCGAGGTATCGAGACCCCCGGAATAGGCCAGCACTACTTTTTTCGGCGCGCTCATTGTCATCCCCTTCAGACGCATCGGGCCGCCGATAACCGGTTTCAATCAGATCAGCAAGATTGACCCCGCTCATTCTCCGCCTTACGCCAAGAGGATGCTAGACAGGCCATCAGATCCCGACTTTGCAGAGGCTGCGCGAGTTGCCGAAAAAGCCATGCGCGCGGTATTTCCACCCACACCGCTGCAACGGAACGCTCACCTTTCAGATCGTTGTGGTGCGGACATCTGGCTGAAACGCGAAGATCTGAGCCCTGTAAGGTCATACAAGCTGCGCGGTGCATTCAACGCGATGCGCAAAGTGCTTGATGTCGACACGTTCGTTTGTGCCAGCGCTGGTAACCATGCCCAGGGCGTCGCTTACATGTGCCGCCATTTCGACAAGCGCGGCGTGATTTTCATGCCCGTCACGACGCCCGAGCAAAAGATCCAGAAGACCCGGATGTTTGGCGGCGACAACATCCAGATTGAGCTTACCGGCGACTATTTCGATGAGACGCTGGCGGCATCCAAATCTTATTGCGAGCGCGAGGGCGCGCATTTTCTGTCGCCCTTCGATGATGATGATGTGATCGAGGGTCAAGCAAGCGTTGGTGTCGAAATCGAGGCCCAGATGAAAGGCTATCCCGACCGGATCGTTCTTCCGGTCGGTGGTGGTGGTTTGGCCGCCGGTGTGCGCAGCTATCTGCAGGCCAAGACAGCATTTTCGTTTGTGGAACCGGCCGGCGGTGCGAGCCTTTTGGCGGCGTTGAAAGCGGGAAAGCCTGAAACGCTGGCGACTCTAAATAACTTTGTGGACGGGGCTGCGGTGGCTCGACTGGGTGACCGGACATTCGCCCGGCTGAACGACGTTGATCCGGCCGATGTCGTTATTTCACCGGAAGACCGGATTTGCGTGTCGATCCTCGAGATGCTCAACGTAGAGGGGATTGTACTCGAACCGGCTGGTGCTTTGGTCATCGATGCACTGCCACAACTACATGACCACATTGCGGGTCAGACCGTGGTGTGCGTGACCAGTGGAGGGAATTTCGACTTCGAGCGCTTGCCGGAAGTCAAGGAACGGGCGCAGCGGTTTTCTGGCCTCAAGAAATACTTCATTCTTCGGCTACCTCAGCGCCCGGGGGCGTTGAAGGATTTCCTTAATTATCTCGGCCCACACGACAACATCGCGCGTTTCGAATATCTCAAGAAGTCCGCAAGAAACTTTGGCTCCGTTCTCATCGGGATTGAGACGACCGAACCGCAAAACTTTGCAAGGCTGTTCGAAAAGCTGGATGCGGCTGGCTTTGTCTACACGGACATTACCAATGATGAGACGGTGGCTGAGTTCGTCATCTAGGGAGGTTGATCGTGGATTTTGCAGATAAGGGCGTGGTGATAACCGGCGGAGCAAGCGGTATCGGCGCGGCGCTTGCCCGGCACATCGTTTCGCACGGTGGGCGGGTGTGTATCGCGGACCGCGATAGCGAAGCAACTCAGTTAATATCTGATGAAATTGGTGCAATCCACAAAGTCTGCGATGTGCGACGGGAGCCCGAAATCGTCGACCTAGTGGCCTATGCTGAAGATGAGTTTGGCCAAGTGGATTGCTTTGTCTCGAACGCCGGGGTGGCTGCCGGACAGGAGGGCCACGCAGCTTCGGCTTCAAACGATGTTTGGGCGCTGAATTGGGAAGTTCACGTCATGTCACATGTCTATGCGGCGCGGGCGTGCTTGCCAAAAATGCTTGAACGCGGTGCGGGATACTTTGTGAACGTTGCATCTGCAGCGGGACTTCTCAATCAGATCGATGATGCCGCTTATTCTGCCACAAAACACGCTGCAGTCAGCTTTGCGGAGTCTTTGAACATCACGCATGGCGATCAGGGCATCGGTGTCTCGGTCGTTTGTCCCCAGTATGTCGCGACGCCGCTGATTAATCTGTCTGATGATGATGCTGCTGCGCATCAAAGTCTGCTCACCGCTGATGAAGTGGCAAAGACCATTGTCGATGGGGTTTCTGCGGGGCACTTTCGTATTCTGCCCCATTCACAGGTTGCTGACTATGTGGTGCTGCGGGCCCAGGATCCGGACCGCTGGCTCGCAGGGATGCGAAAATTGCGTGCGTTTGCGTATTCGACGTTTGGTCAACCCAAGGCCGAAGATTTTTACAAGCTGGTCTAGGCTGCCTGATACATCCCTCCGAGGAATGCGGCCCGGGATTTATCATAGCAATTCAGCACCGCCGCAACGTCAACATCCGCCGCTTGTCCGTTGGCTGACATTTGTTCACCCATCTGGCAGAGATCGGAAAAGCATTCGAACCCAAGGTTCATTGCGCTGCCTTTAAGAAAGTGCATGTCTGCCTCGAGCTGGTCCCGATCAGTGCATTCCCGCAAACGGTCAATTACCTCGTCGACTTCTTCGAGGAAGAGTTCCACCACTTCATCAAAGTCTTCGGCGCCGACTTCTTCCTTTAGTGCCGCAACCCGCTGCCAGTCGATCATGTCCGTCTCCATCAGCTTGGCAGATGTGTTCCACGCGGCAGTTAAGAAACGGTAACCGCTAAAGATTTAGGCGAAGAATGTTTCGGCTTCATGCATCTTTAAGCGCCACGATTTAGCCATCCCAAGTCAAGTATATCGGGTGTGGTGCGATGCGGTCTCACGCAGAACAAGCTGAAGTAACGGGTTCCGACGGCTGGTCGACGATCGCCCAGAGTATCCTGATCGTCGACGATAGTAAGCTGCAGCGGAAGATTTTATTGTCGTCACTCAAGCGCTGGGGCTATGACGTGCTTGAGGCGGAAACCGGCTTCGAAGCCTTGGAAATCTGTCGCGAACACCATCCTGACCTCGTTCTGAGCGATTGGATGATGCCCGGTATGGACGGGTTGGAATTTTGCAAGGCGTTTCGCGCGTTGCCCGGTGATGAGTACGGCTATTTCATCCTTCTAACGTCCAAAAGCGAAAAGGATGAGATTGCGCGCGGGCTGGATTCCGGCGCGGATGATTTCCTGACCAAACCGGTCAATGCGCACGAACTGCGGGCCCGGATTACTGCCGGTGAACGGATCCTTAAGATGCAGCGGGAACTCACCGAGAAGAACCGGATCATCACCGATACGTTGGATGAACTGCAGCGCCTTTATGACTCTGTCGATAACGACCTGATCGAGGCCAAGCAGCTGCAGCAGTCGCTGGTCCGCGAGAAATTCAAGAACTTCGAGACGGCGGATCTGTCTCTCATGTTGCGATCAAGCGGTCATGTCGGCGGCGATCTTGTTGGGTTTTATCCGGCTGCGGAGGGTCATCTGGGCCTTTATGCGATTGATGTCTCTGGTCATGGGATCAGCTCTGCCCTGATGACGGCACGGCTCGCGGGTTACTTGTCTGCAACGGCACCAGACCAGAACGTTGCGCTGGAACGTCTGGACGATGGCACATTTGCCTCCAGACCGCCGGGCGAGGTCATCGAAACCATCAACGGCATGGTGCTCGATGAAATGGAGACCGAGCTGTACTTCACCATGCTGCTCGCTGACGTTGACCTTTCCAGCGGCAGGGTGACCATGGCACAGGCTGGACATCCGCATCCGGTCGTTCAGCGCAAGGCAGGTGGTATCGAACAGGAAGGTCCTGGTGGCTTCCCCGTAGGTCTGATGTCGAACATCTCGTTCACTCAGTTCGAGTTTGTGCTTGAACCTGGAGATCGCTTGTTGATGCTCTCTGACGGGGTGACGGAATGCCCGTCAGCGGATGGGCAGATGTTAGGTGAAGATGGTCTTGCGACGATCCTGGCCGAACTGTGGGAATCACGGGGTGAGGCGCTTCTTGAGGCGCTTACCTGGAAGCTAGGCGAATTCGCCGGTACCAGCGGTTTTCCCGATGATGTCTCGGGCGTTTTGTTTGAATTTCACGGACGCGATGCCGACGCGTAATCTCGAACGAAGGATCTGTCCCCTTCGTTTGCGAGAACGTTCGCCGCGAGCGGCAACGGTATCCACAAGGCTTCATGGCACGGCTCTGAAATAGGTCTGATCTTCCTTGCGGGCGTTGCAATGTAGATGTGACAGATCTTTTCAGCCCATAGATCATATTCAGGCATAAAGACAAAACGCCGAAAGGCGCCCAATCGCCTGGGACGCGTGATGCTCCAACCCGTTTCCTCCAGAACCTCACGATGCAAGGCTGCCAGGCTCGACTCACCCGGATCAACACCGCCACCCGGTAGTTGGATGTCGAACTGATCGTCGAATTGTGCGGTCAGTAGAACCTTGCCGCGTTTCGGCAGAATGGCGTATGCACCCGGTCGCGCCCGATACTTGCGCCCTGCCTCCGGCTTTGGTCCGACACGCCGCATTGATGGTGCCCCTTCCAGTTCTCATCGCCTCGCCTATATTGTCGCGATATGCCAATGCGTGGCAGATAAGGAAACCCCGATGACCAGCGGAACACAACTTGCGTGGGACGATAGCGTCCTGCCCTTCCAACTCGATGCCTCTGACATCCGAGGGCGCGTTGCGCGTCTGGACGGGGTCCTCGAAGGGATCTTGAAACAGCACGACTATCCAAAGCCGGTCGAGGCACTGGTGGCGGAGATGGCGCTTTTGACCGCTTTGATTGGTCAGACGATCAAACTGCGGTGGAAATTGTCGCTTCAGGTCCAGTCCAAAGGGGCGGTGCGAATGATCGCGACCGATTACTTCGGCCCCGAGGAAGAGGGCGAAACCGCACGAATCCGCGCCTATGCCAGCTATGACCATGACAGGCTGACCGACACGTCACCTTATGATCAGGTCGGCGAAGGCTATTTTGCTATCATGATCGACCAAGGCACGGATATGACGCCCTACCAGGGCATCACGCCTTTGACAGGTGGATCGCTGGCCTCATGTGCGGAATCGTATTTCGCGCAATCCGAACAACTGCCGACACGCTTTGCGCTCAGTTTTGGTGAGTCTGTATCCCCTGGTGTTCCCCAACACTGGCGGGGCGGCGGCGTTATGCTTCAACACATGCCAAAGGCCTCACCGTTTGTAGCCCAGGGCGAAGGCAATGGAGACGTCCTGGCCGCCCATGATCTGCTGAATGATGCTGAATCGGAGAATTGGAACCGGGCCAATACGCTGTTGGATACGGTCGAAGAAATAGAGCTGATTGGGCCGCAGGTAGCACCGAGCGACCTGCTCGTCCGGCTGTTTCACGAAGAAACGCCGCGTGTTTTTGACGCGCAACCGGTCCGATTTGGATGCACCTGCTCCGAAGATCGCGTTCGTCAGAGCCTGTCAATCTATTCGGCCAGGGATATCGAACAGATGACGACCCCCGAGGGCTCCGTGACTGCGGATTGTCAGTTCTGTGGGGCCCATTACGTGCTTGATCCCGCGACCGTCGGGTTCGAGGCAAAGCAATCCGCCGGTGACTGATTTCATCGGCAAGGTTGAAACTGCGCTGAACCGCGGCGGTGGCCCGTCTTCCGACTTCGATCTGAACCCCGAGTTTCGGCTTCCTGAGGGGCGCCGGCTTCGTCCCGCCGGCGTCCTCGTCCCGATCGCAAGAGATTCCGCTGGTCACGGCATTCTGCTGACCAAACGGTCATCCGCCCTGAAACACCATCCGGGCCAAATCGCGTTTCCGGGGGGCAAGCAGGATGAAGGCGACGCAACCGTCGTCGATGCCGCGCTGCGTGAAGCTGAGGAAGAAATCGGTTTACCGACATCCATCGTGCGCGTCTTGGGAACGTTGCCAACGCACGAAACCGTAACGGGTTTCCTTGTGACGCCGGTGGTGGCCGTTATCGAGCGGCCTTTCGAGATCAGACCCGAAAGTGGAGAAGTCGACGAGGTTTTTTGTGTGCCGACCGATTTTCTGCTGGCGCCTGAAAACTATCGCGTTCAGTCGAGGCGGTGGCGTGGCCACCAACGGGCCTATTACGTCGTTCCTTTCGGTCCCTACTACATTTGGGGCGCAACCGCGCGTATGTTGCGGACATGGTCGGATCTGATGACATCGTGATACCCAAGTCCACCGCTTGGCTAGCCGATCCCGCAGCACAATTGCTGTGTGAAACGATCGAAGCTGAGGGCTACAAAGCTTACTTTGTCGGGGGATGCGTCCGCAACGCGATACTGAACGAACCAAACAGCGATGTTGACCTCTCTACCGATGCCGCACCAAGAGAGGTGATGCATTTGGCAAGAAAGGCCGACTTTCAGGCCATTCCGACAGGAATCGAGTTTGGGACCGTCACCGTTATCGTCGATGGCAAACCGTTTGAGGTCACCACATTTCGGAAGGATGTTGAGACCGATGGCCGACGTGCGGTCGTTTCCTTTTCTGACCAAATCGAAGATGATGCCCGACGGCGGGATTTCACGATGAACGCGCTTTATGCTGACCGGTCGGGTCACTTGATCGACCCACTGGGCGGTCTTCAAGACGCCATGAATCGGCGGCTTCGTTTCATTGACGATCCGGTACAGCGGATCCGGGAAGATTATTTGCGCATTCTGCGGTTTTTCCGATTTTTTGCTTGGTATGCTGATCCGGGCGAAGGCGCAGACCCCGAGGCGTTGAATGCTATCGCCAATCTTGCCGATCATCTTGGCGCCCTGTCAGTTGAGCGTGTCGGAGCAGAGATGATCAAGCTTTTGTCAGCGCCTGATCCATTGATGGCCCTACGACTGATGGAAAGGACTGGGGTACTTGCACAGGTGCTGCCGGGGGCGGCGGTTGATTTGATCGGACCGCTGTTGCTGGTCGAAGAACACCTCGAGATAAACCCAGAGCCGATCAGACGACTGGCGGCTCTTGGTGTTCAGGATGCCAAGGCGCAGCTTCGACTTTCGAATGCTCAAAGCAAAGAGCTCAAAAATCTGCATGAGATGCTGGCCATGGGAACCGGTCCGCGCGCGATTGGGTTTCTTCTTGGTCGGACGTCGGGTGCCAGTGCCGTCGCATTGGACTATGCGATGCGGGCTCAGGTTCCCGACAAGACGGTGATCGAAATGGTCGATGACGGGTCGCGTGCGCAATTTCCGGTATCGTCGAAAGACCTTGCCGGTCAGTATTCCGGTCCGGCACTCGGCAAGAAGTTGCGCGAACTCCAATCCAAGTGGCTGGCATCCGATCTTTCGCTATCAGCCGAACAACTCTTGGGGTGACTCTGGGTCCGGATTGCGGTATCCCGAAATCACCAACTCGGAGGAGCGCAGCATGTACCTAAGGATTGTGAACACCAACGTCATTTGATCGGTGTCTCAGCCCTTTTGTGGACGGCCGATCGCGCCGCTCACTCACATGATCTGCAATCAAAATCTGGTTTCTTCCGATGTTTAAGTACTTCGAAAATCTTGTCGACCCGTACGTCCGCTACACTGAGACGGATACGCCCCCGCAACAGGTCTATCCGTTCCTTAAAGACTATTCTCGACCGTTCTATCGGATCTTCGCGCTTGCCGCGCTTCTGTCGATCGTGGTCGCCGCAATCGAGATCGGCCTGATCTATTATATGGGTCGTATTGTTGATCTGCTGGGTGGTTCGCCTGCCGAGGTCTGGGCGCTCCACGGTACCGAATTGATCATCGTAGCCCTGCTGATCCTGTTCGTTCGTCCCGCGATCCAGTTGGTCGACGTGCTGATCCTGAACAATACCATTCTCCCGAATTTCGGGACCCTGATCCGCTGGCGGGCGCATAAACATGTATTACGCCAATCAGTTGGCTGGTTTGAGAACGATTTTGCCGGGCGCATCGCCAACCGTATCATGCAGACGCCTCCCGCGGCGGGCGAGGTCGTGTTTCAGGTATTCGACGCGATCTCGTTCGCGCTGGCCTATCTGATCGGCGCCGCCATCCTGTTGACGGCCGCAGATCCGCGCCTGTTGCTGCCGCTGGCGATCTGGTTCGGTCTGTACGCCCTGCTGGTTTCCTGGACGGTCAAACGTGTCGGTCCCGCGTCTCAGGCCGCTTCGGATGCGCGGTCACTGGTCACGGGCCGGGTGGTCGACGCTTACACCAACATCCATTCGGTGAAGATGTTCGCGCATCATGAAAGCGAGTTGGAATACGCCAAGGATGCCATCGAAAAGAGCCGCGCGACATTCCAGACAGAGATGCGGCTTTATACGGTCATGGATGCCGTTCTGGTGACCTTAAATGGTTTGCTGATCGTCGGAGTCGTTGGCTGGGCCTTCGTGCTTTGGATGCAGGGAACAGCAAGCGTCGGTACAGTGGCAGCTGCGACGGCGCTGACCCTGCGCCTTAATGCGATGACGGGCTGGATCATGTGGGCGTTGACCACTTTCTTCCGCCAGATTGGCGTTGTCGCCGAAGGCATGGAAACGATTGCGCAGCCAATTTCGCTGGTTGACACGCCTGAGGCCAAGCCGCTGGTTATCGATCAGGGGCGTATCACGA